>CAVOWH010000025.1:0-73067 GCA_963700055.1 uncultured delta proteobacterium | reverse complement strand
CCCTCCGTGAGCCGCCGCTCGTTCACCAAAAAAATCGCGGGTGACTTGCCGTGCCGTTCATACCCGAACTGGACCCCCGAGTCGTCCGGGGAGAGCAGGAACCCCTCATGATTGCCAGCGTGGATGGGAATAGCCCGGAGGCCCCGGACGGCGGCCTGCTCCGATCGTTGAGCACGCCGAAGGATCCGTCGCGTGAACAGTAGGCGATTCCGCCCGCCCTGAGTGTCAGCAACTGAAAGAAGGGCAGATGAGCGCTCATGGGCAAGTCCCTGTATTCACCCCGTCCCCCGTCGGCCCACTTGCGGACCTGGTAAACGCCCTTGACCACATAGTACCCTCCGGCGTACAGGAATCGGCCGTCTGAGGACCATGCCACCGATCTCAGGTCAGTGCCGGTCATGCCTCGAACTCCCGTCGTATCCGGCGAGTATGCATGCTGCAGGACATTGCCCTCGACCTCCAACACGTCCACCTTGGGGCTCCAGTGTTGCCCTACCGCCAGTTGTGCGCCATCGGGCGAGAAGGCCAGCCCGTTCGGCCCGGGCCTCCAGGAGGCTGGAGCTTGGATACCGGCGTGACCGGCCTGGGGGAAGAGGCGTCCCCGGCCGTCAAACCGGATAGATCGTAAAGGCGGATGAACCCGTCATAGCACCCGGTGGCCAACCGAGAACCGGTGGGATCGCTCACTGCCCACCGACACAGGCCCCCGTAGTCCGAGTCTTCCGCGACAAACGCGTAGTCCGGGAGGCGGTAAAGCCGAATGCCGCCCTTTCCCATCGTGACCGCGAGAAATCGACCATCCGATGTATATGCAAGGTGCTGGACGTATCCGGGCAGTCCTCCAAGACGACGGGTGAGAGTGCCCGTGGTACGGTCGAACAGGTAAACGCAGGCATCACTTTGTTGCAGAGAACCGGTTCGGCCCCCACAGGCTACGGTCTCTGCGTCCGGCGATAGGGCCACGGCGAAAACTTGCCCTTCTTCCCCTGCGCCCGCAGGTGGGCGCAGGATGCGCAGCAGCTCCCCGCTGCCGAGATGCTCCCATACCGAGCCCGTCTTGTCCGCCGAGCGGTCACCAGGATGCGGTTGGAGGGGTCAATGGCGATAGCCCAAATACCGGCGTTGTGCGTGCCCACCTCCAACCGCAAGATGGGCTCTGTGGTCTGAGCCAAGGCGGGCTCAGCAGGCCCAAGGAAAAGGATGCTGGCTAACGCGAGATAAGACCACCTTTTGACCTTTGTCATGTCAGCCTCCACTTTGCTTTCCTTGATGATCGAAATGTGACACCGTACTTTTTTTGGGAATCTAAATTTCGATATTCCACGAGACGTTATGGTTCCTGCATCGGTAAGGGGATTTCGATGCGATATGGTTTGCCCTCTTGGGCATAGTCCAGGACCAGCACCTTAGCCTCCGTGATATTCGGCAAGAAAGCACTGCGTTCCACCTTCCCGGTGGGCGCAAGCTCGACATTTTTCAGCACGCGCAAAAACAAAAACACGTTTCGCATTCGCATTTGCCCCGTCAGATGCCGCCGATACAGCGCTTGAAAGCACGCTGAAGATTTGACCGCCGAAGGGAATGATCTGTCCCGCGGCCATACCTGCTGCCCTCTCGGCAACATCGCCAGCCAGTTCGGCGCCGACATCCGGTGGTGCAGTAATTTGTTCATAGGCCGAGGCAGAATCGACATAGACTCCGTCCTGGTTCAACAGTTTGACGTTTTGAACTGTGAGGGCGCTCGCACTGATGTTTTCGATTCCCATCGGCATATTCACGCCAACCGGGTCCTCAACCAGGTCTCCTTGTCTCCATGTTCAGCAATTCTAATTAATGCTACCGCCAAGTTGGCCGATTTCATCCGGATGGGGTTTGCCATGGAGGTGGCGCTTTGCGCCTTCTGGTCCTGACAGCCGACGGCAGTTAAGGTCAAAGACTAGGCAGTGGCAGGAGAAAAAAGTAACGTAGCAGCATAAAAGCTCCTGAGATCAAAGTACGCGCCGTGAACTCCACTGATTAAACGTGCAAAAGTATAAAATCAATATACTCACCCAATTCAGTTTTTGCCAAACATAATCGCGAATGCCGGCAGATAAGGAGGCTGATTAGTATCAAAGAGTCGGGGCTTCGGTGATACGTCGGATGCAATAAAATACACAACAATCCAAAATCATTACAGATCAGCTCCACACATCTTATCTTTACCTCCGTCGGGGTGTTCATGTCAAACCGATCCTGAGGGAGGTAATCTCTTTCCCGCTGCCCTTGCCTGGGTAGATTGCCCTTCGCTGTGAATACTGCAGCGTTGTCTATTGCCAAAATATTATATCGGCGCATGGAAAACGGGCTGAACAAGGAAAGAGCGTCGCGGCTGAGCATAAACTTAACTTCGAAAATTTAGAGACACTTTTTAAGACGCTTACTCCCGGACGATGGATATTGCTTAAAACACTTCATAAAATTGGGCCGATGACCATCCGTGGCCTGGCAAATGAATTGAGCCGGGATTGTAAAAATGTCCACACGGATGTGCGTCTCTTGAAGAACCTGGGGCTGATTGATCGAACTGAAGATAATGAAATAGAAGTACCGTGGACCATCGTTGAAGCAAGATTTCAGCTGGCAACTTAAGGAAAGAAAGCGACCGGTGGTGAAGCTGCCCGCTTTCGAACGGCTTCACTTCCAGCGGAACGCCACGCCGTCCAGGCCGAACACGGCTTCCTATTTGTAGAAGTCGATGTTGGAGTCAGGGGCATAGTAGGCACCGGTCACGAAGAAGCGCATCAGCTCGCTTTGCCATCCGCCGCACAGACTCTATCAGGGGATAAAACCTGCCTCCATCACCGGCTGGGGCTGGCATACCCTGCTCGGCCTGGTCCACCCAGCCGCCGCCCATGGACTTGTAGATGTTGATCAGCGAACGGAAGAGCACGTTCTTGGTGGTGGTGTGGGCCAGTTCGACGTTGAACAGGCTGCGGTCGGCGTCGAGCACCTCCAGGTAGCTGGTGTAGCCCTCGTCGTAGCGCATGCGCGCCAGTCGTGCATAATTGTTCAGGGCTTTGAGTTGCCGGCTCAGGGCATCCAGGCGCTGTCCGGATTTGCTGCGGTCGAGGAGTGCGTCGTCGACTTCGCGGAAAGCATTCTGGATAGTCTGCTGGTAGCCGTAGAGGGCCTGCTGCTGAGCGGCCTCGGTGGCCTTGACCTCGCCGCCGATGCGCCCGGCGGTGAAAAGCGGCACGCTCAGCGGGACGCCGAAATTCCAGGTCCGGGAGGCAGCGGTGAACGAATTCGACAAGTCGGTGCTCACCGTGCCGAAGGCGCCCGTAAGGGAGATCGTCGGAAAGTACAGCGATTTGGCGACACCGATGCGGGCGTTGGCAGCGATCAGCAACTGCTCGGCTTGGCGGATGTCCGGCCGCCGTTCGAGCAGTTCGGACGGCACCCCGGCCGGCACCGCCGGCAGGATCAGTGCATCGAGGGGCAAGCCGCGGGGGATGGCACCTGGTCGGCCCGAGAGCACGCTCAGGGCGTTTTCCGTCTGGCCGATCGCGCGCTCGATGTCCGGGATGCGCGCCTGGGCGTCCTCGTACTCGGACTCCGCCTGGCTCAAGTCCACTTCGGAGATGATTCCGTTTTGGAAGCGCAGCTGGAACAACTCCAGGGTGCCCTTGCGGCTCTCCGCCGTGCGTTGGGTGATCTCCAGCTGCTTGTCCAGCGACCGGATGTCCACGTAAGCGGCCGCCACCGCGCTGACCAGCGTCAGCACCACGGTGCGCCGGCCCTCCTCGGTGCCGATCAATTCGGCGCGGGTCGCCTCGGTCGCCCGACGGTACTCGCCCCAGAAGTCGATCTCCCAGCCGGCGTTGAGGAACGCCTCGTACTGGTTGTAGGGATTGTCCTTGCCGTCGAAGCGGCTAAAGCCTTTTTGCTCAGCCGCTGGCGAAAAGCGTCGGCATTGCCGCCGGCGGACGGGAACTGATCCCCACGGGTTGAAAAATACCGGCCGAAGAACTCCTCGATGCGGGCCGTGGCAATCAGCAGGTCCTTGTTCTGCTCAAGGCGGTGCCGACCAGCCCGTTCAACACGGGGTCGTTGAACTGCTGCCACCAGGCCGTGTTGGCGAGATCCCGGACATCCTTCTCCTCGAACCGCCAGGCCGCGGGGGTGTCGATGGCCGGACGTTTGTAGTCCGGGCCGACCGTCATGCAGCCGGTCAAAACGAGCAAGACGCCGCAGCACAGGATCCGTTTAAGCATGCTCCCCTCCCTTCTGGCTCATCTGTTGTGGATCCGGGGCTGGGGTGTGGGCCTTGGCCGAATCCCCCCGATGGCTGAGCTTCTCGACGACGTAGAAGCACATCGGTATCAGGAAAATGGCGATGAAGCTCGCCGTGAGCATGCCGCCGATAACCCCGGTGCCCATCACCTGGCGGGAGACGGCGCCGGAGCCGGAGGCGATCGCGAGCGGCACGCAGCCCAGGATGAAGGCAAAGCTCGTCATCAGGATCGGCCGCAGCCGCAGCCGCGCGCCCTCGAGCGCTGCTTCCGCGACCGATTTCCCCTTTTCATATTCCACCTTGGCGAACTCGACGATGAGAATCGCGTTCTTGGCCGCCAGCCCGATCAGCATGATCAGCCCGATCTGCGCGTAGAGGTTGAACTCCATATGGCGCAGAAAAATACCGGCAAAGGCGCCGAAGACCGCGACCGGGGTAGCCAGCAGGACGCTGAAGGGCAGCGACCAGCTCTCGTACTGGGCCGCCAGGATCAGGAAGACGAAGAGCATGGAGAGACCAAAAATCACCGACACCGGCACGCCCTCCAGGGCCTTCTTCTCCTGGTAACTCATGCCGAGATAGTCGAAGCCCATCTCCCGCGGCATGCTGGCGGCGAACACCGCCTCCAGCGCCTGCATGGCCTGGGCCGAGCTGAAGCCCGGAGCTGAGACGACGTTAAGCTGGGCCGAGCGGTAGAGGTTGTAGCGCATGGTGAACTCCGGCCCGGAGCGCTGCTCGGTCGAGGTCACGGCGGAAAGCGGCACCGTTTCCCCGGCGGCGTTGCGCACGTAGAACTGACCCAGCTGGTCAACCTGCGTGCGGTACTCGCCTTCGGCCTGCACGTACACCTGCCACTGGCGGCCGAAGCGATTGAAGTAGTTGATGAAGTAGCCGCCCATGAAGGCCTGCAGAGTGCGGTAAACCTGGTTCAGGTCGACCCCCTGCTTGAGCACCTTGTCGCGGTCGACGTCCACGAAGATCTGCGGAACCGTGGGCAGGAAGGTCGTGGTCACCCGCGCGATCTCCGGCCGTTTTTTGGCCTCTGCCATGAATTTCTGTGTGTTCTCCCACAGGAAGGCGATGTCCTTGCCGGAGCGGTCCTCCAGGATGAAGGTCACGCCGCCCGAGGTGCCGATGCCCGGGATGGCCGGCGGCGAGAAGGCGAAGGCGACCCCCTGGGGGATCCGGCCCATGCGCCGGTTGAGGCTCGCCATGATGGCCTCGTATTTTTCCTCCGGGCTCTTGCGTTCGTGCCAGGGTTTCAGGGTGATGAAGAAAAAGCTGCTATAGGTGTTCGTCACCCCGGAGAGCAGGCTATAGCCCACCACGGTGGTGCAGTACTGCACCCCGGGGGTCTCCATGATGATCTTCTCAATCTCGCTGGTGGCGGCGTCCGTGCGCTGTAAGGATGCGGCATTCGGCAACTGCACGTTGGCATACAGGTATCCCTGGTCCTCCTCCGGCAAGAACCCGCTGGGGACCAGCCGTCCTATCATTCCGGTCGCCGCGGTCATCAGAACGAGCACGAGCAGGCTGATGGCCACCTTGCGGATGAACCACCCGCAGACCGTCACGTAGCCGTTGGTGGCCTTGCCGAAGACGCTGTTGAACCCGCGGTAGAATGCCCCCAGAGGGCCGCGGGTCTTTTTCTTGGGCTTCAGGATCAAGGAGCACAGGGCCGGGCTCAAGGTCAGGGCGTTGAAGGCCGAGATGATGACCGAGATGGCGATGGTGACCGCAAACTGCTGGTAGAGCTTGCCCGTGATGCCGGGAATGAATACGGTCGGCAGGAACACCGCCGAGAGCACCAGCGCAATGGCCACCACCGGCCCGGAGACCTCCTCCATGGCCTTGACCGTCGCCTCCTTGGGCGAGAGCCCGTGCGCGATGTGATGCTCCACCGCCTCCACCACCACGATGGCGTCGTCCACCACGAGCCCGATGGCCAGCACCAGGCCCATCAGGGCAATCGTGTTGATGGAGAACCCCAGCAGGGGGAACATGGCGAAGGTGCCGATCAGCGAAACCGGCACCGCCAGAGCCGGGATCAGGGTGGCGCGCCAGCCCTGCAGGAAGATGAACACCACGATGATCACCAGGATCAGCGCCTCATACAGAGTTTTCAGGATCTCCTTGATGCCCTCGCGCACGGACTGGGTCGTGTCCAGGGGGATGCTGTACTCCAGGTCGGACGGGAAGTTTTTCTTCACCTCTTCCATCAACCGGGTGACGCCGTCCACGGCCGCGATCGCGTTCGACCCGGGCAGCTGGTAGAGGGCGAGCACGGCTGCGGCCTTCCCGTTCAACCGGCCGGACATCGCATAGGTCTGGGAGCCCAACTCGATACGCGCCACATCCTTCAACCGCACCAGCGAGCCGTCCGGGTTGGCCCGCAGCACGATCCGCGCGAACTCCTCCGGGTCCTCCAGCCGGCCCTGGGCGCGGATGGCGTAGGTGAACTCCTGGCCCGCCGGCACGGGCTCGCCGCCCACCTGGCCGGCCGGGTTGACCGTGTTCTGCTTCTTGATCGCATCCACGATCTCGGGAACGGTGATGTTCAACTTGGCGAGCTGGTCCGGCTTCACCCACAGGCGCATGGCGTACTGCCCGGCGCCGAAGACGGTGACGCTCGCAACCCCCGGCACCCGGGTGATCTGGTCGTTCAGGTTGATGTAGGCGTAGTTGGCCAGGAAGGTCGCGTCGTAGCTCCCGCCCGGCGAGGAGAGCGCCACCAGCATGAGCGGCGAGGAGGTGGACTTCTTGACCGTGACCCCGTAGTCGCGCACCTCGGCGGGCAGCTTCGAGTCCGCTTGGGCTTTGCGCATCTGCGTCAGCACCTGGTCGATGTTGGGGTCGGTCTTGACGTCGAAGTTCACGTACAGCTTCAACTCGCCGTTGTTGGCATTGAGCGAGTACATGTAGTTCATGTTGTCCACCCCGCTCATCTCCTGCTCGATGGGGGTGGCCACCGACTGCTCCACGGTCTGCGCGTCGGCGCCGACGTAGGTCGTGTTGATGTAGATCTCCGGCGGGACGATATCAGGGTACTGGGCGATGGGCAGCCCCAGGATCGCCACGATACCCACGATGACGAAGAAGATGGAAATCACGATCGCCACGATCGGACGGTTGACGAAGAACTTTGCCATAAATCAACCTTTCAATGGTTAAGTGAGTCGGGCTTGATTCCTGTAACGCAAATGGGTGGTTATTTATTGTGGGAGTGGCGCCTGCCCCAGCGAAAGCCGGGGTCCAGCCACGATTGAATCGCGGCAAGATGCCGCTCCCACAAATAAAAATTGAACCTGTTCGGAGGCGCATCCCAGCGCCCTGTCTATGCCTTCGGCGTGAAGGGCTTGGGTGTCACCTTGACCCCGTTGCCCACTTTCTGGGTCCCCTCGGCCACCACCCGATCGCCTGCCTTTAGCCCTTCCCGGATGACCCACAGGTTCCCGATGCGCTCGCCGACCGTGACTCCGCGGATGCGCACCGTGTTGTCGGCATCCACCACCGCCACCTGGTAGCTGCCCTGAAGCTCGCCGACCGCGCGCTGCGGCACCAGAATCGCGCCTTTCTCCGTCTTCATCAGCGCGCGCACCTTGGCGAACTGCCCCGGCCGCAGGAGGTTCTCGGGGTTGGGAAACAGGATGGCCACCCGGATGGTGCCGGTCTGGGACTCCACCTGGCGGTCGGCAAAGGAAAACGTCCCTTTCTTAGGCCAGGTGCTGCCATCGGCCAGGATCAGATCGAAGGCCGTCTTCTCGGCATCTGGCTTTGCCCCTGCTTGGACTTCTCGACCGCCTGCAGGTATTCGCGCTCGCTGATGGGCACGTAGGCCTTGATGGGGTTGACGGTGGACACCGTTGTCAGCACCATTGCCTGGGGGGTGCCGACCAGATCGCCCATCTGGGCTTTGGCCGCGCCGGCGATGCCGTCAATGGGGGATGCGATCTTCGTGAAACCCAGGTCGAGCTCGGCCTTGCGCACCTGCGCCTGGGACGCCAGCACCTGGGCTTCGGCGCTCTGCACCGACCGACGGCGTTGTCCTTGTCTCTCTGGCTGACGGCGTTGGCCGCCGCCAGCGGCAGGATCCGCTTCAGGTTGGCCTGGGAGGTCTGCAGCACCGCCTGCTGCTTGGCCATGCCGGCCCTGGCCTCGTCCACTGCCGCCTGGAACGGCCGCGGGTCGATCTCGAACAAAAGGGCGCCCTTCTTGACGAAATCACCCTCCTTGTAGTTCTGCCTGATGAGATAGCCCTGCACCTGGGCGAGAATGGAGGCGTTCACCATCCCGTCCAGAGAGGCGACCCACTCGCTGAAGACCGGGACGTCCTTCTGAATGACCTCCGCCACTTCCACCTCCGGCGGCGGGGGCGGTGCCGACGGCCTTCTTTTCCTCCGTGCATCCCGCCAAACCGAATGCGGAAACCAGAACCATCAGGATAAAAACGGATTTGCCTTTCACGTTGCCCCCTTTGCGGTCAAACTTTCTGATTGAAATGGAAGATGAGCGTTTTTTATACAACAACAACCGTTTACTATCAATCCTATCATCGTGACATCGTGACAGGAAACCATTTTGTTATCCCAACCCTCCATTCAATCATTCTACTCTTGAAACCTCCCTTGCACCCAGTGACGCCGCAAGCGGATTCGCGCTGAATCCGTGCGCGAGGATGCTCAAAATCACCGTGCAGGCTGCCGTCAGCGCCAGCTCCTGCCCGCCCGGAAGATGATGGTTCAGGACGATGACGGCGAACACGACGGTGGCAAGACCGCGCGGGCCGAACCACCCGAGGAAGAGCCGACTGCCCGGTTTCAGGCTCGAACCGGCAAGCGACAAGTATACCGGCAACATGCGAACGACGGTCAGGCTGAGGATGGAATACATCAGGATCGGCCAGCTGAATTTCCCGATGACCTGCCCGACGACGGCCGCCCCGAAAGACATCCAAGTGGCGAGGGACAGCGTGTCGCCGGCGCCCTCGGCCGCGCGCAGCAGATCGTGCTTGTGTTCTTTCGCCAACGCCCCGAAGAGAATGCCGCCGGTGCAGGAGGCGATAAACCCGCTGCCGCCGAGAACCTGGGCCGCGGCGAAACACACAAACGCCAGGGCGACCACCGCGAGCTGCCGCCAGGTCTCGGTGGTCCATTTACGCTGTAAGATTAATGGTAGAGTAGAGGGCAGATCAAAGCCCATATCCTCCTGCCATTTTGTCGCACGCGACTACTCTGACAAATTGGATGCTGGGGCAGTGGATCAGCCCTCCCTCATCAGTAGGGTCGAGGACTGGCGCGGTTCCCTTTACGGCCCGTTTCCAGCCCCCGCCACGTCAAACGTAGCGTGCGGATTTCCCGCACTACGCTTTCCTGTAGACTTCACCCCAAGGGTTATGGGACCTATCAAGCTGGCAGCGCTTTCACGACCGGAAGTACCTTACCCCGTAATCCGAATACAAACCAAGGCCTTGGTATATCCAACCCCTACTCCACCTGTTCCAGCCGAAGCCCTTGCGTTTTCGCGCTCGCATCAGATGCCGCCGTATCTTCTTCTCAACCCAGTCCTTCACATAGGCAAAACACCGACTGGAATGCCCAACCCGAAAATAGTTGACCCAACCCCGTAGAATCGGATTTATCAGTTCGATCACCCGCCCTACAGGCTGGGATACAAAGCGTCTAAAAACTTCCTTGAGCTTGCTGAGCAGGGCGCTTCGCGCTTTGATTCTCGGCGTGATGTGCACTCCCCATTTATCCTGTCGGGTTTTCCTCCGGTACAGGTCAAATCCAAGAAAGCTGAAGCTTTCATCCCGCGTCAGGTCCACTATACGAGTCTTCTCGGTGTTGAGCTGGACATCGAGTTTCGTCAGTTCCTCAAGAAGCCGTTTGTAGGCCGCCCTTGCCAGCCAATCCCATTTCCGGTATCCGTCAATCAGGATCACCACGTCATCCGCAAATCGGGCGTACTCGATATACGTGTAGCTCCCTTGGCGGGTCACCTCTTTGGCCCGCACCAGCATTTTATCCACCTCATTGAGATAGATGTTGCTGAGCAGCGGCGAGATCACCCCGCCTTGCGGAACGCCCCGTTTCCCACTGGCTTTGAGCATCAGCTTCAGCAGGTGCATCACCCGATCGTCATCGATCCGTTCCGCCACTTTCTTCAACAGAAGATCGTGCCGTACCATGTCGAAGTAGGATTTCAAATCGACATCGATGACCCTGGTTTTGTTGTGCACCACCGCCTTGCCCACCCGCTCTAACGCCTGGTGGGGGGTTCGTTTGGGACGGTATCCATACGACTCCTCTTGGAAGTCTGCCTCAAAGATCGGTTCAAGGATGAGTTTGAGCGCTCCCTGAACCACTCGGTCCCGTATCGTGGGTATCCCCAGGACCCGAACTTTGCCGGACTCCTTGGGGATTTCCTTTCTTCGGTTCCAAGTCGGCCGATACGTGCCGGAGATCAGTTCGTCCCTTACTTCCTGCAAAAAGGCTTCAGCTCCTCTTTCTTCAATGGCCTCAAACGTGACACCATCGATTCCCGGCGCCCCGTTATTATGCTTGGCCATCGCATAGGCTGCCTGAAGTGTTTCCTTCTTGCAGACATGAACGTACAATCCCCAAAACCGCCAAGTCTTATCAGCCTTCGCCTTGACGTACATCCTCCTTCTCAGGTCCTGCAAATAGATGGGCGCCTTTATCATCTCACCCTTGCCTTCCATGTCGTCGGAGGATTGTCTACAGCAGGGTGCCTTGGCTCCACGGGCATTACCCCGCTTCAGCGCTACTACACACCCATCCGCCACCCTCTCGCCTTCGACCCACTTCCCGGGTTTGCCGGTTATAGGATCTACCTTGCTCCAGGGATTTCTCCCCGGGACGAGGAGGGCTTCTCCAGTTGCTCGGCATGTCCTTGCCAACGTGCCGTCGCTATCACCCC
Source organism: uncultured delta proteobacterium (assembly GCA_963700055.1). Classification (GTDB taxonomy): domain Bacteria; phylum Desulfobacterota; class Desulfobacteria; order Desulfobacterales; family SpSt-501; genus SpSt-501. Next base: position 61,852 of record CAVOWH010000025.1, on the reverse strand, counting down.
GCCGGAGTGGTTCACCGCTTCAGCCAGTCTGCGGTGCCCCATGCTGCCTTCACCCCACGGTTGAGGGCTCAGCCTCCAGGACTTCGCACTTTCGGGGCCACCTGTGCGTTCACTTGCGTTACGGCCCGCTGACTCGCAGCCATCCTTATGATGGCCTTGTCGATAGGCTTCAGAGTCTTGGTTTCCCGCCACTCTGCTACCCAAGCTACGGGGCTTCTGGCTTCTACCCCGGCAGGGCTTTCACCTGCTGAACACGCCAGCCTTCGCTGGACACACAACCGTGCATGCGGTTTTGCCGCACACGGCTTTCCGATGTTCTTCACCGCGAGGCATGCGCCCTTGTCCAGCCTGCTGTCGTCAGCACTTTGTAGAGCCCGTACTTGACGTACAGATCTCTTTCCGCAAACCGGATGTATCCCGTCTTCCGATCTCTGACCTTTCCTTGATCGTCTCCAGAGACTTCTTCGAAGGTTGGACGTGGGGATAATAGTTCCCGGTCCTGCGACTCTTCGCCATCCAGATCTCAAATCCCAGGAAGTTAAACTTTCCATGGTGGGCCTTAACAACCTGCGTCTTGGCCTCGTTGAGGCTCAGTCCCATCCGCATAAGGATTTGCTGTAACTCCGCCTTGCGGCGTCCCTTCACGGTTGCCCTTGCCACCGCCGATGGTGCGCTTCGTGCCATCCTTGTCCACTTCCATGACCGGGGCTTTAAGCCACATCTGAATCAGGTGCAACAGCGCGCCGTCACAGATGCGCTCGGCAACCATGGTCATCAGCTTGGCATGGGAAATGGTGTCGAAGTACTTGGAGATATCGGCGTCGATGACCTCGCTGTACCCTTTGTTCAGCGTATGCACCACGTCATCGATGGCGTCGTGGGCCGACCTCTTGGGCCTGAATCCGTAGGAATTGTCGCAGAAGTCCGCTTCGAAGATCGGCTCGATGACCAACTTGACAGCCATCTGCGCCACCCGGTCGCGGATGGTTGGAATCCCCAAAGGACGCTGACTGCCGTCGTCCTTGGGAATCACCCGTTTGACCGGATCCGGTTTGTACCTCTTGCTTCTCAGTGCTTCCGCCAGTTCCGCCACAAAAGCGGCTGCCCCTTCTTTCGCCTCGATGTCAGCAAAGTTCACGCCGTCGATACCGGGGCTACCTTTGTTGCCACGCACAAGATCATAGGCATGACTGAGGATGTCCGCCCGATAGACCTTGTCATACAAGGCATGAAAGCGACCGGCCGGTTCCTGCTTGGCCTTGCGCTACAGCTTCCTCTGCAGTGTCCTGATGCCTTCCGGGGTTGTTCGCATCGCTGCAATCCCCTCATCCTCCACCCTTCAGTTGCGCGAACAAAGCAGGGTCTCTTCCCGCAGGCCGGGTTTTGTTGTCCCGTACCCTCAAACGGTACTATGGACCCCTCCGACTCCCACCACAGCCCCCCGCGACTTCGGTCTCCCTTATACGCGGCAGTTGATGCCCCTCCGGCATCACCAAGATGGGTCTCCAGCACTGTGCTGCTCCTCTTCCGCAGCATGCCATCCCTGCTACCCCGGAAGATCTCAGCGGTCGCTTCCGTTCTCCGAACCACTGAGCATCGGCCTTCCCCATGCGTCCACTGGGTCGGCATCTTCAGAATCATTAACGAGGCTACATCTGGGTTCACTCGCGTTACGGCCTGCTGCTTTGCCAATTGGGAACTTACGACCCCCTGTTGCCAGGACGCCGCTCCCTTGAACTACCAAGGCGCACGGACAACTCCTTGGGCGGGACTCTAACCCGCAAGATGAACAGCTGTTACTGCGAACGGACGCCCCTGTTTTTATGCGTTATGCTCCTCAACCAGCTCCTGATGGTTGGCGGCAGCGATGGCTTCGTCGCGGTAGGCCGCCCGGGTTACGGCCGACTGGCTGATTCCAAGCAATTTCGATACGGCCACCGCCGTCATGCCTAAACTGCGAATGGCCCAGTAGCATAAAAGACTTCCCCCCTGTGCGCAATGGATTCAGATGAATGTAGCGCACCAGCTCCAACAGGTACGGCTCTTCTTGGCAGAGAATGGATTTGTAGCGGTTTTTAAACGATTGCCCGCTGCGCCGTTGCAGGCGATTGAACCTTCCGGCGTAGCCGCTTAAAAGCTGTCTCACCACCCGCGCGATGGGGGTGCTTCCGGTTCTAAGCAGCAGGTGGAAGTGGTTGGGCAATAAGGTCCATGCGTAACAGGGGGTTTGGGTTTCACCCAAGATCGTCTCCAGCCGCTTGAGGAAATCGTCGCGGAGGGAGACCTCCCAATAACTCTTGCGCCGTTCGATGCCACGATAAATAATTCCAATTTGCATTCAAGATGACACTATGCTATATTCTCGCCATGGAGGTGAGCCATGGCGAGAAAAGCTCAAATTCGAGAAGAAGAAATTGCCCGGGCCAAGCAACTGCGCGATACTACCAAGAGCGTTGCCGATTTTCGCAAGGCGCTGTCGGTCATCTTGGCAACTGAACTTGATCTGGATGCCGATCGGACGGCTGATATTTTGGGGACAAGCCGTCGTACAGTCTTTCGGCACCGGGACGGTATTCGCAATCAAGACGACACCCCGCCCAGATCATGGGGTGGCCGTCGCCGCTGCTGCATGAGCATCGAAGAGGAACAAGAGTTGCTTTCCCAATGGGAAGCCAAAGCCTCAGAAGGCGGCGTGCTGACGGTTCCTCCCATTCATGCAGCGCTGGTCAAACGGTTGGGTTACGATGCTCCGATGTCAACCACCTATCGCTTGTTGGCACGGCACGGCTGGCGCAAAGTCCAACCGGACACCAAGCACCCCAAGGGCGATCCGGTAAAGCAGGACGAGTTTAAAAAAAACTGCCCGAAGAGGTGGCTGCCGCCAACCGGCAGAACATAGACCGGCTGCCGATTCGCCTGATGTTCCAGGATGAGGCTCGCTTTGGACGAATGAGCGACCCGCGAGCATGCTGGGCACCCGCACCGCAGCGGCCGGTAGTCAATCTGGCACTGGTCCGGGAGTTCCGCTACGAATATGCCGCGGTCAGCCCGTGGGATGGCTGCCTGGACTACATGACCGCCGAGAAGATGAACACTGAGAACATGTCAATCTTTCTGGCGCAGGTTAGCGAGGCCCACCGCGATGAGTTTATCATCATGGTACTGGATGGGGCTTCATCCCATAAAGGCAAAGAACTCAAGCTACCAAAGAACGTATCGCTCGTGCCGCTGCCGCCCTATTCACCGGAGCTGAATCCCGCCGAGCAGATATGGAACACTCTTCGTCGAGACTACTTTGCTAACCGTGTGTTCGATTCTCTTGATGCGGCTACCACACAAGCCGAAAAAGGTCTGGCTGAAATGGCTGTTAAGAAAGAAGCAATGCGCCGCTTAACCAACTGGCCATGGATTAGTGCCATCTTGAAAACTTAATGGAATAACATGTTGCAAAGCACCCAGAGCGTCCATGCGGGCTCTGCGAGGCAGATCAATATGATTTCCTCTGACCTAAGTCAACGCATAAAAACAGGGGCGTCCCCGTATTTGTCCTTAAAAACAGGGGCGTCCCCGTATTTGTCCTTTTCCCTCATCACGATATTCATGTTCTTGCTCCGTCAATTGATAGATGCACCCTGAATGGGTGTTGCCCGGTGCGTCGGGGTACCTGCTTCAGCCTCGCCGTAATGCAAAGACTCCATCCCCGCGGAGAAATATCGATCCACCACGGCAACCAGTTCCTGCCGGAGGTCGTCCCCCTCACGACCGGCGTATTTCTCGTGGAGTCCGGGGGCGATAACGGCAAACGCATCGAGGAGCTTCGGGTCGAAATGAACTCCCCTCCCCTGCTCGAGGATTTTCATCGTGTCTTCGAACAGGAGCGGTTTTTTGTAAGGCCGTTCCGAGGTGAGCGCGTCGAAGACGTCGGCAATGGCGAAGATGCGCGCCGTCAGCGGGATATCCTCGGCCCGGTCACCCTGCGGGTAGCCGCCGCCCCCGAATTTCTCGTGATGCGCTGCGACCACCGGGACGCTGTCCCGCAGCCAGGATGCACGCCGTACGATATCGACCCCGAGGCCCACGTGGGTCTGCATGACCCGATACTCCTCCTCGTCGAGACGCCCCGGCTTGAGCAGGATGGCGTCGGGAATCCCGATCTTGCCGACGTCGTGGATGAAAGAGCCCTTGATCAGACCCCTCATATCCTCGGCCCCCAGGCCGATCTTCTCGCCGAGTCGGGCGGCGTAAAGCGAAACGCGGTAGTTGTGCGCGTCGGTGTCGGCATCGCGCTTGGCGATGGCACTGCCGAGCACGGCGAGCGTTTCCAGGTTAGCGTCGAGCAGGTTCGTGGAGTAATCGGCCAGCCGACGCATCAAATGCAGGATGACTGGGTAGAGGATCGCCGCAACGCCGAAGACGATGGCGACCACGATCAGAGCACTGCGAAGGATGGCGCTTTTCATCTCCGCAGCGGTGGCGTCGGATACGGCGAACACCCCGCGCGCATAACCCTTCACAGATCCCTGTCGCTCGGTGAGCGGCACAGCCGTGTAGACGGACAGACGGCCTTGGATGCGCTGCGTTTCAGCGTTGACCTGACCGGCTTCTGGGAAAATGAAGGGCCGAGCCTCCGCCAGGGTCTTTGCCGTCTCGACGGCCCCTGACTCTTCCGCCGATTCTTCCGCGAAAACAGTGCCAGAACGACTGTAAAACTGCACGAACACAAAACGGCCGGAGCGAAGGGTTGCGGGGGATCCGGCGTTCGTTGCCAATACCTGGTGCAGCGCCTCGACCGGTTTGATCTGCTGTTGTTCGGCGGTGTCCATCACGCGGTTCACCAGGGCGGCAGCCCCCTGCCGGCCGATGTCCACGACCTGCTGCTCGACCCGATCCCGCTGGACAAAATAGGTGATCACCCCAGTTATCAACGCAAGGACCAGCGCAGCTGCACCGAGTCGGATCAACAGCACGCGCTTGACGAAGACCCTGAGCGGGTAGCTTTTCATCGAGGGGATTCCACCCGGTCAACAGAACCATTAACGATCAGAGATATTTGACCATTTTTTCTTAAAACTTATAAAATACAAGAATCCCGGCGGAGAATTGGTTCGCATCACCCTCATCGTCCACTACGGGGCTGTCTTCAGCGTCATCAAGAAGCCTTGTGTATCTTGCCAGCCCCATGAAGCCCCAGTGTTCCCAAGGCTTATACGAAACCGTAAGGTTCAGTCCCACATCTTTTAATCCTGAATCGGCATCAAACGTACTCAGTCCGCTGCGCGCTGCGTTGGCAGGATCGATCTCAAAGTAGGCTTCCATATAGTCATCATCGGCCCAGGTCATAAAAGCCCCTATGGAAACACTCCAGGCCTTATCGATAGGGATTTTATAGCCACCGTGGAGCCGAACGATGGCCCCATCATTACCATCCGCCACATCGGCCATGGCTTCGATACTGGCGCTCCAGTTGTGAAACTCGAAGCCGAAGAAGCCACCGAGCATGAGGGCTGCGTCAACATCGCTTAGGCTGTCAACCTTACTGTTGTCAACGTCATCGCGCTCCGGGATATATTCACCGACCACCCCCCCTCTCCAGATAGGAGAAGGAATCAAATTCACCTTGGCTTTATTGCCCAGCAGATTGATCGACATGTGATTGGCCCATTTAACATCCACATAGGGAATGGGAACAGCGGCATAGTCAGCCGAACCCTCATAATCCGGAGCCGCGCCCACGCCAAGGCCGATAGAAACTTCGGCTGCCTGGGCGGCAGGGGTAAGCCCCGTCATCAACCATACCATCGCGGCACCGACCATCAGGATCATTTGTGTCTTGCGATCTTTCATTTGTTTGCCTCCTTTTCGTGTGAGATTGTATTATCCTATTCTATCAAGCTCCGCTGAAGCGGTGATGCAAAACTCGAAAAGATGATACCGCCACGCCGAGAGGTCGACAAACAGGCCTGACTCTGCCATCTCGTTTCCCTGCCGGCTGTAGTGGGCGTCCGAAAACAGATCCTCAAGCAGGATGCTCCTATCACGCATGTCACCCCAGGGCAACCGGATGAGCGCTTGCGACTGCCCGCCAGAAAGGTTCACCACCACGAGACGGCAGTCTTCTTTCAATCGCCAGCACCAGGCCAAGAGATTGCGGTAGCTCATATTGTCCGGCCAGCCGCGGCACTCGCAGAGGCGCCATTCGCCGGATTTGAAAACGTCGTCGCCGAGGGCATCGAGCAGCCTGGAGTAGAACTCCCGCAAACCCTCGTCAGGCGCCTCAGGCGGTCTCCGCCCCAGAAACACGGGCAGGCGGACGCACCGTCCTTCGAGCTGGCCTTCGTGGACAAGCTTCGCGCCGGGCAGGGTCAATGCCGCCACTGCAACCGCGCGCAGCCGCTCCGGAGGGAAGGCGGCGGCCGCCCGCGGCTCGTCGTGGTTTTCGATGAAGCGCACCAGCCTCTCCTGGTAGGCCATGTCGGCGAGCAGGTGGAGCCGCACGGATTCCGCGCCCTCTTTTTCCAAGCGGTCGTAAAGGCGCTTGTCGTAGCAGAAGTCGAAGCCCTGCTGCTGGAGCTCCCATTCCAGGTCCCAGTAAGCCTCGGCGATGAATTTGAAATCAGGGTGCTGGGCCTTGACCGCCGGGATGATGGCGGGCCAGAAATCGGCATCCGGTCGCGCTCCGGCACGCGAGGCCCACGTGCGCTCGAATACAGAGTTCAACATCAGCATGGCCATGTCGCAGCGGACGCCGTCGCAGCGACCGGCAATGTCCAGAAGGGTGGCGGCCGCCGCCTGCCGCAAACCGGGATCGAAGGCGTTGAGCTGCAGCACGTCCGGCCATGCCGGGAAGTAGGGGTCCCGTCCGCAGGCGATAACCCTTCCGCCGGCATCGGCAAAGGATTTTGAGTCTGACGTCAGGTCGGCCGGGGCGCCTTGAATGAAGTACTCCGGGTGATCGGTGACCCAGGGGTGGTCGGGCGCCACGTGGTTGGGAACGAAGTCGAGGACCAGGCAGACGCCCTGTCGGGCCAGCCGGGCGCGCGCGGCGGCCAGGCCGGCTGCGCCTCCCAGGGCCGGATCCACTTCGTAGCGGCGCACACAATAGGGCGAGCCTACGTTGTCCGCCGCTGAGAAGTCCGGCAGCGCCTGGCGGAAGCTTGCCATCAGGCCTTCATTTTGCATCGCGATGCGGATGCCGGCCGGACTGCGCTCCCACACCCCCATGAGCCAGACGGCGTCGATTCCCAGGGCAGCGAGCGCGTTCCATTCCTCCTCCGGAACCGACGCCAGCGTAATGACCGCACCATGCTTCCGGCTGAGTTCGTTCAGCCAGACCCAGGTGTTGATCTCATAGATGGCCGGATGTTTCGGCCACGGGTTCATTTCTTTGCCTCCGGTTCCGACTTTCCACGGATGAAGGCCGCGGCCTTGCCACCCTCAAGGGACTTCTTCGCATCGAGCAATCCGAAAAGCTGGATTAGTTTCGCCACTATTCCTGTCCAGCCCGTCTGGTGGCTCGCGCCCAGACCCGCCCCGTTATCTCCGTGGAAGTACTCGTAGAACAGGATGTGGTCGCGCCAGTGGGGGTCGGTCTGGAACTTCTCCGTTCCACCATAGACAGGCCGCTTGCCATGCTCATTCCGAAGAAAAATGCGGGTGAGCCGATCCGCGATCTCCTTGGCGACCTCGAAGAGGTTCATCATCTTCCCTGACCCCGTGGGGCATTCAATCTTGAAGTTGTCGCCGTAGTATAGATAAAAGTTCACGAGCGACCGGATAATCAATGTGTTGACCGGCATCCAGACCGGGCCGCGCCAGTTGGAGTTGCCGCCGAACATGCCGGTGTTCGATTCGGCCGGTAGGTAGTCCACACGGTACTCCTGACCGCCTGTGTGGAAGACATACGGGTGCTGCTCGTGGAACTTGGAAAGCGAGCGGATGCCGTAAGGGCTCAGAAATTCGTTCTCGTCCAGCATCTTCGAGAGGATCCGGCGCAGCCGCTCCGGGTTGACCAGGGCGATGATCCCCCGTTCGGCCACCCCAAAATGACCGGGCCCCGTGGGGTGGATGGACTCCAGGAGTTCCGGCATCTGGCGCACGCGTGCCATAAACGCGGCCGTTGACTGCGGAACGCGCTCGCGCTGCCACTTCTCTATTACGGTGGTGGCGCACAGGGGCAACAGTCCCACCATCGAGCGCACCTTGAGCCGCCTACCACTGCCGTCGGGGAGCCGCAAGAGATCATAGTAGAAGCCGTCCTCCTCGTCCCACATGCCGTCCTGCCCATGCTTGTTCATGGCCGCGGCGATATAGAGAAAATGCTCTATAAACTTGGAGACCATGTCTTCGTAGCTAGGGTCATGAGCGGCGAGCTCCACGGCGAGCTCGAGCATGTTCTGGCTGAAGAGCGCCATCCATGCCGTGCCGTCCGCCTGTTCCAGATAGCCGCCCGTCGGAAGCGGGGCACTCCGGTCGAAGACGCCGATGTTGTCGAGCCCGAGAAAGCCGCCCTCGAACACGTTTTTGCCGAACCGGTCCTTGCGGTTCACCCACCAGGTGAAGTTCAGCATGAGCTTGTTAAAGGCCGACTTGAGAAAATCAATGTCAGTCTCGCCGCGCAGGGCCAGCTCGGTGCGGTGCAGGAACAGGGTCGCGAAGGCGTGCACCGGAGGGTTCACGTCGCTGAAGTTCCATTCATAGGCCGGGAGCTGGCCGCTGGGGTGCAGGTAGAGCCCGCGGAGCATCAGTTCCATCTGATCCTTGGCAAAGTCCGGGTCCACGATCGCGATCGGCAGCGTGTGAAAGGCGAGGTCCCAGGCCGCGTACCAGGGGTACTCCCACTTGTCGGGCATCGAGATGATGTCATCGTTGATCATGTGGAACCACTCCCGGTTCCGGAAGTCGCGGCTCCCGTGATGGAGGGGGTGGGCGCGGTGTTCCTCCAGCCACGCATCGCCGTCCCAATAGTAATACTGCTTGGACCAGAGCATGCCGGCGAGGGCCTGGCGCATCACGTTGGCGGCGTCCGGCGATACCGAGGGCGGAGTCACGGTGCGGTAGAACTCATCCGCCTCCCGCAGCCGGCCGGCCAGGATTTCGTCAAAGCCCGGCCCGAAGGGTTTTTCCTTGTCCTTCTCGGCGCGGAGCTGGCCGGTGAGGCGCAGCCGCACCGTCGCCGACTGGCCGGGACCGACTTTGTGCCGGTAGTGCGCCGCGGCCTTGGTGCCGAGCCGATCCGGGTTCACTGCCTCCCGGCGGCCCTGGACCACGTAGTCGTTGATGCCATCTTTGAGGTATGGCCCCACGTCTGGGTAGTCGAGATGGAGTTTGGCGTGGTTGGTTGAATTCTCAGTAAAAAGCAGTGGGGCATCGCCTTCGAAGTACAGGGTATACGCCCCCAGCACGGGATGCGTTACTGCAATCGCACTTATCCCCCCTGCGCCCCCCCTTGATAAGGGGAGGGGGGGTCTGCTTGAGCATCGGCTTCTCGGAGGGCCTGGCGATCCAGGTTGCCCAGTCGTTGCGGAACCACAGGGTCGGCAGCACGTGCAGCTCGGCCGCCTCCGGTCCCCGATTGGCCGCGGTGATCTGGATCAGGATGTCCTCCGGACCGGCCTTGGCGTATTCCACGAAGACGTCGAAGTAGCGGTCCTCTTGGAAGATACCCGTATCGAGCAGCTCGTACTCCATCTCCTCGCGGGTGCGCCTCCGGTTCGTCTCCACCAGGTCGACGTAGGGGATAGGCCGCCTGGGGATACTTGTAGAGGTACTTCATGTAGGAGTGGGTCGGCGTGCTGTCGAGATAGAAGTAGTATTCCTTGACGTCTTCGCCGTGGTTGGCCTCACTGTTGGTAAGCCCGAAGAGTCGCTCCTTGAGAATGGGGTCCTTTCCGTTCCACAGCGCAAGGGCAAAACAGAGCCGCTGCTTCTCGTCGGAGATCCCTCCGAGTCCGTCCTCGCCCCAGCGATAGGCGCGCGAGCGGGCGTGATCATGGGTGAAGAAGTTCCAGGCGTCCCCGTTCTCGCTGTAGTCCTCCCGCACCGTGCCCCACTGGCGTTCGCTGAGATACGGCCCCCATTTCTTCCAGGGCACACCCTTCGATGACGCCTCCTCCAGACGCTTTCGCTCCATTACCTCGCTCATGGATGCTTCCTCTCTTTTCAAGGATCATTTGGGTTTGATTTTGGTGAATTTAGCGCCTTTAAGCGATATGTCGGCCATGAGCCCCTTGACATCGAAGACAAAGCCGATGATCGGGTCGTTCATTTTGGTGAAGTCGACGCGTTCGCCTCCGCCGATCGTGATCAGCGCCACGTTGCCGTCGAGGCCCACCTCCCAGCCTTTGCTGGCCTGGAATTGTTTCAGAACCTCATCCGTCATGAACAGGATCACGAAATCCTTGGCCTCGCCGCCGATCTGGAACCCGACCGAGCCGGAGGCTATATTGTAATAGGAAACGGTCTTGCCGCCGACCCTCAAGGCTCCTTCGCCGTACTCGCCGCCCACGATCAAACCGGCCTTGACGACGTTGGGCATCACCAGCACGCCCTTGGCCTTGGCCGGCCATCTCCTTGCCACCCTTGACCTGTTTGTAGAAACGGGTCCAGACACGCATTGACGCTGGCGTTGATCTCTTCGGCCGTCTTGGCCCAGACGCTTTCGGCGGCGACGCCGGTGATCAGGACTGCCGCCAAGGCCAAAGCGAGAAGCCCGACGGCTCCCATGCTTTTTTCATGATTGCTCCCCTTCATCGAAATAATCTCCTTTCTTCCCTTTATCAAATCATCGTTTCTGTTATTTCATCTGCGGCAGCCAGGTCGGCTGGGCGAACCATTTCTCCTTCAAATCATTCATGTATCCGGCCTTCTCCAGGCTGTGCAGGAAGTTGCCCAGCCAGTTGAGCAGGTGCGGGTCGCCCTTGGGCACGGCGATGCCGATCGGCTCGTAGGTGATCGGGGCCACCACCGATACCAGGCCCGCCGCCGGGTTGCGGTACACCGCGACGACGCAGATGGGAAAGTCGGCGATCATGCCATCGGCCTTGCCGTCGACCACCATCTGGATGGCCTCGTTCTGGGTGCCGGCCGTCAGCAGTTTGGCCTTCGGTGCGCCTTTGCTGATCACCGCTTCGCTGGTGGACCCTCGCAGGGCGACAAAGGTGTATTGCGGGCTGTCTAAGTCGGGCAGCCCCTTGGCCTGGGCGATGCTGCTGCGTTTGGTGAGAAAAGCCTTGCCGGAAGTGAAATAGGGGCCCACGAACGCCACCTTGAGGTTCCGGTCCGGGGTCATGGTCATGTTGGACACGATCATGTCGATGCTTCCGGACTCCAGGGCGGGCAGCAGACCCTTAAAATCGACCCGCTGCAGATTCAGCTTGACGCCCATGGCCTCGGCAATCATCGTGGCCACGTCGACATCCATTCCGATGACCTTGTCATCCTTGGTGAGCAGGTTCATGGGCGGCATGTCTCCGGAGACTCCCACCCGCAGCTCGCCCCGCGAAACAATCCTGTCCATGACCGGCGACGAAGACGGCTTCGTCGTCTGGTTCATCTCGGCACAACCTGCAAAAAAGCAACCGATCATCAACGCGATAATCACCCATTTTGATTTTTCCACGTGTTTCCTCCCTTTTTCTTTTTAGCTATTCCTCCGGCAAGTGCAACTTTAGCCGAGGCCCGGCAACGTGCCAAAAATGCCATTTAAATTAGATTATTTGCCAATTCTTGACCTAAAATTCAAGCGAAGTTCTTTATCGGCCCACGCATTCGTCGACGGCGACGGCAGCCAGCACCGCGACCCGTTTCATTCGGCCTGGTATTTCCAGCTCGGCCAGAGTGACCTCAGGGGCGTTTTCGGCCGATTCCTCGTTCAGTTTCACCCCCATCCAATCGAGCCGCATCCCTGTTGTTATCCCCGTAAGGGCATTGCCGGGGTCGAGCAATACCTTTTCCAGCTTTCGCAGGAAGTCCCGGGGAGTCCCCGATCCGGATTCTAGCTCCATAAGCTGTTTGTCGATCTCGTCCAGGAGCTGCTGGGCCTGTTCTTGATCTGTATGGTTTTTACTGCCGCCGGCCAGCAGGCGTTCCAACCCGCGCTCGCGGGCATGCTGGATTTTGAGTTTGACCGCCAGCATCCGGCGTTCTTCGGTCAGCTCCTGCCTGATGGAATGAATCCGCAAGATCTCTTCGAGGGTGTGCGTTGCCAGAAGATTCAGGCCACGGTGGATCAGCTCCCGCCGGTTCTCCGTTTCGGTCGCCGTCGGCGCCACGATCCGGTGGTCGTAGAATTCGACGGCCACTTGCGGGACATCGCGGCGAATGATTTCGCCCTCCTGGGCCGTCCCGAAAACCGTTCGTTCTTTTTTCGTCGCCGTGAGCAGGGCAACTGCGGTTTTCGCTCCGCTTTGCTGGAAGAATGATTTGAGCTCAGCGCAGCTTTGCAGCAAGGAACGGATTTCGCCGGGGCTGACAAAAAGCGCATGCATCAGAGGATCCTTGTCCCAGGATTCGGCTGAAAGGCCAAAGGGACCGGGTATGGAGGATATCAGGCCCTCCATGTGCCCCAAGGCATTCTCGACCGGCTTTTGGAGCTGCTGCCGATATCCCGCGACCTTGCGAATCGAGGGATCGCTGCCCTGCACCATGCGCTCGATCAACTCGACCAAGGCCGATGCTCTCTGGCGCTGCTTTTTTTTTCTCGCGGTATTGGTTCCAGCTGTCTAAGATTCCCATACGACCAATAGCCTTCGAACCCAAAAGCCTATTCAGCGGTGTCCTATATTCGTACCGATGGTCAGCTTCTAAAGAAGTCGATCTTAAAATCCCCATAGCCCCACTTTTTCAAATGGGGGGAGAAGGAACTGAGCCGCTTTTTGTGGGAGCGGATTTCCAGCCGCGGTGATCGAGGCTGAAAGCCTCTCCCACACTTCGTTATCGAGAGGATGGCGCCGCGCGCCATAACACTTTACTCATGGCTCCTACTGTCCCGGTGACTCGACCTCACCGGCTTCCTCATCGACCCACGCGGATAGAAGTGTATGGGCCACGGCAAGCACCACCGGCCCCACGAAGATGCCGATGAGGCCGAAAGCAACCAAACCGCCTACCACGCCGACGAAAATGAGCAGCAGGGGAAGGTCGGCACCTTTCTTGATCAAAAAGGGGCGCAAAAAGTTGTCCATGGTTCCGACCACCAGGGTCCAAAGAAGCAGAAAGGTTCCCCAGCCGGTGCTGCCGCTCCAGTAGAGGTAGGCGACCGAGGGCCCCAGCACGGGCAGGGGGCCTATTTGGGCGATCGCCAGCATGAACATCACCGCCGTCAGAACCGCTGCAAAAGGAACTCCAGCGACGGCGAGGCCGACGCCGCCCAAAACTGACTGGGCCAGGGCGGTCACCACCACACCGAGAGCGACGCCGCGCACGGCCTGCCCGGCCAACCGGATCGAATGCTCACCCCGCGGTCCTGCCAAGCGGCGTCCAAAACGCTCGATCCAAGAGGTCGTATGCTCACCCTTGGCATATAGTAGTGCGGCAAATACCACGGTGAGCAGAAATTGCAGGACCAAGGCCCCAAAGCCGCCCACTTCTGCGGCAAACCACCGGATAGCTGTGCCGCCGTAGGGGGCAAGCTTTTTCATGAAATCTTGCAGTCCCGCAAGCGCAATCTTCTGCCATGCCGCGGCCAAGTCGCCGCCGATGAGCGGAAGACCCGCCAGCCAGGCCGGCGGCGGCGGAAACTCGAAATCGGACATCGACTTCACCCAACCGGCAATCTGGTCGGCGTTCGCGACGATCGTGCCGATGGCGAGCCAGAGGGGTATCACCAAGACGCAAAGAAGGACCACGGTCATCACCGCCACCGCCAGCGATCGGCGTCCCCAAAGCCAGCCCTGGATGGAAATCATCAACGGCCAGGTCGCTGTCACGATCGTCACCGCCCAAATGACGGCCCCCAAGAACGGTAGAAGGATCCACAGCGAGGTGCCGATCAGAGCCCCGATGAAAAGCACCGCCAAAACGGTGCGGGGGATGTCGCGTTGGATTCCAGTCATGAGACTCCTTTAACTTCTGAGGAAGTTAGATTTTTTTTGTGAGAGCGGCTTTCGAGCCGCGAAGATCGAAGCTGAAAGCCTCTCCCACAAAAAACAAACCTTATATCCTAAGCCGGACAAGCCGGAACCAAATTCGAAATCCGAAGCGCGAGATCCGAAACAAATTCGAATTTTCAAAACGGATAATGACCCAAACGGGTTTGGCCGCATTTCGAGATGGTTGTTTAGCGTTTCAGTCATTCGGTAATTTGGTCATTCGGGCTTGTTTCGAATTTCGAATTTCGTGCTTCGAATTTACAACGCCGCCTATATTGTAAAATCCAAATTGTCTTCATGTTGCGTTGAATTTAATTCACAAGGGCCTATAAGGCCCCTCTAACGACTATGTGTGTTTGACCGGCTGGTTTCCGCGCAGCCGATAGGCAAAGGCCACCGCTACGGCGCATGAAGCCAGCCGGGCTTCCGCCGAATCCGCCCGGCTGGTCAGAATGATGGGGACGCGCGCCCCCAGAACAATACCGGCCGAATCGGCTCGGCCCAGGTAGGTCAGCTGTTTGGCCAGCATGTTGCCGGCCTCCAGGTCGGGCACCAGAAGGATATCGGCCTCACCGGCCACCGGGGAATGGATGCCTTTGATGAGGGCGGCTTCTTTGCTGATGGCATTGTCGAAAGCCAGAGGACCGTCGATAAGCGCACCTTCGATCTGTCCGCGGTCCGCCATTTTGCACAAGGCGGCGGCTTCGATGGTGGCGGGTATCTTCGGGTTCACCGTTTCCACCGCCGAGAGAATGGCCACCTTGGGTTGCGGAATGTTCAGTGAGTGGGCCAGCTGAATGGCGTTCTTGAGAATATCGACCTTGTCTTCCAGGGTCGGGTAGATGTTGATGGCCGCATCCGTGATGAACAGCGGCCGCGGGTAGGTGGGCACATCCATGGCGAAAACATGGCTGATCCGCCGTTCGGTACGCAGCCCTGTGGCCGACGGGACGACCGCAGCCATCAGCTCGTCGGTGTGCAGGCTGCCCTTCATGAGCGCCTCGGCCTCACCCGAGCGACACAAGGCCACGGCTCTTGTTGCAGCATCGTGGCTGTGTGCTGCATCCACCAAGCGATAGGAGCTGATGTCCAGGTTCAGGCTCTCGGCCAAGGCGCGGATTTTGGCCTCGGGCCCCACCATGATCGGCTCGATCAAATCGGCCTTGGCGGCATCGATGGCGCCTTCCAGGGCCTCTTTGCTGCACGGATGGCATACGGCGGTGGGGATGTTCTCCCAGTCCTTGACATGATCGATCAGCTTCTTGAAAGCGGTTTTGCTATGCAGCTGCATGCCGGCGTAGGGCGATCCGGCGTCGGTCGGCTTTTTGGTAGGCGCCTTGACCCGGGCGACACCGGTGATGATGTTCTCACCGCGTTGATTGACCGCCCGGCAGTCGAACCCCACGCTGCCGTCGGCGGCATTCTTGGATGCGGCGGTCACGGTGATGGTGAGCCTGTCGCCGAGTTCCACCGGGTGGTGGAACTCGAATTGCTGGGATTGATAGACCGTGCCGGGGCCCGGCAGATCGTTTCCCAGCAGACTCGAGATCAGGGCCCCGCCCCACATGCTGTGGCCGACCAGCTTGTGGCGCTCCAGCAGCATCTGGGCGTACTCATCGCTGAAATGCGTCGGGTTCATGTCTCCGGACAAGAGCCCGAAAACATCGATATCCTGTTTGGTCAACGTCCGCTGCATACGAGCGCTGTCGCCGATTTTAATTTCATCGAATGTCTTATTGGTGATCATCAGAGCCAACCTCCTGTGTTTCAAGGGTTCAACGGTTCAGCGGTTCAAGGGTTCATCTGATTTCAATGTTTTTCCAACCGTGAACCGTGAACGGTGAACCCTGAACCGCGTTGGGATCACCTGAGGCCAATCCGCTCGGCAGGGGCAGAATGGCTGTTAATCCGTCGGTTGGGACACAAACAGTCTCTCCACCTCTGCCAGGCGCCTTTGTCCTTCCTCACCCAGCGACCCGTCGGCGTAGACAATCCGGCGAATATATTCCAGCAGCTTCAGCCCCTCGTCTTGATGTCCTTTGAGCAGTTTGGGGATTAGCTCTATGGCCCGGCTTTCATCTATCCGGAGCATGTAATACTGTTCGCGCAGGTCCTGTTTGAATTCGGTCAAACTTTTTCCCGCACCGTGTTCGGCTCTAATCCGGCGCAGCATCTCGAACTCCCGTTCGTCGGTCCCTTTCTCCGGCATGCCCACATAGATCAGAGCGCGAAGCGCCGCCTCGCGCGGCCCTCCCTTGTCCATCTTGGCACGCAACTCTTCAATTCGGCGCTCGACAAAGGCTGCGTGATCGCTCTCCCGGCCGGGATGGTGCCTGGGTGGATCATCCGATGTCCTTAGTCCCAGCAGGGCCTGCAGCCAGGGTTGGCCGTAGACGCCGAAGAACATCTGCTCCATCAGCATGTCCCGCCAGCCCCGAAAGGCATCCAGGCTGGTCGTCATCCAGTCCGAAAACATCTTTTCCCACTCCAGAAACATATTGTCTGCAGCGACCGGCTGACGGTTCTTCTGCACCCGTTCCGCCACTGCTGCGAGCGGCTTGACCGCCGGGTTGCGATCGGAGAGAAGCTCGTACCCCAGCCGCAGCGGATGCGTGCGGCGCAGCCATTCGGCGCTCTGTTCGGTAGTCATGCTGCGGACCGAGGGTTGCGCCAGGGTGCGGTAAAGGCCGTGGATTGCCTCGGACAACCGGGCCACGGCCGCAAAGCAGCGTTCATCTTCGATCGTGTTCCCTCCCAGAGCGCGGATGTCCTCCAGGGTTCGGCGCTCGAAACGGGAGATGTAGTCTCCGGTTACCAGTTCGACATGGTCCGCACCCGAAGTTTTCTTCTGGATGACGGCTTCGTAGAGACCCGGAGGCAGGCAATCGATGAGATCGATGTTGCTGGCAAACTCCTGGTGCTCCTTTTTGGCAATGCCGCCCGAGACGAAAATCCCCAGGTGGCCGACCGTTTCATGCACGGCGTAGACAATCGTCTGGCCGGCGGCCAGGATGTCCTCGTCGCTGCGGTACAAGTCGAGGATCCAACCCAGCGCCTGTTGCGGTGGGGTGATGTTGTCGCCCTTGGAGCAAAAACAAACGATGGGCGAGCGGATCTTTCGCAGATCCAGCCGCACCCCGTCGGCGGTTGTCATCTCGGCCGAGCTGAGCTTGTTGCCGACGAAGAGATTGTCGACGATATACTGCATCTCCTCCCCGGACAAAATCACGTGTCCCCCCCACCAGCGTTCGAAGCCCAGATAGCGGGGTGCCTCCGTATCGATGCTGGCGTACAGGTTGTATTGCTTGGACCACAGGGTGTTGGCCGGGTTGAGATTCTCGAAGTTCTGCACCAGCCAGGCGCCATCGAACTTCCCATGCCCCAGATCGCTGACCAGAGCCGTCAACCAGCTGCCGCCCAGCAGGCCGCCGGTATAGCGCATGGGATTGACCCCGTGCACACCCGCCCAGTAGGACAGCGGCGATCCGGCCACGATGAGCGGCCCGCAGACATCCGGATATTTTGCCGCCAGCATCATCAACGCCCATCCCGCCTGGCAGTTGCCGATCACCACCGGCTTTCCTTCAGCGCCGGAGTGCAGCTCGGTCACCCGGCCCAAGAAAACGGCCCAGGCCTCGATCACGGCTTCGATGGTCTGACCCGCTTCAGGCACCGGCGTAAACCCGATGAAGTAGCAGGGATGCCCCGCCCGCATGGCTTCCCCTATCTCGCTCTCGGCCTTGAAGCCTCCGATGCCGGGTCCGTGACCCGCACGCGGGTCGATCACGACGAAGGGCCGCTTGCGATCGTCGATAACGGTCCCTTCGGGCGGGCGAATTTTGACGACCCCGTAGTTTACTGGCCGGGGCAGCGTTCGGCCGGACACGATCAGCTCGTGGTCGAATTGCAGAACATGGGGGGCCGTTTGGGCCATGTGCTCCTCGTACTGATTCCCACGCTGGCGCATCACATCCCAGTAAAGCACCGTTCGCTGTCCGGCGTCGATCAGGTATTCGAATAGATCCTTATAGGCAAGGAAGGGGTTAAACTTCTTGGCTTCCGACATTTGAGTCTCCTTATTCTTTATGACTTCATAAACAGCAGGTTGTGGCGTGCAGCAGCATCATTCCAAGGAAGTTGATCGCTTTTTTTTGTGGGAGCGGCATCTTGCCGCGATTTTATCTCATTTTCGCTGCAGGCCTTGCATCGACTTTACGCCATAATACTGGCACCTCCGTCGACATACACGGTCTGGCCGGTCAGGCGCCGTCCGTAAGGAGTCGCCAGAAAGGCGCAGGCGAAACCCACATCCATGATATCCACCAGCTCGCCGACCGGCGAGCGCTCCACGGCATCGTTCAACATCCGGTCGAAATCTTTCAGCCCCGAGGCGGCGCGCGTCTTGAGCGGGCCGGGCGAGATCGCATGCACCCGGATC
The DNA here is from genome assembly GCA_963700055.1 of uncultured delta proteobacterium. Taxonomy (GTDB): domain Bacteria; phylum Desulfobacterota; class Desulfobacteria; order Desulfobacterales; family SpSt-501; genus SpSt-501. The sequence continues at coordinate 43,327 of CAVOWH010000025.1, read as the reverse complement.
TTCTGTGGGCCAAGCTCGTAAGCCAGGTAGCGGCAGGCCGCCTCCAGGGCCGCCTTGACCGGCCCCATCACATTGTAGTTGGGGACCACCTTTTGCGCCCCGTGGTAGCTCATGGCGAACATGGTCCCGCCGTCCTTCATCAGCGGCGCCGCCAGGCGCGCCATGCGGATGAAGGAGTGGCAGGAGATGTCCATGGCGATCGAAAAGCCGCTGGAAGAACAGTCCAGAAGCCCGCCCTGCAGGTCCTCTTTCGGTGCGAACGCGATGGAATGCACCAGGATATCCAGCTGCCCCCATTCCCGGCCGATGCGATCGAACACCGCTTCCAATTCACCGGGCTTTGAAACATCCAGCGGCAGGAAGAACGCTGCCTCCAGCTCTTTCGCCAGGGGCTCGACATGCGGTCTGGCCTTGTCGTTGAGAAAGGTCACCGCCAGCTCGGCGCCCACCTCACGGAAGGCCTTGGCGCAACCGTAGGCGATGGAGTGCTCGTTGGCGATGCCGACCACGAGCGCTTTCTTGCCTTTGAGTGCGGGACGAGGAACCTCTGGTTTCATAATTCTTCTCCTAACCCGGATAAGCCGGAATAAAATTCGAAATCCGAAGCACGAAACTCGAAACAAATTCTAATTTTCAAAAGGATAATAATGACCAAAACCGTTTGGGCTTCGATCTGAGACGTTTTTTTGAGTTTCGGTCATTCCGTCATTTTTGAAAATCAAATCGTCTCTATTTTGCATAGAATTTGGACTGCTAAGGGCATTAGGATGCGCCGAGCAACCGTCGGGTATGACGCGCAATCATCACTTCTTCGTTGGTCGGGATGACCCAAACCGCGACACGGCTTGTGCCGGCGCTGATGCACCCGCGGCCGGCGGCGTTGGCCGCTTGATCGATCTCCACTCCCAGCCAGGCGGCATCGCGGCCGACGCGGCGGCGGATGACCGGTGAGTTTTCGCCGATGCCCCCGGTAAACACGATGGCATCCAGTCCGCCCAACGCGGCCGCCAACGAGCCGAGCTCGCGGCGGATGCGGTAAATAAAAAGTTCGACGGCCAGCTTGGCGCCAGGCTCCTCGTTCGCCAGCAGCGTGCGCATGTCGCTGGATATCCCGGATACCCCGAGCAGTCCTGACTGGCTGTAGATGAGCTTTTCGATCGCGCGGGGGCTCATCCCCCGCTGGTCCATTAGATAAAGGACGACCCCGGGATCAAGAGCGCCGCACCGGGTGCCCATCGGCAGCCCCTCGACCGCCGTGAAGCCCATGGTGCTGGCGATGCTCCGACCGGCTTCAATGGCGCACATGCTCGCCCCGTTACCCAAGTGCAGCACAACGCACCTTCCGCTTGCCGCATGCGGTGCCATCTCGGTTAACTTTGAGGCGATGTACTCGTAGGACAGCCCGTGGAACCCGTAGCGCATGACCCCGGCCTCCCGCAGGTCGGCCGGCAGGGCGAACATCTGGGCCACACCGGGTTGGGTGCGGTGGAAAGACGTGTCGAAGCAGGCCACCTGCGGCAGCTCGGGAGCGCGCTCCAGCGCGCGCCGGATCGGAGCGAGGTTGTGCGGCTGATGCAGGGGGGCCAGCGGAACGAAGGTCTCCAACACCTTCAGCACCTCCCCATCCACGCGCACCGGCTGCGTGTAGGCCAGGCCGCCGTGCACCACCCGGTGCCCGATGCCGATCAGCCGGTCGCCCGCCAGCTCCGAGCGCAAATGGCCGATCAGATGGTCGAGCGCCCCGTCATGTCCCAGCTTGAAACTATCGGGCCAGGACGTCTCGGCTTTCACCGTGCCGTCGAGCGCCTTCGAAACGAAATGCGCCTTCGTGAAAAGCCCCTCGATCTGCCCCCGGACGTCTAACTCTAATGTTTCGCCGCGCTCTACAAACAGCGAAAACTTGATGCTCGATGAACCCGCGTTGAGCACGACAATGGCATCGGACATGATGAATTGCTCCCTTATTTGCCGCACATGATTAGAAGGCCTACCCCGTCAAAGACATCGTCACATGCACGGCGTCTCCCCCATGCTCTGTTTTCATGGGAAGCCCGCTGCGTGAAAATACAGTGAGCATGCCTCTGTTTTCCGGAAGGACCTCCGCCACGAAGCGGGATAGGCCTTTCTCGCGGGCGATGGAAGATAGGTGCTGCAGCAGGATCCGGGCCATGCCCTGGCGATGGTAGTCCTCCTCAATCGTAAACGCCACCTCCGCGCTGCCCGATTTGCCGGTCGCATCGATGACCGCGTACCGTCCTCCCCCAATGATGGTCTCGTTCGCTCCTTCCCCAATCGTGACCACCAATGCGACCGCGTTTTCGAAATCAAGCTCGGTAGCGGATTTGAGCTCATCCTCGGTCAGCATTTTTTTGTGATAAAAGAAGCGCGTGTAGATCGATTCAGGATCGAGGTTCTTGAAGGCCGTGACCAATCTTTTCTTGTCGTCCGGCCGGATGGAACGGACCTTCACCTCGATTCCGCTTTTGAGAGTTACGGTTTTGTCGTATTTTGCTGCGTCTAGCATGCCGGATACCCTCTTTCTGGTTGTGAATCTCCACCCGCAGAGCGGATTTGTTTCGGATTTCGAATTTCGTGCTTCGTGCTTTAAACTATTGGCTCTTCGGCTGACTTTGCTGGCCGGCCTTGTAACCGCGCTGGTATTCGGCTTCCTTGGATTTCTGATTCTGATCGTAGAGATAGCCACCGGCGGCCCCTGAAGCGGCTCCGATCGCTGCTCCCAGAGCCGTGTGGCCAGAAATGGCACCGACCACCGCCCCCGCACCGGCGCCGATGGCGCCGCCGCTCAGGGTGCGCTGCTGGGTGTCTGACATGCCCGCACAGCCCGCAAAGGCCAAGCTGATTGCCAGAATGACTGCTATCATAGATCGTTTCATGATCGACTCCTTTCCCCTATGCTATTTATTACAGGGCCACTTTTCAGTTAAAAAACGAAACTCCGTCTCGACCGGCGACTCTTTCCAGTATTGCGGATGAGCTTTGACCCATTCGATGAGCATGGCAATCGAATTGCTTCGAGACGGCGGTGGATTGGGCAGACAGACCAACTTGGGGGCATTCGGTCCCGAATGCGCCGCTTCGTAGTACTTGTACGCCCCCACCAAATAACCATGGCAGAAGTTGACGGCTTGCTGATAGAGAGGATCACTCGGCGTAGCCGTGCAAAGGCTCAGGAGCTGTTCGGTGGTTTGAGCCTCAAAGTCCTTCTCCGAAACCGCACCGGTCCATCCGGGTAGAAACAGTAAGGCGAATATCAACATAAGGAATACTTTGCATTTCATCATAACGATCTCCTATTCAGTTTGATCCGGCTACTTGGGTAGTACTTTTGGCTAACCAAGCAACACCGGAACCGGCTTCACCTTCCAAATCCGTTCACAGTAATCCCGGATGGAGCGATCCGACGAAAATTTCCCCGAGCGGGCCGTGTTCAGAATCGACATCCGGGTCCAGCGCTGCTGGTCGCGAAATGCCTCGCTTACCCGGTCCTGGCAGTCCAGGTAGGAAGGGTAGTCAGGTAATAATTGGTAATCATCTTTTTGGAGAAGGGAATCCATCAGAGGCTTGAAGAGGTTCCCGTCCACCCGGGAGAAGTGCCCGGAAGCGATGCGGTCGATCGCCTCGCGGAGGTCATCGTTGGACTCGTAGGCGCCCCGGGGGTTGTAGCCCCGGGCCTTCAGCTCCGTTACCTCATCGACCGTATGCCCGAAGAGGAAGAAATTTTCCGCGCCCACTTCCTCGCGGATCTCCACGTTCGCCCCGTCCAGAGTCCCGATGGTGAGCGCCCCGTTCATGGTGAACTTCATGTTCCCCGTGCCCGAAGCCTCCTTGCCGGCAGTTGAGATCTGCTCGGAAAGGTCCGCCGCCGGGTAGATGTGCTGGGAGTTCTTCACGTTGAAATCAGGGAAGAAGACCACCTTGAGGCGTCCGGCCATGTCCGGGTCGTCGTTGACCACCTCCGCCACCGAGTTGATGAGCTTGATGATGAGCTTCGCCACGAAGTAGCCCGGAGCGGCCTTGCCCCCGAAGATGAAGGTGCGCGGTGTGATGTCGCTGCCCGGATTCCTTTTAACGCGGTTGTAGAGAGTGACGATGTGCAGCACGTTCAAGTGCTGCCGCTTGTACTCGTGCAGACGCTTCACCTGGATGTCGAAGAGGGAGTCCGGATCAACGGCAACCCCTGTCCGTTCCTGGATCAGGCCGGCAAGATCGGCCTTGTTGGCCCGCTTGACCTGCCGCCACTCTTGCTGGAATGCCGGATCCTCAGCCCATTGCTCCAGCCGCGGCAGATCCCTTTCCATGTTGCTGACCCAGGACTCCCCGAGCTTGCCGGTGATCAATGCTGCTAGCCTCGGATTACTGAGGACCATCCAGCGCCGGGGGGTGACCCCGTTGGTCACGTTTTGGAATCTTTCGGGCTCCAGCTCATAGAAATCGCGCAGCACGGTCTGCTTCAGCAGGTCCGAGTGCAGCGCGGCGACGCCGTTGATGGCATGGCTGCCGGCGCTGGCCAAGTGCGCCATGCGCACATGCTTCTCACCGCTCTCGTCGATGAGGGAAAGACGCGCCAGACGCTGATCGTCCCCAGGAAAGCGCACCCGCACCTCATCCAAAAAGCGCCGGTTGATCTCGAAGATGATCTCAAGGTGCCTTGGCAGCAGGTGTTGGAAGAGCGGCAGCGGCCATTTTTCCAAAGCCTCGGGGAGAAGGGTGTGGTTGGTGTAGGCGCAGGTGCTCCGTGTGATGTCCCAGGCCCGATCCCACTCCATGAGGTGCTCGTCCACGAGCAGCCGCATGAGCTCCGCGACGGCAATGGAAGGATGGGTGTCGTTGAGCTGCACCGCCCACGCGCCGGCGAAGGTGTCCATGCTATTTCCGGAAAGAAGATGGATGCGGATCATGTCTTTCAACGAACAGGCGACGAAGAAATACTGCTGGGCGAGTCGGAGTTCCTTTCCCTGGTAGGGCTCGTCGTTGGGGTAGAGGACCTTGGTGATGGTCTCGGAGCTGATCTTTTCGTCCACGGCCCCGAAGTAGTCGCCCACGTTGAAGGCCTCGAAGTCGAAGGACTCGGTGGCCTCCGCCTTCCACAGGCGCAGGAGGTTGGTGGTGTTCACCCGGTAGCCCAAAACGGGAGTATCGTATGCCACGCCCTTGACCAACCGCCCGGGAACCCAGCGCACCCGGAGATGCCCCGCGGAGTCGTAGTACGTTTCGGTATGCCCCTCGAGGCTGATATCGTAGGCGATCTCGGGACGAGCCAGCTCCCAGGGGTTGCCGTACCGCAGCCACTTGTCGGTGATCTCCACCTGGTGTCCGTCGCGGATCACCTGATCGAAAATGCCGAACTCATAGCGGATGCCGTAACCGATGGCAGGGACCTCCAGCGTTGATAGAGAATCCATGAAACAGGCCGCCAGCCGACCGAGGCCCCCGTTGCCCAGGCCCGGCTCCTCTTCCTGCCGCAGGAGATCGTTCAGATCGAGCCCCAGCTGGGACACCGCCTGACGGGTCTCCTCATAGATTCCCAGATTGATGAGCGCGTTGCCGAGGTGCGGTCCCATGAGGAATTCGGCCGAAAGATAGCTGACCACTCGGGTGTCCTGCTGCATGAGGGTGTGAACCGTTTTAATCCAGCGCTGCAGCAGGCGGTCTCGCACCGTGAAGGCCAGGGCCGCGTACCAGTCGTAGGGCGTTGCCACCTCCGGCATTCTCCCCTGGGCGTAATAGAGATTGTCCCTGAGCGCGCGCGAGAGAGTGTCCGGACTCAACCCGGTGCGGGTCGGCTCGTACTCGGTCTTCGCAGAAGAAACAGACTTCCGTTTCTCGGCTTTCCCCATGAGAAGCCTCCTGTGGATCAAATAGAAATTCGGCGTCCTCAGCCGGTGCGATCAGAACCCTCTTTCCGCTATGTAGGCGGCTAAGTCGGACACCCGGCAGGAATATCCCCACTCGTTGTCATACCAGGCGACCACCTTGGCCATGTTCCCCTGCAGCACCGAGGTGAACTCAAGATCGACAATGGAAGAATGGGGGTTGCCTTTGAAGTCCACGGAGACCAGCGGCTCAGATTCGCAGGCCATGATGCCCTTCAATTCATTAATCGATGCGCGCTCCAGCTCGGCACGCAGATCCTCCGTGGAAGCCTTGCGGTTGAGCTGCGCCACGAAATCCACGACGGACACGGTCGGCGTTGGAACGCGCAGCGAATAGCCGTCAAACCGGCCGGCTAATTCAGGGATGACCAGCGCGACCGCCTTGGCGGCACCGGTGCTGGTGGGAATGATGTTCATCCCGGCCGTTCGCGCCCGCCGCAGGTCCTTGTGCGCCAGGTCCAGAATGCGCTGGTCGGCGGTGTAGGAATGCACCGTGGTCATCAAACCCTTTTCGATGCCGAAGGTGCGATGGATGACCAAGGCAGGCGGCGCCAGGCAATTGGTGGTACAGGAGGCATTGGAGATGATCTGATGTTTCTTAGGATCATACGTTTCGTGGTTGACCCCCATGACGATGGTGACATCTTCTTCCTTGGCCGGCGCGCTGATGATAACCTTGCGCGCGCCGGCGTCCAGATGGGCGGCCGCCTTAGGCCCGGTTCGAAACAGGCCGGTGCTTTCGACGACAATATCCACGCCGGCTTCATCCCAGGGAATGGAGGCCGGGTCCCTGAGCGCAAAATTCTGGATGCGCTGCCCGTTGACGACAAGCTGCCCGCTGTCAACTCTCACGTCGCCCGGAAAGTGGCCGTAGCTGGAATCATGCTTGAAGAGGTGGGCGTTGGTTTCCACGTCAAAGAGATCGTTTACGGCCACCACCTGCAGGCAATCCGAGTGCCGCTCGAGTGCGGCCTTCAGAACCTGGCGGCCGATGCGGCCGAAACCGTTTATACCCATGCGGACCATAAAAACCTCCCTTCGATGACTTCGCAAAAAGCCCAATCTCGGCGTTGCGCTTCATCAGTTGTCATCGACCCGGTACTCGTGGGCCACCAAAAGATCAAAGTCCGTTCGCAACACTTGGTGCATCCGAGCGTTTTCCAGGGCGATGGCGCTCAGGTTGGCTACCGCCTCAAGGAATTGAACTTCATCGTCATCAAATTTACGAATCTCGGAAGAATACACTCTTAAAACTCCGATGGCTTTTTCCCCGAGCATGAGAGGCACCACCAGCAGCGATCGGATCCCTTCTGCCTGAGCCTTGCTCTGATACTGGAAATCCTTGTCAGTTTGAGCGTTTTCAAGCCAAACCGTCTTTCCTTGAAGCGCATTTTGATCGAGTCCGCTTTCTTTGACTAGAACCGGCCCCTTGCGAATGTAGCCCTCCGACAGTCCCCACGATCCGCCCATGAGGAGCCGCTCTCTCTTGGAGTCCAGCACCCTGAGAGAACACGCCTTGGCCTCCATGGCCTCGGCTACGCATTGAACGATTTGTGCCAATACCTCTTCCGGCTTCAGAGAAGCATTAATGACCTTAGCCACATCGTAGAGGGCTTTGAAATAGTCCTTTCCCTTCTTGGCCATTATCCACCTCCTATGCCCGCTGGTTGGTTTTCAGACTAAAAACTATTCTTAAATACCATAAAGGTATGGCGGATGCCATCTGCTCTCAGCGTCCCTGCATCCTCTCGTACCTCTCGTTTGATTTTCGGATGGCTTCAAGCTCCTCAGGTGTCATGTTCTGAGTACTTGCGCAGCTTATCATGAACAATAAAGCCGCCATTATGATTGCGAGCGTCGATTTCACGGTAGCCTCCATGTGGCTCATCATCGCCTAATCGTTTGTACTACTTCAGTCCAACCATTCGCGACGGTTTCTATGAGTGTCTCTTGCGCGGACAGGCTGCCGGCGGCTCCAAAGGACATGACCACCACCCCAATGATGCAAAAAGCACGTTTCATGGAATACTCCTTTCATGGTTCTAGTTTCAAAATTCGGATGAGTTGGTTTGATCGGCAATACCAGCTCAGCAGTTTCATCATTCGATCCTTTTCCGTGTACCCGCAGGTGCTGTTGCCAAGTTGCCGCCTATAGAAGTTGGCTTCTGCTTAGTTGCTATTGACTGCGGCACGCTTTGCATACAGCCGCGATAATGGAACCGCCGTAATCCCATGCAGGAAAACACTGAGCAAGACCGTAAGCACGATGATTGAAAATATCCGTTCATGCCCAGCAAAGCCAATGTCCTTGACTGCCATCAACAGGTAAAGCACCGAGGCGATCCCACGCGGACCAAACCAACCAATGAGGCCGATCGACTGCCAGTCCAGCTTGGCTCCTATGAGACTGACCGCAACCGGCAGCATCCGAACCACCGTTAAACTGAGAATGGCATACATCCATGCTCTGGCATCCCAGTAACTTGCAACCATCGGAACCGCAACCAGCCCGAATATCAGGAAAACAAACAATGCCAGCTGTTGGCCTTCCGCCTCTCCGAATTCATGAATTCGTTCGCGAACGATCGGGGTGTGAGTCCCCAGCATCAGCCCGCCGAAAAATGCGGCGATGAATCCGTTGCCATGGAAGACTTCCGCCATGGCATAGGCTATGACCGCCAACGACCATGCCGTCAAGCGCTGAAACGTAGGATTCATCCACCCGACCCGGGACGCTCTGTCCACAAGCTTGCCCCCCGCCCATCCCACCAGCGCACCGAGAAGCGGACCGAAGAGAAACTGTTTGAGTGTAAAACCAACCCAATACTGAGCACCCAATGGGTCAGCGGCAGCTGAGGAGAATGCGGCGAGGCAAACTAAAATAGGGGGCAGGGCAATGCCGTCATTGAGCCCGCTTTCGACATTGATTGCCTCCCTGATGTTTTTTGGCACGGCAGGGTTTGTGACGACCGGCTGGCCTAAGGCGGCATCGGTTGGAGAGAGTATGAAGGCCATAAGCGCCAACGCCCATAAATTCACGCTGTGAAAAAGGAGCATGGCCAATATCAAACCCAGCAGCATGGTCAGCGGCAACCCTATCAAGAGCAGTCGAAACGGTACGCCTTTTTCTCGGATCAGCGACGCAAGATCTATGGTGGTTGCATCGACAAACAGCACGAGTACCAGGGTTACTTCCGCAAGAACCCGAACCAGAGGTGCATCGATTCCTTCTTTGAGGAAACCCAAACCGATCGGACCCGCGATCATACCGACGGCTACAAAAACCATGGCTGATGAAATTGGAGACCGCTCCGAGGCACGGGAGAACAGCCCGAACCCGAAAATCAGCAGCGCCGCAAAAATGAAGATGGGATAATCATGCATGATCGATGGGGACCTCTTTAGACGTCTCCAGCCGGCCTCAAGCGGGATTTGGTCTGCATGGCATCCAGGTAGCTGTCGAGTTCCTGGATGCTCGCAAACACTTTGAGCGAGGGCAGCGCGTTCAAAATTTCAAATACCTTCTTGATTTGCGGCTGGAGGTTGATGAACATGATTTTACCCCCACTTTGTTTCATGGCTTTCTTGGTTTTGACCAGCACGCGGATTCCCATGCTATTGATGAAATCTGTAAACTCCATGTCGAAAATAATCACATCGGGGTTCTGGTTGAGAACGGAGGTGACCTTTTCCTGGAAGATCGCATGTCCGGCGGCGTCGATAGACCCGATGGGGGCCACAACGAAGATGCCCGGCCTTCTGATGGCGGTATTGATTTTGAGTGCCATGTGCCCTCCCTGAAGCGCTGTTTTTCGGTTTAATGTTCAGAGGTTTTTCCTGAAAGCCGGTAATCGGAAGTGGAAGGTGGCGCCGCGCCCCGGATGGCTTTCGCACCAAATGCTCCCACCGAGTTTTTCCACCAGGTCCTTGGCGATGACAAGCCCGTATCCCAGAGTCGGCTCACCGCCTGTCGGAGAATTCGACAACCGGACGCCCCTCTGAAACAAACGGGCCTGGTCTTCCACGCTGAGGCCGGGGCCATCATCACGCACCGTGCAGACAATATGGTCCTGCTCCCTGCGCACAGTGACCCAGATCTGCTTCCCGTTTTCCGAGAACTTGAGCGCGTTCGACAGCAGATTGTCCAAAACGACGGCGATGGCCACGCGATCAGTCCAGGCAAAACAAGAATCGGGCTGAAGCTCGGAATGGACCTGTATCTTCTTCCAGGCAGCCTTGTGCCGGTAGAAGTTGCATCCCCTGAAAGCAAGCAGCGCCACGTCCACCTTTTCAAGCTTGAACATCGGCTCCGTTCCGTTGGCTGAAAACATCAACCGGCCGATATCGTGCTTCATCAATTGGACCGCATGCTGAAGGCCTTCGATCCAGATTTGCACCTGCTCATCCGGGTGGCCCGCCAGGTAAACCTCAAGCAGTTCCGCCGTCGCGCCGACGACGGTCAGGTAGTTCTTCAGCTTGTGAGCGGTATAGCCCACGGTCTCGGCATCGATTTCGGGAATTGTTTCGAGATCGGCAATAGCCTGATCAAGATTGGCCCTTGCATTCTCGATAGATTCCATCACCTGGTTCTTCATCCCCCTCCCCCTGCTCAAAACTGAAAGCCGTACCTCACACCGAGGGTGTCCATTCCTTCGTTTGGGCTGGCCAAGTAAGCATTCGAGATATGGTCGAACATAACGGAGATTCGATGGTTTTTATTGACCGTGAAGCCGAACTCGATCGGTTCACGGAAGAGAATCCGGGACCCAAGCTGCTTCTTGTTGGGATCGTCGGATTCCAACTGGCCGTTGTGAACGGCCAGACCGGTGCCGAGATTGAAAAACAATCCGTTGCCGAATTGGAACTCCCATATGAACCCCCCGTAGATTTTGCTGGTATCGCCTCGGCTGTTGATGCTTAGCCCAAAATTAGGAAGGATATCTCCTTCCCAGAGCATGAAACTTGGCTTCTTAAAAACGACCTCAGCGTTCCAGTCCACGCCCCCCTCCGCACGCGCATGGCTCCAAAGACCACCGAGATCATGCGCCAGCAGCCCGAAGCGGAAACCGTAGAAGATGCCGGGATCCGGGGTCTTTTCTGGAGAGGTCTGCGCTGGTAGAGGATGACTGAACATCGCCGAAATCATGATCACCCAACCGACCAGTGCATACCTCAGCATGATCGCTCTCCCCCTCCTTTTTTTTATGACTCCGGCAATTGAAAATAGGTCCACCTGGAGCTGACGTCAGGCGCCGCGGGGTTAAGGGAATCAATTCGTACTTTATTTCTGTCAGCGCCGGTTCACCCCGTCCGATCAAGGCAAGCGCGGCGCCGGGGCAGGGGCAGGGGTCTTGGCCGTTCGCACAAGGGGGGTTGTCAGCGCATCTCTTTCGGCTGACCCGTGCTGGTGAGTACGCTGCCCCACACCCAGCTTTCCGGATCCACCTTCTTGCGCTGCGAGACCGCCAGCGGAATGGGCACGTGCGTGAAGGTTCCCATCCAGAAGCCCACCACCAGGTTGGTGCGGCCGGCCATGCCGGCATGCACCGCGTTTTGACCGAGCAGTAGACAGAAGGCCGAGTCGTGGGGATTGGCCGGCACCCCGCGGATGGTATAGCTCGGGTCGATGTATTTGAGGGTCGCGTCGACCCCGAGCTGTTGAAAGTAGGCTCCGATGCGCTCCTTCAGAAAGACCCCGATGTCGCCAAACCGGAGGTTGCCCGAAGCGTCGCGCTCGCCGCTGGCCTGCATGAGTTCCTGGCCGGCGCCCTCGGCCACCACGATGACCGCATGCCCCCGCTGCTGCAGCCGGTCGCGTACGGATTCGAGCAGCTTCTCCAGTGTAAACCGAGACTCGGGGATCAGACAGAAATTGACATCGCTGCGTGCCAGTGAGGCAAAAACGGCGATAAAGCCGGATTCGCGTCCCATGAGCTTGACCAGCCCGATGCCGTTGCGGGCGCCCTTCGCCTCGGTGTGCGCGGCATCGATAGCCGCCACCGCCTCGGATACGGCCGTCTCGAAACCGAAGGAGCGCTCCACGTAGGAGATGTCGTTGTCGATGGTCTTGGGGATGCCGACCACGCTGATCTTCAAGCCCCGCCGCCGGACCTCATCGGCAATGCCCTGGGCGCCGCGCAGGGTGCCGTCGCCGCCGATCGTGAAGAGGATCCCGATGTTCATGCGGTCCAGCGTATCGACCATCTCGGAGATGTCCTGGTGGCCGCGGGAGGACCCCAGGATCGTTCCGCCGTATTCGTGGATGCGGCTGACCGCCTCCGGATTCAGCTCCACTGGGGCATGCCCGAAACGGTAAGTCAGGCCCTCGTACCCGTAGGGAAAGCCGAACACGGTCTTGACCTTGTAGTTGTGATACAGACTCAGCACCACGGCGCGGATGACGTCGTTCAGCCCCGGGCAAAGTCCGCCGCAGGTGACGATGCCGCACTTGAGTTTGGAAGGGTCAAAGTAGATCTTGGAACGAGGCCCCGCTTTCTCAAAGGCCGGCAGCCTGCCTCCTTGTGCAAGAATCCCGTTGATGGTATCCAGGCTGGAAGACACCAAAACCCGGTCTCCGTTCTCCAGGAAGTGGATCCCTTGGATGGGCGAGGCGATGCGGCACTCCCCCAACCTCTGAATGTCCAGTTGCTCCGGTTCCAAATGCATGCAATCATCCTTTTTTGAAGAGGGTTGTCCCCTCGCCTCGCAGGTCCTTCACGGCCTGCTTCACACGCTCGGCCATGGCCTTCTCCGCGTCCGCCAGATACGTGCGGGGGTCGTAGGCCTTCTTGCTGCCCACCTCGCCGTCCACTTTGAGGACGCCGTCGTAGTTTTTCAGCATGTGATCGGCGATCGGACGCGTGAAGGCGTACTGGGTGTCGGTGTCGATGTTCATCTTGACGACCCCGTAGTCCACCGCCTCGCGGATCTCCGGCAGCGTGGAGCCCGACCCGCCGTGGAAGACCAGCGCAAAGCGCGCCCTTGCTCCGTAGGCATTCACCACCGCATCCTGGCAGTCCTTCAGAATGGAGGGTTTGAGCTTCACCTGGCCCGGTTTGTAGACCCCGTGCACGTTGCCGAAGGTGGCGGCCAGCAGGTAGCGCGCGCCCTTAACGACATTCAGCCGCCGGGCGACTTCCAGGGTATCCTCGGGCGTGGTGTAGAGCTTGGCCGAGGCCTCCGCCTTGATCCCGTCTTCCTCGCCGCCCACGACCCCGGCCTCGATCTCGAGGATGATCTCGCTCCTGTGGCAGCGCTCGAGCAACTGGACCGCGATGTCGAGGTTGTCCTTGAGCGGCAGGGCGCTGCCGTCGAACATGTGGCTGTTAAAGAGGTTGGGCAGCCCCTTGGCGCGGCGCCTTTCGGTCTCGGCGATGAGGGGGGTCACGAACTGGTCCAGTTTGTCCGCCTGGCAGTGGTCCGTGTGCAGCGCCACATAAACCGGATAGCGGTCGGCGACCCGATGAACGTACGCGGCGATGGCGCTGGCTCCGAGCGCCATGTCCTTCAGCGCCGAGCCGGATGCAAACGCGCCGCCCCCGGTCGACACCTGGATGATGCCGTCGCTTTTGGATTCGGCCAGCCCCCTCAGCACCGCGCTGGCGGTGGTCATGGAGGTGACGTTGAACGCGGGATAGGCGAATCGATCCGCCAGCGCCCGATCGATCATCCGACAATAGATTTGGTAATCTGCAACCGGCATGGGGGGGACTCCTTTCTGCTTTAAACTATCATCCGAATATCGTTTGGCTTGCCTATCGGCAATTGCAACTTGTGTATAAAATCACGGCCGCGGGGGGGCGTCAAGAGAGGATCTTGAGCAGCGGCCTGCGCTCGCTGCGAAGGAGACATGGAAAGCCTGGGGCGCTGACGCACCGAGCCTGCCGCTTGTGATAAGGCGCGACAGGGTCATCGGGTGGTCGCATGGATCTATGTCGGCACTTGGTGCTGGCGCGCCGCCGTGCGGTGGCGCGAGAGAGTGGCAGGCGACAGGAATTCGTAAGGTCAGCGACGGAGGATGGCAGTCCTGCCCGCGAGGATACGGGGGCTGCCATCCGCAGCGTTCAGCCGCTCGAATGTGTCCGCAAGAGGCGCTTCGAAACCAAACTGCCGCTTAAAACATCTGTTTGATCGCGTCCAAAACCGGGTTGATTTCTGACGGCTTTCGCCTCAGGATTTCACCTTTTTTGCCCAAAAATTTCTGGACGCAATCGTATTGCTCCCACCCCTTCAGGTTAAAAGTCAAATCGACTTGGTTCCATTTAGGATGGCCGTTTTTCCTGAGCCACTCGATATTATCAAAAACGATTTTGGCGAATTTCCCGACATTGTCGCAATGCGTCGACCGGAAGTCATAGGAAATGAGCACGGCCTTCACGGCGATGGTTTGCACTTCTTCGGTTTGGAATGGATACGTGTTTGCAGGCACCTTGGCCGCCGGGTAAAATTCAGTGACGCTCTTGTCTGTGATGGGAACCAGGGCCAAACCATCTTGGCTCGTTACATTTTCTTTGAACAATTTGACCGGATACCCGGCGACGTAAAACATGGCATCGATCTTACCGGCTTTTAGCTGGGCCAGTGCCTGCTCCGTTCCGATGTTAACCATTTCCGCCGGAGCAATTTCGGAGATTTCGAAAATAAGCCTCGCCGTCAGGTAAGTCCCGCTGCCTTCTTCGCCGATGGCCACCTTTCGCCCCGCCAGATCGCCGAAGCTGTTGATGCCGCTTCGCCCCAAGATATGCACTTCTTCGTTGTAAAGAGGCAGTACCAATTTGGTCTTCTTGGCGATCTGCTTGAGGGTCTGATTGGTCTGGCTTCGCGAAATGAATGCAAGCACATCCGCTTGCACGATGCCAAGCTGCGTGTTCGGGCGGTTGTAGACCGCATAGACGTTCTCGACGGAACCGTCCGAGTTGGAGACGGACAGATTGATTCCATGCGAATTTACTAATGTCTTCAGATTTAAGCCAAATTGGTAGTAAGTCCCCTTGGGCCCGCCCGTGATTATCCCCATGTCCTGCGCTGAAACGAAGCTTGCAGACAATAGGATCAAACCGGCTATGATTGTCCAACCCACATACCTGTTCTGCATGGTTCCCCCTCTCGGTGAATGCTCGTTTTATTTTTTTCATTGCAAAATGCAAAAGACAAGCACTAAGGTGTGCAAAAACCACACCACTTATGTGAATCATAATGAATATGAATTGAGAGTATTTTTGCTATCTTCGAACGCTTCGAAAAAAATGCGGGGTGTTCAAAGGGAGATTAAAGAATTTTTATGCCCGTTTTTAAGAAAAAAAATAATCTATATTGGGTTTTTTTATTCCTAAATAATTGCTGAAATGGAACGCTGAGCCTGATCTAAAGATCAGGGCGTCGTTTCTTTATGACATAGTCAATGGCGGAAGTCGGGTCTGGCTCTTCCGTTGAAGAAGGGATATCGTTGTCCTCTAGAACCGCAACATCTGAAGATCCTTTTGCCTCTTCCGATAAACCTGCAGTTTGCCGGGTCGTTATGTTCTGTTTCTCCTGCACCTCAACGGCATCGACGGAGCGTTGGGCCTCTCCAAGGCCTGCCTTCTGCTCGGGCCGCGTGTCCGGCTGATATTCCGGGCGGCTGTTGAAGAACAAGGACACAGGCTCATTCGCAGATAAGGACGGCATTTTCTTGAAAACAATCATGGCTGCCCGTTGCGCCAATTCATGGTGCCTGTCGCTCAGCGAGGCAAATAGCCAGATAGCGGACACTGCCACCAAAAGGATTGCTGCAATGCCTATAGTGTAGGATTTCGAGGTAAAAACTCGATGGAGCCCGTTTTTCTTGGAAAGGCTCGATATGGGCAAGATCTGCGGTGGTTCAGTCGCAATAGAAACGGTCGCTTCCAACTTTTCGGCAGGTGCCTGGTCCGCTTCCTTTGCGACCAACGAATAAATATCGGACATGCCCTCAATCCATTCCGGGCTATCAGCGTCGGCCTTTTCCTCCTGACCGCTTGTAGAAGCTCGCTGCGGGTCTTGGGTGCCTGATCGCAGATCAGATTCCCCCTCATCCCCGCTCTCGCCGGCGCCGTTGCTGGCGGGGTCGGCTCGATCGTCAGGGGGGTCAGGCGCTGCGGCGGCGTCACTTCCGTTAATCTTTGACTCAATGAGCATAAGTTCTTCTTCAATGGCCGACTTGATGTCCGCATCAATATCGGCTTGGGTGGTTACAAATCCGGCGTAAAGGTCCCGGGCCTCTTTGTAGAGCCCCTTCGAACGAAAATAATCAGCTTCCTTGCGGAGTAAGGCGAAACCGATTCTCATGGAGCTGATCCAAGAGATCCAAAATGGTTAAGGTCAGAAGGCAGGCTGCCGGATGGAGGATGATCAGAGGCCATTCCTAAAACCCCCGAAATTGAAATTACCGAGGAAAGGCCCCCGTTCAATTCTGAAGGGTTTCCTCGTCGAAGCCTGCGAGGTTAGCTGAAGGGATAGGGCCGACAAGGATGCCCATCGCCGATCGGCGATTCGCCCCGGTAACTTGGGTCCCCCGCTCCCAGCAGTCGCCGGGATTAGGCATTATCTTTTTATCCTATCCAGTGGCTTTTGTCAAGGTTCTTTGGGAGTTGAACCCGAAAGGTCACACCGAGATCCTTGGACCGCCGTTTTGTTTCGAAGACGTGGTGCAGCGTCCGATTGAAGCGACCAACGGTTGGGTCGAATTGCCGCAGGCACCGGGGATCGGTATACTTATCGATGGAAAAAAAGTGGCCCGGTTCCGGTGCCGCTATTGATCCGGCAGGCTTACAAAAGGACCTCATACCCACAACCCGGCGCAAGCAGCCGACAGCGCAGCGCACGGATCGAGGAATTGCCGAAAACGGCCGGGAGGCCGTTCACCTTTGAAGGGCTGGCGACGGCGGATTTCGTGCTTACTATTTCCCTGCTTGATAGACCAAACCCGGCCACGAAGAGGAGAGCCATGAACTTCTTGAGAAGACAGTCCCCACGTCGATCCCGTTCGCTAGCGGCGGCCGTGACGGCGGCCCTTGCCGCTGCGATGCTTGCCGCGACGGCCACGGCCCAAAGCGCACCCGGCGCCGGTCCGGCCGTTCCGGCCGTCGCCGTCACCGGCAACGCGGAGGTGGCGGCCGCGCCCGACCGGGCCCTGGTGAGTCTCGGGGCCGTGGTCGAGGGCAAACAGGCCCAGGACGTCCAGAAACAGATCGCCCAGATCATGCAGCGGGTCATCAAGGACATCAAGGCCCAGGGCGTTGCGGAGGAGAAGGTCCGCACGACCGGCCTGTCCCTGAACCCGGTCTACTCGCACCCCGCCCCCAGGGCCGGCCAGGAGCCGGAAGCCCCGCGCATCACCGGCTACCGCGCCTCCAATACGGTGCGGGTGCAGGTGGACGACCTGGAGCGTGTCGGCGGGGTGATCGACGCCGGCATCGCCGCGGGCGCCAACCAGCTCAACAGCCTGACGTTCGACCTGCGCGACGACCTCACGCACCGCAGGCAAGCCTTGCAGCTGGCCGCCCAGGAAGCCCGCGCCAAGGCGGAAGCCATTGCCGCAGCGCTCAACCTGCAGCTGGGAGAGGTGCTCGAGGTCCGCGAAGAAAGCGGCCCGGCATCCTATCCCGTGGAGCGGCGGATGGCGGCGCCGGCCGCCGCCGGCACCCCGATCCAACCGGGCCAGGTCCAGGTGAGCGCGTCGGTCCAGGTGCGCTTCCGTCTGGTCGGCCCGCAGAAGTAACGCCCACATGGAAGATCGAACCCGCGCTCGAAACCCGTCGGCGGATGAGCGCCAAGAGGATGCCTGCCCGCCCGGGATCCTCATGAACGAGGTGCAGCTGATCCTGGCCGAAAAGAGAACCTCTCTGGCCAGCCTGCGCACCGGCATCGCGGTGTTCGCCATCCCGCTGTCGATCATGGGGGTGCTGGTCGCCACATCGCGCTACTACGACATCCTGGAGGTGCTGCACCTGTTCATCCTCGTGATGGTGATCAACGCTCTTCTGCTGGCGCTGGGGGCCTACCTGGTCATACGCGCCATCCTCAAACTGCGCCGTGAAGACCGCATGATCAACGACATCAAGCGCAAGCACAGCGTGATTGCCGAGTTCATCGACTGAGCCATCCCGAATAATCCCGGAACCCCGTCATGCCTCCGCCCCCGGCCTGGGGCTCGACCTCGCGCTCCCCCCTGCACTGCCGGTTCTGCCCCGTGCCGAAGACCCCGCTGCCCGAGCTGTCCGCACGCGTTTGGCGTCGGATCATATCCGATTTCGTTTGGACAGGCCAGAAGTGCGGCCTGGTCGGCTGCTGGCAGGTCTCGGACTGCGTTGCGCTGCTGCGCGCCGTTGACGCGCAGCAGCGCATTTCAAATTGACCTTTGCAGCGATTCTCGGTAAGCATCGAAATCCAGAGGATGACACCATGACCTTTTCCTGGGACTTCCCGTATCCGTCCCGACGCATGCCGGTCCTGGCCCGCAATGTGGTGGCCACCTCCCAGCCCCTGGCCGCGCAGGCCGGACTGCGGATGTTGCTCGCCGGCGGCAATGCCGTGGACGCGGCTCTGGCAGCCGCCATCGCCCTCACCGTGGTCGAGCCGACCGGCAACGGCATCGGCGGCGACGCCTTCGCCGTCGTTTGGGATGGAAACGCCCTGCACGGGCTGAACAGCTCGGGGCGGTCGCCCCGGGCATGGTCGCCGCAGCGTTTTGCCGGTGCGGCCGAGATGCCGCCTTACGGCTGGGACACCGTCACGGTGCCCGGTGCGGTCGCGGCCTGGGCGGCGTTGTCCAGCCGCTTTGGCAAACTGCCGTTTGCGGAGCTTTTCCTGCCGTCCATCGCCTATGCGCGCGACGGTTTCCCGGTATCGCCGATTACGGCCAGGCGTTGGCAGGAGGCCAAAGCGTTTTACCCGCAATATGCCGAGCTCAACCGCACTTTTTTCCCGAACGGCCGCGCCCCGCAGCCCGGAGAGGTGTTCCGCTGCCCGGCCCAGGCCGAAACCCTCGCCGCCATCGCCGACAGCCGCGGTGAAGCGTTTTACCGCGGCGCGATCGCTCAAAAAATTGCGGCCTGCGCCTCCGCCGAGGGCGGCGCACTGACCGTGGACGACCTGGCCGCGCACGCCGCCGAGTGGGTCGAACCGCTGGCCATTGACTATCGCGGAGTCACGCTGCACGAACTCCCGCCGAACGGCCAGGGGATTGCAGCCCTCATCGCATTAGGGACCCTGCGCCATTTCGACCTGGCACGTTACCCTGTCGATTCGGCCGACAGCGTTCATTTGCAGATCGAGGCCATGAAAAGCGCCTTCGCCGAGGTGCTCCGCCACGTGGCCGACATCGATTGCATGCAGGTGCCGCCCGGCGACCTGCTGCGCTCGGAGGCGCTCACGGCCAAGGCGGCCGCCATCCGCATGGACCGGGCGTCCGTCCCGCTCGGGAAAGCGCCGTCCGGCGGCGGCACGGTCTTCCTGACCGCGGCCGACGAATCCGGCAGGATGGTTTCCTTCATCCAATCCAACTACATGGGGTTCGGCTCCGGCGTGGTGGTCCCCGGCACCGGGATCGCCTTGCAGAACCGCGGCCTCGGATTCGTCCTGGACGAAGGCCACCCCAACCGCGTGGACGGCGGCAAGCGCCCGTTTCACACCATCATCCCGGGGTTCCTCACCCAGGGAGGCCGGCCGCTCATGAGCTTCGGGGTCATGGGGGCCCACATGCAGCCGCAGGGGCATGTGCAGATGGTCACCCGCATCTGCGACTACGGCCAGAACCCCCAGGCCGCCTGCGACGCCCCGCGCTGGCATGTCGCGGCCGACGGCCGTGTTCAGCTCGAAGCCGGTTTTGCGCCCGCGGTGGCGGAGGGCCTGCGCCGGCGCGGCCATTCGGTGGCCCCCGGCGCAACCGAATCGCTCTTCGGCGGCGGCCAGTTGATCTGGCGTCTGGCGGACGGCTACGCGGCCGCTTCGGACATGCGCAAGGACGGACAGGCCGTCGGTTTTTAAAGAGGATACAGAATGGCTGCTGAAACCGATTTCAGTCGTATTGCTTTCTACGAAAAGGAACGCAAGGGTATTCTCATCCATGCCGATCTGCTCAAAAACAGCCCTTTTCTGACCGGAGACCGTTTTTCAGTTCGCCCCAAGCCGGCGCAGCTCTTTTCCTTGACCCTGATCAAAGACGGCCGCGGTGATATTTTTTTCGACAAGCACGGCATTTTCATCGCGCGCACCCGCCGCATCGACATTCTCATGGGCGGAATCTTCGACAAGTATATGGTCTTCATCGGACCGGAAGCGCCGGGCAGCATCAGGATCAGGCCGCTGGATATCGTCCTGGACCAATCCCAGAAATGGTACTGAGCCAATGTTCGCGTAGACCCTAACCCGGATACAAAAGGAGGAGCGCATGGCAACATTCTTCATGTTCGGCAGATACACCACCGAATCCATCCAGAAGATCAGTGCGGAGCGAACTCAGACGGCGGTCGATGAAATCAAGAAGATGGGCGGCGAGGTCAACGCCATGCATGTGCTGCTGGGCGAATACGACCTCATGATCTGTGTCAAGCTCGCGGGCATCGAGGAAGCCGTCAAGGCGTCCGTGGCCCTGGCGCGGCTGACGGGGATCGCCTTCACGACCTGCCCGGCCGTCGAAGTGGAGGTCTTCGACCGGCTGGTCGGCGTCAAGTGAAGCGTTCAGTTCAAGCGACGCTTGATAATTCGCCTCTATCGTGACATTTTCAAGACGACTTTCAGACAAAAGGAGGACAGCGCATGAAGAAGTTACTGGTGGCTTATGTGAGCCGCACGGGAAACACGGAGAAGATGGCGGAGTTCGTCGCTGAAGGCGTCCGTATTTCGGGCAACACCGCCGATGTGAAGAAGGTCGCGGACATCCGTGACGAAAAGGGCCTGCAGGGCTATGACGGATATGTCTTCGGCTGCCCGACGTATCACAAGGACATCACCGCCGGCATGAAGACTTTCCTGTTCATCGCCGAGAAGGCCAATCTGGTCGGCAAAATGGGCGGGGCCTTCGGCTCCTCCACCCACAGCGGTGAATCGGCGCAGATGATTTACGACACGATGCAGCACGTCTTTAAGATGGACATGGTGAACCTGGGCGCCCTCAATCTGAAGGAGCAGATCCTCAGCTCTGCTGACGGTCAGCGTGCCTGCCAGGACTACGGCAAGGCGGTCGCCAAGATGTTCAAATAGAGGCGACGCAGGCCGGCCATCACCGGGCGCCCCTGGCAAGGGGACGTCCGGTGATTCTTCAGGAGGCAGGCACATGATGAAATTGGGCTTCATCGGCGCCGGACCGGTCGGCACCACGTTCGGCGTCCGGCTGTCCGAGCAGCGCTACCCGGTGGTGGCCGTGGCGGATATCAACCCTGCAGCCGCGGAGCGGTTTGGCAAGCTCGTCCCCGGATGCCGGATGTTCACGAACAACCAGGAGCTGGTGGATGCGGTCGATATGGTGTTCATCACCACCGCCGATGACTTCATCCCCCGGGTGAGCTCCGGGCTGAAATGGCGCCCGGGCCAGATGGCGGTGCACTGCAGCGGGGCGAGCACGGTGCAGTCGCTGGAGGCCGCCCGCCAGCAAGGCGCCCGGGTGGGCTCGATCCATCCCTGTCAGACCTTCGCCGGGATCGAGCAGGCCATCGCCAACCTGCCCGGATCCACCTTCGCCGTCGAAGCCGAAGAGCCGCTCAAAACCACCCTGACCGAAATGGCCCGGGCCCTCAAGGGCGACATCGTCTACCTGACCTCGGAGGACAAGGTTCTCTACCACGCGGCCGCGGCCATCGCCTGCAACTATTTCACCACCGTCGTCAAGCTGGCCACGGACCTCTGGCGCAACTTCGGCAAGACCCCGGCCGACGCGGTCAAGGCCTATATGCCGCTGCTGCGGGGGACCCTGGCCAACATCGAAACGGTCGGCTTCCCCAAATGCCTCACCGGCCCCATCGCGCGCGGCGACGTGGCCACGGTCCGCCGTCATCTGGCAGCGCTCGGAAAATACGCGCCGGAACTGCTGCCGCTCTATAAAGAGCTCGGCGGTTTCACGATTCCCATCGGCCGGGATAAAGGTTCCCTGGCGGCCGAGAGGGCCGAAGAATTGCAGACCCTGCTGAAACGTTAGTTCAACAGCTGGAAAACTGAAATGCTCACCGATTTCAAGGCCCGCCTGACCCGTGGGGAGGCGCTCATCGGAGCCTTCATCTGCCTGCCATCCCCCGAGTCGGCCGAACTGTTTGCGGAGCTCGGCTACGACTGGCTCATCATCGACACCGAACATGGACCCTATGACACCCTGACGGCCCAGCGCATGCTCCAGGCGGCGGGCGGGCGCTGCCCCTGCGTCGTGCGCGTGCCGTCCCACGAGGACGTCTGGATCAAGAAGGCCCTCGACATCGGGGCGGCCGGCGTGCTGGTGCCGTTGGTCAATACGCCCGCAATCGCCGCCGGCGTTCAACGCGCCTGCCGCTATGCGCCGGAGGGAACCCGCGGCATGGGCGGCGCGCGCGCCCACCGCTACGGGGTCGGCTTCCAGGACTATGTGGCAGGCGCCAACCGCGAGATCGCGGCCATCGTGCAGGCCGAACACATCGAGGCCGTCAACCACATCGATGCCATTGCCGCCGTGCCGGGGATCGATGCGATTTTCGTGGGGCCCTATGACCTGTCGGCCAGCATGGGCAAACCCGGCCGGATCCAAGATCCCGAGGTTCAGGCCGCCATCCGCAGGGTCCGTGACGCCACGCTTAAGGCCGGCCGTAAGCTCGGCATCTACTGTTCCGATCCCGAATCGGCCCGAGACTCCCTCCGCCAGGGATACACGTTGATCGGCATGAGCACCGATTTGAACTATTTGACCCAGTCCGCGGGTGCCGCACTGGCATCCGCCAAGCAGAAATAACCCCATGCCAACCGACTCGCGCCGAATGCCCGTGCCCGACCCGGTCTTGGAAAAGATGAAGCGCGGTGTTTATTATCCCGGCCACCACCTGGGAACCCGTGAAGCGCTCGACCGGCTCGTGGCCCAGGGAGTTCTCGAGCGCATGGACGCTTCCTTTCTTTGCGGGCCCGACAGCGAACCGACCTACTGCCTATCCGAAACGAAACGAACCAAAAACCCGCCCAACGCCGACCGATGAAACTCACCGCCAGCCTGACCGAACGCACCACGGCCGCAACCGATGTCCTGCTCAGCCTATCGACGGCCGGAGGAATTGTTCTGCTGCAGTCGCTGGCAACCCCCACCCCCTGGAAGCTCCACCTGTGGTCTTGGACGTTTGCGCTCATCGCGCTGGCCGCCGCGCTCGGCGCTGTCTACCACGGCCTGGTCCTGGCGGAGCGCCCGCGTACCCTGCTGTGGCGGATCTTGACCGTCTGCCTGAGCATGGCGATATCGTTGTTTGCGGTCGGCGTGGTTCATGATGCGTTCGGTGGCGAAGCGGCCGGACGCATTCTGCCGGTCCTGCTCACGGCCGGGCTGCTGATCTATGCCGTGAGCCGCGTGGTTGCGGGGTTCTTCATGGTTTTCATCGTTTACCAGGCCCTGGCGCTGACCCTGGCGCTGGGCGCCTATGCCTGGTTGGCCGCACAAGGGCGGCCGGAGGGTGCCGGCTGGATGGCGGCGGGAGTGGGAGTCAGCATGATCGCCGCGGCAATCCAGGCCGGCCGGAACCTGCAGGTCAGGTTGATCTGGGAGTTCGATCACAACGGGATCTTTCACCTCGTTCAGGTCTGCGGCGTGATCCTTTTTTGCGTGGGGCTTTCGCGGGAATGAGACGAGACTGCGCCGCGACGACGCTTGACCGCATCGCCGCTGACTTGGTAAACGAGCTGAAAGGGTTTCGCTTCGGTCCTCCCGTCGCGCAGGCCTACCACCCGCTCGAATACGCCTGTGAGCCCCATCGACTTTACCTGCACCGCTACGGCAAGCCTCCCAAGGAAGTCGTGCTGGTGGGGATGAATCCCGGTCCCTGGGGCATGGCCCAGACCGGGGTCCCTTTCGGCGAGATCACCGCCGTACGCGACTGGATGGGGATCAAGGCGCCTGTCTGCCAGCCTGAAAATCCTCATCCGAAACGCCCGGTCCTGGGCTTCGGATGTCTCCGCAGCGAGGTCAGCGGCCGGCGTCTGTGGGGCTGGGCCCAAAAAAACTTCGGCCCCGCCGAAGTTTTTTTTAAACGGTTTTTCGTGGCCAATTATTGTCCCTTGATGTTCATCGGGAACAGCGGGACCAACGTGACGCCCGACAAGCTCAAGACGGCGGAGGCCCGCCCGCTGTTTGCGGCCTGCGACCGCGCGCTGCGCCGTACGATCGCCTGCCTGAAACCCGAACAGGTGGTAGGCGTCGGACAGTTTGCGGCCGACCGCGCCCGAATCGCACTGGAGGGCCTTGCGGTGAAAGTCGGGCGGATCACCCACCCGAGTCCGGCCAACCCGAGGGCCAATCGCGGCTGGGAGTCCCTCGTCGATCAGGAAATGACCGCCTTGGGCATCCGGATTTGACGCCTGATGGATCGTTCTCTGCGCCCCCTCGTGTGGATGTCACTTTGGGCCGTGTTCGCGGCGGCCTGGTTGTCCGGCTGCACGGGTCCGCGCGCCGCCCTTCACATGGAAGCGGCGCGGATCGAATCCAAGATCGCCGCCCTCCAAGGCGGTCTGAAAGGACTCGGGAAGACTACCGACCCTGATGAAGCCCGCCGCGCGGCGCAAACAGCGGTGACCGATTCCTTTCGGTTGGCCGAGGAATATCGCGTGGCGACCCCGGCGCGCTGGCACAATCTGCTCATTCAGATGGGGTTCAGGGATCGCGGCCTTTGCTTCCACTGGACCGAGGATCTGATGAAGCGCCTGCAGGCTCTGAACCTGAAAACCTACCAGCTTCACTGGGGGGTGGCCCACCGGGGCAGCGATCTGCGGGAGCACAACAGCGTGGTTATCACCGCCCGAGATCAGCCGTTCGAATCCGGCCTCGTGCTCGATCCCTGGCGGAACTCGGGCGAGCTCTACTGGGCGGCGGTCCGGCAGGACGACTACCCCTGGGAGCCGCTGCCGCCGGATCAATGGTGATGGCTTCGTAAAAAGGCCAATCTCGGCGTTGCGCTTCATCTCGCGGTCGCTGCGGCGTACGGCAGGTGCGCCTCGCGCCGCGAGATTCGACCGCCTTGACCTTGGCCTTCTTACGAAGCCATCGATAAGGAGCAACCGATGGACAAACCACTGGAAGACTTGTTTGGAAGGGTGAAGGATGCCGCCGCGCGCCTGCGCGGGGTGGCGCATGTCACACCCGTCATGACGTCGCGCACCCTGAACGAGCGACTCGGGGCCGAGGTGTTTTTCAAATGCGAGAACTTCCAGCGCATCGGCGCCTTCAAATTTCGCGGCGCGTACAACGCCATGGCGCGCCTTTCGGCCGACGAGCGCCGCCGCGGGGTCATCACCTTTTCCTCCGGCAATCATGCCCAGGCCGTCGCCCTGGTGGGCAAACTGCTCGGCATCGCCGCCCGCGTGGTCATGTCCGCGGATGCGCCGCTCATCAAGCGCGAAGCGACCGCCGGCTACGGCGCCGAGGTGATTCTCTATGATCCCCGGTCCAGAAGCCGCGAAGAAATCGCCACAGCGCTTCAGCGGCAGCACGGCTACACGATGATCCCGCCCTTCGACCACATCGATGTCTTGGCTGGCCAGGGAACCGCCGCACTGGAGCTCTGCGAACAGGTTCACGGCATCGATCTGTTGCTCGTGCCCTGCGGCGGCGGCGGGCTTCTCAGCGGCTGCGCCATCGCCGCCAAGGGGCTGAACGCGCAGGGCCAAGTCATGGGCGTCGAGCCGGAGGTGGCTGACGACGCCACCCGTTCCTTCTACAGCGGCCGCCTGCAGACCGTCAAAAACCCGCCGACCATTGCCGACGGCACGCGCACCCCCAGCCTGGGGGAGCTCACCTTCCCCCTGGTGCTGAAGTTCGTGGATGCCATGCTAACCGTGTCGGAGGAGGCCATCAAGGAGGCGGTCCGCGTGCTCTTCTACCGCCTGAAGCTCGTGGTGGAGCCTTCCGGCGCCCTGGGACTGGCGGCCCTGCTGAGCGGCAAGCCCCAGGCACGCGGACGAGCGGGCGTCATCCTGAGCGGCGGCAACGTCGACGGGCCGACCATGCGGGAGATTCTCTCCGGCTGATGTCTTAAAGCGAAAGCCAGCGCCAAAGGTGCATCCAGCGCGCCGCCCTCGGCCGCCGAAATCGATATCCACAGCAGATTCGAAGCACCATTGACTTGAATGCTGGCGTATTTAGCTTCTCGTCCAATCGCGCGACCAGCGCGCACAGCTCAATTCAAACCCCATGGAGGCGGTCATGAAAAAAACCCTCTTTGTACTTCTGCTCATCCTTTTTCTCTCCCTGCCGGCGGCGGCAAAAATCGTTTCTAAGCCCGTCCAGTACCCGCACGGCGGCACGGTTTTCAAAGGCCACCTGGCCTACGACGATGCCAAGACCGGCAAACGGCCCGGTGTTCTGGTCGTACACGAGTGGTGGGGCCTGAACGACTATGTGCGGTCGCGGGTCGACCAGCTCGCCCGGCTGGGGTATGTCGCCTTCGCGCTGGACATGTACGGCAAGGACGTGTGGACCACCGACCCGAACAAGGCCAAGGAGCTCCTGGAGCTACCTGCAGGTGTTCTTCAAGGAAATCTTCAAGTAGTCCGCCGCTGAACCGCTGCACGGCTTGGGGGCGACCGTCCGTCCCCTGCACCCCAGACGCAAGGCGAAGCGTATTGACCCGCGGCCGCTAATGCGCTACGCAACATCCCATCCAGAGGGAACGCGGCAGCCGGGGGAGCGCATGAAGATCTACACAGGCAGCGGGGATCGGGGGAAGACCAGCTTGTTCAGCGGCGAACGGGTTGCGAAGGACGACGCGCGCATCGAAGCCTACGGCGACCTGGACGAGCTCAATGCGGCGATCGGGACCCTGGTCGCCAGCCTGCCTGGGGCATGCGACGACCTCCGGCAGGAGCTGCAGAAAATTCAATCCGATCTGTTTGCCGTCGGCGCCTGGCTCGCCACCTCCCCCGGTGCCCCGGCCGCCGCCTCCCTGCGGCCGTTGGATCCGGACGGCGCTGCGGGCCTCGAAGGCGGCATCGACCGGCTCGACGCCAGCCTCCCGCCGCTGGCAGGTTTCATCCTGCCCGGCGGGCATGCCAGCGCCGCATGGGCCCACGTCGCCCGCACGGTCTGCCGCCGGACCGAGCGCCGCGTCGTGCGGCTCGCCGCCGGCGTGACGGAAGCCGCGGCCGCCGAGCAGATGAAGCGCGCCATCGTCTATTTCAACCGCCTGTCCGATTATTTCTTCGTCCTGGCCCGCCACATCAACCACGTCCAGGGCATCGAGGACCGATTATGGAAGCGGTGAGGCCGCCGGCCGCCGATGGGAACGCCGCCGAGCGCTTCACCACCCGCATCACGGCCAACCGTCGGCTGTCCGCGAGCGCGTTTGAGCTCACCCTGGCCAAACCCCAGGCTTTCGCATTCAGCGCCGGCCAGCGGCTGCGGCTGGAATACACTGCCGTGCAACGGGACTACTCGATCGTCTCCGCCCCGACCGAAGCCGGCCTCCGGCTGTGCATCCGCCAGGTGGCGGGCGGCCGGCTCTCCGGGCAGCTCGCCCGGGCGGCCGCGGGCACGGTGGTGGCGTTCACCGGCCCCCACGGCTACTTCACGTTCAAGCCATCCTCAAATCCGCCCGTGTTCGTAGCCACCGGCACGGGCATCGCGCCTTTCTGCGCGATGGCCGGTTCCGGGGTAACCGGGTTCACGCTGCTGCACGGGGTGGAAACGCCCGCCGATCTTTACTATCGCGATTTCATCGAAACCCGTGCCGCCGCCTACGTCGCCTGCCTGCCCGAACGCCGGTCGGAGGATCGCGCTCGCTTTCCGGGGCGGGTGACCGACTACCTTCGGCACCGCCTGCCGCCGCGGACCCATGATTTCTATCTCTGCGGCCGCCAGGAGATGATCCGCGATGTGACCCTTCTGGTCGACGAGCAATTCCCCGGCTCGCTCGTCTACTCGGAAATCTTCTACTGAACCCACAGGAGGACACGGATGAAATTCGAAGTGACAAAGAAAGAGGCCGTCATTTTGGACCCCACCAACGCCATGCAACCCAAGGCCATTCCGGTCGAGGTCCGCACCGACCCGCTCACGGGCAGAACCGCGCGCATCAGCCATTTCATGCGGCTGCACTGGAAAAAGCCCGACCTCGCCAAGCTCGTGGCCGGCACCGATGCCAATTGCCCCTTCTGCCCGGACAAGGTGCTGAAGGCCACCCCGTGCTTCCCCGCGGACCTGACGCCGGACGGCCGCTTCTTTCGCGACGACAAGGTGCTTTTCCCCAACCTCGCGCCCTATGACGGTCTGGGGGCGGTCGCCACCCTCGGCAGCCGACACTACATCCCCATGGCGGAGATCGAGCCGGCGCGCATTGCCGGAGGCATTCTGCTGGCCATGGACTTCTACCGACGCGTGCGCGCCATCGGCCACCCCGAGTCGGTTTACCACCTGTTGAGCTGGAACTACATGCCGGCCTCCGGCAGCTCCCTCATCCATCCCCACCTGCAGGTCTTTGCCAGCTCGACGGCCCCCAACCAGCTGCGCGAAGAGCTGGCTGCCGCCAAATCCTACTTCTTGACCAACGGCAGCACCTACTGGGACGACCTGGTCCAAGTGGAACGGTCTGAAGGCAAGCGCTATCTCGGAAGACTGGGACGCATCTCCTGGCTGGCGAACTTCGCGCCCTTCGGCGTCGCCGGCGATGTGGTCGCCGTGGTGGATGACTGCCGGGTCATGCTGGACCTGACCGAGAAGGATGTGGCGGCGATGGCTCGCGGCCTCACTGCCGCCATGGCCGCCTATGACAAAATGGGCATTTACAACTTCAACGTGTGCTTCTTCCCCGGCACCGAACAGGATCGGTTCGCCCGGTTGCACATGGTGTTTTCGCCGCGGATTTACTACAATCCGATCCTGGCCACGCCGGACACCACGGCGCTGCGCACGCTTTACAACGAAAGCATCTGCGTCGGCTTTCCGGAGGACATTGTCACCCTGATCAAACCCGAATTCCAGGCCATCCGCGGCCTGGAGGGGGTCAGTTAGATGCAGCTGCACAAATTCGAAATTCCAACCCGCGGCGGTCAGCGCTTGTCGGCCCTTCTGGATCTGCCGGTCGACGGCGCCCCCATCGCCTATGCCATTTTCGCCCATTGTTTTACCTGTTCGAAGGATCTGAAGGCGGTCTATCACATCTCGCGCACGCTCACGCGCGAGCGCATCGGGGTGCTGCGTTTCGACTTCACCGGCCTGGGTGAAAGCGGCGGCGATTTCGCGGACACGAGCCTGCGCTCCAACGTGGAGGACCTGCTGACGGCCGCCGAGTTCCTGGCGTCGCGCTTCGAGGGGCCTCAGCTGTTGATCGGCCATTCCTTCGGGGGAGCCGCCGTGCTGCAAGCGGCGCCCGCGATTCCCTCCTGCCGGGCGGTGGTGACCATTGCAGCCCCGGCCGACCCCCGGCACGTTTCCAAAACCCTGGGTCCGGCCACGGAAGCGATCGCCTCCCAGGGCGAGGCCGAGGTGACCATCGCTGGCCGCACCTTCACGCTGCGCAAAAAATTTCTGGACGACCTCAGCGGAATCGACCCGGAGGCCGCCATTCGCGACCTGAACCGGGCGCTGCTGGTCATGCACTCGCCGCTCGACGATGTGGTCGGAATTGAAAACGCCGCCCGCATCTTCCAGGCGGCGCGCCACCCCAAGAGCTTCGTCGCGCTCGACCAGGCCGACCACCTGCTCTCGAACCTGGCCGACTCCCGCTACGCCGGCGCCGTCATCGCAGCCTGGTCCCGACGCTACCTGACTCCGGCGGCTCCCGCAATCGCCAGGAGCCCCGCCGCGGGCAACCGCATCTCGGCCCGCACGGGACCGGGCGGATTTCTGACCGAGGTCCTCGTCAATCGCCACAGCCTGGTGGCGGACGAGCCGGTCCAGGCCGGCGGGACCGATCAGGGCCCGAGCCCCTTCGATCTGCTGGTCGCAGCGCTGGGCGCGTGCACCGCCATGACGTTGCGCATGTACGCCGACCGCAAGGGCTGGCCGCTCGAAGCCGCCACGGTCCGCCTGAAACACGATAAGATCCACGCCGCCGCCTGCGAGAGCTGCGAGACCCGCGAAGGCATGCTCGACCGCATCGAACGCGAAATCGAGATCGAGGGGCCGCTCGATCCCGACCAGAAACAGCGCCTCCTGCAGATCGCCGACCGCTGCCCCGTGCATCGCACGCTCACCTCCGAGGTGCAGATCAGCACGCGGCTGAAGGAGTGAACACTTCCGCCAGCGAAATGCCAATGACTGTCTCTCCTCTTTGGTCGCTTGAATACTTGATGGGCCGTTGGCGGCCCGAGATAGGAGACCCTTCCTTCATGGGATGGTTCACCGTCGCTGCTTATTTAGCCTGCGCGATCCTTTCTCTTTTTTTCAGCCCTCGCCCACCAACAGCGCGAGCGCCGCTCCTTTTTCTTCTGGAGTCTGATAAGCTTGTTGATGCTGTTGCTGGCCATCAACAAACAGCTTGATCTGCAATCGCTTTTTACGGAAATCGGCCGTCAGATTGCGTGGCATCAGGGCTGGATGGAGCAACGCCGCATGGTGCAGTTTGAGTTCATCGTGTGTTTCAGTCTTTTGTCAATGGCTGGCTTCGTATTCTTCGCCTATACCCTCCGGGATTTATACAAGTGCTTTCGACTCGCTTTCATCGGGCTGTTTTTTCTCCTCAGCTTCATCGTCATCCGCGCCGCCAGCTTTCACCACTTCGACGAAGTTCTGCATTTCAGGTTTTTGAACCTGAAGATGAATTGGATCCTCGAGTTGAGCGGCATTTTCATCATTGCTGCCGCTGCGCTTAAAGCCCTTCTCTTAAAACTTCGCCAAATTTGAAAATTATATTTTAAAATAAAGGGGACGTTCATTATTTTATTATTTGAAAGCAGATTTTGTTTCTGCTATTAATTTTATATGCCCCGCAAAGCCCGAATTGATGCCCCTGGAGCGTTGCATCATATCATCGTTCGAGGAGTCGAGCGCAGTGCCATCTTTCGACAGGACCCTGACCGATATGACTTCATTAGGCGGCTTGGCACTATTCTGCGTGAGAGTCAGACATCCTGTTTTGCATGGGCGCTGATGCCCAATCATTTTCATCTGCTGCTTCGCACCGGTCTCCTGCCCATTTCCACCGTCATGCAGCGGCTTCTGACTGGCTATGCAGTGACCTTCAATCTAAAACACCAGCGAAGCGGTCATCTGTTTCAGAATCGCTACAAGTCCATCCTTTGCCAGGAAAACGCATATTTGCTGGAGTTGGTTCGATACATCCATCTGAACCCGCTGCGGGCAAACCTGGTATCCGATTTAAATGCACTTGACTTCTATGGTTTCTGCGGTCACGGTGTCGTGATGGGAAAATTCCAAAACAACTGGCAGGATGCCAGCTATGTTCTCAAGCAGTTCGGGAGCAGAACCGCACAAGCCCGGAAGAGATATGCCGAGTACTTGCAGAAAGGGATCGATCTTGGAAAACGACCGCAGTTGGTCGGGGGAAAACTGGTCCGCAGTCTCGGAGGCTGGAAGGCGGTCAAGGCCCTTCGAGGAATCGGCGCCAGAGTGAGGGGGGATGAACGGATTTTAGGAAACGGAGACTTTGTTGAAACGGTGCTGGCAGCCGGCAACGAGAGACTCGAACGACGGTCTATGCTTTTGGCGGTGGGATACGATTTTGAACGACTGGTGCAGCGGGTAGCAGCCCTCTTTGAAATGCCGCCCCATGAAGTGCTTCGCGAGGGCAAATACGCCCGCACGGTTCCGGCCCGCAGCGTGCTGTGCTATTGGGCGAACCGGGAGTTAGGCATCCGCACCGTTGAACTCGCCCGGCGCCTAAAGATTTCCCAACCCACGGTGAGCCAATCCATCGCCCGCGGCCAAAGAATGGTAGCCGAAAAGGGGCTGCAGTTATTGACTTATATGAAATAATAAAGTAATGAACGTCCCTTTTATTTTTTTATTTTCAGGAGAGTAGCCATGGCAGTACACAACAGGACAGCGGTGGTTACCGGCGCCGGCACCGGTATCGGCCAAGCGGTCACGCTCGCGCTGTTGCGCGACGGGTACGGCGTTGCGCTGGCGGGGCGCCGGCGGGAGCCGCTCGAACAAACGGCGGCCCAATCGAGCGACCGCGCGCGGACGCTGGTCGTGCCGACGGACGTCAGCGACCCCGCATCGGTACAGGCGCTCTTCGCGGCCGTGAAGGAGCACTTCGGCCGGCTGGACCTGCTCTTCAACAATGCCGGCATCTTCGTTCCCGGCGTAGAGATCGACACGCTTTCGGTCGAGCAGTGGAAGGCGGTGGTGGACGTCAATCTGACCGGCTCCTTCCTGTGCGCGCGCGAGGCCTTCCGGATGATGAAGACCCAGGACCCGCGCGGCGGGCGCATCATCAACAACGGCTCGATCTCGGCACATGCCCCGCGGCCCAGTTCAACGGCCTACACGACGACCAAGCACGCGATCACCGGCCTGACCAAGTCGATCGCTCTCGACGGTCGCGCCTACGATATCGCCTGCAGCCAGATCGATATCGGCAACGCCCGCACCGAGATGGCCGCTCCCATGGCCAAGGGCGTGCCGCAGGCCAACGGTCAGATCGCGGTCGAGCCACTGATGGACCTCGCGCACGTGGCGAGCGCGGTGCTCTACATGGCCAGCCTGCCGCTCGACACCAACGTGCAGTTCATGACCATCATGGCCACCAAAATGCCGTTTGTCGGGCGGGGATAGAGCGGCACCCGCTTAACGAGTGCCACAGGTTCACGGTTGGAAAACCATGAAATGGGTCGTGTTCATCTGTACCGTTCTGGTTTCGAACATTTGAAAATTCGGATTTCGAATTTGTTTCGGATTTCGATATTCGATATTCGAATTTCTGCTGACATCATCTTTCCCTTCGTTTCGCCTTTTCGCGAGGCATCTCTGCCATAGTGTGCAGCCTAAAACATAACCAATCAGTCGGAGGAAACCGTGAACACGAGAAATACGGCGAGCGGAAGTTCAAATCGACTGCGACTGCGTGACGGCATCCGTCGGCAGTATCCGAATGTACTTACCCCGGAGGCGCTCGACGCGCTGGAGGCCCTGGCAGGATTTAATACCGAGCGCCGGCGGGTCATGCGCGAGCGCATCGAACGCCGCGCCGCGCGCTTCCGGGAGGGCCGGCGGATTGGCTT
This sequence comes from uncultured delta proteobacterium, assembly GCA_963700055.1. Taxonomy (GTDB): domain Bacteria; phylum Desulfobacterota; class Desulfobacteria; order Desulfobacterales; family SpSt-501; genus SpSt-501. Next base: position 10,085 of record CAVOWH010000025.1, on the reverse strand, counting down.
TCTCGATCCCGCCGCCCCGATCCCGCGCACCGCGCTCACCGCGCAGCAGGCGCGCGCGGGACAGTTCGAGGGCGCTGAGATCCCTCACGACCTGCAGCGGCAATGGGTCCAGGGCACCGGGCCGGCCAGCCGGCCGCGCGCGACGGTGGAAGCCGGCATCCGCAATGTCGCCTACGCCCTGCTCTCCGGCGCCGACGGCTGGATGTTCGACGGCGAGGACGCGCTCGGCCAGGTCGACGCCATGTCGCTCGACAACCAGCGCAACCTCAAAATCGCCCTCGCATGCCAGGATCCTTTTCTGCGGGTCGCCGAGACGGTCGCCGCGGAGATGAACGCCTGGTCCAGGGACTTCCTCGGCCGCAAGATCATCGCCGACTGGAAGAAGCAGCTCGACTTCACCACCCGCATTTTCCGCCCCCGCGGCCTGCACTTGGACGACCGGCACGTGCGCGACCACGACGGCTCCGGCTTCTCGGCCTCGATCGTCGACGCCGTTCTTTACGTCGTCAACAACTACCAGACCCTGCGCCAAGAGGGCCGCTCGATTGTCCTCTACCTGCCCAAGATTCAGACTGCCGAGGAGGCCGCGCTGTGGAATGACATCCTCGGGGCCCTGGAGCAGCACATCGGCCTGCCGGCGGGGGCAGTGAAGGTTTACGTGCTGGTCGAGCAGCTCGAAGCCTGCTACCAGTTGATGGAAATCCGCGCCGCGCTCGGCCGGCGTTTTGTCGGCTTCAACACCGGACGTTGGGACTACATCAACAGCGTCGCCGATGCGCTCGCCTGGGACCAGGGCTTCCACAACCCCAACATCGACGCCGTCACCATGAAATACGGCTACATGAGGATCTACGAGGACCGCGTGCGGCGCGCGGTCAACACCCCCGACCGCAACGGCCGCTGCGCGCTCTGGCAGGGCGGAATGCAGCCCAACATCCCGGTCGGCTCGGCGAAGGGCATTGCCCTGGGCATGAAGCGCGCCGTCGCCGGCGGCGAAAGCGAACAGAAGGCGGGCGCCAGCGGCAAGTGGGTGGCGCACTGGAAGATGGTCCACATCGTCCGGCCGGTCTGGGAGCAGGCCGGCGACGCTAACCAGCTGGGCCGCGCCTTCCCGCCGCTCACCTACGAACAGAAGGACGCCGGGGACCTGGTGCTGCTCGAACCGGCCGCGCGCACGGTGCGCGGGGCCCGAGACCTGCTCTCGGTGGCCTTGCAGTACGGCAACGCCTTCGGCCGCGGCTTCCAGGCCGCGGCGCTCAAGCCGGCCGACTACTTCGGAAACGACGACGAGCTGTACCTGATGGAGGACATGGCCACCGGCGAGATCCGCCTGAGCATTCTCTGGGAGTGGCTGCACAAGAGGGCCGGCTTCACCGCGGGCGACGCGGAAAGCGGCGTGCAGGCCGGCGACGCGCTCACGGACGGTCTCTTCGGCCGCTTGCTGGCCGAGGAGTATGCCAAGCTGCGCCAGGCGAGCAACCGCGACGTCCACGACGACTCGAAGGATACCACCCTGCCGATCGCCCGCGCGATCGTGGAGCGCTACGTCAAGACCCCGATCAAGGCGCCCTGGTGCATCGACCTGCTCAACCTCAACCTGAACAACCACAATTTAGGACGCGCGCGGGAGCGCATCGAGGCGTACTACGCCGCCTTCGAGCGCGACGGAACCCGCCGGACCGACAACCCGGATTTCACATAACCAAAAAGACAATAAAAGTTTAAGGTTTAAAGACAAGACGCTATTCTTTCATCTTCTTATCCTTAAACTTTGAACTTTAAACCTTAAACCGGTTTCACCCGCGATCACAGCTTGAATCGCCGTTCGCCAATACTTTTTCAATCGACCATCCGTTGAGTCCACCCGATTCGTTCGTCGCACCAACGGGCGACCGAAAGGACATGCGCGTCGGCGAACCGCGGGCCGACGATCTGTAGCCCTAAAGGCAGCCCGGCCGGACCGCGGCCGGCAGGGATGGTGACGGCGGGCACCGCGCACAGCGACCAGATCGTGCAGAAGGCGGGATCTCCGGTCTGCGTCAGATCCGCGGGCGCCTCGCCGAGCGCCGGCGGGGTGATGACAGCATCAAAGGCGTCCATAAAGGCATCCAGCTCCCCGGCGAACTGAGCTTTTCTCTCCAAGCTCCGCGTCAGGTCGGAATCCGGAATCACCACCCCCTCGTCGATCAAGGCGTTGAGACGCAGGCTGAGCCTTTTCCGGTCGCGGCGCTGCAGCTCCGCGAAACCCCGCGACCCCTCGCCGTACATGATGACCCGATGCACCGCATGCGCTTCCTCGAACGCGGGCGGTAGCTCCTGTTCCAGAACCTCCGCGCCTGCAGCCCGCAGACGGTCCACCATCTCCAGAAAATGCTTTTGGGTTTGCGGCTCGGCCAGGTGCCAAACAGGAGAGCGCACGGCCGCCAACCGCGGGGGACGCACCAATGCGGCCACGTCGGCAGGGATCATCCCCGTCCCCGTGCCCGTCACAGCCCCATCGTCCCCTTTTCCCGTCAGCGCAGCGGCCAGCAGAGCGGCATCGGGCACGCTGCGGGCGAACACACCCACCTGGTCGAGGCTGGGGCTGAAGAGGTGGACGCCGGCGAGAGGGATGAGACCTGAGGTGGGTTTGTACCCCACTACCCCGCAGAAGGCCGCGGGCCGGATCATCGAGCCATTGGTCTGGGTGCCGACCGCCCCCGGCAGAAACCCCATGGCGACCGCCGCCGCTGACCCGCTCGAGGACCCTCCCGGGGTATGGTTCGGGTTCCATGGGTTGCGGGTTTTCCCGGGATGAAAGTAGGCGAACTCGGTCGTGACGGTCTTCCCCAGCACGAAGGCGCCGGCCGCCTCTGCCCGTTGGACCAGCACCGCCGGCCGGGCGGGTACGTAGCCGTCGAATATGGGCGAGCCCATGCCGGTGGGGATGCCTTCGGTTTCAATGATGTCCTTGATGCCGATGGGAATGCCGTGCAGGGGTCCCACGGTCTCTCCGGACCGTAATCTTCGATCGGCCCGGCGCGCAAGCTCAAGCGCACGCGCCGGATCGATCCACTGGAAGGCCTGGACCGTGTCCTCAAGACTGGCGATGCGCTCGAGCAGGGCGTGAATCAACTCTTCACTTCGGAGATCGCCCATATGGATGGCCTGGGCTGCTTCTCGAATTCCCATGCGGTGAAGCTGTTTTGCGGTCATGGCGATAGTCCTCTGGATGCTGCCGCCGATGGGCAACCAGGCTGCATTGCTGCCGGAATGGCTTTCAGCCGGGATAGCATCGCGGCAAGATGCCGCTCCCACAGAAAAAGCCAACTTCATCGTATGCCCCGGCATAAAAGGCAGCAGGGTATTGAAAAACAGCGTCTCGGGCCGTCAGCCAAGGCGCACGGCCTCTTGGAAAGCGCAGCATATCGCAAGATATGCGAGCATTTACAAGCGGCCGTGCAACGCCGGATCACGGCCCGAGGCGTCGTTTTTCTAAGGGTTGAGCAGATTGGGCGGTTTGCCGGTGGTGAGCGCCGCCACCAGGTTCTGCGCGGCCAGCATGGCCATGGCGTGGCGCGTGGCTTCCGATGAGCTGGCGATGTGCGGTGTCAGGACCACATTCTTCATGGCGAGGAAGGCCGGATTCAGGGCCGGTTCGTTTTCATAGACGTCCAGGCCGGCGCCGGCCAGCCGGCCGCTTTGCAGCGCCGCCGCCAGGGCCGCGTCGTCCACCACTCCGCCCCGGGCCGCATGGATTAGAATGGCCCCCGGCTTCATTTTCCCCAATTCCCGTGCGCTCACCAGGTGGTGGGTCGACGGGGCGTAGGGCACGTGGATGCTCAGGATGTCGGCGCGTGCCAGAAGCTCGTCCAAACTCACGAACACGGCGTTGCAGGTGCGCTCGGTGTCGGCATCCGCCTTCTGACCGTCGTGATACAGGACGGTCATGTCGAACCCCAGCGCCCGCCGCGCCACCCGCCTTCCGATCCGGCCGAATCCCAGGATGCCCAGGGTGGCGTGGTGCACGTCCGCCCCCAGGAACTGCTTGAGGTACCAGCCCTTCCATTGCCCGGAGCGCACATGCGCATCGGACTCCACCACCCGGCGGGCCGTGGACAGGATCAGCGCCCAGGTGAAGTCCGCGGTGCTGTCGTCCAGGACCCCGGGTGTGTTCGTGGCCATGACCCCGGCGCGCTTGCAGGCCTCGAGGTCGATGTTGTTGAAGCCCACGGCGATGTTGCACACGGCTTTCAGGTTGGGGCAGCGCGAGAGCAGCTGGGCGTCGACCCGGTCCACCAAGGTGGTCATGGCGCCGGTCTTGTCGGCGAGGTTTCTGGCCAGCGCCTCGGCGTCCATGGGCGAGTCGGCCTGGTTGTCGGTCACTTCGAAATGCTCGCGCAGGGAATCCAGCACGTCATCGAATATTTCACGGAAGACCTGGCCCTCGGAGCAGCGGAACGGGACGGCCAGGTCCGCGGGCACCTCTCCGACCTCGTCGGTCGCGGTCTCGGGCATCCCCAGCTTGAGCTCGAACCCCCGGGAGAGCAGGCAGTCCCGCATCCGGCCGGCGATGGCGTTCACCAGCTCACCGAGCACCTTCGATCCGCCCTCGTCCAACGTGGTCGGGCGCCCCCTGACCTGCGAGCCGATCTTCTCGGCCTCGGGGCGCCCGGTGACGAGCTCCGCGTGCAGGGTGAGCCCGCTCGCGGGCTCGTGCATCGTGACCCGGGAGCACACGCCGGCCGGGAGCACCTCCCCCTCGTTCCCGTCGCCGAGCAGCGTGACCTCGCTCGCCATCATCGCGCCGACGGCCTGTTGCGTCGCGGTGACCAGCTCGCCGCGCAGGCCCTCGCGCACCAGGTGGCGCAGCTTCTCGCAGGCGTTCTGGTCGCTCATCACCACGCGCCGGAACTCCTCGACGAACTGGGCGGGGACGAACGACTTCCGGATCACCCCGTCGTAGCGCAGGGCCTTCGACTCCTCCACGGCGGCCCCGCCGGCGAGCAGGAAGATCTGCGGCGGCGTGGCCCCGTCCTGGATCGCCATCTTGCGGATCACGTCCGCCAGCACGTCCTCGTTCACGAGGGGCAGGCCCTCCGACAGGCAGACGATGGCGGGCTTCGCCCCGGCCTCGCGGAAGCGGAGCGCCGCCTGCGTGCCGGAGGACATCTCCGAGACCTCGAAGTCCTGCTCGAGGAGCGGCTTCGCGAAGGCCAGGAAACTGGGATCCGCGCCCACGATCAGGAGACTGTTGAGCGGCCCCCCGTCCCGCCGCTTGCGCCGCTGGGGCGCCCGCAGCATCACGCTCTTGATGCGCGGCAGGGCCTCGACCGGGTTGATCGGCTTGAGGAGGTAGTCCGACACGCCGAGCGCCAGCATGCGGGTCACGTCCTCCTTCGTCCCCGAGGCCGAGATGCAGATGACCGGCACGTCCGGCCGGACCTGCGACTGGCGGATCGCGCTGAGCGCCTCCAGGCCGCTCAGGATCGGCATCTGGACGTCGAACACGATGAAGTCGGGATCCACCTGCTCGAGCAGGTTCAGCGCGTCCAGGCCGTTGTCCGCTTCCACCACCTCGACGTTGATGTGGCTGAGCAGGCGCTTCAGGACCGCGCGCGAGATCCGGTCGTCATCCGCGATGAGGGCTTTCATGGCTCACGCCGCTCCCCGTGCCCGCGTCCCCGGCTCGGGACCGATCGCGGCCGCCCGGGTCCGGCGGCCGTTGCCCCACCGGCTCGTGCCCCACCCGGGCGCCCTTGCTCACGGATCCGCCTCGAATCGAGGTGCGCCGGACTCCTCCCCGACAGGAACAGCCACGCCCCGGACGGGCCAGGGGCCGTCGGGTGTCTTCGTTGAGTATCGGGCCGCCGGCCGATTCCTTGAGGTCCGTTCTGCCCCTCCGCCGGCCGTCGGTCGCGGCGCCCCGCCGCCCCTCAAGGCGCGCTCCGCCAAGCCGATACTGGATGCACGGCCGTGCGTCCGCCGGCCCGGGTCGGACCCTCTGGGAGTGCGCGAATGATCGCCCTGATCGGTCTCGTCGTGGTCGTCGGCGTCCGTCCTCGGCGGTTTCACGATCGCCGGCGGGCAAGCTCATGGCCCTCGTTCCAGATCTCCGAGATCATCGTGATCGTGCGGGACCGCGCTCGGCACGGTCCTCATCTCGACGCCGCCGCCCGTCCTCAAGTCGCTCGGCGGCAAGCTGCCCGGCTCGTGCAAGCCCTCGCCCGTTCGACCGCGCGCTCTACCTGGACGCGCTCAAGATGATCTTCGAGCTGTTCCAGATCGCCCAGCGCGACGGCCTGGTGGCGATCGAGAGCCCACATCGAGGCGCCGGCAGAAGAGCGCGCTCTTCAAGAAGTACCCGGCGGTGATCGCAGCACCACCACGCGATCATCTTCCTCTGCGACTCGCTGCGGCTGGTGCTGGTCGGCAGCGTGCCGCCGCACGACCTCGAGGCGCTCATGGACGGCGAGATCGAGGTCCACCACGAGCAGGAGGCGATGCCGGTCGCGGCCCTGCAGAAGGTGAGCGACGCGCTGCCCGGCATCGGCATCGTGGCGGCGGTGCTCGGCATCGTCGTCACGATGGGCGCGATCAACGGGCCCGATCGAGCAGATCGGCGAGCACGTCGCCGCCGCGCTGACCGGCACCTTCCTCGGCGTGCTCCTGCCTACGGCTTCGTCGGGCCCGCTCGCCAGCGCGCTCGAGCACGTCAAGGCGGCCGAGACGCCGCTTCTACCACTTCATCAAGGCCGAGCGTCGTCGCCGCTCGCCAAGGGCTTCGCCCCGATCGTCGCCGTCGAGTTCGCGCGCCGCGCGATCTTCAGCGAGTCGCGTCCGACGTTCGCCGAGATGGAGACCGCCTGCAAGAGCCTCAAGGCGAAGCCGGGCGGCCGAGGGGCAGCAGCATGAACAAGCAGCGCGAAGTCCCGGTCCGCATCATCGTCCGAAGAAGGGGCACGGCGGCGGCCATCACGGCGGCGCCTGGAAGGTCGCGTTCGCCGACTTCATGACCGCCATGTTCGCGCTCTTCCTGGTGCTCTGGCTCGTCAACCAGAGCTCCGACGTGAAGTCGGCGATCGCCGGCTACTTCCAGGATCCGCTGGGGCGCGCCGACGAGTACGGCAGCTCGATCATGCCCGGGCGAGGGCGCGCAGGCCTCGACGGTCCGCGCCGCTCGAACCAGGCGGACGTCATCGACCTGCGGCGCGACCGCCTGCAGACGCTGGCCGAGCGGACTCGAGAAGCAGCTCGACGAGGCGCCCGAGCTCGCCGACGGTCCGGCAAGTACGTCGAGATCCAGCTCACCGACGACGGGCTGCGCATCCAGCTGCTCGAGGACTCGACCGGCGTCTTCTTCGAGACCGGCAGCGCCGGCGCCGAGCGCGCGCGGGCGCGAGATCCTCGCGCTGCTCGGCGCGCGAGCTCGGGCCGCTGCCGAACCCGGTGCGGATCGAGGGCCACACCGACGCCTGCCCCTACCGCGGGCTCGAGCAGCTACACGAACTGGGAGCTGAGCGCCGACCGCGCCAACGCGGCGCGCCGCATCCTGACCGCAGCAACGGCCTCCGGCCCGCCCAGGTTGTCGCAGATCCGCGGGCTCGCCGACCGCGAGCTGCGCGATCCCGCGATCCCGTACGCGGCCGAGCAACCGCCGCATCACCATCACCATGCTGCTCGACTACGCGCGCCCGCCGGCCACGCTCTCTCCGGACGGCCAGCCGCCCGATTCCGTGCCGGGCCTCCGGCCGCTGCCGACGCGGAGCCCGGCGTGAGCGGCACGGCGACCGTGCTGCTGGCGTCCGCCGACGTGGCGCTGGCGGGCGCCCTGCCGCGCGGCACTCGCGCGGGAACCCGCGGTCCGCCCCCGTGACGGCCGTGCGCGCAGGGGACCTTCCGGCGCTGGTCCGGGAGCATCGGCCCGACCTGCTGGTCCTCGACGGCGGGTTGCTCGGGGACCGGGCCACGACCTGTGCCGCGAGCTGCGCGCCGAGCCGGGCATGGCCGACGCGATGGTCGTCCTGGTCGTGTCGCCCGACAGCGCCGGGGCTCAGTCGCCAGGGGCTCCCCGCCGGCGTGGACGAGTACCTGGTCCGGCCGGTGGAGCCCGCCGACCTGCACGCGAAGCTGCGTTGGACGCAGCGCATCGGCGGGCCGACGACGAGCTGCGCGCCGACCGCGAGGAGTTGGATCGGCTGCACGCGGAGCAGCAGCAGGGCTTCGAGCACCTGCTCGAGCTGCTGGCGAGCCTGCTCGACATGCGCCTGCCGGGCGCGGCCGCGCGCGGAGTGCGCGTCGCCGAGCTGGCGCGCGGGCTGGCCCAGCGCTTCGAGGTCCCGGACTCCCTGCTCCGTGACCTCGACATCGCCGCCCGCCTGCACGAGATGGGCCGCGTGCTCTCGCCCGAACGGGGGAGCCCGCGCCGAGCACGATGCGCCGGACGCCCGGGACCGCAGCTTCGTCCTCGCCACGCGCGCCCTCCTGCACCGCGTTTCCGGGCTGCGGGAGGCCGGCGACCTGGTGGGCGCCATCTACGAGAACTGGGACGGCTCGGGGATCCCGAACCGCCTCCAGCGTGGCGAGATCCCTCTGCGCTGCCGCTTCCTGAGGGTGATCATCGACTTCATCGCCGCGCTCGAGGCGCGGGGCGAGGGCGCCGTCGCCGCGATCCTGGAGGGCCTCGACGAGCGCCGGGGCACCTGCTACGACCCCATGGTCGTCATCCAGCTGCAGGAGTTGCTCGCCAGCGGCCCTCCGGGGCGGCTGCGCGACTCGCGCGTGCGGGTGGCCATCGCCGACCTCGAGGCCGGGATGGTGCTGGCCGAGGACCTGTGCACGGACTCGGGTCTGAAGCTGCTGGCCCGCGGCACGCGGCTGTCCCCCTCGGCGCTGGAGACGCTCCGGCGGCGGCACCGCCTGGAGCCGCTCCTCGAGGGCGCGGTCGTCCTGAGGCCCGCCGCCTGACGCACGGACGGCCCCGTCCTCCCGCAGCGGGCGGATCCGGCGCGCGCGACGAAGCCCTCCCGGAGCGCGGACTCCCGGAGGATCCCTCCCGCAGCCGGCTCAGATCATCTCGAGCACGGTCTTCATCAGCTCGTCGGCGACGTTGACGATGCGCGCGGCGGCCGTGTAGGCCTGCTGCTGCGTGATGAGCGCGACCATCTCCTCGTCCACGGAGACGCCGCTGATGCTGGAGCGCATCGTGTCGGCCTGGTCCGCAGTGGTCCGGTACGCGTCCGCCTCCGCCCGGGCGGAGCCGACGCCCGCCCCCACCTCCCCGGCGAGGTCGGTGTCGAAGCCCCGGAAGCTCCGCCCCCCAGTGCAGCGTTCGCGGCGGTGGCGAGACCCGCGATCTGCCGCGCCACCGAGCCGTCGCCGGAGGCCCCGGTCCCGGCGGCGATGGCGTCCCCCGACGCCTCCACCGCGGCCGAGAGCGAGATGGACTGCGCCGTGATCCCCGCGGGGTCGAAGAAGTCGACCCCGGTCGCCCCGGTCCCGGTGGTGCCGGCGCGGTGGATCGCGTTCACGGTCGTCACCAGCGCCTCGGCCAGCTGGTCGAGCCGGCGCTGGATGCCCGGCAGGGTGATCGTCGTGAGGTCGGTCAGGGCCTTCAGGCTGCCCGACTTCGGGTCGACCACGATGCCGCCGGCCGTGAACACGCCGTAGCCGCCGCCGCCGAGCGCCCGCACCGACAGGGTCTGCGCGTTGGCGCCGTCCACCAGCATGGTGTCTCCGGCGATCACGCCGATGGTGCCGTCCTCGCGCGCCAGCACCCGCACGCCGACGATGCTCGACAGCTGGTCCACGATCAGGTCGCGCTGGTCGGCGAGGTCGGGCGCGCTCCCGCTCGCCCCGCCGTAGGCGAGGATCTGCTGGTTGAGGTCGGCGACCCGCGCGGCCAGGTCGTTCACCAGGCGCCACCTGCTCCCGCAGCTTCGCGAGCGCGTCGTCCGCCACCAGCGTGACGGTGGCGTCGAGGCCGCGGAGCTGCTGCGCGAAGCGCCGCCCGGCCTGCTGCACCAGCGTGCGGGAGGTCGGGCTGGTGGCGTTGTTCGCCAGGTCGGCGAACGCGTTGAAGAGCCCGTCGAGCGAGGCCGCGAGCC
>CAVOWH010000024.1:0-395991 GCA_963700055.1 uncultured delta proteobacterium | reverse complement strand
AATGACATTCTGGCGGTAATTCCTTCCTTTGTCGAAACATGGGCAGGATGCCAAGCTGCGTGTACAATTGAATCACTAGAATTTGTCTGAAAATTCCTATGGACCTGCTCTGTGATTTCTGGTATCGGCTTGGATCGTGAGATAACCGGGTTTGAGAACCTCTGTAACAAGGCAGCCATGATCAAGATGCCGTCGCCATCGTGTCCCGCAATTCTACGGGTATCGCCCGGGAGGATTGCGGATAACGGTGCCGTGCCATGCCGGCTGATCCGGTGGGTCTTTCTTGCCGGGGCGCTGGTGTTCCTGCTCTCTGGGTCGCCGGCTTGCCGCGAACAGCGAGCCGGCGACACCCCATCGACTGGCTCGGGCACTAAAAGCATCGAAAACAAGGGATCGGACACCCTGGTCAATGTGGCACTGGCCTGGGCTGAGCGCTACATGCAGGAACATCCCGAGATGCGCATTTCCGTCACGGGGGGCGGCTCGGGTACGGGGATCGCCTCACTAATGAACCGTACGGTAGATATTGCGAACGCTTCGCGTGAGATGAAAACCGAAGAGATCCAAGCCGCCAAGGCCAACGGGATCACTCCCGTGGAATTCGTTGTGGCACGTGACGCCATCGCGGTGGTGGTTAATCCTTCCAACCCGGTGAGTGCCCTGACCATGCAGCAGATTTCCGATATCTATACGGGCAAAATCACCAACTGGCGAAAGGTGGGAGGAGAAGATCGGCCCATTGTGCTACTCTCCCGGGAATCCAATTCGGGGACGTATGTCTACGTCCTGGAGCACGTCATCCGCATGGGTGAACCTGAAAGCAAACTGCTTTTCTCCCCGGACACGCTCCTGATGCCGTCTTCTGAGGGAATCAGCACGGAGGTGCGACAGAACCCGAATGCCATAGGTTATGACGGACTTGGTTATGTGACCTCGGATCAGAAAGTGCTGGCGGTGGCCAAGGACGCGAACAGCCCTTACGTACTGCCATCGATCCCTACCGTCAATGATGGATCCTATCCCATTTCTCGATCCCTTTATATGTACACCGCCGGTGAACCCGGCGGCCAGGTGAAGACTTATTTGGACTGGGTGCTGGGACCGGGTCAGGGCCTGGTATCCAAATTGGGCTTTGTACCCTTGCATTGAGGGCCCTGAAATGTCTGCTCAACAGCGGGCAGAAGCGGCGCAGGCCGACTGGCGAGAGTTCGTCATCGAAGCTCTCATCCGGGTGCTGGGCTTTTCAACCATTGGCTTTGTCCTGCTCATCTTCCTCTTCCTGCTTCGAGAAGGCGTGCCGATCTTCTACAAGGCGCCGCCCTCCAACCTCTTTGGGACCCATTGGTATCCGACTTTTGATCTCTTCGGGACCCTGCCGCTCCTGTTGGGTTCAGCCCTGGTTACGGTGACCGCCATCCTCATCGCCTTGCCCCTGGGGGTAACCACCGCCGTCTTTGTGCGCGAAGTGGCGCCCGACTGGGCTCGAGAAGTTCTCAAGCCGTTGATCGAGGTGCTGGCAGGCATCCCCTCCGTGGTGCTGGGTTTTTTTGGCATGCATGTGGTCGCTCCGCTGATCCGCGAGACATTTGGGGTCCCCACGGGCCTTACGGTGTTTACCGGCGGTCTGATCCTGGCTTACATGGCGCTTCCCACCATCATCAGTGTGGCCGAAGACGCCTTGGATGCGGTCCCGAAAAGCTTCCGTGATGCGGGTCTGGCCATGGGGGCGACGCAATGGCAGACGATCTGGCGAGTGGTGGTGCCGGCAGCCCGTTCCGGAATCACGACAGCGGTGATGCTGGGCATGGGGCGGGCCATCGGTGAGACCATGGCGGTCATGATGGTGACGGGCAACGCTGCTCGCATGCCGCTCAGCCTGGATTCGCTGTTCAAGCCCGCTCGTACCATGACGGCCACCATCGCCGCGGAAATGGGGGAGGTAGCCCAGGGGAGCACCCATTACCATGCCCTGTTCGGCATTGCCATCATCCTCTTTATCCTCACGTTCCTAATCAACCTGGTGGCCGCATCCACCATCTTCAAGAAACAGCGTCGCGGAGGTCTGCGCTGATGAGTCGATACTGGGTACAGCGGCTTGGCTTTGCCCTGTTGGGCCTTGCTGCCCTGGCGGTGGTGGTTCCCATGTTAGTGGTCATCGGGATTATTGTGGTTGAGGGGATGAGTGCCATATCCTGGGAGTTCATCACCGCCATGCCCTTCGATGGAATGAAACAGGGCGGCATTTTTCCGGCACTTGTCGGTACCCTCCTGCTCATGCTGGGGACCGCCCTGGTCGCCATTCCCATCGGGGTAGGAGGAACCATCTATCTGGCCGAATACGCGCGTGATACCTGGGTGTCCCGTTGCATTCGGCTGGCCATCGTCAATCTGGCAGGGATCCCATCCATTGTGTACGGGCTCTTCGGGCTGGGGATGTTCGTTCTGTTTTTCAAGATGGGGACATCCATTTTGGCCGGGGCGTTGACCCTGGCCATCATGACCCTGCCGGTGATCATCAGCACGGCGGAAGAAGCGCTGCGAGCCGTGCCCACAGAGTTTCGGACCGTGAGCGCCAGTCTGGGAGGGACGCGCTGGCAGGGGATCCGCTACATCATCCTTCCGCAGGCCTTGCCGGGCATCATCACCGGCGTGATTCTGGGTTTGCTGCGGGCTGCCGGAGAGACGGCGCCGATTCTCTTCACCGTAGCCGCCTTTTTCCTGCCGCGATTGCCCCAATCTCCATTCGATCAGACCATGGCCCTCCCTTACCATCTCTATGTCATCAGCACTCAGGTGCCGGGCATGCCCATTCGTATCCAGCACGGCACGGCGCTGGTGCTGCTCGCCCTGGTGCTTTCCATGAACCTTGCGGCGACCGTCATTCGCAGCTACTTCCGGCGGAGAAGACAGTGGTAGTCCCCAAGATTCAAATTGACAAGGTGAGCTACGCTTATGGAGACAACTGGGTATTGCGTGACGTGACGTTGGGCATTGCCGCCAACAGCGTCACGGTGTTGTTTGGTCCGGCAGGGGGCGGCAAGACCAGCCTGCTTCGCCTGATTAATCGTTTGAACGACCTGGTGGAAGGTACGCAGATGAAGGGCCGGATCCTTCTGGATGGACAGGACATCTACGGTTCCGACACCCATGTTCCTCAATTGCGGCAGCGGGTGGGCATGGTGTTTGCCCTGCCGCTGCCACTGCCGGGAACCATTCGAGAGAATGTTCTATATGGCCTCAAACTGGCGGGCATAAAGGACCGGTCACGGCTGGACGAGAGCCTGGAACGGAGCCTCACCCAGGCGGCGCTCTGGGAGGAGGTCAAGGACCGTTTGGACGATCCGTCCACGGCTCTTTCGGGAGGGCAGCAGCAGCGCCTGTGCATCGCCCGCAGTCTGGCCCTGGAACCCGATGTATTGCTCCTGGATGAACCCACCTCGGGCCTGGACCCGATTTCGACCCGCAAGGTGGAAGACTCCCTGTTCGCGTTGAAACAGCATTACAGCATCATCATTGTGCCGCACAACATTCAGCAGGCTGCTCGCATAGCCGACCAGGCCGCCTTCTTTCTCATGGGCGAGCTGGTTGAGTCCGCCCCTCGCAAGGAACTCTTCACGCGGCCTCGTGACAAGAGAACGGAAGACTATGTCACCGGTCGTTTTGGATAAGGATAGGGGATGGAGAAGATCCAGGTGAATCATCTCGACTTCTATTACGGTAGTCATTTGGCGCTGTCCAATATTTCCATCCCCATTCGGGAGCATCAGGTCACTGCCCTCATCGGTCCGTCGGGATGCGGTAAGTCCACCTTCCTGCGCTGCCTGAACCGGATGAACGATACGATCCGGGGGACACGGGTGACCGGGGAGGTGCTCCTGGACGGACAGGACATATATGATCGAAACGCCGGCGTGTTGGAGTTGCGCAAGCGCGTGGGGATGGTCTTTCAGCGCCCCAATCCTTTTCCGCAATCCATCTTTAATAATGTGGCTTTCGGCCCGCGAGTACTGGGAATGGGGAACCGCAATGAATTGGCCCATATTGTGGAAGAGAGCCTTCGCGGTGCAGTCCTCTGGGATGAAGTGAAGGACAAACTCCATCAGGATGCGTTGGGTCTCTCTCTGGGCCAACAGCAGCGGCTATGCATTGCCAGAACCATCGCGGTCAGGCCCGAAGTCATCCTCATGGACGAGCCTTGTTCGGCTCTTGATCCCATCGCCACACTGCATATCGAAGAATTGATGCGAGTGCTCAAAGCCAACTACACCATCGTCATCGTCACTCACAACATGCAACAAGCCGCGCGAGTGTCGGACTTTACCGGTTTTTTCTGGATGGGTGAGTTGGTGGAATTTGATGTGACCAAGTCGATCTTCACTCGGCCCAGCCAGAAACTGACGGAAGACTATATCACCGGGCGGGCCGGCTGAGCGCGTGACGGCCTGGAATAGACCGGGACCGGACAGAGCACCTTTTTGCCAATGGAGGTACCAATCAGGCTATGGCCAGAAAAGAATTTGACCAGGAATTGCAGGATCTGGAAAAAAGACTCCAGGAGTTGGGCCTGATGGTGGAAGAAGCACTGGTGGAGGCAGTGGATGCCTTGAAACGCCGTGACCTGGAAAAGGCGGGGCAAATCATCAATGCCGATCGTTCAGTGAATGAGAGGCGTTATGCCATTGAACATGAAACCTTTGTGCTCATCGCCACACAGCAACCCATGGCGGTGGATTTGAGGACTCTCGCCGCGGTCCTGGAGATCGCCACCGAGCTGGAACGGATTGGGGATTACGCCAAGGGGATCGCCAAAATCACCATCAAGATGGGGACGGAACCCTTTGTCAAGCCTCTGATCGATATTCCACGCATGGCCGAGAAAGCACGCAACATGCTGCACCGAGCGCTTCAGGCCTTCGCTGGACGGGATACCGACCTGGCCCGAGCGATTCCTGCCGAAGATGATGAAATGGACGCTCTCTATGACCAGATCTTCCGCGAGCTGATCACCCATATCATGGTCGACCCCAAACTGGTTGATCGAGCCAGTTATCTTATCTGGGTGGCCCATAACCTGGAGAGGGCCGCAGATCGCGTGGTGAACATTTGCGAGCGAGTGATCTTCATGGTCACCGGTGAAGTCGTAGAGTTTGACGACAACCTCTAGGATCTGAGCAGCGGCTGCTTCTAACCTGCCCCCAGTTTTAGTAGCAGTTTTTCAGTTAGAGTTATGTCCGAGCGGCTCACATCCCGTAAGCTTCACCTCTTGCTCTTGACGTCCTTCGTTTCGTTCACGATCGGAAGTTCCGAACGGGCGGCCCATTCGGTCCAGCCGGCGTCGTACCATCGGACATTCGGATAGCCCAGCAGACGCTTCAGCACGAAGAAGGTCTGGCTGGCCTGATGCCCGGTGCGGCAATGCACGATGACTTCCGTATCTTTGGAGGGAATTATCTGACGGTATGCTGCGGCCGGGGTGTCGGCCGGCTTGAAGGAGACGACCGTGGTGGAGCTCGTGATGACATCCTCGGTGAAAGGGCGACTGACCGCGCCGGGGATATGACCGGCACGGGCTTCGTCGGATTTTTTACCCGTGTAGAAGTCTGCCGGCCGCACGTCAATAATCACGACGCCCGGCTTGCCGAGTTGGGCGGCCACAGCCTGGAAATCGACAGTGAAGTCATCGGCGTCCATTTTTACCGGGTATTTGGATTCGGTTACGGCGGGCAACGCGGCGTCGGTGGGCCGGCCTTCCTGCGCCCACTTGGCGTACCCTCCGTTCAGCACGGCGTAATCCATGTGCCCCAACCGCTCGAACGCCATGCCGGCCAAGGTGGTATCGTACAACTTGTCGCCGGACACGAGAACGATAGTGTCTGAGGGCTGCAACCCCAGGAGCGAAAACTGGGCGGCGAGCATGGGGGGTGGCAGGAGCACAGACGGCACTCCCCCGATGTTGCCGCGGAAACTCTCGACATTGAGGCTGAGGGAAGCCGGAATGTGCGCCGCGTTGTATTCCGGCTGGGGTCGCAGATCTATGACCTTGAGACCTGGCGTGCCGAGCCGGGCCGCCAGCCAGTCCGTCTCGACGACGCGCGGCATGGCGGCGTTTAGCGGCGAGATAAAAACGCCGACCTCGGCGGAAACGGCTGGCGCAACGGGTGCAGCTGGCGAGGCGAAAAAGGCGCGCCAGGCGTTGACCCGTGCGGTGTCGGCCGTCGTCAACGGCTCCGACCGCAGCGAAACGGGCTTGAGGCAACGATCCCGGAAGCCCTGCAACCCGTCCGTCAGCAGGTAGACGTTGTTGAAGCCCTGGCGCTGGAGGGAGTCTCGGGCCTGGGCGGAATGGGTCATTCCATTGGAATAGAGAACGATCAGGCCTTTGTTCTGGTAGGGTTTAAGGGTCTCCACCAACTGGGCGAGCGGCACGTTGAGGGCGCCGCGAATGTGGAAGGCGTTGAATTCGACTGCCGGACGCACGTCCACGACCATGAGGCCCGGTTCGTCGGCCATCAGGCGGTCGGCAAGCTCTTCAGGCTCAATATGGTCCAGCGCCTGCTCCACCCTCTCCATCAGGGCCTTCTCGTCCACGGCTGTCACGGTGGCCGCGCCCGCGGACTTCGCAGCAACCCCTGTTGTGGCGGGGCTCAGTACGAACAAGCCGACCGCCACCGCCACCAGAACCATGCTGAAGGCCTTCAGGAATGGCGAACCCAGATATGCCCCCCGCCCGGTGCGCGCTTTCTCGGCCCACTCCGACAGCCAAAAGGCCGCCACGGCCACCAGCGTGAACGCAAGGATGAAACCGTTGCGCGACATGCCCACGGTGGTATAGACCATCTGCGTGCCATGATCCCCGGCCGTGTAAAGCGAATGGATCACGGGGAAGATCTCGTTGAACAGGATGCTGCCACCGGTGACGCCAACCAGGAACACGAGCGCGTCGATCCGGCCGGCGGCCAGGCCCGCCGCTGCCGTGCCGGGGCACCAGGCGCCCATGACAAACCCAATTCCGAACAACAGACCACCCACGATTTGGGCGCCGTAAATGGTGGGCATAAGGAAGATCTGATCCAGCTGGATCCAGCCGAACCCCACCAGATACGATAGCCCCAGCATCGCGGTGATGAGCGCGGAGAACATCACCTTCACAACGGCCATGTCGGTGAAGTAGAAGACGCCGGCCAAGCGGCGCGAGCTGCTGAAGCCCGCCCGCTCGAGCGCGAAACCGAAGCCGAAACCGATCAGCAGTGCGAGGAAGAGACCCCGGGAAGTGCCGAGCGCATCGAGGCTGTAAAGGGTGTCAATCATGCCATTGCCTCCTGACAAACCAGGCCGCGGCATAACCGCTGGCAAAGAGACAGACCAGAAACACGAGGCTGCCGGAGAGCAGCAGCGCGCCGCCACTCAGTGCCTGACCGGAGGTGCAACCCCGGGCCAATCGGCTGGCGAAGCCGACGATCACGCCGCCCGCGAGGGCGTACCCGAGTCGACGGCCCACGGATGACGCGGCGCCGCGTTCGACTTGGAGGCGTATGCGGTTCGCCAGGAGCGCCGAGAGCAGCGCTCCGACAAAGGTGCCGACGAACATGAAGACAAGGTAGTAGTCGAGGGGTGTCGCACCCCATTTGCCGAAATACTCGCTGGCCAGGGTGTGAGGCGCCGAGACGGCCATAGAGAGCGAAGCACCGATGCGCGCGATGCCGCCCGACGCGCCCAGCCCGGCGCCAAGGATCACAAATGAGGCCAGGAGCACCAGCCCAAGCAGAACTCCGACGAGGTATGGGTTCGCGTAGGGTTTGGGTTCGCCCTGGACGGTGTCGGTTTCGGTTGGCATGATTAGCACCCCGCGCTCTTCTTCTTGGGTGTTTCAGGAGCGGCCGGCGCCGGGGCTGCCGGTGCCGCAGGAGCCGCCCCGGGAGCAGTCGGTTTCACGGCGGGAACCGAAGCCGGAGCCGGCGCCACCGGCGGCAGGGGTGCTGCGGAATCGTTCCAGTAGGCTTCCAATCCGCCATAGAGCACTCGGATGGACCGTTGGGTCCTTTGGGAGAGAATCCCGCCCACTGCCATCGCCAGTGAGCCGTCGCGATCCACGATGATCAAAGGAACCGTGCCGTTGAGATAAGCCGGATTGGCGATCACATCCGCGATATCTGCATTGATCGAGCCGGGCAGGCTGAAGTCCGCATACTGTGCCGCCGGGCGCACGTCCACGATTTCGAACGTGCCGGGGAGATCCATCAGCATGCGTTTGAGTTCCGAGGCGGCAATGCGCTGCGGGAGTTTGACTGACCGCGCGCTGGGCGCAGCCGAACCGTGTCCGCTCTCGGCAGCGATCAGGGTCGGCATTCCGTCGGCAATCCATGCCTCGCCGCTATCCTCCATGATGCCCGCGCGTACTTCAACCAGTTGAATGTTGGCCGCCTCGTCGCCATGTGTCGCCGCTTCCGCATCACCCGGCAGGTTGGCCGCCTGCGCCGAAGCGGCTGCAAGCGACATTCCCATCCATAGACATCTGACCAGACTGGACTTCTTCATGCGAAGACTCCTTTCAATCTGGAAATTTTGATCCGCGTGGTTGGCAGTCCATTTGCAGCATGACGAGGCTTTCTTGACGGGCATTTTCGACCGCTTCACGGGTCTCGCCGGTGCGCTCCTGATTGCGGCCCAACAATTCATCCTGCTTGTCTTCGACGAAAATGTTTACTCTTCAAAAACCACGGAATCGGAACTTGTACCAAGCTCTTTTAGAATCGATTTAATATCCGCAACAAATGAATCCGGACCGCAAACATAGAAGCGTTGCTTGAAATCATGAATTTTCTCTTTCAAAAAATTTTCGGTAATACGGCGGTTCTCGAACCCGGGGCCGCTCTCCTGCGTGCAGGTCATAATGCACCGCGACCCAAAATAGTGGCGAAGCTCCTTCTCACAGATCACATCGGCCGGGGTCTTGTTGGAATAAATAAGCGAACTCGAGTCAAGTTTTCCATCGCGGGCCAACTGCCGGTTGATCGCGATAAAGGGGGTGACTCCCGCACCGGCAGCGATGAAGATGCCGGGGCCCTTGTAGGTTATAGTTCCGAAAACGTCAGATATAAGGAGCCTGGCTCCGGCTTCAAGGCTGTGCAGCTTGTCTGTAACCCCTTTCCGCGCCGAATATTTTTTAATTGTAAATTCCAGTACCTTGTCATCAGTGAGTGAAGTCGGCGTGAACGGCCGGCTTTCTTCATTTTTCCATTTCGGCTCATTGATCACCATTTTCACACCCTGTCCGGGCTCATACTCAAAATTTCGCGGTTTGGTGAGAATAAACCGTTTGACGTCATGGGTAACAAATTCTGTCATCAAAATAGTGGATGAATGCTTCATGCCCTCTATCTCCTCAGGTCTTCCGATATAATCGGTGCAAGCGCATTGTAGTTTTCGACACGTTGCAGGGAATCAACAGCGCCACTCAACCCAGCCACACCAATTGTATTGATTAAACAGCCTCTCTTCATCTTTTAATTTTTCATCATCGAACTGCCTTTCATCATTGAACCACCAGGGGTGATCATGTCGCCGTCTTTCATCATCATCTTCTTGCCGTCCTTCGTCATGACGGTGCCATCCGCCTTCACTTTGGTGCCATTGGGCATCATCATCTCATGATCCATCGGCATCATGCTGCCGTCCTTCATCGTCATCATCTTGCCGTCTTTCATCATGGCACCATCCTTAACCGCCATATTACCTTTCATGTCCATCATCATGCCGTTTGTCATTTTCATTTTTTTGCCGCTCTTCATCATGACGGTGCCGTCTTTCATAATTTTGGCACCGTTCGGCATCATCATTTCTTTGGTCATTGGCATGCTCTGGTTATCTTTCATCATCATCATTTTGCCATTTTCCATCATTATGCAATCGTCGATCGCATACGCCATAATGGGAACCATCAATACGGTCGCTGCCAATAGCGATAGAAATTGCCTTTTCATTTTTTATTTCTCCTTTCCGTTTGCGCAATAATTGTTGAACGAATAGAAGAGAATTATTATCGTCAACAACTAAAATTCTCTCCCCAATCTCCATTTCTAACTCCTCATTCCGGATATGGTCATCGCGAAATTGTCTAACGTCTCACTCGCTTTTGCGATCAGCCACGATCTTAAACGGTTGGTGTCTATTCTTTACGGTGCCTGAATTCCTTTAAAAAAATTGCCTTAATATAGTCGCCATCCAGAAATGACGGCTAAAAAGTCAGCCGGAAATCCCCCGGGGATATGCGCAAAGCCTTGCTCCCTGTGAACACAATTTTCTTAGAATGACCATCAAGCGGACTCATATTCCTGTGGAAAACATCCAACCCAAAAGGAGATATGTTTTTCAGGCCATCCGTGTGAATAGATATTCTTAAAGTGTCATTAGGCAATTTTTTTATGGCATAGATCAGCTCATATGCCGACGTGGCGTCTAAATCGCCCGCCAACTTCAAGCCGAAGCCATCGCTAATTTTGTCGATAGATATTCCGAAATTTGAAGCCATCATCCATCCTTTCTATTTTCCGACGACCTTCTTGATCTCGCCGATTTTTTCTTGAACTTCGCCGGATCTGCTTTCCTCTTTACCTTCTGCTTCTAGGCCTGGATTATCGCCCAGTTTCCCGGCGACCTCTTTGATTTTGCCTTTGATTTGATGCCACTTGCCTTCTGCCTCGTTACTCGTGCCTGATTTAATGGTTTTTCTCCTGTCGGTTTTTGGTGCGACTGATGATAGGTCGGCCCCAGCCTTCCGGTCATTGAATTGATGGCTGGGACCGCTATTCCACTCTCTCTTTTCCCGCTCCTACGGAAGGCGGGCTATTTCCAATGGGTTGCCGTACGGAAAACCTTTTTTCCTGCAACTGCACTATACCGATCTTCTCCCTTGAATGAGGTTGATCACCACCATGGCAACGGCAATGACCAGCAGGATGTGAATAAAATATCCCGCGGTGTATCCTGTCACCAACCCTAGCAGCCACAGAACGCCAAGTACTAAAGCAATTGTATAAAGCATGTGATTCTCCTTCCGCGTCTCTCAGGCCTGTTGACGGCCTGAGGCATCTTTGCGCTGTCGGCAGCGCGCCTGTGATTAAGTTTGTTTTCATAAGCCAACTAGAATGGATATCGCAAGGCAAGCTGCAGCCATTATCTGTCGCATAGTTCAACCGCCTGTTCTTAATGTTCTTTATCCAAGTTCGGCAGCGGCCCATAAATGATAGCTATAGATAGCTTACCGTTACGCCAGAGGCCGGGGCAAACCCGGTCGGGCTGCGGCCACTCTGCTTATTACCGCGCCCTGAGTCCCAGTTTTCTCAAACCTTCTCCCATTGCTTCCTCTCCCTGGGCCACGGTGCTTTACCGTAAAGCCCTATCCAGGAGAGCCGAGGCCGCAGCACATAGTTGCCGCGTATATCGACGGAGGGATTGTCGATAGTTTCCAGTGAAGCCCACTCATTGGGGCGATTGTTTTTGAGCTGTTCGGTACGAGATGACATCTCAATGTTGGGCATTTTCAGGTCTTGGTTTTTGCGCAAGACTTTTTCACTTTCTTTCGAACCACGGATGGCGACCTTTTGAATATCCATTTTGGCTTTCCATGCGACCAATTTCGTTTTCAATCCTTCACCATGGTCAATGGTGTTCATGATAACCTCCCTTTTTGTTAGATTTGTCTAACAAAATTCCCGAAGGCTATGCCGAATGGTATCTGCAAGTGGCCTGCCACCAATCGGAAAAAAGCAAAAGCTTGGGATTCTTAGATCAATAACGGAGGATTAGATGAATAGGAGAGAGCCGTAAAGACGGAGGAAACGATCTGTTAGACCTCAATATCTGGTGGAACCTCAATAGACTTAGGGATTTTTTGAGAAAAGCCGCACCGCTTAATCCGGCTCCTTGGCCTCCGGTCGGAGTATCCCGAGCTTATGCATCCTCGCTCTCAAGGTACTCGGGTGCAGGCCCAAAATCGCTGCGGCCCCGTCTTTCCCCTCGATGCGCCAGCGGGTTTCCGAAAGAATTTTAAGGATTTGGTTTCGCTCCACCTCTTCTAAGGTTCTTATGGTGGATGACATGGAGGAGGATGAAATATCCAGCTTATCTGCGAGCTGCAAGACCGGCCCGGAGCACAGGATCACGGCCCGTTCAAGGACACTTTCGAGCTCCCGGACGTTTCCGGGCCACGGGTAATCCTGGAGTGTCTTCATCGTCTTCTTCTGGACCGAGGTGATCTGTTTGCCCAATTTCCTGGCATAGCGCGCTATGAAGGCCTCAACCAACAGCGGGATGTCTTCTTTCCGCTGACGTAGTGGCGGCACCGTGATGGGGAAAACGCTGAGCCGATAGTAAAGGTCCTGCCGAAACCGGCCCTTGCGGACCTCTGCCTCAAGGTCTCGATTGGTCGTTGCCACGATCCGCACATCGACTTTGATGCTATGGGACGAGCCCAGGCGCTCAAACTCGCCATGCTGAATCACCCGCAGTAGCTTGGCCTGCAACTCCAGCGGCAGTTCCCCGATCTCGTCCAGGCAAAGGGTGGAACCATTGGCGATCTCGAACCGACCGACCTGACGGGTATCGGCCCCGGTAAATGCCCCCTTCTCCCGGCCGAATAACTCGCTCTCAATCAAATTAGTTGGCAGGGCCGCACAGTTGACCGTGATCAAGGGCCGTTCCTTGCGGGGACTCATATTATGGATGGCAGCGGCGATCAGATCCTTTCCCGTACCGGTCTCACCGAGGATGAGGACCGTTGTATTCGCAGGAGCAACTTGTTCCGCTCGATAGAGAACATACTTGAGACCATCACTTTGCCCGATAATATGGCCGAGTTGATGTTTCGTTTTGATCTCTTGACGGAAGTAAACATTCTCGGCCTCGAGTTGGTCTTTCAATGTTTTGATTTCAGCAAGAGCCGTCCGAAGTTCGACAGTTTGTCGTTCCAGTTCGTTGTAAGAATTTTTTAAAGCCTCTGCTGTAAGTTTGCGTTCAGTGGTGTCGCGGATGTTACACTGAATCACTTTATGATGATTAACCTGATAGACATTACTGACAAATTCCACAGCAATTGGCCGTCCCTCTTTCGTCTCAAGCGGTAAATCATGGTAGCGAACATATCCTTTGCTCTTCAATTCCAAAGAGATGGCTTTCGATGCTTCAATATCTCTAAAGGTGCCAATTTCCCAGAGTTTCTTCCCTAAGAGCTCCTCATGTGAATAACCCAACATTTCTAACAAGAATGGGTTCACATCCACTATTTGCCCTGTCTCGGCATCGAGGATTAATATTCCATCTTGGGCTGCTTCAAAGAGACGGCGGTAGCGAGTTTCAGAAATCTTCAGCGCCTCCTCCATCTTCCTGCGCTCGGTGATGTCCACCAATAGGGCGCACACCACACCGGGCATATCCGTGAGCTGAAGGGGACTTACGGAAAGCAAGACAGGTACAGAATTTTCACCTCCGGCCTGTAAGGCAAGTTCCCCCTTGCTGTTCCCCTTTAAACCCCGCTCAACCAATGCCTCAAATAATTGAAGGTCTGTTGATGAAATGTATTGCTGGATTGAAGATCCTATTACTTTTTCCAGAGAGCCTTTGATGATATCTGCAAAACGTTGGTTACAGTAAAGGATCGTGCCGTCGGCGCCCAGGGTGACGGCCCCTTCGTTCATGGCTTCGACCATGACCCTATAAGGATGCTCGGCGCCCATCAGTGTGAAGACTCGATCACCTTCCGGCGTTGAGACAACCAGACCATCAATCTCACCGCCTCGGATAGCGCGCAGAGTTTCCTCGGCTTCCATCATCCGGGACGTGAGTTCCTGCAACTCATCCAAAAGCTGCTGGCGTGTTCTATCTGATTTGTTCATTGATTCGTGCTCATGAATTCTTGGGTTTCAGATCGATGCCTACAAGAAACCTTTCCATATCCGACATGTCGCCGATGAGCCTCCGGAGTGGCAGGGGAAGTTTCTTGATGAGCGTTGGAGTGGCAATAATCTGCTCTCCTTTGGCCAGCTTGGGCTGCTGGTAGATGTCTATCACCTTGAGTTCGTAGCGGCCTGCCAGATGTTTTTCGCAGAGTTTATGGACATTGGCGATTGCCTGGGTAGACTTGGGGGTCATCCCGGTAACATACAGCCGCAGAACGTACTTTCCCCGGTCTCGAGTCGCTGCCGCCTTTTCGAATTCCTCAGCGGTCGTTTTCCCTCTGCTCCTCTCCATGGCTGTCACTCCAAAATTGATCTTATCATCCGGAAACAGAACGAATGTCGAGTCCCACCAGCACGCGCTCTGTGTTGGCCAGATCGCCGATGATCTTTTTTAGCGGTTCAGGAAGCTTCCTGACCAGCGTCGGTATGGCAACAATCTGGTCCCCTTTAGCAAGCTGGGGATTCTTTAGAAGATCTATAATTTCAATGCGGTATTTTCCCGCGAGGTGCTCTTCGCAGATCTTCTTTAAATTAGCAAAGGCCGTAATCGATTTCGGGGTCTGACCGGCTACATATAACCGCAGATTCCAGGTTTCTTCGGTCGAATCGGTCTTCGCTTTCTTCCCTTTTCCTGGTGAGACAGCTTTCACCTTACTCTCCTTTCCCGCCTCTTTTTCGAGCGCGTCGCCGGACGGCTGAAGATCCCCCCTTGCGAAGATGGGCCATTTCCAAACGGTCTTCTGTCAGAACCGTTTGTCTTTTCCGCTCTTCTTCCGCCATCAAATGCAGCTCTTCAGATTCCGCATCGAACTCGGCAAGGAGGGCTGCGATCTTTGTTTCCAGGGCCTTCCGCTTACGCTCCTGCTCGCGGAGCCTGCGATCCACCTCACTCCGGCGTGCCTGCTCGGAGGCCTGTTCCTTGGCTTCCTGGGCTGCCCGGGCGCTGCCGGTTAATACCTCGCCGAAGCCGGTATAGATATCGATAAGGTCAATGCCCTGATTCGTGAGCAGGAACTCTTGGATCTGGTTGGAGTGGGCCATGCCGCGGGACTTCAAAATGTAAAGGCCCCGGTTGCGTTCCCCACTGAGTTCGATGTCCCGGAGGAGAAGCCACGTATCGATCAGAGACGATATCTCTTCGCTTGTGCGTTCAAGGCTGCTTCCAAAGTGGGTGAGGTCCGTAAGAAAGGTAGAGATTTTTTTCATCTTCAGGTAGTCGATCAGGCGCGTTAATATGGACTTGACCTCCGATGCTTTTCCAGCGGCGCTCAGGTTGCTGATCGGGTCTACGATGAAAACCTGGGGATTGAAATCCTCGATCACCTTGTGGAAGGTGACAAGGTGCATCTCAAGGCCGTAAAGCGTGGGCCGGGCTGAATGAAACTTGAGAAGCCCCTTCTTCACCCATCGGGCGAGGTCTATGCCGATGGAGCCCATGTTGCGGATGATCTGGCTGGGCGATTCCTCGAAGGCAAAATAAAGGCAGCGCTCACCCCGCCGGCAGGCGGCGGCGGCAAAGGTCGCGGACAAACTTGTTTTGCCGGTGCCCGCTGTACCGGAGACAAGGACGGTACTGCCCCGGTAGTACCCCTTCCCATCCAGCATGGTATCCAACTTGGGCACTCCCGTGGAGATGCGCTCCGTGGAAACGGAGTAGTCGAGCCCCAGGGAAGTGATTGGCAGGATCGAGATGCCGCTCTCGTCTATCAGGAAGGGATACTCGTCGGCGCCGTGAGATGAACCGCGGTACTTGACAATACGCAGGCGGCGGGTGGAAATTTGTTCCTCGATGCGGAAGTCGAGGAGGATCACGCAATCGGCGACGTATTCTTCGAGCCCGTAGCGTGTCAGGGTCTTGTCGCCGCTTTCCCCCGTAACGATGGCCGTCACACCACGCTCTTTCAACCAGTGAAAAAGCCGACGAAGCTCCGCCCGAAGGATAGTGGCGTTAGACAGCCCGGCGAAAAGTGCTTCAATGGTATCTAAGACAACCCGCTTTGCCCCGATGGAATCAATGGCATTCCCCAGACGGATGAACAATCCTTCCAAGTCGTACTCACCCGTCTCCTCAACCTCGCTGCGCTCGATGCGGACGTAATCCGTTGCGATGAGACCACGCGACGTCATGTCATGGAGATCAAAACCAAGGGAGATGAAGTTCTTCGCGAGATCCTCCGGCGTTTCCTCGAAGGCCATGAGGACCCCGGGCTCTTCGTAATCCATGGCGCCCCGCATCAGAAACTCCATGGCGAAAAGTGTTTTGCCGGAACCCGCACAGCCGCAAAGCAAGGTTGGCCTTCCTTTCGGAAGACCTCCCTTCGTTATCTCGTCGAGGCCCTTGATGCCCGTCGGGCTTTTTTTAAGAACAACAATGTCGCGTCTTGCCTTAACCATTGCCATCTCCCAGCACCTTTATTGATCTGAAGTCATACCAATCACAACACCCCTCCCACCGACCCTGCCCTTCAAAGATAGGCGGGCGAGGGGCAGGATGTCATTCTATATATCGTATTTGTATTTCTTTATCAAAAAATCGATTGCTTTTCCATAAGATAAATATGCAGAAATGTCCTTCCATGGTCGCCTTCGCTGTTGACAAATCGTCCTTCTGTCTTTTCTGGAACGCCCCGTAGAAGGCATGATCTGCGGTGATTACTCTTAAATTGGGAAGTAAGCACTATGAGAGGAGGGCGGTGGTCCCCAAAATTTGGACAGTGTGGTAAGCTCTGAATCAGACCCTTGAAGGAGGATCTGAGATGAGCAAGAAGCGCAAGCAACACAGTGCCCAATTCAAGGCCAAGGTCGCCTTGGCCGCCTTGCAGAACGAGGAGACCGCCGCCCAGCTGGCCAGTCGCTTCGATGTCCACCCCACGATGATCTCCACCTGGAAACGGCAGCTCTTAGACAGCGCCGCGGAGATCTTCGACAAGAACCACAAGTCGCGAAAGCAGGTGGAAGGTCAGGTCGATGAGCTCTACCGGCAGATCGGCCAGTTGAAGGTCGAAAACGATTTTTTAGCACGAAAGCTCGGCTCCTGAGCCAAAAAGAACGCAAGCCGATGATCGACCCTGATCTTCGCGAGCCGAGCATTTCACGGCAGTGTCAGTTGTTGGCATTGAGCCGCTCGTCGTTCTACTACAGCCCGCAACCGATCGATCCCGAGGATTTGGAGCTGATGCGGCTGATCGATGAGCAGTACCTGAAGACTCCCTTCTACGGCAGCCGCTCGATGGTGCGTCATTTCTGGCGGCATCAGGGCCGCAGGGTCAACCGCAAGCGGATCCAGCGGCTGATGCGGATAATGGGCATCGAGGCGATCTACCCCAAGCCGCACACGAGTCGGCCGCATCCGGAGCATCGGATTTATCCCTACCTGCTCCGGGACCTGAGCATCGATCACCCGAACCAGGTGTGGGCCGCCGACATCAGTGCGCTGCAGCAGCGCCGAAGGCAGTTTGCAGGCAGTTGGCCGGAAGCGCGAGAAGCTGCATAAGAGATGGAGGATGATGACCCTCCGAGGTCTGCCTGCAGGGGCTGGCCTCAAACCGCCCTCAGCGGCATAGGTCAAAAGCCCTTGTCGTGAGCGTTGAGGGAAAAGGCGTGCAAGACACGTCAGGTATGGACCAAGAAGGCGAACACCCGTGAACCATCGTTCAAGTGTCGAAAGTGCCTTAGACGACATCAAAACCGGGGAGGTTATGTTGACCCGGGATGAGCCCATCGGGAACCTGCTTACTGGGTGGGCGGTGTCCGGCATAGAGATGGCGCGAGCTTGGTCCGGGCTCTTGTGCGGAACTGCAGGAACCTGCGTTGCGATGTTAAGGGAGACGGCCAAGAATAGCCCTTTCAAGGCCCAGAGTACCGAAGCGCAGCGCAGGGGCGGACTGACTCATAGTAGCGATGAAGGATCTGTAATGGATCTGGAGCCAAGGAGTCAGGTTGTCCTGCCGAAGCATCTGCCAACCCGCGAGGGGAGGAGCGGATGAAAGCGGCAAAGTCGTATGAAATTCCAAAACGGCTTGTGTGGGAGGCGTACAAGCGGGTCAAAGCTAATGGAGGAGCAGCCGGAGTGGACGAGCAATCCCTTCTGGAGTTCGAGGGAGCGCTCGGGAACAACCTGTATCGGATTTGGAATCGCATGTCCTCGGGGAGTTACTTTCCACCCCCGGTCAAGGCGGTTGCGATTCCAAAGAAGTCCGGTGGTCAAAGGACCCTGGGGATACCGACCGTTTCGGATCGGATTGCCCAAACGGTGGTGAAGCTCGTACTGGAGCCGCAAATCGATCCGCATTTTCATGCGGATTCATACGGCTACAGGCCGGGCAAGTCGGCACACCAAGCCATTGAAGTCACCCGCAAACGTTGCTGGTGGCATGACTGGGTGCTGGAATTCGACATCCGGGGTTTGTTCGACAACATTGACCATGGGCTTTTGATGAAGGCGGTTCGGCGTCACACGGACTGTAAATGGGTGCTTTTGTACATTGAGCGCTGGCTCACCGCGCTGATGCAAAACGAGGACGGGTCGCTGTGCAGACGGGACCGAGGCACGCCACAGGGTGGCGTTATCTCCCCGCTGATGGCCAATCTGTTCCTGCACTATGCATTTGACCGGTGGATGGCGGCGAATTTTCCGAAAGTGCCTTTTTGCAGATACGCCGACGACGGACTAATCCATTGTCGCAGTCTCAGGCAGGCGCATTATCTCAAAAACAGGCTTGCCGAGCGGCTAAGGGAATGCGGCTTGGAGCTTCATCCCGACAAGACCAAAGTGGTCTACTGCAGGGATATCCATCGGCAGCAGGAGTACGAGACCATTCAGTTTGACTTCCTGGGGTACACGTTCCGGCCCAGGCGCTCCAAGGATCGGTACGGCCGAGTCTTCGTCAATTTCACACCGGCGGTCAGCCGGTCAGCGACGAAGGCCCTACGGCAAGAGATCCGAGGGTGGCGGTTGCAGTTAAAAAGCGACAAGTCAATGGAGGATTTATCCCGGATGTTCGGTCCGGTGATCCGAGGATGGATCAACTACTACTGCCGGTTTCACCCCTCAGCGTTCAAACCAGTGGCGGATCCCCCTGTGTCAGGATAGTTGTCACCTGCGGTTTTTATGACGCGCCGAGGGGAGACGCCCCCTTGCGGGGCGGCTTCACTCGGCGCAACCCTTCATCCATTTCGCGGGGGCAGGTAAGGAGCTTGACATGCCCTATTCTGACATGTTCAAAAGAAAATTGGTGCAACGCATGAGCGGCCCGGAGGCCATCTCGGCCACGGCGCTGGCCAAACAGGTCGATGTGCCGCAGACGACCCTTTCCAAGTGGCTGCGACGGGCCGGAGCGAGGGCCGCGTATGTATTCCCAAACGACCCGAATCGATCTGTCCAGGTGACCCCCATGAAGCCTCGCCGACCCGAAGAGTGGCCCGCCGAAGAAAAACTTAAGACCGTGCTGGAAGCCCAGGGCCTCCACGATGAAGAGCTCGGCGTCTTCCTGCGCCATAAGGGGCTGCACGAAACCCACCTGCAGCGCTGGCGCCAACAGATGATCGAGGGGCTGCAAGGGAAACCGGCGGTAAAAAAGACCCCGGCTCATCCCGGCGATGTAAAACGCATCCGCGCCCTCGAACAAGAGCTGCGGCGCAAGGACAAGGCCTTGGCTGAAACCGCGGCCCTGCTGGTGCTTAAAAAAAAAGTCTAGGAGATCTGGGGGGACGCGGACGAGAACATGAGCGGGAAGAACGCCAAATGATCCTTGCGCTCATGGATACGGCGGTCAAGAACGGGGCGCGGCTGAAGAAGGCCGCGGCCTGCCTCGGGTTTTCCGCACGCACACTCATCCGCTGGCGCAAAAACAATTGCATCGAGGACCAGCGCCACGAAGCTAAGCGGGAAGCGGCCAATAAACTCAGCCCACACGAACGCGAGCAAATCCTCGCGGTGGCCACCAGCCCCGCGTTCCGGGATCTGTCCCCCAAGCAAATCGTCCCCAAGCTCGCCGATCAGGGCCGCTACCTCGGCTCGGAGTCGAGCTTCTATCGGATTTTAAAAGAACATGCGCTTCTCACCCACCGCCACGGCTCAAGACCCGCCATGAGCTGGCCACCGCGGGCGCACGTCGCCACCGGGCCCTGCCAAGTGTGGAGCTGGGACATAACGTTTCTGCGCACATCGGTTCAGGGAATGTTCTTTCACCTCTACCTGTTCCTCGACGTCTGGAGCCGCAAGATCGTGGCCGCCGAGGTCTTCCCCGAGGAGTCCATGGAGCACAGTGCCTGGCTCTTCCAAAAGGCCTGCTTGACCCATGCGCTCAACCCCGAGAGCCTCGTGCTGCACTCCGATAACGGCGGGCCGATGAAAGGCTCCACCATGCTCGCCACCTTGCAAAAACTGGGCGTGGTGCCCTCCTTCTCGCGTCCCCGCGTCAGTGATGACAATCCCTACTCGGAGGCGATCTTCAGAACCCTGAAGTACCATCCACAATTTCCGCCCCGGGCCTTCGAAACCTTGGAACAAGCGCAGGCCTGGGTCGATCAGTTCGTCATCTGGTACAATACCGTGCATCTTCACAGCGCGATCCGCTTCGTGACTCCCGACGATCGCCACTATGGCCGCGAGCTGGCCATCCTTGAGAACCGCCATCGCGTTTACCAAAAGGCCCGGCGGCGCCGTCCGGACCGCTGGACGCGGAAAACCCGCAACTGGGAGCCGGTGCGACTCGTGTGGCTCAATCCTGAAAAAAAGAAAAAACTCTCGGCTACCTCAACTACCAACCCTAAACAAGAGGCGGCTTGACCCATGGTTCAGGTGACAACTACCTTGACACTCACCGGGATCGGCTGAATACGGCTCTTGCACGGTGGGCCATGCGGAAGTTCAAAAGGTTGCGAGGCCATCAGCGCCGAGCCCGCCATTGGCTCGGCCAGGTGGCTAATCGCCAGCCGGGATTATTCCCTCACTGGCGAGCAAGGTTCGCAGCCGCGATTGGGACAATGGGAGCCGGATGAGCTGAGAGGTTCATGTCCGGTTCTGAGAGAGCCCGGCGCGGTGAGACTCCCCCGGGCTACTCACCCCTATGTGGGAATGTCCCGCGGGTTTATGTATCTGGTGGCGATCATGGACTGGCACAGCCGCAAGGTTCTCTCCTGGCGGCTGTCCAACAGCCTGGAGTCGGATTTCTGTGTGCAGGCGCTCCAGGAGGCCCTCAGCCGCTACGGCAAGCCGGAGATCTTCAACACCGATCAGGGGGCCCAGTTTACCAGCACCGGCTTCACCCAAGTTCTCAAAGACCACGGCATCGGCATCAGCATGGACGGCCGCGGCCGATGCCAGGACAACATCTTCGTCGAGCGGCTGTGGTGGACCCTCAAACATCACTACCTGTACCTGCACTCCTTCAGCGGTGGTTCCGAACTGCGGCAGGGGCTAACCGAATGGGTCGGCTTTTACAACCACGAGCGTGGTCACTCCGCTCTTGACGACCGCACCCCGGATGAGGTTTATTACGGACTGCCTCATCCGTTCGCGGAGGCAGCCTGATGCTTCCCAATAAAATTACAAAAAACCAAAAACCGATTCAGAGCTTATTCCACCCGTCAGGCTGTCCAAACAACGGGGTCCACCGCCGTTCGCCTATAGTCTCAACGATACCCTCAGCTTATTTTTGAGGTTTCTCAAAGGGTTCTCTGCTCGCTATAGAAAGGCGATTTGAGAATGCAAAATTGAAAACTATGCGTTTCAAAGACTATAGTGGATAGTAAGACGCACGATCTCCTGCGTCAGCACCCTTCATTGTCCCTGACCGGTGCCGCATTGCTTTGGGTGGCTTGCGGCTGACCTTGCATTATTATTGTGGACTACATCTTGAAATCTCAAATAGTTAGCGGCCTGTCGGGGATGAAATGCGTGCCTTTATCGCACCCTGACTCGGGCAGAAGGGATTTGGGATTACCAGATCAAAGGTATCGATTCAGGGAATTATAGATTTGTTGCGACTTCCAGGGGTTCGGGGGGATACAGCCTCCTGAGATTGGCTGAAACTATCTCAGAAATGAGGAATAATAGGTGTCATCTCTCGACTATTGACTAATAAATCGATAATCGAGACATGACCCCTTTCTTTTGTTCGATTATCATGGGGCCTCCTTGGTTATGTCCATCTGTTCCTGTCACATCTCATGCATAGGACTTCTTGGGCTTTGAGGGTATCCCCAATATCGTAAAATGACAGATACGTTGGATAAATCATCAAGGCGCCTAAACTGAAATATGTGATGGATACCTAAAAACTGCATTGGCAAGCAAGAAAAACAATCCTGAAGAACATCGAGCGATTTGATCTGTGGCCGCCGAGCCGATTAATCGATATCGAAATGAAAGGTTCAGCCACATTGCCTACTGAGAAGGCTTATGCCGCCTCTGCGTGGAGCTTAACGCCAAGCGCACGCGCTACCTTTAGAACGGTAGAGAAGCTGGGATTGCCATCCGAGCTCAGCGCTTTATAAAGACTCTCACGGCTAAGGCCTGCGTCGCGTGCGACTTGGGTCATTCCCTTGGCGCGGGCGATGTCGCCGAGGGCTCTGGCGATGCCTGCAGCATCATCAGGAAATTCGTCAAGCCACGCGTCAAGATAGGCAGCCATTTCTTCAGGTGTACGCAGTTGCGCCGCGACATCGTATGGAATAGTCTTGGTCTTCGACCTGGATGCTCTCTTCTTTGCAACTTTTGGCATTTCTATTAACCTCAATAATTCTTGGCCAAGGAAATGGCAGTCTGAATGTCTTTTTGTTGCGTTGACTTGTCACCGCCCGCAAGCAGGATCAAGATGCGGTTGCCTCTCTTCGTGTAATAGACGCGATAACCAGGACCAAAGTCGATCTGGAGTTCCGAGATCCCGTCAGTTAGATCACGATGCTGTCCAGGGTTACCGTGGACGAGGCGATCAACTCGGACCTGAATCCGCGCTCTACCCGCCCGATCCCTGAGCGAGTTGATTCATTCCCGATAGACCAGTGTTTCTTCAACGACCATGGATAGAGTGTATCCCATAGGCTAAATACTTTCAAGGGCTGGGATCGCCTCTGACGATGAAGTCGAACAAGTTATTCTGCTGCAAGAAAAGGAGAGTAGAATCGAATCTTAAAGCACCATGCGGTGGTGCGGCGAGCGCGACTCGTTTTCGGCCGTGACCCGGATGGCGCGTAGACCGAGGACCGGGCATTCGTGTTCGCAGACGCCGCAGCCGATGCACAATTTCGGGTCCACGTAGGGCTGCTGCAGCCGGACCTGGATCACCACGGCGCCGCCGGGCGTGGGGGAATCGGGGGTGGTCAAGGGGCGCTCAAGTTCGAGCACGTTTGTTGTGTTGGCGGTGATCCGCAGGCGCAGGCCGGCCGGCAGCAGTGCATGGTAATCGCCGGTGCCGAAGCGGCCGGCTTCGAGCGCGTCGGCGGCCAGCCGCAGGCGGCCTGAATCGGTGTCCTTCACCGTCAGCGGCGCGCTCGTGCGCACGGAGTTGAAGACCTCGCGCGTGAAGATGGCCTTGGGGCTGACCGGGCAGTTCTCCTGGCACACGATGCAGGGCTTGTCCATCGCCCAGGGCAGACAGCGGCCGCGGTCCACAAAGGCCGTGCCGATGCGCAGCGGGCCGCGGCCGGAAAACCCGCTGCGGCCCAGGCGTTCGTCGAGGCTGACGGGCCGGATGGCGGCCGTGGGGCAGAGCTGGCCGCAGGCGATGCAGGTATGCTGGCAGCCGCTCGTTCCGACCCGGAAATTCAGTTTGGGAGTCCACAACCCTTCGACCCCCGCCTCGAGGGCGGCCGGATGGATGACGTTCGTCGGGCAGACGCGCATGCACTGGCCGCATTTGATGCAGCGCGCCAGGAAGTCCACCTCCGCCAGGGCACCGGGAGGACGGATGAGGCCGGCGTTCCAGTTGGGGCCGCTCGTTCCGCCCAGCCGCAGGAGCGGGGCCGCCAGCAGGCCGGACACGGCGGACGTCATGAACCCCCGGCGCGAGAGGTCCGGCAGCAGGGCTTCCCCCGTCGCCGAAGGCTGCGTGCGGTAGGCGATCGCGTCGTGGCGGCATTCGTCCAGGCAGTTCAAGCACATGACGCATTCACTGATGAATATTTTTTCGGTGGGCGCGCAAGCCCCCTCGCAGCTGCGCTCGCACAGGCGGCAGCCGGTGCAGCCCTCCGGCGTGCGTCCGATGCGCCACAGCGCGAAGCGGCTCAAAACTCCCAGCAGCGCGCCCAGAGGACAGACGAAGCGGCAGTAAAACCGCGGCACCCAAAGGTTGAGGAAAAGCGCGCATAGAAACACGGCGCCGATCAGCCCGGCCCCCTCATAGAAGCGGGGCAGGGGGGCGGGCCCCAGGCCGGCGCGGTCGGCGAGCGGCAGCAGGATCAGGTTGAGCGAGCGGTGGGCGAGCGGCAGCGGGTCCAGCAGGCCGATCTGAAGAGTGCCGGTGGATAACCATTCCCGGGGCAGAAGGACGCAGGCGGCGAGAAAGAAGGCCAGGACGTAGTACTTGATCGCCTGGGCCGGGCGGAAGCGGTTCATCTCCAGCTGGGCAGACAGCTTGCGAAAGCGGCGTCCGAGATAACCGATGAACTGGTGCATGGCCCCGAAGGGGCAGATCCAGCCGCAGAACACGCGGCCCAGCAGCACCGTGAGCGCCACGGTGGCCAGCGACCACAGCAGACCGGCGTAAAGCGTGCGCGTGGACAGCAGGGTCGCGATCCCCACCAAGGGGTCGAGCTCGAGCAGCCAGTTGACCGGCCAGCCGCGCAGCTGCCAGGGCCGCTCTCCGAGCGTGGCGACCACGCAGAACCAGACGAAGAGCGCGCCAAAAAACACCTGGCTGACGCGCCGGGCGGTCACGATCCTCATGCGGTCACCTCGAGCGGGGACAGCGTACGATAGTCGGCCGTGCCCGCCCCCAGGGCCTCGGCCTTGGCGATATACGGCAGATCGGCCGCGGTCTTGTCGAGCAGGGTGGCGCCGAAGGCGTCCACCGCCACCTGGTCGGTGCCGACGATCAGCGTGCGGGTTTCCTTGAGATCCGCGAGCGACCCGCCCGTGGGGCCGTTGCTCATCATCGTCGTCGTGCCGTCGAGCACCACCAGGGTGGGCCTCACCATGCGGGCCAGCTCGGCGATGATGGTCTGGATGTCCTGGTGGAAGATGTTGCGCCGGCCCCCGAGCAGACCGTACCAATTTTTCATCACCATCGAGGCCCCGCTGCGGTGGTGGTCCTTCACCGGCGCCAGACCGATCAGCTTGGTGACGCCGGCGAGCGGACCGAGCAGCACGGGCCAGTTTTTAATCAGGCGCGCGTCCTTCAGGGTCACAGAGCGGAAGTAGCGTTCCTCGGGCAGGATCAGCTCGGCGCCGGCGCCGCGCGCCGCCCGGCCGATACCCGTCAGGGCGAAGCAGCTGGCCGGGTCGTTGATCGGGTTATCGGTCACGCGCACGGCCGCGGCCCCGGCTTTCAGGCACAACAGGGTCAGTTCGGAGACCAGCTCGGGATGGGTGGTGGCCGAGAGCAGGGGCGGCGAGGCGAAGGCGGCGTTTACCTTGATCAGCACGCGGTCCCCCCTGCGGATATAGGTCTCGATCCCGCCGAGGGCTTGCAGGGCGATCTGCAGCGACCGCGCGCGGTCGGCGCCCCGGGCGATGCACATCTTGCGCCCCGCGTCCGGAAGCGAGAAGTCGGGCAGCTCGGAGGCCGCAGATTCCTCGGCTGGCGGGCCGGGGCCTGCGGAGTCGTGCGCCAGGGAGGCGATGCCGCCGGCGGCCAGGATGGCGGCGCCGGCCTTGGCCGTCCGTCCCAGGAACTCGCGTCGGTTCAAGATCGGTTCAGGGGACACGCGGCACCTCTTTGAGCTTCTCGGCCAAACGTCCGGCCAATGCTAGGGCCCTCTCCCGGCTGGGCGCCTCGTGAACGCCGCACAGGAAATCGCCTTGTGAAAAAACCACTTCGTACATGTCCAGAATCGCGACGACGGCCGTGCCGGCGACCGGCGCATCGGCGAGGCCGACCTCTCCGCCGTAGGCCTTCAAAAAAGCCACATAGGACCGCGCCAGATCGACGGCCTCCTGCGGGTTCGCCCGGCGGGAGAGGAAGGCCGTCATTTCGCCGCCGTCCGCGGCATAGGTCGCCGTGAAGACGCGGTTCAAGCCGGCCATTCCAAACGCGTCGGCGGGGATCAGGCGGATGCTCGCCTCCGCGAGGCCCTCCTTGGGGAAGAGGTCGCGCTCGGCGAGGGCGGCGGTCTTGGCGATCGGCCGGCGGGCGATGAAGCCGCGGGCGAGCGTTTCCAGGGCCTCGAGCAGCCGGCGGTCCGTGCCGGAGGCGACCAGTTCCAGATAGAAGGCGCCGTGGGCTAGAAAAAGAGCGTTTTCGGCCCGATAGACGAATTCGGCGAAATCCAGGGGCGTCCCGTCGCCGCGGCGCTGCAGGCTGAAAACCGCATAAGCGTTCTGCGCGGAGCCCATGTCATAGGCGAAGGCTTCGATCCAGTCCTCGGGCCGGCCGGCGAGTGCGATGCGCTGGCAATCCAGGCGCAGGAATCCGGCCGAAAGATAGAGTTCCGCCTTGCCGTTGATTTTATCCGAAAGGGTTGCGTGGTCGAATCGTTCCGGAGGCGAAAGCGGGGACATGCCGGCGGGCAGATCCAGAACCGGTTCCGCAGCCGCCGAAGGCTTGGCCATGACGGCCGCGCCCTGGAGATAATTGAGCACGGCCGGGTGGAACCGGAGCTGGGCCGAATAAACCCCGAAAGCGATCGCCGCCAGAACGGCGAACACGACCAGACCGATCCGTGTTTGCCGGCGGGTTCGCCGGCGGCGGGGCGGATGGGCAGTGCTTGAGCAGGCATCAGGCATGACGGGCCACTTGAATCAAACGACCGGGTTAAAAAGCCAATCGTGACGATACACTTAACTCCGAACGCATGTCAAACCCGGATGGCTTCGTAAATAGCCCAATTTCGGCGTTGCGCTTCATCAGGCAGCTCTCAGATTGGGCGATTTTGCTCATAGCCGACAGCTACCCCCTGCCGGGCTCCTGCCGGGTGTTGCTTGACGACCTTGATTGAGGTATTAGGCTTGGATTTCAGCTGAAGCTGAAATTTATTTTGTGGGAGCGCTATCTTGCCGCGACGACATCCCGGCTAAAGGCCGCTTCCGTGAGGACGACACTCCATGACTGATAGTATGGAGCGGCGCGCCATGAAACTTGATTCAAACGAACAGCATCGGGTCCCGCGGATCTATAATGCAACGTAATTCAATCCTCTGCCCCAAGTGCGGTCTGCTCATCAGCCTCAGCGAGCAATCCTGTCCTTACTGCGGCCTGCGAGCGCCCGGCGCGCGTTGGCGGCGACTGTTCGTTTTCAGACTGCTGGACGATCCGGCCCTGCTGGTCAAAACGGTCATCGGGGTGAACATTGGCATGTTCGTGTTGTCACTGCTGATGGACCTCCGGACGACGGGCTTAACCGTTAATCCGTTTCAGCTGTTGTCGCCGTCTTTGAGAAGCCTGTTTGTTTTAGGGGCCACGGGCACCGATCCGATCAACGAATACCATCGCTGGTGGACCCTCGTTTCCGCGAACTACCTGCATGGCGGTCTGCTGCACATCTTCTTTAACATGGCGGCCTTCCGGCAGCTGTCGGCGGTGGTCGTTCGGGAATTCGGAACCCGGCGGATGTTCGCCATCTATACCCTGGCCGGAGTGGCGGGATTCGGAGTGTCCTACCTGGCAGGGGTCGGTCTGACCATCGGGGCCTCGGCCGGCGTCTGCGGGCTGGTGGGCGCCATCTTGTACTACGGCCGGAGCCGCGGCGGAGCCTACGGCACGGCGCTCTACAAGCAGGTCGGCATGTGGGTGGTCATCATGTCCGTGTTCGGGTTCGTGGTGCCCGGAATCAACAACTGGGGCCATGGCGGTGGAATTGCCGCCGGAGCGCTGCTGGGATATCTTCTGGGTTACGCGGAACGCAAACGGGAAACCGCTTTCCACCGCACCCTGGCGGCCCTGAGCTTGGCGGGCACGGCCATCGTTCTCGCCTGGGCCGTTCTAACCAGTCTCTATTACCGGCTCTTCTGATCATTCCCAATAGCGAAAGAAGTGGTGCACGGGGCCGCGGCCTTGCCCCAGCCGGTAGCCGGCGCCCGCCCGCAACGCGGCGGTGATGTAGATCTTGGCCTGGCGCACCGCGGCTTCCAGGTCTTCGCCTCGGGCGAGGTATGCGGCGATGGCCGCGGAGAGGGTGCAGCCGGTGCCGTGGGTGTTGCGGCTGGCGATGCGTTCGGCCGGCAACGCCACCCAACGGTTTTCACGGCACAGGTAGAGCAGGTCGCTGCTGTCCGCCTCCTCCAGATGGCCGCCCTTCACCAGGACCGATTCGCTCCCATGGCGGGCGAGTTCGCGGGCCGCCGCCTGCATGTCGGCGATGCTGCTTATGCGCCGGCCGGCAAGCACTTCGGCTTCGGGAACGTTGGGAGTGACGACATCCGACAGCGGCATCAGGTGCTCCCGGATGGCGCCGACCGCATCGTCCTCAAGCAGCCGGTCGCCGCTCTGCGCCACCATCACCGGGTCCAGGACGATGTGGCGGGCCTCGTACTTGCGGAGCTGCTCGGCCACCACACGAATCAGCCGGGCGGAGTAGAGCATGCCGATCTTGACGGCGTCCGCACCGATGTCCTCGAAGACCGCAGCGATCTGCGCGGCGGCGAACTCGGGCGGTACCGGGTGGATGGCGCTCACCCCGAGGGTGTTCTGGGCGGTGAGTGCGGTGATGGCCGACATGCCGTAGCATTCCAGGGCGGAAAAGGTTTTCAGGTCGGCCTGGATGCCGGCCCCGCCGCCGCTGTCGGAGCCGGCGATCGTGAGCACTCGGCAATAGGCACGCGAGGAATGGGCGGATCGTTCCATGTCAGGGCCTCTTGAAGTGGTCCCATCCGGTGGGATCGATGGGAGTAACGGTTCCGGCGTCGTCCACCAGTTCCATGCGCGTCGTGTCCGTGATCTCGCCGATCGCGTAAAGGGGCCGGCCGAAGGCGGTTTGAAAGGCGCCGGCGATACGGTCGGCTTCGCCGGCGGCCGCGGTCAGCAGCAGGGTGTAGTCCTCGCCGCCGGAAAGGGCATAGTCCAGCGGCGATCTCCCGAAGCGCCGGCAGAAGAAATGCAGGTTTGCGGAGACCGGAATTCTGGCGGAGTAGATTCTGGCCCCGGCCCGGCTCTCCTCGACGATGTGCCCCAGGTCGGAGCTCAGGCCGTCGCTGACGTCGATGGCGGCCCGCACCCCCGGCGTGGATGCCAGCAGCCGCCCCTCGCGCAGGTGGGGTTCGGGGCGGCGGTGCGCGGCCAGCAAGGCTTGCAGCTCCGGCGCCTCGGCGGGAGCGCCTTCGAGAATGAGGTGCAGACCGGCGCGGCTGTCGCCCAGGCAGCCGGTGCAGAAAATGACGTCCCCGGGTCGGGCGGCCGCGCGGGTCAGCATTTCGTTTTCAGCCACCACTCCGCATACAACCACATTGATGACCAGGTCGGACCGCGAGAGGGTGGTGTCTCCGCCGAGGATGTTGACGGCGTGGCTGCGAGCGAGGTCCTTCATGCCCTGGAAGATATCTTCGAGGTAAGCCAGCCCGCAATCGTCCGGGATGGCAATGCTCACGAAGGCTTCCCGCGCGGTACCGCCCATGGCGGCGATGTCGCTCAGGTTCACCGCGAGCGACTTGTGGCCTAAATCGCAGCCGCTGATGGCCTGCCGCAGAAAGTGGACCCGCTCCACCAGCAGATCGGTGGTCACCAGGGACACCAACCGGCCGTCGGTGCGAAAGGCGGCGGCATCATCGCCGATGCCCTGGATCACGCCCTCGGGCCGGGTGAGGCATCCGCGGCGGATGCGCCGGATGAACCCGAATTCTCCGATCTCTTTCAGACTCATGGCCGCCTTGCCGTGACGATTGCGCCCTTGAGGTCCCGGGCCGCCTGTTCGGGGTCTTCCGCAGCCACGATCGCAGTAACCACGGCGATCCCGTCGGCCCCGCCGCGGATGACCGCGGCGGCGTTGCGATGGTTCAAACCGCCGATGGCGACCAGCGGAATTTTCACCGCCCGGCGGATGGCCTTCAGACCCTCCAGGCCCAGAGGCGCCGCCGTGTCGGTCTTGGTAGGCGTCGCGAAAATGGGACTGACGCCGAGGTAATCGGCCCCGCCGCCCTGGGCCGCGACGGCATCCTCGGTCGTTTCGACGGAGATGCCGATCACCATCGCAGACCCCACCAGCGACCGCGCCGCGGCGAGCGGCATGTCGTTCTGCCCGAGGTGCAACCCGTCTGCGCCCACCGCGAGGGCGACATCGACACGGTCGTTGACGATGAGCGGCACGCCGCTTGATTCTAAAAAGGCCTTCACCTTCAATGCCTCATCGAGGAACTCGCGGGTGGAGCAGGTCTTCTCCCGCAGCTGCACGCAGGTGACGCCGCCGCGCACCGCGGCGCAGACGATCTCCAGCGTGGTCCGACCGCGCGACCGGCCGCGGTCGGTGACGAGGTAAAGGGAGCAGTCAATGCGGCGCTTGGACATTTTTACGCCTTTTCGCCCGGCTGACCGGCGCCGTCAACGTTCATCGGCTTCAGGACTGAGTGCTGAGGACTGAGAAAAGCCTTGGATGGTTTCACTCGGCCCTCAGTGCTCATTGCTCAGCACGATCCTGCTGCCCTCCTGCAGCTGCTCGGGGGAGATCGTGTAAAGGGCATCCAGCAGGCCGATCATGAAGCTGCCCGGGGCCGCGGCGGTCCGGGCGGCCACTTCGCCCGCCAGCCCGAAATAGGCCAGCGCCGCGGCCGCGGCGCGCAGCGGGTCGGGGTCCACCGCCAGAAAGGCGCCGATCGCCGCCGTGGCCGTGCAACCGGTGCCGGTGACACGGCCCATCAACGAATGGCCGTTGGCGATCCGCGCCACCCGCGTCCCGTCCGTGACGAGATCCACCGGGCCGGTGATGGCGAGGGTGCAGTTCAGTTCCCGCGCCAGCGCCTCGGCGGAGCGGGCGGCGTCCTCCACGGAATGCAGCGCGTCCACCCCCTGGGTCCTGGCGGAAGCGTCCCGGAGCGAGAGCACCTCCGAGGCATTGCCGCGGATGACCGCCGGCCGGACATCGGCAATGATCCTGCGGGCGGAGCGCGTTCTAAGCGCGGTGGCGCCCGAGCCCACGGGGTCCAGGACGACGGGGACCTTGCGCCTGGCGGCCATCCTGCCGGCCTTGACCATGGAATCGACCCATTCCTCGGTCAGCGTGCCGATGTTCAATACCAGCGCACCGGCCAAGCCGACCATCTCCTCGACTTCACTGGACGCGTGCGCCATCACCGGCGAGGCCCCCATCGCGAGCAGGGCATTGGCGGTGTAGTTCATGACCACGAAGTTGGTGATGTTGTGGATCAACGGTTTCTTCGCGCGCAGGGCCGCAAGGTCGCGCGCCGCCGTTTCCGCATAACCGGACATACCGTTCCTCCCCTTGGAGCCGAAACGAAAAAAGCCGTTTCCCGCGGGAAACGGCCTTGAGTCGCCTCGGCAACGGCATCAAGCCCGAATTCGTTTCCCTACGCTGGCATGACCCAGATCAGGTTCCGCGGGTGTGATCTCAGGCTTTGGAAGCCACCCCTGAACGAATTCTATAAGCCAATTTAGTGGGTGCGGAGGCGGGTGTCAAGGCTCGACGGGCGGCCGCACCGGGCGTGCGGCGGCGGTGTCGGCAGGGCGGTCGCGGCCCCC
Organism: uncultured delta proteobacterium; assembly: GCA_963700055.1. Classification (GTDB taxonomy): domain Bacteria; phylum Desulfobacterota; class Desulfobacteria; order Desulfobacterales; family SpSt-501; genus SpSt-501. The sequence goes on along the minus strand of CAVOWH010000024.1, from coordinate 364,256 downwards.
CCCATCTCCGCCTGCTGACCGCCGGTGATCGGCCCGGCGGGGAGCCGGCGTCAGCGGACCGTGACGACCGGGCAGGGTGCGTTCAGGATGATGTATTGCGCCGTCGAGCCGAACAGCAGCTTTCCCACCTTGGATTTGCGTTGGATGCCGATGATGATTTCCTCGGCCTGCTTCTCCTCGGCCAGCTGGATGATGTCCTCGCCGGTTTCCAAGCCGCGCACCGAAAGCAGGGTTTCGCAATCAAAGCCTTCTTCCTTTAAGGTGATCGCTTGGCTCTGCAGCTCCTTTTCCGCGCGCTCAAACTCTATGCGCGGGATCTCGGGCCCGCCGACCATGGAGAAGGCCAGGATGATCCGGCCGTTAAAAGCCTTGGCGTGCCGGGCGGCGACGCGAGCCGCCTCCTTGGCCTCCTTGGTACCGTCGTAGGCAACGAGAATGTTCATGCGACCTCCTTCTCAAAGCCCGAGATCCTGGTTGACGAGCACCACCTTGACGCGGCCTTTGGGATAGGATTTTTCGGTGATGGTCCAGGTGTTGCAAATGCGATCCGGGCTCTTGCATTCCTCGCAGTAGGATGTCTTCACGCAGGGCGTTTTTTTGTCGAGCCGCATGGCGTTGGCCGGCGCGGCAATGTTCTTCACCCGGAACATGGCATCGTCCACGCTCGGCACGATCTTATTCCGGCCCACGATGACCACCACGTGCTTGGGGCCGAAGGTGAGGGCCGCCACGCGGTTGCCCAACATATCGAGATTGACTAGCTGGCCGTCCTCGGTGAGGGCGTTGGTGCCCGTGATGAACAAATCGACGAGCAGGGATTGGCGGCGGCGCTCCACCAGCTCTTCGAAGGGAACCTGCTTGTCGAGCGTGTCGATCATCGCGATGTCGGTGCGGGCGTTGAGGGTCTGAAACAGCCCGGTGCCGACCGCGGTCAGGGAGCCTCCCCAGCCGACGCTGCGGGCGCCGGTTTTGGGGAGAATCTCATCCATCACGATCCGCTGGGCGGCGGCGGAGTCCGGCGCCGTGTGCACTTCGAAGTGGTTCGCTTCCAGCGCCTGCTGCAGATCGGCCAGCCGGATGCTCCAATAATGCTCCAAGGGTTTTTCCATGGTTGCCTCCATTGAATTGCAGGTCGGTGTGCGCGGGTGGAACCCTAATGAATCCCAGCTCAAGAATCAATAGAAATCGCTTGAATCAGGCGCCGAAAAATATCGTTTTGCCGGCTGCGGCGCTGTGCTAAGATTGACGAGGTCGCCGCTGTCGGGCCGGCGAATGATTATGCCAACTGCGATGAGCTTTTCAACCGCCGCCGCCGAAACCCCGCTGCGCCTGCGCCCGAACACGAGTCGGCATATTCACTAGCCAAAAAAGCGGATTCAATGCCGATCGTCGGGCCGGCGGCCCTCGGGGAAACGCCAAATGGAAACCGAACTCCTTTTCCAAAACGTGGCCCATGTGCGCGACGCCCTCGCGGGGGCGCAATACATCTGCTCTCCGGTGATTGCCACGGTCGTGTTTCTGGCCCAGGCCACTCAAAAACCGGTTCTGGTCGAAGGCCCGGCCGGGGTGGGCAAGACCGAATTGGCCAAGGCCGTCGACCGCATCGCCGCGCAGGAGGATGCCTTTTTCTCGGAACGGTTCATCCAGCCGCGGCCCCTGCTGCAGGCCATCAGCGCCGAGCGGCCGGTGGTGCTGCTGATCGACGAGGTCGACAAATCCGACCCGGAGTTCGAGGCCTTCCTGCTGGAGGTCTTGAGCGACTTCCAGGTGTCGATTCCCGAGCTCGGTACGCGCCGCGCCCGGCACATCCCCTTCGTGTTTCTGACCTCCAACGATTCGCGCGACATGAGCGATGCGCTCAAACGGCGCTGCCTGCACCTGCACATCGACTACCCGGACCGGGACCTCGAACTCAGGATCGTCCAGCTCAAGCTGCCGCGCATCGGCGACGGCCGCTGCAACTACACCCATCCGGAGGAGGGGCTCCTGGCGCAGCTGCGGGCGCGCTGCCGGCGGCTGATCTGGCTCAACCCGGAGGCTCCCCAGTTCTGGTACACGGGGGACAGCGAGATGCGGGTGTTCGAAGCCGTCTGCGACGAGGTACGGCCCTGTCAGAACTTGAACCAATTGCTGGCGTTCATCACCGCGCTGGTGCTTTAACGATCGCCGCATCCCCAGCGGGGGATGTCGCAGATCGCCTTCCAGTCGGCATCGAAGTGCGGGAGTGGCTTCCAGCCACGATACCGTCGCGGCCAGATGCCTCTCCCAGCGTGAAAAAAAAGTCGACCTCACCGCGGGCCCAACAAGCAAATTGACATACCCGCGGCGGTCTTCTATAAAATCCGAGTCTCAAATATCGGTGGCGGGCATCGACGGCCCCCGGGAGGACCCCATGGAAGAACGCGTCAGCAGCGACATCGCTTTCATCTGCGGCCGATGGCCGCTGGATCCGTTGCGGTCGACGCTCATTTTCATCCACGGCGCCGGCGAATCGTCCTTGCTGTGGCACGCCCAGGTGGAGGGGCTCAAGCACCGTGTGAACACGGTTGCCATCGACCTGCCCGGCCACGGCCGCAGCGGCGGCCGTGCGCAGGCCCGGGTGGAGAATTACGCGGCCGCGATTATCGACTTCATCGACGCCATCGCCGCGCCGCGGCCGGTGCCCTGCGGTTTGAGCATGGGAGGCGCCATCACCCAGCAGCTGCTGCTGGACCAGCCCGCACGCTTCGCGGCCGGAATCATCATCAGCTCGGGCGCCCGGCTTAAAGTGTTGCCCACCCTGTTCGACATGATTGCAAAGAAATTTCCGGCTTACGTGGATATGGTCGACCGGTTGGGTTTCTCGGAAAAAACAGCTGCGGCAGTCAAACAGCCGTTTCTGGAGGACTCGCTCAAGGCGGATCCTGCCGTCGCCCACGGCGATTTCAAGGCCTGCGACCGGTTCGACGTGATACCGCGGCTGGGGACCATCCGTGCGCCGGTCTTGATCATCTCGGCCGAGGACGACCAACTCACGCCGCCTAAATACGGGCTTTTTCTGGAGAAGCGCATTCCGGGCGCGGTGCGCCGCCACATCCTGGAGGCGGGGCATTTCGTGCCGATTGAAAAACCCCATGAAGTCAATGCGGCGGTTGCCGGCTTCCTCGATGCTAACGAGCTTTAATGACAAAGAGTTTTAAGTTTTACGTGTTAAGTTTTAAGAAATAGATCACCGCCATCATAGAACTGAACCGACGCTGTTTTCTGGCTTAAAACGTAACACTTAAAACTTAAAAACTGGTTTTAATTATGAAAGACGAACGCGGCTTGTACTATTATCCGTTTCCGAACAACCACCGGGTGCGCATGTACGTGAAGGGATCCGAGGGAGTGATCTGGTTCCGCATGTGGAACGCCGACGATCCCCAGCTGTGGGAACAGCACGACTGGGTGCCGTACGGCGCCATCCGGATGGCGGCCGACCGGTACACCGGCAAAGGCTTCGATCCCCGCCGGGCCTATGACATCGAGCTCGCCCGCGGCCTGCTCGACGAAAACAGCTGAGCCCTGCAGGCTCCGACCCCGCCATGCCGTCGCTGACCCTCACCCTTGCCCATGATCTCCGGCTGAAAGGCGCCCCGCCCGCGCTCAGGCAGGCGCTCATGGAGAAGCTCGAGTTTGCGAACCCCAAGTGGCTGGAAAACGAACGCATGGGGCGCTGGAACCGAGGCACGCCGCGCGTGCTCAAATTCTACGACAAAGTGGGGGCTGACGGGCTGTGGATTCCGCGCGGCTGCCTGCGGCAGGTGCTGCTGATGTGCCGCCGCATGGGGCTCGAGTACCAACTCGACGACCGGCGCCGCAGTCTGCCGCCGGTGGATTTCACCTTTCGAGGCGAGTTGCGCCCGTTTCAGACGACCGCCGTCGAGCAGATGCTGGCGCGCGACTTCGGGACCCTGAACTCGCCCACCGGCTCGGGCAAGACCGTGATGGCCTTGAGCATGGTGGCCCGGCGTCGCCAGCCCGCCATCGTCATCGTTCACACCAAGGATCTGGCTGCGCAATGGGTCGAGCGAATCGGCAGCTACCTCGGCATACCGTCCGAAGCGTGCGGCATGATCGCGGGCGGCCGCATCAAGATCGGCGCCGAGATTACCGTGGCGTTGGTTCAGTCCCTTTACAAGTGCGCGCAGGAGGTCTCCCCGCAGATTGGATTTGTCGTGGCGGACGAGTGCCACCGCTGCCCGAGCCGCACCTTCACCGAGGCGATCGTCCGATTTGACGCCCGGTTCATGTTGGGCCTCTCGGCCACTCCCTGGCGCCGCGACCAGCTCTCCCGCCTGATTTTCTGGCACCTCGGCGACGTGCACCACGAGGTGGACAAGGCCGGCCTGGTGGCTGCCGGAGAGGTGCTGCCGGCGGAGGTGATCGTCCGCGAAACCTGCTTCAAGCCCTTCCACGACCCGGTCAACGAATACAGCAAGATGCTCTCCGAACTCACGGCGGACGTGGAGCGCAATCGGATGATCGCGCAGGATGTGGCCGACGAGGTGCGCGAGCACCCCGGCATATCCCTGGTGCTCTCCGACCGCCGGGCCCATTGTGAGAACTTGCAGGCGTTGCTGCGCTACCGCTTCAAGGTCGAGTCCGAGCTGATGACCGGCGAAATGCCGATCCAAGAACGGCAGGAGGTGGTCGAGCGGCTGAACGCCGGGCTGGCGCGCGTGGTGATTGCCACCGGTCAGCTGATCGGCGAAGGGTTCGACTGCCGCGGCCTGTCCACCCTGTTTCTGGCCACCCCCGTCCGCTTCAGCGGCCGGGTGCTCCAATATCTCGGACGGGTCCTGCGGCCGGCCCCCGGCAAGCAGAAGGCGCGGGTGTTCGATTACGTCGATGGGCAGGTGGAAACGCTGGTCAAGGCCGCCCAGTCAAGACAGCGGGTCTACCTCCGCGGCTGAGTTTGCGCTTCGCCGGACGTCCGCGCGATGTATGCCTCAGTACATACCAAATGCAGCGCCCGGCAATTCCCACCCCCCTGCCAGGTGTACTGGCGAGCAAGCAACCTTCAACACGGATTGGATTTTATACAACCCCCGTTGCGGCCAGACTCCATCAAACGCCGGCTGGTTGGATGGATGTCTACAATCAAAACCGATCGCTAGCCCGATTGCATACAACGACCGTGGCGAATATTCGCCCACGCTTTGGATGCTTTGTATTTTAGCATACAATTTGCTTGTTATGTATCGGGATTCATTGTATGATAGCGTCATCCAACAAAAAATCGCGACCCCAGAGAGTTTCAGCGTGAAAAAGGACGAAGCCGGCGGGACGCCCGTCTCCGAAAACTCGCCCCGGGATGCGCTGCACTTGCTAAACTCCATTCTGGAGCTTTCCGAGCAGCGCAAGGTGTCCCCGCCTCAGATCATGATCATCCTGGATGCTCTCGCGGGAGCGCAGGATCCGGCGCTGGTATCCCGTTTTCCGGCCGTGCTCGCCATCTGCCGCCGGCGCGGGATCGAGCTGAACAGCTCGAGTCTCCTGGGGCGCTATTGGGAGTCCAACCCCAAACGGCAGAACCTGGAAAAATTGCTTTTCATAAGTGCCGAGCTCTTCCGCCGCGAAAATATTGCCGCCCCTTTCCATCTCCGGCAGATCGCGGAAAGCCTTAAAGCGCGGCATGCCGCCCTGGCGGCGGCGGATTATGTTCAGCTTTCCGGCGGCCCGAGGGTCGCCGTGGCGGATATGCTCTCCGCCCTGAAGCAGTTCGCGGGCGATCGGCCGCCGGACCGAAAGCCCCCTGCGACCGAAGTCCCGCGCGGCGGGTCGGCTAACCTGGGTGCACAGCTGGAGCTGCTGTTCTCGGAAAAACAGAAGGAGTTGATTTTCAAGAAGTCTAAAAATCAGCCGATGACCAAGACCGAACGCGAATACTATTCGCGGGTGGTCAAGAAGAAACTGGCGGCCATCGCTGCGCCGGAAATTCAGGAGCTGGCGATAGCGCTCACACAGGCCGCGAGCCGGAAGGATCCGTAACGACATGAACCTGCTCTGGGAAATTGGCCTTCAAACGATCGAGATCCTGACACTGGTGTTTGGAATATTAGGCATGACCCTGTCTTTGATGCTGATGTTCGCCCCGCGGACGACTCGAAGCATCAGCAACGTTTTCAACCGCAGCCTGGATATCGATCGGAAGCTGGGGTTCCTTGACAAGGCGATCCAGACCGAAAATCTCGTCTACGCCCACCCGCGGCCGGTGGGAGTGCTATTGCTGGCCGGTTCCGTCTTTGCCTTGCTCTTTTTCCAGTTTAAGTTCGATGCCTCGCATTTCGCTTTGATCTTTTTCGGCATCCACCATCAAACCGTCCTCGGCGAGATCCTATTCCAGACCATCGCCTGGGTCGGCCGCACGGCATGTCTGTTCGGCGTGGCGGCCGCGCTCAGCCTGATCCTGGCGCCGCGGATGCTGCGCGCGGTCGAAGAGCGGATGAACCGCTGGATCGAGACCCGCGTGTTGATCGATAAAGTCAACCGCCCGGTCAAGAGTCTGGACACGGCTTTTTTCCGCTTCCCCATTTTTTTCGGGCTGCTGGGGGGATCCATCTCCTGCCTGCTCATTGTTTTGTCGATTCTCAATCTGCTGCACTGACCGGTAGCGGTATCGTTCTTCGCGTTTGACATGTCGATCGAAATCGCATATCTGACTGAGCCGATCGCTTAGGGTGGCGTCCGCCGCCGAGCGCATGTGGAGAAGGAATGGATCTGAAGCTGTTTCCCGCCGAGCGTATGAATACCGATTATCCCTGGCCGCTGTGGGCCATCGGTTGGCTGGCCATTTTCAAAGCCGTGCTCTGGCTGGCATATGAGCCGGCGCTTCCGGAGGCGGTTCTGCGGTGGGTCGGATGGAAGTATCTATTGGGAGCACTGCCGCTGCTGATCTGCGGGGTCGCCTTGTGGAGGCGCCGTCGCTGGGCGGCCTGGGGGCTGGCGGTACTGGCCGCCGCCGATCTGATTTCTCTGGCGGTCACGCCCGCGAGCCTGCAGGCTTATCTGGTGGACTCCGAGGTGGGGATTTTCTCGATTCTGCTGTCAGCCGTGGTGCTGGTCTGCGGCGGCCCCTTGGGAGACCTCTTGATACTCTGCGGGCTGCCAGCCATGTTCCGAAACACCCGCAACGCCGGCCGCTAGCCGCCCGTCCCTCTGCGCTCCCGCAGAAAAATTTCAGCTTCCCTGAACCTCCGACCGCTGCCCCGGGCATTCCGTCTGCTATAGGGTGTGGGGATTTTCCAGGTGCTGCTGGATGCGCGCAATGAATTTCGCCGCCAGAGCGCCGTCCACCACCCGGTGATCCACCGAGAGCGTCATGCTGAGCATGCTGCGGATGCAGATCTCGGTGTCATTCCGCACCACCGGCCGTTTTTCGACCCGCCCGACCGCCAGGATGCCGGCTTCCGGCGGATTGATGATGGCGGTGAAACTGTCCACTCCGAGCATGCCCAGATTGCTTACCGTGAAGCAGGCCGGCTCCACACCGGCTTGCTTCCCCGTCCGCGCAAGCGCCGCGGCCGCGGCGGACCGCCTGGCGATCTCCTCAAGGCTCAGCTGGTCCACGCGGGTGAGAACGGGCACCATCACTCCCCCGTCTATCATGACGGCCAGTGCGACATTGACATCCTCCAGATAGAGGATCTGATCGGCCTGCAGCCGGCAGTTCATGGCGGGCAGGGCCCTCAGCGCCAGGGCCGTGGCCTTGAGGGTCAGATCGGTGATGGAGATGGTTCCGCCGGTCTCGCGGTTGAGGCGTTCGCGCAGCTCCAGGGCTGCGGTGACATCCGCTGAGACCGTGGCGTAGAAATGGGGTACGGTCTGCTTGCTTTGACCCATGCGGCGCGCGATCGCACGGCGCATGGGCGACAGGGGCGTCGTCCGACCGCGCAAGGCCGCGACCGGGAGTGTGCGTTTTTCCACGTGCAGCAGGACGTCTTTGGCGGTGATGCGGCCCTGGGGACCGCTTCCTTCGACCGCGCTCAAATCCAGGCCCTTTTCAGCCGCCAGCCGGCGGGCCCTTCCAGAGGCAGGGGCGCTGGCGGACCTTCCGACCCGGCTCGCCGCGCGGCGACGAATGGCCGCGATATCCAGTGCAGGCTCCGGCGGCGCGGCAGCCGTGCCCAGCAGGTCGGGATCGATGGCTTCGCCCGCGGCGCCGATGATTCCGATCACCGCGAAGACCGGTACTTTCGCGCCGGCCGGGGCGATGATCTTCAGGAGCACCCCGTCCGCCGGCGCTTCCACTTCGAAAACAGCCTTTTCGGTCTCCACCTCGCAGATGACCTCGCCGCGCCGGAGCGGGTCACCCTCTGCCTTGAGCCAGCGGACCACCAGACCTTCGGTGATGTCCTGCCCTCCTTGAGGCATGATGATTCGGGTCGCCATAGCCGCTCACATCAGGCGGAGCACGCCTTCGACAATATCCGCCACCGAAGGGATGCATGCCTTCTCGAGGTTCAGGTTGTAGGGGATGGGGGTGTTGCGCCCGGCGATCCGCAGCACGGGGCCGTCCAGGTCGTCGTAGGCTTCTTCCATGAGCATGGCGGCGATGTCTCCGCCGATCCCGCCGCGTTTGACGGCCTCGTGCACGATGATCACCCGTCCGGTCTTGCGGGCCGAACCGAGAATGGTATCTTTATCCAGGGGTGAAATGGATCTCAGATCGACGACCTCCACGCTGAGGCCCTCGGCTTCCAGCAAGGCGGCCGCCTCGAGGCATTTGAGGGTCATATAGGAGTAGGTGATCAGCGTGACATCCGTGCCGGGGCGCTTGATGTCGGCCCGGCCCAAGGGAATGACGACCTCCTCCTCCGGGACCAGGCCCTTGGTCATGTAGAGCAGCTTGTGCTCGATGAACACCACCGGGTGGTCGTCGCGGATGGCGGCCTTCAGCAGACCGCAGGCGTCGTGCGGGGTGGACGGCATCACCACTTTGAGCCCGGGGATGTGGTAGAACAGGGCTTCGAGGCTCTGGGAGTGCTGGGCGGCCAGTCCGTTGCCGGAGCCCCCCTGGGTCCTGAGCACCATGGGCACGGTCCCCTGGCCGCCGGAGATGAAATCGTACTTGGCCGCCTGGTTGACGATCTGGTCCATGGCCAGCATGGCGAAGTCGATGAAGAGAATTTCGATTACGGGTCGGCAGCCGACCAGAGCGGCGCCGACCGCCATGCCCGTGAAAGAGGCCTCGGCGATGGGCGTGTCGATCACCCGCCCGGGGCCGTATTTCTGCCACAAGCCCTCGGTGACCTTGTAAGAGCCTCCGCGCTCGGCAATCGTCTCCCCCATCAGAAAAACGAGCGGGTCGCGCCGCATTTCTTCGTCCAGGGCCCGTCGGAGGGCTTCGCGGTACATCATTTCGATCATTTCATCAATCCACGATGCCCGCTAAAAACTCTTCCACGGCCGGCTCGGAGCTGTTCGTGGCGAATTCCACGGCCGTATCCAGTTCGGCATCCACCTGCGCTTCGATCGCCGCCGCCCGAAGGTCGTCAACGATGGCCCGGCGCATCAGGATCATGGGATCGCGTGTTTTCCAGTCCGCCAGGACCTGCGGATCCATGTACAGGCCGGGGTCGTTCACGTGGTGGCCGCCGTGGCGGTAGGTCTTGGCTTCGATCAAGGTCGGACCCTCCCCGCAGCGCGCCCGCGCGACGGCGGCGGCGGTTTCCTGGTACACGGCCAGTGCGTCGTTTCCATCCACACAGATGCCGGGAACGCCGTACACCGGTCCGCGACCGGCCAGGTCGCAGCAGCCGGTGGCGCACTCAATGGGGGTCGAGGCGGCATAGTGGTTGTTCTCCAGCAGGTAAATCACCGGCAACCCAAAGGTTCCGGCCAGGTTCAGGGATTCGGCGAAGACCCCGTTGTTGGAAGCCCCGTCGCTGAAGAAGGCCACCACGACCTGGTCGGTTCCGCGGACCTTGATTCCCATGCCGGCACCGGTGGCAATAGGGATGCCGCCGCCGACGATGCCGTTGGCGCCCAGGTTGTTGACCTGCTTATCGGAAATGTGCATCGAGCCGCCGCGTCCGCGGCAGTAGCCCGTGGTCCTGCCCATGATTTCGGCCATCATTCGCTTCAGGTCCGCGCCTTTGCTGATGCAATGGCCATGACCGCGGTGCGTGCTGACGATGTAGTCTGCCGTGTTCAGCGCCGCGCAGGCACCGGCGGCGATCGCCTCCTGTCCGATGTACGGGTGCAGGTATCCGCGGATCAGTCCTTGGCGGTAGAGCCCGATGCACCTGAGCTCGAACTGCCGTGTGGCATAAATGCTGCGGTAAATGCCGAGCAGGATCTGCTCGGAGGGCCGCGACGATCCGCCTGCGGCAGGCGGGGTTCCCATGTTTAGCTCCTAGAATGCGGTTGGCGCACGTCGAACCGAAGGGTCGACCAAATCGGGGACCTTGAGCGGCTCAGCTCCGCGCCCCCGGCCCGCGCTTGCGCCAGACCTTGTGACACGGCCTGCATGCAGGCGACAAGCTGGGAGATGACCGGGGAGACGGTGTTGTTGGTCGGAATGCCGCGAGCCGTCAAGCGTCGGATGGCCTCGTAGCCCTCGGCTGAACGTCCCCCGGCTTTTCTAAAACGCTCGTTCGAGCCATGAATTCAGCCTTGTCGGCCCTGCGAACCGGCTACCGCGCCAACCCCTGGCAAGACCGGTACGAAGGGTTCTCTATGCAGATAACCCGCTGAGATGGCTTGTATTAAAAAAATTGACCTTAGCACCATTCGCTTTTGCTGTAAAGCGCGCAAAGCGATTCCCCATCGGCTGCGCCCGGGGACCTCTTACCGCCAAGACGGCAACGGATTCGCCGCAGCCGAGAATCTGCGGAGCATGTCAGGGCGCGGCCAGGAAGCGGCCGACGGCCGATAGAAACACGGCTTTGTTGTCCACATGCGGCCAGTGCCCCGAACCGGCGATGGTGACCAGTTGCGCCTGGGGGAAGCAGGACTTGATCTCAGGCCAGTCGCTGTCGCGAATGGAGTCCGATCCGGCGCCGCGGACAAAGAGACAGGGCCTGGGAAACACCCGGACGTCCACCGGCCCGCAAATCAGCGCCAGGTTGCGCCGGACGGCGTCCAGGTTGACCTTCCAGCGGTAGGCTCCGTCCGGCCGGTGCGTCAGGTTTTTGAGCAGAAAAAGACGAACGCCGAGATCCGGGACCGCCGGCCGAAGTTTTGCCTCGGCATCTTTCAGGCCGCCGAGCGACCGGAGGTCCAGCTGTGCGAGGGCCTCGATGGCTTGGCCGTAAGTCGGACGGTAGGCCTTGTGGGTGATATCCACGACGATCAGCCGCTGGACCCGTTCGGGAAACAGGGCCGCGCAGCGCAGGGCGACCTTCCCGCCCATCGAATGGCCTAAGAGCGAGGCGCGCTCGACCGCGAACGCATCCATCAACCGCTGCAGGTCGTCGGCCATGGCATCATAATCGAAGCGCGGGCTGTGAAAGGAGCGTCCGTGGTTGCGCAGGTCCGGGACAAAAACGCAGAAACGCCGGGAAAGCGCCTTCGCCACCGGGTGCCAGTTGTCCCAGCAGCCGAAAAGTCCGTGCAGGATAAAAAGGGGCGCGCCGGAGCCGTAGCGCTTGCAGTGGAGCATCGGCTTCATTCGAATGCTGCTACCGCCGGGCCACCCAGCAGGCGATGGTTGAGGGCCACTTCCAGGCGGAAACGCGCCACGCGCTCGGCCAGCGACACCCGGTAGGCCGCCTGCCCGAGGCGCTCCTCGCCGGCGGCGATCACCCCGCCGCCGGCGACGAGGCAGCAGCCGTTTGCGGATTGGAGCAGGCTGGGGATAAGGTCTTCTCCAGCGCTGCCCGCCAGTGCAGGGAGACTCGCCACCGGCAGGCGCACCTTGTAGTGCGCCGCCTCGGCATCGATGGGGACTACGACCGGGGGCTCGCCTGCAGGGCGTTCGAGGGAACTGGGTTTACCAGTCAGCGCTTCGACCCCAGCCACCGTCGCCAGAGCAGCCATTGCCTCAGCGGTCGCCAGAGGGCTGGCGGACACGATGCAGACGGTATAGGGAGTGCGGGTGTAGATCCGGCGATGCAGACGCACATCCGCTGCCTCAGGCTCCTCCGGACGGAGCGGAATGCGTTGCAGGGCCGCCTCAATGCCAGGGGGTGCGGCCGACATGGGGCAGAAGATCATCTCATCGGCGGATAGCTTGCAGCTCATGGAGCCGGTGCCGAAAGCGCCCAGCCCGAGGTCGAAATTATAGCAAAGCCAAGCGTTGAATTCACGACGGGTTGCGGCGTCGACGGCCGGTTCCGGAGGCCGATCCGAGCCATCCACAGGGCGCGGCGCCCATGCGAAGATCCCCTGGGCGCTCGACGAACGGATGGCATGCTGAAGGGGTAAGATGTCGATCCCGCGCCGGCTCAGTGCGATGGCCACGGTCGCGCTGTTCTCCAGGACGCTGACATAATGCAGGCATTCCTCCAGGCTTTGCCCGCGGGCAAAAGGCCCATGACCTTTGACGATGGTGACGGGAGCCCGGCCCAGGTGAGCGGGGATCCGCTGCTCCATTTCGGATGAGCCGACCGTGTCTTGGTAAACCCCCACCGGGACGGCTCCGATCAGGCCTGCGCCCCAGACATCCACCGGCTGAAAGAGATACTCCTCCGAATCCGAGCGTGGGGGGTCGGGTTCAAGCAGGAAGATCGGTTTCTGCGGCGTTTCAAAACCGAGCAGCGTGCTGGCGATCGCATGGCAGTGGATGCAGGCGTTCACGCCGGGTAGCTCCAGCACGCGGCGGTGCGTGTTGGCTTCCGATGACGGCCGGGCAGGCCCTTTATGGCGCAGGTGGTCGAAGCGCACCGCAACGAGGTCCGCAGGGGCGAGATCGCCGCACGGGGCGCCGGAGGCGGTGATCCAAAAGCGGCCGGCGTCCTGAGGGTCGCGGCAGGACATGTTGCCGCTGTGGGTGTTGTTGAGATTGACCCGCATGAGCGCGGAGCCGACGGTTTTAAACCGGCGATGGAGGGCGGCAATGTCGCTGAGCGCACGCATGAAGCCCGTTCTGATTTATCAAACTTCGAAAGTCAAGAGTCTTGCCGCGGCCGCTCGTTCTATGTATTTCCATGCGGGCGGCTTGACTCTTTGCGGATGAGATATCAACTTGAGGGCCAATCCCGGAAAGCGATGCGCTGATCTAATGCGAACCAAAAAATACAGCCGGGATTCGCCCGGCTGAATTTTTTGGTCGGGGCGGTCAGATTTGAACTGACGACCCCCTGCTCCCAAAGCAGGTGCGCTACCAGGCTGCGCCACGCCCCGGCCCCGATCCAGCCGATGGTTAACACGACGCGGCAGTTTAAGCAAGCCAGCCGTGGGGGTGCGGAGAAGCGGTGTTGGCCTGTGTTGACATCGTTGATTTTTGACTTTATACTGAACCAAAAGCGTGAAAAAATTAACTTTATGTAGTTTTTACCCGCTGATCGGGCCACTCGCAAGGCTCAGGTGGGCTTTTTCTTGCCTAAAACGGCGCAATGTTGCCGATTAGCGAGAGTGGCGGAACTGGCAGACGCACTGGATTTAGGATCCAGCTCTGGCGACAGAATGGGAGTTCAAGTCTCCCCTCTCGCACCATTTTCGGCGCTCCTCGACGCGGCGATCGCCACCCTTACCGGGAAAAATATCTTTGCATAGGAAGGCGTGCCATCGATGCAGGTAACCGTTGAAGACATCAGCAGCGTCAAGAAGATGCTGCACGTCGAAATCCCCCGCGAAGAGGTCGCACGGGAGATCGACAGGGCCTACGAAGAAATCAAGAAGAGCGCCAAGATCAAAGGGTTCCGGCCCGGAAAAGTCCCGCGATCGGTGCTGGAAAAAATGTTCCGGAAAGACGTTTTGGCCGATGTTTCCTCCCGGCTGATTCAGAGTTCATTGATCGAGGCGCTCAAGGAAAAAGATCTCCGGGTGGTAGGCCGGCCGAAGTTGGACCCACCGGAGCTTGACGTATCGCAACCCTACAAATATGCCGCCACCGTCGAGGTGACGCCGCCGATCGCCGACATCGATCTGAAGGGGCTGCAGCTGAAGCGGTCCACTTACAAGGTCAGCGCGGCGGAGATAGACACCCAGCTGAAGATGCTCCAGAAAAACCTGGCTCGTTTGCAGAAGATCGCCGAGAGCCGCCCCGTGCGCGAAGGCGACCATGTGTTGATTGACTTCGAGGGGTTTAAAGACGGCCGACCGTTTGCGGGCGCCCCCAAGACCGAGAATTTCACCCTGAAAGTCGGCGCCGGCAGCGTCCTCAAGGAGTTCGACCAGCAGCTGGTCGACATGGCGCCCGGCGACAGCCGCGAGTTTCCGGTGACCTTTCCGGCCGACTACGCCAACAAGGCCCTGGCCGAGCAGACCCTGCAATTCAAGGTGAAGCTGAGCGAAATCCGTGAGGAGATCCTGCCGGAGATCAATGACGAATTCGCCAAGAGCGCCGGCCGCTTCGAAACGCTTGAGGATCTCAAGCGGGGAATCACGGATAACTTGACCCAGGGTTACGAAAAACGGGTCGAGCAGGAGCTGAGCGAGCAGATCTTCACCGGCTTGCTCGATCGCTCCCCGTTCGAGGTGCCGGAGGCGTTGGTGGAAATGGAACTCGATGGAATCGTCGAGGAGGCCGAGCGCTCCTTTTCCTACCGCAACACGTCGTTAAAAGACGCCGGGCTGTCGCGTGAGGTCATCGCTGAAAAATACCGCGACACGGCGCTGAAACAGGTCAAGCGCCACCTGATCCTGGGCAAGATCATCGACCAGGAAAGACTCGAGCTGAGCGACGATGAGCTCAATGAGGCCATGCAGAAAATGGCGGACAGCTTCCAGCAGCCCGTGGAGGAGATTCGGCGCTACTACCGTGAGAATCCTGAAAAGATAGACTACTACAAACATGCCTTACTGGAAAAGAAAGCCACCAAGCTCGTCCTCGACGGCAGCACCATCGAGGACGTCGGGCCCGAATCCCGTTAGCGATTGATCCGCCATCCAGGTCGACAGGACGCGATGGAGCGATTGGCGAAACCGAATAAGAAGGAGAAATAGAGTGCCACTGATTCCCATGGTCATCGAACAAAGCAGCCGCGGCGAGCGCGCCTATGACATCTACTCCCGGTTGTTGAAGGACCGGATCATCTTTCTGGGCTCGGCCATGAACGACGAGGTCGCCAACCTGCTGATTGCGCAGCTGCTCTTTCTGGAATCCGAAGAGCCGGACAAGGACATCAATTTCTATATCAACTCGCCTGGGGGCTTGGTGACGGCCGGTTTGGCGGTTTACGACACCATGCAGTACATCAAGCCGGACATTGCCACGGTTTGTATCGGTCAGGCCGCCAGCATGGGCGCTTTGCTGCTTACCGCGGGCACCCGGGGCAAGCGCTACTCGCTGCCCAACGCACGGATTTTGATCCATCAGCCCATGGGCGGGTTTCAGGGCCAGGCGTCGGACATCGAGATTCAGGCCAAAGAAATGCTGCGGATGAAGGCGGCCCTCAACCAGATCCTCGTAGAGCATACCGGCAAGACGATGGATTTGATTCAGCGCGATACCGATCGGGATTATTTCATGAGCGCCCAAGAGGCCAAAAATTACGGAATTATCGATCACGTGATCGCCAACCGTCAGGATCTCGACCGTTTGGAAAAACCGGAGGAATAGCATGGCGAAGAAGAAGGACGACAACGACAACCTGTTCTGCTCGTTCTGCGGCAAGAACCAGTCCGAGGTCCGCAAGCTGATCGCCGGCCCCGCGGTTTACATCTGCGACGAGTGCATCCAGCTGTGCAGCGAAATCATCGATGAGGAGACGGAAAAGGACGCCAAGGACACCACCCATTTCCTGACCCCCAAGGAGATCAAGGAGCGCCTGGACGGCTATGTGATCGAGCAGGAGCCGGCCAAAAAAATCCTTTCGGTCGCGGTCTACAACCACTACAAGCGCCTGGAGTCGGCCTTCAACGCCGGGGATGTGGACGTTCAGAAAAGCAACATCCTGCTGATCGGCCCGACCGGCTGCGGCAAGACCCTGCTGGCCCAGACCCTGGCGCGGTTTCTGAACGTGCCCTTTACGATCGCCGACGCCACCAGCCTGACCGAAGCCGGTTACGTGGGTGAGGACGTCGAGAACATCATCCTGTCATTGTTGCAGAATGCCGACTATGACGTTGAAAAGGCCAAGCGCGGGATCGTTTACATCGACGAAATCGACAAGATCGCCAGCAAGGCCGACAACCCCTCGATCACCCGGGACGTTTCGGGGGAGGGTGTGCAGCAGGCGCTGCTCAAGATTCTGGAGGGCACGCTGGCGAGCGTTCCTCCCAAGGGCGGGCGCAAGCACCCCCAGCAGGACTTCATCAAGGTCGATACCACCAACATCCTCTTCGTCTGCGGGGGCACCTTTACGGGCCTGGAGAAGATCATCCAGCGCCGCCTGGGACCCAAGCTGATGGGCTTTGGCGCCAAGATCGTCCAGGAAAAGGAGCGTACGATCGGCGAGACGCTCAAGATGGTGCAGCCGGAGGACCTGATCAAATACGGCCTGATTCCCGAATTCCTCGGCCGGCTGCCGGTCATCGCGACCCTGCACGAACTCAATGAAGACAGCCTGATTCGCATCCTCAAGGAACCCAAGAACGCTCTGATCAAGCAGTACCAGAAGCTGTTCGAAATGGAAGGGGTGAATCTGCGTTTTACCGACAGCGCCTTGTCGGCCGTTTCCAAGGAGGCGATCAAGCGCAAATCCGGGGCGCGGGGCCTGCGTGCCATCATGGAATCCTGCATGTTGGACATCATGTATGAGCTGCCCTCGCTTGAAAACGTCAAAGAGTGCGTCATCAGCGAGGATGTGGTCATGAACAAAGAGGATCCCATTCTGCTGTTCGAACAAACCAAGAAACAGGCCTGAGGAAATCGGCCATGGCCGATTTCCTCAATGAACTGCAGGCAGTTGAGATCGGTATTTGTGGAGCGGCTTCCGGCCGCGACAGCTTTTGCATCCAGAGAATTATCGCCCATACCCTTTGAGCTTCGAGCCTCGAGCTTTAAGCATGTTTCCGTGTGAGATATGGTGAATATTCCAAAGTTTTTCAAAGACGGGGAATCTAACCCGCACCGGCTCGTGCTGCCGCTGCTGCCCCTGCGGGATATCGTGGTATTTCCATTCATGGTGGCGCCTCTGTTTGTAGGGCGGGCCAAATCCGTCAACGCCCTGACCGAGGCCATGAACAAGGACAAGGTGGTTTTTTTGGCCACCCAGAAAAAGGCCGGGATCGACAACCCCGGGGAGCAGGACATCAGTGAGATGGGCACGATCGGCAAGGTGCTCCAGCTGCTGCGTCTGCCCGACGGAACGGTGAAGGCCTTGGTGGAGGGCAAAAGCCGGGCGCGGGTCGTGCGGTTCTTGTCGGAGGAGGAATTCTTCCGGGTGGAACTGGAACGGCAGGCCGAAAAAGAGCTTTCCACGGCGGAGTCCACTGCGCTGGTGCGCTCCGTGATCGAAACGTTCGAGGAATACGCCGGACTGAACCGCAGCATCTCCAAGGAGCTGATCACCAACGTCACTTCGATCGCAGACCCCTCGCAGATGGCCGACACCGTGGCCTCGCACTTCTCCTTCAAGCTCGAGGACAAGCAGCGGCTGCTCGACACGGTGGACCTGGCCGAGCGGTTGCCCCTGCTGCTGAGCCTGATCAAGATGGAGATTGAAGTCTTCCGGATGGATCAACGCATCAAGACCCGCATCAAGGATCAGATGGAGAAGACCCAGAAGCAGTACTATCTGAACGAGCAGATGCGGGCCATCAAGAAAGAGATGGGGGCGGAGGACGACCTCAGCGACGAGATCCGCGAGATCGAGGAAAAGCTCAAAAACAAAAAAATGCCCAAGGAGGCCGTGGAGAAGGTCGAGCACGAGCTCAAAAAGCTCAAGATGATGACGCCCATGTCGGCCGAAGCCACGGTGGTGCGCAACTACATCGACTGGATCCTGAGCCTGCCCTGGTATGAAAAGACCGAGGTGGCGGACGACCTGCCCCAGGCGGAGCGGATTTTAGAAGAAGACCATTACGGGTTGGAAAAACCCAAGGAGCGCATCCTGGAATACCTGGCCGTGCAGGCGCTGGTGAAGAAAATCCGCGGGCCGATCCTGTGCTTCGTCGGTCCGCCCGGCGTGGGCAAGACCTCGCTGGCCAAGTCCATCGCCCGCGCGACCGGGCGCAAATACGTGCGCCTGTCGTTGGGCGGAGTGCGGGATGAGGCCGAAATCCGCGGCCACCGCCGCACCTACATCGGTGCCATGCCCGGCAAGGTCATTCAGTCACTCAAGAAGGTGGGTGCGAGCAACCCGGTGTTCTGCCTGGACGAAGTCGACAAAATGAGCATGGACTTCCGTGGAGACCCTTCGGCGGCCTTGCTTGAAGTGCTCGATCCCGAGCAGAACTTCGCCTTCAACGACCACTACCTCGACTTGGACTACGACTTGTCGGACATCCTGTTCATCACGACGGCCAACACCCTGCCCGACATCCCGCTGCCGCTCCAGGACCGGATGGAAATCATCCGGCTGCCGGGCTACACGGAGGTCGAGAAGTACCACATTGCCGAACAGTTTCTGGTGCCCAAGCAGATCCAGACCAACGGCCTGGAGGGGAAGAAGGTTGAATTCTCGCGCAACGCCCTTCTGGCCCTGATTCGGCGCTATACCCGCGAAGCCGGGGTGCGCAACCTCGAGCGCGAAATCGCCTCCATCTGTCGTAAATTGGCACGCGAGGCGGTGACCCACCCTGACAAGAACGAGTTCGCCGTGAGCGAAAAATCCGTTCCCAAATATTTGGGACCGTACCGCTTCCGCCAGGAACAGGTGGAGGAGCAGGACCAGGTCGGCATGGTCACGGGCATGGCATGGACGCCGGTCGGCGGCGAACTGCTGTTCATCGAGACCCTGCTGATGCCCGGCCGCGGACAGCTGACCGTGACCGGGAAACTCGGGGAGGTCATGACGGAGTCGGCCCACGCCGCGTTGAGCTACGTGCGGTCGCGGGCCGATCACTTGATGATCGACGAGAAGTTCCACCGCAAGGTCGACATCCACATCCATATACCGGAGGGGGCGATTCCCAAGGACGGGCCCTCGGCCGGGATTTCCATGTGCACGTCGCTCGTTTCGGCCTTGACCAAGCGGCCGGTGCACCGCGACATCGCCATGACCGGGGAGATCACGCTGCGGGGCCGGGTGCTGCCGATCGGCGGTTTGAAGGAAAAGCTCATCGCCGCTCACCGGGGCGGGGTCAAATGCGTGATCATTCCGAAAGAGAATGAAAAGGACCTCAAGGATATCCCCAAGAGCATCACCAGCCAGATGGACATTCGGTTCGTCGAACACATGGATGAGGTGCTCGGCCATGCGCTCATCGCGCGGGAGGGAGAGGCGATTTTCAAACCTGCGGACATTCCGCTGAAAATGCCGGTCGAAAAAGAGCAGCCGCCGGGCCGGGCCATCAACTGAACCCTGTGAATGCTGCGGCGGAAATTGCGCTTGACAGCTTTTGGCCAAGCTGGTAGTTAAAAAATTTGCGCCAATCGCTCGGGGCGGATAGCTCAGCCGGGAGAGCGTCGGCCTTACAAGCCGAAGGTCACAGGTTCGATCCCTGTTCCGCCTACCACTGACTTTCCGGTGGAAGGCGCCAGCGGGACGAACCGTAAAGCCAGATTTTATTTGCGGGGGCGTAGCTCAGTTTGGTTAGAGCGCCGGCCTGTCACGTCGGAGGTCGCGAGTTCGAGCCTCGTCGTCCCCGCCATTTAAAACAAGGGCTTAGGAGAAATCTTAAGCCCTTGTTCAATTTTTCGAAACCCGATTCCCACCGAGTTTCCCACCTCCGGCCCTGGTTTCGGCCATGTTCCCAATAAAAAAAGCGGAGCCGCAGCCCCGCCCTCGATGGTCAGCCGGGGACCGTCGCCAGCCCCCGGCGCATATTTTAACGCTCCGCGTCTACAGGAGCGAAACAAGCAGCGTATCGGTGTGTTCACTGACTCTGCGCTGCCCCAACTGAACGCTTTCCAATACACACCTGATAAAGACATAACATTATGTATTTATTATTATTACACTACGACTGAAACGCGGAACAACGTTGTCTAAAACAGTACCAGGGAGCCGTTCACACACACTTTCCTGAATTTTATTTCTTCAGGCGAGGGGCGAATAAATTATTTGGGTGCCCGTGTGTCTGAACATGTGCTTGAGCCGGATCCTAACCTTGAAAGCGATGGGCGGCTGTGCTAAGTTTTCAATATGGAACGAGGACAGGTTATAGCTTTGCTGCAAAGCAATCGGGGCGTCATGCGTCGATTCTCAGTCAGACGCCTCTCCATCTTTGGCTCGGTTGCCCGTGGGGAGGGTAAAAAAGACAGCGATGTCGACATCCTGGTGGAATACGAACCCGATGCCCATGTCGGGCTGTTTCAGTTCGTCAGGCTGCGCCGGGAGTTGAGTCATATCCTGGGTTGCGAAGTGGACTTGGCTACTCCCGACTCGCTGCACAAAGAGCTTCGCGAGGACATTCTGAAAGAAGCCGTTCATGCCGCATAGAAAATGGGATCTCAGGATAAAGGATATTCTGGCTTCCATCGACCGGATTTTGGAGTACACCAGAAACCTGGATTTTGAGGGCTTTCGGTCGGACACCAAGACCGTTGACGCCGTTGTGCGCAACTTCGAGATTATCGGCGAGGCGGCGGCTCATTTACCCGAAGACCTTTCTGCGGACCACCCCGGAATCCCCTGGCAGGATATGCGGGATATGAGGAACGTGCTGGCGCATGAGTATTTCGGGATCAATGAGAAAATTGTCTGGGAGACCCTTCAAAACGATTTGCCCCCTCTTGTGCCCTTGCTCAAGGATCTGCTTCGCAAGGAAGGATTCTGAGGTTCCGAGTCCATTTCCGTCTGCGAATGTTTTTGTCCAAGGCGGCTGTTCACACACTTTCTCCGCGATGCCAGGATTACGTGAGCACTGCCAACTTTTTTGGAGATGGCTGACGGCTTTTTAGACGGCTTTTGACGGATGAGGGCGGCGTTCGATGGTTGAAAATGGTTGAAAATGCAGGTGGAATGCGCTTTGGGGCTGCCTGTCACGTCGGAGGTCGCGAGTTCGAGCCTCGTCGTCCCCGCCATTTTCCTTCTCCGCCACCGGCCGATCTCGCGGCAACGAAATTCTCCGGTCGGCGAAATGAAATAATACCCAGAATTCTCTGGCTTTTTTTAGGTAATCGTTTTATTCACACTTTTATTCCATCGGGCATCGGCCGGTTTGCGATTTTATCCATGGGCTGGGGGAGTTTGATGAAACGAATCCTGCTGGCGGTAGCCATTATATTTGGGGTTGGCGCGGGAGCGGTGCAGGCCGGCGGGCTGTCGCCGGGGGCCGAAAGGGAAACCTCCAAGCCGGGGGTCGTGGTGACCGACGTACTCGAGGTGAAGGCCACCCTGGAGGCCATCGACCATAAAAGGCGTTTATTGACCTTGAAAGGAATCCAGGACAGGACCATCATCCTCAAAGCGGACAAGGCGGTAAAAAATTTTGACCAGTTGAAAAAGGGCGACCTGGTTTTGGCCGCTTTCGTCGAATCCGTGGCGATCTTCATCCGTGCCGCCAGGGCGCCCCAAAGTCCCGCTGAGGCTCGCATGGTCTCCGTCGCGCCGAAGGGCGCAAAGATCGGCGTCCTCCTAGCCGAAACGTTTGAGCTGAGCGCGGTCGTCGAGTCCATCGACGCCAAGGCGAGCCAGGTGACGGTGAAAGACCCAAGTGGCGGCCGGCGGATCGTCGTGGTCGACAAGAGCTTCAAAAACCTGGAGCGCTTCCGGAGAGGAGAAGAGGTCGTTCTAAGGGTCACTGAGGCGATCGCCATCAATATCGAAAAGCGAAAGTGAAGGAGCTAATTCTGGATGCGCAGAGGAATTCGTTTCGTTGTTGCCGCATGTGCCGCCGGCCTCCTGTTCCTGCCCCTGTTTGCACTTGCCGCCGATTCAGCCGGCGCGGAACGGAAGGAGCCGCCGGCGGTCAACGCCTCCGAAGAGGACGACTACGAGGATGAGTACGCGGACGATGCGAAGGGGGTGACCGTCGCTGACCCGATCGAACCGTTCAACCGCGATATGTATCTATTGAACGATTTCCTGATACTCTATGTCCTGGAGCCTGCCGCCAAGCTGGAGAAGGCGGTCATTCCATGGGAGTTCCGCACGATTTTTCGAAACATGCTGCGCAACATCCGTTTCCCGGTGCGCCTCGTCAACTGCCTGCTGCAGGGCAAGTGGGAAAAAGGAGGGGACGAGTTCGCCTCGTTTTTCCTCAACACGACGGTGGGATTTTTAGGCATGGCCGACGTATCGGCCGCCTATCCCGGCCTGATCAAAAGCCCGGAGGATATGGGCCAGACGTTCGCCGTATGGGGCTGGGAGGAGAGTTCGTATGTGACCCTGCCCTTTTTCGGTCCGTCCACCGTTCGCGATGCTCTGGGTAAACTTCCCGACGCGGTCACGGACCCCCTGTTCTGGTATGCCAATCTCACCTTGTCGCTTTCCCTACGGGGCGGAGAGGCCGTCAACGACACCAGCTTCCGTATCGGAGACTATGAGGCCATCAAAAAGGCGTCCCTGGACCCCTACGTGGCCGTCCGCAATGGCTACATCCAGAATCGAAACAAATTGATCGCCGAATAAAAGGCCGCCGGCGCGGCCTTTTATTTAGTTGAATTCTCCGGTCCGCTTCGATAAATAACGGCCATGAAGACCGCACAGCAGCAGTTGGCCGAAGGCATTCTCTTCACCGACGAATACCAGTTCACCATGGCCCAGATGTATTTCCGTTTGGGCCTGCATGAAACACCCGCGCAGTTCGACTATTTCTTCCGGGGCTATCCGGACTACGGCGCCCATAAGGCCGGTTATTGCATCAACGCCGGCCTGGAGTGGCTGCTGGACTGGATGCAGGCGGCGCGCTTCCGTCCGGCGGAGCTGGCCTGCCTGCGGTCTCAGACCGGGCGCACCGGCAGCCCTGTTTTCAGCGCCGATTTCATCGCATGGCTCGAAAAAAACGGCAACTTTGACGGCCTTTCCATGCGGGCGATCCCGGAAGGGCGGGTGGTTCATCCGAACGTGCCGCTGGCGGTCGTCACGGGACCGCTGGCGGCGGGCCAGATCCTGGAAACCTCGCTGCTCAACCACCTCAACTATCAGACCCTGATCGCCACCAAGGCCGCGCGCATTCGCGAGAGCGGCCGCGGCCAGTTGATCATCGAGTTCGGCGCGCGCCGCGGCCACGGCAAAGGAGTCAACGCGGGAGCGCGGGCGGCGTTGATCGGCGGGGCGGATTTCAGCTCCAACGTGGGCATCTCCCATGCGCTGGGGCTGGCGCCCAAGGGCACCCACGCTCACAGCATGGTACAGGCGTTTCTGGCGCTGGGGATGACCGAGCTGGACGCGTTTCGGGCGTTTGCCGAGACCTATCCGGATGATTGCATTCTGCTGGTGGACACCATCGATACCCTGGGCAGCGGCATTCCCAACGCCATCCAGGTGTTCGAGGAGTTGCAACGCAAAGGGCATCGACCCATCGGAATCCGCTTGGATTCGGGCGACCTCGCTCACCTCAGCATTCGAGCGGCGCGGATGCTGGACGAGGCCGGCTTTCCCGATGCCACGATCGTGCTATCCAACGAGCTGGACGAACTCAGCATCTGGCAAATCCTCACCCAGATCGGCCAGGAAGCGGCGCGCAACGGGCTGGATGCCGATCACCTCATCCGGCGTCTGGCCTACGGGGTCGGCACCCGCTTGGTGACCTCGGCGGGGGACTCGGCGCTGAACGGGGTGTACAAGCTGGTGGCCCTGCGGCGGGACTCCCGGTGGGTGCCGGCCATGAAACTGTCGGATTCGCCCTCAAAAATCCCCAACCCCGGCGACAAGCGCGCCTGGCGCTTGTACGACCGCCGCGGAAAGGCGACCGCCGACCTGCTGAGCGCCAAGGACGAGGTGCCGTCCGATCTGCCCAAGATCGTGCTCAGGCACATGACCGAGGGAAGCCTCAAGCGCACCCTGATTCCGAAGGATCTGCTCGAGACCGAAGCGCTGCTCATCGACGTTTTACGGGAGGGGCGGACGGTCTGTCAGAGCCCGACCATCGCGCAGATCCGCGCGCTCCGCCAGTCCGACATGGAGCGTCTCGATCCGGGCGTTAAACGGCTGATGAACCCGCATATCTATCATGTGTCGCTTAGCGAGAAGATGTGGCAGATCAAGCAGAGGCTGATCGCTGCCATGCGGGGAGGCCTGCCGGGCCAAGCCCAGCGATGATCGGTTACAGGGCGCACGCCGTGGAAGGCCCTTCATGAACACCCCCCCCCGGCGAACGGCGCCGGGGGTTCATTTGCGCTTGAACACGGATCGCCAGCCGCTGCATTCGGTCGACAGCGGGCGGATCGTCCGGCACACGTCGCGGGCCATCTCCGTGATGTAGAAGGACTCCGAATCCTCTTGGTTCACGATGGACAGAATCCGATTCAAGTCACGACGCCGGCAGGCAATGTAGAGCTCATCCACCGGCCCGCGCATGCCTTCACCCTGGAACACCGTCACCGCTTGCCCCATCTCCCTCAACCGTTCGGTCAATGCCTTGCCGGCCGTGCGGGTGAACACTCGCAGGATCATGAACCCGAGGGCAATCTTGCGCTCGACGGCGATGCCCACCAGATTGCCGGTGGCGAAGCCCAAGGCGTAGAACAGGGCCAGGATCGGCTGCGTGGCCACCTTCTGCACCACGGTGCTGATGACCGTGATCCAGATCAGGATTTCGAAGATGGCGAGAAAGAAGGCGACCACGCCTCGGCCCTGTACGGTGACGATGGTTCGCACCGTGCCGAGCGAAACGTCGCAGATCCGGGCGAGGAAGATCAGAAGGCCGGTCATGAGAGTGCTGGGGTCCAACATGGGTCATCCCCTGCTGCGCGCAAACGGTTCGATCAGGGCGCGATGCGCCCGGGCGAGTTCCTTGTAAGTCTCGGTCGGCTGGTGCAGGCGGCGCTGCTCATCTTCGGCCAGGCGGCGCTTGACCGCGGCCGGTATGCCCGCCACCAGCGTGCCCGAAGCGACGATCTGGCCCTCCCTGACGACGGCCCCCGCCGCCACCACCGAGCCCCTGCCGATCGCGGCGCCGCTCAGAACCAGCGCGCCGATACCGATCAGGCAATGATCGTCGATGGTGCAGCCGTGGATGACGGCATGGTGGCCGACGGTGACCCTGGCCCCGATCACGGTGGGGTGGCCGCGGTCGGTGTGCACGGTGCTATTGTCCTGGATGTTGGTGTCGGCTCCGATGCGGATGGCTTCCATGTCACCGCGCAGCACCGCTCCGTACCAGACGCTGGCGCCGTCGCCGATCTCCACATCGCCGATGACGACCGCCGTCGGCGCGATGAAGACGTTATGGCCGATTTTCGGTGTCTTACCGGCAAATGCCAGAATCATGACAAGGCTCCTTGGTCGGGCGGTTTCCGCCTAAATAAATTGCGTGACTCGCGAGGGCAACGTATGGCAAAAAGGCAAGGCGCTGTCAAATTAAAGTGCAGGCGATAGGGGCAGGGTGCACGGCGCAAGGCAATTGAAACCCCGTGTTTGGAACTCTGCCATCCAATACCATGGAAGACCTGCGCGCTGGGCTTCGGGTGCTTGAACCGAGAGGAACGGGTTCGCATATGGCCCGATCAAACGAGAGCGATGTTTTGATCGTCGGCGGCGGAGTGATCGGCTTGGCCTGCGCCCACTACCTGGTGAAGGCCGGCCGCACGGTGCGCCTGATCGAGCAGGAACGGATCGGTGCCGGGGCTTCGAACGGCAACTGCGGGTTGGTCGTCGTCAGCTATCTGCTGCCGCTGTGCGCGCCCGGGGTCATACAAAAGGAGATTTTCGGCTTACTGCGGAAGTCGTCGCCTCTTTACGTGAGGCCGGCGCTTGACGTCGGCCTGCTGCGATGGCTGCTCCGATTTGCCGGAATGTGCCGGGAAGCGCAGGTGCGGCGCGCAGTTCGCGCGCGGGAGGCACTCCTTGGCAGTTCGGATGCGCTGTTTCAGGAACTCTTTCGGGACCATGGGCTGGAGGGGGAGTACGAACGGCGCGGCGTCCTCATCGCTTGCCGGACCGAGAAGGCGATGCAGGCCTACGAAGCGAAGAACGAGAGCCTGCGCGCTTTCGGCCATGCCGCCGAACCCCTCGTAGGAAAGGCCCTGCGGGAGGTCGAGCCGGCGCTGCGCGAAGATGTCTTCGGAGCCTGGTATCATCGCACCGACAGCCACCTGCGGCCGGACCGGCTGCTTGAGTCCTGGAAACAATTTCTGATCCGATCCGGGGTGACGATCGAGGAGCACTGCCGCCTGGAGCGTTTTCGCTGTGGAGGGGACCAGGTGCCAGCGGCCGTGACGAACCGCGGAGAATTCGCAGCCCGCGAGGTGGTGGTGGCCGCAGGGGCCTGGTCGGCGCCCGTGGCGGCCCCGCTTAAGTTGCGGCTGCCGCTGCAGCCGGGCAAGGGCTACAGCATCACCATGACGCGACCCGCGGTGTGCCCCCGTATGCCCTGCAGTTTTTCGGAGCGGCGGGTCGTGGCAACCCCTTGGCCGAGCGGCTACCGCCTCGGCGGGACCATGGAGTTCTCGGGTTTTGACGCCCCGCCGGACCCCCGGCGCTTCGTGGCGTTGACCGCGGCCGCGGCCGCCTATCTAAAGGAGCCTGTGGGGAGTGCCGTGGTCGAGGAGTGGACGGGACTGCGGCCCATGACCAGCGACGATCTGCCGCTGATCGGCCCGGCCCCCGGCTTTCGCAATCTTTGGATAGCGACCGGCCA
Source organism: uncultured delta proteobacterium (assembly GCA_963700055.1). Lineage (GTDB taxonomy): Bacteria > Desulfobacterota > Desulfobacteria > Desulfobacterales > SpSt-501 > SpSt-501. The sequence goes on along the minus strand of CAVOWH010000024.1, from coordinate 337,334 downwards.
CGGCATGCTGGGGGTCACCGCGGCGCCGGCGACGGGCAAGCTGGTGCAGGAGATGATCTGCGGGCAGACACCCCACATCGACCCTGCGCCGTTCCGGGTGAGCCGCCCCTGACCCGAGCCGCTTCGGGGTTCGTCAAGGAAAAGTGGAATGCCGTTTGTTTCAGAGCACCAAGCATTCATTGAGCCGCCTTCCCGGGCACTGTGTTTTGGGTTCGATTCGAGCAAGATCCTGGTGAAACTGCAAGCGGGGTCGGCCTTGATTCCCGCCATGGAAGACCTGGCGGCGCTCAGCTTCAGCCCGAGCTGGCGGCACTATTTCGGCGAATGGAACGGGGCTTCCTGCTGGGCCGTGTGCTTTCCGCCGGACATGCCGGTCCCGGACGGATTCACCTGGAGAGGATTGAGAGAACTGTTCGGCCGGGTGGAGGAGGAATTGATCTGGGTGGCGGGCCGCGCCGGCCAGCTGGTGCACTGGCACCGCAACCACTGCTTCTGCGGCCGCTGCGGGGCGGCGACCGCGGACCATCCAGGCGAGCGGGCCAAGCGCTGCCCGGCCTGCGGACTGATGAACCACCCGCGGGTGTCGCCGGCCATCATCGTGGCGGTGGTCAAGGGGCGGCAGCTGCTGCTGGCACACGCCGCGCGCTTTCCGGCCAAATTCTACAGCGTGCTGGCCGGCTTCGTGGAGCCCGGGGAGACTCTGGAGCAATGCGTGCAGCGCGAGGTGTTCGAGGAAGCCGGCGTGCAGGTCCGGAACATCCGCTACTTCGGCAGCCAGCCCTGGCCGTTTCCGGACTCGCTCATGGTGGCTTTCACCGCGGAGCATGCGGCCGGCGAGATCCGGGTCAATCCGGCGGAGATCACCGATGCCGGCTGGTTCGGCGCCGACCGGCTGCCGGAAGTCCCGCCGCCCATCAGCATCGCCCGCAGGCTCATCGACTGGTTCTGCGCTCATTACCCCTGATACTCTCGTACGCCGCCGTGACAACGAGATGAAGCGCAACGCCGAAATTGGCCTCCTTACGAAGCCATCTTATTTGACCTTCTGGATGTCCTCCTCCCGGCCGATGATCACCAGCACGTCGCTGTCCTTGATGATCGAATTGGCGCGGGGCACCAGCTGCAGGCTTTCCGAAAGCACGTCGCGGATGGCGATCACCTGCAGGTGGTAGCGTTTGCGCAGGTCGAGTTCGGCGAGGGTTTTCCCGATGAAGGTCGTGGGAGGAGCCAGCTCGCAGATGGTGTAGTCCTCTGAAATCGGCAGATACTCCAGCACGTTCGGGGAAATGATGCTTCGAGCCACTTTGTTGGCCATTTCGCGCTCGGGAATGATGGCTTCGCTGGCGCCCACCTTCAGCAGGATGCGCTTGTAGTCCTCGTTCGGCACCTTGACTATGATTTCCCTGACCTTCATTTCCTTCAGGTAAAGCGTCAGCAGGGTGCTGGCGGAGAGATCCTCCCCGAAGGAGATGACCACGGTGTCCTCCGCAGCGATGCCGATGGATTCGAGCACCTCCTTGTCCGTGGCGTCGGCCAGCACCGCCTTGGTGCTGTGGTCCCTGATTCTCTGGACGACGTCCTTGTTCTTGTCGACCGCAACGACCTCGATTCCCTTGTCGTAAAGCTGCCGGGCCAGCTGGGAGCCGAAGATCCCCAGCCCGATGACGACGACGCGTTTCATGCCTCTGCCTCCTTATCCCACCATGACCCCTTCTTCCGCATAGCTGACGCCTTTTTTCGTGGCGATGCGCGCGAGCGAAAAGGCCAGGGTCAGCGGCCCCACGCGTCCGGCAAACATCATCAGAATGACGGCCAGCTTCTGGGGTGTGTTCAGACTGGGGGTCAAATTCATGGAAAGCCCCACGGTCGCGAACGCCGATGTGGTTTCGAAAAGATACTCCACGAAAAGATGGCGGCTTGCGGCCGCGCTGCCGCTGTAATCCGCCGAAAGCAGCAGGATCGAAACGATGAAACAGATGGACAGCGTCGCCGCCAGGAGGATGGAGATCGTGCGCTGCAGGAGCTCCCGGGGGATGGTGCGGTTGAAAGTGCTCACCTCTTCGCGCCCTCTGAGGCGGCTCCACATGATCAAAAAGAGCAGGCTGACGCTGGTGGTCTTGACGCCTCCGCCGGTGGAGCCCGGGGAGGCCCCGATGAACATCAGCGCGATCATCAGCAGGATGGTTTCGTTGGCGAGCATCCCGATGTCCACCGTGCTGAAGCCGGCGGTGCGTGAAGTGACCGACTGGAACAGGGACGCCAGCACTCGGTTCTGCCAGGGCAAGCCATTCAGGAGGCGGTGGTTTTCGAATATGAAAAACAGCACCGCGCCGCCGGCGATCAGCGCGCCGGTCGCGGCCAGGACCACTTTGGTGTGGACCGACAGGCGCCTTGCCTTGCCGAAAACCCGCATGTGCAGCTCGTAGTGGACGATGAAGCCGATGCCGCCGGCCACAATGAGCCCCATGAAGGTGAGGTTGACGATCAGGTCGCCCTGGTAAGACACCAGGCTGTCGCTGAAGAGCGAGAAGCCGGCGTTGTTGAAGGCGGAAATGGCATGGAAGGCGGCGGTATACAGAGCCTCGCTCCAGGGAGCATCCTGCGAGAATCTGGCCCAGAGCAAGAGGGTGCCCGCGCCCTCGTATAAAAAGGTTGACAGGAAAACGAACTTTAAAATGGGGGCGAGGTCTCGGCGCGGGGAATAGAGAAAAACCGATTGCACGATGTCGCGTTCCTTGGAGGCCAGGCCATGCCCCAGCATGACAAAGAACACGGCTGAAAACGTCAGGATGCCCAGACCGCCCACCTGGAAGAGGGCGATCAGGACGGCCTGTCCGGCCAGGCTGAGATCCTGTCCGACATCGATCGTAGCCAGGCCCGTAACGCAGACGGCCGAGGCCGACTGGAAGAGCGCATCGATCCACGGCAGCGGGGCCCCGGCGGCCGAGAACGGCAGCCGGAGCAGCAGCCCTCCAAATAGGATCAGACCGGCAAAGCTGAGGATGAAAAGCCTTTCTGGGGACAGATGGCGGGATAGGTAGAGCCTGAGCCGCCTCCATTTTGCGAAGAGCGGCTCAGAGGCCCTGCTCCTTGGCATAATTGCCTTGTTCATAACACCATTTCTTGTCCTGAAACCCGCGGCGTTCGAGGGCGGATGCCAGTTGAAAATTTCTACTGAAAACAAACGACACTGTCAATTCGAGCGCGGAGGAGTGGGACCTCCGCGTGTGCATGTGTGAAGCTAAAGGCGAATTTGCGCTCCCAGCTCGACCACCCGGTTGGGTGGGATGCCGAAGTAGCCTGCCGGGTTGGCGGCGTTGCGCGACATGAACGCGAAAAGCGTTTTCCGCCATTGACTCATCGGGGAGGTGCCGCTGGTCAGCAGGGTCTCACGGCCCAGGTAGTAGGTCGTTTTGGTGGGCTCCAAGGGCAGGCCGAAGCAGGCCGCCAGCCGCATGACTTTGGGAACGTTCGGCGTTTCCATGTAGCCATACCAGGCCACCAATCGGTAGAACCCCGACGGCAGACGCTCGATGCGTAAACGGTCCTCATCGGCCACCGCCGGCGTTTCGGCCGCCTTGATCGTCAGCAGCACCACGTGTTCATGCAGCACGTGGTTGTGCTTGACATGGTGAAGCAGGGTGGGTGGAGTGCCTGCGGCGGAAATCGTCATAAACACGGCGGTCCCGCGCACCCGCCCCAACGGGTGGCGTTCGAGGTCCGCCAGAAAGGCATCCAGGGGAAGCAGACCGCTATAGAGCTGCTTGCGCAATTCTTCGCGCCCCTTTCGCCAGGACGAGAATATGGTGGTGACCAGAATCGCCACTACTAAAGCGATCCAGCCGCCGTCAAAAAATTTGAAAAGGTTGGCGCTGAAATAGCTTATATCGAAGCAAAGAAAAAGCGCCACCGGGGGTATCGCCTTCCATAACGGCCAGCGCCAGATGCGCACGGCAGCAACCAACAGCAGAAGCGAGGTGATGTTCATGGTGGCGGTTACCGCCATGCCGTAGGCCCCGGCCAGCCGGCTGGACTCCTTGAAAAACAGCACCAGGGCCAGGCAGGCGAACATGAGGGCGTAATTGATGCTGGGGATATAGATTTGCCCTTTCACCTTCTCCGAGGTGTGAACAATGTGAACGCGCGGGCAGAAGCCGAGTTGAACGGCCTGTTGGGTTAGGGAAAAAGCGCCCGAAATCAGGGCCTGGGAGGCGATGATGGCGGCGATGGTGGAGAGCGCGACCATGGGGTAGAGCATCGGAGCAGGAACCAACGCGTAAAAGGGGTGGAAGCTGGCATCGGGGTGGTCGAGCAGCAGGGCGCACTGGCCGAAATAATTCAGCAGCAAAGCCGGACACGCCAGCCCCAGCCAGGTCATGCGGATCGCTCTCGATCCGAAATGCCCCAGGTCGGCGTAAAGCGCCTCGCTGCCCGTGATGCAGAGGACCACCGATCCGAGGACCACGAACCCGTGCAGGCGATTGACGATGAAAAACTCCCACGCATGCCACGGATTGAGTGCCATGAGAATGCGCGGTGACTCCAGGATGGCTCCTGCACCTGCGGCCGCGATGGTCAAGAACCAAACAACCATGACTGGCCCGAAGATCTTGCCGATGCCGCTGGTGCCCCGCTTCTGGACGACGAAGAGGCCGACCAAAACCATGCATGTCAGAGGCACGATGAAAGGCTTGGCCGCCTCAGTGGCCACCTCCAGCCCTTCGATGGCGGACAGCACCGATATGGCCGGCGTGATGATTCCTTCCCCATAGAGCAGGGCCGCACCGAAAATGGCTCCCCCCATGACGGCAGAACGCAGCTTTGGTTGAAGTGGGTCGTCGGAGCCCAGGATCAGGCCCAACAACGCAAATATTCCGCCTTCCCCGCGGTTGTCGGCCTTGATGATAAAGCCCACATATTTGATGCTCACCACAATGATAAGCGACCAAATAATCAGCGATGCGACACCCAGCAGGTTGACGTCGTTCAGCTCTACGGCGTGCGAGCCATTGAAGCACTCGCGGACCGCATAGAGCGGACTGGTGCCGATGTCTCCGTAGACGACACCGAGGGCTCCCAGGGCCAGCGCAGCGGTTTTTTCGTGAGGCTTCCGGCGGGGGGGCGAGTCGGGCGGGTGCGGCGCTGGACATGAGTCCGAGCCGGCGTCGTGCGCATCTGACATGGTGTCGCCTCCGGAAGTTGGGCGCGGGAGAAACTCCCCTCCGGTCTCCTCCGAAGGTTCTCCTCATCGATGCCGGCGAGGTTAGCTGAAGGGATAGGGCCGAAGAGGTTGCCCATCGCTGAATCGCGATTCGCCCCGTTGTCACGGGTCCCCCGCTTCCGGCCGGTGGCCGGAATTAGGCGGCCGGTAAATTAGCCTTGAATTCAGGGGGTGTCAAGCATTTCGGGTGAAAAGGTCACGCGGTCCCTCGTCAGTCTTCAATCGGCCGGGACTTCGCTTTGCGGCGGGCGAGCTGGATGCGGATGAATTCCACCACGCTGGGGATGCCCGGGATCAGCACCAGGGCGATGATCACCAGGCTGAAGTTTTTCTTGATGACGGGGATGTTGCCGAACCAGTAGCCGGCCAGCACGAAGAGCAGTACCCAGAGGACCCCGCCGAAGACGTTGAAGAAAAGAAAGCGCGGGTAGGTCATGCTGCCGATGCCGGCCACGAACGGCGCGAACGTGCGGATGATGGGCAGAAATCGGGCGATGATGATGGTCTTGCCGCCGTGCTTTTCATAAAAGGCGTGGGTGCGGCGCAGGTATTCCTTGTTGAGGAAGCGTCCGTGCTGTTCATGGAACACCTTGGGGCCGACGTAGTTGCCGACCGAATAGTTCACCGAATCGCCGAGGATGGCCGCCGCCATCAGGATCAGGATCACCCAGGTCACGTCGAGGGCGCCGATGGCGGCCATCGACCCCACGGCGAACAGCAGGGAGTCGCCGGGCAGGATCGGCGTCACCACCAGGCCGGTTTCACAGAAGACGATGATGAAAAGGATCGCATACACCCAGAGGCCGTAGTTGGCGCACAGCACCTGGAGGTGCTGGTCGATGTGCAGAATAAAGTCGATGAGGAATTTAACGGCGTCCATTGAGACCTTCCTCGGAAGTTGATCGGTGTTATGATCATTTTCTTGTGGGAGCGGCATCTTGCCGCGATGGGATCGTGGCTGGAAGCCACTCCCGCAGGGGCGTCACTTCATCCCCGGCGGCACCGTACGGCCCGCCATGACCGGCCTCTTTCAGAAAAACAACGTGCCCGTCTTCCGGGCACAGCTAAAAGCATAGCATGGCCGAACCGCAAAAGAAAGCCACGGTGTGGATTGACCTGCGGGGACAAGACGGGTATGGTTTCGAGGCCCCACGAGGACGATGTGCGGTTGATGCATTAAGACGCCTATCTAATAGGAGCGACCATGATCCACGTCATTGCCACGATCAAAGTCAAGCCGGGGACGCGGGAGAAGTATCTCGGGATCCTCAAGGCCAATGTGCCCAACATCCTGGCGGAAAAAGGCTGCGTCGCCTATGTGCCGGCGGTGGATGTGGAGTCCGGCGTCCCGGTGCAGGTGGACCTGCGGCCCGATGTGGTTACGCTCGTCGAGGCCTGGGAGAGTCTGGCCGATCTGCAGGCGCATTTAAAGGCTCCGCACATGCTGGCCTACCGCGAGAAAGTCAAAGACATCGTCAAAAACATCAGCCTGCACGTGCTGGCGCCGGCGTGAGCCGATTTCCGATGGATATCGATCCAGGTTCCGCGAAGCTCCCGCAGGCCGCCACGCTGATCCTGGTGCGGCAGCAGGCCGCCGAGCTTCAAACCTTTCTCTTGCGCCGCAGCCCGAGCAGCGGATTCATGCCCGGGCTGTTCGTATTTCCGGGCGGGCGGGTGGATCCGGCCGATTGCGAGGAGGCCTTTTGGGCAGACCATCTGGACGTGACCCCGCAGGTGCTCGCAGAACGACTGGACGGAAGTCACGGGATTTCTGTTGCGCTGCGCCATGCCGTCGCCGCCGCCCGTGAAACCTTCGAGGAGGCCGGCGTCCTGTTCGCTTCGCTCGCGGGCGGCGGCGCGGCGGCTCTCAAGCGGGCTGGCGAGCGTCGCTTCCGGGAGGGCCTCCGGAAGGGTTGGCTACGAAGCTGGGTGGAGGCCGAAGGCTGGACCCTGACGCTCTCGGCGCTTTCGCCCTGGTCGCACTGGATCACCCCCGTAGGCATGCCGCGGCGGTTCGATACGCGATTTTTCGTGGCGGCGCTGCCCGAGGGGCAGGACGGCCGGCCGGATTTGCGCGAAACCACCGAAGGCCTGTGGCTCAGCCCGCAGCAGGCCCTGACGCAGAACTTGGAGGGACGGACGCCCTTGAGCCCGCCGACGCTGGTGACGCTGCAAGAGTTCTCAAGCTATTCGACCTTGAACGGTCTTCAGCAGGGGCTTAAAGACCGGAAGTGGGGCGAGCCGATCGTTCCACGGCTGGTTTCAGCGGGAAAGGACCGGGGCGCGATCATCATCGAGCCGTGGGACGCGATGTATGACCAGGGGGATCTTCGGATCGAAGCCGAAAAACTTCCGGAACGCCTGCTGCCGGCGGGAGCCCCTTTTTCGCGGCTGTGGAACGACGGGGGGATCTGGAAGCCCGTCGATCTAAACTGATCGGCAGAGAGCAAAGGGCAGAGAGCATAGAGTTGAAGGCCGGAAACTGTCCTTTTTCGCCCCATGCTCTTTGCCCTATGCCCTATGCAATCCTAAAGCTAACGGCGTGCTCGCGCACGCCGTTGTTGCCGTAGCCGAGAACGTTCCATCCCGCCTGCAGGGGCTGCAGACGGCCGCGGTCGTCCGCCGCGCGAGCCATCAGGGTGTGCTCGCCGCGGACGGCAACCGTCCACACATACTGCCACTGGCGCCAGGCAAAGGGCTCATCCGGCCCGATGAGCTGCGCCGCCTTCCAGCTCGTTCCGCCGTCCATCGACAGGTCCACTCGCGTCACTCGATCTTCGCCGCCGTAGGCCGCGCCGAGCACGACGACCGTTCCCGCGGCCAGCGTTTCTCCCGCCAGCGGCTGGGTGATGATCGATTTCAGTTTGATGCCGGTGACGCTCTCGCCGGTGGCGGGGTCCTGGCCTTTTTGAAACACCCGATAGACCTTGTCCATGAAAAACCCGGAGAAGGGGCGGTCCATGACCGTGAGGCGGCTCAGCCACTTGACGCAGTTGGTGCCGGTCCAGCCCAGGGCCAGCGCGCGCAGGGGATAGCCGTGCTTGAGGGGCAGCGGCTCGCCGTTCATTTCATAGGCGAGCAGGGTGGAGGCGAGCGCCTTTTCGAGCGGGAGGCTGCGGATGAATTTGACGCCGGAGGCCCCCAGGGGTTTGTCGAAGCCTTCGAAGGCGACGTGCGCAGCGGCAGGTCTTAATCCGGCCTGGTTCAGCACATCCCTCAGCCAGACGCCGCCCCACACGGCGTTGCCCACCCCGCCGACGGTCCAGGGGTTGCCGGCGGATTTCTCGGCGAGCAGGGAACGGCCGTTGCCCGAGCATTCCAGAGTGTCGGCGGCAATGGCCTTGGGCATGCGGCGGATATCGTCAAAGGAGAGCACCAGGGGGGTCTGGATCTCTCCTTCCACAAACAGTCTCCAGCGCGCAAGGGGGATGCGCTGCGACGGGATCGCACCCTGGTTGCGGTCGAAGAACGCGCGGTTGGGCGTGATCCAGGATCGGAGGGCTGCGGCGGGGGTCTCGGCATTGAGCGGCCTTTCCGTCATGACACGCATTTCGTCTTTCATAGGGGCCTCCGGTTGCGGGGAAAGGAGAAAGGGCTTGGTTCAGATGGGAGCAAGCCAGAGGTCGGCTAAAAAGTCAAGTCTGGGGTAAGGAGAGCTTCTTTTCGACGGCCTTCGAGGTCGGGGTGATCGAAAGCCCGCCCAACGTCGTGCAGCGCAACTCCATGGGCAGGCTCCTGCCCACCCGGTCCATGGTCTCGATCACTTCGTCCAGCGGGATGACGGCATCGTAGCCGGCCAGCGCCATGTTGGCGCAGGCGAGCGCGTTGCCGGCCGCCAGCACGTTGCGGCCGAGGCAGGGCACCTCGACGCGATTGGCCACCGGGTCGCAGATCAGGCCGAGCACATTTTGAATCGCCATGGAGGCGGCGTCCACCGCCTGCTGCGCGCTGCCGCCGGCCAGGGTGACCAGGGCCGCCGCCGCCATGCCCGAGCCGGCGCCGCACTCGGCGAGACAGCCGCAGAGCTCGGCCGCGAAGGTGGCACGGGCGGATATGAACACACCGATCATGCCGGCCGCGAGCAGGGTGCGCGCCGCTTCGCTCTCCGGCCGCCCCATGGCATCGGCCGCCGCCATGACCGCCCCCGGAAGGCCTGCGCAGGCGCCAGCCGTGGGGGCGGCCACGATGACCCCCATGGCGCTCTTTACCTCCATCAAGGCCGTCACGTAGTGGATCATGGCGTTGAGCATCCCGGCCTCGAGCAGTGCGCCGTTTTGCAGGGCCGCCTTGAAACCTGCGGACTGAACCCCCAGGATCCGGTCGGCGAAGCGGGTGCCCGCGATGCCCTGGGCGATGGATCGCCGCAGGATGCCCACAATCGCCAGCATGCGGCCTTCCACCTCGTTTGCGGGGATGCCCCCGCGGGCGCTTTCATAAACCGTGGCCAGCGCGGCCAGGTCCAGGTGACGGTCTTGGTTCCATGCCATCATCTGCGCGCAGGTGATGAAGGGAACCTGCAGCCCCCTGCGGGAGAGCATCGGGAGCACCGGCGCCAGCGTCCGCCCCCAGGCGGCCCCCTTCAGGCCGGCGAGCAGCATCGAAACGGGCTCAGATAGAGGTTCACGGCTCCGGACCTCGATCAGCGTGCCGCCGTCGGCGGTGTGCAGAAGGATTTCCTCCGCCGCGGTTTTTTGCTGCAGGGTTTGGTGCGCCTCCATGCCGACGGCCTCGACGGCGATGAGCGTCTCGAAATAGTCGCCCTTGATGGAGAGGGGGATGCCGTCGATCGCGACCACCTCGATCATGCCGCCGCCCGTTGAGAGCGCGATCATCCGGTGGGTTTCCTGGGTATTGGATAGCGTCAAGCGATAGGTGTTGGGATGGACGTCATGGTAGTCGCCGATGCGCAGCTCGACGCGGGTGCCCGCCCGCTCCAGTGCGGCGGCCGAGTCGAGCAGACGCTCGTCCGAGGCGTCCCAGCCGAGCAGGCCGCCGAAGATGCCCATGTCCGACCCCTGGCTGGCATGCGTGTGGGCCAGGGAGCCCTTACGGTCGAACTCCATCAACACCCGTTCAATCCGGCCGCCCATGAGGTCGCGCGCCAGACGGCCGATGCGCAGGGCGGCGGCGCAGTGCGAGCTGGACGGTCCGCGCATCACCGGCCCGATGACATCGTTGAAGATGCTGGGGGGGGTGGCCATGGTCAGTCGCCTTTCAGGGCGCTTCGCGCCCTTCGGCGGTAAAGAAACGCCGCTTCCATGGGGGGTGGATTCGAGTCACGATCGCATCGCGGCAAGATGCCGCTCCCACATAATCCCCCTCTTCACCCGTCGGCAAAGAGGGTTAGGGGGATTTTGAAATCGACTCCCTTAGAAGACTTTGTAGCTATGCATTCAATTTCGCAAGGCTATTGTATGCGATGATACAATAAACAACTGGTTATGAGGATTGGGCCGTGCGGCTGATGATCTCCTCCTGATGAAAGCAGTCTAGATCCACGAAGTAGTCGCTGTAGCCTGCGACCCGCACCAGCAGGTCGCGGTAGTCGTCCGGGGCCGCCTGGGCCCGGCGCAGGGTGTCCGAGTCCACCACGTTGAACTGGATGTGGTGGCCGTTCATGCGAAAATAGGTGCGGATGAGGCCGGCCAGCTTATCGAGGTCTTCCTCCGACTGCAGCATGCCGGGAAGAAAGCGCATGTTGAGCAGGGTGCCGCCGGATTTCACCTGGTCCATCTTGGCCAGCGACTGGATCACGGCCGTGGGGCCGTTGCGGTCGGCCCCGTGGGAGGGCGAAGTCCCGTCGGATTCAGGGGTTCCCGCCAGGCGTCCGTTGGCGGTGGCGCCGAGCATCTTGCCGAAATAGACATGGCAGGTGGTGGAGAGCATGTTGAGGTGGTAGACGGTGCCCTTGGTGTTCGGCCGGCCCTCGATGGCGTCAAAGAGCGAGTCGTAGATCCGCTTCATGATGGCATCGGCGCGGTCGTCGTCGTTGCCGAAGAAGGGCGTCTTGTTCTTGAGCTGGTGCCGCAGGACGTCCTCGCCTTCGAAATTCCGCGACAGGGCCTGGAGCAGCCGCTCCATTCCGACGCTCTTTTCATCGAAAACATGAGTCTTGACGGCGGACAGGCTGTCGGTGACCGTGCCGATGCCGCAGCATTGGATGTAGTTCGTGTTGTAGCGCGGTCCGCCGTTGTAATAGTCCCGTCCCTTGGCGATGCAGTCGTTGATGACCACCGAAAGGAACGGGGCCGGCGAATTCAGGGCGTACATGCGTTCGATGTAGTTGTTGACCCGGACCTTGAGGTCGACGACCCATCTCAGCTGGCTTTCAAAAGCGGCATAAAGCTGGTCAAACGACGCGAAGGTCAGCGGGTCTCCGGTTTCCGGTCCTATCTGCCGGCCGGTCAGCGGGTCTCTGCCGTTGTTCAGGGCCAGTTCGAGAACCTTCGGAACGTTGAGGTAGCCGGTGAGGATGTAGGCTTCCTTGCCGAAGGCGCCGGTTTCGATGCAGCCGCTGCAGCCGCCTTCGCGGGCGTCCTCGACGCTTTTTCCCGCCCGCAGCATTTCCATGACATATTCGTCGGTATTGAAGACCGAGGGGTATCCGTAGCCCTTCCGGATAACCCGGCAAGCGGCTTTGAGAAAGCGGTCCGGGGTCTTGGCGCTGATGTGCACGCTCGGCTGGGGCTGGAGCAGGTGCAGCTCGTCGACGACCTCGAGGATGAGATAGCTCGCGTCGCTCACGCCGCTGGCGCCTTCGCGCGTGAGGCCGCCGAGATTGATATTGGTGAAATCGTTGTAAGTGCCGCTCTCCTTGGCCGTGACCCCCACCTTGGGGGGCGCGGGATGGTTGTTCACCTTGATCCAGAAGCAGCTGATCAGCTCCTTGGCCTGGTCGCGCGAAAGGGCGCCCGCGGCCAGCCCCTGTTCGTAGAAGGGCTGCAGGTGCTGGTCCAGATGGCCCGGGGTCATGGCGTCCCAGCCGTTCAACTCGGTGATAATGCCTAGGTGCACGAACCAGTACATCTGCAGGGCTTCCCACAAATCGCGTGGCGCGTGGGCCGGCACGTGCCGGCAGACCGCCGCGATGCGCCGCAGCTCGGCTCTTCTGGCGGGGTCGCTTTCGCCGTCGGCCATGCGGTCCGCCAGCTCGGCGTGGCGTTCGGCGAAGAGGATGGCCGCATCGCAGGCGATGTCCATGGCTTTCAGCTGCTCGGCGCGGTCGGCGGCCTCCGGGTCGTTCAGGTAGTCGAGATCCGCCAGGCGGCCGGCGATCTGCTGCTTGAAATCCAGCATGCCCTTGCGGTAAATGACGCCGTCGAGCGCCGTGTGGCCCGGGGCGCGCTGCTCCATGAACTCGGTGAACAGGCCGGCCTCATAGGCCTGCTTCCATGGCGCGGGGATGTGGCGGAAGATCCGCTCGCGCATGCTGCGGCCCTGCCAGTAGGGAATCACTTCCTGGGCGTAGGTTTGGATGTCGGCCGCATCGACCCGGTAGCGGGTCATGGGCCGGGAATCCAGAATCCGCAGGTCTTCCACCGAATGGCAGGTCAATTCCGGAAAGGTCGGCACGGCCCTGGGTGCGGGGCCGCGCTCGCCCACGATCAGCTCGTCCCGGCCGATGCAGATGGATTTGTGCCGGTAAAGGTGCATGAAGTTCAGCGCCCGCAGCATCGGGGTGGAATGCTTGCCCGCGTGCTCGCGGTAAAATTCGGTGACCAGCCGCGCCCGCTCGATGGAGATCCGGGGCGTGGCGTTAACGCTTTCCTGGCGCAGTCGCTGGATACGTTCGTTCATGGGGTTCAACCTCCTATGCCGACCTTCAAGCCGAAGTCGGAGAGCTGGCGGGCGGCCTCGGCCACGCGTTCCGGAGGCGGAGGGGCGAGACCCTCGCCGCGGTAGCCGAGGCCCAGTTTCGCGTATTTGGCGTTGGCGGCACGGTGAAAGGGCAGCAGATCCACCGGGTGTTTCTGAGGAAGCCCGGCGATGAACTCGCCGGCGCGGGCGATGCTTTCCGAATCATCGTTCACCCCCGGGATCAGCGGGATGCGGACGATGATCGCCGCGCCCGATCCCGAAAGCTCCCTGAGGTTGGACAGGATCCGGGCGTTGTCCACACCGGTGTGGTCACGGTGTTTTTCCGGGTCGATGAGCTTGAGGTCGTAGAGGAAAAGGTCGGTGTGGCGGGCCACGTTTAAGAGGACTCCGCTTTCGGCGCAGCCGGAAGTGTCCACGGCCCGATGGACCTCATGCGTTCCGCACTGCCTCAGCGCAGCCATCAAAAAATCGGGCTGGCAGAGGGGCTCGCCGCCTGAAAACGTGACTCCGCCGCCGGATTGATCATAGAACGGGACGTCTCGTGAAATGCGCTTCACCAGCTCAGCCGCGCCGATTCTCCAAGACGTGCGTTCGCGTGCCTCTGTCGGGCAGACATCGGCGCATCGGCCGCAATGCCCGCAACGGTCGGGAGCGGTCCGAATTCCTTCAGAGCTCAGCGACAGCGCGCCTTCCGGGCAGTTGGCGATGCACACCCCGCAGCCGATGCAGCGGTCGGCCCGGTATACCTCGCTTGGAAGGTGCTGCCAGTTTTCAGGGTTGTGGCACCACCAGCAATTGAGAGGGCAGCCTTTCAGGAAAACAGTGGTGCGGATGCCCGGGCCGTCATGCGTGGAAAAGCGGAGGATGCTGAAGATGGTTCCGGAAAGCGAATCCTCATACGCTTCAGGAATCAGAGCGGCAACATTCGGCCGGCAGCCGGCGGTTAGAGATTTCATCGCTTGTGCCTTGCCGCAAACCGGCAAAGAAGTCTATTTGGGACCTTTAGGCTTTTTTGTAATCCGAAAAGATCAGGTGGTCTGATCTTCAGATGAATTTTATAGGCCTATTTCCCGGCGTTGTCAAGATCCAATCACGCCTGCCGATTGATAAATATAACCGCCTGAAAATTAGATGGTTTGTTTGCTTGACAAGGATGGTCTAAAATCATAGAAAGATTTAAATTGGTCTGATAATCAGATATCGATGCCGCCATTTATGGATTCAAGGAGCAGGCGTATGGTTTTCGAGGCCATTCGCAAGAACACAGCGCCCGAGATGGTCGTGGAGCAGCTTCTCCGGAAAATAAAGTCGGGAGAGATCGCTGCCGGATCGAGGCTGCCTTCGCAGCGCGACATGGCCGCAAGCTTCGGGGTCGGGCGCTCATCCATTCGGGAGGCGCTGAATGCCCTGGCGGTCATGGGCTACCTCGACGTTCAGCAGGGGCGCGGAACCTTTGTCGCCAAGAAGCTTCCGGGATCCGATCCATCCCTGCAAAAGCTCAAAGCGGCCCTTAAAGCCGGCAGCCTGCTGGACATCATCGAGTTGCGGGAGACCATGGAATGCAAGGCGGCCGAGCTGGCGGCCGAAAGAGTCGAGGGCCGCCAAGTAAATCAGCTGAGGCAGGCCCTGCGGGACATGGAAGAGAGTGCGGACGACTATCATCGCTTTTTCAAGGCCGATCTCGAATTCCATATGCTTTTGTCCGAAGCGACCGCCAATCAGGTTTTCAGCGAGATGCTGCGCTTTCTTCTTGAGAAGGTGGCCGGCCATCATGACCAGTTTCAGACCCGCTTGCTGTCACCGGAGTACCGGGCCCATTCCATCCGCACCCTCAAGCAGGTCCTGGCCTGCCTGGAACGGGAAGACGGCCGCGGTGCGGCGGAATGGATGCGGGATCATTTGAACGCTATACGCCGGGAGCTCAAGGACATCCTCTGATGGCGGCGCCGGAAGCCCAATTTCGGCGTTGCGCTTCATCCCGCCCTCGCTGCGGCGTACAATAAGTACGCCTCGCTCGGCGGGGATTCGCGCGCCTTGAACTTGGGCTTCGGGCGCCGCCATCCTGAGGTTGGCGCTGGAAGCCCGATTTCGGCGTTGCGCTTCATCCCGCTTGACAGGAGGGCCTGGACCGACTGCCCTCAGGGGGCGGCATGGGCGGCCGCCATACCTCATCTGCGCTTGGCAGCTGACGACACGTGAAAACAAAGCCTTTTTCGATATCGATTCGAACCGTGCTGGTGGCCGGCATGCTGGCGATCGCCCTGGTGCCGGTGCTGTTGATCGGCGCGCTGGGGGTGCACACGATCGGCAAGACCGTTCGTGGAGAGGCCCAATCGCGCGTCAATCACGATCTCGGCATCGTGGCCGGCGCCTACCGCGAACGCCTCGCGCAGATGGCGCGCGGCGTCGAGGAAGCGGCGCGCCGGGTCGGCCATGCCCATGGAGGCCATGCCGACCTCCTCGCTGCCCTGCGGCGTGAGCTGGACCTGACGGTTCTCAATCTTTGCGACGCCGACGGCCGGCCCATCGCGGGCAGCTATCCCTCCGCGAATGCGTTGATTCCGATCAGCCGGGACCCGGTCCTGCGCCAGGCCCTCCAGGGCCGAGCGGCGTGGGGCACCGTGCTGCTTGAAGCCGACCGCCTGCGCATGGAGGCCGGCCCTGCTTTCCAGAATGCCGCGGTCGTCTATGCCGGCAGCGAGAGCGGCGATCCGGTCAGCCGTTCGGCCCTGCTCTGGTGGGCGGCCTGCCCGATAATCGATGAGACCGGACGGGTGACCGCACTGATCTACGGCGGCCGGCTGCTCAATTTCCGCCACGAGCTTGTCGATCAGCTGCGGGCGATGGTTTTCAGCGAAGCGGACTACCAGGGCAAGCCGCGCGGAACGGTGACTTTGTTTTCCGGGGATGTGCGCGTCGCAACCAATGTGCTGACCTCGGCCGGCGCACGCGCGGTGGGGACTCGGGTGTCGGAGGCGGTCCGCCAGGTGGTCCTCGATCGCGGCGAAAACTATACCGGCGAGGCACTCGTCGTGGACGCGTGGTACCTGAGCAGCTACACCCCGCTGCGCGACCCGGAGGACCGCAAGGTGGGCATGGTCTACGTCGGCCTGCTGCGGGCGCCCTATGATGATATGCGCGATTCGCTGGTGGCGCGCTTCCTGCTCTCGGTCGGTCTGGTGGGGCTTCTCGCCGTCGGTGGCGCGTGGCTCATCGTCCAGCGGATCGTCCGTCCGGTCAAGGTGCTGAGCCAATCGGCGGGGCGACTGGCGCAGGGGGACTGGGACAAGGCCATCGACCTTCCGCAGACGTACGCCGAGATCCAGCAGCTTGGAGCCGCCTTTGAGGAGATGCGCACGGCCGTCCGCCAGCGAGACCAGGAACTGCGGGCGGGAAACGAGGAGCTGAGCCTGGCCAACCAAAAGCTCGGGCTGGCCAACCGCAACTACCTGCAGACCTTGGGTTTTGTGACCCACGAGCTCAAAGCGCCGCTGGCCGCCATCCAGATGTTGATCGCCACGGTGGTGGAGGGCTATTGCGGCCAGGTGTCGGCCCAGGTATCCCAACTGCTGACGCGCATCCGGCGCAACTGTGAAGAGCTCCAGGACATGGTGCGGGACTATCTGGACCTCTCGCGTCTCGAACGCGGCGACCTGAAGGCCCGGAAGTTCCTCACCAACCTGCCGAAGACCGTGGTCGCGCCGGCGGTCGAGCAGACGGCCGTGTTCTTCGGTTCGCGTCAAATCGGGGTGGACGTAAAATGCCCGTCGAATTTGCCGGCGGTCGGCGACCCCGAGCTGCTGCGGATCGCCCTGAACAATTTTCTAACGAATGCCGCCAAGTACGGTCGGGAAGGCGGAAAGGCGACGGTGACGCTCGAGGAGCAGGATGGACAGATCCGGCTCAGTGTATGGAACGAGGGAGAGGGGT
Source organism: uncultured delta proteobacterium (assembly GCA_963700055.1). Classification (GTDB taxonomy): domain Bacteria; phylum Desulfobacterota; class Desulfobacteria; order Desulfobacterales; family SpSt-501; genus SpSt-501. The sequence goes on along the minus strand of CAVOWH010000024.1, from coordinate 320,365 downwards.
TTTCACTCGAAGACGCGGACCATCTCTTTGATAAGTTTTTCCGACTCAAGACTGCCAATACCTATGCCAAACGCGGCAGCGGACTAGGCCTTTACACGGTCCGCCACATCGCGGAGCTTCACGGCGGACGGGCCTGGGCGGAATCTGAACCGGGCGCCTGGGCAGCCTTCCACCTGAGCTTTCCAACGAAGGATCCCGCCGCGGTCTAATGCGGTTTTCCAGAAATACCTGCGCCCGCCGTTAATTCCAGGAATTCCATCGCCCAGCTCCAAGCTCGACCGCGGACCGCTGCGAATTGACCGCGAGGGCATTGGTGTGCAAAATTATTCTACATATAATATACTTTTTTACCTTTCAGGTTGCCCTTTTTTCCAAGGTGGCGGGCATATCTATATAACATTGTTTGGTTTTTATTTTTTTAGGGGTCTGCACAATTTTTGCAGAATGATCCTTGCGGTAGGGCGAAACGGAATAATTGGTTTGATAGCGGCTGAACTGATTATCTTTCCGAGCAACCAAGGAGGTTGTGCATGTCCCCAAAGTTTCAAATTGTTGCAAATCTTGAAAACGACGCATTGCATCTGCAGATGTTGGGGGAGTTTGACGGCAGCGCAGCCTGCGACCTGATTAAGAGGCTTGAGGAGGGACGTTTCAGCGCGTCTCAGGTTTTTATTGACACCACCAATCTTCGCAGCGTCCACCCGTTCGGACAAAACGTATTTGAAAACCGGTTCGGACGGCTATCCAAGACGACGCCAAGGCTTTCTTTCACCGGTAAAAACAAGCATTATTTCCAACCGTAGGCGGGACGAGCAGAGCCAGCCCCAAGGGGCAATGGATTTAATCTCCAGTTATTTTGCCGATAAACCACCCATGAAACGGCGCACCCCCGGCCCCTGGTCTGTAAAGAAAAATGGCGAAGGAATCGGCGTCATCGGGCGGGATTCCTCCTGCATAGCCATGTTGCCGGCGAACTGCACCGATGGGGTGGTTCGGGTTTCAGATGCCTACCTCATCGCGGCGGCTCCCCTGCTTATAGAGGTTTGCAAGGCCATGCACACGGTTCTTGAAAACAACTTCATCGTTACCGCAGAAGGATTCAAGATAAACGACTCTCATATCCGTGAATCTCTAATAGATGCCATATTGAGAGCTGAAGGGTACCGAAAAAATTCAGACCAGCCGTGACCGCCCCTTGACGTCCCTCCTTTCGCTCAGATCCATCGACCAGGTCTATTCCGGAGGAAGGCAGCTATCCGAAAGGCTTTTCAGGCCTTCCATCGGCATTCCAGCCCCTTGCCCCCCAGCGTTTGTTTCAGAACGGAGTCCGGGACTTTTTCGATCTCGAAGGCTTTTTGAGACACATCGAGGCGCAGGGCGATGTTGTGGAAATCACGCCTGGGGGGGTGCGCTCCTTCTTGGGCCGAACGACGCTAGAGGACCTCGCGGTAAATGGCCTCGGCGTCCGCCTGGGTGATCCGCCGCGGGTTGTTGGCCAGCAGGCGGGTGACCTTCATGACCCCTTGGGCCAGTGCCGGAATGTGATGCTCGCCAACGCCGAACTCGCGCAGGTGCTGCGGAATCCGCAGGTCCTCCACGAGTTCGCGCAGGGCCTTGACCATCCGCCGCGCGCGCTCGCGCTGGTTCAACCCTGCAACGGGCTCACCGAAGATTTGAGCCATCGCGGCGAATTTTTCCAGGTTGCCCATCATATTGAATTCCATTACGGGCGGCAGCATGATGCTGTTGGCGACGCCGTGCGGGATGTGAAACTCGGCGCCGATCGGATAGGCAAAAGCATGCACGGCGGTGACTCCCGCGTTGGCAAAGGCCATCCCGGCCAGAAGGCTGCCCTCCAGCATGTTGGCGCGTGCCTCTATGTCCTCCCCATTGGCGTAGGCCTTGCGGATATTTTCGAAAACCAGCTTCATGGCCTGACGGGCCAGGACATCGCTGATGGAATTGGCGTTCTTCGATGTGAATGCCTCCACCGCATGAATCAGCGCATCCAGGCCGGTCGCCGCAGTAACTCCGGGGGGCATCCCCACCGTGAGGTCGGGATCCAGGATCGCCGCGGCCGGAAACAAGCGCGGGCTGACGATTCCTTTTTTCAACTTTTCGTGCTCGTCGCTGAGGATGGCAATCGGCGTGACTTCGCTCCCGGTGCCTGCCGTGGTGGGGATCAGAATGGTGATCAGTCCGGCCTCGGGCACCATGTCGACTCCGAACAACTCGCTGACGGGCTTGGTGTTCGTGGCCAGGATGGCGCAAACCTTGGCGATATCCAGAGGAGAGCCCCCCCCGAGACCGATCACCAGGTCGGTCTTCTCCTTTTTCGCCATCTCGGCTGCTTGAACGGCGATTTCAAAGCGGGGGTCCGGTTCAACCGAATCGAAGCGGGTCCAGGCGATGCCGGCGCCGGTCAGAACCGCTTCCAGCCGTGACGCCAATCCGGCGGCCACCAAGCCCTTATCGGTCACGATCAACACTCTGCGGGCCTTGAGCCGATTGACTTCAGCCGCTGTTTGGGCCAAGGCCCCTCGGCCCATCAGGATTCGTGGTGTCGTCTGGAACAGGATGGTCTTCAGCATGCGAACCTCCTTCGGCATGGTTTCGATCGGGTGTGATTCAAACAGACAAGTATTTTTTTTGCAGATCGGTTTTTTCTTTGAATTCCTCCACCATACCGGAATAGACGATGTGCCCCTTGTCGATGATGAAAACCCGGTCGGTGACCGTCAACGCAAAGCGAATATTTTGCTCGGAGAGCAGAATGGTGGTTTCCGCGCGCTTGAGGCTTACGATCAGCTCGCGGAGCTCAGCCACGATGACCGGTGACAGTCCTTCGGTGGGCTCATCCAGGACCAACAGGTCGGGATTCCCCATCAGGGAACGGGCAATGGTCAGCATCTGCTGTTCTCCGCCGGAAAGGGTTCCGCCCATACGATGCGTCATGTTCTTGAGAATCGGGAACTGGGCCAACACCTTCTCCAAGGTCCACGGCCCCCTGCGAGCGGGTATTTTCCCCAACTCGAGGTTCTCCAGTACGGTCAACGGTCCCAGGATCCGCCGGTCCTCGGGGACAAACCCCAATCCCATGCGCGCCATTTTATAAGACGGAAAGCGTGTGCAATTTTTCCCTTTGAACACGACCGCCCCGGTCTTGCACGGAGCCAGCCCCGCCAGGGTGCGGAAGGTCGTCGTTTTCCCGGCACCGTTTCGTCCCATCAAGCAGACCGTTTCTCCCTCCGGCACCGAGAGGCTGACATCGAAGAGGATGTGGCTCCTGCCGTAGAAGGTGTTGATCTCCCGCGCATCGAGAATCGCGTCCATTACGCCTCATCTCCCAGGTACGCCGTGATCACCTCTTTGTTGCTGCGGATCTCGGCCGGTGTGCCGTCGGCGATCAGCATCCCGTGGTTCAGCACCATGATCCGCTCCGCGATCCCGAAGACCATGTCCATGTCATGTTCGATAAAAATGAGGGTCAGCTGGTATTGATTCCACAGCTTCTTGATCAGCTGGCGGGTCAACTGGCGTTCCTCGGGAGACATTCCGGCCGTGGGTTCATCCAGGAGCAGCAGCCGGGGCTCCAACACCAGGGCAATGCCGATGTCGAGGAGCTTCTGGTCGCCGTGCGCCAGCTCAAACGCCATGCGATCGGCTTGGCGCTCCAGTCCCAGGCTCTCCAGGATGGCATAGGCCTGTTCGGTGGCTTGGTTGAACTGCTCGACCGGCCGCCAGAGATGACGGGTTTGGTTGAGTTTGGACATGCAGGCGACCCGGACATTGTCCAGGGCCGTCTCGTCCGGGAAAATGGAGGCGATCTGGAACGCTCGGCCGACGCCCTTTTTGACGATGGCTTGCGGGGTCAGCCCGACGATCTCCTGTCCCTGCAGAAACACATGCCCGGCATCGGGGGCCAGATAACCGGTGATCTGGTTGAAGAGCGTTGTCTTGCCGGCCCCGTTCGGTCCGATGATGGCGGCGATTTCCTGCGGTTGGATCTCAAAGCTCACCTCGTCGGTGACCCGCAGCCCGCCGAATGATTTTTTTAGACCTTCAAGTCGGAGCATTGGTTTCATGCCCGCCTCCCGCGTCGTTCGTGGCCTTCAAACGATGTTTGAGGTGGCGGATTTCACCGACGACGCCTTTGGGAAAAACGATGACGAAGATCATAATAATGGTGCCGAGAACAATCGGCCAGAATTCCGTCTTGGCGCCGATGATGTCCTCCAGCAGGATGAGGATCACCGCGCCGATGAACGGCCCGAAGAACTGATTGATCCCTCCCAGCACCGACATCAAGATGACCTCCCCGGAAGTCGTCCAGAAAAACATGTCGGTGTGGATGGAGTTGTCAACGCCGGCCATCAGAGCGCCGGCCATGGCGGCAAAAACCGATGAGATCACATAGATGCGCAGCTGATTCATTTTCACGCTGCGCCCGACAAAACGGACCCGATTGGGGTTTTGCTGAATGCAGCGCAGGACCAGCCCGAACGGGGAATAGGCCAGCCGCTTCAGAAACCAGACCGAAAGAAAGACGATCACCAAGACGAAATAGTAGTAAACCATTTTGTTGGATAAAACGCCCGGCGGAATGATGCCTTGAATGCCGTCGTCGCCTCCGGTGAAGTCATACCATTTGAAGGTGATCTGCCATGCCAGTTGAGCGAAGGCCAGCGTCAGCATGGTGAAATAAACGCCGCTGACGCGGATCACCAGCAGCCCGAGCAGAAAAGACAGGACCGCGGCGGTGGCCAGCCCGATGGGGATTGCGGCCAGATACCAGGACTTCCCGGCGTGGGTGACCAACAGGCCGATGCTGTAGGCCCCGATCCCGAAATACAGGGCTTGACCGAAGGAGAGCATCCCGGTGACGCCCCAGAGCATGTTGAAGGAAACGGCGAAAAGGCCCCATATCAGGATGTGGTTCGCCAAGTTCATTTGATAGCGAGAAGTCATCAGCACCGGCACCAAGGCGAACGCGACAAGGCCCACGCTCCACAGCAGTCCGAATTTGTACTTGCTGGAACTGACCATCGTCACCCCTTTCGCATTCGGGTGGGCGCAAACAACCCCTCGGGTTTGAAGATCAAGGTCACCACCATGACGAGGTAGCTGAACAGCGTGGCCCACTCGGGCACATAGGCGACGGCAAACGCGTTGACTTCACCCAGCAGCACCGCCCCCAGCCAGGCGCCCCAGAAATTGCTCATGCCGCCGAGGACCACGACGATCAACGAGTCGATGATGACTTCGATACCGGCTCCCGGGGTGACCGACCGCAATGGCGCCGCCAGGGCGCCGGTCATGCCCCCCAAGGCCGTGGCCAGCCCGAACACAACGGTGAGCGTGAGGGGCACGTTCACACCGAGGGACCCCAGCATCTCCCGATCCACCGCGGACGCGCGCGCAATGCGCCCCGGGCGCGTCCGGGATAGAATCCACCAGGCCGTGACGACGACCAGCAGGCCGATGACAATGATGGCGAAGTTGTAGGTGGGTATGGAGATGTCGCCCATTCTTACCGCGCCCTGGAAACCGGGGGGCTTGGACACCGACTTGTATTCGGTGCCCCAGATCAGCTTGACGAGGTCATCGAAAATCAAGATCAGGCAGTAGGTCAGCAGGATCTGGAAGCCGCCTTCCTGGGCACGGCCGTAGATGCGGCGCAAGAAGAGGAATTCGGCGCCCGCCCCGACCAGGCCCGCACCGGCGCCGGCCGCCACGAGCGCGATCCAGAAGTTCACCTTCCAGACGCTGACCAGCTGGTATCCGAAATAGGCGCCGAGCATGTAAAACGAGCCGTGCGCGAAATTGAAAATGTTGCCCACGCCAAAGATCAGCGTCAGCCCGCTGGCGACGAGAAACAAAAGCGTGGCCATGGTGAAACCGCTGATGAGCTGCGTTACGATGAAGTAAATGTCCATCGCGAGGGTATCCTAGCGTTTGAAATTTCGGAAGGGGCCGGCGCCCCTTCCGAGACGAGCGATCCGACGAGGCGCACCGGTCACTTCTTCATCTTCTTTTCGATCAACTCCTTGGGGGGCATCAGCTCATCCGCCTTGTAGATCTTCCATTTGCCCAGCATCATCTTTGCCGGCGGAAACTTGTCGCTTGGTTCACTGATGCCGATGGCCTGCATCTGGACGATCTGGTGGGTTTGCGGATCGATAAAGGAGGTGAACCCTTCGGGGTCTTCCGGCAGCTTGATCTGCAGGCCTTCCAGGGCCTTGACCAGCGCTTCGGTATCGTCGGGGGTGCCGACTTTCTCGACGGCCTTGGCGATCGCGTAAATCCCGGCATAAGCGCCCTCGGCGGCATAGGTCGGATAGCGACCGGTGCGGCGTTTGAACTCCGCCACGTATTTCCGGTTCAACTCCGTGTCCGGCCAATTGTTGTGATGGCGTGCGGACAGGACTATGCCGGCGGGCATTTCGCCTTCCATCGCGCTCATCACCTCGTAGTTGCCGCCGGCGTCCGGGTGGAAATAAAGCATTTTTTCGAACAGACCGTAGGCCTTCGCCTGTTTGATGAAAGCGACCGTATCCCCGCCCCAGAATCCGGAGACGAGGATGTCGGGCTTGTCCTTGATGATCGAGGTGATGTAGCTCGTGTAGTCCGGTTCATAGAGCTTCGGCAGGTATTTGCTGACCAACTGGAACTCCACCCCGAAACGCTTGAGGTTGTACTGAATCTCTTCGACCTGGCTGTGCCCGTAGGCGTAATCGGGACCGATGTAGGCGATGGTTTTCCAGGGTTTTTCCTTCTGGAGTTCCTTGAGGTACAGGGCTCCGGCCGTCATGGACTGGAAGGTATTGTTGGAAACGCGGAAATAGTAGGGCTGGTAGTTGTCCAGCGTGAGTTCGGTGGCCGCGTGATCGGTCCCGACGAAAATGACTTTGTTCTGTTTGGAAATTTCGGTCACGGCCAGCCCGACCCCTGAGCTGACCACCCCGAAGAGGAAGTGAACTTTGTCTTCGGTGATGTAGCGCTCGGCCACCCGCACCGCGTACGCCGGTTTGGACTTGCTGTCGGTGAAGACGATGTCGATCTTGTAGCCGGCCGCACCGCCCTTGCTGTTGATCTCGTCGATCGCCATTTCGGCCGCGGCCACCGAATCCAGCCCGTAGAGGCCCGAGCGGCCGGTCATCGGGTACAGGGCGCCGATGCGAATGAGTTTCTCCTGGGCCATGGCGAAGCAAGGCATCAAAATCAAAGAAATCAAAATCAAAGCGACGGCAACGTTCTTTCGGGACATGGGACCCTCCTTATCTCCAGATGGGATAAACTGAATTTTTACAATCCGCCTTCAGACGATGATGGCTTTACGTCAACCCCTTCGAAACCTCCTTTCATTTGCGACAACGGCTGTCCGGGTTGGATGGCAAGGGTGGAAAACGGCCGAAGCGATCGTTTCCACGGCGGTTTCTCCCCAGCAGGTTAAAGGCCCGGAGCGTGGCATGCGAAAACCTGGCCGCCGGCCGCCGCCGTTCGGATGCCGGGCGGCTCCGGCCCGGTCGATGTTCAAGACCCCGACAGGCTTTCGCTGATTTTCTGTTCGAGCTGCTCGATGCTGAAGGGCTTCTGGATGAAACCCCGGCAGCCGCGGTTGAGGATATCCAGAGCCTGGCCGTTGAGACTGTAGCCGCTCGAAAGCAGCACCGGCACGTCCGGATTGATGGCGCGCAGGTGGTCGAACACGGCGCTGCCACCCATGCCGGGCATGATCATGTCCAGGATGACGAGGTCGATCTCGGCCTGGTGCTGGTCATACAGGGCCAGCGCCTCGGCACCGGTTCGCGCCATCAGCACCCGGTGCCCCAGCCGCTCCAGCATCTGTCGCCCGATCTCGGCAACGATTTCCTCATCTTCCACCAGCAGAATGGCATGGGTGGATTTATCGCCGCGCCTCTGTACCGGTGCCGGCGGCGGCGTCTTCTTTCCGGCCGCGGGAAGATGGACTCTGAAAATGGACCCGCGGCCCGGCTGGCTTTGTACCGTTATAAACCCGCGGTGGTTCTTGATGATGCCGAAGGCGGAGGATAGCCCCAATCCCGTCGCCTGGCCCGTAGCCTTGGTCGTGAAGAAGGGCTCAAAAATCCGCGCCTGGACCGCGGCATCCATACCGACTCCGGTGTCGACGATGGCGATGCAGGCGTAACGGCCGGCGGCGGCGTCCGGCGGTTTCTGAGGATCCTGCGGGTCGACGACGGCGTTGGTGGTCGCCAGGCGCAACTCCCCGCCGTCCGGCATGGCCTGCCACGCGTTGACGAACATGCCCAGCAAGACCTGCTCGATCTGGCTCTGGTCAGCCTCCACCGTCCACAAATCCCTCTGAAGCTGGGTGTGGACGGTGATTTCTTTTTTGGACCGTCCGAACATGTCGGCCGCTTTCGCCAGCACCTGATTGAGATCGGTGATCCGGGCCTCATACTTTCCGCCGCGCGCAAACCCGACGATCTGGCGGGTCAGCTCGGAAGCGCGCTGGACCGCGGTTTCGATGTTTTTCAGGTAGGAGGTGTCGCGATGGTGCGGCTCCTTGTTCAGCATCAGCAGTGAGACATTGCCCTGGATCGCCATCAGCAGGTTGTTGAAGTCGTGCGCGATGCCGCCGGCCAGGGTTCCGATAGCCTCCATTTTCTGGGCCTGCTGGACCTGGGCCGCCATTTGCTGCCGCTCTTGTTCCGCCTGGCGCCGGTCCATGATGTTCTCCATGATCCCGAGCCAATAGCGGACAGTGCCCGCCTCGTCGCGCAGGACCGTGACCCGGACGATCGCCCAGATGAATTCGCCTGCCCGCGTCACGAAGCGCTTTTCCTGCCGACAGGAAGGAGCGTGGCCGTGACGCAGCTCCTCGCTCAGCCGCAGGGTTTCCACGCGGTCGTCCGGGTGGGTGATGTCGATAAACGACAGGGCCTGCGCCTCTTCCCGGGTATAGCCCAGCATTTCCTGGAAAGCCTGGTTCACCTCCACGAACCGGCCCTCGGAGTCGGCGATGGCGATGCCCAGCGGCGCATTCTCGAAAACGGCCTGCAACAGTTGCTCGCGCTGATTCAAATCCATGAGATCACCTGTGATCCGGGTGGGCGACCGGTGCGCGCCTCGGCCCGTCAGCTCTTTTTTAGGATGTATTTGTCTTCTTCGCCGTCCTGCAGAAACACCCGGTCGAAGCGTTTGACCGGGGCCTGCTCATACCACTGCAGGCCGGCTTGCCGGCAGCGGCCGCAGGCCTTGCGGGGAATGTGGACCGCCAGGATGTGGGGGCCGCGGTCGGACACGGAGTCGATCCGCAGCGCACCGCCGCACGCATCGCAGATCCTCGCTTCCTCCTGCTGCGATTCTGCGAACCGGTCGGTATCGTAAAAGATGCGGCGCGTGCGCCGGTGGCTGTCGCTTTTCTCCAGCATTGCTTCGCGCAGCTGCCGGCGCCCGACCCAGCAGGAGAGGATGAGGTCGGTGACATTCTTGACCGCATCGGTCACCGCTTCGGACTGCCGGATCTGGCGCCGGTCGTAGTCCGGCTCCCGAACCTTGCTGTAGTCCAGGCCGGCCATGGCGAGGACGATCCCCAGATTCACGTAGGGAAGGGCGCCTTCGATGGAGTAGCCCCCTTCCAGCACGGCGATATCGGCGTTCAGCAGAGCGGTCAGCTCCGCATAGCCCTGGGCCGAGAAATTCATGTTGGTGATGGGGTCTGTGTAGTGATTGTCCTGGCCGGCCGAATTGACGACGAGCTGCGGCTTGAAATCGTCCAGGATGGGCCGGACGGCGTTGCGGATGACGTGCAGGAAGCCTTCTTCGCTGGTGTGGGGCGGCAGCGGGATGTTGAGGGTGTAGCCCACGGCGTTCGGCCCGCCCAGTTCGCCGGGAAACCCGCTGCCGGGATAAAGCGTCCGGCCGTCCTGGTGCAGGGAGATGAACAGCGTGTTGGGATCGTGCCAGTAAATGTCCTGGGTGCCGTCGCCGTGGTGGCAGTCCGTGTCGACGATCGCCACCCGGTCCACTCCGTATTTGCGCCGCAGGAACTCGATCATGACGGCCTCGATGTTGATGTTGCAGAAGCCGCGCGAGCCGTGGGCGACGCGCATGGCATGGTGGCCGGGGGGCCGCACGAGGGCAAAGCCTTTGTCGACCTGCCGTTCGAGCACCGCCATGCCGACGGTCTTGGCCCCGCCGGCGCTGATGAAATGGGATTCGGTGGCGATGCTCCAGGCGTCGGGAACGCAAAAATGGACGCGCTGAATGTCGGCCAGGACCACGGGGTCGGGCTTGAGTTCGACGACCCCCTCGATGTCGAACAAACCTTCTTCGAGGATCTGGTCCTGGGTATAGAGCAGCCGCTCCTCCCGCTCGGGGTGGCTCGGGCTGATGGCCCAGTCGTAGGCCGGAAAGAAAACCAGCCCGACTTTGTTTTTGGCGCGAAGCATCAAGGCTCCCCGGCGGTCATTTCAATCGGTTTGTTGGTCTCGTCGAAATCAGCATCGCATATCGGCCAGGTTTTTCAGGAGCGTGTCATAGCCGTGGATCAGGCCCGGTTTGACCTGCACCCGCACGCGGATGTTGCGCCCGGAGGTGGTGAAGCCCCGCACCATGTTGAACTGTTGGCTTTCCACCACTTCCATCTCCAGGTAGTCGGGGCTGGCGCCGCGCTCCAGGGCCTTGACCCGCAGCAGGCCCAGCGCCTGGGTCGTGGCGGCCTCCAGGCTGTAGCCGTCCGTGATGAGCTGCTTGAAGTTCTCCGCCGGTGCGTTCACCACCCCCTGCTCCGTGTCGGCAAAAAGCCCGACCTCGCACGTGGTGCGCGCCAGGGCCGCTCCGATGGCGTTGGCGACCTGCCATCGCGGGACGACCCGGACCTGCATGGGGGTCAGACGCTGAAGGTGCCTGGCGAAATAGGGGGCCGGGCCGCCGAGGACCAGAACGGAACGCGGCCGTACCTGATAGCCTTCCTTTAATTCGTGCAGCGTGTAGACCGGCTTAGCGTTGATGTGCGCCGTGAGCCGTGCGGCGGCCTCCAACATCGCCCGGCAGGCGGTTTCAACCACCTGCTCGGATAAGGCCTCGACGGCGACCCCCATCCGGTCCGCCAGGGGCTTCAGGCCGGCGCAGGCACGCCCGCAATCGTCGTGCGTCATGTCTCCGATGACCGCCAAGGCATCGGTGGGCGTGGGCACGCTGCCGCCGAAAAGCACGGCCGGTCCTTCCCGGTCCGGGCCGACGGTCAGGCGGCCGTTTCGCAAACGAACGGCACTGTCGCCGCCCATGCCGATTGAGAGAGTTTCCAGGGAGCGGATCAGGGTCCGATAGGGTCCGATGGTGATGCCGTGGGGAGCGAGCACCGGCGCGCGGCCGATCAGCACCGCCAAGTCGGTGGTCGTGCCGCCGATATCCATCACGATCGCATCTTCATCGCCCGCGGCCATGGCCACGGCGCCCATGACGCTGGCCGCCGGTCCGGAGAGGATGGTCTGGGCCGGAAACTCGATCGAGGCCTCCAGTTTCATGTTGCCGCCATCCGCCTTGAGCAGGCGCAGCGGCAGGTGCATCCCTTTTGCGCTCAGGCTGTTCAGGACGGCGTCGAAGAACGATTTGTGGATCGGATAAACGGCCGCGTTGAGATAGGTCGTGGCGATGCGGCGGGCAAAATTCAGGCTGCCGGACACGCGGTGCCCCAGGAAGATTTTATCGAAGGAATTGCCCAGAAGCTCGGCGATGCGGACTTCGTGAGCCGGGTTGCGGACCGAGAATTTCGCCACCACGCCGACCTGCCGGATTCCGTTTTTTCGAAAGCCCTCGGCGGCCGATAGAACCTCCTCCGGCCGGATCGGCTCGACCTCGCGGCCGCGGTGGTCGATGGAGCCTTTCACGCAGACGTAATGGGGATTGGTGCGGAAATGCTCAGGGTCGATGCCGGGGCCGGCGGAAACGATCATGCCCACGGCCGGGATGGTGTCCTGAATGATGGCGTTGGTGGTCAGCGTGGTGCTTAGAACGATGCGCCGGATGTCGGCGCTGTCCACGCCGGCGGTGGCCGCATCCAGGCCCTTGAAAACCGAGCGGAAGAGATCCGACGCATCGGTGCTTACTTTGACTTCCCGCAGCAGACCTTCGTTGTCCAGCAGAACGACATCCGTGTGGGTGCCCCCGACATCGAGCCCGATGATCATGCAGCTTTCCCGGTTGTGTTTTTACGGCGATTCCATTAGAGAAGTAACGGAAATAGGTATCGCTGTCAACGGCTTCGGCCCGGTGCGGGCCAGGAGGTGAAGACATGATCGGAAAAACCATCGATGAGCTGGCCGTGGGCGACAACGCCCGGTTCTCCAAGACGGTCACCGAAACGGATGTCTGTTTGTTTGCCGGAATCACGGGCGATTTCAACCCCGCCCACATCGACGAGGAGTACAGCCGCAAGACCTACTTCGGCACCCGAATCGCCCACGGCCTGCTGTCGGCGGGCTTCATTTCAACCGTGCTGGGAACGCGGCTGCCGGGGCCGGGCTCTGTCTACCTGCGCCAGGAACTGACCTTCCTGGGCGCGGTCAAAATCGGCGACACCATCACCGCGAGGGTCGAGGTCACCGAGATCGATACGGTCAAGGGCCGCGTCAAGCTGCTGACCACCTGTGACAACCAGGAAGGCAAGCGGGTGCTCACCGGCGAGGCCGTGGTCAGCCCGCCCCGGCCGCCTAAAAAGCCCGCCTGAGCCTAAGGACCGAATGGTCCTCTCTCTGGCGGGATGGTCCCGCGGGCGGAAACGCGTGCGCATTTCCGTTTCGCGGGTTGCGAGATTTCTTGACGGAACCAAATGATTTATTTATACTGAATTGTTATCAACGAGCTGCGGTGGAATTACCCCCTGCGTTGATCCTCCACGCCAGGAGATGCGATATGAAGCACAGTCAGCCCATGTCGTTTCCGAACAGAGCGCAAGCCAGCTTTTATGTCTTTATCTCCTTCGTTGGCGGGCTTATTCGCAATACCAGTCTTTTAATGCTCATTCTTTGTTTTAGCTTTGCAGCTGCCGCCGTAGCCGTGCACACGGCGAAATCTTTTTGGAACCACACTGGGGTGCGCAGCTTTGTTGCCGCGCTGGAAACAGATCTTGCCGATACAAGCTCTTCAGCCGTCGATCTCTATAAAAAACCGCCACCGCACTTGAAAGATTTGGAGAAGGTCCAAAGGGACGAGAGCAGGGCACGCCGTAAACTGGTCAAAGAGCTCAGGCAGCGCAAAGCTTCCGCCAGAGGCATGGTGGCAGTTCGGCAGTACGGCAGCAAAATATAGAGATGGCCTTCAGTTGCCGCATTCAACGTTGTTACCAGTGACGCCGAGGGGTCTGGCGCCAGACCTTTTTACACTCCCTTCCAAAACATACCTTTGCTGGATCTCAACCGCCGCCTGCACCGATCAAAAAAGCCACACCCGGCCGCCGGATGGCAGCGCCACGCCCGACTGGGGCGTGAACTGCTCCACACCCAGCAGCCATCTGCGCTCAGGAGGCATGAGGCGGAGCGTCAACCCCTCCAGCAAGGAGCTGCTTCCGTCGGCCGCGGAACGAGCATCGAGGATCTCCCGCCACGCGGACCGCCACCATGAACGGCGGATGTGGATGGGATCCAGTCCGTACCACGCCGGATCCAGGCGGAACAACCGGACGCCGCGGGCGGTCGAAAGCTCACCGAGGCCGGCGTTCACGCGCTCGGCAATCTTTAGCACTTGGCCAAACGACAGGCGACAAAACGGAAACAGGATCGAGCGAAACACCAGGAACCTCGCCTGGGACAGCCGGCCGATGCTGGCAAGCGGAAGATCCGTGAGGATGATGTCCCGCGTCACCCGCTGCAGTCGATCGAGGACCTCCTCGACCCACGCCAGGATCCTCCCGGCCGGCACCCCATACAGGATGTCGTTTCCGACGTCGGCGACGAGGGCTCGGGTCGGAAGCTCGGGCAACGATTCCAGCGTCCGCCACAGGCCGGACTCGAGGATACCTGGAAGCGTGCGGACGACCACTCTGCTCGGGGCGCCGTATGATCGGCCGTGTCCGAGGGCAGCCAACACCTCAACCTCGGGTCCCCATGCCGCCCGAGCCGTCGCTACGACGGTCCGAAACCCGCGTGTCAGATTGCTCGCGCCAAGTGCGACAACCCGGGCGACGTCTGCCGCCATCGTGCGGTCCCCTCTTATTCCTCCGGCCATAAAATATGCCCAAATCGGCTATGCCGCTCATCGGCGCCGCGGGGTTTCGGCCGTCGTCGGACCGCGCCTGTCAAACCCGCGCCGAAGGAGGTAAGCCACCTGTCATCCGGTCGGCTTTGGCGTTGGTTGCGGAACGCCAGCTTCTATGTCCCGCCGTCTTCTGAGATCGCCTCATCGTCCACCGCCGCCTGAAGCCGGCGCACTTCATCGAGTATTCCCATGAATCGACGACCGAAGGGCGTCAAGCGATACTGCACCTCGACGGGGGGCTTCTCGCCGTAAACGGTGCGGCGCACCATGCCGAAACGGATCATCTTCTGCCATCGCTCGTTCATCACCTTCGCAGACAGGCCTGGGCAGGCCCGCAGGAAAGCGTTTGGCCGGTTAACGCCGTCGGCGCAGAGTTGGAGAAGCCGGACCGACCATTTGCATCCGACGATGCTCTCGACCATCAAGGCAACGGAGATCGAGCGGCTGTCTTTCGCCTTGTCTTGCCCATCGGCTGAAAAGTTGTCAGCGACCATTTTGATACCACCTTACCGAAAAGTGCCTTCTTTTCAGGAGTCGATACGCTGCATATGGTTCATTCCGATGGAGCCCGAAAAAAAGGAGCGCTCCAAAATTGATGACCTCGTAAAAAGTCATTCGAATCGATGACTTCGTAAAGAGGCCAAGATCAAGGCGCGCGAATCTCGTGTCGCGAGGCGTACTGGCAGTACGCCGCAGCGGCAGCGAGATGAAGCGCAACGCAGAGATTGGACTATTTACGAAGTCATCAAAATTGCCCAGGAAGAAAGGAACTCACCCATGAAAGAGACAATGAACATTCCCGGATACACGTATGGTACCGGCGCAGTGGCGCAGTCCCCTGTGACGCTCGCCGACTTCGAGCGGATGCAGAAAAGCGCCCTTTTCGGCGACGAGGATGTCAAGTACCTTCGTCTTTCGCATGATGTATTGAAAGATCAGATCGAAGCGATCCTGGACGTTTGGTACGGATTTGTCGCTTCGACCCCGCACCTGGTGGCCTCGTTCACCGCGAAGAGTGACGGAAAACCGCTCGGCGATTATCTTGGGGCCGTCCGCAAGCGCTTCGGCCAGTGGATCTTGGACACCGCCCGCGCAGAATATGATCAGAAGTGGCTGGACTATCAACACGAGATCGGCCTCCGCCATCATCGAAAAAAGAAAAACCTGACCGACGGCGCGGCCTCGGCCGACATCGTGCCCTTCCGTGACATGTTTCTGCTGGTGTTTCCGATCACCTTCACACTAAAGCCCTTTCTCTCGAAGAAGGGGCATTCCGCCGAGGAGGTCGATAAAATGCATGCCGCGTGGCTCAAGTCGTGCCTCTTGCAGGTGGCTTTGTGGAGCCATCCCTATGTGAAGGACGGAGACTTTTAATGGAGCTGAGGCCGGCCCCTGAGTGAGCGTCGAAAGCGCCGCATCCGGGGATTGGAGCCGGCTGCGATCCCTCATGGAAGCGGCTGCAAAGGCAGGCCGTACTTCCTCATCTTCTTGTAGAGCAGGGTGCGGTGGATGCCGAGGATCCGAGCCGCACGCGCTTTCTGGAAATCGGCTTCCTTGAGCGCCGCCCAGATGGCCTCGCGCTCCGAGTGCGACTGCATCTCCCGCAGGGACGTCGGCTGACGGGGGTCAGTGGGGCGGGTTCCGCGCGGCACATAGAACGGCAGGTCCGTAATGCGGATGGTCTTGCCCTCCAAGGCGGAGGCGCTGCGCTCCAGCACATTGGTCAACTCGCGGACGTTGCCCGGCCATGCGTATGTGCGCAGGGCGCGTTCGGCCTCCTTGTCGATCGAAAGCCCTTCGAGATTCGCCTCCTTCGCGGTTTGCACCAGGAAATGGTCGCTGATGGCGAGAATGTCGGAAGGCCGGTCCCGCAGCGGCGGGATGTGCAAGGAAATGACATTCAGGCGATAGAAGAGGTCCTTGCGGAAGCGGCCGGTGGCCAGCATGGACTCCAGATGCTGGTTGGTGGCGGCGACCACGCGGAAATCCGACCTTACGATTTTAGTCCCTCCGACCCGCTCGAATTCCTTGTCTTCGATCGCCCGCAGCAGCTTCGGCTGCATTTCAGCGGGAAGATCCCCGATCTCGTCCAGGAAAATGGTCCCGGCGTGCGCCAGCTCGAACTTGCCGGGTTTGCCTTCCGTCTTGGCCCCGGTGAAGGCGCCTTTCTCATAACCGAACAGCTCGGATTCGAGCAGGTCGCGGGGGATGGCGGCGCAGTTGATGCGCACGAAGGGATGCAGCCGGCGCGTGCTGGCGTGATGGATGGCCTGGGCGAAGAGTTCCTTGCCGGTGCCGCTCTCACCGGTGATGAGCACCGGAAAATTGTTGGCGGCCGCCTTGAGCGCCTCGCGCTTCAGGGTCTTGATGGCATCGCTTTTCCCGATGATGCTGTCGAAGGTATAGCGGGTGGAGCGCAGGGAGAGGAGCTCCTCCTCATAGAGCTTTACCTTCGACTCCAGCAGGGAAAGCTCGCGGGCCAGTTTGCCGACGTCCTTCACGTCCTTGAACATCACCTGGCCGAAGACGGCAATGACGTTTCCGTCCTTGACGATGGGAACCCGCTGGACCACCATTTTCTGGCCCTGGATCAGCTGAGAGTGGTTGATTTCGGCCTTTCCGGTCTTTGCCACGATATGCATGCGGGAGTTTTCGACGGCAGCGGTGCAGTGCCGGCCGATCTGGGCCGGGGGATCGACCCCCAGAAACTGGCCGTAGAACTTGTTGAAGTGCGTGATGATTCCGTTGGCGTCGGTCACCATCGCGCCGTTGTGGATGCTCTCGAAGATGAGCCGGTACATCTCAAGCTGGCGCTTGAGATATTCAATATCTTCCGCTTGCCGATCGTCAGTCATGGCCAATTTTACCAAAGTGTCATCGAACCCAGAAACAGCTGCCGCCGCTCTTCGGGTCCGGCCGCCCGCCCTGCTCCTTCATGTCTAAGCCGATCTCGCGGGTGAACCGAAATCGTAGCCTCCTATTCCAGCCCCGACGACTTGCGGATCACGCGCGCCACGGCGGAGACGTCTTCGTCGCCGTAGCCCTGGGTGATAAGGCCGTTTTCGATCTGCTCCACCAGGGCCGTCGACGGCAGGAAGACCCCCAGCTCGCGTGCGGCCTGCATGGCGATGGCCAGGTCCTTGCGGTGCAGGCGGACGCGGAAGCCGAGCGGGTATTCGTTCTTGATCATGTTCGCCGCCCGGTAGTTCAGGACCCACGACCCGGCCGCGCCGCCGGCCAGCGCCTGGACCACTTTTTCCATGTCCAACCCGGCCTTGAGGCCCATGGCCATGCCTTCAGCCACCGCCAGGTAGACGCCGGAGATGATCACCTGGTTGATCGCCTTGGTGAACTGCCCGGCGCCGCTGGGGCCGACGTGGGTGATGCTCTTGCCCATGGCGGTCAGCACCGGCATGGCCTGTGCAACGGTTTCGGCTTCGCCGCCGACCATGATGGTCAGCGTCCCTTTTTGGGCGCCCTCGGAGCCTCCGGATACGGGCGCGTCCAACATGCGGATGCCCTTCTCGGCCAGCTGTGCGGCCATCCGGCGGGTGGCGGACGGACTGATGGTGGACATGTCCACGACGATGGCGCCGGGTTGCGCGCCCTGGATGACGCCGTTCTTGCCAAGGATCACGGCCTCCACATCCGGCGTGTCGCTGATGCAGGTGATGACGATTTCCGCGCCCTGGGCGGCCTCCTGCGGGGATCCGGCCCGCCGGGCGCCGGCCTTGGCCACGGCCTCCTCCCGCTCACGGGTGCGGTTGTGAACCGTGACCGCGTGTCCGGCCTTGATAATGTTAAGAGCCATTGCCGCGCCCATGGTGCCCATGCCGATAAATGCGATTTTCATGTGTCATAGCTCCTTATTTCATGTTATTTCGCTATGAGGTTCAACGGTTCACGGTTCACGGTTCAACGGTTTGGGGGGAGAAGAAGTGCCTAACACGGACAAGCCTGAATTAAATTCGAAATCCGAAACACGAAACTCGAAACAAATTCGAATTTTCAAAAAGATAATGACCAAAACCCGGTGGACCGCGATCGAAGCTTGGTTATTAACATTTCGGCCGTTCGCATTAGTTTTTTCATTTCCTGAACCCTGAACCCCGAACCCTTTTTCCCCTCTCCCTTGAACCTGCTTTGCTTCCGCAACCGTTGAACCGCTGAACCGTGAACCCGGAACCTTTTAGAAGATTTTCCCCGGATTCATCAACCCCTTCGGGTCAATCAAGTCCTTGATCTGTTTCATGAGCTGGTAGCTTTCGCCGTGCTCGAGCGGCATGAACTTGCGCTTGCCGATGCCCACCCCGTGCTCGCCCGTGCAGGTGCCGCCCACCTGGATGGCCCTTTCGACGATGGCCTGGTTGATGGATTCAAGCTTTCCCCATTCGGCCTTGTCCGCCGGGTCGCCCACCAGCACCACGTGCAGGTTGCCGTCCCCGGCGTGGCCGAAGACGTAGCCGATGGAACCCTGCGCATCCACCGCCTGCTGGGAGAACACCACCATTTCCGGGTAGCGTGAAATCGGAACGGCCGCATCCACGATCAGCGTCTCTTTCTTGGGATGGGCGCGATGGATGGTCTCCCAGGCTTCGTGGCGGGCGCGCCAGAGCTCCTTGCGCGGGCCCTCCTCCGTGGCGTAGTTGAATCCGACGGCGCCGCATTCCTCGCAGAGCTCCTTGGCGAGCTGGGCGGTTTCGTCCAGGGTGGTGGCGCTGACGGCGTGAAACTCGCAGAAGAGCGACGGCACCTCGGGCAATCCGAGCCCTTTTTCGTTGTTCATCAGCCGGATCAGGCCGGGCGGTAGCAGCTCCAGGGCCGCCGGCCCCAGGCCCGCGCCGATCATGACGGCCACGGCCTCGGAGGCTTTCTCCAGGTCGGGGAACCGCACGGTGGCGGCCAGGTAGTGGCTGGGGATGCCGGTCAACTTCAAGGTGGCGGCGGTGACGATGCCGAGAGTGCCCTCCGAGCCGACGAAGAGCCGGGTCAGGTCGAAGCCGGCCGAAGACTTGGGCGCCTTGCAGCCGGTGTGGATGATCTTGCCCTGAGGCAGCACCACGGTCAGGCGCATCACGTAGTCCTTGGTGGCGCCGTACTTGACGGTCTGCACGCCGGAGGCGTTGTTGGCGATCATGCCGCCGATGGTGGCGTCGGCGCCGGGATCCGGCGGAAAGAACAGGCCGTGCTTGCCGGTCTGGCGGTTGAGTTCCTTGCGCAGCACACCGGGCTCCACATCGGCCTGCAGGTCCTGCGGACGGATCTCCAGGATGCGGTTCATGCGGGTCATGTCAATGACGAGCCCGCCCCGCGTGGGCACCGGGTTGCCCTCGGTGCTGGTGCCGGCGCCCCAGGGCGTGACCGGCACGTTCCGTTCGTAAGCCCAGGCCAGGATGCGCGCGACCTCCTCGGTCGACTCCGGCCAGATGATGCCGGCCGGCAGCGTGCCCTGGTGAAACGAGATGTCGTGTCGGTGCAGCTCGCGGTTGGACTGCCCGGTGGAAAACCGTTCGGTGCCCACCATGGCCGCGAGTTCTTCGGCTTGCTTGGCTGTGAATTCCTTCATCGTAGATCCTCAAAGCAAATGTGGCAAATTGAGGACTTCCCAAAAGGGCCAATCTCGGCGTTGCGCTTCATCTCGCCGTCGCTGCGGCCTACTGGAATAGGCCTCGCGCCGCAAGATTCGCGCGCCTTGATCTTGGCCCTTTTACGAAGTCGTCGGAGCGGATGACTTCCTTACGAGCCCATCAAAGTTCATACAGATATAGACACTAAAACACAGCAGCGATCAAGGAAAAAGAAACAGGGCCGGGGAGGGCAAGGAGAGGTTTTGGTTAGAGCGTTGAACGATCTTCTATTCGGAGATCCAACCGACATGAAGGCGGGGGCGGGTATTTTCCGCCCCTGCTTTCATGTGTAGATCAGCGACGGAAACCAGGTGGTCAGCGGCGGCCAGTAGCATGCGATCAGCAGGGCGATGGCCGCGAGCACCGGCACGAGCAGGATCAGGGCGGCCGTGGTTTCCATGATGCAGCCGACGACGAGCAAGTCCGCCATGACCAGCAGCCGCAGCCCCCACGGCGGAAACGCCAGCGAGTTGATGGCGGTTTGCACCAGCATGGGCGTCTGCTTCATGGCCACCTGCCAGGTGAACACTTTGGCCATGGCGATGAACAGGGCGTAGAAAACCGCCAGCGCGGCCGCCTCCGTGACGGTGACGATGCCGCTGAGGATTAGTCGAAATCCGCACCGCTGTCAACCGGAGCCGAAGCGGGCGCCGCCGGGCTCAGGCCATCTGCCGGCAGGACGTCTCGCGGGTAAAGAAAAGCAGGACCACGGCGATCAGAAGCCAGCCCATCATCAGTTGGAATCCGGCCTGGAAGGCCTCCAGGCTGTACACCCGGACCCCCTCCCGGAGCGCGCCCTCCCAGCGGCGGTCGAGCATCCAGCCGACCGCCGGCTGCAGAAGGGTCGGGCCGAGCATGATGCCCATGTTGATGACGCCGGAAACGGTCCCGGATAGCCGCAGCGGCACGGACTCCTTGGCGAGCGGCCAGCAGATGTTGAAGCTGGAGGAGCAGATGCCGGTGGCCGCCATCAGCGCCGCCAGGAGCCAGACCGGGAGGCCGGGTGCGAAAAAGATCAGCGCCCAGCCGACCGCGGACAGCGCCTGCCCGATCAGCATCAACGGCTTGCGGCGTCCGATGCGCTCGGACAGGCCCCCGACGAACGGGCTTCCCAGGGCCCATGCCACCATCAGGAGCGTCGTGAGCGCGGCCGCCTCGGCGGCGGTCAGCCCATAATGCGTCATCAAATACGGCACCCCCCACAGGCCGCAAAACGTCAGCACCGAGCCGACCAGGCTCGCCGGTATGAGGCACAGCAGCCAAGTGTTGCGGCTGCGAAACACCTCCCGCATGTTGACCATCGCGCGACCCGCCGCCCTCCGGTCGACGGCCAGCGGATCGGCGTAGCTGCGGTAGCCGCAAGCCTCCGGGTCGTCGCGGACGACCGCCCAGATCACCAGGGCCAGGGCACCCGTCGCCGCGGCTGCGCCGATGAAAACGGCCCGCCAGCCGAAGGCATCCACCAGCAGCCGGAGCGGCACGCCGGCCGTCACGGCGCCGATGATGCCGGTCAGCAGCGCGATCCCCGAGATCATGGAGAAATAACGTGCCGGAAACCAATGGGCGGACAGCTTGAGGTTCACCACGAAGGCCACGGCCACGCCGCCGCCGATGAGCAGCCGCCCGGCGCCGGCCCAGGCCGGGTCGGGCGCAAGGCCGAAAACCACGGCCCCGATCGCCGAGCCCAGGGCGCCGAACGTGAGCAGGCGCCGCGGGCCCCAGGTGTCCGCGAGAATTCCCGTGGGGATCTGCATCAGCCAGTAGCTGTAGAAGTAAAAACCCGAGAGGTTGCCGAGGGCGGCGGCGCTGATGCCGAAGTCGCGCATCAGCTCCTGGGTCATGACCGCCGGCGCCAAGCGGTGGAAAAACCCGATGAGATAGAAAAGAGCGCCCAGGCCCCAGATGAGCCAGGCCAGCCGCAGGGGGGGATAGGAAGGGGAGGTGAGGGGTTCACGGTTCAATGGTTCATGGTTCAACGGTTGAAAAAATAATGGCGGGTTCGCAGTTCAGAGATAAGGGGGCAGGGTTCAAGGGAGAAGAAAATGCCTATTCCTGGACCCTGAACCCCGAACCCTTCTATTTAATCTTTTTCGGCCTTGCGCACCGATCAACGAGGTAGAGGATGGATTTGTAATGGATCCCGCTGTGCGCCGACAACCCGATCTCGCAGGTGCGGCTCGTGGAATAGCCCGCCCTGCATTTGCCCGCGACGCCGGCGCGCAGGTGCTGCAGGGCCGAGGCGTTGAGCTCCGGAAAATTGAACCCGCGGTCGCCCGCGAACCCGCAGCAGCCGACGAGGTCGGGTACCACCACCGTCCGGGCGCAGGCCTTGGCCAGCGCCAGGGCTTTGGGCTCAAGCCCCATCTTCACGCTGCTGCAGGTGTGATGGTAGGCGATGGTTTCATTGAGCGGCGTGACGTCCAGCCGGCCGATGAGATGGGTCAGCGTGAACTCCACCGGGTCGAGCAGCGCCAGGCGTTTGTCCATCACTTTTTTCATCCGGAAAAGGCAGGGGCTGGTGTCGACGAGCACGGGCAGCCGCCCGCCGTCGGTCGCGGCGAGCAGAGCGGCCTCCAGTTCTTGCGCCTTGGCGTCGGCCTGCGCGATGAACCCCTTGCTTTCGAAGGGCGTCCCGCAGCAGAGCGCCTCCATGCCGGGCGGGAATACCACCTCAAAGCCGGCCCTCTCCAGCAGCCGCACGGTCACCGCGTGCAGCGGATCCCGGTCGGGATCGCCCGCGGCAGGCCCCATGCTGCGGCTGATGCAGCTGGGGAAATAGACGGCCTGGGGCGCGCCGGCTGTTTTGCGGGGCAGCGGCCGGGGGCCGTCGATGCCGCGCGGCATCCAGCGTGTCCAGTGAGGGATGCGGTTTCCGCTCAGGCGGCGCGCACCGGCGGCCAGGTTCTCCATGAAGGATGGGCCCAGCAGGCCTTGGGCGGCGCCGGCGGCTTTGAGGCCCGCGCGCACCGCGGCGGCCGTCCAGCCGAAGTGAGCCGCGACATGTCCGGCCGCCCTCCGAGCCGCGGGGCTTACGGTCCGGCTGCGCAGCTGCTTGGTGTGCTCGCCGGTATTGATGTCCACCGGGCAGGCCGCCGCGCACAGACCGTCCGCGGCGCAGGTTTGCTCGCCCGGGTAGCGGTAACCCCGCTCGAGTTCGTCCAGCCGCGCGGGGTTCTCACAGCTGGCCCTCAGCCGCGCGATTTCGCGCTGGATCGCGATGCGCTGCCGGGGGGTGAGGGTGAGGTCCCTGGACGGGCAGTTCACTTCGCAGAAGCCGCACTCGATGCACTTGTCGACGATGGGGTCGGCCGGCGGCAGGGGCTTGAGGTTTTCGATGTGCGCCTGCGGGTTGGGGTTGAGAATCACCCCGGGGTTGAGAAGGTTCTTC
The DNA here is from genome assembly GCA_963700055.1 of uncultured delta proteobacterium. GTDB lineage: Bacteria > Desulfobacterota > Desulfobacteria > Desulfobacterales > SpSt-501 > SpSt-501. The sequence goes on along the minus strand of CAVOWH010000024.1, from coordinate 297,109 downwards.
GGGTCGAAAATCTCCTTGATGCGCTGCATGACGGCATAGGCCTCGCGGCCCCACTCCAGGGCGACGAAGGGCGCCATGTTGCGGCCGGTGCCGTGCTCGGCCTTGAGCGAGCCGTCGTAGGCGTTGACCACCATGTCGCAGACATCGTCCATGAACTTGCGGTAGCGCTCGACCTCTTCGCTGCGGCCGAAGTCCTGGGTGAAGACGAAATGCAGGTTGCCCTCCAGGGCGTGGCCGAAAATGATGGCCTCGTCGTAGCGGTAACGGCGCATGAGATCCTGCAGGTGCAGCGTCGCCTGCGCCAGGCGCTCGATGGGAAAGGCCACGTCCTCGATGATCACGGTGGTGCCGATCTCGCGTACGGCGCCCACCGCCGGGAAGAGCCCCTTGCGGATGTTCCAGAGCGCGGTGTACTCCGCCACCTGGTCCGTGAACGCCACCGGCCGCTCGAAGGGCAGGCGCCTCAAAGATTCGGTCACCGCGCGGACTTGGCCGGACAGTTCATCGGCGGCATAGGCGCGGGTTTCCACCAGCAGCGCGGCGGTCTCGGGGCCGAGCGTCTTCAGATAGTCCGGCATCCCGGTCTTGGTCTCCACCGAGCGCAGGGCGGCGCGGTCCATGAGCTCGACCGCCGCCACCGGCTGTTCGCGCAGGATGGCCGCCGCGGTGGCGGCGCTCTCGATCTGGGGAAAGATCATGAGGGCGCTCGCCTTGCAGGGGTGCTCGACGACGGTGTGGTAGGTGATCTCCGAGATGAACCCCAGCGTGCCCTCGGAGCCGATCATCAGGTGCAGCAGGATGTCCAGAGGGTCCTCGAAATCCACCAGGGCGTTGAGGCTGTAGCCGGTGGTGTTCTTGATTTTGTATTTGCGGCGGATGCGCTCCGCCATAGCCGTGTTGGTGCGCACCTCCCGGCCGAGGGCAGCGAGGGCGTCGAGCAGGTCCCGGCGGGTCTGCCTGAAGCGCTCGCAGCTGGAAGGATCGGTCGTGTCCAGCCGGCTGCCGTCCTGGAAGAGGATGCACATCCCGGCCACCGTTCGGTAGCTGTTCTGGGCGGTGCCGCAGCACATGCCGCTGGCGTTGTTGGCCGCGATGCCGCCGATCATGGCCGCGTTGATCGAGGCCGGGTCGGGTCCGATCTTCCGGCCGTAGGGGGCGAGGTAACGGTTGGCGTGACCGCCGATCACGCCCGGCTGCAGGCGGATGCGGTCGCCGCCATCGAGGATCTCGTAGCGATTCCAATTCGCGCCGGCCACGACCAGCACCGAATCGGACACCGCCTGGCCGGAAAGACTCGTGCCGGCGGCACGGAAGGTCACCGCGATGCCGTGGCGGTCGGCGGCCCTGAGGACGGCGGCGACCTCGTCCTCCGTGTCGGCGCGCACGACGATTTTGGGGATCAGGCGGTAGAAGCTCGCATCCGTGCCGTAGGCCAGCGTCCGGAGCGGGTCCAAGAATATGCGCCCCGCGGCCATCCGGCCGCTGATATCGGCGAGAAAACGTTGGTAGCGATCAGGGAGCATGGCAGCCCAATAAAGGGTTCAAGGATTCAAGGGTTCAAGGGTCCAGGGTTTTGGGGAAAAAAACAAAAAGGTCGTGGGAGGAATTTTTTTCACTCGAACCCTTGACCCCTCGAACCCTTTTATGATTCAAGCACAAGGACGATCAACTCTTTCGGCCCATGCACCCCGAAGGCCAGGATCAGCTCGATGTCCGCAGTTTTGGACGGGCCCGATATGAGGAGCAGGTTAGTCGGCATATCCGCCGACCAACGGCCTTCCCGCATGGCGTCGCTCAAGCAGGGGTAGATCGCATCCGCAGCGAGTACGGCGATGTGCACCGGCGGCACCAGGGACATCAAGCGGGGCTCGGCACGGGTCGGCCGCAGGATCAGAGCGCCCGTGTCCGCCACGGCGCCGGCCGCGGTGGTAACGGCAGCGTCCACGGCAAAGATCCGTTCCTTGAATGATTCGGCCGGCTCGGTATAAGCCAGCAGCTCCGGCAGCCCGGCGGCATCTTGCTGCCAAGCCGCTGCCAAGGCGATACCAAGGTCAGTCTCGGGAGCATAGAGCAGGTTTTTGACCGCTCGCGTCCGAAGCACATCCTGCAGTCGAGGAATCCATTCGGCTTCCGGCAGCACATGGACCTCCGTGCGCATGGCCTCCATCAACGACTTCAACCGGGCGACCCGGGCGCCGCGGTCCGGAGCGGCCGCGACGGAAACCGGAACCTCAGGCCGCGGGACCTCCTGCCGGGGGGCGCTTCGCAGGAGCGCCAGGATGCGGTCGCGGGCGGCGTCACTCATCGGAGATGCCCTCCTCCTTGATCCGGCGCTGCAGGCTGCGGGAGGCGAAGACCGGCTCGGAGCGGTACCGCATCCAACGTTCCAGCGGTCCGGCGGGCGGCAGGTATTCGCCCACCCTCCCGAGAAAGGCGGTCACCAGTCGGTTCAGCCGTGGGTGGGTGTTCAGGAAAGCCCACCCTTTCCAGGCCAGGCGCTCGGCCAGGTTCTGCTTGCAGCCGCGGCCGGGGACGGCGGCGCTTCCCGGCGCCGAGGAATAGCATTCGTCGCGCAGGCGCCGCAGCAGAGCGGGAATCGGGATCTTGACCGGACAGACCTCCTCGCAGGCCCCGCAGAGGCTGGAGGCAAACGACAATTCCCCGGCCTTCTCCAGGCCCTCGACCTGCGGGGTCAGGATCTTCCCGATCGGTCCGGGGTAGACGAAGCCGTAGGCATGGCCGCCGATGCGGGTGTAGACCGGGCAGTGGTTCAAGCACGTGCCGCAGCGCACGCACTGCAGCGTCTGGCGCAGCTGCGGGTCCTGATAGATGCGCGAGCGGCCGTTGTCCAGGATCACCAGGTGCACTTCCCGCGGGCCGTCCTTTTCCCCCTCCCGGCGCGGAGAGGTAATCAGGTTGACATAGGTGGTCACCAGCTGGCCGGTGGCCGACCCCGTCAGCAGCCGCAGCAGGGGCGGCAGATCGGCGAGCTGCTCCACCACCTTCTCGAGCCCCATCACCGCGATGTGCACCGGCGGCACGGTGGTGCACATGCGGCCGTTGCCTTCGTTTTCCACCAGACACAGGGTCCCGGTCTCGGCCACGGCGAAGTTGACGCCGCTCAGGCCGATGCCCACCTCGTAGAACTTGCGGCGCAGCGTTTGCCGGGCGATGGCGTTGAGCTCGGCCACCTCCTCGGTGTAGGGCGCACCCGGCACCTTCTCGTGGAAGATCTTCGCGATCTGCGCCTTGTTCTTGTGAATGGCCGGCACGATGATGTGGGAGGGCGTTTCGCCGTTGAGCTGGATGATGAACTCGCCCAGGTCGGTTTCGATGGCCTCGATGCCGTGGGTGGCGAGGAAGGCGTTCAGATGCATCTCCTCGGAGACCATCGACTTGCCCTTGACCACGCGGTTGGCGGCATGCGTTTCGATGATCTCCAGCACGATGCGGTTGGCGATGGCCGTCGTTTCGGCCCAGTGGACACGGATGCCGTTGCGGGTGCAGGCGGCCTCGAGCTGCTCGAGCAGCTCGGGCAGCCGGCTGAGCGCGCGCTGCTTGAGCGCGTGGCCGAGGGCGCGCAGGCGCTCGGTTTCCTCCGCGTCGCTGAACACGGCCTTGCGCTTGAGGATGAAGTTGCCCATGGCGAAGGCGAAATTCTTGCGCAGCTGGGCATCGGCGAGCGCGCGGTCGACGTTTTTTTCGAAAGACTCAGCCGCCATGGGTCCGCTCCCATATGAACTCGGCCAGGTGCTGAGCCGCAAACGGCAGTCTGCGCTGCTGGCCCGCGCCGGAGATATTCATGAGGCAGCCGCAGTCTCCGGCGATCACCCGCGCCGCGCCGGTGCGCTGGATGTCGTCAACCTTGTCGTTGACCAGGGCGCCGGAAATGGCCGGATGCTTGATGGAGAAAGTCCCGCCGAAGCCGCAGCACTCGCGTTCATTGGTCAGCTCCGCCAGTTCGACGTGGGCGAGCTGCCGCAGCAACTGCTTGGAGTATTCTATCACTTTCATTTCGCGCAGCGCATGGCAGGAGGAGTGCCAGGTCACCCGGACGGGATGGCCCTGGTCTTCGTACCGGACCCCCAGCACCCGGACCATGAACTCGGACCATTCGAAGACGCGGCCGGCAAAGGCCTCGGCCTGTGGCAGATCCTGATCCGATGCAAAGAGTTGCGGATAATGGTGCTTCATCATCCCGGCGCAGGACCCCGAGGGCACCACGATGGGGATGTTTTCGCGAAACACTTGGATCTGCCGGCGGGCCACGGCGCGCGCTTGGTCCGGGAATCCCGAGTTGTAGGCCGGCTGGCCGCAGCAGGACTGTCCGGAAGGAAAAACCACCCGGACGCCCTCGCGCTCGATGAGCCGGATCGCCGCCAGGCCCGCGTCGGGATAAAACGCATCGATCAGGCAGGTACCGAAGAAATAGACTTTGGACGGTTTCGCGGATTCAGGGGCCATGACCAGGCGTCCCAATCGAGTCAGCTTGTTAAAAGCCGCAGTTCATGATAGCAACTGGCTAACACAAATAGGCGCCAAAATAAAGCCCCAATCAATCGTCTGCGGAAGGCCTTGCGCATGCAGAAAAAAATCTTGGTGGCCATCGACGATTCCCCCCACTCGCGTCAGGCCGTCGATTATGCCGCTCAGATGAAAGGCCTCGTGCCGGGGCTCGGCTTCACCCTCTTCTACATTCAGCCGGCGGTTTCCCAGTTCCTGCTGGACGAGGCCGAGCGCAGCGGGCAGGCCCGGGTCGAGTTCAACCGAATCGCGGCCCGAAACGCCGAGGCTTCCCGGGGTCTGCTGGCCAAATACAAAGACCTGCTGGTCCGGGCGGGGGTGGCGGAGACGGCAATCGACCTGCTGACCCTTCCGCGCCATCTCGGCCTGGCCAAGGATATTCTCGACCACGCCGAGAACGGCCTTTTCGACGCCATCCTCCTCGGGCGTCGGGGCATCTCCTCCATGCAGCAGATGTTCATGGGCAGTGTGTCCGCACACCTGATTCAAAACTCGCCGGTCATCCCTGTCTGGCTGGTGGACGGGAATGTGAACTCGGCGCGTGTCATGGCGGCCGTCGACGGCTCCGAAAGCGCGCTGCGGGCCCTGGACCACATGTCCTTCATGCTGTCGGGCAATCCCGAGGTCAAAATGCGCTTTTTCCACGTGGCCCCCCGGCTCAAGGATTATTGCGAGATCAATTTCGGCCAGAAGGCGGGTGACGGGCCCGAGGCTCTCATTGCCCAGGGCGACAAGCGCTGCATGGACGATTTCTTTTCCGCGGCGCTCGCCAAACTCCGCGCGGCGGGATTCCAGGAGAATCAGATCGAAACCGAGACCGCTGTGACGCTGGTCAGCGTCGGCGAGACGATCCTCAAGGCCGCTCGAGAAGGGGGATTCGGCACCATCGTCATGGGCCGGCGTGGGATAAACAAATCCTTTTTCGGCGGCAAGGTATCCTACCATGTCAGCCAGAAGCTTGCCGACGCGGCGCTTTGGCTGGTTCCATAGAAAAAAGGTTGCAGGGTTCGGGGTTCAGGATTGACGAAACCGTAAAAAGTCATCATAATCGATGGCTTTGTAAAAAGCCCAAGTTCAAGGCGCGCGAATCCCTTGGAGTGAGGCGTACTTGCAGTACGCCGCAGCGACAGCGGGATGAAGCGCAACGCGGAAATTGGGTTTTTTACGAAGCCATCAAGGAAAGGAGAACCGCATCCGATGATCCCGCAGATCAAGAAGATCCTCTTCACCACCGACCTGTCCCAACAGACCCGTCACGCCTTCAACTATGCCGTGGGGCTGGCCAACCAATTCGGTGCCAGCCTGACCATCCTGTACGTGATGGAGGACATCTCGCCGACCCAAAGCGCCAATCTGCAGGGTTTTATCGGCGATGAGCGCTGGGAGGAGCTGCGCCAGTCCCATGAGCAGGAGGTCCGCCAGATCCTGATCGGGAAGAAACGCGAGGGCAGCATCATTCGCGAGGCCTTGGGCGAGATGTTCACCGCGGCGCAGAAGGACCTGCGCGAGAAGAACCTGCGCGCGGACGAGATCGTGGTCACCCAGGGCGACGCGGTGGACTGCATTCTTTCCGAGGCGGACGCCCGCCAGGTCGACCTGATCGTCATGGGCTATCACCCTCGGGGCCGCCTGGAGGAAGCCATCGTCGGCAGCGTCAGCCGCAGCGTCCTGCGCCGCGCCACGGTGCCGGTGCTGTTGGTGCGGCTGCCGGAAAGGGTCGATCAATAATGCCCGTTTTTTGAATTTTGATGGGCTCGTAAAAATTCGAATTTTTATTTTATTCAGTCCTTCCGGCGAAAGCCGGAATCTAGTTGTTTCAAGCTGTTCTGGACCCCGGCGTCCGCCGGGGTGACGGCTTAATAGACTTTTTACGAGCTCGTCAATTTTGATGGGCTTGCAAAAAGGTCGTCACTCCGGCGAAAGCCGGAGTCCAGAGATTTTGTAACTGCTTGTAAATGCTTGATTCCGGATTTCGCCGGAATGACAGAAAACAGTATTTTAAGGCTTTTTACGAGTTCATCAATTTTGGAGGATTCGATATTCGGATTTCGAATTTCGGTTTCATGTTAGTCCTACCCGACCGGCAAAGTGACAGGCGGCCCAGTGACGTTCGGCGGATCTCGGACAGCGCCGGCTCCTTTTTGGAGCAGATGCCTTCGGCGTAGCGGCAGCGGGGGTGGAAGCGGCAGCCGGAGGGCGGGTCGATGGGGCTGGGCACGTCGCCCTTCAGGATGATCCGGCCGGGCCGCTGGAGGGACGGGTCCGGGATCGGAACGGCCGAGAGCAGGGCCTGGGTGTAGGGGTGCAGCGGCTCCAGATAAAGCGCTTTGCTGGGGGCGATCTCGACGATCTTGCCCAGATACATGACGGCCACGCGGTCGCTGACGTGCTCCACGACGCTCAGGTCGTGGGAGATGAAGAGATAGGTCAGCCCGAAATCCTGCTGCAGGTCCTTGAGCAGGTTGATCACCTGGGCCTGGATGGAGACGTCCAGGGCCGAGACCGCCTCGTCGCACACCACCAGTTTGGGCTTCAGGGCCAGGGCGCGGGCAACCCCGATCCGCTGGCGCTGGCCGCCCGAGAACTGGTGCGGGTAGCGGCGCATGTGCTCCTTGCGCAGCCCCACCACCTCCAGGAGCTCCAGGACCCGCCCATCCCTTTCCTCGCGGCTTTTCACCCCGTGCACGAGCAGCGGCTCGCCGATGATCTGGCCGACGCTCTTGCGGGGGTTGAGGGAGGAGAAGGGGTCCTGGAAGATGATCTGCATCTCCCGGCGCAGGGCCTGCATCTCGTTGCGCGAATACGCCATTATGTTCCGGCCCTGGAAGAAAATCTCACCCGACGTCGGCTCCTCCAGCCGCAGGACGGCCCGGCCGAAGGTGGTCTTGCCGCAGCCGGACTCCCCCACCAGGCCGAGGGTCTCGCCCTCGCCGATGGCCAGGCTGACCCCGTCCACGGCCTTGACCGACCCGGTCGGTTTCATGAACACCCCTCCCAGGATGGGGTAGTGCTTGACGATGTTGCGGGCGTCGAGCAGCGGCGTTTTCTGGGCTTGGGGTCAGGCATGTTGCACAAGTCTCATCATTGCGGGCGATATCATTCCAAGCAGTTCAGGTCGTTTCCTGTGGGAGCGGCCTTCCAGCCGCGAAAAATATACCGGCAGGCCGTCGCGGCTGGAAAGCCGCTCTCGCAAGGGCTGTGATTTTAAAATCCCCCTAGCCCCCTTTTTCAAAGGGGGGAACAGAAGGAAATGGCGGTCAGACATACTTCAGGCACCTCACCAAGTGGTTGTCGCCCACCGGAACCATTTCCGGCGCCACCCGGCGGCAGTCGTCGAACACATCCGGGCAGCGGTCGCTGAAGAGGCAGCCCTCGGGCAGGCGCAGGAGCGAGGGCACCACGCCCGGGATGGTCTTCAGCCGTCCGCCCGCATTCTCCCGCCCCAGCACCGGGATCGACCCCAACAGCCCTACCGTGTAAGGGTTTTTGGGGTCCCGGAAGAGGGTCTTGGCGTCGGCGTATTCCATCATGCGGCCGGCGTACATGACGGCGACGTGCTGGGACATTTCCGCGATGACCCCCAGGTCGTGAGTGATGAAGAGGATCGCCGCGCCGGTCTCCGACTTGAGCTTGTTCATGAGATCCAGGATCTGGGCCTGGATGGTGACGTCGAGCGCCGTGGTGGGCTCGTCGGCGATCATCAGCTGCGGGCTGCAGGCGAGCGCCATGGCGATCATCACGCGCTGGCGCATGCCGCCGCTCATCTGGTGGGGGTAGTCGTCGATGCGCTTCTCGGGGGCCGGGATCCCCACCAGTCGGAACATCGCCACCGTGCGCGCGCGCGCCGCCGACGGCTGACAGCTTTTCGTGCAGGCGCAGGACTTCGCCGACCTGGTCGCCCACCGGATAGGTCGGGTTGAGCGAGGTCATGGGTTCCTGGAAGATCATCGAGATGCGGTTGCCCCGGATGCGGCGCATCTGGGCCTCGGAGGCCTTGGCCAGGTCCCGGCCCTCGAACCGGATTTCGCCGCCGGCGATCCGGCCCGGCGGGGTGGGGATCAGGCGCATTATGGAGTGGGCCGTGACGCTCTTGCCGCAGCCGGACTCCCCCACCAGTCCGAGGGTCTGGCCGGGCTGAATGGAAAGGCTCACGTCGTCGACCGCCTTGGCGGTGTGGCCGCGCACCGAGAAATAGGTCCGCAGGTTGCGGATGTCGAGGAGCGGGTCGGCCATGGTCTCAGTCCCTCAGCCGCGGGTCGAGCGCGTCCCGCAACCCGTCGCCCAGCAGGTTGAACCCCAGGACCGCGCCGAGGATGGCCAGCCCCGGAAACGTCATGACCCAGGAGGCGCGCAGGATCAGCGCCCGGCTGCGGGCGATGTCCGCGCCCCATTCGGGCGTGGGGGGCTGGGCGCCCAGTCCGAGAAAGCTCAGCGCCGCGGCGTCCAGGATGGCCGAGGCGAAGCTGAGCGTGGTCTGCACGATCAGCGGGCCGAGGCAGTTCGGCAGGATGGTGAGGAAGATGATGCGCAGGTTGCGGGCGCCGATGGCGCGCGCCGCCATGACGTAGTCTTTCTCGCTTTCCTCGAGCACGCTGGCGCGCACGATGCGCGCGAAGCGCGGCACGTAGGTGATGGCGATGGCCAGCATGGCGTTCTGCAGGCTGGGGCCCAGGTAGGCCACCACCACGATGGCGAGCAGGATGTAGGGAAAGGACAGGATGATGTCGATCCCGCGCATGACGATGTTGTCGAGCCGGCCCTTGTAGAAGCCGGAGATGCTGCCGATGAGCGTCCCGAAGCAGAAGGCCAGGCCCACGCTCACCACCGCCACCAGGAGAGAGACGCGCGCGCCGTAGACGATGCGCGAGAGGATGTCGCGGCCGAGGTCGTCGGTGCCGAGCAGGTTCTTGGTCGAGCCTTCGTCGTGCCAGGCCGGCGGCTTGAGCTGGTCGTAGAGGGCGATCTCGATCGGGTCATGCGGGGTGAGGAAGGGGGCGAAGATCCCGCAGAGCACGAAGGCCGTGATGATGAACAGCCCCGCCACGGCGGTCTTGTTGCGCCACAGCTGCGAGAGCTGGTCGAGCATGGGATGGCGGTCTTCGGGATGTTTTGACGTCATAATCATCTGCTGGGTCTTTTGCGTCTTTCGAGTTTCTATAGGGCTCGTCAGGTCAATCGATCGAAGTTTAAAGTTTAAAGTATGGATCTGAGGCATTAGTGTTCTTCTTTAAACTTTAAACCTTAAACCTTCTTTTCATTTGACGCTTATCCTCGGATTGATCACCGCATACAACACATCCACGCCGAGATTGATGACCACGAACAGCCCGGCGATGAAGAGGGTGCCGTTCTGGATCACCATGTAGTCGCGCTGCATCACGGCGTCGTACATCCACTTGCCCACCCCCGGCCAGGCGAAGATGGTCTCGGTCAGGATCGCGCCGCCCAGGAGCACGCCGAACTGCAGGCCGATCGTGGTGACCACCGGGATCAGGGCGTTTCTCAGTGCGTGCTTGAAGATCACCTTGAACTGCGACAGTCCCTTGGCCCTGGCGGTCTTGATGTAGTCCTGGCGCAGCACCTCCAGCATGGAGGAGCGGGTCATGCGCGCCACGATGGCGGTCGGGATGGTGGACAGCGTGAAGGCCGGCATGATCAGGTGCCAGAGGGCGTCCCTGAACGCCTCCCAGTTCTGCGTCAAGAGGGCGTCCAGGATGTAGAAGTTGGTGATGACCTCGAGGTCCACCCCCACGCTCAGGCGGCCGGAGATGGGCAGCCATCCGAGGTTCACGGAAAAGATCAGCATGAACACCAGGCCCAGCCAGAAAATCGGCATGCTCACGCCGGCCAGCGCCCCGAGCATGCTCAGGTAGTCGAAGATCGAATACTGCTTGGTGGCCGATATGATGCCGAAGATCATTCCCAGAGTACAGCTGATGCAGAGCGCCGCGACCGAAAGCTCCATGGTGGCGGGGAAGCGCTGCTTGATCTCGATCCAAACCGACTGGCGGGTCCAGATGGTCTCCCCCAGGTCGAAGGTCGCCAGGCGCTTGAGGAACATGCCGTACTGGACGTACAGCGGCTTGTTAAGCCCCAGGTGCTCGCGCATGGCCTCCAGGGCGTGCTGCGAGGCGCGCTCCCCCAGGAGCAGCTCGGCCGGGTCGCCCGGGGTGAGGTGGAGCATGAAGAAAATGATGACCGACACCCCCAGCAGGGTCGGGATGAGGATCAGGATGCGGCGGAGGATGTAGGGGGCCATGGAGAAAAATAGGGTTTCAGGGTTCAGAGGGGTCCAGGGTTCAGGGCAGGCTGAGATGGTGCCTTTCACTCGAACCCCTGAACCCTCGAACCCTCTGACCCCTTTCATTTTATTTTTCCATCCACACATTCTTCATGCGGATGGAGGCCGTCGGGTGCAGTTTGAAATCCTGCACTTTCTTCAGCAGCGGCCAGGTCTGGGTGCTGTGGGCGATCGGAATCACCGGCATCTGCTCGTAGAGGAGCATGTTGGCCTTCTTGTAGGTCTCGGCGCGCTTGGCCGGGTCCGTCGTCTGTTTGCCCTGCAGCATCAGGTCGTGGTAGGCCTGATTGTGCCACTGCGTGCGGATCGTCGGGTCGGCCATGCCGTCGAAGAGCACCGCCAGGAAGTTGTCGGTGTCGCCGTTGTCGCCGGTCCAGCCGAGTTGGAAGAGATCCATGTCGGGCGGCTGCTCGCGCTGGCGCTTCAGGTAAGTCCCCCACTCGTAGCTGACCACCCGGGCGCGGATCCCGATCTTGGACAGGTCCGACACCATGGCCACTCCGAGCTTGAGCCCTTCCGGGTTGTAGGGGCGGGCGACCGGCATGGACCACAGGGTGATCTCGTCCAGCCCCTTGCCTTCCGGGAAGCCGGCCTCGGCCAGCAGGGCCTTGGCCTTGTCCACGCTGTAATCGATCATCGGCACGGCTTCGTTGAAGCCGAGCATGAACGGCGGGATGTTGTTCCGGGCGAGCTGGCCCTGCCCCTGGTAGATGTTGTCCACGATGGCCTTGCGGTTGATCGCCGTGGCCACGGCCATGCGCAGCTTGACGTTGCTCTTCCAGGGCTCCTTGGTGTGGTTGAAGCCGAGGTAGCCGATGTTCATCCCCGGCTGGATCACCAGTTTCATCTTGGGATCGTTCTTGGCGAGCGCGATGTCGGCCGGGTTGGGGAACTGGCAGATGTGGACGTTGCCGGTCTTGAGCTCCAGGAAGCGCACCGAGTTCTCGGGGATGGCGCGGAATACCACCTTATCCAGGTAGGGTCCGCCCTTTTTGTTCCAGTAGTCCTTGAACTTTTCGAGGATGATCTGGTCGTCCTTCACCCATTTCACGAACTTGAACGGGCCGGTGCCCACGGGATTGCGCACGAATTCCTTGGGGTTCTTCATGAAGGCCGTGGGGCTGATGATGTCGGCGAAATCCATTCCCAGGTTGGTCAGGAAGGGTGCCTCCACCCGATTCAGCTTGAACACGACGGTGTGCTCGTCCGTGGCTTCGATCGAACTGACCGTCTTGTCCATCTCCATCTGCAGCCAATACTCGGCCGGCCGTTCCGCGGGCGGGATCTCCCAGCCCTTGCCGAAGAACTTGAGCTTGCGCTCCTTCATCTGGCGGCCCAGGGAGAAGACCACCGCGTCGGCGTCGAAGGGGGTGCCGTCGTGGAACTTGACGCCCTTGCGCAGCTTGAAGGTATAGGTCTTGCCGTCGTCTGAGATCGTCCAGGATTCGGCCAGACCCGGCTCGAGCTCGGTGGATTCGTCCTTGTATTCGACCAGGGCCTCCAGGACGTTGTCGCAGATCATGAACGAGTTGCCGTCGGTCTCGTAGGCCGGGTCCAGGCCGACGCTGTCCCCGCCGCGGCCGAAAATCAGCGTACCCCCCGGCTTGGGGGCCGCCAGGGCCGCGCCGACGCACGCAAACGCTACGACCGTCACAACCAACAGAACCTTTTTCAGCATGGGTCCTCCTTTTGGGTTGGGGTTTGGGTGGGGCAGGGGCTCAATGCCTCGAACGGCATAGCTTGCAAGGAAGCCGGTTTGAAAATCCCCCGCCTTTGGCAAAGGGGGAGAAGGGGGATTTCGTCGTAGCTTGAGGATAGCGCTGCTCGCCATAGCCTGCCTGCAAGGAAGCTCTCGCTGTTCCGTGTGGGAGCGGCATCCTGCCGCGATCGATTTCGGGTAAGAGCATCGTGGCTCGTCGACTCCGGCTTTCGGCTGCGACGGCAGGGGCCACTCCCACGGATTCAAACCAGAACAGAAGCGGGTCTAAATTACTTGAGGCAGGCCGGATTGTCAAAGCAAACCGGTCAGGAACTCGTCCAGGATCTTGTGCAGCGCCAGCAGGCTGTCGATGTTGACGTGCTCGTCGAGCGCGTGGGCGCTGTTGTCGCCGTCAGGTCCCCAGACGATGCCGGGGATGCCGAACGCGGAGAGGAAGCGCGCATCGCTCGCGCCGTGCTCCGCGCCCAGCTCGGGGTTGCCGGCGACGGCGAGCAGGCGGTCGAGGTAGGGGCTGCCGCCGCCCTGGAACAGGGGCTCGCGCTCCACGACCGCGACCTCGCCCTTGATCTCGGCCCGGATGGCATTGACCACGGCCTCCATGTCGTCGTTTTCGGTGTAGCGGATGTCGAAGAGCGCCTCGGCGTAGTCCGGCACCTGGTTGGCGGCCTTGCCGGCCTGGATGCGGCTGAAGTTGAGGGTGCGGTGCCAGTGGTCCGGGGCGGTCAGCTCGAAGTGGCGCTTGATCCGGAAAAAGTCGGCGATCAGGTTCTCGATGGCGTTCTCCCCCAGCCAGGGCCGCGCGCCGTGGGCGGTCCTGCCGCGGCCGATGAGCTTGAGGCGCAGGATGCCCTTTTCCTTGACCACGACCTTGCGCAGGTGGCCGCCGTCCAGCGCGATGGCGAAATCCGTCTTGAGCTGGGCGAGCGCGGCCTTAGCGCCGTCGTGGCCGCCGACCTCCTCGTCGCCGGAGATCAGCAGGCCGCAGGGCAGGTCGAACTGGGTTCTGCCGCGGCTGGTCAGCTTGCGCATCAGGTCGACGGCGAGCGTCAGCGACAGCGCGGCCGCGTATTTGTCGTCGATGCTGCCGCGGCCGAAGAGCCTGCCGTCCGCGATGCGCGGCGCGAACAGCTCGTCCGGCGCATCGACGACATCGATATGGGACATGAGCAGCACCGGCACATAACCGTCCGGCCGCAGCACCAGCAGGGTCGGGATGCCGTTCTGCTCGATGCGGCGGTAGCCGACGCCGTGCCGGGCGAGATACGTTTCCATGAACGTCATGCAGTTCCGGATTTCGTCCGGCCGCGAGTGCATGGACTTGAAGCGGATGAGGTCCTGGGTGAGGTCGACGACGTCGGGCATGGGCGAGGGTCCTTTCGCTTCGCTGGCGGAGAGGCAAGGCCCAGATTAGGAAACGTCGCTGCCCGCTGTCAAGCGCGATGCGGCGCGAGGATTACGCCGATCCGGCTTTCTGGACGAAGCGGTCGACCAGGCGGAGCTGCTCCTCGGAGGTGATCTCCGCGGGCAGCCGCTCCATGGCGACGGCCACGGCGCGGTCGATCAGCTCGGACCTGAGCCGCAGGTGCGCTTCGTAAATCTGGGAATCGATCTTATGGCGGGTGCGTTCGAGCAGCAGCTCGCTTTCGTGGCGGGCGGAATCGATGATGCGCTGGCGCTGGCGTTCGCCTTCCCCGATGATTTTTTCCTGGACCCCGCGCAGCCGTTCGCGGGTGTTTTCCAGCGCCTGCAGCGTTTCCTGAACCTTCTGATCGGCCTGCTCCTTGCCGGCCTGCGCCTCCTTCAGGCCGGCGGCGGTCTTGTCGGCCTCGCCCTTGAGCAGGTTCAAAAGGGGAGCGCGGGCGTACTTTGCGATCAGGAAGGCGAGAATGCCGAAGTTGACCCACATCATGACCAGGTCATAGGTGGCCCGCCAGGATGGCTGGGCTTCCTGCGCCCAGCCGAGAGCCGCCGTGAAAGGTATTGCTCCCATCCCGGCCAGCAGAATGCCCCAGCGCCTTATAGTCGTACGATGGCGAGTCACGGTTGCGGCCTCCGTTCCAGGACGTTGGCGACGATAGCGGCCACGAGCGTTTCGGTGTCCTTCGCGAGCTCCTGCTGGACGGTCGCGATGCGCCGGCGGATATCCTCGCTCGCCCGGCGCTGCTGGGCCGCGATTTCCTCGCGCGTCTGTTTTAGGATGCTCCGGGCCTCCTGTTTGCCGGCCGTTTCCAGCTTTTCGGATTCCGCGAACGCTGCGGCCTTCACGGCGGCGGCCTCCTTCTGCATTTTCGAGGAGAGCTCCGCGAGCTGCGACTGCTGGGCCTGGATGTCCTTCTGCAGCCGCTTCATGTCCGCGCTGCGGCTCTCCATCGTGTCCCGCAGCGGGCGGAACATGATCCGCTGGATGAGGAAAAGAAAGATCAGGAACGACAGGACCTGGATGATCATGGTCGCGTTGATGCTCACCAGCTCGGTCTGGGTGACGATTTCCATCGCAGCCCTCCGGGTCACACCACGAACAGCAGCAGCAGGGCGATGACCAGCGAATAGATGCCGGTGGACTCGGCCACGGCCTGGCCGACCAGCATGGTGCGGGTGATGAGTCCGGCCTCGCGCGGGTTGTGGCCGATGGCCTCGCAGGCCTTGGCGGCGGTGATGCCTTCGCCCACGCCCGGACCGATGGCGCCGAACCCCATCGCGATGCCTGCCCCTAAAAACGCGGCGGCTTTGACCAGATCTGCACCTTCGATTGCCATGGTGACCTCCGAAATAGGTTTAAAGTTTAAGGTTTAAGGTTTAAAGATTAAAACAAAAAACGATTAGACGACAAAGATCAAAACCAGCGATACCACCAGGGCGTAAATGCCGGTGGATTCCGCCACGGCCGCTCCGATCAGCATCGTGCGGATGAGTTGATTGGCGATCTCCGGATTGCGCGGCACCCAGGCCACCGCGCTGCGCGCCGCCATGGCCACGCCGATTCCCGGTCCGATCGCGCCGACCCCGACGCAGATGGCGGCCGCCAGCAACCCCATCGTGGGGGCCAGCTGATCGGTGGCGGGAAACCCTCTGAAGATCAAAATAAAACTCACCAGCAGGCCGTATATCGCGGTGGTCTGGGCGATGGCTTGACCGAGCAGCATGGTGTTGGTGGCGTTCTTGGCTTGTTCGGGGTTGCGGGCCGTGCCTTCGCAGCCGGCCCCAGCCACCATGCCGCTTCCCAGTCCGGGTCCGATGGCGGCGAGCCCGGTGGCCAGTCCGGCGCCCAGCACCGCCGCCCAGGTCGGCGAGACCGGCCGGCCGGCGAAATTGGTGTAAAGCAGGATGAACGAGATGACCAGCGAAAAGGTGGCCGGCGTCTGGCAGACGGCCGAGCCGATGATCATGTTGGTGTTGAGGCGGCTGATCAAGGCCGGCTGCCGCGCGATCCCCGTGCAGGCCTCCGCCGCCGGATAACCGGCGCCGATGCCGGACCCCAGGGCCCCGAACCCCATGCACATCCCGGCGCCAAGCAGCGCGGCGACATCGACCACGGAGTGCGCAAAATGCTGGGTAAACAGGAGCACCAGTGAGATCACCAGGGTGAAGATGGAGGAGGACTCGGAAATCGCCTGGCCCACCAGCATGGTCTTGAATATGTCTGCGGCCAACTCCGGCCGGTCGGCGGTCGCCCGGGTCGCCTGGGCCGCGGTATATCCCTCACCGATGGCCGCCCCGATCGCGCCGATGCCGATGCAGACGCCGCTGCCGGCGTAGGCCGCCATGGTGATTGCGGTTTTGAGTTCGATCTCCATCAGTTATTGCACCTGCACCGAAATGTAGACTAGGGTCAGCATGGTGAACACGAAGGCCTGAACCGTGCCGACGAACAGGCCGAAAAAGGCCAGGAGAAACGGCGGCAAAAGCAGATTGAACGAGAGATAGGACACCACCAGGATGATGATCGACCCTCCCATGATGTTGCCGAAGAGGCGGAAGGAGATCGACACCACCTTGGCGATCTCGCCGATCAGGTTCAGGGGCAGCATGAAGAACATCGGATCGATGTAGGCCTTGGAGTACTCCTTGAGGCCCTTGGCTTTTATGCCGGCGTAATGGGCGATGAAGAAGCCCATCAGCCCCAGGCTGAGCGGTGTGTTCAGGTCCTTGGTGGGCTCGTGGAGGTGGGGGATGATCCCCAGCCAGTTGGAGCCCACCATGAAAAGGAAGAGGGCGCAGATTAGCGGGGCGTAGGTTTTCGCCAGCTTTTTACCCAGGGCGTCCTCCGCCAGGCCGTAGAAAGCGGAAATGATGAGCTCGCCCAATACCTGCAGGCGGCCAGGGGCGGAGCTGCTATGGCGGGCCGCCAGGAACCCGAACACCAGCAATACCCCGATGGTGATCCAGGTCATCAGGATGGTGTCGAGGTTGAACACCAGCTGGAAGTCGCCGATGCTTACAATCAGCTGCTGGATCTTGCCGAGATTTTCCATGGGCCGAGAACCTTCCTTCAGGCTTCTTTGCCTGGGGACGAGCTGAAGGCCAGAACGAAATGATCGAAAAGGATCGCAATCTGAACGAAGAACAGGCCGACGGCCGCCGCCAACGGATGAAACAGATGAAACCTGAGGGCCAGGACCAGCGGGACGGCCATGAGCGCGTATCGCAGCAGAATCCAGCCCAGGGACACCGCCGAGGCCTTCTTCCGGCTCTTGCCCAGCTTGTGGGGCAGTGATTCCGCGATCAAAATGAAATTGAGGATGCTGAAGAAGGCGCCGGCGATCAGCCCCTTGCCGAGCGCCGGAAAGCCGGCGAAAATCAAGCCGCCGCCGATGAGGATCGCCGCCGTAAAGGCGCGGAAGCAGTATTTCTTCTGGGCTTCGCGGTGCGGGGCCATCAACGGTCTTCCTCTTCGGTGCGGTCCTTGGCCTTGGGTTCGAGGACCTCGCGGATCTGGCGGTAGACCGTCACGGCCCCCCCGATCACCCCGAGGAAAATGAAAAGCACGGTAAATAATCCCTTTGTGCCGATCCAGCGATCCAGGTAGAATCCGACGAAGAAGCAGAACACGATGCAGCCGGCCATGGTGAGGCCGATCTGCATCAGGATCGACAGGTGCTCAATCCAACCCCGGTGTTTGTTGTAATTGAGCCGCATGGACCACGGGGCGAAGGTCTCTCGAATGAAACCGAATCAGGGCACTCTAATATATGGGCTCGCCCCGGCTGTCAAGGACTAGATTGATCCCGCGCGAGATCGGAGCGAGGTCATGATTCGATCAGGTTGACGACCAGATTAAATGCCTTGTCGAGCGACAGCCGGCTCATGTTCAACACCAGGTGGTAAAGCCCGGGCCGGTCGTAATCCTGCTTGCCGAGCTGGTGGTAGAGGTTCAGACGGCGCTTGTCCTGCTGGGCGACGATGCGCGCGGCCTGCTCGCGCGCAATCCGCTCGCGCTTGGCGACCCGGTCCACGCGGTTTTCCAGGTCGTCGACCAGCAGGATGTGGAAGGTGTCCGGGTGGGTCTTGAGGATGTACTGGCTGCCGCGGCCCATGATGACGGCGTTGCCCTCGTCGGCGATCTGCACCACGGTGAGGACCAGGTAATCCAGGTAGAGCTTCTCGTCGATGTAACCGGAGTCGTCGCGCAGGATCTTGCTCGCGATGCCGCGCGACGAGATGATGCGGGTCATGAACCGGGACAGCCGCGTGCCGGCCTCCTTCTCGACGGAGAGCACGAAGTCGGTCGAGACCTTGGCCTTGTCGGCGATGCTCTGGACGATCTCCCGGCTGGCCAGCGTGTATCCGTATTTGTCCGCCAGGCGGTGACCCAACGCCATGGCTCCGGCGCCGTACTGTCTTGAAATCGTGATGACCGCCATGTCCTTTCCTTTCTGATTGCCTGATCGCGGGCGTCGCGGGGCGTGCGGCTAGCGACGTTCCGGCGGAATGAGCAGCGTGGGGAACAGCGATTTTTCGGCGATCTCCTGCGGCGTGCTTCCGATGAAGCGCTCCACCCACCCCATCTTCGTGGACGTGCCCATCACCACGATGGTCGCCTGGCATTCGCGGGCCGCCTTGTCGATTTCGGACACCGTCTCCCCCACGTAGACGTGTGCCCGCGCGGCGATCCCGGCCGTCTGGAACCGCGCGCAGAGCTCCTCCAGCCGGCGTTTGGTGTCCTTGCGGATTTGCTGGGCCTGCATGGCGGAGGAGCCCTCGATTTCCTTTTCATCGGCCACATGCACGACCCGGACGTCCTGGATGAGCGCCTTCAGGTCGATGAGGTAATCGATGGCCCGCAGGCTGGCCGGGGACCAGTCGGTCGCCAGCAGCGGTCGCTCGAAGGGCGTGCCCGTGGCAAACGGGCTTTCGGACGCCGGCTTGTAGACCAGGACCGGGACCGCGACGCGGCGGATGATCTCGGTGACCGTGGAGCCGGAGTAGAACTGCTCCATGGTGCTCTTGTGGGAGCGCCCGATCACCACCAGGTCCGCCTCTTCCTTGCGGACCGCCTTGGCCACTTCGGCCTCCAGGCTGCCGACCTGGATGTAGACCCCCACCTCCATCCCCTGTTCGAAAAGCCGCTCCGCCCAATCGATGAAGCGGATGTTGGCGGACTCCTTGAGCCGCACGGCGTCTTCCTTTTTGTACCCCACCCCCCGCTGCATCGCCACCTTGTCGCGCTCGACGACATTCATGAAAACGATGTGCTCCAGCGATGCCTTGCGCAGGCTCAGCAGGGCCTGGATGGCCTCGTATCCGAGGTCTTCGAACTTGGTCACAAACATCATTTTCCTGATCTTCATGCGCCCGTCACCTCTGCGGCCGGCATTCGGCGGCGGCCTTCATCCGATGGCTTTTTTGATGGTTTCGGCCAGAACGTCCGCCTCGACCGGTTTTTCGAGATAGAAATCGGGCTCCGGCACCAGAGTTTCGCCGAATTCGGTGAGCGCCTGCTGGGAGCGCAGAAACGTCTTCTTGGCGATGCCGGAGAGGATGATGATCTTGACGGTCGCCAGGGTCTTGCTGGTTTTCAGCTCGCGATAGAGTCGGATGCCGCTTTGCCGGGGCATGAGCACATCCAGAATGACCAGATCCGGATGCTCGGACTTGATCATCTGCAGACCCTCCTCGCCGTTGCCGGCTTCGATCGGCTCATAGCCGTTTTCCTCCAGCACGGTCGTGGTGAACAGTCTCACATCCGGATCGTCATCCACGGTGAGCACTTTCTTGGCCATGATCCTAACCTCCTTCGCTTAGAGATCCTGTATTCGATCCTAAATAGCGCTTTATCGAAAAAAAGTCACGCTCCTATAACATCTTCCCGGAAAGGCAGCCAGACCCGGACGGTCGTGCCCTGGCCGAACTGCGTCTCGACCTCGATGCGGCCGCCGTGCTCCTCGACCAGCTTGTGGGTGACGAGCAGCCCCAACCCGGTGCCGCGATGGCCCTTGGTGCTGTAAAACGACGTGAACATTTTCTCCTTGACCTCGTCGTTCATCCCGGTGCCGTTGTCGCTGACCTCGAACCGGATCCGGTTGCCGGTTTCGGCCGCGGTCTTGACGCCCACGCGCCACTTCTTGGAGGTGCTCTCGTCGAAAAGGCAGGCGTCCACGGCGTTGGAGACCAAATTGAGCAGCACCGTGTGCAGGGTGTGGGGGTCCATGTGAACGGCCCCGATCCCGGGATCGAAATCGCAGACCAGCTCGGTGTGCTCCTGTTCCGCCCGCTCCCGCACCAGGTCGCAGACTTCGGCGGCAATGGCGTTCGGCAGGCATTTTTCGAACTGGGGTTCGCGGCTCTTGGAATAGGACAGGAGGTCCATCACCAGGTTGGACGTCCGTCCGATGGCGCGTTTGATCATTTCCCAGCCTTTGCGCAGCTTCAGGTCGTCCTTCTTGCCGATGCCCACATCGACCAGGTAGCTGCCGCCTTTGAGGCCGTGCAGGATGTTCTTGATTCCATGCGCCAGGCCGGCGACGGTCTGCCCGACGGCTGCCAGGCGTTCCGAGTTGACCAGCTCGCGCTGCAGGCGCTTGATCTCTCTCAGGTCCTGAAAAAAAACGACCGCGCCCAGCTTCTGGTCGCGTTCATAGAGAATGCTGCCCGAGAACATCACGGGGATGGGCTCGCCGGACTTGGCGGTGATGGAGGCCTCCCGCCACGGAATCTCCTTGAACGAGCGTTTGGCGGTCATGGCGCGCTGCACGGCACCGGCCAGTTCATCCGAAAGCAGCTCCGACAGATGGCGTTGGTTGACGATTTCGTCCTGGAAATAGCCGAAGATCCGCTCGGCCCCGGGATTGAATATCACGATCCGGAAATTCTCGTCGGTGGCGACGATCCCTTCGTAGGAGCTGCGGATCAGCTTGAACAGGAAGTTGGTGCGCCGCCGCAGTTCCCGGGTGGCGATTTCGATCTTGTCTTCTAGATCGTGGGTGTATTCCTTCAGCCGGCGCCGGATGTCAATTTTTTCCTCGGCGCGTTTGAGCGCGATCGTCAGGGCCTCGTCCCGCACCGGCTTGTTGATGTAGTCGGAGGCCCCGAAATGCAGCGACTCGACGGCATTGTGGATGTCGCCGTGGCCGGTGATGATGATCACCTCGGCCTCCGGTTCGCGCTGCTTGATCCGTTTCAGCACCTCGATGCCGTCCATGCCGGGCATCTTGATGTCGGTAATCACGATTTCAGGGTGAACGCGGGCGAACTCCGTGAGGCCCTCGGCCCCGCTGGCGGCGCTGGCAACCTCATATCCGTCCGCCTTCAGCGAGCGCGAGAGCACCCGGACGATGTCGGGTTCGTCGTCGATGAGCAGGATCTTCGTCACGGTGCGGATGCCATCTCAACCCGCCGGGGGAAACGTCAGCCGGAAGGTGGTCCCCTTGCCCGGCGCGGATTCGACCTCTATCTGGCCGTCGTAGTCCTTGACGATTCCATAACTGATGCTGGTCCCCAGGCCGGTGCCTTTTCCGGTTTTCTTGGTCGTGAAAAACGGCTCGAAAAGCTTGTTCTTGACATGCTCGGGCATGCCGATGCCCGTGTCCGCCACCTCGGCCACCACCCGCCCATCCTGGGAATAGGAGCGGATGGTCAGCTGTTTGCGCTGGTCCTGCATTTCCGCCTGCATGGTCTTTTCATCCATGGCGTCGATCGCGTTGCTGACCAGGTTGACGAAAACCTGCTCCAGGCGGTTGTGGTCCGCCAGGATCGGCGGCAGGTCCGTGGTCGAGGTCGAGGGCCACCTCGACCTCGTGCGCTTTAAGCTGGTGCCCCAGGATCTTGAACACGTCCCGGATGGGGTCGTTGATGTCCAGCCGGATGCGCGCGACTTCGGACTGGCGCGAAAAATCCCGCACGTGCTTGATCACGAAGGAGGCGCGCTCGACGCCCGCGGTGATGTCGCGGGCGACGGCTTCCAGCTCGTCGCTGCTCAGGGTGTTGCCCTTGCGCAGCATTTTCAGGATGTAATCCGCCGACACCTGGATCACGTTCAGCGGCTGATTGATCTCGTGGGCCATGCCGGCGGCCATGACGCCCAGGGTGGTCATCTTGCCGGCCTGGACCAGCTGGGTCTCTTTTTCCACGCTTTCGGTGATGTCGGTGGTGGTCGCGATCAGAACGTCCTGCCCGCCGTACTCGGCGCGGCTGACGTTGATGTTGACGAAGAAGGGCTGCCGCTCCTTCTTATATTGACGCTTCTTGGAAAAAAGGACCGACTGGCCCTTGGCCAGCTGCTGAAATCCGCTGCGCACCTCGGCGTCGCCCTCCTCCCCCAGCATGAATAAGGGCAGCCCGACCAGCTCCGCCTTGGGATAGCCGTAGCAGGTTTGGGCGGTCTGGTTCGTGTCCAGGATCTGGAAGGTCTGCGGGTCGATGATGAAGATCGGATTGGGGTCGCTGTCGAACAGCGAGCGGTATTTCTCTTCGGACTTGATGTAGCGCTGCTGCAGCATGGCGTTTTCGATGGCGATGGCGATGCGGTTGCCGACCAGCTCCAGCACGTTGCGCAGGTTTGGGGAGAAGTCCTGGGGGGTCCGGCTGCCGATCCGGATCACCCCGAAGGTCTCCTTCTCCTTGGAGCTGATGGGGATGTAGGCGATGGTGCCAGGGCTTTTCCTTCCAGCTGCCGGATCTCGTCGCAGCAGTGTTGACGGCAGCTCGTCGTAGGTGACGAATGTGGCCGCGGCCCACGTAGTGGACGGCGCTGTCCGGGCCGGCAACGGGCTGGATGCGGCAGGCCGTGTCGGATACGCCGTAGCTGAACCTGGAATAGTAGCTGCCGTCCTCGCCGAGCAGGAAGATGCAAATGCCGTCCGCCGCAAAGAGCTGGTGGAGTTCCCGCAGGGCCACGTGGATGCGTTCCTCCAGGTCCGCCGGGGCGTTCAGTGCGGCGTAAATCGAGCACATGGTGCTCAACTCCGCGGTATGGCGCTCGCGCTCTTCCTCGGCGCGCTTGTCCTCGGTCTTGTCCCAGAGGGTCTCGATCGCCCCGACGATGCGTCCTTCGGGTGACTTTATAGGCGCCGCCGTGAACCAGCACCACTTGCCGTCCTCGCCCAGCCGCGGGAAGAACCCCTCGGCTTCGTAGGCGCCGTCGATCAGGGCCGATTTGCGCCAGGTGGTCCCGTAAAGCCGCCGGATCTCCTTTTCCTCGCTCTGGTTGAGGATGACGTCGGCCATGGCCGCCCGTTCGCTCGCGTAGAACGGCATCCATTGGCGTTTGGTCCCGATCATCTGGCCGGCGCTGAACCCGGTCAGGTTTTCGAGGGCGCGGTTCCAGTGGGTGATGATGTGGTTCTGGTCGATCACAAAGGTCGGGATGGTGCTGCCCTGGATGATCTGGTGCAGGGCCTGTTCCTTGTCGACGAGCTCTTTCTCGATTTCGCGCGACCGTTTGTTCCGGCGCTCGATGATCGCCGTCATGCGCTCGATCAGCTGCCGGACGAACGTGACGACGGCCACCGGATTGCGCTTGATGCGCGCCAGCTCGCGGTAGGATTCGATCCGGACTTTTTCGACTTGAAGAAAGTCGCGAATGGCGCGCGATTCGAAATGGTCGATTAATTTCAGCCCGGGGGGCTTGGTTTCGCGCAGGGTCTCGATGATGGTGTTGCTGTTGGTCAGCTCCAGCAGGGTTTCGAGGTGCTTAAACTTAAAGAACTCCGTGTAATCCGCATAGGTGGGGATGCCGATGGTGCTGGCGAACAGGATGCCGTCCGCACCTTGGTTGATGTCGGCCACGCCGAGGATTTCCGGCCGCTGGTCGGCGAAGACCTCGTCCGTCAGGAACTCCAGAAACGCCTTGCACGCCCGGCCGCCGCCCACGATGGCGATGGTGGAGCCCAGAAATTCCCGGATCACGGCATCCTCAGTTTAGAAGAAAACGAATGTGACGACAACAAAGCTGGGGATCAGAAAGACCAACGAATACTTGACGATATAGCCGAAAAAGGAGGGCATCTTCGTCCCGGCCTCCTCCGCGATGGAGCGCACCATGAAGTTCGGGGCGTTGCCGATGTAGCTGCAGGCGCCGAAGAAGACCGACCCGGCCGAAATCGCAGCCAGGTAAGCCGGAATTTCCCCCATGAGGTGGACCACGCTCACGCTCTCGGGCACCCCCGGGTAGAAGCTGCCGAGCGCGGTGCTGAAAAAAGTCAGGTAGGTCGGGGCGTTGTCCAGAAACGCGGAAAGTGCGCCGGCGGCCCAAAAATAGTGCGCGGGCTGGTTGACGGCGTTGATGAGGAACGCCATGGCGCCGTTGGGCCCGGCCTTCAGGATGAGCAGGCAGGGCAGCATGGTGATGAAGATGCCGACGAAGAGCAGCGCCACTTCGACGATCGGAGCCCAGGTGAAGTTGTTGTCCTCGCGGACTTCGGTGCGCGTGGTCTTGAGCGAAACGGCGCCGATGGCGATCAGCAGGCCGTCGCGCACCCAGTCCTGCACCCCGCGGTGAATGCCCAGCGTGTCAAGCTCGCCCCAGTCGACCACCCCGCTCATGAGCACGGCGCCGACGATGCCCGCCAGGAGAAGAAAGTTGTGCTTCCCTTCCAGTTTGATCGGCTCCTTGGGGCCCTTGACCGGGCGGTCCTTGGCGCCTTCCTTGCGGTAGTAGTAGGAGTCCAGGACGAAATAGGTCACCAGCAGCAGGCCGGCCACCAGCAGCATGTGGGGCAGGATCTTAAGGGTCCAGAAAAAGGACACCCCATGCAGAAACCCCAGAAACAGGGGCGGGTCGCCGAGCGGGGTCAGGCTGCCGCCGACGTTGGCCACCAGGAAGATGAAGAACACCACCATGAAGGACCGGTTTTTACGGAAACTGTTGGCCCGCAGGAAAGGCCGGATGAGCAGCATGGCCGCGCCGGTGGTGCCCATCCAGGAGGCGATCGCCGTGCCGACCACCAGCATCGTTGTATTGACGGCCGGCGTTCCCCGCAGTGACCCGCGCAGCAGAATGCCGCCGGATACCGTGTAGAGCGACCAGAGCAGGATGATGAAGGGGATGTAGTCCGCCAGAATGATATGGATGATTTCGTGAACGGCGACGCCGCCGAAAGCGACCACGAAAGGGACTCCCAGCCAGGCCGCCCAGAAGCCCGAGACCTTGCCGTAATGGTGGTGCCAGAAGTTGGGCAGCATCAGCGGCATGAGCGCGATCGACAGCAGCATGCAGGCGAAGGGAATGCAGCTCCAAATCGGCAGCGATTCCCCGAGGTCGTGCGTGGCGGGCACCCCCGCCGCGGCGGCCGCCGCCGGGGCGGAAGCCGCCGCCGCATGGGTGCACATCCAAGCGGCCATGATGCCCAGAACGACCAAAACCAGGAGCCGTTTCATTCGGATTTTCCCCTTTCTGCGGCGCCATCGGCCGCAAGCAACGGTCGGCGCGGATCGAATCGAGGAAGAGCCGCTCAGGCATGCTGGCACCCGCCCAGCGTTCGCGGTGGTGAAGATTCCCTCGGCACAGGGTTCCTCCCTTAGCAAACTCTTGATTAATTGGGAAGATTTTTTTATAAAAAAAGGAATGAAGCGCGGTTTCGGAATCGGAGACGGGGCAAAGCGGCTTGCGCAGCCATGAAGGAGGGCAAATATGATCACCCGACTGTTCAAGACCATGGCTTTGGTCATTGGGGTTTGGGCGGCCTCGGCCCCATGCCTGGCCGCCGAAAACCAGCCGCCGGCAGAGGGCGCGGCGCTGCCGGCGATTACGCTCACGACGCCCAAGGACGCCGCGCACCAGGCCTACCTGGGCCTCACGGGCAAAAAGCAGTTTACGGTTGCCGACATCCCGGCCGAAGTGGTGATCGTCCAAATTTTCAACATGTACTGACCGCACTGCCAGAAGGAGGCTCCTTCTGTGAACGAGGCCTACCGAAAGATCGAAGCGGACCCCAAGCTGAAAGACAAGGTCAAGCTGATCGGGATCGGCGTGGGCAACTCGGGCTTCGAGGTCGATTACTACAAGAATAACTACAAGGTGCCGTTTCCGCTCTTTCCGGACCCGGACTTCAAAATCCACAAACTGGTGGGGGAAGTGCGGACCCCTTTCTTCATCGGGGTGAAAAACCAGAAGGGCGCCGCCCCCAAAGTGTATTATTCCAAGCTCGGCGGCAGCCAGGACCCGGAGGAGCTGCTGAAAAAATTGCTCGCCAACTCAGGACTGCGCTGAGGGCCTCCGGCGGAGGTTTGCAATGAAAACGATCGTGATGGCGTTCGCATGGCGGCCTGGCTTGTTGGCCGTTACCGTTCCATCCGGCGCTCAGACGCTTAAGGACAGCATCTACAACCCCGGCGTGCTGAAGCCGGTCGACAGCACCCTGAAGGTCAAAAAGGGACAAACGGCGCCGGATTTCACGCTGCCCTCGATCTCCGGCGAAAAGGTGCGGCTGAGCCAGTACCGGGGCAAGAAGAACGTGGTGATCTCTTTTGTACCGGCCGCCTTCACGCCGGTGTGTTCCGACCAGTGGCCCGGCTACAACATGGCGCGGGGCCTGTTCGAACAGCACGATGCGATCCTGCTCGGCATCACCGTCGACAGCATCCCGACCCTGTTCGCCTGGACCCGGCAGATGGGATCGGAGCTCTGGTTCCCGGTGCTGTCGGATTTCTGGCCGCACGGGGCGGTGGCCTCGAAATATGGCCTGCTGCGAAACGACGGGGTGTCCGAACGCGCGCTGATCTTCATCGACAAGAAGGGGATCATCCGGGACATCCTGGTCACCGACATCAACAAGCGTCCCGACCTGGAGTACTGCGCCATCGCGCTGGACAAGCTGGATAAGAAATAGGCGACTTCGTAGAGAACCCAATTTCGGCGTTGCGCTTCATCCCGCAGTCGCTGCGGCGTACGGAAAAGTACGCCTCGCTCCGCGGGATTCGCGCGCCTTGAACTCGGGCTTTTTACGAAGCCGCCCGTTTTACTGGAGTGAAAGAAATCAGGGCATGCCCCAACGGCATGCCCTGATTTTTTAGCGGTGGCTTCGGGTGAACGGAAACACGCTGGTGTATCCCAGGATGTCCGAGATCAAAAGGACCAGGAAGACGATCAGGATGGCGCCGATGACGATGGCCAGCGCGTTGGTTCCGCCGGCCGGCAGGCGGTCGCTCACGTCGGCCAGGCGCACCGCTTCGGCATCCGACAGCGCCTCGGCGCGCGCCCGGGCCTCTTGGGGATCAATGCCCTGGTTGACCAGGGCGGCCTGGATGTCTTCGCGGGCCATCAGGCTGCGGATCCGGTCGCGGGCGGACTGGACGCGGGCGGCATCGAACACGTTTTCGGTGCCGACCAGGGCGGCGATGGCCGCCTGCTGCGGTCCGGAAATCATGAAAACGTAGATGGCGAGAACCAGACTGACTGGTTTGGCGATGCGGAAAATTCGTTTCATGAAATTCCTCCTCTCTTTCCTCTGTCGGCGATGGATGACATTTAGCGCTGCAGCCGATCGACCGCTGTTTTGACCCCGATGTCAAGGCGTTGTACGATGGGGGTATCCTAACGATTAACGACCCCGGAGTCAACGGTGCCAAATACGGCACTTTCCAGGCGGAACCATATGTCCAGGTGGTATTTTCATTTTACGTGGTTGATGGGACGGGCCTCCATCTCCTGATCCTAATAACGACGCTGCCTTCCTACCCCTCGACGATCACCGCGCCTGGGCCTGCACAACCAGCTATAGCCAGAAAAATGCACAGGGCAAAAAGGTGAGAAAAAAATATCAAAGCCCCATTCTTCATCATCAAGGGCGCCAGGGATTCCCCCACGAGGATCTTTGAGAATTCTTGGTGTCTAAACGTGTTTTTTAACAAATGGGAAAACGTTTGTCAGCCCAACAAGATCGGTAATCAACAAAATGATGAAAACCAGAAGAATAGCGCCTACGATGATACCAACGGCATTACCACCGGCGGGCATACTTTCAATGTGCTGCGATACCATCAGAACTTCTGCATCGGTGAGGCTGTCTATTCTATCCTTGGCTTCCTCTGGGCTTATTCCTTTCGAAATGAGGAGATTCTGAGAATCCTGCCTCGCCATAAAATTCTTGATATTTTCGCGGGCGTTGGACACCTCTGCCGAATCATTAGCCGCCTCCGTAGGTATCAAGGCAGCCAAGGCCGCTTGATAGGGGCCTGCAACCACAAAAATTAATACTGTCATGAAGATGGCCATCAATCTGAACCCATTGGATTTTGACCTCATGTTTACCTCCAGAGGATATTAAAAACGGCTGGCAGTTTGTTGATTCCTGTTTATAACCGCTGGATCAGATAGATAAAAATGGGCATTTTACTCTGTTTCTTTATTTCGAAAAAGCGCGGTAACAGTTCACGTTTCTTTGAGCTGGCTATTAACGGCGATAGGTATATTGCCCCTTTACCCGGGGAGGGACTTTTCGCCCCTTGAAGGATCTCGCCGAGCGATTGATAGTGTTCCAGAGACAGTTGCTCTCCCATAATGAAATTTCCAGTGACCTCTAAGTTCGGATAGGTGGCATTGATTTCAAGCATCTTATCGAACCCTTCACGAACCTTTGATTCATCTACTGGCTTTCCGATGTATACCAGAGTGGGTGTGTCAATAGATTCGAACCCGATGTTGATGTAGGTATGAAATGGTAACTGATTAAGCGTCTCCAATAGTTTATTCTCAGCTTTGAGCAGTGAATGCACGCTTCCAAACAAGAAAAGCAAAGGAATCATTGCCTGCCGCCTTCCAAAACCAAAAGCGCTGTAAGCTTCCAGGGCAGCAAAGACGATCAATTCCTCCCCGGCCTCAAGTGCGTCATGGTTACCTAAGAATAAGCCGTTATAGTTCTCAAGATTGCGGCCATATAAATCCCTTAGTCTTCTAATCTGTTCAATGACATTGGTCGTCGAGCGCGGTATGAATTTATGGGCGGATTTGAGACAACAAAAATTACAGTGATAAAGGCACCCATCGGCAATCATCA
Organism: uncultured delta proteobacterium; assembly: GCA_963700055.1. Lineage (GTDB taxonomy): Bacteria > Desulfobacterota > Desulfobacteria > Desulfobacterales > SpSt-501 > SpSt-501. Next base: position 268,134 of record CAVOWH010000024.1, on the reverse strand, counting down.
GCGGGATGATCTCATAATCGACATGCCTCGTATCAGGCGGCAGAACCGAAACCCGTCCACCGATGATCTCATTCAATCTCTGCGACCGTTCATGCAGCACCCCGTCATGATTGTCCAGAATAAGCGCTATTAGCTCCTTAGCCTTGGTGTGCAGGTGGTCTCTTCTATATCCATACAGATTCCCATATAATTGAGACCATGCTGCCAATGCGTTCATTATATCGGGGATTGAGCAATAATTAATTTCGCAAATCGAGTTGCTGGCATATGGAAGACAAGGCAAATAATATTCGCCTAGCCAGGAAATGATGCCATTCTCGCTGCTGTCGTCACCCACCGAATAAAACACCCAATCATTGCCGTCTGTTCGCTTGAGCTGCTCAGCTGGGTGGGGCCACTTTGAGTTGAGGCCTCTGATGAACTTAATTTCCCCGTTTAAATTGAACAGAAATTCGTAGTCAGATGTTCTTATCTCTGAGTATTTTCCATATCGAAGCGGAAATCTTGCCTTTGCGATACTTGTAGGGCCTTGTTTCTCAACGCTTATTGCAATGCTATCTAAATATGAAGAATGCATGTCTTTTCTATTGCTTTTGGCTTAATTTGGTGCTTCTCATTACGCATCGCTTCATCTGCAGGGCGCATAACGTTGCTAGGTGCAAGCGATGGTTTTCCTTTTCAGTCACCAGCCGCCAGGTTCATCTTCCCGACTGCCTCCGTAACATCCTCAGCCCAAATAAAGATCCGATTGTAGGGCTCAACTTCAATGTAGTTCTGAGGCTCGTAGATTTGTCTTGCGGTCATATCCGCGCAATACCGCGTAATCCAGTTGTATTTCTCCGCTGAGGTCAGCTTCTTGCCGTCTTTCAGTTTCTTGGTAATCTCCCACAGCTTATAGCACGCCCGAAACTCATAACCGGTCAGCGTTGCCGCTTCCGCCCAGGCTCCTTTTTTGTCAACGAAGGCCTCTTTTGCCACCTCTTGAAAAAGCACCAGGTCCCGGTATTTGGGTAGGCTTGGGTAAATGACAAACGGCGCAGCCCAGCCGGATTCAACCAATAACAGATTGAAGGTAGCCCTATTCTTGTAGCTCAGCTCTTCCAGCTCGGCTGCCGTGTAATATGGCGACATGTAGGCCAGCAGCCTGCCATACTGGTCAAAGGTCTCGTCTGCCGTTCGCAGAAAAATTTTCCGCTTGGTACCGTTCGGTCTTGTCAATTTTTCGTCCAACAAAGCTTCAAAATATGCCTTTGCCGCGTCGCCTTGACTTTTCTGAAGCGTACCAGCGGTTCCAGTGGCCAGCCGTGGCATCAAATAGGCGGCCAGGTCGGCTTTGACCGGCGCAGAACCTGCCTGAATCCAGGTGGCCAGTTCGGCAAATTTTTCGTCGTGTTTGGCAGGGTTTGAGTTTCCAGGGTAATGAATCTCGGGAGTGTCGATACTGAGCATCCGAATAGAGGTTCGAACGAATGGCGTGTCTCCGTCCGTCGGCGGACCGTTCAGTGTGGTTGATCCGATGGAGTTTATCTCAAAACCGTTTGGATCCCAAAAAATCTGAACCTTTCCCATAATGGCCTCCTGTTGGATTCAGGGGTTTTTAAGCCAAAGGTTAATTCAAATTCGGTATAACCGAACCTTATCAGAAAGGAAAAAGAATTCAAAGAAATAATATAAAATGATGTTTTTAACTTGATTTTTCCTTGTTAGTGTTGATATTACCCTTCGAAATTAGCAATTCCAAACAATAAAACTATTCCAAGAAGGAGATCCCCGATGCCCAAGAAAAAAGCGTTCGATGCCAAGAAACTTGTCAGAATGGTTAAAGATGAGACCCATCAACAGGAGATAATGAAGGCCTTCGGTTTCAAGACCTCCGCCCAGGTAAAAGCCGCCTACTTCAGGGCACTGTTAGAATCTGGAGAGGTTCCTGCTATTATCGGTGGTCGAGGCCCCGGAAAATCTCCGAAGGCTAAACCGATTGGTGTCGGGAAACGTGGGAGTATCATTATATCAGCAGAGAAAGTTGCTGAGCTGGGCGTTGGGACAGAGGACAAATTTACGCTTAGAAAGACCAGGGCAGGAATAGCGTTGAAGAGAATTTAAGAATTAGGTTTTTCGCGATCAAAAATTTGTGAAGAGGGCAGGGTAACGGCCTGGCATCACCTGCCCTTTTCTCTTTTGTGATCCAAATGGTTTTGAAGATAATTCTCTGGGTGTATAGTGTTGATAAAACCATTCCAAATAACCGATGAAAGATACTGTTTGGCTGTCACATAAAACAAATTCAATCCTATAAGTTTTCCTGTGATAGATATCGTTTGGAAAACTCAAGGTTTTGTGGGCAGCCGAAAGCCCACCTTGATGGCAGCAACCTGGTATTCGGTGGGCCGGTTGCTTATTTTACCTTGTGAAATGTACCCGTCACTTGAAGGCGCGGGTTTGAACCTCCGGATCTGCGTCCGCTCATTGTTGTTGAGCCTTTTTTGCACGACAAACTAAAAGTGCCACTGGCGGTCGGGTAATTAAAGAAAAACGTGTCGTCGTCTTTGTTGATTTCTCCAACTCTTTCTGCGCTTTTGTCCTCGCTCCCCCAAGCATGAGTTATATAAATTTTGCCAGCGCTGACTTTATGAATCAAAATTATGTTGTCAGTCGATCCCCATGTACCTTCCCACACTCCCAACAACTCTCGGTATTCGAGGTCGGTTCCCTCAACATCAAGAGGAGTGTTGGGGACGACAACGCAGAAACCGCTGTTTGGCAAACAAAGCGTAACCATTGAAATGATGATAATGATTGCCGAAAAAGCTAATTTTTTCATATAAACCTCCTGATTTTGGGTTTTGATTGGAGCTGCAACAGTCTAATAGCATCCCCGATATTTTTCGCCTACCTCACCCTTTCAGAAATCTGATACGGTGCCAGTGGCTGCTAGTTTGGTAACTTTTCCAATTACCATGCAATTGGTTGGGGGTTCGGGAACCATCGCATGACGGGATTTTCTTCGGTTGTTTAACGCTTAATCAGACAGCCTGCCACTCATCCTTGGGTTATGGCATCGAAGCCAGCTTCTTGAAGTCAATTCCCTGAGCAAAGGCAATCAAATCCTGGCGAGCGACATCGCTTCCCTGGACGGTAATGAGAAACCGGTTGGCAATCACCATGTTGATATCGCCGTCCTTGGTCTCGTTGCTGTATTTAACGATTGCCTTTTCGCCGTTGATTTTTTCCAGCTTCCCTCCGTCCGAGGTCGCCATCATGGGATTGGAGAACATCATCATCATTGCCTGCATCATGGGGGAGTCCGTGAGGATCTTGACATTAACGCGACTGTCTCCTTTGACATAGGAACGTTCTGCCGCAACCCCGCCGCCGAACATCGCAGATCCCATGGCCTGCGATTTGGCTTCTTCGGCCTTCCATCCGGAAATGGGGTTCGGCAAAAATGCCTCAAGCTGTCCGCCTTTTTTTTGTCGAATTAGCTGTGCGGCATAATCGAGACTCTGAACGGCGTCGGCGAAATCCCCCTTGCTATATTGTTTCAAGGCTTCATTGATGGAGTCCGTTACATCGTCGGCCAGTACCGGATTCGAACCGGCGAACATAAAAAAGAAAGCTGCGGAGATGGCTATTGCGGAAACGAAGAAGCGACGCATATTTCCTCCTTCTTATATGGTGAAAAGCATGATGCCCCACCGGGGGCTCGGGAATTGAAGTAAAGCATACTCCAGCAAAAGAATAAAATCAAATTGGAGCGACAATAGTGATTGTTTGATTGTATGAGGTTTGAATCCTGTTTTGAGTCTTGGGAATATCGTCGAAGCATACTTCAATTCTAATACGTCTTGCAATACAGAAGTAATATCCAGCGCGTCATTAATTCAGCCGGAGTTCGGGCATAGAGGTCATTTCCGTCAAAGTTCTGAGTTCTTTATCGCTGCTCAGTTTCCGTTTCATTTCCAGAACGCTGTGGCTTACGGCGGAGTAAGTGAGGCCGAAGAGCTTCCCAATTTGCCCGTTGGTGAACCGGCCCGCCTTCCAAACCCAATAGATCAAGGCATCTCGCTTTTCTTTTTCGATGCCCGACACCCGGCGCGCTTCGATCAGGCGCGGCAGATCGCAGCCGATCTGTTGCGCGGCGGCCTTAAGGATGACGTGCAGTTCTTTGTCTCTCGCCAGACGCAGCTGCTGCGGGACCGCGGCGGCCAAATGCTCCGGTAAAAACCGGTTGCGAACCGACGCCACAAACCTCTTAGATCCCACTCCGATATCTGACACGACCGCGTTCCATCCACTGGCCAGGCCATTTTTTTTCTTGCTTTTGCTTTCCTTCATAATTTAGGTTGACCCCTGCCAGCCCAACCGAGGGGGGGCCGCGGTTGCAGGGGCAGCGGTGAGGCACGGAGGTGCTCCTGCCTTTGCCGTCAATGGCCGAATATCCACGCCGCCCGCGCGGGGCAGCGGTCGAACCGTCAGCATCAGTCGGCCGCTAAAGGCGGAGACTCAAAAGACAGCAGCCGAGGCATGCTTGTGAGCAAGCGCTCCGACGTCGATGACGTACTTTCCATCATCCATGAGGTCGTTGAGAAAATACCCTTCAACAAGGTGCTGGGTATCGCGGTGGAGTCGCTCGATCTCGATCGTCCCTCCGTGAAACTGGAGATGCGGGAGGAGCTGATCGGCAACTTTATCCGTGGGTCGCTGCACGGCGGCGTCATCTCGAGCACCCTGGACTTCATGGGCGGGCTGGTCGCGTTTCTCGGAGTGCTCAAGACCATGGAAGGACAGCCGCCCCGGGTGATGGCCGCGCGCTTCGCCAAGATCGGCACGATCGACCTGCGCATCGACTACTTAAGGCCGGGAATCGGCCGGCACTTCATTGCCACGGGCTATGTCCTGCGCACCGGGAAGAAAGTGGCGGTGACGCGCATGGAAATGCACAACGATCAGCGGCAGCTGATCGCCGTGGGCACGGGCGCCTACATGATTGCCTGAGGCGCGGCATCACCGTTGGAAGGGTTTTTATTTTCCGGAATTTTTGATAGTATGAGCTCACCTTTCATATCAGAGACCGACAGGAGGAAAAAAATGGCCAAGGCCCAGGACGTAAAGAAAGACGTCAAGAAGAAAGCCCAGAAAACCCTCAAGGAAAAGCGCGCGGAAAAAAAGTCCAAGAAGAGCAAAGCCTGACCATCGATTCCGGCCGGCTGGTCTTCACTTGCCTGGAATCGATTCGGGGAAAGCGACCGCGGTTGGATCCATGACGCGGAAGAGCCTCCGTCCGCTTGAAATTCGGCTGCCGATGAAACGTTTTTCTGTCAGTCTTCTGATGCTGGTGCTCGTGGCGGGGTTGTTCGCCATGGCAACAGGGTGCGCCGTTGCGCTGATCGGCGCAGGCGCGGGCGCCGCCACGGCAGCCTATGTCATGGGGGAGCTGACCCAAACGTATGAGAGCGGCTATTCGGAGGCGATCCAGGCGAGCACGGAAACCCTGGGAGCGTTGAAGATTCAGGTTGTCGAGAGGGTCGGAGACGAACTCCAGACAGCGGTCAAGGCCCGACGACCCGATGGGACTCCGGTCGAAATCGACATCGCAAGAATCGACGAGAAAAGAGCGGAGATCGGGGTCAGGACCGGCCATGTGGGCGTCTGGGATCACAGGACCTCCCGGCAGATCCAGGACATGATCGGCGAGCGACTGGCGCGCCAATCCAACAAAGAGAAGGCATCCGGGAGAATCGACCCGCCGCCGGAGCCGAAGCTGGAAGGCCCGGTGCCCGGCGGTGAGCCGGAACCCCCTAAGAAAAAGGCCAACGCCAAGACGGCCGCCTATAGTCCCCTTCCGCCATCCCCCGTCCCCCCGCATACGAGCGATGCGAGCTTCAACCCGGATCTCACCCTTTTCTTCGCCAGCGGCGTCGATGCGGTCGCACCCGAGGAGATCGAAAAACTCGATCGGGTCGCCGCTGTTCTGCGCGCCCACCCGTTGACCGTGGCCAGCCTTCACGGCTATTCGGATTCCCGCGGGAAGGCCAGTCAGAACTTCATTTTGTCCGTGGGCCGAGCGGATTCCGTGAAAAGGTATCTTGGCGAAAAAGGCTGTTCGCCGGATCAGGTGCTCGTCATCGGTCACGGATCGGCCAAATTCTTGGGGAGCAACGACACCGAAGCGGGCCGCCGGCTGAACCGCCGGGTGGAAATCGAACTTCACAACGCCCCCTGAGAGGCGCCGCTGTTTCACCCCTGCCCGTAGAGACGGCCGAGAAAATAATTCATCTGCACGTACCACCACGGCCAGTCGTGGTTGACATCGTGGCCCCAAAAGTCCACCCAGGCCGGGATCGATTTCTCGCGGAAGCGGTGATCCAGGGCGTGGGTGTCCTCGATGGCCTCGCGCTCCCAGGCGCCCTGACCCACACAGACGATAATGCGGCTGCTGCGATAGCGGTCCAAGAACCATGAGTCGGTCAGTTCGGGAAGGTAGGCGAGCGGCGAGTTGAAATAGACCGCCGGCAGGTCCGCGGCGCTCAGGCCGAACTCCGGCCGGTCCAGGCGGTACAGACCGGAAAGGGCCACGGTGCCTTCGCAGGCATCCGGGTGTTTCAGGAAGAAATTCACGGCGTGATAGGCGCCCATACTGCAGCCGGTGGCCATGACCCGCTCCGCCGGCAGTCGGCAGTGCTGACGCACAAAGGGCAGGACCTCCTGCACCACGTAGTCGTCGTACGCCTCGTGGCGGGCGTTGCGTTCCGCCGGCGTCGCCCCCCAATTGTACCAGGATTCGCTGTCCACGCTGTCGAGTGCATAAAGCTTGATCTTGCCAGCGTCGATGAAGTCCGCGATCGCCGCGACCATTCCCATGCCTTCGAAATCGAAGTAGCGGCCCCGCGAGCAGGGGAAAACCAGGAAGGGTTTGCCCCAGTGTCCATAGACCTTCAACTCCATGTCGCGGTTCACACGCGGACTCCACCAGCGGTGCTGTTCGATGTGCATGCCAGATTCCTCCTGAGCTGCTTCGGCCCGTTGCAAACGTATGTTTTTTAAGCCGGGGCGTGGTGAATAAAACGCACCACCTCCATCACCTGGTCCAAACTGGCCGATCGAAAGATATAGCCTACATCCCCGAGCGCGCTGCTGAAGACCCCGGGAACGCTCTCGACCTGCAGTATCAGATGGCCGTAGCGCGACAGGATGTCGTTATGGCTGTAGGCATAGAGATGGCTGCGTTTGCGGCTGGCGTAACAGCAGTGGTACCTGCGCTCGTACGCCAATCCGCCGCGTTGGTGCACCACCAGCTCGGCCCAGGCCCGGTAGATGTCGATATCGGCGGCGTAATTGAACATGTCGGTGGTGAACCCGCCGGGCGGCCGCATGTTGACTTCCAGCGCCACGTATTCGCCGGAGGCGGTCAGAAAAAATTCAATGTGGAAAAACCGCTCTCGGACTCCGAACGCGGACAGGCAGCGCCGGCCGACGTCTTCCAGGCTAGGGGGAATTTCACGCAGGGAGAAGTAATGGATATGGCGCGCTTCGTTCACCGTTTCCATGATGCCCTGGCTGAACACGTGGCCGGTGAAGAAGATGGGATTGCCGTCGGTGCCCGCCAGCCCGTCGAAGGAGTGAATGCTGCCCGTGATGAACTCCTCCATCAGGTAATCGACCGGCGGCTTGGTGCGGAAGAAGGAGGCCAGGTCGTCAGCGGAGTCGATGCGGTAGGTGTTGAGCGCGCCCACGCCAACGTCGGGCTTGGCGATGACCGGGTAGCCGGTCGCGGCGATCAGCGCCTGAGCCTCTTCCGGGGTCCGGATCACCAGGCCGCGCGCCACGCGCACGCCGGCCGCACGGAAGCGTTCCTTCATTCGCGATTTGCGCCGGATGAAGTCGATGTCGGCCGTGCGCACGCCCGGAATGTTGAAGTCGTCGCGGATGCGGGCCTCGGTCGCGAGCCAATATTCGTTCAGGGAGTCGAAGCGGTCGATGCGGCCGTAGCCGTGGGTGTAGTAGCCGCACGCCCGCAGCAGGGCATCGTAATCATGCATGTCCGGCACCTGGTAATATTCGGTCAGCGCGGAGCGCGTATCGTTGGAAAGGCTCTCGGGCCGCTCGTCGCCGATGCCGAGCGCCTGCCCTCCGGCCAGCTTCACCTGCTGCCAGAAGCGATGGTAGTGTTGCGGAAAATGGGGCGATAGAATGACGATGTTGTGAGACATGGCTACCCCTCCTGCCGGGCGGCGGCGGCAAGCCCACAAGCTTCGGTTTCGTCCGGACAACGGAAAATGTAACGAAAGCGGCCCATCACCTCCCAGTATAGGGGCGGGTTTTCGGCGTACTCGACCAACCGCTGCCCCAAGCGCTCGATCAGTTGGTCGTGATGGAGCGCATGGGGCTTGTCCTTGCGGCCGATGAAGGCGACGACGTGCTGCTTCGCCTGCGGGAGTTCCAATGCCCGGTTCATCAGCATGCGGGCCCAGGCGCGGTAAAGGTCGCCGTCGATGCTGTAGTTCATCATGTCGATGATGGCCCCCCCGGGTGGGCGGCAATTGATCTCGATGGGCATGTAATCCCCGTCCTGCTCAAAAAACTCGAAGTGAAAAAATTTGCGGCGGACGTCGAAACGCCGGACGAGCGACTGCCCCGCCCGACGAAGCCGTTCGGGAATCCGGCGGCTGACGTAGAAAAAGGTATCTTTGCCCTGCGCGTACTCGATCAGGCCTTCACCGTAGATCAGGGTGTTTTCGAAAACGACGTTTCCATCCCGATCGGTCAGGCCGTCATAAGTAACGATCCGGGCTTCGATAAACTCCTCCAGGATGTAGTCTTCACGGAGTTCCGGGAAGAGCTCTTCCAGACGGTCTTGGCTGTCCACCCGGTGCGTGCCGCCGGCCCCGACCCCCTCGTTGGGTTTCAGGATGACCGGATAGCCCAGCTCTCCCGCCAGCTGGATCGCCTCTTGCACCGTGGAGACCACCGCCCCGCGGGCGACACGCAGGCCGGATTCCTGGAAGATGCGCTTCATCACGGATTTCTTTTTCAGCCGGTCCACCTCGCGCAGGTGGATGCCGGGGATGGCCAGACGTTCGTTGATGAAAGCCTCCAACCGCAGCCAGGCCTCGTTGTGGGATTCCACCAGATCGAAGGTTCCTTCGAATCCCTGGGCGTGTTTGACTTCGAGAAGCTCGTTGATCGCGTGCTCGGCCGTGCGCCAGTTGTCCAGGTTGGTGCGCGCGTACCAACGGATGCACGCGCGCAGATCCGCCGGCATGCCATAGAAGTCGGTCTCGCCGATGGCCCACACGCGGATGCCCTCGGCGTGCAGGTGCCTGACAAAGTTGGCGTAGTTCGGTGGAAAGTCCGGGGATACGTAGAGCATGTCCATGGCGGCCTCCAAACGGGTGAGCTATCACGCCAGTTCGTCGAAGCGGCAGCTCAGCGTCACCCCTTCGCCGTCGAAGGAGCTTGTTACTTTATACGGCAGGGATTTGAACATCCGGATCATGCCCTGATTGTTGGGGGAGGTGTAGGCCATCAGGCCGAAGAGGCCTTTCTCGCGCGCAACATCGGCCAGTTTGCGCAGGATCCGCCGGCCAACGCCCTTGTTTTGATACTGTTTGTTTACGGAAAAAGCGACCTCGGCCATGTTGATCTTCTCGATGAGCATGCATTCCCCGAGGGCGACCACCCGGCCGAATCCGAACTCGCCGACGACGGCCACCAGCGTCAGGTCTTTCACATAGTCGACATGCGATCGGATCTCGATGTCCGAGCGCGAGAAACTCGTCTTCTCATGCCGAAACCGCGAGAAAATATCCTCTTTGTCCAGGCCATAGTAATGCTCTTGGATGCGGCGCTCGTCGACCGGCTTGGCGGGCCGGATGACCACCTCTTCGCCTTCGACCTCCATGCTTTCCTCGAGCGTGACCGGGTAGACCCCGTGAACGGCCTCTCCCAGGGTGCGCTCCGGGCCGATCCAGCCGAGCTTTTTCGCCGCGGCGAACAGCTCCTCACGGAAGTTCGGGTGCGCCACGCTGATCATCCCGATCACGCGTTCCTGCAAGCTTTTGCCCAACAGATTGAACGCGCCGAATTCGGTCACCACATAGTGAACGTCGGCGCGCGGCACCCCCACGTTGGTGTTGGTCAGCATGGGGACGATGTTGCTGCGGTGCCCGTCGTCGGAAGTCGAGAGCAACATCAGGATGGATTTTCCGCCCGGGGACCGCCGGGCGCCGCGCACGAAATCCATGGTTCCGGAAACCCCCGCGAAAAAAGTCCGGGCGGCGGCTTCGACCTCCACCTGGCCGGTGAGATCGATGGTCCGGGCCACGTTCATCGACACCATGCGGTGGTGCCGTGCGATGATGAAGGGGTCGTTGACGTAATCCGACGGCCGGAAGTCGACCGCCGGGTTGTTGTCTAAAAACTCGTAAAGGTTGCGGGAGCCGATGGCGGCGGAAGCCACCAACTTGCCGTCGTTGAATCCCTTGCGGTGGTTGGTGATGACGCCCTGGGAATACAGGTGCATGATGTCGTCGGTCAAAAACTGGGAGTGGACGCCCAGGTCGTTTTTTTCGCCCAGGGCCTGGAGGGTGGCCTGCGAAGCCGCGTCCAGGCCGATCTGAATCGTGGAGCCGTCCTCGACCAGGCGGGCGATCATCTGGCCGATGCGGTGGTCGGTTTCCGCTGCGGGTCGGGATTCCACCGCCAGGAGCGGTTCCTCGTGTTCGAACATAATATGCACATCGTTGACATGAATGAAGCTTTGCCCGAGCACCCGCGGCATCCGGGGGTTCACCTGAGCGATTACCAGGTCGGCCGCTCTGGCTGCGGCCAAGGTCACATCCACCGAGATTCCCAGGCTCATCCAGCCGAAATCGTCCGGTGGCGACACCTGGATGAGGGCCACGTGGATCGGCAGTTTTTTGGAAATAAAAAGATCGGGCACATCGGACATGTTCATAGGGGTGATGAAGCGCTGGTGGCGTGCGATCAACTCGGAATTGGCCGCCCCAAGATAGATCGTGCGCAGATTCAGCGCAAAATCCTGGGTCTGGTCGGCGAGGACGCTCAAGGGGGTCGCTTCGGTGCTGAGCAGGCGCACGATTTCAAGCCCGCTCAAGCGGGAGACCGCTTCGGACAGCGCGCGCACCAATTCTTGCGGCTGACCGCAGGCGGAACCGATGAAAACGCGCTGCCCTGATTTGATCAGGCGAATGGCATCGGCCGCGCTGCGGCGTTTTTCCAGGTAAGCGTCCGCCCAATAGGTGGATATCGGCATGGTCGACCTCCGGTTCGATGAGATGGCAAAGTCATAAAAAGGAATAAACTACTGAAAAAGGATAGTGTTGTCAAACATGGCCAGCGTCCAATCTCGACCCGGCGGCGTTTTACATAGCGTAAAAAATCTGGACACCCAGCCGCAGGCACTGGTGTCCCGAAAGCTGCCGTACGATCCGATTGCCCGTTTGGTTTCAGGCAGTTGATGGCCTAAAGCAGGAATTGGCCTCTGGCATGCGGATTGCTCGTCCATGCGGAGGATCCTATATCCCACGACGGATATTCATCGGCCAACGCGCTCGGTCCGGTATGCTGTACTCGACGCGGTCAAAACTGGTTGCGAGTTTCCTGGGGGTTTCCCTGCTGGTGGGGGCGGCTTCGCTTTTCATCGGGATACGCCTGGTCGACACGCATGTTTTCGGAGAGGCCTTGAACCGGGTGCGGCAAGACCTCAACGCCGCCAACGAAATGTATGCCACCCGGGTGAAACATGTCAAAACCTCCCTCAGCATCACCGCTTTGGGATTTGCCTTTATTTCCTCGGTCCGAGCCCACGACGCCACTGATCTGGCTCTGCGTCTGGAGCGCATGACCAAACTGGCCGACCTGGATTTTGCCGGCATCGTCGCTGCAGACGGCAACACGCTGTGCCGGACCGGACCCAATGCATTTCCGCGGCCCGGCCACTATCTGGAAAACCCGCTGGTGAAAACCGTTCTGGAGCAGCGCGTGTCCGTTTCAGGAACGGAAGTGCTGCCGGCCGAGTTTTTGGTGCAGGAGAACCACGAGCTGGCCGAGCGCGCGCGGATTCACCTGGCCGGCGACCCGCCAACCGCATCGGGCGTTCGGGACGAAGTGTCCGCCGGGATGACGATTGCGGCGGCGGTCCCGGTCTTTGACGGCAACGTCTTTTTAGGCGCGCTTTACGGAGGGATGCTGCTCAATCGCAGCGAGGCTTTTGTGGACACCGTGAGGGACACTGTTTTCCAGGGCGAGAGTTTCAAGGGCCGCGGCATCGGCACGGCCACGATTTTTCTGAACGATGTCCGCATCGCCACCAACGTGCTGACGCCGGAAGGTAAGCGCGCGTTGGGAACGCGGGTGTCGCCTGAGGTGAAGGACCACGTGCTCGGCAAAGGCAAGCTGTGGACGCACCGGGCCTTCGTCTTCAGCGACTGGTTCATCACAGCCTACAGCCCCATCGAGACCCTCTCCGGCCGCCGCGCCGGTATGCTGTACGTCGGCGTGCTGGAGGAGAAATACACCGATATCCGCCGCCAATTGCTGACCGTTTACGTCCTGCTCACCCTGGCGGTCATGCTGGCCGCGGCCGGCCTCGGGTATTTCATCGCCAGCCGGATCACCTCGCCGATCCAGGGCCTGATCAAGGCCAGTCGCCAGGTGAGCGAAGGCAACCTGACGCCCGACATCGGCCCCTCCGAGAAGGGTGAGATCGGGCTGTTGCAGAACACCTTCCGGGAGATGGTGGCGGCCATGGGGCGCCGACACGCCGACAGCGAGGCCCGCATCATCCAGACCCAGAAACAGGCGAGCGTGGGCCAACTGGCGGCCGGGGTGGCCCACGAGATCAACAACCCGCTCACCGGCGTTTTGACTTACACCCACCTGCTGCTGCGGCGCAAGGACCTCGCCGCGGACATGCGTTCCGATCTGCAGGTCATCGCCGAAGCGACCGAGCGCGTGCGTAAGATCGTCAAGGGATTGCTTGATTTTTCACGTCAGACGAAGCTGGACCCGGAACCCACGAATATCAACCGGCTGGCGGCCACCACGATCGCGCTCATCGAAAACCAGGCCTTGATGAAAGGGGTGGCCATCAAGTTCAACCCGGGAGAAAAGCTTCCCGAACTCACCGTGGACCGCAGTCAGATTCAGAGTGTGCTGATCAACATCATCATCAACGCTCTGGACGCCACTGAGCCGGGCGGCACGATCCGGGTTTTCACGGCCGCGAGCCTCACCGGCCAACCGGCCGGACGCAAGGGGGTTGAACTCACCATCGCCGACACCGGGGGCGGGATTCCGCCGGAAAACCTGGACAAGCTGTTCGAACCGTTTTTCACCACCAAGCCGGTCGGCCAGGGCACCGGTCTGGGATTGGCCGTGTCCCTGGGGATCGTCCAGGGACATGGCGGCCACATCCGCGTTCAGAGCGAAGTCGGCAAGGGGTCGCGCTTTTTCATCTGGCTGCCGGCGGAGAAGAGAGATGGGATCGAGAGTGCTGGTGGTTGACGACGAGGCCATCGTGCTCAAAAGCTGCCGGGCGGTGCTGGAAGCCGACGGCTGCGAAGTACTAACGGCCGGATCGGTCGCGGAGGCCCTGCCGCTCATCCACGCTCAGGCACCGATGCTCCTGCTCGTGGATGTCAAAATGCCCGTGCAGGACGGCATGTACCTCATGCGGCGCCTCAAAGAGATGGGCATCGACCTTCCGGTCGTGGTCATGAGCGGCTATTCAACGGCGGAGACGATCCACGAGGCCAAACGCCTCGGTGCCGTGACTTTTATTTCGAAACCGTTTACCCCCGATGAACTGAGCGTTACCGTCGGGTCCGTGCTGAAGACGTTGGAAAAGGAGGAGCGCCATGCCCAACAAGAAAATTCTGGTGATTGACGACGAGCGCATCGTCATCGACAGCATCACCAAGATCCTGAAGGAGGAGCGCATCGACGTGGACTCCACGCTGAGCGGCCGCCAGGGGGTCGAGATGGCCCTGCAGAAGGACTATGATCTGGTGCTGAGCGATCTGCGCATGCCGGACATCGGCGGCATGCGGGTCCTGAGGGACATCAAACGGGTTAAGCCGAGGCTGCCGGTGGTGATCATCACCGGCTACGCCACGGTGCCGTCCGCCGTCCAGGCCATGAAGCTGGGGGCCGCTGAAATCCTCGAAAAACCCTTTTCCCCGGACGGTCTGGTTTACACCGTGCAGAAAGCCATGAGCCCTGCGCGGGAGGAGGCGGTCGAAGCGCAGGGAGTGGTTCACCGCGACGAGATTCTGCGTTTGCTGGAGCGTGCGGCGAGCGATCAGAATCTTGTCTACGAGTTGATGCACTGCGGGGCCGACGCTCTGGCGGACTACCAGCTGACGAACGCCGAGAAGCTCGCCATCCTGACGGCCGACATCGAGTGGATCGAAAAACACACCGGGCAGCTATCGACCGCCCAGCGCAAGTGGCTCGACGCGCGGCGCAACAGCGAAATCTGGTAAGCTCCGACACAGCACCAGCATGCCGCGCGCCTTTTTATAGCCTCGGAATTTGTGTCCTTCGGCGTTTTGGTCTAAAATATAAAGTATCAGCGTTGCGGAAGATCCGGTGGTATGGGCCTCCGGAGATACGGCGGTGGAGGTCCGCCGATAGCTGTCGCGCAGCGATCACTTTATCCATATGCCGCTTCCCCTGAAAGGGGGTGGGGGAGGAGCGAGGATGCCCGAGGGACTGGAATGAAATCATTGATGGTAGCGGCTTTGTTGGTGCTTTTTGTATGTCACAGCGCAATCGGCGGCCAGACACCCCCTAAAAAGACTTTTACCCCAAAATCCAAGCCCCGTCCGGCGGCGGCCTTGCCGCATGCCGAACCCAAGCCTCCGTTTGAAGCCTACGCCGTGGCAGATGCCGCCGACGGCCAGGTGCTCGAGGGGCAGAACATGCACCTGCGCTGGCCCCAGGCCAGCTTGACCAAGCTCATGCTGGCCGCCGTCGTGATCGATAAAATCGAGCGCGGGGAGCTGCGGCTCAGCGACCGCATCACCGCTTCCAAGAACGCCCAGGGCATGGGCGGGACGCAGGTGTTCCTGAAGGCCGGCGAGACATTTACGCTGAACGAGCTGATGACCGCGGCCATGGTCGAATCCGCCAACGATGCGGCCTATGCCATTGCCGAACACGTTGCCGGCAGTGCCGAAGGCTTCGTGACGCTGATGAACCGCAAGGCCCGGGC
Organism: uncultured delta proteobacterium; assembly: GCA_963700055.1. Classification (GTDB taxonomy): domain Bacteria; phylum Desulfobacterota; class Desulfobacteria; order Desulfobacterales; family SpSt-501; genus SpSt-501. The sequence goes on along the minus strand of CAVOWH010000024.1, from coordinate 252,896 downwards.
GCTGGGCATGATGGACAGCGAGTTTCACTGCGTCCACGGACTGCCTCCTGCCAACGGCGGCTCCGAAAATCTCACCACGTGCAACGACATGATTCGGCTGGCGCGCGAGGCGTTGCAGTACCCCCAAATCCTGAACTGGACCTCCATCGAGCAGACCACCTTCCGCAACGGGACGCTGATGATCACGAACAAGAACAAGCTCGTGGGGCGGGTGCCCGGCGTGGATGGTCTCAAAACCGGTTACACCCGGCGGGCGGGGTTCAATATCGTGGCCACGGGCGCCAACGGCGACCGACGGTTGATTGTGGTGGTTTTAGGCAGCCCCGAGTCGCGAGTGCGGGATGCGTTTGCGGCCGAAAAGTTCAGCGATCACATCCAGGTTCAGCCGGCCGCGCAGGGCCATGCGCTTGAACGGACCGCCTCCGGGGGATGATGGATCCCGGATCTCGGATACTCGATTCTGGCAGAAAAAAACCGCCGCTGATCAGCTATCCGGCCGCGAATCTCATGATGCCGTTGGCCGCGATGCGGCCAACGCGCTTCTGACCGCCTCCATTACCTGGTCGGCCGTGTAGAAATCGCTTTTGAAAATCGGCCGTCCATCGGCTGCATACACTACCAACAGAGGGATTGTCAGGCTGCCCGTCTCGCGGAGCTTTTCCCGGCCGGCCGGGTTGCTCCCCGTCAAGTCCACTTTCATGGCCACCACCCCCTTCCGCGAGGCCAGTCGTGCCAGATCCGGGTCGCGCCAGACGCTTTGCTCCAGCGCTTTGCAGTTCAAACACCACTCCGCCGTGAAGACCATGAGGACGATGTTGCCGTCCCGCAACGCCGTTTCCAGCCGCAACGGGGTGAAATGCGACCATGCCAGCGGACCGGGGTCGGTCAGCTTGACGCCGCCCGCCAGCGCCGCGGCCGCGATCAAGGCGCCGACGCTCAGCCAGGCCGTCCGTCCGGCCCTGGAGCGTGCCAGGCGTGAAGCCCGGTATCCGCTAAAGGCGCCGCCCGCCGCACAGAGTGCCATGACCGGCCACCAGTAGAAGCGACCGACCGGCTTGGCTGCATCCGCCGCCAGACTGCTCAGGCCGATCCCGATGAAATAGGCCGCTGCTGCCAGCATGAAGAAAGCCATGGCCTGCTTCAATAGCTCATTGGCAGGGCCGGTCTTTGGGAGGCGGCGGACCAGTGCGGGAAACGCCGCCAGCCCTGCGTAAGGCAGGCCCATGCCCGCACCGATCGCCGCAAAAACGGTCAGCGTGGTCAGCGGGGCCTGAGTGACCGCCCAGGCCGCCGCCGCGCCCATGAAGGGCGCCGTGCAGGGGGTGGACAATACGGCGGTAAGGACCCCGATGCCGAACGCCCCGCGCAGCGTCTCCCGGCGGGGGTTGAGCGCGTACACGAAACCCGGCAGGCGCACCGAGTAGCTTGCCAGGAGGCTGACCGCCATTGCGGCGATGAGGAGGCCCACGCCGAGGGTGAAGGCCGGGTATTGAAAGAGCTGATGGGTCGCACCTATTCCGCTGACGACGGACACCAACGCACCCAGGCCGATCCAGAAGCCGAGCACCCCGGCCAACGTCGCCAGACCGAGCGCCAGGCAGCGCGCGCGGTTGGCGGCGGCGCTGGACAGGCTGAGGATTTTGATGGGAACCAGGGGCAGCACGCAGGGGGTGAGGTTGAGCAGAAATCCGCCGAAAGCGGCCGTCAGCAGCAAAAGCGCCCACCCTCCGGCGGAGGCCGCATCCAGCGTGAACCCCCAGCTGAAGACCTCAAACCGGATTCCGGACGTTTCTTTGGACTGGCTCCACGCTGCAAAGAGCTCCGGGTGGATCGCCGTTGGCGGCGGCCCGGCGGACATCACCGCGAGCACGGCTTCTATCATTTCCCGGCGGGGCAGCAAGCACGAAGAGGCCGAGCAGGCCTGGAACTGGACCTCGATCTGGATCGATGCCGTTGCTGGAGGCGATGCGGCATCGATGCGGACCGGCAGGTAGACGATGGCCCGGCCTTCGAAGCTGGCGATGGGGCTGTCGATGAAATCCGCTTTCAAGGGCGTGGCGGCCGGATAGCGCGGGCTTTCGGCGATGAGGCCCGCGGAGGCGGCCGTGGAGCGCACTCGGGTGGGAAAGGGTTTGAAATCCCGGGTCTCTTGGACCTGCGCCGCATCGGCGATGACGTGATAGCCTTCCTGGATGGACAGCACCACTGCTAGAACAGCGGTATCGCCGGGGCGAGCGCGGTCGGCCGACCAGGCGGTCGAGAGCGCCACGGGATCCGGCTCGTCGGTCGCTTCCGGCGAGAGGAGCAGGGACGACGGCCCGGCCGCAGCTGCACCGCAGAGCGCAACGGCCAGCAGGCATCCGGACCACCAGCGGATGGTTTTCCTTCGCATGAGCGCACGATAGCACATTTTGGCCGAGTTCATCCAGCGCGCGCCGACGTGATCAAATCCATATTTGACTTTTCAAACACGTGCGCATAAACTGACAGGATTGAAAAAATATACCGCGGCTGAAGGGAAAGCAAAACCCGTTGGTTTCATCGCCACCAGCGCCGCAGGATCGAGGAGAGTCAGACATGAGCATCAGCATTCCCAAGGAGAAGTTTTTCTTTACCTCGGAGTCCGTGACCGAGGGGCATCCGGACAAGGTGGCCGACCAGATCTCCGACGCCATTCTCGATGCCATCATGGCGGAAGACAAGCGCTGCCGGGTGGCCTGCGAAACGCTGGTCACCACCGGCATGGCCTTCATCGCCGGGGAGATCACCACCCAGACCTATGTCGAGATGCCTCAGATCGTGCGCGACACGATCCGGGACATCGGATACAACTCTTCGAAGATGGGGTTCGACTGGCAGACGTGCGCGGTGATGACGAGCATCGACCACCAGTCGCTTGATATTGCTCAGGGGGTTGACAAGGGCGACGGCCTCTATAAGGAGCAGGGGGCCGGCGACCAGGGGTTGATGTTCGGCTACGCCACCGATGAGACCCCGGAGTTCATGCCCATGCCCATCATGCTGGCTCACAAGCTCTGCCGGCGGCTGTCCGAGGTGCGCAAGAACGGCCAGGTGGATTTTCTGAGGCCCGACGGCAAGGCCCAAGTCACCCTGGAATATGAAGACGGCGTGCCCAAGCGGGTGGACGCCGTGGTCATCGCTGCCCAGCATAAGCCGGACGTGGAGCAGGAGGCCCTGCAGGAGGCTCTCGTCAACTCGGTCGTCAAGAAAGTCATTCCGGCCCACCTGATGGACGCCGACACGCGCTACTACATCAACGCTACGGGCCGTTTCGTGATCGGCGGACCCATGGGCGACTGCGGGCTGACGGGCCGCAAGATCATCGTCGACACCTACGGCGGCCAGGGCAGCCACGGCGGCGGCTGCTTTTCGGGCAAGGACCCCTCCAAGGTCGACCGCAGCGCCTCCTACATGGCGCGGCATGTCGCTAAGAACATCGTCGCCGCCCAGCTGGCCAAGCGCTGCGAGGTGCAGATCGCTTACTGCATCGGCGTGGCCCAGCCGGTTTCGATCATGGTCGATACGATGGGCACCGGGAAGCTGCCCGGCCATCGCATCGCGGAGATCGTGCGGGAGTGCTTCGACCTGCGGCCGGCCGCTATCATCGAATACCTCGATCTGCTGCGGCCAATCTACCGCAAGACGGCCTGCTACGGGCATTTCGGCCGTACCGAGCCGGAGTTCACCTGGGAGCATACCACTATGGCCGCAAAGATGCGCGAGAAGGCCGGGGTGTAGGATACAGTCGAAAGGATTGAGGACTGAGGACCGAGTCGGGGAAGGTCGCTCAGTCCTCAGTTTTTTGTGCCGGGCAAAACAACACAGAGGAGGTAATGTTTCTGATGAAATACGACGTCAAGAGCATTCAACTTGCCAAGGAAGGCCAGCTGAGGATCGAATGGGCCGCGCAGAGCATGCCGGTGCTGAACCGGATCCGCCAGCGGTTCGCCAAGGAAAGGCCACTGGCCGGCGTGAAGCTGGCCGCCTGCCTGCACGTGACCACCGAAACCGCGGCGCTGATGCAGACGCTGAAGGCGGGCGGCGCGAGCGTCGCCTTATGCGCGTCCAACCCCTTGAGCACCCAGGACGACGTGGCGGCCTCGCTGGTGAAGCACGACCGCATGCCGGCCTTCGCCATCAAGGGTGAAAACCACAAAACCTACTATGCGCACATCAACGCGGTGCTGGACACCCGGCCGCATTACACGATGGACGACGGGGCCGACCTGGTCTCGATCCTGCACTCCGAGCGCCAGGCGCTGGCCGACCATGTGCGCGGCGGCACGGAGGAGACGACCACCGGCATCATCCGGCTGCGCAGCATGGCCGCCGACGGCGTGCTGAAGTACCCCATCATCGCCGTGAACGACGCCCGCACCAAGCACTTCTTCGACAACCGCTACGGCACCGGCCAGAGCACCATCGACGGGTTCATCCGGGCGACCAACCGGCTGATCGCCGGGAGCCGCTTCGTGGTCTGCGGCTACGGCTGGTGCGGCCGCGGGATCGCCATGCGCGCGCGCGGCATGGGCGCCAACGTCATCGTGACCGAGATCGACCCGCTGCCGGCCCTGGAAGCGGTGATGGACGGGTTCAGCGTGATGCCGATCGCTGAGGCGGCTCGGATCGGGGATTTCTTCTGCACGGTCACCGGCAACATCAACGTCATCCGCAAGGAGCACTTCCGGGTCATGAAGGACGGCGCCATCGTGGCCAACTCCGGGCACTTCAACGTGGAGCTGGATCTTCCGGGCCTGGCCGGGCTTTCCAAGTTCCGGCGTAAGATCCGGTCCTTCGTGGAGGAATTTGTTCTGAAGAACGGCCACCGGATCAATGTGCTCGGCGAGGGCCGGCTGATCAACCTGGCGGCCGCCGAGGGACACCCCTCCAGCGTGATGGACATGAGCTTCGCCAATCAGGCCCTCAGCATCGAGTACATGGTCAGGCTCAAGAAGCCTTTGGCGAAAGACGTCTACCCGGTGCCCCAGGCCATCGACCAGCAGATCGCGCGCGAAAAGCTTGCCGCCATGGGGATCGCCATCGACCAGCTGACGGCCGAGCAGAAGAAATACCTGGCATCCTGGGAGCTGGGGACATAGCGCATCGCGCAGCCGGCATCGGGCAAACACCTGGACCGCCCGAGTTCAAATTAAAAAACGGGGAGGCGCATTTAGAGGGGCCTCCCCGCTTTTTGTCTTCTCAACCTGCTGATGCTTGGATTGGGTCCGGTAATCCGCTCAAACCTCCGTCAGGGAATAGGCGGCGGCAGCACTATGTCCAACGTTTCGGTTAGACCATCAGCGATTTCGACGCCTGGGAAGTCATCCGTCGCCAATTGATCCTCATTCTCTGTATAGAAAGTGGATGCATTTACGTCATAAGTCCCAGCAGTCAATTCTGACGAGTAGGACACACCCTTTAGGTAATTTTCAGCCTTTACCTCGATGACAGTCAAGGCGTCGGTCGAACCGCACTGCTTCTCTTGCCTGAAGCTCACCGTTACGTATTGGTCAACGGCTCCGCCGTTGATCGTTACATCGCCTTCCAAAAATCCGGTCGGTTTGCCTCCCTCCAGATCGACATCGGTTGTGTCCGGCGTGCTCGGATCTTGATTCATTCCGGGGTTGGTGGTCACTTCGGCGCATCCGGCTACGTATTCCCTTTTATAGGCAACGATGGTGTAGAGATCGTCCGCCCCGTTTTCGTTACGATCCGGATTGAGGAAAAGCGCATAGCTGCCGTCAGTCTCAGTAATGGTTGCGGCATAGACCACCGGGTTGCCGTCGCCATCCGGCTGCTGGGCGCTAACGAGCGCATTGGCCACAGGGACCCTTCCATCGTCCCTTACGATCCCTCGCACAATTGCATATTCTTCAAGACGAAAATACTTAATGGTCGGTTTGAGCAGCCAGTTACCGCTGTTGCCGGCCTTCACCACGGATTTGGCGGCGTCGAAATCTATAATCAACTCCGTTGTCTGGTTTTCGCTGACATCGAATCCCCCCACGATCTTGATTCCGGTTTGAAATCCGCTTGGAACCTTGAGTTCGTGAACCTTCAGGTCTGGCTCAGTGATGACATAGTTTGCATAGGGATGTCTCTGGCTCAGGACGTTGATGCCATCGTCCGGTTCTCTGCCGATGATCAGGCGCATTTGGGTGTAGGGCTCCGCTGGAAGGTCCACAATGCCGAGCTCTTCGCGCACCCCGTTGACGAGCTCCAGCAGGTTGTAGGTCTTTCCGGCTTTGTCCGGCGACAGCACACTCAGCCAGCTCTCGTTCCGACCCTCATCCCCGCCCAGGTGGACTTCCACGCGGTCAATCGTCACATACACTGCCCGATAGTTTTCCGATGAAGCGTCTTGAAGGCTGAGGGAGAGAGTCCCTGTGGAGCCGGAACCGCCAGTGCTGCTGTCACCGCCGCCGCCCCCGCCGCAGCCGATGAGGAGTGATAGAAGCGTCAGTAGTGCAAAGGTTGTAAAATCCCGTCCGTTGAATTTCATTTTGTTTCTCCTTTTCTATGCGTTTAATTATTATTCCAACTCGATAGCCGTCCAAATAATCGTCCCGGACTGTAGATTTCCTTCTGCGGCGACGATATTCCCTGGTTTGACCACCCCGAGAAAGTCCGCCGGCGAAACGGGTTTGCCGCCCGATCCTCTGAACCGGTCGGCCGGGATCGTGGACGTATCGATCGTAACTCCCAAAACGACCAGCTCGGGCGATGTGACCAAATCCACAGGGCCGGCCAATTCCACGTTTTGCTTGGACGGGGTTACCAGCAGGCTCGATGCGAAGATCTCGCCGCCGGAGCCGCGTCGGCCGACCAGCCGCACGTGGTCGCCGGGTTGGATCTGGTTCAGGCCGGCCGCCGTGCCGATGATGCGCGTCGTAGCGGTTGCCAAAACGTCGATCGATCCCAATCCGGACAGCACCAACCGGTTTTCAGCCGGGAAGACCGAGTCGGCATTCGATTCGATTCTGATTTTCTCGAAAAGACTGATTTCATCGGCCAGGATGGACTTGCCGGTCAAAGCGCCCCGGACGATCGCACGGGTGCCGCGATTCAGATCCTGGGGGGATAGATTCCGGTACGATGTCGTTGCGTCGGTCAGCACGGTGTAGCGGCCGATCGCAAATTCGGACGCTCCGCCGGTCCGGGTGATGATCCCCTCGAGTTCAGCGGTCTCGAATTCGCCCGAGCCGAATTCCTCCGCCGGCTCCAGGCGATCGGCGATCAACAAATTCGCAGGTTGCCGTCTGCCTGTTGCTTTAAGAAGCTGGCCGGCTTGCGGGCTGCCGACAGGCAGCCCGCTGAGGTCCGCAGATGAAAAATCAATCGTGAGCGCGTTGATCTGATAGGTCTTCTTCGGCGAATCGACATTCTGAACCAGGCCTTTGATCTCAACCGAGCCGCTAGCAGGCAGCGAATCGGCGATCTTGTTCACATAGGTCGCCTGGAGACGGCCCGCCTCGTCGGCATAGCCGCTGATCTCCAGGACCATGCCGGTCGAAACACCGGCCGCCGTTGTATTCCGAAAGACAGAAAACGGGTCGAGCACCACCGCCTGCCCTAATAGGATGACCTCTTTCGTAAAGGCATCCAGATCGGTCAGGCTCTCGACCGGCCCCTTGAGATCCTTGTTGAAGTAGACGCGGCGGGCGGCAGCGCTCCCGTCCGCATTCAGCACGCCTTCGACGCGGACCACCATGCCGGTTGAAAGATTGCGCGCCAGCGCCTCATCGCCCGAACCGGCTGGCGTGTTTTCAACCAGGACCTCGGCGCTCTGGGTAGTATACGTGACGCCGTTTACGATGACGCTGCCGAAGCCGGTCACGGTGCCCACCGATGCGACCGTAACCCCGCTCCCGCCGACACCGCCGCCGGCCACGCTGTCGCCCCCGCCTCCTCCGCAAGCGCTGAGAGCGGCCAGGGCGATCGTCAGGGCCGCCGCCGCGATGATATTCTTAAATTGGATGACTCGCATCGGTCCTCGTCCTTATCGCATGGATGTCGTTCGTCGGGCCGGCGGCTCGACGGAATTCATCACCGACCTTGGTCGGCCTCTTCGCCGGTAAAAAGTTCTTCAATGTAATAAATTCCAAGCCCCGCGATATTCCGCCCTTCACCCCTGACGCCGGGATTGGCGTCGCGATCGCGGGCAGACAGCCAGCGGTCCAGTTTTTCAAGCAGCTTCTGCGCATAGTGTCCCGAGAGCCTGCGGAACTCGGGCAGCGCATTGTCCGGCAGATTGTCGTAGAGCACCTTGCGTTGAAACTTGGGCGGCGCGTCGCCCGTCTGGAGATTGTGGCCGATGGCATCGATCAGATAGCTTGTATCAACCCCCAGGATATGGAGTTTCATGGTTTCGTCGGCTTTGGGCACATACGCCCTTTCAAGCAATCGGACCTGGTCTTTATCCGAAATAAGGACGGTTCCCTCGGCAGCCAGTTCGTCCAGGACGGCTCGATAGGGCATATCGCCGCTGTAGCGCCGAACCAATTCCTGGAAGGTAATTCCCGGGCCGCTGACGGACAGCACCAGTGGGTTGCCGCGCGGGCTCAAGAAATCTTCATCGCGGCGCCATCCGGCGACGACCCGGGCCGCCCGGTTGTATCGGTCCGCGCTGGAGCGATCATCCGGGCGCGATTGTTCGAGGATTCGATGGACCTCCTTGCGGGTCAAGCCGGTGACGACCGCCAGACGCGAAGTGGTTTGCTTGCGGCCTTCAACGGCAGACTCCTTGCGGGCGACATCGACGAACTCGCTTTTGGCGATGTCGGCGAACGTCCCGTACGAAACCCCGTTGCGCAGCAGGATCCGAATCAACGGCCGCAGGATTCGAGCCGCGGCCGCTGCGAGAATCTGGTGCTTGTTTTTTTCCATCCGTTGCATGATTGCCCGTAAGGCATTAGTTGGGAATATTTTCCCAAAAAATGGAGGCGGTGTCAAGAGAAAACAGGGGGCGGTGGAATGAAGTTTGTCACAAGAGTCGGCGCCCAAGCGCAGAGGGGCTGTAATCTTAAGTGGTGTCTACAAGCGGGCAGCGGAGGCAGGCTTTATAGGGCGTGCTCGAATAGCCTGTCAACCGCGGTCGATATCCAGGCGGGTGACGCCAGCGGTCGTCGGCGGGGAAAAGTTCCGCCGATCGTCACATCCTCAAGGCCTCCGTCACGGCCAGCAGCAGGGCCTCGAAAAGAAGCAGCCGCGCAGCGGCTCGGCTGCCGGCACCGCCGAAGTTGAGCCGTTCGCGCACGGGCAGCGCGATGTCCCAGTGGTCCAGGTTGACCTATCCCAGCAGCGTGCCGCCGGAGATCAGCTGGTCGGTGATGGCCACGTACCCGTCGTTTCTCTCGCCCGCGGCGGCCAGCCGGTCGTAGGTGAAAAGCATCAGGGGGTGGACGTCCTCGCGGCGGGCAAAGCTTGCCTTAAGCTTGTCCGCTAATAGATTTCTCCGCATCCGGTTGCCCGGGTTGATGCCGCGGAAGCGGCGGCTGCGTCGACCATGAAGACAGCCAGATGGCCAGCCACTTCTCAGGACCTGGCCGCAGAGACCTCGGACAGGGCCTTTAGAATCGTATCGGGGTCTGCGTGGTCCGCCGGCCCGGCCGGTTGATGGCTGAAAATAATGCGGCCGGCGGCGTCGATGACGAAGACTCCGGGCAATTGCCGGATATCGCCGACGGGTTTGCCGATTCCGGCGCCCCTCACCATGGCCGCGACTCCCTTGATGGCCATTGTCGGCGAGAGCACTCCCAACGGCGACATGCGCTTGAGGTGGAACTGGCGGTAAAGGTCCTGCTGCGGATCGGCGATCATGGGGAAGGGGATGTCGAATTTCTTCTTGAATGCTGCGCATTCCGCCGGCGTTCCCATGCCCACCAGAACGACGTGGGACCCGGCCTTTTCGAACTCTTTCTTCCGGGGGCGCAACTGCGCGACCTGCTCGCGGCAGAACGGTCAGCCGAAATGCCTGAGAAATACCAGCACCAGCCTTGAGTTCTCCCAAAACTCGCTCAACCGCTTGACCGAGCCGTTGGAAAGCGTGACGGGTGTGTCCATCGCCGTTTGTCCTTTGAGTCAGAAGTCGTATTCAGAAATGATGTTGGTCTTAAGGCTTCCATGTTGACTGGGTATAAGTTCAACCGCGACGGCGCCGATCGCGCGGGTTTTTTCCGAAATAATGACGGGCATGGGAAGCTTTCCATAGCTCGTTGAAGTTCCGAACAAATATTCCATGCCATACCAATTGGGGCCGGCGGCATACCTCAGCTCATATGCTCCCGGTGGCAGTTGAACCGACAGGGTGCTTCCACTGCGGATGAAGGCTGACAAGGTTTCCTGATTGTGCTCATAATTGATGAGTTTAACATAATAATTGTTGTTTTCCGTTTTTGTTTTTATTTTCAGGTGGCCGTTTCCTTCCGAAAAACGCTTCTTGATGATGCCGGTTTCGGGGAAATGGGTTGGAATGGGCTTAAATTTTTCAAATTTGTACCGTCTCACTAGCTCGAATAGCCGTACCGGGCTGATCCAAAGCCAGCGCGTTAATTTGCTTTTGATGGTGGGCCGGTTGTGAGCGCACCCAATCCTCTAAATCGTTGCTTAAAAAAATATCCAACCAATCTTTGTGCTCTAAGGAAATTTGGTAATGGAAAAGGGAGTGGACAAAAAAACAATCCGGAAAACTTTCTTCCGGAAGGTAGCTGAAATCCATCCCATATTGCTTGAGGCACGAAATGGTCTTGTTGCCCACCCACCCATCTGGTTTCCCAACGTCATAACCGATCGTTTTTAATATCTGCTGGATTTTTTGGGCTTCTTCCCTCTTTATCCTGTTTTGATCGAATAAGGCGCTATAGAGGGAATCGTCTTTAAGAGCGGTCTGTGAACTCGATCTAAAAACAGGTGCTTTTGGCGCAATTGGATTTGATGCAGAAATTGGTTCGGGGCTTTTGAGGGCCGCCGATTCGTGGGGGGTCGCGGAAGGCTCGCTCGGATTCACGATTTGGCGATGGTACGCATATGCAACTACCAATATACTGATACCAACCATCGTCAAAACGATTTTTCCGCCCATTCGGTTCCGGCTGGGCGTCAACGTCTCCTTTATATTCTCTTCGCTTTGATTGTTTGCGCCGGATGCAAAGCGGGTCTGGCTTTCCCCGATCGTTTTTCCACAATAGTTGCAGCGCCCACTGGAACCGATCGTTCCGGCGCAGCGGTGATTTCCGCAAGGTATCCTTTTCTTTTTTGGTAAGGGCTTCCGGAGCTGCTTTCCACAGGCGCTGCAGGTTGCGTAATCAATGTTCACATCGCGCCGTTTTCTGGTTTCCGCACCGCAAAATTCACAAGCGACCTTGATGTGGTTGTCCATATAGAGGCGAAGCGTTTCATAGGCTGAATTGATCTCCTTCATTTTTTCAGAAGCGAATTCCTGCAATCGAGAATTGCCGGCGTGCAGATCTGGGTGCCAGATAGCGGCAAGATCATGATATCTCTTTTTTAGCGCTTCAGGAGAAGATTCGGCGTTAAGATCAAAGATTTGAAAGGCTTGCTTGATATTCATACCCTAAGCCGACCGAGGAGCGCCCGCGTGGTGATTGGGGTGATTGGAGTGTTGAATAAGTTAATGATGTGGCGTTGTCAATCGGTTTGACACGCTCAGGCGGCAGGTCGGAGGATCGTGAAATAGACTGTTTCGAAAGTCTATTTATTCGAGCACGTTCCGAACTCGCGGAACATGTCCTTGCGCATCCAGAAAAGGTTCTGGGGCTCGAAGAAGATCTGAATGCCGATTCCCGCCGACCATTCGGTGTAGTCCGCGGAGTTGTTGAGGGAACCGAAGCCGCCGGCAGCGAGGTGGGAGGTGATCTGCTTCATGCCCTGAAGCCTGAGGTTGAAGCCGATCTTGTTGTCAATGTCGGAGTCGTATTCGCCGTTGGCGTCGGCGGCGGCTTCGGGAGTAAAACCGGCGGTGTCGCCGTCGAACAGGGGATAGAAGGGGCTGCCGTCGAGACGCTGGTGGAGCCAGCCGGCGGAAGCCTGCACGTCGAACCAGTAGCCCCGGCAGGCGGCGGTGCGATAGCGCACGAAGGGGCCGATCATCGTCATCAGCTCGGGGCTGTAATATCCGCCGTGGCCGTAGGTGTAGAAATCGCTGTTGCGGCGGAAGTGCTGGGCGGAGAAGAACAGCCCATAGCTGAACTCGTCCTGGTCGAGGAGCAGGGTTCGGCCGACGGCTGCGTCGAGGCGCACGGACTGGTTGTCCCAGACGCTGTCGCCCATGTAGTAGTCGTATCCGGCCGACCCGCTCACCCACCAGCTTCCTCCGAGCGGCCAGGTCTTGCCCGCCTCGATGCCGTTGCGGGTGACTCGGCCCCACTCATCGTTGCTGTAAGGGTCCTTCTGGCCGACGTAGGAAAGGATTGAATCCTTTAGATTGCAGCGGTGCACGTCGACATAGCCGCCGGCCGCGCCGATCCGGGCCGCGAAGGTCGGGGTCGGGTCGACCGGCCCGTTCAGGGGCGTCGTGCCGACATGGATCTCCGCACTCAGGCGGCCCTCCAGCTCGAAGCCCACCTCGGGCTGAACCACGAAGAGGCTGTCCTCCAGGTCCTGCTTTTTAGAAGCACCGTCGAGCAGGCGATAATAACGGCCGGCCTGTGGGCGGGAGGGACCTTGGGAACCGGATAGGTGCTTGGGGGTAATGGCGGCGGACCACTGCCGGCCAAGCTCGGTCGGGTAGACCAGCGTCAGCGGCAGGGCGGTTTCCTCGAGATCGCCGAACTTGCCGTCGCCCTGTTTGCTGCGATGGTAGAGAAATGCCTCGGCGCGCGGCGAATCGGCGTTGAAATAGCAGCGCTGCGGGTCGCGGTCGAGCTGAGCCGCCGTGATGGGCGCCCCGCGGTCGAAGAAGAAGTTCCCCGCCGGCGCCCGGAGCGCGGGGTCCTCCTCCCCGGCCAACCGATCAGCCAGTTCGTAAGCCCGCTCTTCGTCCCCATCCGCGGCGTAAAGCCCCAGCAGACCGACCGCCAGCGGCGGGCTGGGCCGTTCGGCGAAGCGTTCCTCCATAAGCGCCTTGGCCTCGGTTCGGCGGTCCTGGCGGTAGCGCGTCCAGGCAAGCAGCTCCTGAGCGTCCGCATCCGCGGGGTCCAGCGCCATCAGCTTTTCAAGACGATCGGCGGCGTAATCCCAGTTTCCGGCATCGTAGGCCCTGGCGGCCTGCTGCCGGTAGACCAGCTCCCTGAGCCTGCGGGTCTCGGCGTCTTCGGCGATCCGGCCGCTTTCCAGCGGGTCCAGGGCGTTGTCGATTCGGCCGGAGTTCAGGCGCGCGTATCCCAACCCCAGGGCATAATCCTTGTTGGCGGGGTCCTGGGCGTTCAGAAGACCGAAGAGCCTCTCCGCCTCCTCGTATTCCTGGCGTTGAAACCGGTACCAGGCCAGAGCCGTCCGAGCGTCGCGGTCGCCCGGGGCGAACGTCAAAATTTCCTCGGCCGTGCGGGCCTTCAGTTCCGAATCCGGCGGCAGGCCGGCCAGCCGGCGTTTGAGAATGCGCAGTTCCAGCGCGTCGATATCGCCGCTCAGCGCCGGAGCCGCCTGGCGCAGCCCCGGTTTCTCCCTGCGCAGCAGCGCCAGGGCGTCGTCCTCCGGCAGCTCGGCGGCGAATTCGCCGAGGATGCCGAGGCGCAGCTCCGGAGGCAGCGGGCATTCGAGAAGCCTGCGGCGCGTGTCGGCCGCCGGCTGCATCGACCCGGCTTCGGCGAGCCGGCGGCCGATCTCATGAAATACGTCCGGCCGGATACACGCGCGCATGGCGCGGGCGTGAGTATCGAGGAAGGCGGCCAGGGCCGAGGGGTCGGCCGTCTGCGCCAGGGCCTGGTAGTCCTTCAGCAGCCGCGCTTCCAGGAGGCGCCTTTCCCATTGGGAGCGCTGATGGGCAGGCAGCTGCGCGATGCGTTTCTCGGCCTCCTCCCAACGGCCGCTTCGAGTCAACGCATGGACCAGCGCCGGCAACGTCTCCGCCGGGCGGTATCCCTGATCCGTGAGATAAGATAGGTGCGGAATGGCCTGATCGCGTCGGCCCTGTTTGAGCAGGCTGTAGGCCAGCCCCAACCGGGCGTTCAGCGCCTCCTGACGGTCGGCGGAGCCCAGGGCTTCTGCAAAGAGCTGCGCAGCGGCCGGATAGTTTCCGCGGGCGTAAAGCTGCCAGGCCTTGGCCCGGCCGGAAAGCTCGGCTGCGTGCGCACCGGCCGGCGGCCGGTCCGCCCAGCCCTCCAGGATGTCCGCATCTTCGGGAGACTGGTATTCCCAGTCCGGCTCGGCCAGTTCCGTCAACCCCTCGTGAGGCCGAGTCTGGATCTGTTCGCCGGAGCGGCGCTGGATGACCTGCTGAGTGTGCTCATCCATGGCCTGACGTGCCGGCTGCGGATGGCTGCGCCCGGTCTGCTCCAAGGCCTCCTGCCGGATCTGGGCCGGTGCGGTCGTCGCGGCCGCGGTCAGCAGAAGCCAAACAACCAGGAAAAGCAGGCGGTGGTTCATCATCACTCCGTCCGGCCGCGCGCAAGCAGGTAAAGCGTATTTGAAAAATAATCCTCCGGCTCGCGCGCGACCCGCTCGGTGGCTTTCTGGAGCAGCTTCCGGGCCAGCGGCTGCCGCTCGAGCCGCTCGGCACAGAGCCCCATGACGGCGTAAAACCCTGCGGGAGCCTCTTCGGCGGCCACCGTCTCGTCCATGAGATTGACGCGCCGGGGCAGGTAGCCGGCGTTTTCGACAAATTGCAGATAATCCGAGAAGGCCGCCAGACGCGGCCGGTCCCCGTGCCAGGCCAAATAGAGCGGCACACGGATGGCTTCGTAACCGAAAAACGGACTGCGCGTTCGATCCACCATCGTCTGGCCGTTGGAAAGCGCCACCCAGTCGGCGGGCAGCTTGAGGTGCGAAAAGAAGCTTTTATCCAGCAGGCGCTGGCTGTCCTTGAGTACGCCCTTCCAGAAGACCTCTTCATCCACCCGCGCGAACTCGTCAAAGGCCGGCAGCACGAGATAACCGGTGTTGAAGCTATGGCCGTTTTCGTTGTTGAACCCGAAATACGCCGGTGCAATCAGTTGATACCCATACACGGTCAGCGCCAGTTGGGCACGGATGTCCCGGACGATGCGTAGGGCGGCCTCACGATAAGGCGGATGGTCCCAGCGCTGCGAGGCCTTGAGCAGCGCAAAGGCGATGAGGATGTCGCCGTCGCTGGCGTTGTTGTAGTCGATGACATTCCAGGCGCCGTTGGGCCGGCGGCCCCAGGACCACGCCAAGAGCGCATCGCGTCGGACCTGGAGGTTGTCGGCCGTCCATCTGAGAACCCGGTCAAAGGCAGGTCGGTCGTCGTTCATCCAGGCCAGGAGCAGACCGTAGCCCTGGCCCTCGGAGTGGCTGATGGAGTTCTGGTTTGGGTCTCGCACGCGTCCGTCGGTGGCGATAAACGTCCGCTGGTACGCCGCCCAGTCCGTGGCTTGCGCCGCCGGCCGGCCGGCCGCCAGCCCCAGCAGGCAGATAAGAATTGAAACCGCGAAGCGATTCAGCATGCTGGAAGCCACTCCCACAAGGGTGACACGTCATTCACGAGAGGATGGCGCCGCGCGCCATGACCTGTTTAAAGAATGTCAACCCTGAGACGGGTCCAGGCGCTGCTTGCGGCGGCGCTTCAGAATCTTCACAATCAACGCGCACAGCACCAGCAAAAGAATCAGCAGGCCCGCCAACGAAAGAATCGGATGCGTGTTGATGAAGTTATGAACGACGGGGAGCCGGCCGGGATTGCCCAGGAAGTAGCTCGGGCCGACCAAGTGCGCCAGGGTTTCATAGTCGGGCTTATCGAGGTTGACGAGGAGCAGATCGCCGCGGCAGCCTCCCTGAACCATCGGGTTCCACAGCGCCCGGCTGCCGGACAGAAGGTCCTCCGGGATGCCGGCGGTCAGGAGGGTGACGGTGCGGTCGGCGGCATCCGGATGTTGGAACTGCATCAGGGCGGCCCGACCGGGTCCCAGCGTGCCGGCGAGATCGGCCACCAGCGGGCTTGCGGCGCGGACGTCGGAGAGGTTCTGCGGTGCCTGAGGTTGGGGGATCGATGATCGCGACCAGAACTGGATCGGAGTATCGGTCAGCGGTTGAGAGCGATCCATCTGTGGGTACGAAACCCGCATGGGGTCGACGCCTGCGATGGGTGCTTTCTCCATGACAGTCTTGGGAAGGGTGGGCAGGACGCCGGCGACGAGCAGGTCCTTGCGGTTTTTTTCAGGCTCGTAGCTCGCGAGCCAGGTGAGTCCGAAGGGCGGGAAGCCGATCTTCTGAGCGCAGAGAGCCACCACGTTCAGCGCGGCATTGGCCGCCGGCAGGCTTTTTTCCGTAACGACCACGGCCGCTTCGCGCAGGTCCGGCCAACGGCCGAGCGGGAAGGCGTCCTGGAAGAACAAGTCGAGCTGCGGCATCTTGATCCAGTAGGGAACCTCCGGCAGGGCCACCGTGGAATCCTCGAAAATGGTCAGCCGCAGGTTCTCGGTCTGGATCAGAGTGCATTTGTCGGTGTGCAGCGGCGTGAGCTCGGCCTCGAAGCTGAGCTGGTTCATTCCCGCTTTAAAGGAGGACAGGGGAATGTCCACCCGGTAGCCCCGGAAGTAATCCCCCTTGGGGTTGTCCAGGCGCACACCGGAGATGAACTTGCCGTTGAGCCGCACGTTCAGGACGGAATCCGAGCGCATGGCCGCGTCGTAGGCCATGTGCAGGCTGACGCTGACGAAGGTGTTGGGCGACAAGTAAAGGTCGGAGGGGAAGCGCAGATCGATGTTGAGCGGCGGAGGGGCAATGCTCCGGAACTCCACCGTGCGGATGCCCAGGCTGGCCAGGGGGTAAGTCTTGCCGGGCAGCAGCCCTTTCTGGATCATGTGCTCGCCGACCTCGGGCAGCTTCACGCCGGCGATGCGCGTGGCGGCGGAGTCCGGCAGCGGGTAGGACAGCGCCGCAAAGGCCTGGCAGGCGGTCTCGACCTCGGCCTCGTCTTTGCCGGATATCACCACCAACGCATGGCCGGGGTTTTCAACGATGCCGGCGCTTTTTTTTTCGGGCAGATGGCGCACGGCGAGTCCGGGCCCGGCCGGGACCGGCGCAGACTCCGCGATCAGGGAGGGCAGGTCCTTGGCGGAGGCAATCAGCACGTTGTCCATGCCCGGCTGCAGCGCTTGGGACAGCTTGATGTCCGGCATGCGGTATTCATAGCGCAGGGCGATTCCCGAGGCCACCAGCGAAGCCGCCTTGAGATACGCGGGCGTCAGCTCGGGCAAGGCCAGATTCACGCGAGTGTCGAAGATATTGCGGGGGTCGAACAGAAAATCGGCGATGGCGGAAACCCGCCTGGGTACGGGGACCGGCTCGAGTTCGAAAATGAAATAAGCCTCTCCCAGCTTGAGCCAGGTCCAGAGCTCGGGCGCAAACGGATCCTCGCACTGTTCGTCGGTGTAATGCTGCGCGATCCAGAAGCTGCACGGGTTGTAACCCGTCTTAAGCAGTGCGGCGGGGATCGGTACGATCACGTCACCCTCGGGGGTGTCCGGGTTGAGCCGAACCTGGGCCAGGGGCTGTTCGTTGACGGTGAAGACCAGTCGCGAATTGCGGGGAATGAGGGCGGAGGAATTAACGTAGCTGAAGTGCAGCGTGCTCTTGGTTACTTTCCAGCGTTCCGGAATGGGGATGGTGAAGTTGTAGTTGTCCATCGATCCCCGGAGCTGGTGGTCCTGAACCGGCGCCAGCTTTTTCAAAGGGATTCGCAGAGTGGCTGCCGCGGCCGGATCCAGAAACAGGGCTACGAGCACGCAAGGAATCAGCAGCATCTTCAGGTATCTCATCGGGGCGTTCCCTTCTGCTTTCCACATGGGTAGTTTTAGTGACCCTTAATATAAAAAACCGATCAGAAAGTCCAGAAGAAACCGAGCAATTCCCGTTAGATTGCGAAGAAAACCCTTGGCCCTCACGGCCAGCAGGTTGAGAAAACACTTGAATGAGCCGACGGCCCTGCCGATGCCGGCCGCGTGAAAATAATTCCAGCGGCGGCTGTCGCCGCAGCGGGCGGCGTTCCCAGACGACCCCCAGGCAGCACAGCGTCAGCAGGCGGTTGAAGGTGTCCCACGCCGCCTTGACAACAGGGCCTTTCAGGTTAATATCTGCCCCTGTGCATCGCATGAGCACGTTTAGTATGGCCTGAGCGGAAAGGAGAGCCCACGAATGGCGGCGATTTTGGACAAGGTACCCAAGAGCCCTCAGCAGCTAAAAGACGAGCAGGACGCTTCGGTGGCAAGCTCGCTGAAAAAAATAAAGAACAAATTTGTCGTAATGAGCGGCAAAGGCGGTGTGGGCAAGACCAGCACGTCCGTCAACCTCGCGATCGCGCTGGCGGAAAAGGGCTTCCACGTGGGGATTATGGACGTGGACCTGCACGGGCCGGACGTGCCGCGCATGCTGGGGCTCACGGGAATGCCCGACGTCAATCGCAACCGCAAGCTCAACCCAATGCGCTGCTCGGACAACCTCGCCGCTATTTCCATGGAATCCTTTCTCCCCAAGCGGGACGACGCCGTCATCTGGCGCGGGCCGCTGAAATTTTCGGCCATCCGCCAGTTCATCGCCGACGTGGAATGGGGGGACTTGGACTTCTTGATCATCGATTCACCTCCCGGAACCGGCGATGAGCCCCTGACCGTGGCCCAGCAGATACCGGACGCCCGCGCCGTCATCGTGACCACCCCCCAGGAGGTCGCCCTGGCCGACGTCCGCAAGTCCATCAATTTCTGCCGCACCGTCAATTTGGAGATTTTCGGGCTCGTCGAGAACATGAGCGGACTGCATTGCCCCCATTGCGGAGAGATGATCGATCTTTTCGGGGCCGGCGGAGGGGATCGAACCGCGCGCGAGATGAGCATCCCCTTCCTCGGGCGGATCCCCATGGACCCGCGCATGGTTGCCTGCGGCGACTCCGGCGCGTCGTTTCAGCGCACCTATCCGGATTCGGCCGTCGCCAAGGCCTTCAGCGCCATTGCCGACCAAATGGTGAAATTCAAGACCGCCGGATAGCCGTCCGGCCGCTTCCATGGGACGGTTGCGCCCGCGATTTGCCAGACATCCAGTTTCAGAAACCAGCCATCCGCATGAGCCGGATGGCGTTTAACCTGCAGTATGTCAGCCGTAAATATGGGGAGGCCGGCCAAGCCGTGTTTGATCCCGCTTTTGTCGGGACCGCCTAGCCGCCTTCAAGCAGAAAAAAACAGGCGTCGGAAGGAGACTCCCGGCGCCTGTTTTTTTATAGAGTTTTTCGATCCACGCCAACGAACCCATTGATAGAATTGATTTGATCTGAAGGCCGTTTCGTCGCTATAAAAAAGGGACAGAATCGACTAATTCGGCATTTCACGCCGGAAGAGGCACGGAGAGGCTGAAAGGAAGGCGCATGTTCTTCTTGAAGAAAAAAACCCTGATGGGCATGTCGCGCACTTGCGGGTGAGCGGCCAAGATCGGTCCGGCGGATCTGTCGGACGCGCTCAAGGAGCTGATCATACCCAAAGATCCGAGCCTGCTGGTCGGGTTCGAGACCAGCGACGACGCGGCCGTGTACCGGCTCGCGGCGGATACGGCCGTGATCAGCACGGTGGATTTCATCACGCCGCCGGTGGACGATCCCTACTGGTTCGGGCAGATCGCGGCCGCCAACTCGCTGTCGGATGTTTACGCCATGGGCGGCAGGCCCATTCTGGCGCTGAATCTCGTGATGTATCCGTCCAAAGCCTTGGACATGGGGCTGCTCAAGCAGATCCTGCGCGGCGGCAACGACAAGGTCGTCGAGGCCGGGGCCTGCATGGCCGGCGGGCATTCGGTGGACGACAACGAGCCGAAATACGGGCTGGCCGTTACAGGGGTGGTGCATCCCGAACACCTGTTTACCAATGCGGGCGCGCGGCCGGGGGATGCCCTGGTGCTGACCAAGCCGTTGGGGACCGGGGTGCTTTTCAATGCCAACCGTTCCGGCAAGCTGCCCTATCGCGACCTGCTAGCGATTTTGCCGGCGATCGCCGCGTTGAACGGCGCGGCGCTCGATGTGGCGCGATCGTTCGACGTGCACGCCTGTACGGACATCACCGGATTCGGCCTGCTGGGTCACTGCCTGGAGATGGCTCGCGGCAGCGCCACGCGCATCCACGTGGTCTATCGCAGCCTGCCGTTTCATGCGCATGCGGCCGCCATGTACCGCAGGGGTGAGACCACCGGCAGCAACCCGGCCAACCGAAAAGCGGTGGAAGGATGGTGGGAGTTGCAGTTGAAGCTCACCGGGGCCGAGGAGGAGCTGCTCTTCGATCCCCAGACCTCGGGCGGTCTGCTGTTGTCGGTCCCGGATGCGCAGGCCGATGAGCTTGTGCGGTCGCTGCGGACGGCCGGCGTGGAGGCCGCCGCACGCATCGCTGAAGTCCTGGCAGGCGACCGCGCCGGGGTGAGCGTCGGATGAGCAGGCGGCCGGCCAGCGGCCGCCCCGGTCCTTTCGTTGGCTTCAGCCCTACGCTTTCTGCAAGGCCCGACGGAACCCTTCCCGGGAGCCGGTGATGACGGCTTCCGGGACCGCGTAGGAAATCCGAAAGTATCCCGGTGCGCCGAAGGCGCGGCCGGGGCTGACCAGGATGCGCTCCTGCTTCAGCACGCGGGTGAAGCGGACGTCGTCGGCGCTGGGGCTTTTGGGGAATAGATAAAACGCGCCCTCGGGCAGCGTGAACTCGTAGCCGGCGTCTTTGAGCACCGCGGCGATCAGGTCCCGTCGCCGGCGGTAGGCCGAAACATCCACGCCGGCTCCCAGCACCCGTGCGGCCGCCTGCTGAAACAGGCTGGGGGCGTTGACGACGTTCATGGAATTGATGGCCGCCGCCGCGGCCAGGATCTGCGCGGCATCGTCTGCTTCGGGGTGAACGGCAAGATAGCCGATCCGTTCGCCGGCCAGGCTGAGTTCCTTAGAGAAGGAGTTCACCACAACGGCGTGCGGATAAGCTGCGAAAACCGACGGCACCTCGACGTCGTAGACAATGCGCCGATAGGGCTCATCCGCAACGAGATAGATGCGCTTGCCGAAGCGGGCGCTCGCCCGATGCAGCAGATCGCCTAAGGACTTCAGCTCGGCCGCCGAGTATACCGCGCCGCTGGGGTTGTTCGGCGAGTTGATCAGGAGCACGCGGGTTTTAAAGGTGAGGGTCTTCTCGATGGCGGCGATGTCGAGATGAAAGCGGTGATCGGTCGGGGCGGCGACGAGCGCCACATCCGTGAGAAACGCGTAGTTCTCATACCCGAGGAAATACGGCGCCGGAGTGACGAATTCCTCACCGGGGTTCATCAGGGCCCGCAGGATGTCGTTGAGCGCCCCGGCCGCCCCCACGGTCATCAAGATGAGATCGGGCGGGACCGCGATGCCATGCTCCTGGCTCAGACGGCGCGCCAGGGCTTCGCGCACGTGGATATGCCCCGTGACCGGCGCATATCCGTGGTCGAGGTCTTCGGCCGCCGTCATTTCGCGCAGCGCGCGCCGGAATTCCTCGGGCGGCGGAGCATCCGGGTTGCCCAGCGAAAAATCGTAAACGTGGTCGGGCCCGAACTCGGCCTTCAGGCGCCGGCCCTCTTCGAACATGTCCTTGATGACCGCGAAGGCGGCCACGCGTGCGATCATCCGGTCGGCTATCGGCATCTTCCTTCTCTCCTGCGCTCAGCTCAGGCAGCAAGCCTCGGCCGTTTTTTCCAACCGGGCGATCGCGCACTATAGGGGTTTCCACCGGAAGGGTCAATGATGAAATATCTCTTGAAACGGACATCCATTTGCGCCCTGCTGCTGTGGCTGGCCGCTTCCCCGCCGCCCGGCATGGGAGCGAGCCCCCCGGGCACCGGGCCCGGGACCCGGTTTTACTTTGTCCAGATCACCGACACCCACTTCGGCGAGCGCGACCACCTGGAGCGCACCCGGCGGCTGGTGGGCCAGATCAACCGCCTGCCCTATGAAATCGCCTGTGTCGTGCACACCGGTGATATCTTCGCCGACAACATCGCGGACGCCAGCGTTCGCGAAGCCGGACTCGGCGTGCTCCGGCACCTGAAGGCGCCGCTGCACCTGCTGCCGGGCAACCACGACATCCTTCCCAAGGACCTTGAAAAAACCACAGCCATCTTCACCCAGCGCGTCGGTCCGCTCAGCCAAGAGGCCGAGTACCATGGCGTCGTTTTCGTCCTGGCCTACACCGAGCCGCTGGCCCTGGGGTTTGCGGTCAAGGGCTACGACCCCCTGCGCGAACTCGAAACAGCCCTGGCGCGTTTCGCCGGCAAGCCGATCCTCCTGTTCCATCACCGGCCGGCGGTCGAGGACTATTATGAGTTCGCATCGTCGCCGGGATGGGCCGAGCCGGCGCGTGCCGGCTTCGAAAAGCTTCTGGGCGCTCACGACGTGAAAGCGGTGATCACCGGACATTTTCACCGCGACGAGCTGCACTGGGTCGGCGGCAGGCCCGTCTTTGCCGCGCCGCCGGTGGCAGGCTACTGGGGGCGGCAGGCCGGCTTCCGCTTGTACGAATACCGGGATGGCCAACTGGGCTATCGGACGGTCTATCTCCCGGAATGACCGGCACGACCATTCCGGCTGGAAATAATCCGCGCAGGGATTGACACCTCGCACGCAGCCGGATATTCCTTAAGCCTATCGTGGATAAGGCGGAGCCAAATTGAAATCCGACCGCCAAGATTGGCTTACTTTTTAACTGGATTCTGTTCTTAAGGGACCAGATTGGAGGGAGCCCGCATGCCGTTCGGATACACCGGAAAAATCCTGCACGTCGATTTAACCCACCGCCGCCTGGAAACCGAAGCGCCCGATGACGTGTTCTACCGCAGCTATCTGGGCGGCCGGGGCATCGGGTACTACTACCTGCTGCGCGACATGCCGCCGCACACCGACCCGTATGCGCCCGAAAACGTGTTCACCCTGGCGACCGGCGTCATGACGGGCGCGCCGATCGCCGCCTCCTGCCGGTTCGCCGCCGTGGGTAAATCGCCGCTCACCGGCACGGCCGGGGAATCCGAGGCCGCCGGCTTCTTCGGGCCCGAGCTCAAAAAGGCCGGTTTCGATGCGCTCGTCTTCCGCGGGCGATCCGAAACCCCGGTCTACCTCTGGGTGAGCGAGGGCCGGGCGGAGATTCGCGATGCCGCCGCGATCGCCCGGCAGGGCGCCCGCGAGGCGGAAGACGCCATCCGCGCGGAGCTCGGCAGCGACAAGATCCGTGTCGCCCAGACCGGCCTGGCCGGGATGAACCTCGTGCGGTTTGCCAACATCACCAACAACCTGGGGCACTTCAACGGCCGCAACGGGTTCGGCGCCGTGATGGGGTCCAAGAACCTACGGGCCGTGGCGGCGCTCGGGGGCGGCGACCTGGAGTACCAGAATCCCGACTTCCTGCGCAAGACGGCCACCGACTATGCCAAGACCTTTCGCAAGAGTCCGGCCGGAGACTCGCTGTACGTCTATGGCACGACCGTCTTCCCCGAACCGCTCTCCGCCGCCGGCGGACTGCCCGTGAACAATTTCCGCGGCAGCGCCCTGCCGGACGCCGCTGCGATCGGCGGAGACGCCTACAATTCCCTGCTGCTGAAGAAGCGCAAGGGATGCCACGCCTGCCCGATCATGTGCAAACGGGTCATCGCGCTCGAAGACCCGCTCTACGGCGTGGATTCCCGCTACGGCGGTCCGGAGTATGAAACCATTTCCGCCCTGGGGAGCAACCTGAACATCCTCGACCTGAAGGCGGTCGCCAAAGGCAACGAGATCTGCAACCGCCACTGCATGGATACCATTTCGGCGGGCATGACCATCGCATTCGCCTGCGAATGCTTCGAGAAAGGGATCATCACGGCCGCGGATACCGGCGGCCTGGAGCTGCGCTTCGGGGACCCCCTGTTGATGCTGAAGCTGCTCGAAATGACGGCCCGGCGGGAAGGGTTCGGCGACCTGCTGGCCGAAGGGATGGCGCGGCTGGCCGAGCGATGGGGGGTCGTCGGAGCGGATTTCTGCCTGTGCGTCAAAGGCCAGGAGCTGCCCATGCACGACCCGCGGATCAAGGTCGGCGTGGGGATGAGCTACGCGCTCTGCACCTACGGGGCCGATCACATGAACACGCCTCACGACCCTTCGTTCGTGGACCCTAATTCCTTTGCATTAAAATCGGTCAACGCCTTGGGGATCCACCGGGCCATGCCCGCCACCCAGCTCACCAACGACAAGGTGCGCAGCTTCGTGATCCTCGAAAATTTCTGGCGCGCGCTGGATTCGCTCGGGCTGTGCGTGTTCGGCTTCGCACCGCGCGGGGTCATGCCGCTGGACACCCTGGTCGCCTGCCTCAAGGCGGTCACGGGGTGGGAAGTGAGCCTGCATGACCTGATGCAGGCGGCCGAGCGCTCCTCGATGCTGGCGCGGGCGTTCAACAGCCGCGAAGGCTTCTCGATCCAGGACGACCGCCTGCCGGGGCGCCTGTTCGACGCCAAGCCGAACGGGCCCGGCGCGGGCACCCGCATCTTCTCCGAGGAAGAGTTCCAAGCGGCCATCGAAAAATACTACGCCATCATCGGATGCAACCCGCAGACCGGCCGGCCGTCCCCCGGCAAGCTGCTGGAGATGAACCTGGAGTGGGTGGAGGAAATGCTGGCTTCCGGAAATGAACGTGCCCGGCGGAAAGCGGAAGGTTGAGGAAATAGCAGGGACGATGTCTTCAGAACCCACCAAGCTTCTGACCCTCGGCGGCGGCAGCGGACAGTTTGCGCTGCTTTCCGGGCTGCGCGACCTTGACGACATCGACATTACGGCGGTCGTGTCGATGGTGGACAGCGGCGGGTCCACCGGTCGGCTGCGGGACGAGTTCGGCATCCTGCCGCCCGGCGACATCCTCAAATGCATCGTGGCGCTGTCTCCGCATCGTGACGTGGCCCGCATCCTGCTGTTGAAGCGCTTCATCGAGGACCGCCGCCTCAAAGGTCACAACGCCGGCAATATGCTGCTGACCATGCTGTCGCGTTACGCCGGCAGCTTTCCGGCCGGTATCCAGGCCCTGGCGGAGATCCTGGACGTGCGCGGCCGGATCCTGCCGGTGACCATCGACCCGGGCACCTTGGTGGCCGAGCTGACCGACGGCACGCGCATCTTTGGCGAAAAAGCCATCGATGTGCCGCGCGGCACCCAGCGCGAAAAAATCCGGGACGTGTTTCTGGTTCCCCATCACAGCGAATCGATATCGGTGTACCCCCCGGTGATCGACGCCGCCTGGTGGGCGGACTACATCATCCTCGGGCCGGGAGACCTCTTCACCAGCATCATTCCGGGGCTCATCGTGCCCGGGGTCGCGGAGGCCTTCCGGAAATCCCGCGGCCGGCTGCTGTTCGTGATGAACATCATGACCAAGTTCGGAGAGACCCATAACTTCACGGGCCGGGATTTCGTCGCGCGTTTGGAAGAGGTCTTCGGGCGCGAGCTGGACGGAATCATTTACAATTCGTCCAGGCCGGATGAGACCCTCCTGGCCCAATACCACAACCAGAAGGCCGAGTTCGTGGAAATCGATCCGCAGCATGCCGGCTGGGGGAAACGCCGGATTTACAGCGCTGACCTGCTGGAAGCCTCGGGCGGCATCGTACGCCACGACCCGCGGAAGCTGGCCGCCATGATCCAGCGGATCATCGCCGAAAACCGACCTTCACCGTGAAGGAGGATGCCATGCGCGTCAAGACCGCTACGATCACCACGAACTACGAACTTTCCGGCCCCAAAAACGCGCCCGCCGTGATGCTGAGCCATTCGCTGGGTTCCAACCTGCGCATGTGGGACCCTCAAACGGCGGCGTTCGAAGGCCGCTATCGCGTGCTGCGTTACGACATCCGCGGCCACGGCGGCAGTGACGCCCCCGAGGGCGCTTACACGCTGGCGCAGCTGGTTGCCGACGCCGCAGGGCTGCTGGACGCCCTGGCGATCGAAAAGGTGCATTTCGTGGGGTTGTCCATGGGCGGAATGATCGCCCAAGGGTTTGCCTTGAGCCATCCCGAGCGGCTGAGCCGGCTGACCCTATGCGACACCTCGGCCTTCATGCCGCCCGAGGCCCAGCCGATCATTCAGGACCGGATCGATACCGTCCGCAAAGAGGGCCTGGCCGCCCTGGTCGATTCAACCCTGGCGCGCTGGTTCACCGCCGACTACCTGCGCGACAAAGGCCCGGGCGTGGACCTGATCCGCAGCATCTTTCTATCCTCGCCTCCGGCCGGCTACATCGGCTGCACCGAAGCCATCCGGCGCCTCAACTACCTGGAAGATCTGGCGCGGATCAAGCGGCCTGCGCTGATCATGGTCGGCGAGGAAGATCCCGGCACCCCGGTGGCTGCCTCCAGAGCCATGCACGAGCGCATCGGGGGCTCCAAACTCGTAATCCTTCCGTCCGCCTCGCATTTGTGCAACATCGAACAGGCGCCGTTGTTCAACTCAACCCTGGCCGCGTTTTTGGAGAGCAGCGGTTGACCCGACCTCCTTTATTTTTCACCGGCAATTACCGTTAGCGGATTCGGTCTTGTCGCCAATCGGCACGGACCGGCGCGGATGGGTTGGGCCATGAACCCGGACCGGGACGAAAAGCGCAACGAGGATCTGTTCGTGGTGCATTTCAGTGCGGGCATGGCCTTTTGAGGCGGAACCAGCGGAAGCTGCGCTGCCCCTGAATGGTCTGCTCGCCGATTTTGGGCGCCAGACGCAGGAAAAGGCTGAGCACGGGGTAATACAGCCGGGGCGGCAGCGCAAAAATGACCTGGCGTCCGGCCCAGGCATAGCGCATTTCCGGCAACAAAAAGCGGCGGAACGTCTTACGATAGACGGCCAGGGCCGCCTCCGGCCGCACGAAACTAGCGATGACGGCCCGGGCCGCGAGCTCGGCGCTGCGGTGGGCGTAATAAATGCCTTCCCCCAGGAAGGGATCGGCCAACCCGGCGGCGTCCCCGACCAGCAGCGTGTTCCGGTATCCGGGAGTTTTGAGATAGTTGCCGTAGGGCAGGCCGTGGCCGTGGAGCGTGAGCGGATCGGGGAGGGGAAGCTTCAAGTCCCGCAGGAAATCCCGGAAGTCGTCCTTGAGGCGGCGCCCCTGCGTCTTCAAGGCGGCGATCCCGAGCACCTGTTGAGACGGGCCTGGAAAGGACCAGGCGTATCCCCAAGGCACGTGGCCGAAGTAGATGGTGGGATGGTCGGGAAAGGCTCCCGGCCGGCGCGGGACCAAGCATTCCAAGGCCACGGCCCGGCCCCGGCGGGGCGGCAGGCGGAGGTTCCCGGCCGCCGCCAGGGCGCGCCGAATGCGACTGTCGACCCCGTCGGCGCCGATGATGATCCGCGATCGCCAGCGCCGGCCGTTATCTGCGAGCACCTCAGGCCGGGCCGGATCGAACGAGACGACCGCGGCGCTGGGGTGAAACTCGGCGCCGGCTGAAACGGCCTGCCGAAGCCAGAACTCGTCGTAGGTCGTGCGGTCCACCAGGTGGAACGGATCATCCAGACGGCGGGTGAACGCGTGCCCGCACCGGTCGGCGACGGTGTATCGCCGGGTTTCAAAGCGGATCAGGCCGGCGCTTTTTTGCCGTTTCCGGCTGACATGAAAAATGCGTTCCAGACTCTGGACGGTTTTCCAGGTGAGCAGCCCCCCGCAGAGTTTCGGGCGCGGAAAGACGCAGCGGTCGAGCAGGACCACCTTCAGTCCCCGGCCGGCGAGGATAAACGCGGCGGTGGAGCCGGCCGGACCGGCGCCGACGATCAAGACATCGCACTGCGCTTGGTTCAT
The DNA here is from genome assembly GCA_963700055.1 of uncultured delta proteobacterium. Taxonomy (GTDB): domain Bacteria; phylum Desulfobacterota; class Desulfobacteria; order Desulfobacterales; family SpSt-501; genus SpSt-501. The sequence goes on along the minus strand of CAVOWH010000024.1, from coordinate 224,973 downwards.
GGGAGCGTTTGGTTTTTCGTTAAACCCGATCGGCGGGTGCGTGGCGTTGTAAATTCGAAACACGAAATTCGGATTTGTTTTGAATTTCGTGCTTGTGATTTCGGATGGGCGCTATTGGAAGATTGCCCGCGCCGCCTTTACACGGGGCCTCCAGAGCCTCCTCGCTCCGGGGCAACCCTTCTGCTTTTACCACGGCCAGAGCCGTTCCAGGCACTCCAGACTCGCCCATATGTCATCGGGTCGGTGAACCTCCATGGTCACGACGGGCGGCCGGCTGCGTTGGGCCTTGAGATAGGCGAACAGCGGACGGAAGTCGATCAGCCCCCGGCCCAGGGCCAGGTGGTCGTCCTTTTTTCCGCCGTTGTCGTGGAGGTGAAGCTGGCCGATGAATGCGCCCAAGACCTGCAGCCATTCTTCGAGGGGCGCCCGACCGAAGGCGGTCAGGTGGCCGTAGTCCAGGCAGAGTCCGACATTGTGGGCGCGCAGGCGCTCGAACAATTCCAGAAGTTCGCCCGGTCCGTGCTCGTAGACGTTTTCGAGCATGAGCCGGCAGCCGGCGCGATTCAGGCGGTCCGCCACGTCGCTCCAGAACCGGGTGCTGTGGTCCAGCCAGATCTTACGGAAGTATTCGTAGCGCTGCCAGTCATAGCCGGCATGGGCCACGACGGTGCGCGGCTGGAACAAGGGAATCAGTTCCATGAGTTCCTCGAAGCGGCGCCGGGTGACGGCGCGGATGGCCGGATCGGTGGAGCCGGCGGAGAGATCCACGAACGGGGCGTGCAGCGTTACGCTGAGAGCCTGCCGTCTCAGCGTATCGGCCACGTCTGCGAAATCCTGCCGCGCATAACGCTCGAAGGCCTCGGCATCGATGCCGATTTCAGGATTGAGCCCATGGCGGGTGAAATGATCGAGAAGACCATCGCGGAGCATCGTGAAGGGCGCGCACACCTGAACGAGGCGTCTTAAGTCGCTCATGGATATCTCTCTTTATTTGTCGTAGTAAAACAATAAAAAAACCGGGAGGTCTTTCTAAAATGAGCTTCTTCGACCGCGTGGAAGCCCGGCTGCTGCGGCTGATCGATTGGACTTACGAGCGGCTGCCCCCGACCGTGCCGGACGAGCGCAGTCCGGCAGGGTGTCGGGTCGTCTCCCATCGCGGCGAACATGACGGCCGCCTCGTTCTCGAAAACACGCTGGCGGCCTTCGATGCCGCGGTGGCGCTGGGTGTCTGGGGGATCGAGTGCGACCTCCGCTGGACCCGCGACCGGACGCCGGTGGTGATCCATGACGCCGACCTGCGCCGGGTGTTCGGGCGGCACCGAACGGTCTCGACCTGCACGCTGGAAGAGCTGCAGCGGGATTGCCCGGGGGTGCCCACCCTCGCCGAGGTGATCGGCCGCTACGGCGGCAAAACGCACCTGATGGTGGAGCTGAAACAGGAGCCCTATCCCGACCCCGGCCGGCAGAACCGGATCCTGGGGGATCTTTTCTCGACGCTCACGCCCGGCGCGGATTTTCATCTGCTATCGCTTGCCCCGGAGATGTTCCGGCTCACGCCGTTTGCCCCGCCGTCCGCGTGCATCCCGGTGGCGCGGTTGAACGTGCCGCAGCTGAGCCGGCTGGCCCTGCGGGAAGGCTATGGAGGCGTCGCCGGGCATTATGCCCTGGTGAGCGGCGCCGTCATCCGCCGGCACCATGCCGCCCGGCAGGGCGTCGGGACCGGCTATCCGCGGTCGATGCGGGTCCTGATGCGCGAGCTCAACCGGCAGGTGGACTGGATTTTTTCCAACCATGCCGGCCGGATCCTGAAATGGGTCCGCCGGTTTCAGCGATCCGGCGGCTAATGTTCCGAACGCATTTCGGCGCCGTCCTTCACCCGCCACAACAGGATCGCTCCCAGGGCGAAGAGCACCAGCAGCGACAGAATGCTCGCGCGCGAAGCGATCTGCCCGACGTGGGTCAGCTGCTCGGCGCTCGGCGCGGGGGGCATCAGCGTCTGACGCACCAGCAGCCCCACGGTCCCCACCAAGGCCGGACCGACGATGGAGGCGAATTTGCCCAGCATGTTGTAGAAACCGAAGAATTCGGCCGGATGTTGCGCGGGGATCAGGCGCGCATAATAAGACCGGCTGAGCGCCTGGATGCCGCCCTGGACCAGGCCGATGATGACGGCCATGACGTAGAACTCCAGGCGGTTCGTCATCGTCGCCCCCCAGACCGTCACCCCCATGTAAATCGCGATCGCCAGGAAGATCGCCCGGCGCGGTCCCCAGCGCCGGCCGAGCCGGCCGAAAGCGAGCGCCGCGGGGAATCCCACGAACTGCACGATCAGCAAGGCCGCAATCAGGTCCCTGGAGGGGAATCCCAGTGACAAACCGTAATCCACGGCCATGCGGATGATGGTGTCGACGCCGTCGATGTAGCACCAGTAGGCGATCAGGAAGACCAGCGCCGGTTTGAACTGGCGGATTTTGCGGAAGGTCGCGGCCAGCTGGCGCATTCCCGCACCGACCGCCTGCAGCAGCCCAAGGGGCGCGGCCGCCGAAGGCGGCTCCGGGACCCAGAGGATCGTGCAGACGGTGAAGCCGCCCCACCACAGCGCCACCGAGATAAACGCCAGGCGCACGGCGGCCGCGGTGTCCGCCAGCCCGAAGGTCTGCGGTGTCACCGTCATGGCCACGTTCAGTAGAAACAGCAGCCCGCCGCCCAGGTAGCCCATGGCATAGCCCAGACTCGATACGGTGTCGATGCGATCCTGGGGAGCCACGGACGGCAGCAGCGCGTCATAGACCACGTTGGCACCGGAAAAGCCGACGATCCCCAGCGCATAGCAGAAGATCGCCCAGACCCACTGCCCCTGCCCGACCAGATAGAGGGCGGCGGTGGCCAGCGCGCCCAGGTAGGCAAAAAAAATCAAGAATCTTTTTTTGGCCGAGGCCGTATCGGCTGCGGCACCGATGATCGGCGCCAGCAGCGCCATCGCCAGGCCGGCAATGGCGTTGCCGAACCCGAGCTGGGCGGTGCTCAGGTTGACGTCCGCGCCGTGGCTCCAGTATTGCTTGAAAAAGACCGGAAAGAAACCGGCCATCACCGTGGTGGCGAAGGCGGAGTTGGCCCAGTCGTACAGGGCCCAGCCCCATACCGCTTTTTTTTCTGCCTGCATCAAGTGCCTATCTCCAGAGGTCGTCCGTCCTCTAAGCATAGGGCAGAGGGCATAGGGTAGAAAAAAGGTTTTTGGGCCTTTTAACTCTTTGCTCTATGCCCTCTGCCCTATGCCGTTCCCCTACCGTCCCACCGGCACCAAATAAAGCGGCTCTTCATCCGCCGGGAGCATCGCGATGCCCTTGACCGCCGCGTCCTGGAAGGCGCCGATCACCACCGACTTGAGGTCCAGCGCCACGGCCTGCAGGCATAAATTCTGGGCGGCGTGTCCCGCCTCCATGTCAGCGTAGCGCACGCCGCGCCGGCCGTACTTCGCGGTCATCCGGTCGTAGACCGCGCTGAGCAAGAAAGTCAGCGCTGCTCGCTCGACGGGCCGCTGGTGGAGGGCCGCCGCGCTCAGCTCCGCGCGCAGGTCGCGATCGGACTTGGAAGCCAGGGCATGCTCGCGGCCGTGGTAGCGGTAAAGCCCGGCCGGCAGCCCGATCACGCGGCCGACGACGACGTAAAGCTCAAGCGGATAGAGGGCCCCAGCGGAGGGCGCGGTGCGATAGCCCTGGGCGTGAGTGATGCCCTGGGCCGCCCAGAGCAGCTGAGTGAGGTCGTCCACAGTCAGAGGGTCGCGCGAAAAGGTTCGCATCGAGCGCCGCGCCAGCAGGGTCTGCTCGACCGAAACCGGGCCTTCGAAACGGGGCGGCGGCAGTCGCACGATTTCCGCTGGCGGCATGACGCTGGCTCCTTGCCGGCGGTTCTCAGGAGGGATCGCCGCCGGCCAACATGCGCTGGTGGATGCGCTCGGCTCTGAGCAGGAAGGTCTCGAGCTTGGCCGTGATCAGCTGAGGAAACGGCGAGCCGTCGGTTTCGATCGCCAGGAACGGCAGATCTTCGATGTCCGTCAGAACCGCCCGCAACGCCGGGTTGGCCGGATCGGTGGCCAGCTTGTTCCGGGCGGTCATGGTTTCGCTCAAGATCGCCTCCGAGAGGCGGTTCGGCATGCACCCGAAGGGCCCGATGGCGATGACCCCGCAGGAATGGTGGATGATTTCCGTGAGCGAGCCGCCCACGGTCAGGACCGCCTCGCCGGTCAGGTTGGGGGAGAGATGCGGGCTGGCGTTGGCGATCACGGTCGCCACATCCAGAGTTTCGGCCTTCACCAGGCCGGAGCGCGCCAGCGTCGACTTGATCTGTTTTTCGTAGCGTCCCTGGAAAAAGTTGCGCAGTTTCAGTTTGAACTTCTGCATGGCGGTCATGGGGTCCTGGTTGAACCCGTGGTCCACCAGATAATTGCAGTAGTGCACCCACTCGGCCACCGGCGCGCAGAGCGTGGCGAAGCCCTTCTCCGCCAGGCGCTCGGTCATGAACTGGCGCGAGAGGGCGTCGCGGCGCACGAAGATCTCGCCGGTCAGGCTGATGGTCGGGACCTCGGCCGTCGGCCGCCGCAGGGGGACGCGGCGCAGGCGCTCCGCGCAGGCGGCGAGCCGTTTCGTCAGCAGGCTGAAATCAGCCTTCTCCATGACGGCCAGGATCTCCTGCCACTCCGCGTCGAAAAGCACCATGGCGGCGGCCGCATCAACGGCATTGGCCAGGAGCATCGACCGGATGTCCTCCATGACGTCCGAGACGATCACCGCCCACCAGGCGTGGCGCTCGAAATTCTTGTCCATCCCGACGTAGGAGTTGTCCGAGGACAGCGCGAGCAGAGCGACGTCCGGGATCTCCAGGCGGCGGAGGAGATCCTCCATAAAAATGTAGTACTGCCCGAAACGGCAGGGGCCGGAGCCGGTCGGCATGAAGTACACGACGACCTCGTCGGCGCGCTTGCCGTTCTGGATGTAGCTGAGCAAGGTGCCGGTGGTCAGGATGAGCGGCAGGCACTCCTTGCAGGAGGTGTTGGCGCGCCCGAGCTTCAGAATCGCTTCGTCGTTCTCCCGGCCGGCGCGGGCATGCAGCCCGTAGCCTTTCAGGATGGCGGCGGCGGCTTCGGTGGCCAGCCGACCCATGGAGGGGATGAGCACGGTCACCCGCGGGTCGGTCATGGGCAGGACCTGGCCGGAGGAGGTCACGACCCGGGCGCGGCCGTCGTCAAGGAGGGTGCGGGCCGGGGTGAAGGCGCTCCGGCGGGGGGCGATCAGCCGCCGGGCGAGCAGCTGGCGGTAGGCGCTGACGATGTCGAGGAACGCCTCCACCCGCGTCTCGAGGCCGGCATCGGCGGTGTGGCTGTCGAGCTCCAGGGTCAAGGAAGGCTTGCGGCCCATAATGTCCCGGAAGTAGGTGATGACGAAGGAGTCCGGGCCGCACGAAAAATTGGTGATGTAGGTCCCGAAAAGCTGCGGGTGCTTGGCAACCCGGCGCGCGGCTTTCATGAGCAGCTTGCCCGTGCCCCAGTACATGTGGCGTTTGGAGCGCTCCTGGTCCAGGTCGAGAAAGTCCAGCGGGATCACCGTGACCCCGCGCGAAGCGAACTTGTGGGGAATCCCCATGTGGGCTTCCTCGGCGAAGCCGTTGTAGGGCCGCGCGAAGATGACCACGCCGAACTTCTCCGGATCCGATTCCAGCTCGGCCAGCACCCGCTGGCCGACGGCTTTCATCTCGGCGAAGCAGTCGAGCTGCCGCTGCCGGGCGAAGGCGAAGGCCGCCCGCGCCGCCTTGCGGCCCACGCCCATCTGCCCGGCGGCCTCCAGCAGGGGCGCCTCGGCGCTTCGGATGCCGCGCGACAGATCCAGCAGCGGGGTCAGCAGGCGGCTGCCGCGCTGTCGGAGCCGGTCGAGCGCCGGGCGGAAAGAGGTCTGCAAATAGTAGGTCTCGCCCTGGACCAGGGGGCAGACCTGCGACTGGGCGCTGCTTTCGTCCTTCAGGTTGGGGACCGCCTTGAAGTGCGGCAGGAAGATGAAATCCAGGGGCGGATCGGTCTTGAGCAGCGTATCGAAGAAGCCGTGCGCCAGCTCCACGGGATAGCAGAACGCTGCGCCGCGCTGATCGATGCCCTCCTGGGTGGGCAGATCCGGCAGGACCAGATCGAAACCCAGCTGGCTGAAAAAATGGGCATAAAGCGGGTAGTAGGTGTTGATCAGAAAGCTGCGGTTGAGGCCGACGCGGCCGCGGCCGCCCGCGCTCCCGCCGGCCGCCGGCGGCACGCCATAGATTTCGAAGATCATCTTCTGGCGGAGGCTGGCCAGGTCGAGCTTCTCGATGTCGTAGCTCACGTGGTGGCGGAGGTTGTAATAGCGGTTGCAGGCTCCGCCGAAGGGGTGCTTCTGCCCCTCCACCTCGATGACGTTGATGGCGCAGCGCCGGTCGCACTTTTCCTTGCCGCCCCGGCAGGTGAAGGACCGTCCGTGGACGACTTCGCGGCCGGCCAGGCTCTCCAGGTCGAAAAGCGTTTCGGCCATCAGGCCGCTTTCGATCCGCTTGCGGACCTCCAAGGCGACCCCGAAGGCCCCCATCAGGCCGGGCTCCGGCGGAACCACGATCGGCTTGCCCACCAGCGCCGCCATGGCCAGCGGCACGGCCCGGTTGTAGCACACGCCGCCCTGCATGAAGACCTTCTCGCCGACCGGGCGGTTGCCCTTGACGCGGTTGGAGTAGTTCATGCAGATCGAGTATACCAGACCGGCAACGATGTCCTCGCGGGCCATGCCTTCATGAATCGCGTTCTTGATGTCCGAGGCGATGAAAGCGGCGCACTGGTCGTTGAAGTTGGGCGGCCGGACGCCCTGGAGGGCGACGGCGGCGATGTCCTCCATGCGCACGCCCAGCGTCTCGAACGCCGACTCTTCCAAAAACGAGCCGGTCCCCGCGGAGCAGGCCTCATTCATGGCATAGTCCGAGGGAACCGAGTTGGTGATATAGGTGTATTTGGCGTCTTGGCCGCCGATTTCAAAAATCGTATCGACCTGGGCGTCAAAATAGACGGCTGCCGTTGCGTGCGCGATGATTTCGTTGATGACCCCGTCCGTGAGGGCGTGCAGCCCGGCGATCTGCCGGCCGGATCCGGTCACTCCCAGGCCGATGATGTGAATCTGGCGTAAGTCCACCTGCCGTCGCACCTGTTCCAGAATCGAACGGTAGCAACGCCGGGAGGCACCCACCGGATCGCCGCTGGTGCGCAGGTAGTCTGAGGCCAGCAGGGCATGGTCGGACCGGCGCAGCAGCACGGCCTTGGTGGTGGTGGAGCCCACGTCGAGGCCCAGGAGGCAGACATCGCCCGGGCGGATCCCAGCGCGCGCGATCGTCTTGAAGTCGACCTGGGCGGCGAAGTCCTGAAGAGGCGCCAGGCGGTCGAAGGCCACCGCGCCCTCGACGAACAGGTTGTCAATGCCCGGAAACGGAGCGGTTTCGTGGGCCAGCGCCCAGAGCGCGGCTCCGAGGGCTTCGAAATAGGGGGCCTCCCGGGGGACGATCAATCCTGGGATTTCGCGCCGCAGGTATTCGATCATCATGTGATTTTGGGCGGTGCCGCCGGTGATCATGATGTCGCGGCGCTCGACCTTCTTGAGCAGTTCGAGAACCTTATTGGCCATCATCTGGCACAGGCCGGCGGTGACCTGGGACTTGGGGATGCCCTTGTTGGTGGCGTGGGTGCAGTCCGATTTGCAGAACACCGAACAGCGGCCGGAAACGTGATGGGGCCTTTCAACAGCGGCGAACTGGGCGGCCTCCTCCAGGCTGACGTTCATGCGCCGCAGCTGCTGCAGAAAAAATTCGCCCGTGCCGGAGGCGCATTTGTTGCCGGTGATCACGTTGGCGATGCGCGCGGCGCGGTCCAGGACATAGACCATGAAGGTCTCCCCGCCGGCGGACACCACGGCAGGGCAGTCGACGCCGGCGGGCTTCAAGAAGGGATAGGCGCATTCGACCGCTTCCGGCTCCGAGATCGACGTCAAATTGACGAATTTGCGGAACTTGCGTCCGGTGGCCGCGATGCGGTCGAAGCACGCCAGGTCGATGCCCGCCAGCGCCCGCAGCAGGGTGCGCTTGGGGTCTCCCTCGTGAACGTGAATCGAGTGGGCGATGACGCGCGGCGCAGATGTGCCGCCTCCGCTCCGATCATGTTCGACCTGAACCAGAGAAACCGTGGATGCTCCCAGGCACACGCCCAGGGATTGGCGATGATGGTTCATGGATGACTCCCGCTGGGTCGAGCGGGTATTCACGCATCGGGATGGGTTTAAGGTTTTTGTCTGTTTTCTGGGATGAACGCGTTGCCGGGAAATTCCGGTTTTTAGCCGAATGGATGAACATGGTGGCCAATTGCCCATTCAGGCCGTTTAATCAGGATCTAATTCATAGTGCAAATAAGGGCGTCTGGCAAGAGGTTCGACGGAATCGTGAAAGAATTTCAAATCCTTCCGAGAAACTGCCGGTCATTGGGCGCGCGCCGGCTTGGTGCGGCTTTCGCGGGCGGCATCCTGCGGGTCGATGCGCCACGTCACCAGCGGGGACAGGGCATAGAGCAGCATGAAGAAAAGGAAACAGTACCCATAGTAGGGGGTGAAAACCGATACGAGCAGCAACAGCGCCGCCCGGCCCAGCCAGGGATGCCGGCTCATGAACCGGCCGGCATGCAGATAGCGGATCGGATAGAGGTTCATAACGACGGCCGCGGCAATCATCATGCCGAAGCAGATCATGCCCCAGAACGGTACCGAGCTGGACGCCTCGTTGACGGCCTGATTGAGAATGATCATGGGCGCCACCACCAGGAGGGCGGCGGCCGGGCTGGGCATGCCCTTGAAGAATCCGGGGATCGGATGCCGGTCCAGGGTGAAATAGATCAGACGTATGATCCCGGCCAGGGCATAGATCGTCGCGACCACGGTGTAAGGAAGCTCCTGGAGCCGGGGATCGAGGATGTCCGAGACGAGAAAGTAATAGATCCACGCCGGCGCGATGCAGAAACTGACCGCGTCGGAGATATCGTCGAGCACCCCTCCGAGGGTCACTGCACGGGGCCGTTGGTCCTGCCCGGGCAGCGGTTCGGTCAAACCGAGCCGGCGGGCGACGGCGCCGTCCAGCTTGTCGAAGAGGGCGGCTCCGATCAAAAACAGGGACGCCTCCCGGACGCGGTCCTGGTAGGCGAAAAACACCGCCAGCAGCCCCATCATGGCGTTCATGACCGTCAGGGCGTTGGGGAAAAACGCCAGGATCTTGCGGCGCAGCTGCACGTTGCCGAGGCAGAGGTCGTCCAGACAGAGCGTCCCGTATTTGCGGATGTATCCGGCAATCGAACCGAAGTTGATGACGAAGAAGACGATCTCGATGAAGAACAGCGTCCGCAGATGCGTCTCGCCCAGCCGGGCGATCCAGCCGTAGACGAGCGTGGGGGTCCCGTTCGGGATGTAGAATGCATAGGCATAGAGCAGGGCGCCTACCGGCGCGGCCACGATGGTGCGCAGACGCGTGAACTCGCGGTACTCCAGCTCCTGATCGAAGCGTCGGGCGACGCCGCGCATGAAGTGGGCGAAGTTGTCCCGCACCAGCACGGTGATCGCCAGAAACAGCACCAGCAGGGCGTGCAGGAGCTCGGTCTTTTTAGGGTCCGGCAGAACGTAGTGCAACCGCCACATGCAGCCGACGGCGACCAAAGGGAAGATGATCGAATAAATAAGCTTGTCGAGGATGCGGTCGGCCAGCTGGGCCATCTGGGGATGGGGGTAAAACCGGGCGGCAAACCAGCCGTCGACCAGGTCGAAGGTCATGGAGACGAAGAGCAGGATGACCCCCAGCATGTAAAGCGTGGGGTTCTGGTTCCACATCACGGCCACGGCGCACAGCATGCCGCCGAACACAAGCGGCAGACGCCCGTAGACCAAAATCGCCGTGATGCGCTGGGGTAATCGCCCCTTGTGGGACATATCGGCAACCGCCTGCTGAGATCGACTGCGAATTGCGTCCGATTCAATGCCTTCTCAATTTATATGGAATCAGCCAGCTGAAGTCAAGGAATAGAGCAAGCGGCGGATAGGCGCCGGTGCAGTTCGTTGTTGATTCCTGCCAGGGATTTCAGATATGGATGGCGGCCGAAACACATGAGCGCTATGCAAGCATCCGTCTATCGAAAAGTCGGTATCGCCTCGCTGGTGATGATGGCTTCCGTTTTCCTCAGCCGCGTGATCGGCCTGCTGCGCGAAATGACCATCGCCTGGCGGGCCGGCGCCGGCCCCGAGGTGGACGCCTACCAGATCGCCTTCATCCTGCCGGAGATCCTGAACCACGTGGCGGCGACCGGCTTTCTCTCGGTGACCTTCATACCGCTATTCACCCGCCGGCGGATCCAGCAGGGCGAAGCCGAGGCCGGCCGGGTGTTTTCCATTCTCCTGTGCGTCTTCGGCAGCGCGGCGTCGGCGGGCGTGGGAATCGCCATGGTCTTCGCCCCCCAGCTCGTGGCCTGGGCCGCGCCGGGCCTGGAAGACCCGGAGGCGATGGCCGCGGCCGTGCGCATGACCCGCATCATCCTGCCGGCCCAGATTTTCTTTTTTGCCGGCGGCCTGCTGATGGCCGTGCAGTTCGCCCGGGAGCATTTTTTCCTGCCGGCCCTGGCGCCCCTGATCTACAACCTGGGGATCATTGCCGGCGGCCTCCTGCTGGGGCCGTGGCTGGGGATCGAGGGGTTCGCCTGGGGCGTGCTGGCCGGGGCGTTCGGCGGCAACCTGCTGCTGCAGTGGGTGGGGGCGCGGCGGCTGGGCCTGCGGTTTCGACCTGCCTGGGAATGGCGCCACCCGGATGTGCGCGCCTACCTGCGCCTGACCCTGCCGCTCATGGTCGGGCTGACCATGACTTTTTCGACCGAGTTTTTTTTCCGCTTCTTCGGTTCCTACCTGCCCGGCGGCAGCATCGCCGTGCTCAACTTCAGCCTGCGCGTGATGTTCATCCTGGTGGGCATCTTCGGCCAGGCGGTGGGCACGGCGTCCTACCCGTTCATGGCCCGCCTGGCCGAGGAAGGTCGCCTGGACGAGCTGAACCGGCTGATGAACCGGACCCTGCGCTATCTGGCCCTGCTGATTCCCGCCGCGGTGCTGCTCATGGTGCTCAGCCCCGAGGTCGTGCGCGTCCTTTTCGAGCGCGGGCGCTTCGACCCGGCCGCCACGCGGGTCACGGCCGACGTGCTGGTGTGGTTCCTGGCCGGGGCGGTCGGCTTCGCAGCCTACACGGTCGTGGTGCGCGGCTACTATGCCACCCGCAACACCCTGTTCCCGGCCGTCTTCGGCACGGTGGCCGTGCTGGCGAGCCTGCCGCTTTACCCGCTCGGAATTGTCTTGCTGGGCGTGGAGGGCGTGGCCCTGGCGATCTCCTTCTCCGGTCTCCTGCAGGTCGCGGTCCTCTTCATCCTCTGGGGCCGCCGCAGCCGCAACGCGGGGCAGGGCGACGTGATCCGCTTCTACCTCAAGATGACCCTCTTGAGCCTGGCCCTGGCACCGCTCTTGGCGGCCGTCCGGAAGCTGGCGCTGGAAGCGGTGGACGCCTCCGGCCTTACCGGCAGCCTGACGATTTCGGTCTTGGTCGGGGCCGCATTCGCCGCCCTCATGCTATTGGCGGGCTACGGGCTGAAGATCGGCGAGATCACCGAGCTGACGGAGAGAGCCCTGCGATTATTGAAACTCAAGCGTTGAAGGAACGAGATCAAGAATAATCACGCCGCTACCCAACCGCATGCTCACATCCCCCACGTGGCATCGCCGCAGAACCGGCCGTGGTCCCTGGAGATGAAAGACTCGATCGCGCTGCGGGTGTCGCCCAGGCGGAAGGGGCCGCCGTGTCCCGGGTGGCAGCGGGTGTCGTCCGTCCAGACCAAGATCACCCGCTGCAGCGTGTCCAGTGTGATTTGAAAATCACCGTGGGACCAGGTCTTGCCGGGGCCGCCTTCAAAAGCTGTAAACCTGGCCGATATGATTGGACTCAGAGTCTTTCCTCTCAGAGATTTTAACACGCCTCCTACCCTATTCAAGCGGCCGGAATCAAACATCCGTCGCAATCGATCTGGGCACATGGCGATAACGAACCATCCTCATTGAGATAACTTTTCCTGAAAGTGCACATTTGTCCTGCTCAACCCAAACCCCTCTCTCATTATCCAGGACTCGACAAAGGCACGAACTCTCTACCGCAAACAACTCAGGAAATCCTATGCGGCTGAAACACAATTATCGCGTGGCCTTGAACGACCGACTCTGGACCGCATCTTGGAAGCTCGTCAGGATCTCGTCGCACTGAACCGTGGTTTTTCGCTTTCGGTTCATGGAAAGCTCGAAGGATTTAATGTTTGTGTTCTGCCTGGACAGTTCAAGCACCCGCGCAGTAATCTCCATGAACGCTTCGTACGCAGCCGCTGCAAGCTGGAGGGTTGCCTTTTTCTCCGAGGGTAGGAGCGGCTTGATCTCGCTCAGCGACCTTTTGACCACCGCATCATTTTCGCGAATGACCTTTTCAATTTCGTCCATTTCCTCGTCGGCCGGTGAGGCGATGTGAGGGGCATGCAGGATATTGATTCTGAGCGCCGCGGTTTGCGCATCGTTGACCAGGCGGCAGATCAGCCCGCTGGGTGTATCGCGGGCCAGTCGGGACAATTCAAGTTCGAACTGCCGCATGGCCGCATTGCCGGCTCCAAACGAAAGGCGGGCGGCTTTGAGATTCGTATTTTGAACTGCAAACTCCAGAACCTGGCGGTCGATCCTGCGAAACTCTGCCCAACAAGCATCAAATTCCTTCAGCAGTTCCTCTTCCCTACCGGACGGGTATTTACCGATTAGCCCGGCCAACTCATGGAGGCTCAGTTCTACGGCCTCGCCCGCCCGGAGCGACTCTTCTGCAAAAGAAGCCGACGCGTCGTCGGTAACTGCCATGACGGCGCTTTTTTCCGCCTCCACCGATTTAACCATATTGATTCTTATTCCGGACAGAGCCGCCGCTTTCCGGGCCATAACTTTGGGAACGATTTCCATTCCGACCGTTACGTCCTGGTAGCGCTCACCGAGAAAAATTAAAGCAGTGACCAAGGCTAAGATGGCCATCAGAAGCCAGAAGGGACCTGTTCGCCAAAATGGAGTTTCCCGTCCCATATTTTCACCTCGTCATTTTAAGAGCTTGTCACTTCAACATCTTCTGTCGCGGGCCAGCGGCTCACAGCTTGACCTGCGTACCCAACTCCACCACCCGGTTCGGGGGAATCCCAAAGAAGGTGGTTGGATTGGTTGCGTTTCTGGACATTAACGCAAAAAGGGCCTTGCGCCAGCGAATCATGCGGGAGGTGCCGGTGGTTAATAATGTCTCGCGACCCAAGTAAAAGCTCGTCTTTATAGGGTCCACGGGCATTCCGATCTTGGCGGCAAGTTTCATAATCCTCGGAATGTTGGGAGTCTCCATGTAGCCAAAGGATGCGGTGAGCCGGTAAAATCCCTGTCCAAGGCTTTGCAGGTTCACACGCCGATCGTCCTCCACCTTCGGTACATCTGCCGATTGAATCGTCAGCAGCGCAACATGTTCGTGCAGTATTTGATTGTGTTTGACATGGTGCACGAGGGTGGATGGGACGCCTTCCGGTGCGAGGGTCAAAAACACGGCAGTCCCGCGCACCCGGTGCAGTGCGTGTCGTGCCACATCCGATAAAAAATCGTCCAACGGCAGCCGGTGAGCCAATAGCTTGTGTTTCAATTCTTCACGGCCTTTTTTCCACGTGGTGAAAATTATCGTGATCACTACCGCCACGGCTAGGGTGATCCAGCCGCCGTCGAATATCTTGAAGAGGTTCGCACCGAAGTAGCTCAGGTCGAAGAGGAGGAAGAGACCGACGGGCGGCAGGGCTTTCCACATCGGCCAGCGCCAGACACAAATCGCGGTAACGAGGTACAGGCCCGAGGTCAGACTCATCGTGGCCGTGACCGCCAGGCCATAGGCTCCCGCCAGCCGGCCCGATTCTTTGAACGACACCACCAGAAGGAGGCAGGCGATCATGAGAGCATAGTTGACGGCCGGGATGTAGATCTGCCCCTTGACCTCGGCCGAGGTGTGAACGATCAGGATACGCGGGCTGAAACCGAGTTGGATGGCTTGCTGGGTCAGGGAAAACGCACCGGAGATCAGTGCCTGGGAAGCGATGACGGTTGCCGTGGTAGCCAACGCCACCATCGGATAGAGCAGTTCTATCGGCACTAGCCCGTAAAAGGGATTCAAATTAGCGCCCGGATTGTTCATCAGCAACGCGCATTGCCCGAAATAGTTAAGCAAAAGGGCGGGAAAGGCCAAACTGAGCCAGGATAATTTAATGGCCCGGCGGCCGAAGTGCCCCAGGTCGGCGTAGAGCGCCTCGCCTCCCGTGATGCAGAGCACCACGGACCCTAAGACGACAAAACCGTGAAGGCGATTGGCCTCAAAGAAATTCCAGGCGTAGCGAGGATCGAAGCCCGCAAGGATGCGCGGAAATCGAATAATTTCCAATAAGCCAGTCGTGCCGATGGTTAGAAACCAGACGATCATGACCGGGCCGAAGATCTTTCCTATACCGGCGCTGCCTCGCTTTTGCAGAAGAAAGAGCGCCACCAAAACGACGCAGGTCAGCGGTACGATAAATGGCTTGGCCGTTTCAGTGGCAACTTCCAGCCCTTCAATGGCTGACAGCACCGAGATGGAGGGAGTGATAATACCGTCGCCATAGAGCAGCGCAGCCCCGAAGATCGCCCCAAGCGAAACGGCAGCACGCATCGTTGGAGACTGCTTTGCGTTAGATCCAGTGATTAATCCCAGAAGAGCAAAAATACCCCCCTCGCCGTGGTTGTCGGCTCGCAGAATGAACCCCACGTATTTGACCGTAACCACAACGGCCAGAGACCAGAAGATCAGCGACACCACACCGAACAGGTTGATTTTATTCAAGGGGATGGCGTACGGACCGCTGAAGCATTCCCGCACGGCATATAGAGGGCTTGTGCCGATGTCTCCATAAACCACCCCCAACGCCGCAATCGCCAGCTTGATCGTCTTGTCTTGACTGGGGATAGCGGCTGCACCGTTCATCGGACATTTGTGCGAGGATGGCTGCTCGGAGTCCGCTGGAGGCTTCATGGGGATTTCAGTTTTGGCAGCCATTGAAGCAGGCATTTTACCTTGTACGATATTAAGCATGCGCTCACGCCGGTGTTTGAATAAGAGCTATTCGTTGCAGTCGATGTCGATTTTGCCGCGCCGGTATTTGTTTTCGCCGGCGATGCGCTCCATGTTCTTACGGGCCGGAGCGTACGAAGCGTCCAACGACAGCGCGGCATGATAGTTTCTCAGGGCTTCCGATGGATGGGCGCCTTGGATCTCCAGGATGGCCCCCAGCAGATTGAACGCCTCGGGGCGGGATGGGTCGATGGCCACCGCTTTTCTCAGATGCGTGCCAGCGGCCTCGAAACGGTGGTTGGTTATGCATTTCTTTGACAGCTCGATACAGGAGGCGTAGTCCTTTGCCATGGAGTCGTCGAGGGTTTCACGTTGAACGACGGCACCGACCAGCTCGCGGATTTCCGGAGGGGTAAACGGTTTTTGGATGAAATCGACGGCACCCAGTTTCATGGCCTCCACCGCCGAATCGATGCCGCCATGAGCCGTCATTATGATGACGCGCATTTCCGGAGCGATGTCTCTCATCCGGCGAAGCGCTTCCATGCCGCCGATGCCCGGCATCCAGAGGTCCAGCAGCACGATGCCGAAATTTCTGTTTTCGATGGCGGCCATAGCAGCCTCGCCGGTTGGCGCTGTTTCGATTTCATAGCCCAATTCACCCAGTGCAATGGACAGCGTCAGGCAAATGCCCTGATCGTCATCTACGATCAAAATTCGCTTGGATGTTAACATTCGCTTTTTCCTCAATTTGGAGCAGGCGTATGGGGCTCAAGACCGGCCACGTGTTTTTTGAGCACGTGTCCGGCTTCCTCGGCATTACGAACCTTCAGCAGCTCTTGGCGTAAAAGGGCGTGCTGCGTCAGCCGGCTGATGAGGCGTAGAGACCGGACATGAACTTCCGGCGGGGAGATGGGCGAGAGCAGTAGGAAGACGATCCGGACGGATTTGCCAGTCGCGGGTTCGCTCACCCCCTGTCTGGCAACGCCCAAACCGACCACCGCGTGTTCTATCCCCGCCAGGCGCGCATGCGGCAACGCTACATCTTCGCCCAAGAAGGTCGATCCCTGCCGCTCCCGTTGAGCCAGAGCCTGCCAGGCTTCCTCCTCCGGAACCTTTTTGTTTTGTCGGCAGCATGCGGAGAGCAGGTGACGCATGGCGGCCTCTTTTTCCATGGGCTCATCCCAGATGGAAACGGCGATTTCTGCCAGGGGAGATGCGGCCGGCCGAGCTGCCGTCAAGGGCCTGATCGCCATGTTGGCTTCCATGACCGGTTTTTCCAACTGGGCCGTCGGACCGGCTCCGACCTCGCGGGTATCCAACACCACGACAGTGTTCCCCTTGGCTTCCTCCACGAGCCGTTGGACGAGGGTCGATCTTCCAGCCAGCCGCTTCCACAGCGGCAACTGACTTCCGCTACGACCGACCACGACGTGACCCACCCGGTACTCCTTTGCGAACTGGAGGATCGTTTTAACGATATCATCCCCCTTGTAAGTGAACACGGTCGCACCCAACTGCTGGGCCAGGGTCAAGGCGTTGGACAGCACACGCTGGGTCTCGGAATCGATCTTCGTCGGGCTTTCGGACGATGTCTGCACATACACCGCGTACCAGTTGCGGTTCAGCCGGCCGGCCAAGCGGGATGCATACCGCAGCAGGGCTTCGCTGTTCGGGCTGCGGGAGCTGAGACAGACCATCACTTGATCGGGGCTGGACGGGACTTCATCGGCAAGGGGGGCGCGGCGCCGGGAGTCGATCTGGGCGGCCAGTTCGCGCAGAGTCAGCTCACGCAGTTGCTCGAGGTTGGACTGCCTGAAAAAATGAGTCAGCGCCGTTTCGATGCACTCGGTGGTGTAGACTTTTCCTTCCTCCAGTCGGCGCCGGAGATCTTCCGTGGTGATGTCCACGTTAACGATCTGGTCGGCGTCCGACACCATCCGGTCCGGTAGGCGTTCACGGACCTTGACCCCGGTGACCTGTTCGACGGTGTTGTACAGGCTCTCCAGGTGCTGAATGTTCAAGGTCGAAATGACATGAATGCCCGCCCCCAGGATCTCCTCGACATCCTGGAACCGCTTGGCGTTGCGGCTTCCGGGAACGTTCGTATGCGCCAGTTCATCCATCAGTACGACGCCGGGGCGCCGCGCGATGATCGCGTCCAAATCCATCTCGTGGATCTCGATGCCGCGGTACACAAGTCGCCGCCGGGGGATAACCTCCAACCCCTGCAGCAGGCATTCTGTCTCCTCCCGGCCGTGGGTCTCCACCAGGCCGACCACGACATCGATGCCGTCTTCCTTGAACCGCTGGCCTTCCAGCAGCATCTGGTAGGTCTTGCCCACCCCGGCGCAGTAGCCCAGATAGATCTTGAGCTTGCCACGCTGTGAACGGCGGACCAGCCGCAGAAAACTTTCGGCGCGGTTTTCCATGACTCTATCTCCGTTAGGCGACATTTAGGGCAAGGATCTCCGCCCCTGCATCCTGGGGCAACGTGAGCCAAAACGTCGAGCCCTTCCCGGGTTCGGAGGCTACACCGACGCTTCCGCCGTGGGCCTTGACGATTTCCTTGACGATGGCAAGCCCCAGTCCGACCCCTGTGGGCCGGTCCTGCCCCGGCACACGGTAGAACGGCTCGAAGAGCCGGCCGAGGTGCTCGGCCTCGATGCCACTCCCGCTGTCGGTCACTGTGAATCTCACCATTCCGGATTCGGCCTCGGCCCCGACCGACACCGTCCCACCGGGGTTCGTGAATCTCAGCGCATTGGACAGCAGATTCGCCAGGACGTGCTGCAGCCGTTTGCTATCGCCCAAGACATTCGGCAGGTCGTCAGGCACGGTCATTGTCAAGGTGATGCCCTTGTCCTTGGCATCCGTCAGAAAAGGCTCGACGGCCTCCCGGACCATCGCGCCCGGTGAAACGGGTTCGATGTCCAGCAGGGACTTGCCGGATTCCATCCGGTTGAGGTCCAGAAGTTCCTCGACGATGGCGGTCAGCCGCTCGCATTCCTCGCGCGCAGCGATGAGAAGCTCGGCCTGTCGGCTGTTGAGAGAACCCAGCGACCCTTCGAGGAGAAGGTGGACCGACATGCGGATCGAGGTCAGGGGGTTCCGCAGTTGGTGGGACACCGTGGTGACCGCACTGCGTTTGAGCTCCTGCTGTTCGCGCAGCGAGGTGACATCCTTGAGGATGACCGCCGTGCCGGAGATCTCCCCCCGTCCGGACTCCACCATGATGGGCACGACGACGGGGCTGAAAAAATATTCGCAGCCTTCCCGGAAGATCTGGATGAAAGCATCGCCTGCGGTGCTTTCCACGACGTGACCCTCATCCTGGGCCCGCCGCGCCATGGCTGTCAGCCATTCGTAGCCGAGATCTTTCAGCCGTACAGCCGGTTTGAGGCCGAAGAACGTCTCTGCGGGTTCGGTGGCGAATTCCACCCGGCCTTCAAGGTCCAGCACGGCAATGGCGGCGGGCAGCGCCTTAAACACCTCACCGACGGCCTGGCGGGTGCGCATCAGGTCGAGGCGAGCGCTACGCCGGATGTGCCGCAGTCCTTCGGCCATGGCGTTGAACGCTTCCGAGAGTTGACCGATCTCATCCCGCGAGTACGCGTTCAGCACCAACTCGAGGTTGCCGCGGCGGACCTCGTTCGCTGACTCGATCAATCGACGAATGGGGTCCAGGATCCAGCGCTGGGCACGGAGGCTGAACAGGGTGGCCACGACGGCACAGGAAAGAATGGCGATCGTCATGCGGCGTTGCGCGGAGTCGGCCTGGGAACGGGCGGCATCGTTGGCCTCACTCATGTTGGTCTGGTTCATTTCCAGGATTTCCTGCGCAAGCCCTTTGATTTGCTCGAACAGGGGCAGGAGCATGGAAAAGTAGTCCGCGCGCCGCTCCTCGAGAGGGCGGGACGGATCGGTGACTTTAGGCACGAACTCGGAATACTCGTGGAAGACCTCCCCGAGGCGCTGAGACTTCTCCCCTTCACCTGGCAGGGTGATGTTGCCCATCTCCACCGTCAAGGCCTGCGAGAATTTTTTCATCCCGACCTCAATCTGACGCCGGCCATTGGCATCCGCCCCCAAAAACGTGAAGACGATACCGCGGTCGACGCGCTCGAGCGACTCCTTCATTTGCTGGCATGCCACGACACTGCGGTAGTTCTCGCGCAGGATGACTTCGATCGCTTCACCCAATTGCCGGATCTGCACGATGGTCACCACACCGATGACGGCCACGATCGTCAGCAGACCACCGAAGCCCAACATGAGTTTTTGCCGGATGCTGAACATAGGTCTCCTCCTCAGGCGCCAATTAAATAAGCACGTGCTGTGCCACTTCATCTATAGAGGAGTGGGTCCTGCAGCGATGGATGCGGCCCGGCAGCAAGCGCAAGGCCTGGCGACGTTTCACTTCCTTATGGAGACTCTGTCGTCTACGCCGGGTCCAACTCCGCAGCTTGCAAAGTACACCCCCGGCCCCCAATCCCCCTTGCATTGTGCAAGGTTATGACAACGACCTGCTGCTCGGATGCACGTGAAGGGTCGCGCCTCGACGCCCCCTGAGATTGCTTCATGCAAACCTCAACCGCCGTTGCCTGGCCTAGTACAACTTCGCCGTTCGGCAAAGTCGAGAGGTTTCATTTGAAATCACGCAGCCGCAAAGATGGCACGCCCTATGCTGAAGGTCGTGGCTGAGGGTCCAAGTTGAAAAAAGGAGTTCAAACATGAGCGACGCGGCCTACATCATCGGAGTGATCGGTTTTTTTGTTCTCTGTGCGCTGTACGTTGCAGCGCTTGATAGGATGTGAATATGGACATCATGGTGGGTTGTATCGGTGTGGTGCTGATCGTTTACTTGCTCATTTCGGTCATGAGGCCGGAAAGGTTCTATCCATGCCAATGACCCATGACTATTTTGGGTGGCTCCAACTGGCGCTGTTCATGGGCCTTTTGCTGGGGCTGACCCGCCCGACGGGCATCTATCTCTTCCGAGTGTTGGACGGGAATGGGAAGCTATTTCTGGACCCGATCCTGCGGCCGCTGGAACGCGCCCTGTATTTTCTCATGAGAGTGGATCCCGAGAAGGAGCAGGGCTGGAAACCGTACACCCTGTCCATGCTGGCGTTCAGCCTGGCGGGGGTTCTCTTCACTTACGCGATCCTGCGGCTGCAGGATCTGCTGCCGTTGAACCCCCAGGGGCTGGGTCCGTTTACCGACCACCTGGCGTTCAACACGGCGGTCAGCTTCACAACCAACACCAACTGGCAAAGCTACGGCGGGGAATCCACCGCCTCCTACCTGTCCCAGATGGTGGGGCTGACGTTTCACAACTTCACTTCCGCCGCCGTGGGGATAGCGGTAGCCGCTGCCCTGGTGCGCGGCATGGCCCGGCAATCCGGTAAGACCATCGGCAATTTCTGGGTGGACCTCGTGCGGGTGAATCTTTATGTCCTTCTGCCCCTGTGCATCCTCTACGCCGTGTTCCTGGTGTCTCAGGGCATGATCCAGAACTTCAAGCCCTATGACACGGCCCGGATCCTTGACCCTTACACCGTCGAGATTGTGAAAAAAGACGACAGTGGCAAGGTTGTCAAGGACGCCCAGGGCAACCCGGTTATGGAAACGAGCGCGGATCGAAACCCAGATCATCGCGCAAGGGCCGATGGCCTCGCAGGTGGCGATCAAGATGCTCGGCACGAACGGCGGCGGCTTCACGAACGCCAACGCGTCGCATCCGTATGAGAATCCGACGCCACTCTCCAACTTCATCCAGATGCTCTCCATTTTCCTGATCCCGAGCGGTCTGACCTATTACCTGGGACGCATGGTGAAAAATCAGCGTCACGGGTGGGCGGTCTGGGGTGCCATGGCGGTCATCTTCCTGATGGGCGTCTTGGTCTGCTGGTGGGCCGAGTCTTCCGGCAATCCCCGCTTGCACGCACTGGGCATGGACGCGGCGTCAGGGAACATGGAGGGCAAGGAGGTGCGCTTCGGCATCTACAACTCGGCGCTGTTCGCCGCCATCACCACCAGCGCTTCCTGCGGCGCCGTGAATTCCATGCACGACTCTTTCACGCCTTTGGGCGGATTGGTACCCCTGGTCAACATCCAGTTAGGGGAGGTCGTCTTCGGCGGAGTCGGGGCGGGTCTTTACGGGATGCTGATCTTCGTGGTGCTCGCGGTTTTCCTGGCGGGTCTGATGGTCGGGAGGACGCCCGAGTACCTCGGCAAGAAGATCGAAGCCGACGACGTGAAAATCAGCGTCTTG
Organism: uncultured delta proteobacterium; assembly: GCA_963700055.1. Lineage (GTDB taxonomy): Bacteria > Desulfobacterota > Desulfobacteria > Desulfobacterales > SpSt-501 > SpSt-501. Next base: position 203,444 of record CAVOWH010000024.1, on the reverse strand, counting down.
TTCGTCATGACGGCGGCTTTCAGCATCCTGGGGTTTACGGCTTGGGCGGCGGTGAGTGCCTGGGGCCTGGCCGGCTTGAACAACGCAGGCCCCCATGGCCTCAGTGAGATGCTCTATGCATTCTCGTCCGGCACCGGCAACAACGGCAGCGCCTTCGCGGGGCTGACCGCCAACACCGACTGGTACAACACCACCATCGGTCTGGCGATGCTGATCGGGCGCTTCATCATGATCATCCCGGCGCTGGCCCTGGCAGGCAACCTGGCGCGCAAAAAGCGTACGGCGGCAACCGGTGGGAGTTTTCCGGTATCAGGCCCTCTCTTCGCCATCCTGCTGGTCGGCACGGTGCTGATCGTCGGCGCACTGACGTTCTTCCCGGCCCTCGCCCTGGGGCCCATCGTGGAATACTTCCTGATGACCGGCGCGAGCATCACGTATTGAGAAAAGGAAAATCAGCCATGGCTACACGAATCCATACAGGATTCGACCGCGCTATTCTGAGCCAGGCGGTCGCGGACGCGTTCAAGAAGCTTCATCCGATCTACATGCTGAAGAACCCGGTGATGTTCGTCACGGAAGTCGGTGCCGCGCTCACCACCCTTGCGATGATCGTTCGGGCGGACGGCGAGCCGCTCGGCTTCACCTTGCAGATCGCCCTTTGGCTCTGGTTCACGGTGCTGTTCGCCAACTTTGCGGAAGCCGTGGCCGAAGGGCGCGGGAAGGCCCAGGCCAACGCGCTGCGCAAAACCCGCACCCGGACCATGGCGCATCGCTGCGCGCATGGCGGATCGAACTGCCAGGATGTCCCCGCGGATCAGTTGAAAAAGGGGGACGTCGTGGTGGTCTCCGCCGGCGAGATCATTCCCACAGACGGAGAGGTCGTCGAGGGTGCTGCTTCGGTAGACGAGTCGACCATCACGGGCGAATCGGCGCCGGTCATACGGGAAGCCGGCGGCGATCGGAACTCGGTGACCGGCGGCACCAAGGTGTTGTCGGACCGGTTGGTGATCCGCGTCACCGCCAACCCGGGCGAGAGTTTTCTCGATCACATGATCCATCTGGTCGAAGGCGCCCAGCGCCAGAAGACCCCCAACGAGATCGCCCTCACCATTCTGCTGTCGGCGCTGACGATCATCTTCCTGGTGGTGGTGATCAGTCTGAAATTCTTCGGCCTCTATTCCGAAGTGGCCTTTTCGGTCACCGTGCTGACGGCGCTGCTGGTGTGCCTGATCCCTACAACGATCGGCGGCCTTTTGAGCGCCATCGGCATAGCCGGCATCGACCGACTCGTGCAAAAGAACGTATTGGCCATGAGCGGCCGGGCGGCTGAAGCCGCAGGCGACGTGGATGTGCTGCTGCTGGACAAGACCGGCACAATCACCTTGGGGGACCGCCAGGCGACCGAATTCCTGCCGGGCCAAGGGGTCAGCATGGAGAAGATGGCCGATTCGGCCCAGCTGGCCTCGCTTGCCGACGAAACGCCCGAAGGCCGGAGCATCGTCGTGCTGGCCAAAAAATACGGGCTGCGGGGGCGCGCGATGTCGGAGATGCCCGCGGCTGTCTTCATGCCGTTTAGAGCAGAGACGAGAATGAGCGGTGTCGATATCGACGGACGCAGCATTCGCAAAGGCGCCGCAGACGCCATCGCGCATTATATCGATGATGCGCTGCCGCCCTCGGTGAATACAGAGGTGGAACGGGTCTCGCGCTTGGGCGGGACCGCGCTCGTGGTCGCTGAAAACCGCCAGGCGATCGGAGTGGTGCACCTCAAGGACGTGGTGAAGGGCGGGTTGAAAGACCGGTTCGAGCGCTTTCGCGCCATGGGGATCAAGACCGTCATGATCACGGGCGACAACCGCCTGACCGCTGCCGCCATCGCCCAAGAGGCCGGAGTGGACGATTTCCTGGCGGAGGCCCGGCCGGAGGACAAACTGGCCCTGATCCGCAAGGAACAGGCCGCCGGGCACCTGGTCGCCATGACCGGCGACGGCACCAACGATGCGCCCGCCCTCGCCCAGGCCGACGTGGGGGTCGCCATGAACACCGGGACCCAGGCTGCCAAGGAAGCCGGCAACATGGTGGATTTGGATTCCAACCCCACCAAGCTGATTGAGATCGTTGAGATCGGCAAACAGATGCTGATCACGCGCGGGGCGCTGACGACCTTCAGCGTCGCCAACGATGTCGCCAAGTACTTTGCCATTATCCCGGCGATGCTGATGGTCACGTTTCCGGCCATCAGCCCGCTGAACATCATGGGCCTGCATTCGCCCCTGAGCGCGATGTTGAGCGCTGTCATTTTCAACGCGCTCATCATCATGGCCCTGGTTCCGCTGGCGCTGCGCGGGGTGAGGTTCCGGCCGCTCACCGCCGCTGCACTGCTCCGGCGCAACCTGCTCATTTATGGTCTGGGGGGCGTGGCGGTCCCTTTTTTCGGGATCAAACTGATAGACCTTGCCGTGGCGGCACTGGGTCTGGTGTAGCCGGGAGGGCCTTCAAATGAAAAATGTGATGTCCGAGCTTCGCGCTGCCGTGATCGCCACATGTTCCCTGGCCGTTGTCTTGTGCGGGGTTTACCCGCTGGGGGTGTGGCTCATATCGCAAGGTCTGTTCCCTCACGAAGCGGACGGGTCGCTGATTCAGCGCGGCGGAACCCTCGTGGGGTCCGAGGTGATCGCTCAAAACTTCAGCAGCCCCAGGTATTTTCACCCGCGCCCATCGGCCGCAGGGGAAGCAGGCTTTGATGCCAGCCGCTCTTCGGGCAGCAACCTGGGGCCGCTTTCTAAAAAGCTGGCGGATGCGGTATCGGAGCGCGTCGCGGCCTACCGCGCCGAAAACGGCCTTCCGCCCGATATGCCGGTCCCCGCCGATGCGATCACAGCATCCGGCAGCGGCCTGGATCCGCACATCAGTCTCCAAAACGCTTTCCTGCAGGCCCCACGCGTGGCGCAGGCGCGGGGGATCGGCAGTGCGGCCCTGGAAACATTCGTTCGCGCGAACGACGAGGGTCGCGACCTCGGGATCTTCGGCGAACCGCGGGTCAATGTGCTGAAGCTCAACCTGGCCTTGGACAAAAAAATATGAGTCCGGGCGGGGTCAGATCCCGAACTGCTTGCGTTTGCGCCATAGGGTGGCCTGGTCGATCCCCAGAATCTCCGCGGCTTCCTGGAGGGATTTGGTCGCGGCCAGCACGCGGCGGATGTGGGTTTCCTCAATCATGGCCAGGGGCAGCCGGTCGCCCAGTTGGGTGGGGGGGTGACGCGGAGAGATGGACTCCGGAAGATTTTCGATGCCGATGACATCCCCGGGGCAGAGAATGACCGCCCGCTCGATGACGTTGCGCAGCTCCCGGATGTTGCCCGGCCACGGGTAGTTCCGCAGCGCCAGAAGTGCATCGGTGGAGAACCCTCGAAAGGCTTTGTGATTCTGGGCGCCGAAAAACCCCAGCATGGCCGTCGCCAGCAGCTCGGTGTCGTCCGCACGCTCGTGCAGGGGGGGAATCTCGATTTGAATCACGTTGAGCCGGTAGTAGAGATCTTCCCGGAACCGGCCGTCTTTGACCGCCTTCTCCAGATCGAGGTTGGTGGCTGCCAGAATGCGGACATCCGCCTTGCGGGTGCGCTGGTCGCCCACGCGCTCGTATTCGCGATCCTGGATGAAGCGCAGCAGCTTGGACTGGATCGCAAGCGGCAGATCGCCGATCTCATCCAGAAAGAGTGTACCCCCTTGGCATGCGGCGACCCGTCCGGGGTTGTCCCGCAGGGCCCCGGTGAAGGCGCCTTTCACGTGCCCGAAGAGCTCGCTTTCGAGAAGCTCCGGGCTCAACGTCGGGCAGGAGATGATCCCGAGCGGTTTGGAGGCACGTTGGCTCCACCCGTGGATGGCGCGCGCCAAAACGGTTTTGCCGGTTCCGCTCGGCCCCCGTAGCATCACGACGGCTTCGGAGGACGCGACTTGCCTGGACAGTTCGATGGCGCGCTGCATCCCGGGGTGATGGGACTGAAACAGGATTTCCGGGTGCACCCGGTCCAGGTCCTCCTGGAGCCCGGAAATCCGCTGTTCCATGGCGTGCATGGTCGCGATGCGCTCCGTCACCAACACGACCTGGTCGGGCTTGAAGGGCTTGGGGATATAGTCGGCGGCCCCGCGCCGAATGGCTTCCACAGCGGTGTCCACAGAGGCATAGGCGGTGATGACCACGATCTTGAGCCACGGGCAGGCGGCCAGCAGAAGGGAAATAAGGTCCATTCCGCTTTCGGTCCCAAGCCTGAGGTCGACAAACGCCAAATCGAAGACCTGCATTGCCGCTTCTTCTTGGGCATCTTTAAGACTGCCGACGGCGGTGACGCTGTGCCCTCGGGCCTCCAGGCAGACGGTCAGGGTCTTGCGGATGTTGGCTTCGTCGTCGACGACCAGGAGGTTCAGTGGTCCCGGTTTGTGATTTGCAGGGTTGTTCATGGATGGCATTCGCCGGTAGAAGAGCATTAATAAATCCAGATCCTAACATCGGCGATATTTTCTGTAAACCGCGATTGGTTTCTGTTGGTATTTGAAATGCTTTGGTATGATTCAACTTCGGCGAAGAATCGAATCTTCTGACTCCTTCTGCTCTTTGTTGGGTTTTTCCAGCCAATCTCAAGCTGTCTGGCAGCCCGAATTGGCTTATCCGCTGTATAAAGTTGACTCCTCAAATATACTGGTCGACCATGTCGGTGATCATGCGTTCGACCGCCTCCGGTCCCTCCTTCGCCTGCACAGCGGCGATCATCTGTTTGATTTTGCGGCAGGCGGCCGGGTCGCGGTCCAGGTCGCGGGTCGAGCGGAAGGCGCCGCCGCGGCGGCCGACGCGGTAGACCAGGCGTTCGGTGTCCGGCAGTTCCTGGTAGGCCTGGATCACCGCCAGCATCTTGGGCTTGTCCTCGGGCAGCTTTCCGCTGACCTCCTCCAGCAGGTTCATGATGTGGTCGCTCGTCAGGGTGCTGCTGATCCCGTCCAGGTGCTCGACGAACAATCGAATTTCTCCGGCCAGCTCGTCATCGGTCAGCATGTGGAAGGAGCCGTCTTTCAGCCGGGCGTGCAGCGGCACCCGGTCGGGGATTCTCAGGCTGCGCAGGCGGATGAAATGCGGATTGATCTGGTTGAGCACCCGCGCCGTCTCTACCGCATGCTCCCTCCACATCTCGCGGCCCCCCAGGCCCGGCATGACATATTCGGAGACCTCCATGCCGGCTTCCACCAGCTTGCGGCCGGCCTCCACGTGTTGGGCGCCGGTGACGCCTTTCTTCATCAGCTTGAGCAGGGGATCATAGCCGGTTTCGAACCCGATGTGCACCCGATCCAGGCCGGCGGCGCGGATGCGCTTTAGGGACTCCTGCGACTTTTTGGTGACCGTGCGCGAGCGCGAATAGGTGGTGACCCTTTTAATCTCAGGAAAGGTCTGCCGCAGGAAGGCCAGCGTCTCCACGAGGTCGTCCGTGCGCATGATCAGGTTGTCGGCGTCCTGCAGAAAGCAGGCGCCGGTCCCGTGGTACATCCAGGCCGCGACGCTGCGGTAGCTGCTGGCGTGGGAGCCGGTGCTGAAGACCTGGCTGACGGCGGCGTCGGTCACGTTGCCGCCGTAGCCGAGCTTCCAGGATACGGCCGTAATCTCATCGGCGATGGCGCGGGCGGTCCGGATGTCGGCCTTGATCTCGTCGACGCTGCGCAGGGAAAACTTGCGACCCTTGTAGACCGGGCAGAACTCGCATTGATTCCAGGGGCAGTTGCGGGTGAAACGCAGCAGCAGGCTCTGGGCTTCGTTGGGCGGCCGGATCGGTCCTTGCTCGAACTGAATATCTATAGTGTTCATCGCTGGAGACTCCCTAAAATTCGATGTTGGATGACGATAGAAACGTCATCCATTTCGATGGCTTCGTAAGAGGGCCAAGGTCAAGGCGCGCGAATCTCGCGGCGCGAGGCGTACTCTCCGTACGCCGCAGCGGCAGCGAGATGAAGCGCAACGCCGACATTGGCCTTCTTACAAAGCCATCAGTGCTTGGTGCGCAGCAGCCGGTGATAGGCCTCGTTGAGCTTCACGAAGCGTTCGTGGTCGCCGCCCTTGTCGGGATGCAGCTCCTGGGCCTTGCGGCGGTAAAGGCGCCAGAGGTCGCGCCGGCTCATCTTCTTGAGCGCCTCGCGGCTCTTGCCGAAAATGGCGGCCATCTCCTCCATGCGGACGGCGACCGACGGCGGCGGCCGGTACTGTCGGTGCCGGTTGATGAAATCCCGGAGGTATTCTTCCGCCAGGGAGCGCGCGGCATAGTCGTGGTCGAAGTACATGACGGCGTAGCGCACCAGGTAGTCGCTCAGCCGCTCGCCGGCGTCCATGCCGGCCCAATAGGCCGGGTCGCGCTGCAGCCGGCAGACTTCCTCGATGAAACAGGCATCGACTTCATCCGGGTCGAGGAACTCCGGGTGGTTGCCGGCGCAGCGTTGCCGGAAGAATTGCTGCAGGTCGAAAACCGCGTAGGCGTAGGTTTTGTATTCGCGCGGCCGCAGCACGGACTCCATCTCCATGAAGCCCTGCTCGATTTCGTCGCGGGATTTGTGGCGCAGCGGCCGGAGCAGCGCCGCGGGGACCCGGCCCAGCAGGCGCGGGTCCATCTGGCCGGTCTTGAGGAAGTGGATGCGTCGCCTGTCGAAAATGTGCGCGTCGATGCCTTCCGCCGCCTCCGGAGAACTGCGTCGGCTGCGTGACTGTTGCTCCTGGCGGCGGAACGGCTCGAGCTTCCTGCGGATGTCGGGATTCAGGAAGGGCCAGAAGAGGTTCTCCATGTCTTCCGGGGCGGGTTCCGACCCGAGCGACCGAATTCCGTCCTCCACGACCGCGTCGATGTAGAAGGCGTTGCCGCCCGGGTAGACGATGAACTGCGCCGGCTCGGCCCCCAGATCGAAGAGATCCCGACAGAGATAGGCATTTGCGCTGCGATAGGACTCGCGGATGGTATAATGCGTTCTGCCGCCGATGCGCTTACGGGCGAGGTACACGGTTTGATCGCCTTCGAATTTGTTTCGGATTTTGAATTTCGGTTTTCGAATTTATAACCCCATCTGCCATAAGAACTCAAATTGCCGTCCTTCCGCATGGAATTCCGCTCTTAAAGGCCTATCCATGGCATATAGGACTCGGCCCGGCCCCTGTCAATCGGCCCGGCCTGGCCGGCAGGCGCTCGGACCCTTGAATTTCGACCCGAGCGTCGCTAAACTGAGCGTCTTGAACCCCTATGAACCAAAGGAGCCTGGAATGGAAACGACCCGTCCGTTGGGAAAATCAGAGATACGCATCTCGCCGATCGTGATGGGCATGTGGCAGGCCGGAAAGGAGATGTGGTCGGGGATCGACGACCAGGAAACCCGCCGGGCCGTGCGCGCCGCGTTTGACGCCGGCATCAACGCTTTCGACACGGCCGAGATGTACGGTAAGGGCCATTCCGAGCGCATGCTGGCGGCGGCGACCGCCGACATTCGCTCCCAGGTGGCGTACATGACCAAGGTCTTTTCGAATCACCTCCAATACGACCAGGTCATCGCCGCGTGCCACCGGTCACTGAAAAACCTCAAGACCGACTACATCGACCTTTACCAGATCCACTGGCCCTCGGGTTCGTGGGGCAGCCGTCCGGTGCCGATCGAGGAGACGATGCGGGCGCTGAACGATCTAAAGTCCCAGGGAAAAATAAGGGCCATCGGTGTTTCCAACTTCTCACGGGCCCAGATCGAAGAGGCCGCCCGCTTCGGAACCATCGACAGTCTGCAGCCGCCGTATTCCCTTTTCTGGCGGCAGGTGGAGAAAGACGCCATGCCCTACTGCGCGACGAACCGCGTAACGGTGCTGGCCTATTCGCCCATGGCCCAGGGCATCCTGGCCGGGCGCTTCGGCGCCCAGCCGGCTTTTGCCAAGGAGGACCACCGCAAGGGGCACCGGCTTTTTCAGCCGGACATATACCCCCGGGTGGGCGAGGCGCTGGAGCGGCTGAGGCCGATCGCCGGCCGCAACCGCTTCACCCTCGGCCAGCTGGCCCTGGCGTGGGTGATCAGCCATCCCGGCGTCTGCGCCATCGCCGGCGCGCGCAACGCCGAGCAGGCCGCTGAAAACGCCCGTGCCGCCGCGCTGTCCCTTTCATCGGCCGATCTGGCCGAGATGGACGCCATCGGCCGAACGGTCAGCGACGCGCTCGACGACAACCCGGTGCAGTGGAATTTTTAGAGGCGATGGTTCCGGTGAAAACGGGCGGCGGGGCGTTGCGGCCGAACCTCCGCTGCGTGGGGCATCGGCCGGGGGTGGGCCGATGCAACTGCCGGCGCTCCACCAGCGGACGACCATCCCACCCGGCCCTCAACAGGTGAACGGGTAGAAGTGATAGAAACAGTACCCGCCGGGGTCTCCGTAGGCCAGCTCCGTGTCGATCAGGCATTGGCCGATGGCTTCTTTGGACACCGCCTCGTAGTCCGGGCGTTTCTCCTCGTCGCGCTTGCAGGCCATGCAGATGGCCAGATGGTCGTACACCGAAAGGATCCGCTGATCCGGGGGGGCCAGCTCCCGGTCGCAGCGATGGCACTGTGTGGCGCAGGCCAGTTTCTTGTCCCAGCTATCCGCCATGGGGGGTCTCCTTTCATTGCGGGCATCGGCTTTCGGGCATAGGGGTCTTTGCTATTTTTTCCTGAAGAAATCCTGCGCCAGCTCTTTCATGATGTCAAGAAGATTGCCGCCGCGCTCGCGCCCGATGCGGTGGGCCTCAGTGACCATGCGGGCCGCCAGGCGCTCCAGGTCGCTTTCGGCCGGTGCCGGCATCTTTTGTTTTTCATACTGCCAGCGTAAAAACCGCGCGGCCAGTTTCTCTTCCTGCTGCCGGATGAAGCCCATGTCCAAGCCTGTTTACCATGAATTTGGTTCTTTAATGTGGGAGCGGCATCTTGCCGCGATGCTGTCGTGGCCGGAAGCCACTCCCACAGGGGCAATTCTTCCTGAGTGAGAGGGTGACGCCGCACCCCTGGTTTCAAGCATTCGGCGAGCATATCTGCCACACCAGCCGCTCCAGGATCAGGCGCGGATGGAGGGCCGAGGACTTGAGCTTGACGTCGGCCTCGCCGACCGCCGCTATCGTCCGCAGCAGCTCGGCGCGGCTGAAGCGGTCGGCTTTTTTAAGCGTCTGGTAGACCGGAAACGGGTTGCCCGGGTTGCGGGCGAGCTGCAGGTCGGTCGTTCCCTTGGGTGGTTTCTTCTTTTTCTTGCCCTCGGCCGGGGCCTCCGCCAGGAGCGCCTCCCACTCTCCGAGGCGTTCGAGCAGCTCGCGGTCGAACGCCACCACGGCGGGCATGACGCTTTTCTGAAACTGGGGGTAGGTGCATGCCGGATTCCAGGCCGCGCCGGCCGCGCTGGCGGTGAAATCCTTGGCGACCAGGAGCTTGCGAATCTGATTGGCAACGGCCGCCAGGGCCTGCAGGCCGTGGATCTCGCCCGCCAGCAACGCGTCCAGGAAGAACAGCGATCGGTCCCAGTGGCGGTCCGTCACGGCATTGGTCAGCTCGTACAACGGGTCTTTTTTCGTGCGCGTGAGGGCCGCCTCCACGTCCTCGGCCGTAATCTCCGGGCGCGGGCCGGCATAATCGACCAGGATCTGGAGGTTGTTCGAAAACGTGCCGAGATCGAATCCCGTCATCTCGCAGAGAGCCAGAAAAGCCTCCCGGTTCAGGGTTTTGCCCGTCGGTTGCAGAATGGTTTGCATGTGGTCGACGAGGGCGGCCTCCTGGGCCTCCTTGTCGGCCCGGCGGTCGCCCTTCGGCACCGCGCAGTCGACCACCACGCCCTTGTCGCTGATGATCTTATAGAGGTTGCGCCGCCGGTCGACCCAATCGGCGGTGATGAGGAGGTGATGGCCCTTCGGAAAACCTCTTTCGATCGCCCTTTCAAGAATGTCGGTGCCTTCTCCTACCGGCGGGACGCTCAGTTGGGCACTGGCGCAATGATCGAGGATGGCGTCGATCCAGGCGTCGTCTTCGCCGGCATCGTAACCGTCCGGAAGCCGGGTCGATCGGTTCGAGGTGCGCATGTCCTCCAGGGAAAGATTCATCTGCGCCAACGCGGCCAGGAACGGTTTCGCCGCCCGCGGCAGATCGCCGTCGGCCCGGGCGCTGCGGGCGCTGTCCAGCAGCTTGGCGGCGGTTTCCTTGGCGTGGAACAGACGGGCGTCCCTGAGGGCCACCACCTTGGTGCCGCCCATCAGCGAGTAGGTGTTGATGCAGGCGACGACATCGCCGATCGGTGTGGCGGCGCCGTCGAGCGGTTCGTAGTTCAGGCTCCCCGAGGCGCCCGGAAGGATGCGCCGCACGATTTCCTCGAAGGCCCTCCGGGCCAGGAGATCCTCGCCGTGAATCAGGTGGACGGGAACCGGAAGGCGGTCGGATGAGGTTTCGAGCTGCTTCAGATAGGCGTGGAGGTCCTGGTAGCTGATTTCGCTCATGGCCGGACATCCGATCGGATGGTATCGATGCCTGTCGGCGGCATTTTCATGAATCCAGCCGGGTGTGGTGGAACAGAATGTGATACGCAAAAATAAATACGCCGACGGTAATGGCGCTGTCGGCCACGTTGAAGGCCGGCCAGTGCAGGTCTCCGACATAGAGATCTAGAAAATCGACGACGACGCCGAAACGGATCCGATCCACCAGGTTGCCGACCGCGCCGCCGAAAAGCAGGCAGAGACCGACGGCCAGAAAGCGCTGGCGGGCGGGCGTCTGCCAGTAAAAATAAAGGATCAGCCCGGCCGCCAGCAGAGACACGGCGACGAACAACAGGCTGCGGATTTCAGCGCTCATGCCGGACAGAAAACCGAACGCGCCGCCCGGATTGTGAACGTGGGTGAGGTCGAAAAAGCCCGGGATGACGGGGATGCTGCCGCCAAGGGGCAGGTGCGTCAGAACCAGCGCTTTCGTGGCCTGGTCGAGGATCAACACCGCTCCGGCCACCATGCCCATCAATGCAATTTTGGGTGAGACCATCGTGTCACACGGGAGAAGAATTCAGAATCCGTTCGCATGGCCGCGGCGGGTTTCCACCTCGAGCCCGCATGCCGACCGTCTCTGCCTGTCCGCGGTTCCTCTAGACGGCTTGGGGGCGTGGCAGGATCACCTGAAAAATTGGCGGCCTCGCCTTGCGGCGAATACCCCCCTCCGCCGGCCATCAATTTACGGCACGACGGATCGCCGGAAAAACCGCGACGCAAGGCCGCGAGACCGTACCTATCCGGCCAGTGCCTTCGTGCAGCGCGCGCAGATCGTCGGATGCTGCGGGTTTTCTCCCACCGACGTTTCGTGGACCCAGCAGCGATGGCACTTCTCGCCCGCCGCGGGCTGCACCCTGACCTTCAGCCCCTTAATCTCGGTGCTTTCGAAAGCGCCCGCCAACGTTGCGTCCTGCGCCAGATCGGCCGCCGAGACGATGAAAATGGACCTCAGGTCCGCGGTATAGCGCGCCAGCCGGTCGTAAAGCTCGCGGTCGACCGAGAGCGTCACCGCCGCGTCCAGGGCGTGGCCGATGAGCTTCTGGGCGCGTGCCGCCTCGAGTGCTTTGGTGACCTCGCCGCGCACTGCCAGCAGCGGCTCCCAGCGTTCGGCCAGCGGCGCGTCCATCGACTCGGGTTGCGGTGCGGGCAGCTGGGACAGGTGCACGCTGGGCACTCTGCCCGGCGTCGCCGGCATATGCTGCCAGATCTCCTCGGCCGTGAACGGCAGAATCGGGGCCATCAGGCGGCAGAGCGCATCCGCCAGGGTGTGGAGCACGGTCTGGGCGCTGCGTCGTGCGACGGACTTGGCCGGCGACGTGTAGAGGCGGTCCTTTAGGATGTCGAGGTAGAGCGCCGAGAGGTCCACGGCGCAGAAGTTGTGCAGCGCGTGGAAGATGACGTGGTACTCGTAGAGGTCATAGGCCCGGCGGGCTTTGTCCACCAGCAGCTGCAGCCGGTGCAGGGTGAAGCGGTCGATTTCGGGCATCTGCGCCGCCGCGACCGCATCCGTCTCAGGGGCAAAGTCGTAGAGGTTGCCGAGCATGAAGCGGTGGGTGTTGCGGATGCGGCGGTAGGCGTCGCTCAGTTGGGCCAGGATGGTGTCCGAAATGCGAATGTCCTCGCGGTAGTCGGAGGCGGAAACCCACAGGCGCAGGATCTCGGCCCCGTAGCGGTCGATCACCTCCTTGGGAGCGATCACGTTGCCGAGCGACTTGGACATCTTGCGGCCTTCGGCGTCCACCACGAAGCCATGCGTCAGCACCGCATCATACGGGGCGCGGCCGCGCGTGCCGACCGCGGTCAGCAGCGAGCTGTGGAACCAGCCGCGATGCTGGTCGCTGCCCTCCAGGTAGAGATCCGCCGGCCAGCGCAGGTCCTTGCGCACGTCGAGCACGGCGGCGTGGCTCACGCCGGAGTCGAACCACACGTCCAGGATATCGGTTTCCTTGACGAAGCCGTCGTGTCCGCATTGGGGGCAGCGCGCGTCGGGGGGCAGGATCTGCGCGATGTCGCGTTCGAACCAGACATCGGCCCCGTGTTCGCTGAACATCCGCACCACGCGCGCGATGATCTCCTCGTTCAGGAGCAGCGTCTCGCACTGGGCGCAATAACAGACCGTGATGGGCACGCCCCAGGCGCGCTGGCGGGAGACGCACCAGTCCGGCCGGTTTTCGATCATGCCGTAGATACGCTCGCGGCCCCAGGCGGGAATCCACTGCACGCGGTCGATTGCTGCGAGGGCTTTGCGCCGCAGGCCGGTCTGGTCCATGGAGATGAACCACTGCGGCGTTGCCCGGAAGATCACGGGCTGCTTGCAGCGCCAGCAATGGGGATAGGAGTGCGCGAGCTTGCCGGCCTGGACCAGGGCGCCGGTTTCGCGGAGCTTCGCGCTGATCTGCGGGTTGGCGTCGAAAACAAACTGCCCGCTGAAAAAACCGACCTCCGGAGTGAACCGACCGCGGTCGTCCACCGGCGAATAGGCATCGAGTCCGTACTCCCGTCCGACGTCGTGGTCCTCCCGGCCGTGGCCCGGAGCGGTGTGCACGCAACCGGTGCCGGCCTCGAGCGTCACGTGCGAGCCGAGCACGATGATCGAATCCCGGTCGTAGAAGGGGTGGCGGCAGGCCTTGCGTTCGAGCCGCCGCGGGTCGAGGCGGGCGAGGACGGAGTAGGCCGGCTGTCCGAAGGTGGTCATGCAAGTGTCCACGAGGTCCCGGGCCAGCACATAAACCTCGTCCCGGCCTGCGTCCACGGCCACGTACTCGAAATCGGGGTGCAGCGCAATGGCGAGGTTGGCCGGGAGGGTCCAGGGCGTGGTCGTCCAGATGACCACGTAGACCTTCTTGCCCTTCAGCACCGGGTATTCCGCCGTCAAATCATCCCGCAGGGCGAATTTGACGAAGATCGAGTCGGTGGATTCGTCCTGGTATTCGATTTCGGCCTCGGCCAGGGCGGTCTGGCAGGTGAAACACCAGTGGATGGGCTTCTTGCTGCGGATCAGGTCGCCGGAACGGCCGAATTCCATGCACTCGCGGGCGATGATCGCTTCGTACGCGTAGTTCATGGTGAGATAGGGGTTGGCCCAGTCTCCCATGACTCCCAAGCGTTTGAACTCGCTGCGCTGGATGTCGATGAACCTCTCGGCGTAAGCGCGGCAGAGCTTGCGCACCTGTGCGCGGGTGAGGCTCTTTTTTTTCTCGCCGAGCTCCTTGTCGACGTTGTGTTCGATGGGCAGGCCATGGCAATCCCAGCCGGGCACGTAGACCGCATTGAATCCCGACATCTGCTTGGATCGGACGATGATGTCCTTGAGAATCTTGTTCAGGGCGGTTCCGATATGGATGTGACCGTTGGCATAAGGAGGGCCGTCGTGGAGAATGAAAGGGGTGCGGCCCGCGGATGCCGCGCGGATCGTGTCGTAAAGCCGGCGTTCCTCCCATTGCTTCAGTTGCTCCGGCTCGCGCTGCGCCAGATTGGCCTTCATGGGAAATTCGGTCGTCGGCAGGTTGAGCGTTTGCTTGTAATCCATCACATCCTCCCCGGTCGGCTGGTTGGCGCCCCGGCATTTCTAACTGCAACCGAATGCCGTGTCAAGGAGACCGCCGGCGTTATCTTAGAAGAGAAAAAACATGCGGTAGAGGGACAGGCCCAGAAGAATCAGGGCCAGTCCGAGAATCCAGATGAGCTGTTCCGGCGTGAAACGGGGCATGGGACAGGTCGCGCTATGGCATCCATCGCGGCAGCAACGTTTCTTCTCCCTCGACCGGATCCATATCACGGGGTGTCCAGTCCGAATTCCGTGTGCAGGGCCTGCACCGCCAGCTCGGCGTATTTCTGCTCGATCAGACAGGAGATCCGAATCTCGGAGGTGCTGATCATCATGATGTTGATCCCCTCGCGGGCCAGGGTGGCGAACATGCGCGCCGCCACCCCCGGGTGGCTGCGCATGCCCACGCCGGTGACCGATACTTTGGCGATGTTCTCGTCGCCGAACACGTCCTCGGCAGCGATGTCATGGGCCACTTGCTTCTCAATCTCCAGGGCGGACGTGAAGTCGGCCTTGGGCACGGTGAAGGTGAGGTCCGTCTTGCCGCTGGCGCGGGTGTTTTGGATGATCATGTCGACGGAGATGCCGGCCGCAGCGACCGGAGTGAAGATCTTGGCGGCGATGCCGGGCATGTCAGGCACCTTCCGCAGCGTGATGCGCGCATCGTTCTTGTTCATGGTCACGGCGGAGACCACCACCCGTTCCATGCCATTGTCCTCATTGACGACCATGGTTCCTTCCTCCTCTGAAAAGGACGATCGCACGTGCACCGGCACGTTGTATTTCATCGCAAACTCCACCGAACGGATCTGCAGCACCTTAGCGCCGATGCTGGCCATCTCGAGCATCTCCTCGTAGGAGATTTTGTCGAGCTTGCGGGCCTTGGACACCACGTTCGGATCCGCCGTGAAGACGCCGGTCACGTCGGTGTAGATTTCGCAGAAATCCGCCTTGAGCGCGGCGGCGATGGCGACGGCGGAGGTGTCCGACCCGCCGCGGCCCAGCGTCGTGATGTTGCCCTCCGGGTCGCAGCCCTGAAAGCCGGCCACGACCACGATGGCGCGGTCGGCGAGCAGGCTGCGGACGCGGTCGACCCGAATGTCCTGGATGCGGGCGTTGCCGTAGCAGAAATCGGTGCGCACCTCCACCTGAAACCCCATCAGGGAAAGGGCCGGATGCCCCATGGAACGCAGCATCATGGCTGAGAAGCGCGGCGGTGGTCTGTTCGCCGGTGGCCAGCAAGGCGTCCATCTCGCGCTTGTCCGGGGTTTCGTCGACCTTCTTGGCCAGGGCGATGAGCCCATCGGTGACGCCGGCCATGGCCGAGACGATGACCACGACGTCGTTGCCCTGCTGACGGGTGCGGACCACGCGCTCGGCGACGTTCTGGATGCGCTCCAGGTTGGCCACCGACGTGCCGCCGTATTTTTGAACAATCAATCCCATTTCATTCCTCCGATTTACGGGCTCGTAATAGTTGGAATCGAGCACCGCTGCCGCTGCGCCGGGCCGTCAGAGGTGAACCGGATCCGCCGGCGACGAGCCCGTAAAGCGATCCAACGCCTTTAGCAGACTCCCTGCCGCTTGTCCATATGCCATCAGCCGCAACGTTCGCAGATCGTCTGCGCCGATCTCGAAGCGGATTTCCAACCAATCCGCCACCGACCCCGGCGGCAGCCGATCGGCCCATTCCACCGCCGCGACCCCCTGCCCGTGCAGAAGTTCGCTCAAGCCCAGATCCTCGGGATCCAGATCCGCATTCAGGCGGTAAAGATCGATGTGAACCAGCGCCAACCGCCCTGGGTATTCATTGACGAGGGTGTAGCTGGGGCTGGTGATGGAGTGTTCGACGGGCACGTCGAGCCCGCGGCCCAGACCCTGGGCGAAGATCGTCTTGCCGCTGCCGAGATCGCCGATCAGAAAAATGACCATGGGGGTTGAAAGCAGCCGTCCGCAGCGCTGCCCCAGCGCTCGGGTCTCTTCGGCGGAGGCGGTCGTGACGGTGAGCGCCGCCTTGATCGGGGAAACGGCGGCCACCATTCAGGCTTCCGCGAACAGGGCCGCGATTTGTGCGGGCAGGGCGTTCATCACCTCGCCGGCCAGATAGCCCCGGGGCCCGACGGAGCGGGACAGATGGTCGGCCGCCGCTCCGTGGAGATAGACCGCCGCCCGGGCGGCCAGTTCCGGCCGGATGCCCTGGGCGATCAACCCCGCCAGGGCGCCGGTCAGCACGTCGCCCATGCCGCCGGAGGCCATACCGGAGTTGCCGGTGGGATTGATGTGGACGGTCCCGTCCGGGTGGGCGATGAGGGTGCGGGCGCCTTTGAGAACCACGTGCAGGTTCAGGGCGGTGGCGAGGTCGCGGGCGCAGGCGATGCGGTCGCGCTGCACGGCGGGCGGCGTCGTTCCGAGCAGGCGCGCCATCTCCCCGGGGTGCGGCGTGAGGACCGTCGCGACCGGCAGGTCCTTCAGCCGCTCGGTTGCACCGGACAGATGGTTCAAGCCGTCGGCGTCGATCACCATCGGGATGGGGCTCGAACGGACCAGCTCACGGACCAACTCGCCGGTCTCGGGCGCCGGTCCAAGGCCGGGGCCCAGGGCCAGGCAGGATTTTCCCTGGGATAGAGCGAGGATATCGTCGCGTGCGCTCAGGCCCAATACGCCGGTCGCCGTTTCGGGCAAGGGCGAGGTCATGGCCTCCAGCGTCAATGTTTCCATGATGGCATGAAGGCCGGCGGGCGCTCCAAGGGTAACCAGACCGGCGCCGATCCGCAGCGCAGAGGCGGCCGTCAGGGCGGCCGCACCGGTCTTTCCGGGCGAGCCGGCGACGACCAGCAGGTGTCCGGTGCGGCCTTTGTGGCTATCGGCCGGGCGCGGGACGACATATCCCCGAACGGCTTCGGCCGACAGCAGGAACTGACGCGGTCGGATGCGGTCGGCCATGGCAGGCGGGATTCCGATGTCGACCACTTCCAGCCGGCCGGTGTATTCCGCGCCGGGAAAGATCACATGCCCGATCTTGGGATAGGCGAACGTGGCGGTGATGCGGGCGCGGATGCACGCACCGCAGGGCTGGCCGGTGTCCGCGCTGAGCCCGGAAGGAATGTCGACCGCCATCAGCGGGCGGTTCAGCTGGTTGATGAACTCGATCGCATGGCGGAAGAGGCCGCGGACCTCCGATCGCAGGCCCGTGCCGAAAACAGCGTCCACCCAGACCGCCTCCGCGCGCATGTCGCGCTGGCAGCGGGCGAAGGCCGCTTCGTCCGGCACTTCGATCACCGCAACCCCTGCCGCCGGCAGGAGCTTCAGGTTGGCGGCGGCGTCATCCTGGATTTTGTCCGCCGTGGACAACAGGTAAACGTGCACGGGGTAGCCCTTCTGAGCCAGACAGCGCGCGATGACGTATCCGTCCCCGCCGTTGTTGCCCCGTCCGGCGAGGACCCCCACGCCCTGCCGCGCCGCGGCGGAAAAATGGGACAGGAAAACGCGCGTGGCCTCACGGCCGGCGTTTTCCATCAACAGCCGGCCCGGAAGCCCGAACTGCTCGATGGTCAGGCGGTCGATCGTCTGCATTTCGGCCGATGTCACCACATACATGCCGTCACCCCTCCCTGTTGCGGCGGCCGCAGCGCCGAGCGCAACGTGGAAAATCGCCGGGCGTGTTCGTCGCTTTGCGGTTGAGATGGTCAGTACTTACGAGGTTTGCGGACAGGCACCGGCGCGTTCTTCGGTTCGGGCCGGGTGCGCGCGTTTATCGTTTTCAGCAGCTGTCGGCTCTTGGCGGCCATGCGGCGGGCGTCCGCCGGCGTGTGCTCGTGATCATAGCCGCAGAGGTGCAGCAGTCCGTGCACGACCAGCTGGGTGAGGCGCTCTTCCAGATTCAGATCGGCCTTGCGGGCCTCCCGCCAGGCCGTGTCCACCGAGATCACCACATCCCCCAAAAGATGGGGACTGAGATGGGCGAACCGTCCCTCCTGCATCGGAAAGGCGATGACGTTGGTCGGGCCCTGCCGGTTCAGGTAGGCCTGGTTCAGCGCCGCGATCTGGCGATCGTCCACCAGCAGGATGGAGAGTTCGCCTTCAGGATGCCCTAAGGAGCTTAGGAGGATCCGGGCGTTTCGCCGCATCCGGATCAGCGAGATCCGGTGGCGCCCTTGGCGGTTGGCGATCTGGATGTCCATTCTTGAGCTTGCTTTTGCCGTTCTCCGCGGCCAAGGAGCGCTGATCATAGTATTCGATCCGGTGATGATGGATCCCGTTCAGAATCGTATTGAAGCAGCTTGCGATCCGGTTGAGGTCTTTGAGGGTCAGGTCGCATTCTTCGAGTTGGCCGTCGGAGAGAATGCGGTTGAACAGGCCCTGGACCATTCCCTTGATGCGGGCCGGGGTCGGGTTCTCCAAAGTGCGCGAAGCGGCCTCGACCACGTCGGCCAGCATCACCAGCGCCGCCTCGCGGGTCTGGGGCCTGGGGCCGGGATAGCGAAAATCCTCCTCCTTGACCTGGTCTTCCCCCTTCAGCTGGCGGGCTTTTTCAAAAAAATAGCGGATGAGGCTGGTGCCGTGGTGCTGCCGGATGCCGTCGATGATCACCTGGCCCAGCTTGTGCTCGCGGGCGAGTTCCACCCCTTCCTTGATATGCGAGATGAGGATCAGGCTGGACATCGACGGCGCCAGCCGATCGTGCTTGTTCTTGCCGTTGCGCTGGTTTTCGATGAAGTACTGAGGCTTCTTGATCTTGCCGATGTCGTGATAGTAGCCGGTCACCTTGGCCAAGAGCGGATTGGCGCCGATCTCCGCGGCGGCGGCTTCCACCATGGACCCCAGAATGACCGAGTGATGGTAGCTGCCCGGCGCTGCGATCATGAGCTGCCGCAGGATCGGCCGGTCCAGGTTGGCGAGTTCCAGAAGGCTGATATCGGTGGTGTAGCCGAAGGCGATCTCCGCCAGCGGAACCACGCCGGCGGCGGCCACACCGGCACCGATGCCTCCCAGAAACCCGAAGGCGCCGCTCCAGGCCCACCCGGTCCACGAGGGGTGGCCGCTGAAGATATCCACCGCCACGGCCAGGGCGGCGCCGAGCAAGCCCGTCTTCGCGCCCGCCGTGACGAACACCTTGCGCTCCCGGCAGTGGCGGATCCAGTAGGCGCCCACGCATCCGGTGATCATGAAAAAGATGCATATCGCCAGGCTGTTTTCAAACATGACCGCCGTTCCTACGGCCATCACCACCGCAAAGGGCAGTGCCGCCGGCAACTTCAGAAAAACGCAGATGATCATGGGCGCCGCCGCCAGGGGCACCAGAAAGACGGCGGAGGTTCCCGGAATGGCATAATGCGAGCTGCGGATCGCCCCGGCCAGCAAGGCTGACATGATCTGGGCCGCGAGCTGAAAAAAGAGAAAGACGCCCGCCATCAAAATGATGCCTCGGGTGGGATTTTCGTTCACCGGCAGGCTGCGCCTGAAAAAAAGAATGTAGCTCACCCCGATCAGGCCGCCCATCAGGGCGGCCGCCCCCACCACCGCCAAAAAGAACGGTTCGTGCTTTTCTTCGAATTCAAGCGCCTGAAGCTTGAGCAGGTGCAGTTCGCTCACCCGTTCGCCTTCGCGCAGGAGCATCTCGCCTTGCTTGACCTTGTAAAGCACGGGTTTGACCTCGGCGGCCGCCCGGATTTTGCGCTGCTCGGTTTCGCTGCGGTTGAGGGTGATGTTGGGCTGGATCAGGCGCTGGCAGAAGTCCACCACCAGGTTCGCGATGGCATAGTCCAGATCCCGGAGCACGGATTGGCCCTGGCTGCGAACCAGCGAGCGGGCCTGGTCCAGGCTGAAAAACTGCTTGAAGTCATGAACGACCTTCTCCTCATGGGTGCGGACGTCCCTCAGCAGGACGCCTCTTTCCAGATCCCTGAGCAGATTTTCCTTGGTGGAGACGACCCCGTTGTCGATCAGTTTCTGAAGGATCTCGGCGATCCCCTCGGCGATGCGCTTGGAAAACCCCTCCGCCTCCAAGGCGGCGAAAGCGCCCTTGCTGACGCGGAGGCCGATCTTGTCCTCGAAGGCCTTGCGGGCTTCCTCGGTCGTGGGCGCGGCGTCCGAGGCCGCAGGGGGTCCGGGAACCCGATGCTCGAAAGCGGCCCGCCGCAAGGCGCGCAGATCGGCGAACGCCTCCTCCACCATGCGGGCGAGCCGTGTGGATAAGTCGCTGTCGTGGTCATAGACCGTGAGAACCTCCTGAACGGCCTGCTGGCGTTTGATTTCCGTGGCCGCCTGGTCCTTTACGAGCAGCTCCCGCGGGGCCTTGACGTCTTTTTCAGCCACGTCGCCGACCGTGTAAGACAGCCGCGGTACCATGATGCGGGGATAGAGAATCAGGGTAAAGGCGAGCACGACCGCGATAAGCAGCACCAGTCGGAACCCGAACGTTCTTTCGTACAGCAGGGCCGGCAGCCAGAAACGTTTATCGATCGTCACGTCCGCTCCCTCCGATCGCCTTCCAGGGGATCCGCTTGCGTTCCCCGCTTGCGGGCGTCAAGCTCCTCGTATGCGCGGATGATCTCCTGCACCAGGCGGTGCCGCACCACATCCTGTTTGGAGAAGAAGATGAATTTGATGCCCTCGATGCCCTGCAGGATATTTTTGGTTTCGATCAGTCCCGAGGTGCGCTCGCGCGGCAGGTCGATCTGCGTGATATCGCCGGTGATCACCGCCTTGGAGTTGAACCCGATGCGGGTCAGAAACATCTTCATCTGCTCGGAGGTGGTGTTCTGGGCTTCATCCAGGATGATGAACGCGTCGTTCAGCGTCCGACCGCGCATGAAAGCGATCGGGGCGACCTCGATCACGCCTTTTTCCATCAGCGCCGAGTATTTTTCGAAGCGCATCATGTCGTGCAGGGCGTCATAGAGGGGCCTTAGATAGGGGTCCACTTTTTGGGCCAGATCCCCGGGCAGGAACCCCAGGGTTTCGCCAGCCTCCACTGCGGGGCGGGTCAAGATAATCCGGCTGACCTGGCTCTTGGTGAAGGCCGCTACGGCCATAGCCATGGCCAGATAGGTTTTGCCGGTGCCGGCCGGCCCGATGCCGAAGACAATGTCATGGCTGCGGATGGCGTCGATGTAAGCTTTCTGCGCCGGGCTTTTGGGCGTGATCACGCTTTTCTTGGACGTGACATAGACCGTGTCCAGAAAGACGTCTTTCAGGTTGAGGCGGTCGTTGCCGCTCAGCATGCGGGCGGCGTATTCGATGTCGTTCGGGTGCAGCGGGTAGCCCTCTTTCAACAGCCCGTAGAGCTGATTCAAAAGATTCTCGGCCAGCTCCGCCAGGACGCGCTCGCCCTCGACGAAGACCGCGGTGCCCCGGGTGGTGATGCGCACGTCGAGGATCTCGGCCAGGCGCTGCAAATGGCCATTGTGCTCCCCGAACAGCTGGCGGGCGAGCTCGTTGTCACCAAATGAAACGGTGATGGTATGCGGATGGCTCATATGGCTGAGGTGCGGTAAAATAAATGTGAATCATTACCATACCTGCCATTGGAAATGCAAATCGCCACTTTTACCTTGACGGAACCGGGACGGCTTTGTTAGGTCATCGGGGACTCCGGAAAGCGAAAGCACCGGGGTCGTGGCCAAAACCGTTCACCGTCGAGTGCCGCATGAATGCGTTTGACATCGTCGTTGGGGTCATCCTGGCTTACGGCTTGATCCGTGGGCTATTCCGCGGCCTGGTCAAAGAGGTGTCCTCGATCATCGGAGTGCTGGGCGGCTTTTTGGCCGCCTACTCGTTCTACGGGATCGTCGCCGGTTATTTGACTGGGATGGTATCGAGCCCGGCCTACCGCAACCTTCTGGCGTTTCTCATCATTTTCTGCGCCGTGGTGGTGCTGGTGAACGTGCTGGCCATCATTATCAAATACCTTCTGAAGATTGTATTCCTGGGCTGGCTGGACCGGCTGGGTGGCGTGGTCTTCGGTTTTTTTAAAGGGGTGCTGATCGTGGCGGTTCTCTTCCTGGCGCTCACCGCCTTCCTCCCGAAGGGCACACCGCTCATCAAAGATTCGATTGCGGCGCCCTATGTCGCCATGGTTTCCGAGAAACTGGCCACCGTCGTCTCCAGCGACATCAAACGCGAATTCGCCGCAAAACTGGACGAACTGAAGAAGGCGTGGAACCTCCTGAAATGAGCCGGGCGACGGCGGGGATGGATGAGTTGATCCAGATCATCAAGCGGCTGCGGGGGCCGGACGGCTGCCCCTGGGACCGTGAGCAGTCCTCCCGCTCCATGGTTCGCTTCCTGATCGAGGAGGCCTACGAGCTGGCGGATGCGATTGCGTCCGACCATGCCGAGCACGTGCGGGAAGAGCTCGGGGACGTTTTGTTCCATATCCTGTTCATCACCCAGATGCACGCCGAGAAGGGTCAGTTTGACCTGGAACAGGTCTGCCGGGAAATCAGCGAGAAGATGAGGCGCCGGCACCCCCACGTGTTCGGGGCGGTTCGCGTAGCGGACAGCGCGGAGGTCGTCCGCAACTGGCATCAGATCAAGCGGGATGAAAAGGCGGCCGGTGTGCGGTCATCGGCGCTGGATACCGTGCCGGCCGGCCTGCCCGGCTTGATGCGGGCCTATGCGGTTTCGGAGCGGGCGGCGCGCGCGCGGTTCGATTGGGAGGACCTGCCGGGCGTGCTCGCCAAGCTGCAGGAGGAGCTGTCGGAATTCAAGGCGGCCGTCGGTCGCAGGGATGCGGCCGAAGCGGCGTTGGAGTTCGGCGACATCCTTTTCACGCTCGTGAACGTGGCCCGGTTCAGCGGGGTGCATCCGGAAACGGCGCTGGCCGCCGCCCTCCAGAAGTTCGAGCGCCGCTTCCGCCGGATGGAGGCCATCGCGGCAGACAGCGGTCGTGAGCTGGACTCTCTGCCGCAGAGCGAAAAAGACCGGATCTGGGAAGCCATCAAGTCAGAGGAGCCTCAGGCACAATAGGCCACAGCAGGGGTTGGATTCGAACGGGTTCCGCCACCGCCGGCCGAACGCTGAGGCGCAGCAGACCACCCATCTTATGATTGCAATCATCGACTACAAGGCAGGCAACCTCACCAGCGTGGCGCGCGCCGTGAATCATTTAGGATTTTCCTGTGCCGTCACGCACGACCCGGCTGCCATCCGTCGGGCGCAGCGCATTATCTTTCCCGGAGTCGGCGCGGCCGGCGCCGCCATGAGCAGCCTCAAGCAGCTCGGCCTGGACGCCGTCCTGACGGAGCAAGCCGCGGCGGGCAAGCCCATTCTCGGCATCTGCATCGGCTCCCAGGTGATTCTGGATCATAGCGCCGAGAATGATACCCGCTGTCTGGGGCTGGTCAAGGGGCGGGTCGCGGCCTTCCCGGCCGGGCTCACGGATGAAGACGGTCGAGCGCTCAAGATTCCCCACATGGGATGGAACCGCATCCGCATCCGCTCGGATCACCCCTTTCTGGCAGGGATCTGCCCGGAGGACGAATTTTACTTTGTGCACAGCTATTATCCGGTGCCGGACGATCCGGCCGGTGTGCTGGCGACCTCGGACTACGGCCTGAGCTTCGCCGCGGTCATCGGCCAGGGGCATCTGGTGGCGACGCAGTTTCATCTCGAAAAAAGCGGCCGGCCCGGTCTCCGGATGCTGAAGAATTTCTGCATCTGGAATCCCTGCGATTAGGAATGGCCCATGCTGAGCAAACGCATCATCCCCTGTCTGGATGTCCGTGACGGACGCACCACCAAAGGGATCCGGTTCAGAGAAAACGTGGATATCGGCGACCCCGTCGCGATGGCCCGTTTCTACTACGAGGAGGGGGCCGACGAGATCGTCTTTTACGACATCACCGCCTCGCACGAGCGGCGCGGCATCATGATCGATGTCGTTCGGCGGGTGGCCGAAACCATTTTTATCCCGTTTTCGGTCGGCGGCGGGATTCGCACGCTGGAGGACATGCGCGAGGTGCTGCTGGCGGGCGCGGAGAAGGTCAGCGTCAACTCGGCGGCGGTGCGCCGCCCGGACCTCATCGCGCGCGGAGCCGAGGCCTTCGGCAGCCAGTGCATCGTGCTGGGTATGGACGTCAAGCGGGTGGAGCCGCGGGCGGAAGTTCCCAGCGGCTACGAGGTGGTGATCAACGGCGGCCGGACGCTCATGGGAATCGACGCGCTGGAATGGGCGCGGCGCGCCGAGAAACTCGGGGCAGGGGAGATTTGCCTGAACTCCATCGATGCGGATGGAACCCAGGAGGGGTATGAACTGAACCTGACCTCACTGATCTCCACCCGGGTGGGGATTCCGGTGATCGCCTCGGGGGGCGCCGGCCGGCCGGAGCACTTGCGGGATGTCCTTACGGACGGCCGTGCGGATGCCGCCCTGATCGCTTCGATGGTGCACTACGGAAATTACACGATCGCTGAAATCAAGTCCTGCCTGAGCCGTTACGGTATCGCGGTGCGTCCCTGCGGGTGAACGCCCGCCTCAGGCGATCTCGCCAAAAGGCAAGAAGCCCGGCGGCGTCCGCCGCACCAAACGCCCGTCCTCATCGTATTTTTCGACGATGATCTTGCCGGCTTCCAGGCGGTTGCGCGTCGTGGTGCCCTGGTCCGCCCCGGCCTCCGAGCGCGCCTCGCGGCTTTCGTTTGGTTTTTCCACCGGCCGCGCTTCCCGCACGACTTCGGCTTTCTGAGCGCTGGCGTCTCTTTCCGTGCCGCTGGCGGGCACGATCACGCGCGCCAACTGCTGAACCACGGATTCCCCGATGATGTCAAACATGTCGTCCTCCTTATTCTCCGGGGTTGCCCACCGCCAAACGGTCCGTCCGCGGGCGGTCGATGGAACCCATCCCCTTGAAGCTGAATTCCACCGGAGCCGGCTCCCCTGCGCTTTCGGCCGCGGCATCGTTTTCGCGTATGGGATGCCTTGATTGTTCGGTGCTCGAAAGCGCCACCACATCCATGACTTTATCCAAAACCTGGCGCGAAATTTTGTCCATGGCGGCCAGGCGGCTGGCGTCCGGCGAAAGCGCGATCTCATCGGCGGATTTTTTCGACGGCACGCTGGCGGAGCTTTCCTTTCCGCGGGCGCGGCTCAATTTTTTACTGTAGCACTCCAGCACGTTTTGCATTTGATAGCGGGTGACCTGCATGGCGGATCCCTCTTGAGGGCATTATCGGCCAGGCGAGTGGAAGACTTTAGGGGAAAATGCAGATGCAACGGAGGAACTCAAGCAGAAATGTCCGGCCGGGCGCCTTGAAAGGCCAACTTTTCCGGCGCTTTGCGAGGCCGCCCGGCGGGCGTGGACGGGGGTCGGTGCCGGCGGAGCCGCTTGCCGTCAGTCGTCGAAGTTCCCCTGGGGACCCTTTTCCGGCTGGAGAGCGGCCGCCCTTTCCTTGATTTTTTCGGGCGTCCAATCGGCGGCCTTCTCGATGCGCCGAGCCTTCGGGCCCGGGGTATGCGAGCCGGCCTTCAAGATGGCCTCGATCGCCAGCGGCGCGGTATCCTGGGCGTTGAAGACGTCGACCATCATGTGGTAGGCGAAATCCTCCACCGCCTGGACCATGCGCTGCCGCACCTCCCGCGGCAGTCCGAGCATCTTGTTTTCGAACGGCAGGTTGAGCTTTTTGTAGTCGCCGGCCTTCAGGCTGAGCGCCTGGGCATGAGCCACCATTTCCGCCCACAGCGCAGCGGTGACGCCGCAGTCCGGCCGTTTGACGAATTGCCCTTGGGAGTCGAGAAAGGCATTGCCGTAATCGTTCACTTCCAGGCCCCAGGAGATCATCTGCAAGGCGGTGGCGACGTTGGCCTTGGTCGTGCGAGTCCTGGCGGCGATGTCTCGCAGCCGATCCGAGCTGTTGCCGGAGGTGCCGTGCTGGGCCCCGGAAACCTTGTACTTGGCGATCGCCTCGTGAATCCGCCGCGTGAGATCGACCTGGATCCCGGAATCGCTCGCTTCAATGCCATGCGTCGTGCCGTTGTTCAGGGCGATCCAGTCCGGGAAGATGCCGTGGGCGTTCAGCCCCTGGACCAGAAAAACCGCCTCCTCGGGTGTGGATAGGCCCTCTTTGCCTTTGATCTCTCCGACCTCGGTTTCCAGGCCGGCCCATTTCGGCACGTAAGGGCTGAGCTCGATGCTCGCCAGCAGATTCTGGTCATCCGGGAGGTGGGAGGCGTCGATCGCAATGGAAGTGATTCCCGCGTCGAACATGGAAGGAATCTCGGTTTTGGCGGCCTCGATATCTTTGGCGCCTTTGATGCCATAATGGTCGGCATGGACGGCGACCGGGACGGTAACACCCATTTCGTTGCAGAATGCGTCGACCAGCTGCGCCATGTTCCAGAAATTCACCGCGCAATAGGCGCTGGAGCCTCCTTCGGACTTGGCGATTTCGATGATGAGTGCGGCATTGGCCCTTTGGGCCGCCCGCAGCGCGCCACGGATGACGAAGGTGTTGCGGCCGTTGGCGGCGATAGCGATGGCCTGGCCCTTCATGAGCATGGCGCGGTCGATGTATTTGCCGCTGACGATGAGCGCCTGGGAATGCGGAAACAGTTTGACGATGCTCGGCGGCCGGCCGACGGCAAGAGCCTTCTTGAAACCCTTCGGGACCTGTGTATGGGTGGCGGGCATGGCAGGACCTCCTTTTCAATAAGTGATGGGGCTACCTTAACGAGGATCAGACAAAAATGTCAACTACCTGGCCGGTGGCGACGGCAGCGGACTCGATGGTCCGCCGCAGCGAATAGGTCAATGGCGGCTGGCCCTGCCGGGAGGCGCTTCCACCCGGAAAGAGGGCGGCGGTGTCGTTATAGCGATGGGCGGGCGCAGAGGTACGACAGGGAACCGGCCGCATGGGACCTGTCGACCGTCGGCCCAGGATGCCCTGGTGAGGATCGTAACAAACCAGGCTATAATCTTGATCGATCGTCATGGGATGTTGCGGGATGATGGGGCCGTGCCTGCGGACGGCGGTCCGATTCGAATCCTCGCGCGAAAATCAACCTAATTTTCTATTCTTAGACCTGTTCGCCGAAAAATACAAGATGGGCCGAAGTTAAAGAAGTGGGTCTGTGACGGGATCAGGCCGGGCGGGGCGGGGTTCGCCCCGCCCGATGCAAGCGAGGGATTACTTTTTGGCCGATTGGGACATTTTGGCGTTTTCTTCGATCACGCGCGCGTTGTAGACCTCTACCTGTTTGCGCAATTCATTGCTGCGGGCTTCGAATTCGCCGGCCTTCTTGTTGAACGCTTCGACGCGCTTATTGTACTCGACGACTTGTTCCCGACCCTTAGGCAGGTCTTTTTCCTTGCCTAATGCTTCCTTTTCCTTGGCAAGAGCCTGATAGTCGCCATCAACCTGCTTTTTCATCTCTTCCAGGCGCGTCTTCGCGGTGTCGACCGGCTCTTCCTCCACGGAGGATGCCACGGCGGCGTCAGCAGAAGCTGCATCGGAGGCATCGGGTCCGGCCGTCAGCTTTTCTGCGCCACCCTCGGGCGCGTGTGCGGCAGGGGCGTCGGGCTCCGACACCACATAGCTGCGGGCCTTGTTCCTTTGGTTTTCCGGAACCTGGTTGATGTCGTCCGTAAATCGGATATTACCTTGTTTATCCAGATACTTGTAGAACTGTGCGGATGCCGGTGCCGCGAAAACCAGGCTGGCCAGCAGAACTGCAGATATGAGCCATTTCATGTTCGTTCTCCTTATCTTTTCAAGGATATCCTCAATACTCACTATCCGTCGGTTGACGCAAAACTTTAGCAGTTCTCAGGCAGAAGACCGGCCAAAAGCAACAGAGATGGGCATTAAAATATTTTTGACAAAGTAAAATTCTCGTGTAGATAGTCATGTTCATCAGCGGCCGATCGGGTTGCCAGGAATCAAAAAAAGCGATTATGAAAAGAGGGGTGAATGAACAACCGGCTAGGGCGATTTATTCTCATCAGCATGATGGCGGCGGCGGTCTGTTCGGCCTGCGCCCCGAGGCCCAGGCCCGGCCTGGCACCGATCCCCAAGACGCGGGCGGTGGCGGACCAGCTTTTCCAGCAGGCGGAGAAAAAATACCAGGCAAGCGCCTTTTCCGAGGCGCTGGTCCTTTACACGGATTACCTGTCTCGCTATCCGGACGAACCCTTGGTGCCGGCGGCGCTGATGAGAATCGGCGGCATCCAGGCCCAGCAGGGGAACGTGGCCCAGGCGCGCAAGACCTATGCGCAGCTGGTCTCCGAATACCCCTCCAGCCCCCAGCGACCGGAGGCCATGCTGGAGATCCTCGGCTTGCTGTTGCGCGAAGGGAAATACCAGGAGGTAATTTCCCAGAGCGCCGACGCGCTGAAGACGGTCAGTGTCGCGCCTCAACAAGCGCGCGCCTTCGCTCTGGCGGGCGACGCTCACTCGGCTCTGGGCGGGCATCTCAAGGCGGTCGAGGCCTATACCCGCGCCTTGCGGCTTGCGGCGCCGAGCGACCAAGACTTGATCGTGCCGAAGCTGCGGTCGGCCATCCTGCGGTTGACCCTTCCAGAGGTCAACGCCCTGGCGGAAAGGCCCGAGGATGATATCCCCATGGACTACCTCCTGTTTCAGGCCGGCATGGTCATGGGACGCGAGGGCCGGGCAGCGGAGGCGTTGCTGCTGCTGCAATCGTTTCAACACCGCTACCCGGGGCATGAGAACGCCGAGCGCGCGCAGAAAGCCTTGGCCGAGATGGACAAGGCCCCGCGCCTCGAGCGCCGGGTGGTGGGGTGCCTGCTGCCGCTGAGCGGCTCCTACCAAGCCATCGGCCAGCGCGCCCTGCGCGGAATCGAACTGGCCGTCAGCCTGCACAACTCCGACAGCGCAGCGGCTCCGATGCAGATCATCATCAAGGACACGGCCTCGGAGGCCCAGACCACCCTTCGGGCGCTGCGGGAGTTGGATCGCGAGGGGGTATCCGCCGTCATCGGCCCGATGGTGCACGCGGAGGCGGTGGTCCATGAGGCACAGGCCATGGGCATGCCCATCATCACGATCACGCAGAAGGAGGGCGTGGTCGGGGTGGGCGATTATGTCTTCCGCAATTTCATCACGCCGGCCGCGCAGGTGCGTTCCTTGGTCGCCTATGCCGTGACGAAGCTGGGGGCCACCCAGGCGGTCATCTTGTATCCGGACGAAAGTTACGGCCGGACGTTCATGGGGCTTTTTCGCGATGAGTTCCAGGCTCGCGGTGGCGACGTTCTCGCCGCCGTGGCCTACAGTCCGTCGGCCGCCGATTTTTCGGCTCCGATCAAAAAGCTGCTCCGGTATTCGCAGAAAGTGGCCAAGGAGTCACGCTCCGACCGGGCCGACCCCCGGGCCGGCGGCCGGCGCAGCCGGATCGAAGAGAAAGAATACGATCTGGTCTTCGATTTCCAGGCGATCTTCATCCCGGACGACCCCACCAAGGCCGGCATGCTGGTGCCACAGTTGGCTTACCACGACATCAAAGACGTCTACCTGCTGGGAACCAACCTGTGGCACTCGGAAGCGCTGATTCAACACGCCGGGCCCTATGTCCAGGGCGCCATCATGCCGGATGCCTTTCTGGCCGACAGCACGGAGCCGGCGGCCAGGCGGTTCGTCAATGCCTTCGAGCAGACCTTCCAGGAGAAGCCGGGCTTGATCGAGGCCATGGCCTACGATACGGCCAAGGTGCTTTTCGAGGTGGTCAGCCGGCCGGGGGTGCGGTTTCGCAGCGATGCGGCCGCCGTGCTGCACGCCGCCGAAGGTTTCCCCGGCGCCACGGGATTCACCCGTTTCCTGCCCAACGGCGATTGCGATAAAGAACTGCGCATGCTGGAGGTAAGAGGCAAGAAGTTCGTCGAACGGAAATAGGCGCAGGCGTGAGACCCGCGCCAAAACCCGCCTATTGTTTGAGGGATTCCTGGCCGGTGGCCTCCAAGGCGCTGCGCCAGAGCATGCCGCGCGGGTCGACATGCTTGCGCTTTCCGACCAGCAGCTTCATGGGAACATGCACGAAGTGGTTGTTCCAATTGCCGATCAGAAGGTCCGTTTTTCCGGCCATGCCCGCGTGCACGGCGTTGCGGCCGAGGAAATTGCAGAAGACCCGGTCGTTCGCATTGGCCGGCAGGCTGCGGATCATGTAACTCGGATCGATATACTTGATTGAAATCAGAATCCGGCGCGCTTCGAAGTACGCCAGGATTTTCTGCTTGAGGAACATCCCGATGTCCTTCAGCTTGATGTTGCCCGACAGATCCCGTTCTTTCTCCTCATGTTCAAAAAACTTCTGCCCGGCACCCTCCGCCGCCACGATGACGGCGTGCCCTCTCTCGGCCAGCCGCTTTTCCAGGGCGGCGAGAAGGCCGCTGGGGCCGTCGAGATCGAAATCGACCTCGGGGATCAGAACATAGTTCACGTCCTGCTGGGCCAGGGTGGCGGTGGCGGCGATAAACCCGGAATGCCGGCCCATCAGTTTGATGAGTCCGATGCCGTTGGGGTAGCCCTCGGCTTCATTGCTGGCGCTGACGATGGCCCGGGTCGAAACGTCCACGGCGGTGTCGAACCCAAAAGACCGGGACACCATGTGGATGTCGTTGTCGATGGTCTTGGGCAGACCGACCACGCTGATCTTCAGGCCGCGTTTCAGCGCGGTATCGGCGATGGACGTAGCTGCTTGAAGGGTTCCGTCGCCGCCGATCATGAAGAGAATCCCGATGCTCGTGCGCTCCAGGGTGTCCACGATTTCATCGATATCCTGGGGGCCGCGGCTGGAGCCGATGACCGAGCCGCCGCGTTCGTGAATGTTGAGCACGACGTTCGGGGTGAGCTCCATGAAGTCATAGCCATAGCGCGAAATGAAACCGCGCAGACCGTAGCGTACGCCGAATATGTTGCGGACCCCATATCCGTAATGCAGCTCCAGCACGATCGATCGAATCAAGTCGTTCAGCCCGGGGCATAGCCCGCCGCACATCACCAGGCCGCATTTGAGTTTGCTGGGGTCGAAGAAGATATGCTGGCGGGGTCCGGCCAGCTCATACGAGGGGGGCGTCGGTCCGTCGGCCAGTTGGAGGCAGGCGCGCTGGACGTTGACTTCAATGAGGATACGGTCCTCGTCGGATACAAAGCTGATGCTGTGGGTGCCTTGGCCGCGCTTGCTGACCGGGCTTGGGATTCGGCATTCGCCGAGGCCGGTGATGAGGGTGTTGGGGGATTCGAGTGGCATGGAAGATCCTTTTTTGGGGTTGATCCGGGGACGTTAAAAAAAAATATTGACAAACCGGACAAGGTAAGCTAGAATTAGCTTTTAAAAATTTTATTGACCGGATACGGGTTTGTCCGGCTTTTTTTTTGCCCACTTTGGAACCCAAGCTCCATCATATCAAAAACGAACATTGAAAGGGGATGATTGCCATGCGATGCACCAGTGTTAAACCGGGAGTAGAATGCGCCTTCATGACGGCCAAGGGATGCGCCTACAAAGGCGGGATTTGTCAACAGATCGTGGAACAATGCAGCGGCTGCGGGCGCCAGGGTCAATACAGTTCCGGATGGTATTGCACCGCGTGCCCCGATCCCTCTACCAAATGGCGCAACGGTATTTGCAACCTGGCGACCCATGTCTCGGCATCGGCGCCGGCGCCGGAAAACAAACAGAAGATCAACCCCCTCAAGGCTTCCAAGCGTTCGGCCGGCAAATAGCCTTCGACCCCGCGACCACGAGCCCCGCCCGGTTTCGGGCGGGGTTTTTTTATGCCTGCTTCTCCAGCCAAGCCAACTCCAGACTGACCGCGAGCACCTCCATCGCGCTGCGAATGTCCGCCGCCGACGGGAAAGACGGTGCGATGCGGATGTTGCGATCGCAGGGGTCTTTTTGGTGCGGATAGGTGGAGCCCGCCGGGGTGAGCTTGACGCCGGCCTCGGCCGCCAGCTGCACGCTGCGACGCGCGCATCCGTCCGGGGTGTTGATGCTGATGAAATAACCGCCCGTGGGGCGGGTCCGTTCGACGATCCCCCTGCCTGCCAGCTCGCGGCCGAGCACTTCCTGAACGGCGTCGAATTTCGGTTTCAGGATCGCTGCGTGGCGCTGCATGTGATTCTCGATGCCGGCCATGTTTTTAAAGAAGACCATGTGCCTTAACTGGTTGACTTTGTCCGGGCCGATGGTCTGAAAACCGAGATGGCGTTTGGCCCAGGACAGGGTGGCCGTGCTGCCGGCCATGAAGGCCAGGCCGCTGCCGGCAAAAGAGATCTTGGACGTGGATCCGAAGAGAAACACCCGATCGGGATTGCCGGCCTTGCGGCAGGCCTGCAGGATGTCGGCCAGTCGTGCCGGTCCGTCGCCCAGATGGTGGTAGGCATACGCGTTGTCCCAGAAGATGCGGAAATCCGCTGCCGGGGTCGGCATGCGGGCCAGGCGTTCAACGACTTCATCCGCATAGACCTCGCCCGTGGGGTTGCTGTATTTGGGGACGCACCAGATGCCCTTGATGCCGGCATCTGCCGCCGCCAGGGTTTCGACGGCATCCATGTCCGGTCCGTCCCCGCGCAGCGGAACCGGAAGCATCTCGATGCCGAGGTGTTCGCAGATGGAAAAGTGGCGGTCGTACCCGGGGCTGGGGCACAGGAACTTGACCGGCGCCTGCCGGGACCAGGGTGCGGTTCCCGAGGCGGTCCCGAACGCCCAGGCCCAGGTCATGGCGTCGTGCATCAGGCTCAGGCTGGAGTTGCCGCCGATGAGGATCTCATCGGGTGCGACCCCCATGTATTCGGCAAAGAGCGCTTTGGCCTCGGGCAGACCGTCGAGCCCCCCGTAGTTGCGGCAGTCGGAGCCGTCCATGGCCTTGACGTCCTTGCGGCTCAGGCAGTCGAGCAGGCCCTCGGAAAGTTCCAACTGCTGGGGGCAGGGCTTGCCGCGGGTCATGTCCAGCGTGATCTTGCGGCGCTGGAACTCGTGGTAGCGTTGGAGGAGTTCCTCGCGGCGCCGGGGGACCTGAAGGGAATCGATTCGGGTCAACGGGTCCATGCCATCGCCATCCTTTCAACCATTCTGAGATCGTCCTGCCAGCCTATAGCACCGGTCATTGCGCGCTTCAAGCGGGATCTGGTCCGTTTGGTTACTGCGGCAATCGGCGGAGCAATAATAATTAGGTCGGGGGCCGGCGTCGGCCGTTTGGTCGTTTCACGGAACATCAGTAATGCACCGCGACTAAAAATAGTCCGCGCGCCGGGGCCGTGACGCCGGCGCGGCAGCGGTCCCGGCTGGCCAGGATCGCTGCTATCTCCTGGGGGTCGCGCTGGCCCAGCCCCACGGCGACGAGGGTTCCCACGATGTTGCGCACCATGCCGCGCAGGAACCCGTCGGCCTCGATCTGGAATGTCAGCCGCCGGTCTTGCTCCTCCACCCAGTCCGCCCGCCGGACGTGCCGCCAGGTGTGGGCCCGCGGACTGCCGGCGCTTTCGAACGCCTTGAAATCCTGTCGGCCGACGAGGTGCCGGGCCGCCTGCTCCATGACCATGATGTTCAAGGGCCGGTGAATGAGCCAGGCATAGTCGCGGCCGATCGCCGCTCGCGCGGCGCGATTCAGAATCCGGTATTGGTAGAGTTTGCTTTTCGCATCAAAACGGGCGTGGAAACCCTCCGGCGCCCAGCGGCAGTCGCGAATGGCGACATCCCGGGGCAGGAGGCTGTTTAACCCCTTGAGAATCTCTTCGGGCGAGAGGCGGGTGTCGCAGCGAAAATTGGCCACCTGACCCAGCGCGTGCACGCCAGCGTCGGTCCGGCCGGCGCCGATCACGGTGACGTTCGAGCGGATCATGCGCCCGAGGGCTCGCTCCAACTCCGCTTGCACGGTACGAACTGCGGCTTGCCGCTGCCAGCCCTTGAAGGCCGTGCCGTCGTATTCGATGGTGAGCTGGAAATTTTTCATGCGGCTGACGGCAGCGCCGTTCATATGACCAGCCGGTCAGAAACGCTCCAGAAGCCTTCGGTGGTGAAGTTCCTGCGGCGCAAGACGCTGCCCAGGGCGATCAGGGCGAAGACGGGGAAGCGGTTGTCTATGACCATGGCCATCAGAGGCGGTCGCAGCGGGTGTCGGCCAATTCCTCCTCGAGGATGTCGTCCAACCGGTCGCGGAATTCCGCTAGAGAGTAATGGGCGCCGCAACCCTTGCAGCGCAACTGCACGGCGGTTCAGGTGCGCCGAAGTTCGAGCCGGCCGTTGCATTGCCGGCAATTCCATTGCAGGGGGCGCTTGTTCTTAATGTTAGGTCTCCCGTCGGTTCAAGCGGTTGCGGATAGATGAATCACCATAACCGAAAGCAAAGGCGAGTGTCAAACCACCCCGGCGGATCCCAAGGCCGCGGTCCCGGAGCGCGGCGCAACGCTGGCCGTGAGCCCGCGCAAGGCTCGGTTGCAGCGAGCGGAGACACACCCGTTCCTGGGATGGCGCCTGGCGCTGTTTGACAAGCACCGGTGATTCTGTCAAACCAGCGGCAACATTCAACGGGCTCCGGCCGGCTGCTCCGGCCGCGGCCTCCATGAACCGGAGAAGCTCATGTCGATTATTCCTTGTCCAGGGTTCAAGGCCGCCGGGGCGGCCGCTGGCATCAAGAAGAACGGCCGCAAGGATCTCGGCCTGATCGTTTGCGATGCTCCGGCGACCGTTGCGGGCGTTTTTACCCGCAACCGGATCCAGGCCGCACCGGTGCAGCTAGACCGCGAACGCATCGGAATCGGAGTTTGCCGGGCGGTGATCGTCAATAGCGGCAACGCCAATTGCTGCACGGGAAGCGAGGGATACCTTGACGCCGTTCGCATGGCGCGCGCGGCCAGCACCGGACTCGGCATTTCCGAGGCGCAGGTGCTCGTCGCTTCCACGGGGGTCATCGGCGAGCCGCTGCCGGTGGAACGAATCGAAAAGGCCCTCCCGGCACTCATTGCGTCTCTGTCGCCGGAAGGGGTTGTGGATTTTGCCGAAGCCATCATGACCACCGACCGGGTGCCGAAGGTCATCTCCCGGCAGGTGGGGATCGGCGGCGAACGCGTCACGGTAACGGGTGTGGTAAAAGGCGCCGGCATGATCCGGCCGGATGTGGCCACGATGCTCTGCTTTCTTATGACGGATGCCCGGATGCCGTCGGACCAGTTGCGGAACACTTTGGCCGCCGGGGCTGACCGCTCGTTCAACCGCGTCACCGTGGACGGCGATACGAGCACGAACGACACCGTCCTGCTGTTGGCCAGCGGGCGGTCGGGGGCTGACGTGGAGAGCCCGGCCGCTCGTGCTGCGTTTCAAGGAGCCCTGGACGAGGTGATGCTTGCCTTGGCCAAGTGGGTGGTGAAGGACGCCGAGGGTTCGAACAAGTTGGTGGAAATCCGTGTCGAAGGCGCAGTCGCCGATTCCGACGCCCGCCGAATCGTCGATACGATCGCGCACTCCCCTTTGGTCAAGACCGCCTTGTTCGGCGAGGACGCCAACTGGGGGCGGATCTTGGCCGCGGCCGGCCGTGCCGGAGCCGCACTCGACCCGGCCCAGGTTGATGTTTTCATCGGCCCGGTCCAGATGGTGTCCAAGGGGATCGGCTGCGGCAAAGCAGCGGAGGCAGCGGCCACCCGAGTGCTGAAAACCGATGAGTTCAGCATTACCTTGGACCTGCACCTGGGCACGGGCCGAGCGGCGGTCTACACCTGTGATCTTTCGATCGACTACGTGAAGATCAACGCCGACTACCGCAGCTAGCAGCGGTAGGATCATGGTTTCCAAACCGAACCCCTGCGTTCCGGCGCGCATTCGCGGCCATTGCCATGTCCCTCATGCGTCTTCAAAAATTTCTGTCCGCCGCCGGCGTATGCTCGCGCCGCAAGGCCGAGGAACTCATCCGCGCGGGCCGCGTGCGGGTCAACGATCACGTGGTATCCGAGCTGGGCGCCAAGACCGACCCCCAGAACGATCGGGTAGCGGTGGACGGCCAGGCCGTGCGCCCGCCGCCGCGGCTGATTTATATCGCCCTGAACAAACCCCGCGGTTATGTCAGCAGTTGCCGGCATGCCGGCAAAAAAATCGTGCTCGATCTGGTGAACGTGCCTGAGCGGGTCTACCCCGTGGGCCGGTTGGACCAGGAGTCCACCGGCCTTCTGCTCCTGACCAACGATGGCCGGCTGCACCAAAAGCTCTCGCATCCTTCCTTCGACCATGAAAAGGAATACGATGTCCTCGTGGCGCGCCCCATTTCGGACGCCGCCCTGCGGCGCATGGCCGAGGGCATGCCCATCCTGGATACCCGCACCCGGCCGGCTGAGGTGCGGCGAACCGGCGAGCGGCGTTTCCGGATCGTGCTCAAGGAGGGCCGCAACCGCCAGATTCGGCGCATGGTGAGCCGTCTCGGCAACGAGGTGGTGGTCCTTAAGCGCATCCGAGTGGCCCATATCCGGCTGGGCCGCCTTCCGGAGGGCACGTGGCGGCAGCTGACCGATCGGGAAGTGCAAGCGCTGCTCTCCTAGTGGATCTCTGCCCTACCTGCCGCGCGGTGCATCCGCGTGCCGTTTCGAAGCGGAGCGCGGCCGCGAGCAGGTCTTTTCGGCCGCTGCCCGAAAAGACCCGCTGCCCGCCGCGAGGGCGGCGGTTGATTCGTTCAAAGACGATTTAGAACGAACTCGGTGCGCACGGGGATCGGCAGGACGGGAACCCGGACGATCGCGTAGCCCAGGTCGCAGTAAGCCGCTTCGATCAGGCGTTCGATCTCGGCCGCCGCGCGCGCATTTTCGGACCGAACCGGGTCTTTCACGAAGCTGAGCCGCTCGAACAGGAAAACTCGCTGGTATCGAACCCGCAGGCTGTGGCGCCGCGGTTCCGAGGGCTCCAGGCCTTCAAGGATATAGTACGCGATGCTGTCCGGCAGGGCGCGGTCGAGGAACAGGGGTTCCGCCGTGGGCAGGCCGGACTCGGACCGGAGTTTGCTTCGGAAGATATGCCCTTCGAAGCAGCGGGGATCGGACTTGATCTCGGCGAGACTTCGCCCCTTTTGCAGCTCGGCGTCGATGTGGGCCCGCGCCGCCTCGGGGATCACCCGATAGCCCCGCCGGGCCAATTCGTTGATCACGGAGGTTTTGCCGGAACACGGCGCCCCGGTGATCACGTACCAGCGGGTCTGGTATGGTGGGTGGAGCATCGCCATCCATGCGTCTGCGACGGGTTTTTAAGGGAATTTTGTCGTATGCTGACCACTCATGTCAATTCGATGCGTAAGAAACGGACAACACCGGTATAAACCACCTCCGCGGAGTTAACAACTACGCCGTTGCGATCGCCCGGTGTCGGAGGGCCTTCAGGACCGGCAAAGAAAGAATGGGAGCGGGCGGCATGATTCGGTTCGAGTCGTTGTTGGCG
The DNA here is from genome assembly GCA_963700055.1 of uncultured delta proteobacterium. Classification (GTDB taxonomy): domain Bacteria; phylum Desulfobacterota; class Desulfobacteria; order Desulfobacterales; family SpSt-501; genus SpSt-501. The sequence continues at coordinate 165,997 of CAVOWH010000024.1, read as the reverse complement.
AGACAGGAGAAAACGGCGCTGGTGGGTCTTGGCTATATTGGGCTGCTTCCAGCCGGAGGAAGCCGAGCGGCTCAACATGACCTACCATCGACTTTAGTTTTCCAGCACGAGTCTTTGGCCGGGCTGCAGCTTGGAGCTGGCTTTTAACTGATTGAGGGCCAACAGCCGATCCACCGCCATATGATGGCGCTTGGCAATCGAGTGCGGCGTGTCGCCGTTGCGCACCACATAAACCGGCGGCTTGGCCTTCGGCGGTTCGTATTTGGCCGGAGCGCCAGCGGGTATGATCTTGAGAACCTGCCCGATGGCCAGGCTGGAAGCGGTGACCCGGTTCAGGCGCTGGATTTCTTCGGTGGTGGTGCCGTAGCGCTTCGCCAGGTTGTAAAGCGAGTCTCCTTGGCGGACCACATGTTCGATGGCTTCACGCTTGGCCGGCGGGGCCTTCGGCTCCGCAAACGCCGGCGGCCGGTCGGGTGGGCATTCGGTGGGCACTCGGAGCATCGTTCCGGCCGCCAGCGGAGCGGGGCGGCGCAGGTTGTTCGCCAGCAGGATGCTCTTTGCATCGCTGCCGTATTTTTTTGCAATGCCCTCAAGCGTTTCGCCCTTGCGCACCTTGTGGCGGGTCACGATCGTGCCCTGCGCCTTGCGCGCCTGGTAGAGGGGGATGTCGTCCAGCTTCGCCAAGACCAGGCCTTTTTCACCGAAAGGCACTCGCAGATCGTAGCCGTCCTCGGGGAGCACCCCCTGGCGAAGCTCCGCGTTGAGCAGGCGCAGCAGGTCGTCGTCGATCCCGGTGCTCCGCGCAATGACGGCCAGCGATGTTTGCCGGGCAAAGGTGACGATTTCGCTCTCCAGGGGCGGATCGACAATCACGTCGTTGATGCCGTAGGTTTGGGGCGCATGCACGATATGCAGGGTGGCCAGGAAGCGGGGCACGTAACGCGCGGTTTCACGCGGCAGGCGCTCGTACAGATCCCAGAAGTTGTCGAGATAGTTGATATTCTGGCTCTGAATGGTCCGCAGCACTCGGTGCTCCCCGCAATTGTAGGCGGCCAGCACCGTGGTCCAGTCCCCGAACATGCCGTGCAGCTCTTTCAGATACTCGATGGCGCCCCGGGTGGCTTTCTCCGGGTCCAGGCGCTCATCGATGTAGGTGTCGCGGTTGAGCCCGTAGCGGTAGCCGGTGGAAGGGATGAACTGCCACAGCCCCAGTGCGCGCGCAGGTGACAAGGCGGTCACCTTGAATCCACTTTCGATGAGCGGCAGCCATGCCAGTTCGATCGGCAGGCCGGCCTCCAGCAAGGCCGCTTCAATTTTGGCGCGGTAGCGGCCGGAGCGGCGGTAGGCTTCCAGGAAAAAATCCCTTTCGCGGCCGGTCGTGAAGGAATCGATCTCCTCCTGAACATGGCGGTTGATAACGACCGGAATTTCGTTGCGCCGGCCGTTGACCACCACATGACGGGAGGAATAAATCTCAAGGATTCGTCTGGATATGGTGATCCGCAGATCCTCCATTTCCTGCAGCAGCTCGGGGTCGTTCCCTGGGTCCACGCTCAAGACCAAGCCATAGGCCTGATCCAAGGTGTCGATGGCCAAGTCGATCTCGCCGCGTTTCCAATAGGTTTTAGCTGCCCGGCAGAGAGCCAGCGCGCGGTCGATGGATACCGCTTTCCCCTGGGGGGCTGCCCAAGGGTTCCATCGTCCTCATCATCTTCAATGATGTCCTTGCCGTTTTCGCTCGGAGAAGCGGCCGCCGTCTTAGCCGGTGCCGTTGCGGGTGACAGGGCGCCCCGGGCCGCCGCCGATTTGGGCGGCTCCCCGCTTGGGTCCGGGCCGGGGGCATCGGCGCCCACTGCCGGAGCAGGCGCGGCGGTGGATCGGGGAGTGGCGGCCTTCGCCCGTTCGGCGACCTCGGGTACCCGGGCCGCCGCGGATGGGCGGTTGGGCGTCGCCGTGGAACAGGCGGTGAGCAGGACCAAGGCCGCTGCAAGAAAAAAAATCAAACGATCCATCATGCGAATATCCCCGAACCGCCTAAGCATACGTTTGACGGCGTTAGTCATGCGGTCGTCCCATCGGGCACGCCCCTTGTCGATCGGCGATAGCTCCCGGGTGGGCCGATGGGATCGCCGGTTTCACAAAAAGTTGATCTCATAAAACAGAGACGCGATGCTTTGTCAAGGCCCGGGTTGGGAAAGACAATTCCGTCGGTATCCGTCCGGTGGCGCCGCGCATGCCGAAAATGGGGTTCTGCAAAAAGAAAGTTCTTGCTTTTTTCATGCCAGGCTTTATAATCCCGATGTTTTTTAGCTTGACATGCAGCCCGATATGCCCATATAAGGCTCTTTTTGAAAGAGCACGAAGGGGTATTTTCGCATTTTCGGCCGCCAGCGTAGCTCAGCTGGTAGAGCTACTGATTTGTAATCAGTGGGTCGGGGGTTCGAATCCCTCCGCTGGCTCCATGATTCGAAGGTTCATACGAGCGGATGTTGCCCTGCCGGGATCCTGTGGGTTGATTGAGGTTCCGTTCGTGATGGCTGTCATCCGGTGGGGTTCCCGAGCGGCCAAAGGGAACAGACTGTAAATCTGTCGGCGAATGCCTACGGAGGTTCGAATCCTCCCCCCACCACCAACCGGAGATAAGTCTTGTGTAGGAGATCTCGATGGCTGATTTCGAGATCGATAGTCACTACAGGACTTCCTGCATGAGTCTGTTCAGCGCGTCGGGATGAAGCGATTTATCGGAGTGCACCGGCCAGGATCGCGGCGGCTGGATATGCATGCGGGTGTAGCTCAGCTGGTAGAGCTCCAGCCTTCCAAGCTGGATGTCGCGAGTTCGAATCTCGTCGCCCGCTCCACTTTTTTCTGGTATTTGAATCATTCGGGAACAATTAAATCAGCCGGCTATTCCGGCTGCTTGAGCCCACGTAGCTCAGTCGGTAGAGCGCTTCCTTGGTAAGGAAGAGGTTCGCCGGTTCGATTCCGGCCGTGGGCTCCACTTCCTTACAAGCCGCCACGTGCGGCAGGAATAAAGGGTAAGCGAACAGTCCACTGACCAACGCTTAGGGGAGGAGCGAACACATGGCCAAGCAGAAGTTTGAGCGGACGAAGCCGCACGTGAACGTGGGGACGATCGGTCACATTGACCATGGCAAGACGACATTGACGGCGGCGATCACCAAGCAGTTGAGTTTGAAGGGGATGGCGAGTTTTGTGCCGTTTGATCAGATTGACAAGGCGCCGGAGGAGAAGGAGCGCGGGATAACGATTGCCACGGCGCATGTGGAGTATGAGACGGACAAGCGTCATTATGCGCACGTGGACTGTCCGGGGCATGCGGACTACATCAAGAACATGATCACGGGTGCGGCGCAGATGGACGGGGCGATTTTGGTGGTGGGCGCCGATGATGGACCGATGCCGCAGACGCGGGAGCACATTTTGTTGGCGCGTCAGGTGGGGGTTCCGTACATTGTGGTATTTTTGAACAAGTGTGACATGGTGGATGATCCGGAGTTGATCGAGTTGGTGGAGTTGGAGTTGCGGGAGCTGTTGTCGAAGTACGAGTTTCCGGGCGACGACATTCCGATTGTTCGGGGCAGCGCGTTGAAGGCGTTGGAGAGCGATGATCCGAAGAGCGATGCGGCCAAGTGCATATTTGAGTTGATGGCGGCGGTGGACGGGTATGTGCCGGAGCCGAAGCGGGAGATTGACAAGCCGTTTTTGATGCCGATTGAGGATGTGTTCAGCATATCGGGTCGCGGCACGGTGGTGACGGGTCGTGTGGAGCGGGGTGTGGTGCATGTGGGCGATGATGTGGAGATTGTGGGGATTCGGCCGACGCTGAAGACGGTGTGCACGGGGGTGGAGATGTTCCGCAAGTTATTGGACGAGGGTCGTGCGGGGGACAACATTGGGGTGTTGTTGCGGGGCACGAAGCGGGATGAAGTGGAGCGGGGCCAGGTGGTGGCCAAGCCTGGGTCGATCACGCCGCACACGAAGTTCAAGGCGGAGGTGTACATATTGAGCAAGGAGGAAGGCGGGCGTCACACGCCGTTTTTCACGGGGTATCGGCCGCAGTTTTATTTTCGGACGACGGACGTGACGGGGATTTTGAACCTTCCGGAGGGGGTGGAGATGGTGATGCCGGGGGACAACGTATCGATCACTGCGGAGCTGATCACCCCGATTGCCATGGAGAAGGAGTTGCGGTTTGCGGTACGGGAAGGCGGCCGTACGGTGGGCGCCGGCGTGGTCGCCGAGGTCATCGAATAGGCCCGTGAACGGATGAACAAAGGAGACTGCCCGTGAGAGTGCTGATCACGCTTGCCTGTTCCGAATGCAAGCGCCGAAACTATACGACGACCAAGAACAAGCGTACAACGCCGGACAAGCTGGAGTTTTCCAAGTACTGCCGATTTTGCCGCAGGCATACGGCGCACAAGGAAACCAAGTAGGTTCGGAAAGCGAGAACCCGCGCAGGACATTCGCATGCAGGCCAGTAGCTCTAATGGTAGAGCATCGGACTCCAAATCCGGGTGTTGGGGGTTCGAATCCCTCCTGGCCTGCCACTCTTATTACTAAAAACGTCGGAAGCATTGGTGCCGACGGTGGTTCCGTTCGGCTGGCGCGGGGCGCAGATGGCTCGCTGCTGGGGAGGCGCATGGGACGCATACTACGGAAAAAGCCAACCGGCCTGAAAAAGAAGAAACGACCGGATGCCGAGTCATCCGGAGCTGACCCTGCGGTGGCCGCATCCGGCGTTCGCGCCGCGGACGCACCGAAAACCGAGTCCGCCGAACCCGCGCGCAAGCCGGAGGCAAAGCGTGCCGCAGCGTCCGGCCCGGCGCTGCCGGCCAGCGCGCCGGCGGACAATGTGCTGACGCGGGCAGTTCAGTTTCTGAGAGAGGTCAAAATCGAGCTGAAGAAGGTCACTTGGCCGACGCGCAAACAGACGATGGGATCGACCTTGGTCGTCATCGTTTTGGTCATGATCATTTCGCTCTTCCTGGGACTTGTGGACCTGGGCCTATCGACCGTGGTCCGGGCGGTATTTCGGGCTTGAGGAGAAACGCCGTGGCGCTTAGATGGTATGTCGTCCATGTCTACTCGGGGTTTGAGAACAAGGTCAAGGCGTCCCTTCAGGAGCGCATGGCGGCTTCACCCCAAGCCGAAAAATTCGGTGAGATCATCGTTCCGACCGAGGAGGTCGTTGAACTGGTCAAAGGCAAACGCAAGACGTCTTCGCGCAAGTTCTATCCCGGATACATCCTGGTGCGGATGGAACTTGACGACGAGACCTGGCACATTGTGAACAGCACCGCCAAAGTCACTGGGTTCCTGGGGGGTCGTCAAAAACCGGCCCCGTTGTCGGACGCCGAGGCCGATCAGATCATCAAGCGGATGGAGGCCGGCAAACGCCAGCCGCAGCCGAAATATTTCTTCGAGATCGGAGACGACATCCGCGTGGTCGACGGCCCTTTTAACAATTTCAACGGCACGGTGGAGGAAGTCAACCACGAAAAGGGCAAAATCAAGGTGCTGGTCAGCATCTTCGGCCGTGCGACCCCGGTGGAGTTGGATTTCGTACAGGTCCAAAAAATGTAACATCGCCAGCCCGTTGAGCGCGCTGGATTCAGGTGCGGGGCGACCGCGGGGGTGCCGGCCCCCGGCGCCAACCAGACCCATCGTATTCAGGAGAAGAAAAGACCCATGGCAAAAAAAGTGATGGCATTCGTCAAGTTGCAGGTAGAGGCGGGAAAAGCCAACCCCTCCCCGCCCATCGGCCCGGCCCTCGGCCAGCACGGCGTCAATATCATGGATTTCTGCAAGGCGTTCAATGCCCGTACCGCCAACGACGCCGGCATGATCATCCCGGTGGTGATCACGATCTATCAGGATCGTTCGTTCACGTTTGTCACCAAAACCCCCCCCGCCGCTGTTTTGATCAAGAAGGCCGCCAAGATCGCCAAGGGCGCCAAGGATCCCAAGCGTGAAAAAGTCGGCAAGATCAGCCGCCAGCAGTTGGAGGACATCGCCAAGCAGAAAATGGTGGACTTGAACGCCTACGATCTGGAAGGGGCCTGTCGCATCGTCGAGGGCACGGCCCGCAGCATGGGGATTGAAATCGGATAGGCGGCCAGCATCCGCCGAGAGGCGGCGCCGAGGCCGTTGCGGGCGCTGCGACCGTTGGCAGACTATACTAAGGAGAGCGGAGCAGAGATGGCAAAACGGGGTAAAAAATACGTCGAAGCCAGGAAGAAGATCACCGGCACCTCCGGCGTGGGGGTGGCGGAGGCCGTAAAAATAGCGGTGGAGTCTTCGTTTGCCAAGTTTGATGAGACCTTGGACGTCGCCGTGCGGCTGGGGGTGGACCCCCGCCACGCCGATCAGATGGTCCGGGGCAGCGTCGTGCTTCCGAACGGGATCGGAAAATCGGTGCGGGTCCTGGTCGTCGCCAAGGGCGAAAAAGAAAAGGAAGCCCAGGATGCCGGAGCCGACTACGTAGGCAGCGACGATCTGGTCGAAAAGATCAAGGGCGGGTGGTTCGATTTCGACAAAGTCGTGGCCACGCCCGACATGATGGGCGCCGTGGGCAAGATCGGCAAGATCCTCGGCCCGCGGGGGCTCATGCCCAACGCCAAGGCCGGGACGGTCACCTTCGACGTGACCAAGGCCGTCAAGGAGCTCAAGGCCGGCAAGATCGAATTCCGCGTGGAGAAGGCCGGGATCGTGCACGCGCCCATGGGCAAAGTGTCCTTTGGCGTGGAGAAGTTGGTGCAGAACGTTTCGGCCTTTCTGGACACCATCCTGCGGATGAAACCGTCGAGCAGCAAGGGCACGTATCTGAAGGCCATCGCCGTTTCCACGACGATGGGCCCCGGCGTAAAAGTCGATACGAGTTTGGTCAAAGAAGATACCAAGTAGCTCAACAGCCTGTCAAAGACCGTAGGTACGCGAAGGCGGTTAATCGGCGCGTGCGCCGGCCTACCGAGACAGAGGGACCCTGCGGGTGAGCCGATCCGGATGCCCGACAGCACCCCTGATCGGATGCAGCCATGACCTTCGGTTTTATAGACATTCGAAGGAGGTGAGAATCAGAAGTGAAACTTGATGAAAAGAAACAAATTACCGAGGACCTGCGCGGCCGTTTCAAGAAATCGCAACTGGTTGTCTTGACTGATTTCAAAGGCCTGGACGTTGCCTCCGTCAGCGATCTGCGTCGCAAGCTCAGGGAGGCGGGCGTCGAGTACAAAGTGGTCAAGAACACCCTGATGGCAAGGGCTTCCCAGGACACGCCGGTCGCCGTGATGGCGGACCATTTCAAAGGCCCGGGGGCGGTGGCCATCAGCTACCGGGATCCGGTGACGCCCGCCAAGATCCTGACCAAGTTTGCCGATGACAGCAAGAAGCTGGCCATCCGGGCGGCGGTGCTCAACGGCAAGCTCATCGACGCGAGCGGCGTCAAGGCCTTGGCCGCCTTGCCGTCGCGTGAAGTGTTGATCGGGCAGCTGCTCTACGTGATGGCAGGGGTCCCGACCTCCGCCGTGAGAGTGTTGGCCGGCGTGCCGCGCGCACTGGTGAACGTGCTGTCGGCTTTAAAGGACCAGCGGCAAGCCGCGGAGCCTCAGGCCGCCGCCTGACGCCTTTGGGCGGTAGGGGCGCGCGGCAGCAATCCAGGACGGAGCATACCATTCCTACTTTCGAATTTTGTTGAAACAACTGGAGGTAACTGAACATGGCTAATGTCACCAAGGAAGACGTGATCGAGTTCATTTCCAACATGTCGGTGTTGGATCTGTCGCAACTGGTAAAGGAGCTGGAAGAGAAATTTGGCGTATCGGCGGCGGCCCCCGTGGCGATGATGGCGGCCGGCCCCGCGGCGGGCGGCCCGGCGGCGGCGCCCGCTGAGGAGAAAACGGAGTTTGACGTCATTTTGACGGCCCACGGCGAAAAGAAGATCAATGTGATCAAGGAAGTCCGCGCCATCACCGGCCTGGGCCTGAAAGAGGCCAAGGACTTGGTGGAGAGCCCACCCAAGCCAGTCAAGGAGGGGATTCCGAAAGCCGACGCCGAGAAAATCAAGGCGCAGCTCGAGGCCGCCGGCGCCACCGTGGAGATCAAATAGCGAGTTGTCCGAACCCGTGGTCTGCTGCCCGCTCTGCTGGAGTTCGCCCTCCCCTGGTTTCTTTCCGGTCGCAGCAGACCACGAACACCAATGTCCTGTCCAACGTCTGTCCATCATCTGACTCAGGTGTTCTAACCTCAACCAGATTGCGGAGTTGCTATGTCCGAGAGACTTATGGCAAGCAAGCGTATTCGCAAGAGCTTTGGCAAGATTGACCAGATCGTCGATATCCCCGACCTGATCGGGATGCAGCGGGACTCCTTCGCGCGCTTTCTGCAGATCGACATCCCGCACGAAAAACGCGAGGAGACCGGCCTGCAGGCCGTATTCAAGTCCGTATTTCCCATCAAGGACTTCACCGGCAGCGCCTCCCTGGAGTTCGTGTCCTACCGATTCGGGGAAATCAAGCACACCATCGAGGAATGCATTCATCGCGGGATGACCTTCGAAATCCCGGTGCGCATCACGGTGCGGCTGGTGGTCTACGACGTCGATTCCGAGTCCGGCGCCGCGACCATTCGCGACATCAAAGAGCAGGAGATCTATTTCGGCACCATCCCGTTGATGACGGCCAAGGGAACGTTCATCATCAACGGCACCGAGCGGGTGGTGGTCAGCCAGCTGCACCGCTCCTCAGGGGTCTTTTTTGACCACGACAAAGGCAAGACCCACTCCAGCGGAAAGATCATTTACAGCGCTCGCATCATTCCGGTTCGCGGCTCTTGGATCGACATGGAGGTCGACCCCAAAGACATCGTTTACATCCGCATCGACCGCCGCCGCAAATTCCCGGTCACCACGCTGTTCAAGGCCTTCGGGTACACCTCCGAAGACCTGCTGGCCTATTTTTACAAAACCGAGCGGGTGATCGCGGATGGCAAACGCTACTTCAAGGCCTTTGACGAAGATCTGCTGAAGGGCCAGCGTGCGAGCCGTGACATCAAAGATACCGAAACGGGAGAGATCCTGGTCAAAAAAGGCCGCCAGTACAACGTGCGCACCCTCAAGCGGCTCAGGGCGCTGGGGACCGATCGCGTGCCGATCAATGTCGAGGAGATCTACCAGCGCGCTTACGCCTTCACGATCCCGCATCCGCGAACCGGCCAGCCCGTCGTTCGGGCCAACGACACCGTCGACGAAGACAGCATCCGTCGCCTGGCCGATGCCGGCATCGCCGATTTCGATCTGCTGTTCATCGACGGTCTGTCCAGCAGCGACTCGATCCGTAAAACGCTGCTGCTCGACAAGGTGGACAGCAAGGAGGAGGCGCTGATCGACATTTACCGGCGACTGCGGCCCGGCAATCCGGCCACGCCGGAGGTGGCGCAGGAGTTCATCGACAATCTGTTCTTCAAGAGCAATTACTACGACCTTTCCGGCGTGGGGCGGTTGAAGATCAACCAGCGGCTGGGGGTCAGCAGCGCTCCGGATTTGAGCATTCTGCGCAAGGAGGACATTCTGCTCACGGCCAAGGCGCTGATCGAGTTGCGCGACACCCAGGGCGTCGTGGACGACATCGACCACCTGGGCAACCGTCGCGTGCGAGCGGTCGGCGAACTGCTGGAGAATCAATACCGCATCGGGCTGGTCCGCATGGAGCGCGCCATTAAGGAACGCATGAGTCTGCAGGAGGTCGACGCCTTGATGCCGCACGATTTGGTCAATCCCAAGCCGGTGTCGGCCGTGGTCAAGGAGTTTTTCGGCACGAGTCAGCTGTCGCAGTTCATGGACCAGACCAATCCGCTCTCCGAAACGACCCACAAGCGTCGCCTGAGCGCCCTGGGGCCGGGCGGCCTGACGCGCGAACGGGCGGGCTTTGAAGTGCGCGACGTGCACCCTTCGCATTACGGACGCATCTGTCCCATCGAAACCCCGGAGGGACCCAACATCGGGCTGATCGTGTCCCTCAGCACCTACGCGCGGGTGAACGACTACGGCTTCATCGAAACCCCATACCGGGTGGTCGAGGCCGGCCGGGTCTCCGAGGAGGTCAAGTTCCTGGACGCCTTCGAAGAAAAAGCCCTGCCGATCGCTCAAGCCAACGCACCGGTGAACGAAAGGCGCCAGTTCGTCAACCCGCTGGTCACCTCGCGCGTGGCGGGCGAGTTCATGATGATCCACCGCGAAGAGATCGAACTCATGGACATTTCGCCCAACCAGCTGGTGAGCGTCTCGGCGTCGCTGATCCCGTTCCTGGAAAACGACGACGCCAACCGGGCGCTCATGGGATCCAACATGCAGCGCCAGGCGGTGCCGTTGCTCATGAACGAGGCGCCCCTGGTCGGCACCGGCATCGAGGGGGTGGTCGCCAAGGACTCGGGCGTCACCCTCGTTGCTCCGCGGGACGCCGAGGTGGTCGACGTGGATGCCGCCCGCATCGTGCTCAAGCACGGCCCGACGGGAGACCCCAACGAAAAGAACGTGACCATTTTCAACCTGTCCAAGTTCGTGCGTTCGAACCAAAACACTTGCTTCAACCACCGGCCCATCGTGCAAAAGAGCCAGCGCGTGATGGCGGGCGAGATCATCGCCGACGGACCGGCCACCGATCAGGGCGAGCTCGCGCTGGGCAAGAACGTGATGGTGGCGTTCATGCCCTGGGGCGGGTACAACTTCGAAGATTCCATTTTGGTGAGCGAGCGTTTGGTGCGCGACGGGGTCTACACCTCGGTACACATCGAGGAATTCGAAGTGGTGGCGCGCGACACGAAACTGGGCAAGGAGGAGATCACCCGCGATATCCCCAACGTGGGGGACGAAGCGCTTAAGAACCTGGATGACAGCGGCATCATTCGTCTGGGGGCCGAGGTCAAGCCCGGCGACATTCTGGTCGGCAAGATCACGCCCAAGGGCGAAAGCCAGCTGTCGCCGGAGGAAAAGCTGCTGCGCGCCATTTTCGGCGAGAAGGCCGGCGACGTCAAGGACACCTCGTTGCGGGTGCCGCCGGGGATCCAGGGCATCGTCATCGACGCCAAGGTGTTTTCGCGCCGGGGCGTGGAGAAAGACGATCGCACCCGACTGATCGAGGATGAGGAAATCGCCGGCCTGGAGAAGGACCGGGACGACGAGCTGATGGTGATCGAGGACGTGGTCCGCGCCACACTCGTGGACCTGCTCAACGGCCAGAAGGCCCAGGCGCCGATCAAGAAAGGCAAGAAGATCTTCGCGAACAGCGGCGTCAAGCTCGACGCCAAAGTCCTGGAAAAGATCCCGGTGGCCGCGCTGGAGGGCATCGTGCTCAAGGACCCGCAGATGACTCAGGTGGTCCACGAGATTCTGGAACGCTACCGGGACCAGCGCGAGCTGTGCCGGCTGGCATTCGAGCAGCAGGTCGGCCGGTTTGAGCGCGGGGACGAATTGCCGCCGGGCGTGATCAAGATGGTCAAGGTCTATGTGGCCATGAAGCGCAAGCTGTCCGTCGGCGACAAGATGGCCGGTCGGCACGGCAACAAGGGCGTCGTATCACGCATTCTGCCGATCGAGGACCTGCCGTACTTTGAGGACGGCCGGCCGGTGGATATGGTGCTCAACCCGCTGGGCGTGCCTTCACGGATGAACGTCGGCCAGATCCTGGAGATCCACCTCGGCCTGGCGGCCAAGGGACTCGGCGATCAGATCCTGCAGCTCATCGAAGAGCAGAAGACCAACAAGCTGCGGGAGAAGATGCGGCGGATCTTCTCGTCGACGCCCGAGAAAAAGGTGATCGGCGGCCTGAACGACGACCAGCTGCAGCAGTTCGCGCAGTTCTATCGGCGAGGGGTCCATATGGCCACGCCGGTGTTTGACGGCGCCAAAGAGGAAGAAATCAAGCACCTGCTCGCGGAAGCCGGACAGGATCGGTCCGGGCAGGTGACGCTTTTCGACGGCCGCACGGGGGAGTCGTTCGACGAAAAGATCACCGTCGGCACCATGTATGTCATGAAGCTGCACCATCTGGTCGACGATAAAATCCATGCCCGATCCATCGGCCCCTACTCGCTGGTGACCCAGCAGCCGCTGGGCGGCAAGGCCCAGTTCGGCGGCCAGCGGCTGGGTGAAATGGAAGTCTGGGCCATGGAGGCCTATGGCGCGGCCTATGCCCTGCAGGAATTTTTGACGGTCAAGTCGGACGACATGGCGGGCCGGACCCGGATGTACGAGAAGATCGTCAAGGGTCAGAACGTTCTGGAGCCGGGCATCCCCGAATCGTTCCGGGTCATGACCAAGGAGCTCCAGTCGTTGGGTCTGGATGTGGGCCTGCTGGAGAACGTCGGCGCGCCGACGTCCTCCGAATAACCGACGAGCCTGCGGGACGAACATTAATCCGATATTTCTTCAGGAGCGAAAGATGGACACCCTGTATGATTTTTTTGCCAAACCCACCGATCCGCGCAAATACCGGGCGATCCGCATTGCGCTGGCGTCGCCGGAACAGATCCGCAAATGGTCCCACGGCGAGATCAAGAAGCCGGAGACCATCAACTACCGCACCTTCAAGCCGGAGCGCGAAGGCCTGTTCTGCGCCAAGATCTTCGGGCCGACGAAGGACTACGAATGCAACTGCGGCAAGTACAAACGCATGAAGCACCGCGGGGTGATCTGCGAGAAATGCGGGGTCGAGGTCATTCAGTCCAAGGTGCGGCGCGAGCGCATGGCGCACATCGAGTTGGCGACCCCCGTGTCGCACATCTGGTTTCTGAAGAGCCTGCCGAGCAAGATCGGCAATCTTCTCGACCTGACGCTCAAGAACATGGAGAAGGTGCTCTACTTCGACAGCTACATCGTGCTCGATCCCAAGGACACCCCGCTCGTGCGCGGCCAGATGCTCACCGACGAGAAATACCTGGAGGCCGTGGAGACCTACGGAGCCAAATTCGAGGCCGGCATCGGCGCCGAGGCCGTCCAGACGATGCTGGAAAGCCTTGAGCTTGAGACGCTTTACCACGAACTGCGGTCCGGGATCCGCGAGACCGGATCGCTGGCCAAACGCCAGAAGCTGGCCAAGCGGCTGAAGATCGTGGACGCCTTCCGGCGTTCCGGCATTGATCCCACCTGGATGGTCATGGACGTCATTCCGGTCCTGCCGCCGGATTTGCGGCCGCTCGTTCCCCTCGAAGGCGGACGCTTCGCCACTTCCGACCTGAACGATCTCTACCGGCGGGTCATCAACCGCAACAACCGTCTGCGGCGGCTGATCGACCTTAAGGCGCCGGAAATCATCGTGCGCAACGAGAAGCGCATGTTGCAGGAGTCGGTGGATGTTCTCTTCGACAACGGCCGCCACGGCCGGGTGATCACCGGCACCAACAAGCGCCCGCTCAAATCACTGAGCGATACGCTCAAGGGCAAGCAGGGTCGCTTCCGGCAGAACCTGCTGGGCAAACGGGTCGACTACTCGGGCCGCACGGTCATTACGGTCGGACCGGACCTGCGGCTGCACCAGTGCGGTCTGCCCAAGCAGATGGCGCTGGAGCTGTTCAAACCGTTCGTCTACTACCGTCTCGAGCAGAAAGGGATGGTCTCCACCGTTAAAAGCGCCAAGAAAATGGTGGAGCGCGAAGTCCCCGAGGTCTGGGACACGCTGGATGAAGTGGTCAAGGAATACCCCGTCATGCTCAACCGGGCGCCCACGCTGCACCGGCTGGGGATCCAGGCCTTCGAGCCGATCCTGATCGAGGGCAAGGCGATTCAGCTGCACCCGCTGGTCTGCACCGCGTTCAACGCCGATTTCGACGGCGACCAGATGGCGGTTCACATTCCTTTGTCGGTGGAGGCCCAGATCGAGGCCCGGGTGCTCATGCTCTCCTCGAACAACATTCTCTCCCCGGCCAACGGCAGCCCGATCATCGTCCCCAGCCAAGACATCGTGCTGGGCACCTACTACATGACGCGCGGTATCACCGGACGTCGGGGCGAGGGCCGCTTATTCGCCAACCCCGAAGAGGTGCGCTCGGCCTACGACTCCGGCCAAGTCGAGCTGCACACCAAGATTCAGATGCGCATGCAGGGCAAACGCTACGAAACGACGGTCGGCCGGGTCCTGCTCTGGGAGATCATCCCCAAGGTCGACATTCTGGAGCTACGTCATCTCATGGTGGCGACCGGAACGGAGGCCGACGAGGCGCGTGGGCGCCTGGCCGACGGCGAAGCGTTCACCGACTTGGTGCAGGAGATCTCCCAAAGCCCGGACCGCAGCAGCGATGGGTGGATCGGCAAGCTCACCTATAACGAGTTCAAGAGCGTCTTCAACTGCGATGAGGCCGATGTCGACATGGTTTACGCCCTGGGCATCGGCGAGATCAGCCCGATCCTTTACGCCGACCACGGCTATCATCTGTTCGAAGTCGTCAACAAATGGCCGGCGGTGCCCTTCGACAGCGTCAACCAGGTCATTGACAAAAAAGTCCTGCGGCAGTTGGTCGACCACGTGTATCGCAACCTGGGGCCCAAGGCGACCGTCATCCTCTCCGACCGCCTGAAAGACATCGGCTACAGCTATTCCACACGCGGGGGGCTTTCGATCTGCATCGACGACATGATCATCCCGAAGGCCAAGGAGGAGATCCTGAAAAAGGCTGAGAATCAGGTCACCGAAATCGGCCGGCAGTACGTCGAGGGCCTGATCACCCAAGGCGAAAAATACAACAAGGTCGTGGACATCTGGGCCAAGGCCACCGACGACGTCGCCAACGAGATGATGGAAGTCATGAAGCTGGCACCCGTGGCCCAAAGAGACGGCAGCCCCCTGCTGGACGCTCACGGCCGGCCCGTGATCGAAGAAAGCTTCAACCCCATCTATATGATGGCCGATTCCGGTGCGCGCGGCAGCAAGGATCAGATGCGCCAGCTGGCCGGCATGCGCGGCCTGATGGCCAAGCCGTCCGGTGAGATCATCGAAACCCCCATCAACGCCAACTTCCGCGAGGGGTTGTCGGTGTTGCAGTACTTCATCTCCACCCACGGCGCACGCAAGGGCTTGGCCGACACGGCGCTCAAAACCGCCAACTCCGGGTATTTGACCCGGCGTCTGGCGGATGTTTCCCAGGACTGCGTCATCAATGAAGAAGACTGTGGGACGTTGTCGGGGGTGGAACTGGAACCGCTGGTCGAGGGCGGCGAAATCATCCAGGTGTTGGGTGAGCGCGTCCTGGGACGCACCGCTTTGGAAGACATTCTGGATCCGTTCACCGACGAGGTCATCGCCAAGGCCGGCCAGGACATCGACGAGCGCGTGGTTGAAAAAATCGAGCAGGCCGGATTGACTTCCGCCAAAATCCGGTCCGTCCTAACCTGCCGCGCCAAGGAAGGGGTCTGCGCGAAGTGCTACGGCCGGGACCTGGCCCATGGCCGGCTGGTGGAGATCGGCCAGGCGATCGGCATTCTGGCGGCCCAGTCCATCGGCGAACCCGGCACCCAGCTGACCATGCGCACCTTTCACATCGGCGGAACCGCCAGCCGGCGCGTGGAGCAGGCCGACATCCGCGCGCGGGTGGAGGGAACCGTCAAATTCATCGACCTGAACGTCGCCAAGAACTCCGAAGGCGCTGTTATAGCCATGAACCGCCGGGGCGGCAAGATCGTTCTGATGAGCGATTCCGGCCGCGAACTGGAAAGCTTCCCGGTGATCTACGGGGCGCATCTGAACATCCGCGACGGGCAGAAGGTCAAGCCCGGCGATCAACTGGCCATCTGGGATCCGTTTACGACCCCGATCATCACCGAGGTCGACGGTACGGTCAAGTTCGGCGATATCGTGCCCGGCCGCACCATGCAGGAGAAGGTCGACCCGGTCACCGGCAAATCCAGCCAGATGATCATCGAATCCAAAAGCGCCGAGGAGCGCCCGCGCATTTCGATCAAGGACAAGGACGGCAAGACCGCCAAGCTGCCAGTTTCCTCCGGGTTCGCCCGCTACATCCTGCCGATTAACGCCATTCTGCTGGTGGAGGAGGGCGATACGGTCAAAGCCGGCGACCTGGTCGCCAAGCTGCCGCGGGCCACCACCAAGACCAAGGATATCACCGGCGGTTTGCCGCGGGTGGCCGAGCTGTTCGAGGTGCGCAAACCCAAGGAAGTGGCGGTGCTGAGCGAAATCGACGGCTATGTCTCCATTTCCAAGGGGACCAAGAAGGGCAAACAGAAGGTCACCATCTCGCCGGTGGACGTCGGCGACAAGAGAGAGTACCTCATCCCGCGTGGCAAGCACATCAACGTCTACGAGGGCGATTACGTTCGCGCCGGCGAGGCATTGATCGGGGGGTCGGCCATCCCCCAGGACATTCTTAAAATCAAGGGTGAAGTGGCGCTGGCCAAATACCTGGTGGACGAGGTCCAGGAAGTCTACCGCCTGCAGGGGGTGCGCATCCACGACAAGCATATCGAAGTCATCGTGCGCCAGATGATGCGGCGCGTGAAGGTGATGGACGTGGGCGACACGGATTTCGTGGTTGAGGAGCAGGTCGATCGGTTGAAGTTTGAGGAGAGCAACCAAGCCGTAGTGGCCAAAGGCGGAAAGCCGGCCGTGGGCGAACCGCTGATCCTGGGCATCACGAAGGCTTCGCTCAGCACCGAGAGCTGGGTGTCGGCCGCTTCCTTCCAGGAGACCACCAAGGTCCTGACGGATGCCAGCATTCAGGGGGCGGTGGACCGGCTGCGCGGCCTCAAGGAGAACGTCATCATGGGCCGTCTCATTCCGGCCGGCACCGGTATGCTCATGTACGACGACATGGAGGTCGATGTCGTGCCATAGCCGGCCCGGCGGCGCCGTAAGAGCTATTTCAAAAACATCTTGACATTAAACGATTTCCCATATACATATCGCCATTTTGCAAAATCGGTTATTCGGGGCCGAACGAGGAGCGCATGCCAACCATCAATCAGCTTGTCCGGAGCGCCCGGAAACGGGTGAAGAAGAAAACCAAGACACCGGCCCTGAAGGGGGCCCCGCAGAAACGCGGCGTATGCACGCGCGTATACACCACCACCCCAAAGAAGCCGAATTCGGCCCTGCGCAAGGTGGCCCGCGTGCGCCTGACGACCGGAATCGAGGTCAGTGCCTACATTCCGGGCGTCGGCCACAATCTTCAGGAACATTCCGTCGTGCTAGTGCGCGGCGGTCGTGTGAAGGACCTGCCGGGCGTGCGCTACCACATCGTGCGCGGCACCTTGGATACCCTGGGGGTGGAGGACCGCAAGCAGAGCCGCTCCAAGTACGGCGCCAAGAGGCCGAAGTAGTCATCCTCGCAAGACGCATTACGGAGTCAACATGCCAAGGAGAAGAGAAGTCACCGAGCGAACCATTCGGCCCGATTCGAAGTTCGGCAGCCGGCTGGTGGCCAAGTTCATCAACTGCCTGATGCACGACGGCAAGCGCAGCACGGCCGAAGGGATCGTTTATGAATCCTTCGCGATCATGGCGGAAAAGATCAAGGAGCCGGCCGTGAAGGTTTTCGAGCAGGCGATCGAAAACGTGCGGCCGATGATCGAAGTGCGCTCGCGTCGCGTCGGCGGTTCCACCTATCAAGTGCCTACCGAGATCCGTTCTTCACGCCGCACGGCACTGGGAATCCGCTGGCTGATCAGCTATGCGCGCCAGCGCCCGGAGAAGGGCATGGCAAAAAAATTGGCGGCCGAGGTGATGGATGCCGCCAACCATCGCGGCGCTGCCGTAAAAAAACGGGAAGATACCCACAAGATGGCAGAGGCGAACAAAGCGTTTGCCCATTTTCGCTGGTAACGGTTGCATCCTGAAAATACGGGTCTCACCGCGGAGGGCATAACCGGTTTCTATGCCCTTCGCATTTTAAGGGGAGGAGCGAACACATGGCCAAGCAGAAGTTTGAGCGGACGAAGCCGCACGTGAACGTGGGGACGATCGGTCACATTGACCATGGCAAGACGACATTGACGGCGGCGATCACCAAGCAGTTGAGTTTGAAGGGGATGGCGAGTTTTGTGCCGTTTGATCAGATTGACAAGGCGCCGGAGGAGAAGGAGCGCGGGATAACGATTGCCACGGCGCATGTGGAGTATGAGACGGACAAGCGTCATTATGCGCACGTGGACTGTCCGGGGCATGCGGACTACATCAAGAACATGATCACGGGTGCGGCGCAGATGGACGGGGCGATTTTGGTGGTGGGCGCCGATGATGGACCGATGCCGCAGACGCGGGAGCACATTTTGTTGGCGCGTCAGGTGGGGGTTCCGTACATTGTGGTATTTTTGAACAAGTGTGACATGGTGGATGATCCGGAGTTGATCGAGTTGGTGGAGTTGGAGTTGCGGGAGCTGTTGTCGAAGTACGAGTTTCCGGGCGACGACATTCCGATTGTTCGGGGCAGCGCGTTGAAGGCGTTGGAGAGCGATGATCCGAAGAGCGATGCGGCCAAGTGCATATTTGAGTTGATGGCGGCGGTGGACGGGTATGTGCCGGAGCCGAAGCGGGAGATTGACAAGCCGTTTTTGATGCCGATTGAGGATGTGTTCAGCATATCGGGTCGCGGCACGGTGGTGACGGGTCGTGTGGAGCGGGGTGTGGTGCATGTGGGCGATGATGTGGAGATTGTGGGGATTCGGCCGACGCTGAAGACGGTGTGCACGGGGGTGGAGATGTTCCGCAAGTTATTGGACGAGGGTCGTGCGGGGGACAACATTGGGGTGTTGTTGCGGGGCACGAAGCGGGATGAAGTGGAGCGGGGCCAGGTGGTGGCCAAGCCTGGGTCGATCACGCCGCACACGAAGTTCAAGGCGGAGGTGTACATATTGAGCAAGGAGGAAGGCGGGCGTCACACGCCGTTTTTCACGGGGTATCGGCCGCAGTTTTATTTTCGGACGACGGACGTGACGGGGATTTTGAACCTTCCGGAGGGGGTGGAGATGGTGATGCCGGGGGACAACGTATCGATCACTGCGGAGCTGATCACCCCGATTGCCATGGAGAAGGAGTTGCGGTTTGCGGTACGGGAAGGCGGCCGTACGGTGGGCGCCGGCGTGGTCGCCGAGGTCATCGAATAGAAGGAATGACACTCTCATGATGATGAATACGAAAATTCGGATCCGACTCAAGGCCTACGATCACAAACTGCTCGACCAGTCCGCATCGGACATCGTCGACACGGCTTCCAAGACCGGAGCCAAGGTGGTGGGCCCGATCCCGTTGCCGACGAGGATCAACAAGTACACGGTGCTGCGTTCGCCGCACGTGGACAAGAAGTCGCGGGAGCAGTTTGAAATGCGAACCCACAAGCGGCTGTTGGATATTCTGGATCCGACGCAGCAGACCGTCGACGCGCTGATGAAACTGGATCTGTCGCCGGGGGTGGATGTCGAGATCAAGCTTTAGGCCGGGACGAAACCTACGCACCGGGCGTCCTGCCCGGTGAAGGCTCGCCGGGGATGTCCGTGGGAAGGAAGAGTGGATGCTATGTGCAAGGGGTTGATGGGCAAAAAACTGGGGATGACCGGATTGTTCGCTTCGGACGGGCGCGTCCTACCGGTGACCGTTATTCAGGCCGGACCCTGTGTCGTAACCCAGATCAAGACGCAGGCCACGGACGGCTACAACGCACTCCAGCTGAGCTTCGATGAGGTCAAGCCGCGACACGTCACCAAGCCGCGCCAGGGACATTTCCGCAAAAGCGGGGAGGCCTGCTTTCGCCACGTGCAGGAATTTCCCGTAGATCGCCCGGAGGACTACGCGGTCGGGCAGCAGATCACCCTGGAAATTTTTGCCGTGGGCGAACGGGTGGATGTCAGCGGAACCACTAAGGGCCGCGGCTTCGCCGGCGTCATCAAAAAAGAAGGCTTCAGCGGCGGACGCAAGACCCACGGCAGCAAATGCCACCGCATCCCCGGTTCGATCGGTTCCAGCGCCTGGCCCTCGCGGGTGTTCAAAGGCAAGGGGCTGCCGGGGCACTATGGCGTCGAGCGCCAGACGATGCAGAACATCGAAATTGTGGACATCCGGCCGGAGGATCACCTGCTGCTGGTGCGCGGCGCCGTACCCGGTCCGGCTTCGGGCCTGGTGGCCATCAAGAAGCCCAGGATTCTTAAGAAAAAATAGCGTGTTGCCGCTGCATGAGGATGAAACTATGGCAGTCGTAGAGGTTCACAATATCGAAGGCAAACCGGTGGCGCAGGTCGATCTGCCGGATGCGGTGTTCAGCGTGCCGGTGAAGCCGCACGTGCTGCACGCGGTCGTGACCATGCAGCTCGCCAATCGGCGATCGGCGAACCCCAAGGTCAAGCACCGCGGCGATGTGGCCGGCAGCACCCGCAAGCTTTACAAGCAGAAGGGCACCGGCCGTGCGCGTCGGGGCGACATCAAGTCTCCGTTGTTGCGCGGCGGCGGCGTCATCTTCGGTCCGGACGGCCGCTCCTACACCCGTCAGCTGCCGAAAAAGGTTCGCCAGTTGGCACTCAAGATGGCCTTGAGCAGCAAGCTGCAGGACCAGGCGCTGGTGGTCCTGGACCGGTTCGATCTCGAACCGATCAAGACCAAGACCTTTGTGACCGCCATCAAGGCCCTCAACCTCAAGAGTGCGTTGATCGTCACCGAAGCGAAAAATGAAATGCTGGAGCGGTCCTCGCGCAATGTTCCCGCCGTCAAGGTGCTGCGCAGCGAAGGGCTGAACGTTTACGACGTGCTCAAATACGATACCCTCGTGCTGCTGCAGCCCGCGATCAAGACCATCGAGGGGAGACTGATCCCATGAAGTACTACGATGTCATCATCCGGCCCCTGGTCACCGAGAAAACCAACATCCAGAAAGAGCTCTACAACCAGGTTTCCTTCGAGGTGGGGCGGCATGCCAATCGCATCGAGATCAAGCGGGCCGTGGAAATGGGGTTCAAAGTACGGGTGGCTTCCGTGCGGACCATGCAGATGAGCGGAAAGACCACTCAGCGCGGGCGGATTCAAGGCAAACGCCGGGATTGGAAAAAGGCCATCGTGCGGCTGATGCCGGGGGAACGCATCGAATTTTTCGAAGGCGCGTAAGGGGTTAAGGAGCAGACGATGGGCATCAAGAAAGTCAAACCGACCTCTCCAGGTCGACGCTTCCAGACGTATGCCGATTTTGGAGAGATTACCAAAACGACTCCGGAGAAAAGTCTGCTGCAGCCGGTTCGTAAGAGCGGCGGACGCAACTGCTACGGTCGGGTGACGGCCTGGCAGCGCGGCGGCGGCCATAAGCGCCACTATCGGGTGATCGACTTCAAGCGCGACAAGACCGGGGTTCCGGCCCGGGTGGCGGCCATCGAATACGATCCGAACCGTTCGGCACGGATTGCGCTCCTGCATTATGCCGACGGAGACAAGCGCTATATTCTGGCGCCGGTGGACCTCAACGTGAACGATGTGGTCGAAGCCGGTCCGAAAGCGGATATCAAGCCCGGCAACAGCCTGCCGCTGCGCAACATGCCGCTGGGGACCCAGGTGCACAACATCGAGCTGCGGCTCGGCAAAGGCGGCCAGATCGTACGCAGCGCCGGTGGCTACGCCCAGCTGATGGCCAAAGAGGGCAACTACGCCCTGCTGAAACTGCCCTCCGGTGAGGTGCGCAAGGTGCTGCTGGACTGCCGGGCGACGATCGGCCAGGTGGGCAATGTTCAGCACGAGAATGTGTCCTACGGCAAGGCCGGCCGTAAGCGCTGGCATGGCAAGCGGCCGCACACCCGGGGAGTGGCGATGAACCCGATCGATCACCCGATGGGCGGCGGCGAGGGCAAGTCGTCCGGTGGACGGCATCCCTGCAGCCCATGGGGCATTCCGACCAAAGGTCATAAAACCCGCAAGAAGAAACCCAGTGATCGCTTGATCGTCAAGCGGCGCCGGTAGCGGCCGCCAGGGCCGTCGAGCGACGCCCAGCCGAGCGGATGGATGGGAAACAGGAATTCCGGGAGATACTATGTCGAGGTCGTTGAAAAAAGGCCCCTACATTGAGGGCCAACTGCTGAGAAAAGTACAGGTGGCACAGGAATCGCGCAGCAACCGAGTTATCAAGACCTGGTCGCGGCGGTCCACCATCGTGCCCGAGATGGTCGGGCTGACGCTGGCCGTTCACAACGGCCGCAAGTTCATCCCGGTGTTCATCTCCGAAAACATGGTGGGGCACAAACTGGGGGAGTTCTCGCCGACGCGGACGTTTCACGGGCACTCGGGCGACAAGAGATCCAAAGCCGCTTGAGGGGTTGTGAAGCAGGTATCCGGAAGGAAGAGGGACAGCAGAGATGGAGTCTAAAGCGGTATCACGATATGCGCGCGTGTCATCCCTAAAGGTCTTGAAAGTCTCGGCCGCAGTGAAGGGCCGACCGGTGGGAGACGCGCTGAACATTCTGAAGTTCATGCCCCAGAAGGCGGCCAAAAAATTGGAGAAGATCATCCGTTCGGCCGTCGCCAACGCCGATCAGAAGCCCAGCGTTGACGTCGACCGTCTGGTCGTACGCAGCATTACGGCCGACGACGGTCCGGTGCTGAAGCGCTGGGGCACGAAGGCGCGCGGCCGAGGCACCCGAATCCTGAAGCCGACCTGCCACATCACGGTGGTGTTGTCGGAAACGTCTTCGGTTTAGCATTAGCAAAGGAGGTTTGAGCTTGGGCCAGAAAGTCAACCCGATCGGTTTGAGATTAGGCATCATCAAGACCTGGGAGTCCCGGTGGTTCGGCGGAAAGAACTACGCCCACTACATTTTCGAGGACCACAAGCTGCGCCAATTTGTCAAGCAGAAGCTGTATCACGCCGGCGTCTCCCGGATCGAGATCGAGCGATCGGCGAAGCGCATCCGGCTGCGCATCTTCACCGCCCGGCCCGGCATTGTCATCGGCAAAAAGGGCGCGGAGATCGCCCTGCTCAAGAAGGAAATCGAGAAGCTGACCGTGCACGAGGTGCTGATCGATATTCAGGAGATCCGCAAACCCGAAATTGACGCGCAGTTGGTGGCGGAGAATGTGGCAACCCAACTGGAGCGGCGGGTGGCCTTTCGGCGTGCGATGAAACGTGCCGTGCAATCGGCGCTGCGTTTCGGCGCGCTCGGCATCAAGGTGATCTGCGCCGGCCGGCTGGGCGGGGCCGAAATCGCTCGAACCGAGTGGTACCGGGAAGGGCGCGTTCCTTTGCATACGCTGCGAGCGGACATCGATTACGGTCTGGCCGAAGCGCGGACCACCTACGGGGTGGTTGGAGTCAAGGTCACCATCTTCAAAGGAGAGGTCCTGCGCAAGGATCAGCCGGTCGCCGAGCAGGCTTAACGCACAGGAGAACAGACGATGCTGAGTCCCAAGAAGGTCAAATTCCGCAAACAAATGAAGGGCCGCATGCGTGGAGCCGCGCGGCGAGGCAGCTCGCTGAATTTCGGCGAATTCGGCTTGCAGGCCGCCTCCGCCGGGTGGGTGAGCGCGAAAGAAATCGAGGCGGCCCGGATCGCCATGACCCGGCATGTCAAGCGGGGCGGCCGCATCTGGATCCGGGTGTTTCCCGACAAGCCGATCACCAAGAAGCCGGCGGAAACGCGCATGGGCAAGGGCAAGGGCGCTCCCGAAGGATGGGTGGCCGTAGTTCGCCCCGGCCGTATTCTTTACGAGATGCAGGGGGTCCCCCGACAGCTGGCGGTGGAGGCGTTTCGCCTGGCGGCGCACAAGCTTTCGATCCAGACCAAATTCGTGGAGAGGAGCGAGTCGCTATGAAAGGCAGCGAGATTCGCGAAATGACGGCTGAGGAGATGCAGCGCAAAGTGAACGATCTCAAACAGGAGTTGTTCAACCTGCGGTTCCAGCACGAGATCGGACAGCTCGAGAACCGGGCGAAGATCCGGCAGACCAAACAGGCCATCGCCCGGCTGTTGACCGTCATGCGAGAAGTATCCCTGAACCCGCAACCAGTGAAAGCATAAGTGGCACCCATGAAAGAACGAGGAATGAAACGACAGGTCGTCGGTGTCGTGGTCAGCAACCGGATGGACAAAACCGTGGTCGTTGCGGTCGAGCGCCTGGTCAAGCATCGCATGTACCAAAAGTATGTCAAGCGCCAGACCAAGTTCGCCGCGCACGACGAGACCAACAGCTGCCAGATCGGGGATACGGTTCAAATCACCGAGTCCCGCCCGCTCAGCCGCAGCAAGCGCTGGCGCGTGAGCAAAATCGTCGAAAAAGCGGCCTAGGGCGAAAAAGGACGTGACCCATGATTCAGGTTGAAACACGATTAAAGGCGGCCGACAACTCCGGAGCCAAGGTGCTTTACTGCATCAAGGTGCTGGGGGGCTCCCGCCGGCGCTACGCAACGGTCGGCGACATTATTGTCGTTTCGGTGAAAGAAGCCATGCCGAACGCCAAAGTCAAAAAGGGGGATGTGCTCAAGGCCGTCGTGGTCCGCACCAAAAAGGAAGTCCGTCGGCCGGACGGTTCCTACATCCGGTTCGACGAGAACTCGGCGGTGCTGATCAACCAGGCCAAGGAGCCCATCGGGACCCGTATCTTTGGGCCGGTGGCGCGGGAACTGCGCGCCAAGCGGTTCATGAAAATCATATCCTTGGCGCCCGAGGTGCTATAGCAGGGCAGTATCGACGCAGCAGTCCGGTGGGAGAGACGGCGTATGAAGTTCGAAAAAGTCGCTATAAAAAAAGATGACAAAGTCAAGGTCATCACGGGCAAAGACAAGGGCAAGATCGGCAAGGTGCTCAAGGTGCTCCGCAAAAAAGACCGTATCTTGGTTGAGAAGGTCAACATCATCAAGCGGCATACTCGGCCGAACGCCAAGAATCGGCAGGGCGGCATCATGGAAACGGAAGCACCGATCCCTTGGGCCAATGTCATGCTGATGTGCAACAAGTGCATGGCGGCCACGCGGGTGACGCACCAGCGCCTGGAGGACGGAAAAAAGATCCGCACGTGCGCCAAATGCGGCGAGGCCCTCGAGTCCTGATGCCGGCCGGCGGAGGAAGATCATGTCTGAAATGAAGAAACGCTACGAAAAAGAAGTCGTCCCCAAGCTGATCGAGAACTTCAAGTACACGAACGTGATGCAGGTTCCGAAGCTGAAGAAGATCGTGCTGAACATGGGTCTGGGGGAAGCCATTCAAAACATCAAGGTGCTGGAAACCGCAGCCGCCGAACTCAAGGCCATCGCCGGACAGCAACCGGTGGTGACCAAGGCCAAGAAATCGATCGCGGCCTTCAAGCTGCGCGAAGGCATGCCCATCGGCTGCATGGTGACGCTGCGGCACGGTCGCATGTACGATTTCCTGCAGAAGCTGGTGAACGTTGCGCTGCCGCGCGTGCGCGACTTCCGCGGCATCTCCAGCAAGGCCTTCGACGGCCGGGGCAATTACGCGCTGGGGATCAAGGAACACATCATATTCCCCGAAATCGACTATGACAAAATCGACCAGATCAAGGGATTGAACGTGAGCATCGTGACCAGCGCTCGGACCGACGATGAAGGCAGAGAGTTGCTACGGCTGCTCGGCATGCCTTTCCGCAGTTAAGCGGACCGTCCGATCCGCGCATGGCGGATCGAAGCTGGATCGCAAGGAGGATGATTTGGCAAAGAAGTCGCTCAGGCTGAAGGCAATGCGGACCCCCAAGTTCAAGGTCCGGACCTATAACCGGTGCCCCATCTGCGGTCGGCCGCGGGCCTATCTGCGGAAGTTCGGTACCTGCCGGATCTGCTTCCGGAACATGGCCTCCATGGGCAAGCTGCCGGGAGTCATCAAATCGAGCTGGTAACGGGCAGCCGCCGGCGCCCGCCGGTGACGGCCCCGAATCCGTGCGTCACCGGCGTTGGCCGGGGCGTCCGTGTGAACAGAGGAGAACACTATGGCAATCAATGATCCCGTCGCTGACATGCTGACGCGCATTCGCAACGCCGCCAAGGCCAAGTTCAGCAGCGTCGATATCCCCGGCTCCCAGCTCAAGGTCGAGGTGGCCCGGCTGCTGAAGGACGAAGGGTTCATCAAGAACTACAAGTTCCTCAAAGACGGCAAACAGGGGATCCTGCGGGTCTATCTGAAATACGGCCAGGGACAGGCCGAGACCATTCATCACTTGAAGCGGATCAGCAAACCCGGCCGGCGGTTCTACGTCAAGAGCAAAGACCTCAAGCCCGTTTTGAACGGCATGGGGATATCGATTCTGTCGACCTCCCGGGGCGTGATGACCGACAAGCAGGCGCGCAAGGAAAACGTCGGCGGTGAAATTCTGTGCACCGTCAGCTGAGGCACGGCGGGGGACATCCGATTCAACAAGGGAGCAGGGTATGTCACGAGTGGGAAAGAAACCAATTCCGATTCCGGCCAACACCCGGATATCTTACCGGGATCGAGCGCTGACGATCGAAGGCCACAAGGGCAAGCTGAGCCGGGAAATTCATCCGGCGGTCGACTTGACCATCGACGAAGGGGTCGTGCTGGTTCGACTGGCCATGGAGACGAAGACGAGCCGGGCGCTGCAGGGGCTGACGCGCAGCCTGGTCGCCAACATGCTGACGGGCGTTTCTCAAGGGTTCGAACGGGTGCTGGAAATCAACGGGATCGGCTATCGGGCCGAAGTGAAGGGCAAAACCATCGTCTTTCAGTTGGGGTTTTCAACCCCGAAAGAGTTTGATCTGCCCGAGGGAGTCAGCGCGGCCATTGAGAAAAACACGATCATCAAACTGTCCGGTGTCGACAAGGAAGAACTGGGACGGGTGGCGGCGGCGATCCGGCGACTGAGACCGCCGGAGCCCTACAAGGGCAAGGGGATCAAGTACGCAGAGGAGCGCATCCAGAAAAAGGCCGGTAAGACCGGAACCAAGTAAACGCTACCATCGACGGGGGCTTTGAAAGACCATGGGCGTAAAGGCCAAATCGAATGCACGGGTGCGGCGCAAGGGCCGAATTCGTAAGAAGGTCATGGGGACACAGGATCGCCCGCGGCTGTCCGTTTTCCGCAGCGCACGGCACATCTATGCCCAAATCATCGACGACACATGCGGTTGCACGCTGGTGTCGGCCAGCAGCCAAGAGAAGACCCTGACCGAATCGGCCGCCGGGAAGAAGAAGCTCGACAAGGCCGTGATGGTCGGCAAACTGGTCGCCGAACGCGCCAAAGCCAAGGGCATCGCCAAGGTGGTGTTCGACCGCAACGGTTTCTTGTATCACGGCCGGGTGAAGGCGGTTTCGGTCGGCGCACGTGAGGCGGGGTTGCAGTTTTAACGGACCGTATTTTCCGGGTGACCCAACGAAGTGAAGGAGGCAGGCCGTTGTATAAGCAGGAAAACGAAGATCAATTCATCGACAAAGTGGTCCATATCAACCGTGTCGCCAAGGTGGTCAAGGGCGGCCGCCGCTTCGGATTCAGCGCGATCGTGGTGGTGGGCGATGGCAAGGGATCGGTCGGCTACGGGCTGGGGAAGGCCAACGAGGTTCCCGAGGCGATCCGCAAGGGGGTTGAGAAGGCCAAAAAGAACATGGTGACGGTTCCTTTGATCCAGGGAACCATCCCCTTTGAAGTCCTGGGGAGGTTCGGCGCTGGAAAAGTGATGCTGCGGCCGGCCACTCCCGGCACGGGGCTGATCGCCGGTGGTGCCGTGCGTGCGGTGCTGGAAGCGGTCGGCGTTCAGAATATCCTAACCAAGTGCATCGGGTCTCATAACCCTCACAACCTGGTGCGCGCGACCGTACAGGGGTTGCAGCAGCTGGAAAGCCGCGAACAGGTGGCGGGACGGCGGGGCCTCGCAACCGAGCAGCTGGCCTAGTCGGCTCATCGGATGGAGGCCGCTCGGCGGGGAAGGACGCAAGCCATGGCTGGAAATTTGAAAATCACACTCATCAAGAGCATGATCGGCAAGCCGGAAAAGCAGCGCCAAGTCCTGCGCGGCATGGGGCTGACCCGGCGCAACAAGACGGTAGAGCTTGAGGACACTCCCTGCGTCCGAGGGATGGTCCGCCAGGTGTGCCATTTGGTGAAGGCCGAGGAGAAGGTGGCATGAAGCTGCATGAGCTGAAACCGGCAACCAACGCGCGCAAAGGCGTGAAACGTGTCGGGCGCGGGGTGGCTTCCGGCTGGGGCAAAACCGCCGGTCGGGGCAACAAGGGCCACAAGCAACGCGCCGGCGGGCAGACCCATCCTGGGTTTGAGGGCGGGCAGATGCCGTTGCAGCGGCGCTTGCCAAAGCGGGGCTTTGCGAACATTTTCCGTAAACGGATCGCCATCGTCAATATCCGTGACCTCGCCCGTTTCGAAAGCGGCAGCGTGGTGGATCGGGCGGCCTTGATCAAGGCCGGGCTTCTGAAAGGCGACTGGGACGGCGTCAAGCTGTTGGGCCACGGCGAGATACATCATCCGTTGCACGTCCAGTTGGCGTTGGTCAGCGGAGCGGCCAAAATTAAAATTGAAGCCGCCGGCGGAAAGGTCGAGGTCGTTTCATGATCGGCAGCGGCTTTGCCAATCTGTTCAAGATCCCCGAGCTGAAGCAGCGCATTCTGTTCACCTTGGGTCTGCTGATTGTCTATCGCGTCGGGGTGCAGATTCCGGTCCCCGGGGTGGACAGCGGGGCGTTGGCCGCTATTTTTGCAACGGCCAAGGGAACTCTGCTCGGGCTGGTGGACATGTTCTCGGGCGGCGCCTTGGAACGGCTGTCGGTGTTTGCGCTGGGGATCATGCCGTATATCAGCTCTTCGATTATTTTACAGCTGTTGACCGTCGTGGTCCCTCATTTGGAACAGCTGAAAAAAGAGGGCGAGCAGGGACGCAAGAAGATCACCCAGTACACCCGCTACGGAACGGTGGTCCTGAGCATCATCCAGGGCTTCGGCATCGCGGTGGGTCTTGAGACCATGACCGCGCCCGGCGGGGCGGCGGTGGTGTTGCACCCGGGCTGGAGCTTCCGGTTGATGACGGTCATCACGCTGACCGCCGGCACGGCTTTCATCATGTGGCTGGGGGAACAGATCACCGAGCGTGGAATCGGCAACGGCATTTCGCTGATCATCTTCTCGGGGATCGTCTGCCGGATGCCGGTGGCGGTCGGGCAGACCTTCCAGCTGCTGTCCACCGGTGAGATCGGGCTTTTCCTGGTGATCACCATCGCGGTGTTGATGATCGGGGTGGTGGCGGTCATCATCTTTGTCGAGCAGGGGCAACGGCGCATCCCGGTGCAGTACGCCAAGCGGGTCGTGGGCCGCCGGATGTACGGTGGCCAAAGCACCCATCTGCCGCTGAAAATCAACAGCTCCGGCGTGATCCCGCCGATTTTTGCATCCTCGATCATCATGTTCCCGGCGACCATCGCGAGCTTCATCAAGGTGCCCTGGATGCAAAGCATCGCCGATGCCATACGGCCCGGGCAAGCCATTTATGAGCTGATGTATGTCGGGTTTATTTTCTTCTTTTGTTATTTTTACACGGCGGTGACGTTCAATCCCACGGATGTGGCTGACAACATGAAAAAGGCCGGGGGCTTCATCCCGGGCATCCGGCCCGGAAAGCGCACTTCCGAGTATATCGACAAGGTGCTCTCCCGCATCACGCTGGGGGGCGCTGCCTATGTGTCGTTGGTGTGCGTGCTGCCATCGATTCTGATCGCCCAGTTCAATGTGCCCTTTTACTTCGGCGGAACCGCGCTCCTGATCGTGGTGGGGGTGGCGATCGATACGATTTCCCAGATTGAAAGCCACATGCTGACGCGTCACTACGAGGGCTTTCTCAAAGGCGGCGCCGGGCGGGTGCGCGGCCGTTACTAAACAAGGCCGGACCGCACCGAGGGATTTACGGCAGGAGTGATTCATGGCCAAAGAGGAATCCATACGGGTGGAAGGGGTCGTGATCGAGACCCTGCCCAATGCCATGTTCAGAGTGGAACTCGAAAACAAGCACCGGGTCCTGGCGCATATCTCCGGCAAAATGCGGATGCACTTTATCAAGATCCTGCCGGGGGACAAGGTGACGTTGGAGTTGTCGCCCTACGACCTCAGCCGGGGGCGCATCATTTACCGTTCGAAATAGAGCGCCGGTGCATGCCGGGTTCGGGCCATCGGGTGGGGCGACGGCGACCAGAAAGAGGCGGTGATCATGAAAGTCAGGGCATCGACGAAAAAAATCTGTCCCAAGTGCAAGATCGTGCGGCGTAAGGGCGTGGTGCGCGTGATCTGCGAAAACAAGCGGCACAAACAGCGACAAGGATAAGGAGGGCCTCAGCCTTGGCACGTATAGCGGGCGTAGACTTGCCCAGAAACAAACGGGTCGAGATCGGGTTGACCTACATTTACGGGATCGGTCGGGCCAGTTCGCGCAAAATTATCGAGCAACTGCGCATCGATCCCAACCTGAAGACCGATGATCTGACCGAATCCCAAATCAACGCCATCCGCAAGATCATCGACGGCGAGCACAAAGTGGAAGGCGAGTTGCGTACCGAGGTGTCCATGAGCATTAAGCGGCTGATGGATCTGGGCTGCTACCGCGGTCTGCGTCATCGCAAGTCGCTGCCGGTGCGCGGTCAACGCACGCACACCAACTCGCGCACGCGGAAGGGACCGCGCCGCGGAGCCGTCAAGAAGAAGGTCGTCACTAAAAAATAGTCCCGCGGCGGCGGTCCCAGCTGGGCCGTTGTGGGGATGAACAGGTAGGGGTTTATGGCAACCAAGAGCACGCAAGCGAAAAAAAAGGTCAAGCGGAGCGTCGCCAACGGCGTCGTTCATATCCAGTCCACTTTCAACAACACGATCGTGACCATAACCGACGGCGCGGGCAATACCGTGGCGTGGTCCAGCGCCGGCGTGCTCGGGTTCAAGGGCTCGCGCAAGAGTACGCCGTTCGCTGCCCAGGTGGCGGCCGAAGACGCCGCCAAGAAAGCGGTGGAAGCCGGCATGAAGAATGTGGAGGTGTTCATCAAAGGGCCCGGGCCCGGTCGCGAATCCGCGCTGCGTGCTTTGCAGAACACGGGCTTTCACGTCACATCGATCAAAGACGTCACCCCCGTTCCTCACAACGGATGCCGGCCGCCTAAGCGCCGGCGCGTGTGAGCGACGGGCGCGACCGAACAAGTCGAGCATTCATAGCCATATCAGGGAATGACAGGGAGGTCGTTTTGGCCAATTGCACGGGTTCTGACTGCCGGATCTGCCGGCGTGAAAACGTAAAGCTGTTTCTCAAAGGGGATCGATGCTACTCCGACAAATGCGCCTTCGACCGGAGGTCCTACCCTCCGGGAGAACACGGCGAACGCCGCGGCCGCAAAATATCCGACTACGGCATCCAGCTCAGGGAGAAGCAGAAAATCAAGCGTATCTACAGCCTTTCCGAGAAACAATTCCATCTCTTTTTCGAGCGGGCGGACCGCCAGAAGGGCATTACCGGCGCCAACCTGCTGGTCGCGCTGGAGCGCCGGCTGGACAACGTCGTCTATCGTTTGGGATTTGCCCACTCACGTACTCAGGCCCGTCAGTTGGTTCAGCACAGCCATTTCCTCGTGAACGGGAAGAAAGTTAACATCCCCTCCTTGCTGGTCAAAATCGGGGACGTCGTCGAGGTGCGGGAGCGTAGCCGCAAGATTCAGCTCATTCAGGACTCCCTGGACGCCGTCGTTCGGCGCGGCGTCCCACAGTGGTTGGACCTTGAAAAAGACAACCTCAAGGGCGTGATTAAGAGCCTGCCGGTCCGGGAAGACTTGACCATGCCCATGCAGGAGCAGCTGGTCGTCGAGCTTTACTCGAAGTAAACGCGCGGCGTGACCGCTCGTTTGCGGCGGTTGGCGGGCGGTGACCCTGGCGGCCCGCGGCATTAACCCTGAGGACAACGAGGAGAACACACCATGCCGTCTGATGCACTCATTTACATGAATTGGCAGCAGATGATTCGGCCTGACAAAATTCAGGTCACCAGCAACCCGACCTATGGCAAGTTTGTTTGCGAGCCGCTGGAGCGCGGGTTTGGGATCACGATCGGCAACTCGCTGCGGCGGATCATCCTGTCTTCGCTTTACGGGGCGGCCATCACCGCGGTTAAGTTCGAGGGCGTGATGCACGAGTTCAGCGTGGTCCCGGGTGTGCTGGAAGACGTTTCGGAGATCATCCTCAATCTGAAGGAAGTCCGGTTCAAGGTGGAAGACCCCAAGCCCAAGGCCGTCCGCATTGACGTTTCCGGCGAGAGAGAGGTGGCCGCCGGAGACATCCTCAGCGACGACGGCCGCTGCACGGTCCTCAATCCCAAGCTGCACATCGCCACGCTCGCGGAGAAGGCCTCTCTAAAAATGATGATGACGGTGAAAGTGGGAAAAGGGTATTCCTTGGCCGAGGCCAACAAGGACGAGGATGCGCCCGCCGGCGTGATCCCCATTGACGCCGTTTATTCGCCGATTAAACGAGTCAACTATGTCGTCGGCAATGCGCGCGTGGGGCAGCGGACCGACTACGATAAGCTCACGATGGAAGTATGGACCGACGGAAGCCTCAAGCCGGAGGATGCGGTCGCTTACGGCGCCAAGATTCTCAAAGAGCAGATGAACATGTTCATTGGCTTCGACGAGGAGCGTGAGCCGAATCCGGACCGTCCGATGGATGCCCGTGACAAACCGCGCTTCAACGAAAACCTGTTGCGCAGTGTGGACGAACTCGAATTGTCCGTTCGCAGCGCCAATTGCCTGAAGAACGCCGACATTCACAAGATTTGGCAGCTGGTGAGCAAGTCCGAGTCGGAGATGCTGAAGACCAAGAATTTCGGCCGAAAATCGCTCAACGAGATCAAGGAAGTGTTGTCTGAAATGGGCCTTTCCCTGGGGATGAAACTGGACGGATTCTCGCCGCCCCAGGAAGATAGCGAGGAAGGAGAGTAATCGGTTTTATGAGACACCGTAAGGCCGGCCTCAAGCTGAGTCGCAAAACCGGGCACCTGAATTCGATGTTCCGTAATCTGGTGACCTCATTGTTGAAGCACGACCGGATCCGCACCACCGACACCAAGGCCAAGGAACTGCGGCGCTGGGCGGACCATCTGATCACGTTGGCTAAACGTGGAGACCTGCATGCCCGGCGCCAGGCGCTGGCGATCGTCCATGAGCCGGCGGTGGTCCATACCCTCTTCGAAAAAGCCGGCGAGCGCTTCGGCCAGACGGCCGGGGGGTACACGCGCCTGGCCAAGCTGGGAGTCCGCCCCGGGGATGCCGCCCCCATGACGCTGGTGGAGCTCATCGGCGCCGACGAGAAGAGCAAGAAAAAGAAACGCGGCAAGAAAAAGGCAGCGCCCTCGGCGGCCGGCAAGAAGAAGGCTGCGGCGAAGGCGGCAGGACCGAAAGCCGAGCCCAAAGAGAAGGAGATCAAAGAGGCTTCCGTGTCCGAAAGCCTGCCGAAAGAGACCGGCTGACGCGGCCGTTCGAGCCGGCCGGCGCCGAACAAGCAGGACCCAAAAGGAGCAGGTAGCTGTTAGACAGAAAAAAGCCCCGGGCCATGGCCCGGGGCTTTTTTTGGGGACCGCTTCGGCGCGTGAGGTCGTGGGGCGAGGGCCCGTCAGGCCGAGCCCCCCAGCATTCAAGCAACGCGCGAGGTTCAGGCGCGTAGTTTTTCGAGGGCTTCTTCGGCGGCGGCCTTCACTGCGGCAGATGCGCCGCTTTGCAGCACGGCCTTGATGCGCGGCACGAGCGACCGTTCACCGACTTCCGCGCATAGAAAGAGAATGTCCCCTTTCACTTGATCGGAAACCCCTTCGAAACGATTCCAGGCGGCGTCGAGCGCCTGCCGGCCTAAATCAGGTGCCATAGCGCTCAACTCCTCCACGGTCACCATGGCGCCCAGGCGCACCGGCCACTGCGCGTGGCACAGCAGCTCCAGAAGGGCCGGGAAGACCCCGTTTCTATCCGCCATCATCTGCGCCAGGCGTTTCGCCGCCCCCTCCCTCAACATCATTTCAAGAGAGGTCGGTCCCATGGAACTCGGGTCGCGCGCAACCATCAGAGTGACTATCTCCTCCAGCACGATCGAGCCCGTCCAGCGGAATTGTCCGTCCAATACCAGCGTGGGCAGCGCCTGAATGCCGTTCCGCCTCGCTGGCTCAGGGAAAAGGCCGACATCGATGATGGTCAGGCGGGTGAAGCGATTGGCACCCGCCAGCGGCATAAGTCCTCGAACCGCTCGCGGGCAGAAGGTGCACCGGGGGCTCACAAACAGATCCAAGGCGGCGGGAGGATGGGAGGCCGCATCCAGGCGTTGCCGAAACCGATCGTCCAGAGGCGCAATTCTCCCGGTGAGCGCCTCAATGAAGGGCGCGACTTCATGGCCCTGTGGGACTCCCTGGTAGCGCACCCCGTTGGGGAGGAGCATCAACGGAAACTCGAGCTCGGGGGCGTCCTCACGAGCAATGGACACCTGCGGCAGCAACGCCGCCAGTTGCTCACAGAATTGCGCGATTTCGGAGCTGCGGCCATCGGGGCTAACCATCAGCCGCAGAGTCGTGCCGTGCGGCACCTCCGGGCGCGCATTCCGAAACAGGGTTGCTTCACTCAATGTCATCATGGTGCGGTTGACGGAGCGTGAGGGAAGGTGCTATGGGTTTCGCCTGATCCAACCTCAGATCCAAGTTTAAAACGAGGCGGCGACGAAGTCAAAACTCATATCCCTTTTTGAGGCCATACGCCGGTTTGTTCCGGACGGCAGCTCGGTGGCTGCGGGCCTGGGCCTCGAAGCGCTGATCCCGTTTGCCGCCGGACATGAAATCATGCGGCAGCGCAAGCGCGGCCTGACCCTCATCGGTCCGATTTCCGACATGTTGTTCGACCAGCTGATCGGAGCCGGTTGCGCGAGCGGTGTGCAGGCCGCCTGGGTGGGGAATGTCATCACCGGCTCGGGATACAATTTCCGGCGGGCGGTGGAATCGGGCGGCCTGAGCGTCGAAGACCACTCCAACATGACCCTGGCGATGGCGCTTAAGGCCGGCGCTCTGGGGGTGCCGTTCCTCCCGGTGCGCAGCGCGCTGGGCAGCGATCTTTTCAGAACCAACTCCGGGCTCAAGCCATTCAACTGCCCGTTCAGCGGCGATGCCTTGGCCGCGGTTGCCTCCATCCGCCCGGATGTCGCGATCATCCATGTCCAGCGCGCCGACGAATACGGCCATGCGCACGCTTGGGGCAACCACGGGGTCACGCGCGACGCCTGTCTGGCCAGCCGTCAGGTGATCATCACGTCCGAGCAGATCGTTGCAACCACCATCATCAGCAGTGATCCCAACCGGGTGATCACCCCCGGCTTTCGGGTGAGCGCGGTGGTCCACGCCCCCTGGGGAGGGCACCCTTCGCCCGTGCCGGGCTGCTACAACCGCGATCACCAGGCCTTCATCGACTATCGCGACCAAAGCCAAACCGTCGCCGCCTTTGCGGGCTGGCTGCGGCAGTGGGTGGATTCGGTCCGGACGCCGGAAGACTATCTGCATCTGCTCGGGCACGAGCGCATGGAAGCCTTGAAGCTGAAGCACCATCTCTATTCGGAGCCGGTGGATTATGGATACTGAAAGTTTAAAGTTTAAGGTTTAAGGTTTAAAGTTGAAGGCATACAAAAGCATGAATATTTTTCTTTAAGCCCTTAACCTTAAACATTAAACCCCGATTCGCTATGACATCTGAGCTTAAACGAAATTATACCCCCGCCCAACTCATGGTCGCCGCCGCGGCGCGGGAAATTGCGGACGGCGAGGTCGTTTTCGTCGGCATGCGGCTGCCGCTGCTCGGCTTCTTGCTGGCGAAGGCCACGCATGCCCCCAACGCGGTCGGGGTTTACGAACTGGGGGTGGTGCGGGGGGCCGTGGCGCCTGAGCCGATTCTGACCATGGGGGACCTGCCCAACCTGCACCGCGCCCTATGGCTGGCCGACACCGCGGACATCATGGCGTTGCTGCAGAACGGATCGGTGGATGTGAGCTTCATCGGCGGTGCGCAGATCGACCGTTTCGGGAACCTCAACACGAGCTACGTCGGCGGGGCCGCGGCGGCCCCCGTCACGCGCCTGCCGGGAAGCGGCGGCGCCTGTGATCTCGCCTGTCTGGCCAAACGCCATATCATCGTCATGGCGCATGAACGGCGGCGCTTCGTGCCGCGCGTGGACTACATCACCTCGCCGGGCTACGGGGATGGACCCGGCTGGCGGCAGGCCGTTGGCCTTTCACGCGGCGGGCCTTCCGCCGTGATAACCACCCTGGGGATTTTTCGCTTCGATGCACAGACCCGCGAGATGGTGCTTGCTTCGCTTCACCCCGGCGTCAGCGCCGCCGACATTCAGGCCAACACCGGCTGGCCGGTCAGCGCGTCCGCCTGCCTGGAGCATACGCCACCCCCCGCTCCTGATGAGCTTGCGGCCATAAAACGCTTCGATCCGAAGGGCTACTGGACGGGATAGAACTTCTCACTGGTTTATGGGACAGAAGGTTCAG
The DNA here is from genome assembly GCA_963700055.1 of uncultured delta proteobacterium. Lineage (GTDB taxonomy): Bacteria > Desulfobacterota > Desulfobacteria > Desulfobacterales > SpSt-501 > SpSt-501. Next base: position 129,506 of record CAVOWH010000024.1, on the reverse strand, counting down.
GCCGTCATTGCTCTTGTTCGCCGCCGGTAGAGAACATCGCTGCCAAGCCTTTTTCCTCTTGACAAAAAATAAATTAGCTGTTTTATAGCTACGTTAGAATTCTTTGGCAAATGAACGGGGTTTATTAACTAGGGGACACAAGGAGGAACGATGAAACAAAGCAAGGCGTTACTTTTCCTGATGGCCGTTCTGATGCTCTTGACGTTTTCGACGTTGCCCGCTTCAGCTCAGCAGAAATCCCCACTGGATGCATGGAAACCGGCGTTTGATCCTTCCGGTGCCAAGTACAAGCTGGTCGTCTCCAACGTGTCAACGCCTGCTCTCAAAGGGGTGTTCGCCGGGTTTGCCATCCGCGATGAGCTCTGGAAACGGACCAACGGACAGATCTACTTCGAGTACAAACCGTTTTCGATGCTGGGAGGTGAAGTGGAGGTGCTCAATCAGCTGAAGATGGGCGCCATCCAGGGCATGGGGGTCAGCTCGGTGGCCTCCACCAATATTGGACCCCGTTTCGGCGTGGTCAACCTGCCCTTCCTCATCGACTCATTCGAGAAGCTCGATAAATTCGTCGCCAACAAGAAGCTGTTCGATCATTTCATGAACGCCATGGAACACCAGGGCATCATGGGGCTGGACATCACCGGCTACGGCAATTACGGCTGGGCCACCAAGACTCCGGTCAAGACTTACGATGACGCCAAGAAGGTCAAGTTCCGCATTGCCGAAGCCGAGGTCAACAAGCTTACCTACAACGCCTGGGGCATCAACCCCGTGGTCATGCCCTGGCCGGACGTGCCCATGGCCCTCAAGCAGGGAGTGATCGACGGTCTGGACCACACCCCGGCCGTATGCAATCTCACCAAGAAGTTTGAAGATGCGAAGTACTTCACCCAGCTCAACTACGCCCAGGGGCTCTTCATCTGGATCTTCAGCAAGGCGTGGTTCAAGACCCTGCCGGCCGATCTGCAGAAGACATTCGTTCAGACCGTTCACGACGTTTGCGCCGACATCCGCAAGCAGACCAAGGCTCAGGAAGATGAGGAAATCGCCAAGGCCAAAGCCGCCGGCGTGACCTTCTTTACGCTGCCTGCGGCGGATATGGCCAACCTGAAAAAACTGGGCGGTCCGGTGTTCTACAAGTATAGCAAAGAGATCAATCAACTCTACCCGAGCGACACCTATAAGCCGCAGGATTATTTGAAGGAAGTGCAAGATTTTATGGGCTACAAGCAGTAGTCCCTGCTATGCTTTATGAAAAGAAGGGGAGGCGGCTGGCGCCTCCCCTTTTGTGCGGTCGAATAGCCCCCTTTGGATGTGGAAAAGACGATGGCAAAACTATTCTCGGTCCTGGACAGGGTGCTCACATTTTTCGAGGAGTGGACGCTGTTCATCACGGTTCTGGCGGCCATGGTGGCGCTTTTCTTCAATGTGATCCTGCGCTATGGGTTCTCTTACTCCTTGGCCTGGTCCGAGGAGCTGGTGCGCGAGGTCATTCTGTTCACCACTTTCATCGGCTGCAGCGCGGCCATCAAAAAACGCTCCACGGTTCGCATCGACGCGCTGGTGCAGCTGGTCCCCTGGCTCAAGTATCCGCTCGAAATTTTCAGCTATGCGGTCAACCTGGTGTTCGCCGCAGTGATGATCTACTTCGGCTATCTGTTGTGCGCCCTGCAGGTGGAAAGCGATCAGACCACCTTGATCCTGCAGATTCCCACCGTCTATCTCTACGCGATCCTGCCCTTGATGGGCGCCATGATGTTCGTGCGAGTGCTCATGATGATGGTCACGGATATTCACGCTCACAGCGCCGCGACCCCGCGCTGACGAGGAACGGATGATACCGCCCGCTGAAGGAGTCGAATTAACATGGAATTCAGTGTAATCGCGATCCTGCTGATGCTGCTGGGGGCCATGGCGGCCTACGTCCCGGTTTACATAAGTCTTTTTTTCACCGGTGTGCTGGGCTTTGTCTTCTTCGCGCCGGATCCCCAGACCCTGATGCTGGCCCAAAGCTTTTTCAAGAGCATGGACAACTTCGCTCTGGTGGTGGTGCTGTTTTTCATCCTGTGCGGCAACATCATGACCGCCGGCAGTATCGTGGAAAAACTCATCAAGGTGGTCAACACCCTGGTCAGCTGGCTGCCCGGAGGGCTGGGGATGGCCGGCTGCCTGGGCTGCGGGCTTTTCGGGGCCATATCCGGCTCCACGGTGGCCACGGTGGTCGCTTTAGGGGGGTTCATGATCCCGGCCCTGATCCGGAACGGATACGATGAAAAATACTCCGTTGGCCTGATGACCACCTCGCCCAACCTGGGGATCATCATTCCCCCCAGCATCAGCATGATCCTCTACTGCATGATCACCAACGTTTCCCTGCAGGGGCTGTTTCTTACCGGCTTCATCCCGGGCGTCTTCATCATGGGTTTAACCTGCATCTACACCTACTGGCACTTCCGCGCCAGCCGCACGGTGGTGCGCCTGCCGGTGCCCAGCTTCAGTGAGGTTGTCGCCATTTTCAAAGAGGGGTTCTGGTCGCTCATGCTGCCGGTGATCATTTTCGTCGGCACTTTCTCCGGCGTGTTCACGGCCAACGAGGCGGCCGTGGTGGCCTGCATGTACGCCTTCATCGTGGAGCTGTTCATCCACAAGACGATGAAATTCAGGGACGTCAAGAAGGTCGTCGTCGGCTCGGCCGTCACCTCGGCCACGCTGCTCATCATCGTGGCCGGTGCCACCTGTTTCGGCCGCTACCTGACGTTCGAGAACGTCCCTGGCAAGATTGCCGAGGCGGTGGTCGAAAACATCCAGTCCCCCGTTGTCTTTCTGATGGCCATCAATCTCTTCTTTTTGGTGGTGGGCATGTTCCTGGACGTGATCTCCGCCACTTTGATCATCGGGCCGGTGGTGATTCCGCTGCTGCCCACCTTCGATGTCGACTTCATGCACTTCGGGCTGCTCATGACGGTGAATCTGGCCATCGGCTATTGCACCCCGCCGGTGGGGGTGAGCATGTACATCACCGGTGCGATGACCAACAAGGATATCGTTTACGTGACGAAGGCGGTTATCCCCTTCCTCATCATCCAGATCGCGGTTCTGTTTATAATGACCTATATTCCGGATCTGGTGCTCTGGCTGCCCAAGGCCATGGGGTTCTGGGAGGCCATCGAAACCAGCATGCCCGCCCTGTGATCCGTTTATAGAGCGTTGGCTGAAATTTTTCATGCCGGCGGCGATGATCATTTCAGAAGGAGGAGACCGACCCATGGATTTTGCGTTGTCAAAGGAACTGGAAATGCTGCGCAAGGCGGTGCGGGAGTTCGCGGAGAAGAAGATCGCCCCTTACGCCGACGAGTGGGACGCCAAGCACTATTTCCCCTACAAGGAGGCCCTCAAGCCCATGGGCGAGCTTGGGTTCTTCGGCGCGGTGATCCCGGAGGAATACGACGGCGAAGGCATGGGATTCCTGGCGGCCATGATCATCACCGAGGAGATCGCGCGGGCCTCCAGTTCGCTGCGGGTGCAGGTGAACATGCAGATGCTGGGCTGCGCCTACACCATCTACAAATACGGCAGCGAGGCGCTGCGCAAGAAGTACATCCCCAAGCTGGTGAGCGGCGAGTATCTGGGCGGGTTCGCCATTACCGAGCCGGACGCCGGCTCGGACGTCATGGCCATGGGGTCCACCGCCGAAGACAAGGGCGACCACTGGCTGCTCAACGGCTCCAAGACCTGGATCTCCAACGCGCACGTGTCCGACGTGCTCATCTACTATGCCTACACCGACCGCTCCAAGGAATCCCGCGGGCTGTCGGCTTTCGTGCTGGAGACCAAGAACTTCAACGGGGTCAAGACCTCCCAGCTGGAGAAGATGGGCTCGCATTCCTCGCCCACGGGCGAGGTCTTTCTCGCCGACTGCCGCGTGCCCAAGGAGAACCTCCTGGGCGCTCCCGGGGACGGCGCCAAGATCGTGTTCAGCTCGCTCAACCAGACCCGCCTGTCGGCCGCGGCCGGCGCCGTGGGCCTGGCCCAGGCCTGCCTGGACACGGCCGTGAAATACGCCAATACGCGCAAGCAGTTCGGCAAGAAGATCGGCGAGTTCCAGATGAACCAGGACATGATCGCGCAGATGTCGGCCGAAATCGAGGCCGCGCGCCTGCTGGTCCACAAAGCCGCCTGGGCCAAGGACCAGGGCCGGCATGAAAACGGCCTGGATGTCGCTCAGGCCAAGTACTTCGCCGGCGAGGTCGTCACCAAATGCGCCACCTACGCCATGCGCATCTTGGGCGCATACGGGTATTCGACCGAGTATCCCGTGGCCCGCTACTTCCGCGATGCCCCGACCTACACCATGGTCGAAGGCTCGGCCAACATCTGCAAGTGGATCATCGCGCTGGACCAGCTCGGCATCCGCAAGGCGAACCGCTAATAAAGAAGATAGATACTGGATACTGGATACTCGATACTGGATAGGTACGTGCGGCCTTCGATTCGCTGTCAACGGTTTTGACCTGTCCGTCTTCTATCGAACATCCAGAATCGAGCATCGCGTATCGCGTGCAGCCAGTCTGCAAACGATCTCTTAAGAGAAAGGAGTCGCGCATGGATATCGTGGTTCTCGTCAAGCAAGTGCCGGACACGGAATCGCTCGTGCAGATCGCCGGCGACGGCGTGTCCATCAAGAAGGACGACATCAAATGGGTCATGAACCCCTATGATGAGCTGGCGGTCGAAGAGGCCCTGCGCCTCAAGGAGGCCAAGGGCGGCACCGTGACCATCCTGTCCGTGGGCGCCCAGAAAGCCCAGGAAACCATCCGCACGGCCCTGGCCATGGGCGCCGACAAGGGCTTGCTCATCAACGACCCCAAGGCGGATGGCGGGGACGCCCTGGCGACGGCCAGGATCCTGGCGGCCGCTCTGAAAGGTCTGCCCTTCGACCTCATCATCGCCGGGCAGCGGGCCGTGGATGAAGACAACTACCAGGTCGGTGCGGCCGTGGCGGAGTTTCTGGGCATCCCGCACATCGCGCTGGTCGCCAAGGTCGAACTGCTGGACGGCCGGATCCGCTGCCAGGCTGCGGTGGAAGGCGGCGCCGTGTCGGTGGAGGCCCCGCTGCCGGCCCTGTTCACCACGCAACGGGGATTGAACGAGCCGCGCTACGCGTCGCTGCCCGGCATCATGAAGGCCAAGAAAAAGCCGCTGGAGGTCAAAACCATCGCCGACCTGGGGGTCGACCCGGCCCGAGTCGGCCCCGCCGGGCGAAAATTGGTGGTCAAGGCCTTGCGCTTGCCGCCGGAACGCAAAGCGGTGCGGATGATCAAGGGCGAGACGCCCGAGGCGGTTGCCGCCGAGCTGGTCCGGGTGTTGCACGAGGAAGCCAGGTTGATCTAAGCCAAGGACGATGAAAAGGAGACGGATATGGCACAAGGCGTGATTGCAGTTACCGAACAGCGGGATGGCCGGTTCCGCAAGGTATCCTATGAAGTGGTCAGCGAAGGCCGACGGATCGCCGACGGAATGGCCTGCCAGCTGACGGCCGTCGTCATCGGCTCCGGCGTGGACGCCCTCGCCGCCGAAATTAAAGCCTACGGGCCGGACACCATCGTTGTCCTGGATGCCCCGGAGCTCGCAGATTACCGCACCGACGCTTACACCAACGTCCTGTCCGGGTGGTTGTCGGGTGTGGACCCCGCGGTCGTCCTTGCCGGTGCCACGGTGCAGGGCAAGGATCTGGCCGCACGCTTGGCGGCGCGGCTCGACGCGGGGCTCGCCATGGACTGCACGGCCGTGACGCTTCAAAACGGCGTTTTGACTTGCACCCGGCCCATGTTCGGCGGCAAGATTTTCGCCGACGTTCAGATCCAGGGCTCGCCCCAGATCATCGCGGTGCGGCCGAACGTCATGCGCATCGCCGAAACACCGAAAGAGAGCGCCGTTGAAAAACCCGCACCGCAGCTGGGCGAAATCCGCACGGCGGTGGTCGCCAAGACGATGGAATCCGGCAGCAGGATCGAACTGACCGAGGCGGACGTGATTGTATCCGGCGGCCGCGGGACCGGCGGCAACTTCAAGGCGATCGAGGACTTGGCCGCTGCTCTCAACGGGGCCGTGGGCGCGTCGCGCTCGGCGGTCGACGAGGGCTGGCGCAAGCACGGCGACCAGGTCGGGCAGACCGGCAAAGTGGTGTCGCCCGCCTTGTACGTTGCCTGCGGCATCTCCGGCGCGATCCAACACTTGGCCGGCATGTCGACCTCCAAGGTGATCGTGGCCATCAACAAGGACGCGGAGGCGCCTATCTTCTCCAAGGCGGATTACGGCGCGGTAGGCGACATCTTCCAAATCCTGCCGGCAGTCACGGAAGCGGTGAAGAAGCTGAAGGGGTAGGGGGCAACAAAAGGGTTCGGGGGGTCGAGAGTTCAAGGGGGACCGCGATCCTCTCGAACCCCTCCATAGCGCTTTCCCCAAATCACCAAACACCAAACACCAAACACTAAGAAACCCAACACCCAAACACCAAAGACGACCATTATGCAACGCGAACAGCTGGAATTCGACGTTCTCTTCGTCGGCGCAGGGCCGGCCAATCTCGCCGGTGCCATTTACCTGAAAACGCTCGCCCAGCAGAAGGGTCAGGAGATCGAGGTCGCGATCATCGAAAAAGCCGAATCGATCGGCGCTCATTCGCTGAGCGGGGCCGTGCTCGATCCGCGGGCGCTGCGGGAGCTGATGCCGGATTTCCGCGAGCGGGGCTGCCCGATCGAGGAAACGGACCTGCGCGATGCGGTCTTCTATCTGACGGCCGGCGGACAGTTCCGACTGCCCTACACGCCCCCCTATATGCACAACGAGGGCGGTTTCATCATCAGTCTGTCCAAGTTCTGCGCCTGGCTGGGAACGATCGCCGAGGAACTTGGCGTGAACGTCTTTCCAGGATTCGCCGGCGTGGAGGCGCTTTACGACGAATCCGGTCGGTGCGTGATCGGCGTTCACACGGGCGACAAGGGCGTCAACAAGCAGGGCAAACCCAAGTCCAATTTCGAGCCGGGGGTCGACCTGCTGGCCAAGGTGACGGTCTTCGGCGAAGGGCCCAAAGGAAGCCTGATGCGCGAGGTCGGCCAAAAACTGGGCATCTTCGCCGGCAAAATGCCGCAGGTGTTCGAGACCGCCATCAAGGAAGTGATCGAGATTCCGGCCGCGAGCCCTTTTCTGACCTCGCCGTTCACGGTGCTGCATACCTTCGGCTATCCGCTCGGGCTCAACACCAAGGGCGGCGGGTTTCTCTACCGGATGAGGGACAACCGGGTGTCCTTGGGGCTGGTGGTGGGGCTGGATTACGAGGATGCGATGATCGAGCCCTACCAGGAGTTTTTAAGGTTGAAGAAGCATCCGCTGATCGCCGACATCATCCGCGGCGGCAAGGTGCTGCAGCAGGGGGCCAAGACGCTGGCGGCGGGCGGGTTTTACACCATGCCGCGGCTGGCCGTGGACGGCGCCGTCTTCGTCGGCGACAGCGCTTCGATGCTGAACGTGCAGCGGCTGAAGGGCATCCACACCGCCATGAAATCAGGGATGTTGGCTGCGGAAACGATCCTGTCGGCCGTTGCGACGGGCGATGTCCGCGCGGCGGTTCTCGAGGACTACCGCACCCGGGTGGATGGCAGCTGGATTCAAAGCGAGCTTTTCGCCGCCCGCAATTTCGGCCAGGCCCTGTCGTGGAAGGGAGTGGCCAAGTTTATCGCCCTGGGCGCCCAGTTCATCTCCGGCGGCCGCGGGCTCGTCGATCCGATGAAAATCGACGACGATGCGGCCAGATTGAAACCGGGTCACCGGGTGCCGTCGCCTCCGGTCCAGGACCTCGACGGCCGACTCTATCTCGACAAGCTCACCGGCGTCTATCTATCCGGAACCAAACATGAGGAGGATCAGCCCTGCCACCTCGTGATTCCCGACCCGAATCTGTGCGTCACGCGCTGCTGGGACACCTTCCGCAGTCCTTGCACGCGCTTCTGCCCCGGGCAGGTGTATGAAATGGACACGACCGAGGGGGGCCGGCCGCGCCTCAAGCTGAACCCCTCGAACTGCCTGCACTGCAAAACCTGCGAAATCAAGGACCCCTTCAAAAACATTGTCTGGACCTGCCCCGAAGGGGGCGGAGGGCCCAGCTATTCGATTGTCTGAGACGCCGTTTCTGCGGAGGGCACAGCGTGGATAAAGACATAGTCGCGAAGACCAAGAAGACGGCCGAGCTTTATTTCAAGGGGGTTGTGGACGAAAGGCCCTTTGACCTGTGGAAGGCCTTCGACAAGGAACTGGCCAAAGAGCTTTCCCTTTTCATCACCGGCCAGATGTACGCCCGCGAGAAGATCCCCCACCGAACCCGGCAATTGGTCACGGTGGCCTGCCTGACGGTGCTTTCGCGGCTGGATGAGCTCAAGCTCCACATCCAGGCGGCCCTCAACGTCGGCTGCAGCCCGGCGGAGATCGCCGAGGTCATCTTCCAGACCTTTGTTTACGGCGGCATGCCGGCCACCAACCAGGCGCTGAAAACCCTGCGGACCGTGCTGATCGAAAAAGGCCTCTGGAACGAATAAAATCGTGACGGCGCCCCGGGCGCCGTCACGATTTTAAGCCGATCAACTCCCCGAGTTTGCGGGTGGTCCAGGGGTAGGGCGATCCCAGGCGGGCGATCAGAGGCCAGTTCGCGCGAATGCTCGTCAGACGATCCTTGCGCCACATGGCGCCGATGAATAGCCCGATGAAGTCGCCGAACCGGCCGACGGCCTGGCCTCCGACCACCAGCCCCTCCTTGAGGATGATTCGCAGGTAGTCCTCGCCCTCCTCGCGCTCGATGATTTCTAGCTGCCCCAGTTCGCACTGGGTGGCCCGCGTGGTCTTGCCGAAGGTGACGGCGTGCGTGTCGAAAAAATGCGCGCGTGCGAAGGCCCATGCGCCGGGGTAGGTCGTTGGTTCTCCGATCAGGTGGCGCGCCACCACCCGCGCCTGCTCGATGGCGTTGTGCTTGAGCTGGAACATGGCGTCCTCGCCCGTGCAGGCATCGACCGTCTCCACGCAGTCCCCGCAGGCGAAAATCCCGGCCGCACTCGTCTGCAGATGGGCATCGACGCGGATGCCGCGTTGCACGTCGATGCCGGCCGTCTGGGCCAGGGCCTTGCCGGGCACCACCCCGGTAGCGATGACCACGGTGTCGCACGCGATGCGGCGCTTGTCCGTGACGACGGCGGAAACCCGTTGCGCGCCCTCGATGCGCAGCACCTTTTCCGAGGTCAGGACCCGAATGCCGCAGCCCTCCAGGCGCAGCGCCAGCCGCCGTGCGGTTTCCGGGTCGAAGAGCGCCGGCATGATCCAGTCGAGCAATTCGATGATGGTCACCTCGTAGCCCCGCTTCTTGAGGGCTTCTGCGGCTTCGACCCCGATGGCGCCCGAGCCGATTACGACGGCGGCGGACCCGGAGGACTGATCCAGCCGGTCGGCGGCGGCCAGCTGCTTGCAGCTGTGGACGCCCTGCTTGTCGATCCCCTCGATGGGCGGGATGAAGAGGCTGCCGCCGTGGGCCAGCACCAGCCGACCGTATTTGTATTTCTGCCCCTGTGCCGTGGTGACCTCTCTGGCCTCCGGGTCGATGGCCGTCGCCGCCTGATCGAGCAGCAGCTCGATGCCGTGCGTGCCATAGTCCTGCCAGCGCTTGCGGAAGACGGCGTCGCGCGGCACTTCGCGGCCGATGAAGTAGGGCAGCGAACAGGGATCGTATTCCGGGAAACGCTCCGCCGAGAGGATCGTGATCCGGCAGTCCGGCCGCGCCCTTCGCAGGAAGAAAGCGACTTCATTGCCGGCGATGCCGTTTCCGATGATCAGCACGTTCATGAGATGGGTCCTTTTTTGGGCTGGTAGGCCGCCCGCGCGTGTTCGGCGCTCTGCCTGGATTTGCGCGCCACCGTCTCCTCGGAGGCGACGACCTGCAGGGCACCGCAATCCCGGCAGGCCTGAACGCACCAGGGGTGCCCGCCATCGTCCGCGCATAAGTCGCACGTCAGGGTCTTGCCGTCGTCCGGGTTGATCACCGGGGCGCCGAACGGGCAGATGTAGACGCAGGCGCGGCAGCCGATGCAGCGCTCTTCATCCGTGACCACGGCCTGATGGTCACTTCGGCGGCGGGCGTTCATCGGGCAGGTCTTGATGCAGGGCGCGTCTTCGCAGGCCTGGCAGACCACCGGCACGTTGCGGCGGCCGTTTTCAAACCGCAGCACGCGCAAGCGGGCGCGATGGGGGCTTAAAATGCCGTGGTGCAGCATCGAACAGGCCATTTCGCACAAGCCGCAGCCGGTGCATTTTTCAGCATCGACAAGAAGGAGGGGATTGGTTTTTTTCGGCATGGATCCAACCTCGGCAATAGGCTATAAAGTAGCTATTTTATATCTTGAAAAATGGTTCAAGTTCAATTAGAAAATGAAGCGCAACCCATAACCTCTCATCCCGAACTATTATTCTCGAGCTGAAGATCTGAAAAGGAGATGGGCTTATGAAGCTGAAACAGATCGTGGTCTCAATTGAAAACGCTCCCGGCAGGCTGTTTGAAGTCACCGAAGCGCTGGGCATGGCCGGCATCAACCTGCGAGCGCTCAACCTCGTGGACACGGGGGCGTTCGGACAGCTGCGGCTTCTGGTTTCGGACGTGGCCAAGGCCCGGCGCGTTCTGATGGGGCTGCAGATCCCCGCCTATGTGAATGATGTCGTGGCGGTCGAAATCGAGGATCGGCCCGGCAGCCTCGCCCAGCTGCTGAGACCGTTGACCGAGGCCAATGTCAACGTCGTGTTCATGTACGCCTTTCTCCGGTTTTCGTCCGGCAAAGCGGTCATGATCTTCCGCTTCAGCGACAATGACAAGGCCATCGCGGTGCTCCAGGCCAAAGGCGTCAAGCTGCTGGATGCCGAAAACTTCGGGATTCTCGAAACCGAAAGTTAAATCACGGCTTAAAGGATCCGCGATGGGCTCCGGAAAAACCAGAAAGGCGTCTTCGGGTTCGAGCCCTTCGTCGGCAACGGTTCGTCCGGCGGCGGCCGCGCCGAAGAAAAAGACGTCCCAGCTTCATGAGGAGCGCTATCGGGTCCTGATCGAGGACGTGGCGGACGGGTTTTACGAGGTCGACCTGCGCGGCAATTTCAAGTTCTTCAATGACGCCCTCTGCCGGATCTTCGGCCATCCGCGCCAGGCGATTCAGGATCGGAACTACGCTCAGTTTATGGACGCCGAGAACGCCCGGACCACCTATGAGGCCTTCAACCGGCTTTTCCGGGAAGGGGGCAGCGTGGCGGACATGACCTGGCAGATCATTCGCCCGGATTCCGAACGGCGGGTCCTGGAGATATCCGCCAAGCCGATCACGGACGGCCACGGCCGTCAGACCGGCTTCCGAGGCATTGCCCGGGACATCACCGACAAGCACCTGGCGCAGAAGGCGCTGGAAGCCTCGCAGGCCTGCGCCCTGGAACTCTCGGAAACCAGCCGCCGGGCGGAACAGCGCTACCGCGCCTTTCTCAATTTTCTGCCCGATCCGGTCTTCGTGTTCAACCTGGACAGCACGGTGTCCTATCTGAACCCGGCCTTCGAAAAGGTCTTCGGCTGGAGTCTGGAGGAGTTGCAGGGAAAAATCGTCCCGTTCGTACCGGAAGCGTACAAGGCCCAGACCCGCGAGGGTCTTGCCCGGTTGTACCGGGAAGAGGTCATCCACAATTTCGAGACCCGGCGTCTGACCAAAGACGGCCGCCTGCTGGATATCATCATCGACGGCGCCGTTTTCTACGACGAGAGCCACCGGCCGGCCGGCCAGGTCATCACGCTGCGGGACGTGACCCAGGAGAAGCGCACCGCCCGCGTCAATCAGGCGCTTTTCCGCATCTCCCAGGCGCTCTACCAGTTCCGGACCCTGGACACGCGGCTGGAGTTCATCACCCGCGAGGTCCGGCAGCTGCTCGACGTCGAGGGCGCGAGCGTCATCCTCTTGGACGAAGAGCAGAAGGAATTTTTCTTCCGCGAGTCCGTTTTCGACAACCTGGACACCGGCCAGCGCATGAAGGAGATTCGATTTCCGGCCGAGAAGGGGGTCGCGGGTGAAGTCTATCGAACCGGCCAGCCGCTGATGGTCAACGACACCTCGCAGAGTCCTTACTTCTTCGACCAGGTGGACGCCCAAGCCGGCTATCGCACGCGCAGCATGCTGGACGTCCCGCTGATGACACAGAAGCGCATGATCGGTGTGCTGTGCGCCGTCAACAAGAAAGGCGGGCCGTTCACCGCAAGCGACCTGGCGCTGCTTTCCAGCCTGGCCAACCTCGTGGCCCTGCCCATCGAGAATGCCAGCATCAACGAAGCGCTGGAACGCTCCCTTCAGGCGGTCCGGAGTCTGAACCGCGCCAAGGATCGCGTCATCCATCACCTGTCGCACGAACTCAAGACGCCGCTGTCGGTGCTCTCCGCATCCCTGAACCTGCTGGCCAAGCAGCTGGCCGCGCAGAGCAGCGGCGGCCGATGGGAGATCACGATCGAGCGCGCCCGGCGCAATCTGCAGCGCGTGTTGGACATGCAGTACCAGATCGAGGACCTGCTGCAGGAGAAGGATGTGACCCCTCACCGGATGCTGTCGATCCTGCTGGATCAGTGCGCCGACGAGCTGGAGGCCCTGGCGGCCGAAGCCTTCGGAGAGGAAAGCGCCACCGAGCAGCTGCGCCGCCGCATCGAATGGCTTTTCGGGCCGCGGGAGGCGCGATCCGAGCAAATAGACCTCGCCCGGTTTACGGATGAGGTGGTCAAGATCGTGCGTCCCAAATTCGACCACCGCCGGGTCGGGCTGGAGGTGCGCCTGGAGGAGACCCCGCCGGTGTTCGTCCCGGCCGAGGTGCTGGTCAAGGTCATCGAGGGTTTGATTCGCAACGCGGTGGAAAACACCCCGGACGGCGGCGACGTGCGGGTGGCCGTCCGCCCCGGAAGCGCAGGGCCGGAGCTTGAAATCGAGGACACCGGCACCGGGATCACCGCCGAAAACCAGCGTCTGATCATCGGCAATTTCTTCACGGCCTATGAGCCGCTGCAGTACTCCACCCGCAGCCCGTATGACTTCATGGCCGGCGGGAAAGGCTTTGATCTGCTGCGCATGCAGATGTTCGCCGAACGCTACGGGTTCAAGATCCTCATGAACTCGACGCGCTGCCGGTTCATCCCCACCGACAAGGACGAGTGCCCGGGGGATACGGGCGAATGCGCGCATCTGCGCCGCCCGGAGGAATGCCGCGAGGCGGGAGGCACCGTGGTCACCGTCCGGTTTGCCGCGGCTGCGGGCCCGTCGTCGGCAGCCCTTTGACGCGCTCATTTCGATAGGCGGAGGATCGTTCGGTATGAATGCACCCAAGCACACGGAGCCGGAAACGGCGGCGGCGCCGGCCGGTTTTTTTCAGGAAATCAGCATCGAGTTCCTGATCCACGAACTCAAGGACCCGATTGCGATCATCGAAACCGGCCTGCGCACGGTCCTGGAGAAGCAGGACAAGTACGGCGTGCTGACGGCCAAGCAGGCCAACACCCTGCTGCGCAGCCTGCGCAACACGCGCAAAGCCTGGGGGATTCTGAACGACCTGCTCGAGATCGGCCGGTCCGAATCCGGGTGTCTGATCTGCCGCCGTTTCCCGGCGCTCGCGGCCCTGCAGCAGGCGCTCAAGGATGCCCTGGAAACCGTCACCGGGCCGGCCGCCGAGGCGATCGGCAAGTACCAGGTCGAAGCCGAGCTCATCGCGCTGTTGAACGGTAACGGCATCTTCCTGCACCTGCCGGCCGGTGCGGCGGCGGTGGAGATGTTCCAGGATGAAACCAAGTTTCGCCAGATTGCCGGCAACCTGTTCAAGAACGCGCTGCATCATCGCCGCCAGCGCATCGATGTGCACATGGAAATCCGCGGCGACTGCCTGGTGGTGGCGGTCGCCGACGACGGACCGGGGATCGCGCCGGACCACCATGAGTTGATCTTCAAGCGCTACACGCAGGTCAAGGAATGCTCCATGGTCGAACGCAAGGGCCATGGACTCGGGCTGGCCGGGTCGCTGATCATGGCCCGGTGTTTGGGCGGTGACATTGAAGTTAGCAGCCGCAAGGGTGAGGGGGCCACCTTCCGCCTGACGCTGCCGCTGCGGCTGGAACGGCCTTAGCAGGGTGTTGAAAAACGGCGTCTCAGGCCGTGATCCTTCGTTGCACGGCTTTTGGAAATGCTCACCTATCTGCGAATAGGCTGCGCTTTCCAAAAGGCCGTGCGCCTCGGCTGACGGCCTGATACTTGTTTTTCAACACCCTGCTGACCGGCAGGTCTGCATTCGAACCGAAACGCAGCCCGACGGGGGCTGCCCTAATCTAAGGAGGTCGCACAGATGGCGGTTACGAAATCTTACATCAAAGGCAAGCACGTGCTCGTTGTGGACGACGAGAAGGACATTCTCGACACGATCGCAGACATCCTGGAAGAGGCCCACGTGGACCCGGCGCTCGATTACGAGACCGCCTCCCGCAAAATCAGGGAGCGCCGCTACGACCTCGCGGTGCTGGACATCATGGGCGTCAACGGGCTCAAGCTGCTCGAGGAGACGGTCGCTCGGGGGATCCCCTCGGTCATGCTCACGGCGCACGCCATCAACCCGGAGACCCTGATGGAGTCCATCCGCAAGGGCGCCATCTCCTACCTGCCCAAGGAGACGCTGGCCGAACTGGATGAGCTGTTGAGCCGCCTTCTGGAGGCCTATGATCGCGGCGAGCCGCCCTGGAAGCTTCTGTTCGAAAAGCTCGGCGCCTACTTTGACAAGCGCTTCGGACCGGGCTGGCAGGCCAAGGACCGGGAGTTCTGGTCGGAGTTCAGCCGCAATTACCAGATCGGCAAGGGGATCCAGGAACGCCTGAAGCACGACCCCCGGATTTTAGATAAGGGTATATAAGCAGGTAAATTCGAAGCACGAAATTCGAAATCCGAAACAAGCACGAAATTCGAATGAAATAATGCCCAAAACCACATTGTTTGTTTATTGCGTTTCGTCTTTTGGAATTTTTACAAAAAGGGAATGGGCTTGCCGGTGCGGAAGGCCAGCGCCTGGCAGACCGCGATCAGCTCTCCGTCCGCATTGCCGACCTTGATGTCATAGCTGGCGGTGCGCTTGGTCTGGGCCACCCGCCGGGCCTCGGCCCACAGGCGCGCGCCCGGCTCCGGACTGGCGATGTAGGTCACGCTGACGTTCATGGCCACCGCCACGGTGCCGTCGGTCTGGGCGGCCGTTTCAAAGGCCTCGTCGATCAGCCCGAACACCGCGCCCCCGTGGGCGCGGCGGTAGATGTTGTTCTGGCGCGCCGGGTCGAAGGTCATTTCCACGCGGGAGAAACCGTCTTCCAGCTTTTGCAGCTGGATCCCCATGGATCGCGCAAAGGGCTCATGAACCACCGCCGCTTCGATTGCCGCTTTGACCCTCGGATCCATCCTCCGCCTCCGTCTGGCGCGCTGCACGCCCCGGCCGATTCTATACCAGAAGGCGAGGACGTCCGCAAATCCTTCGCTGCCGCCCGTGTTCAAGCAAGGAGCCTGAGATGAGCCTGCCTGTCGAACCCAAACGCCCGGAGACGGCAAGCTGGGGGAGTTCGAATCTACCCTGTCGCCGATTCGCATCGCAAACGGGCTCAAATAGCACTTGCTTTTGATCCTTTGAAATTATAGCTAAAGCGAGCCCGCGAGTTGAATCTTAAGACGTTGAACTCGCTGGTGGCCGCTGAACCGTATTCAGCCAACCGGCCGCGTTGCGGCCGTCGTGACCGTTACCGAACTAACCAAGGAGGTGCAGGATGGGTAGAAGAAAAAGCGTTGTTCTATCAATGCTCCTAACGTTGACGGTGTTGTCGTTCCTGCTCGTGTCGCCGGTTCGAGCGGCTGACCCCATCGTATTGGGGTGCCCGCTGTCCATGGCCTTCCTCTACGGCTGGGCGGCCGAACGAGGGTTTACGCTCGCGGTGGAGGAGATCAATGCCGCCGGCGGAGTACAGGTCGGCAGTGAAAAAAGGCTGTTTAAAATGGAGGTCATCGACACGCGCGACCTGGAGCCGGGCGTGCCGGTGAGCGAGGCGCTGCTGGCAGTGGAAAAGCTCATCCTTGATAAAAAAGCCGACTTCATTCTCGGCGGGCCGGTCCGCTCGGAAGCGGCCCTCGCGGCCATGCCGCTGCTGTCCAAATACAAGAAAGTATCCATTCTCACCAGCGGGGTCCTGACCCCGAACTACCATGCCATGGTCGCCGAACAGTACGACAAGTTCAAGTACTGCTTCCGCATCCACGGCGAGGCCAAGAACCTCGTGGGGGAGATCTTCGCCAATTTTACCCAGCTGAAAGAGAAGCACGGATTCAACAACCTCTTCATCATGGCCCAGGATGTCAGCCACGCCCGCGGGGCCGCCGATCTGGTCAAAAAAATCGCCACCGACAAGGGCTGGAACGTCACCGGCCTGGAGATATACCCGACCGGGGCGACCGATTTCTCCCTGGGGCTGCTCAAAGCCAAGGACACCAAGACCGAGATCATCAACATCTGGATGGACATGCCTGAAAGCGCGATCCTGCTGAAGCAGTGGTACGACATGAAGGTGCCGGCGCTGCCGTTCGGTTCGACGCTGGCCGCCGCGGAGCAGCCCGGTTTTTGGAAAGCCACGGACGGCAAAGGCGAATTCACGCTCTGCAACGTGGTCAACGCCGGCAACGCCCCCTCCAACGCCACTGACTGGACGATGAAGTTTTTCAACGCCTACACCCAGCGCTGGAAGGTCGAACCGGAAGGCCTGGGTTCCTCCAGCAGCTATATGGCGGTGTATGTGCTCAAGGACGCGATCGAGCGTGCCAAGAGCCTGGATGCCGACAAGGTGGTTGCGGAGCTCGAGAAAACCGACCTGATGGGCGTCTACGGACGGTTGCGCTTCGACCCCAAGAGCCATCAGGTCATCCCCTCGACCGACCCGAAGGAAGGCGCCGTCGGCAGCATCCTGCAATGGCAAGCCGGCAAGCGGGTGGTGGTCTATCCCAAGAGCATCGCCATGGGCGAGATCCAGCTGCCGCCCTGGATGAAAAAGTAAAGCAAATTCGAAATCCGAAGCACGAAGCTCGAAACAAATTCGAATGTTCAAATCTCAGAGATCTGAATGGATATTTTAATCTACGGAACCATCAACAGCGTGACGCTGGCGCTGTATGCCCTCGGCTTTGCCCTGGTCTACGGCGTCAGCCGCCTGCCCAATTTCGCCCACGGGGCGATCTACGTGCTGAGCGGCTTCATCGCCTGGAGCGCCATGAACACCTTCGGGCTCAGCTACCCGCTCAGCATCGTTTTGACGATGGTCGTCACGGCGCTGATCGGCTCGGCGATCTACCTGCTTTTCCTGATCCGCGTGCGCGGCATGGCGATCTCCGAGATCATCGCCTCCTACGCCATCGCGCTGGCCATCCTGGAGGGCCTGCGTTGGGGGGGATTCAAGGGCATGACCTACACGCTGCCGTCCTTCATCGGCGGCAGCACCTCCATCGCCGGGATTTCGGTCGATTACCAGCGCATGGTGGTGGTGGGCGCAGGGGCGGCGCTGGTGGCCTTCTTGTGGTTTTTTACCCGCTACACACGCATCGGGCTGGCGCTGCGGGGGATGGCCCAGGACGAACGGGCGGCGCTCATGCTGGGGATCGACTCGGATCTCATGGCCGTGGTGGCCATGGCGCTGGGGTCCATGCTGGCTGCTCTGGCCGCGCTCTTGCTGCTGCCGCTCGGAAACATCGTCGTGGAGTCCGGCTACAACGTGCTCATCCTGGCCATCGCCGTGTGCATCGTCGGCGGCATCGGCAGCTGGGTCGGGGCGGTGCTGGCCGCCTTCCTGATCGGGTTCGCCCAGATCCTGACCGTCGTCTACCTGGGCGCCCACTACCAGATGGTCGTGGCGCTCTTGGCGATCATCCTGACCCTGATTCTAAAGCCCTCGGGGCTGTTCGGCCAGCAGAAAGAGCTGGAGGAGCGGGTATGACCGCGGCACCCCAACAGCGGCGCAGAGAACGCATCGACCGCGGCGTCAAGGTCCGCACCCAAGGCCTTTATGCCCTGATGTCCTGGCGGGAGCTGTCCTATCTGATCCTGCCGCGGCTCTTCCTCATCGCGGGCCTGCTCGCACTGCCGATGGCGATGCCCGGCATGTATTGGAAGCGCGTGATCTCGATTGTCTGCATTTATGCTCTCCTGGCGCTGGTGTTCGATTTTCTGGCCCATTTCGTCGGACTGGTTTCGCTCGGGGGCGCCTTTTTCGTCGGAACCGGGGGCTACCTGTCGGCGCTTTTGAACACCAAGCTGGGGCTGGCGCCGCTGATCTGCGTACCGGGGGCGACGCTGCTGGGCGGGGCCCTGTGCACCCTGCTGCTCTTGCCCTGCCTGCCCCTGCGGGGGGTGTACTTCGCCATCGTCACGCTGATGTATCCGCTGCTGCTGGCGCGCGTGATCGAAGCCTTGAACATTATCGGCGGGACCGACGGCATCATGGGCATCGACAGCTTCCCCGGCGTCTGGATCGAGCAGTACCTGGTTATCGTCCTGGTGCTGGTCTTTCTTTTCGGCCTGCGCCGGCTGGTCAACACGGATCTCGGCCTGGTCCTGCGGGCGGTCAAGGACAACGATCAGGCCGTCAAGGCCTCGGCCATGAACATCACCTACTACAAGGCCCTGGGGGTCTTCATCGGGGCCTGCATCGGCTGTATGGCCGGCGCCTGCCTGGTGCATATCTACATGTGGGCGGGCATTTCCACCTTCGCGCTGGATTTCTCGGTGCTGCCCATCGCTGCCACGGTCATCGGCGGCAGCGGCACCCTGGTGGGGCCGGTGCTCGGGTGCCTTATTTTGGTGCCGGTGTCGGAGCTCCTGCGGGATTTCGGCACCCTGCGCATCGTGTTTTATTCGCTGATCCTCTTGGGCTTCACCGTCTTCCGCAGCGAGGGGCTGATGGTCTTCGGCCAGCGCAAGTACCATCAGTTTGAAAGGTGGAAATCCATATGACGGGCGAACCGCTTCTGCAGGTTCAGGAGGTGACGAAAACCTTCGGGGGGATCATCGCGCTCAACCGGGTGAGCTTCGAGGTCCGCGAAGGCGAGATCCTGGGCATCATCGGACCCAACGGCTCCGGGAAGACCACGGTGGTCAACTGCATCACCGGCTTCGTCAAAGCCTCGGCCGGCCGCATCCTTTTCCGCGGCCGGGACATCACCGGCAAGCCGCCCCACAAGATCGCCGACCTGGGGGTCACGCGCACCTTCCAGATCATGCGGCCGTACTACAGTCTGCCCGCCTACAAGAACCTGGTGATCCCGCTCTTTTCTCCGCGGGCGCGGCGCACCGGCGGGTGGCGAGGCGGCGGGCGCATGGGCGATCGCAACACCGTCGGCATCGACATCCTGGAGGAAATCGGCTTCGAACGCGACTCCTACGTACCCTACAAGGTGACCGCGACCCTGCCCACGGGCTACCTCAAACGATTGGAGCTGGCGCGCTGCCTGGCCTTGAAGCCCGAGCTGATCATCTGCGACGAGGTGTTCTCCGGGCTGAGCATGAGCGAGATCGCCAGCATGGTGCCCCTGATCGAGCGCCTCCAGATGGACGGGATCACCCTGATCATGGTCGAGCACCGCCTGCGGGAGCTGTTCCAGGTGGCCAACCGGGTGATGGTGCTCAATTTCGGGCAGAAACTCGTCGAGGGCAGCGCCGAGGAAGTGATGGCCGACCCCCGCGTGCGCGAGGCCTATTTCGGGTCCGAAGCGGTCGAGGAGGTGATGGTCCATGCTTGAGGCCTACGGCCTGATGGTGTTCTACGAGAACATGCTGGCCTTGAACAACGTGAGCATCCGCTGCGGCCCGGACCAGATCATCGGCGTGTTCGGGGCCAACAGCGCCGGCAAGTCGACCCTGATGTACGTGCTCTCCGGCATCATGCTCGACATCCGCAAGAAGGAGCAGATGGCCGGCGGCGAGCGCATCACCCTGGCCGGCAGCATCCGCTTCGACGGCCGCGAGCTGATCAACGAGAAGCCCAGCCGGCGGGCCCGGGCCGGAATCGTGCTCTGCCCGGAGCGGCGCCGCATCTTCAAGGAGAGCAGCGTGATCGAGAACCTCAAGATCGGCGGCTATCTCGCGGCCCCGCGCCAGGCGGCCGAGACCCTCGAGTATGTCTTTCGGGTCTTCCCGGCGCTGAAGAAACTGAAAAACCGCCTGGGCGGGTTTCTCAGCGGCGGCGAGCAGCAGATGCTGGCCATCGGCCGGGCGCTGATGGCGCAGCCGAAAATTCTGCTGCTGGACGAGCCCCTGATGGGCCTCAGCCCCCTCATGCAGGCCATGCTCATGCGCGCCACGCGCGAGATCCGCGACGAGCGCAAGATCGCCATGATCATCACCGAGCAGTACGCGCGGCCGGTGATCCCCATCGTGGACTACGCCTTCATCCTGGAAAACGGGTCGGCGGTCATGGAGGGGACCCGTCAGGATCTGATGGACAACCCGGATGTGCGCGCGGCGTATTTCGGGATCTAGTTCGTGTTGAACTTTCTCCCTGCAGTGGATGGAGGGCCGCGAGAGGTTCTACCTTTCGGGAGCAAACGGTGCCGAATTAAATCCGAATATCGAAACTCGAAATCCGAAATAAATACGAAATTTGAATTTTCAAATGTTCGAAACCCGGAAGCAATAGATGAAGATGACTCGCCGCCGACAGGATCGACAGGAATCTGTGTTTGGGAAATTGGGATTTGGGTGATTCGAATTTGTTTCGGATTTCGGATTTCGGTGCGACGGTTTGGTTTCACACGATAGCCGAAGCCCCGTGCCCAGGCTAAAGGATAACGATGCTTTATGGAGACACTCCAAGCCACCCGGGAGAAGGAGCTGACCTTTACGCGGTTCGACCGCATGAGCGTCGAATACCCGGAGCGGCCGGCTGTGGTCTATTTAGGGGAATCCTTCTCCTTTCGCCGCCTACGGGAGTTGAGCGAGCGCTTCGCCGGGGCCCTGGCCGATATGGGTGTGGGGAAGGGCGACCGCGTGATGGTCTACATCGCCAACTCCATCCAGTGGGTGATCGCGTTTCTGGGCATTCAAAAAATCGGCGCCGTCGTCGTGCCGGTCTCGCCGATCTACACCTCGCATGAAATCACCTACATGATCCGAGACGGCGGGGTCCAGGCGGTCCTCTGCATGGACACCAACTTCGGCTACGTCCGGGAAGCGGCCGCCCAGACCGGGCTCAAGCATGTGATCGTGACGAACCTGGCCGATCTGCTGCCGGCCTGGAAAAAGGCCCTGGGCAAGCTCTTCGACAAGATCCCCACGGGTAAAGTGGTGGTGGGCGCCGACGTCCATTGGTTCCGTACGTTGCTCAAGCACCGTCCGCTGGAAACGGAAGTTGCTATCGACCCTGAAAAGGACCTTGCTTATATCCTTTACACCGGAGGCACCACCGGCTTCCCGAAAGGCGTTCCCGGCACCCACATCGGAATGACCTCCTACGTCAACGACGTCACCGAGGACGTCGCGGCCGAGCACCTGCAGGAGGGCCGCGACACCTATATCGCCGTCAACCCCCTGTTCCACATCATGGCCCTGGGCCTCTTCATGGCGATCGGGCTGAACAAGGGCAATTGCACCGTGCTCATGCCGGTGCCGGAAGTGGACGCCATCCTTGAGAGCATCGAGCGCCGCAAGGTGCGGTGGCTGCTGGGGGTTCCGGCCCTGTATCGAATGATCCTTGAAAACGACCGCCTCGACCGCTACGATCTCAATTCCCTGAAATACTGCTTCTGCGGAGGCGACGTGCTGCCGGAGGAGGTCAAGCTGCGGTGGCACGAACGCTGCGGAATCCCGATTTATCAGGTCTACGGCTCCACCGAAGTGGGGCATGTGGCCTACAGCCGCATCGGTCAGGAGCCCAGCCCGCGGGCCATCGGCTTTCCTCTGAAGAGCCGGCAGTGCCTGGTGGTGGACCCCGAAACCCTGACTCCGGTGGCCCCGGGGGAAAGCGGGGAGCTGCTGGTGACGTCTCCTTATACGCTGAAGCGCTACTTCGACAAGCCCGAGGAAACCCGCCGGGCCTTTGTCGAGATCGACGGCCGGACCTGGTGCCGCATGGGCGACTTCGTCAGCGCCCAGCCCTCCGGCGAGCTGATTTACGTCGAACGTTCGGCCGACATCATCAAGCACAAGGGCTATCGGGTCTCGGCCTCGGAAGTCGAAGCCGCCCTGCAGGACCATCCGACCGTGATCGGGGCCTGCGTAGTGGGCATTCCGGACCCCAAGGTGGGGGAGCGCATCAAGGCCATCGTGGTGCTCAAGGAAGACGCCCGCGGGGTGGGCGGCACCGAATTGATGCGCTGGTGCCGGGAGCGGCTGGCCCCTTACAAGGTTCCGGCCTACATCGAGTTTCGGGACATGCTGCCCAAATCCAAGGTCGGCAAGCTCCTGCGGCGCGAGGTCCGGGACGACGAGCGGCGCCGAATTTCAAAAGACGGAGGCAAGGCCCATGACACGAAGCGCGCTTGAAGGAAAACGCATCCTGGCCGTGGACGATGAACCGGACGTGCTCGACACGCTGGCCGATCTGCTCGATGACCACGCCGGCCTGACGCTCGACCGCGCTACGGATTACGAAACCGGCTTCCACCTGCTGCGCTCCTGGACCTACGATGCCGTCATCCTGGACATTATGGGCGTGCGCGGATTCGACCTGCTCAATGCCTCCGTGCATCTGGGGTTTCCGACCGTGATGCTCACCGCGCATGCTCTTTCCGCCGAGGCGCTCCGGAAATCCATCGAGATGGGCGCGCGCGCCTACATTCCGAAGGAGAAGATGATCGACATCGCCGCCTTCCTGGAAGACGTCCTGACCCTGGAGCACGGCTCGAACGTGCAGAAAATGCTCCAGCGCCTGGGGGGATTCTTCAACAAGAAATTCGGCTCCCGGTGGATGGAGGACGAGCAGACCTTCTGGGAGCAGGTGACTTCGGGGCAATACGAACCCAAGCCGGTCATCCTCAAGAAATGAATTACCAAACCATCTCAGTCGAAAGCAAAGACAACGTCGGCTTTCTTTACCTGAACCGGCCGCAGGTGCTGAACGCGCTTTCCGAGGAGATGCGCTCGGAGCTGCTGCACGTTCTGCAGCAGGCCGCGGCAGACGACGAGATGCGTGTGATGGTGATCAGCGGCCAAGGCAGGGCCTTCAGCGCCGGCGGCGATCTCAAAATGTTCAAACACCGGTATGAAACCTACCGCCGGGAAGGCTCAGGCGACACCTTCTCGAATGTCGATCTGCCCAGGGCGTTCATCCAATTTCCCAAACCGATCATTGCGGCCATCAACGGACCGGCGGTGGGTTTCGGCGCCACGATGCCGCTGAGTTGCGACCTGCGCATCGCCTCAGAAAAGGCCCAATTCAGTTTCGCTTTTGTTCGCCTGGGGCTGACTCCTGAGTTCGGCAGCTCCTACTTCCTGCCGCGCCTGATCGGGTACGGCCAGGCGGCCGAGATGGTTTTCACCGCCCGAATGATCGATGCCCGGGAAGCCCTGCAGATCGGGCTGGTCAACCGCGTGGTGGCCCACGAAGACCTGCTGGCGGAGGCCGGCAAAATGGCCGCCGAGATCGCGCGCATGCCGTCTGGGGCGATCCGTGCCGCCAAGCAGGTGCTGCGCCACGGCGGCCACTCCACCCTGGAGCAGGTTCTCGCTTATGAAGCCCTCGTCTTTCAGAACGCCGCCCAGACCCAAGAACACTATGACGCGGTCTGCCGAATGATGGAGCAGATAAAGAACGCCCAACGATAGATTCGGGTAGCTGGGGCTCTAGAACGGCCCAACCCCGGTGGTTGAAGTCGATTTTCTGGTGGGCGCACCGATGGCGGAACCGACGGGTATAGGCCAGCGAATAGCCAAAGCGCCCAGCGAAGATGCGGGCGGGCAGCGGTTCGACCAAGGAGGCGCGCAGGGCCTCATAGCGGCGCTGACATCCATGGACGGGGCGCAGGAAAAAGCTCTCACCGCGCGTGAGGCGTTTATACATGACTGATTTTTTGTACGGCGCAGCCCAGCAGACTGCCTCAAAAATAACCAGCCGCGGATGTCGGGTTTGAATAGTTCTGTTGACATGTCAGCCTAACAGGCCTATGTTAGCAATATCGCGGCTTCGGAAAATCCCCTGCGGGAATCGATTGCCGTCAAGGCTGGATTAAAAACATTTTGCAGTGTAGGGATTAACCACCACGCTCTTCAAAGTGCGGTGGTTTTTTTATTCCGTCGTCATAATCCGACCTTAAAAAATATACGAAAGGAGGATAAAAGCGACGATGCAAGGAAAAGTTAAATGGTTCAATGATAGCAAGGGCTTCGGCTTCATCGAAACCGAAACCGGAAGCGACGTGTTCGTGCATTTCAGTGCTATCCAGGATAGCGGCTTCAAAAGCCTGCAAGAAGGTCAAGCGGTCAGTTTTGATGTTCAAGACGGGCCCAAGGGCAAGTCTGCAGCCAACGTAAAGACGGTCTAATTTTCCACTCTGATGTCGGCGCCCCCTCCCTATAACCAGAGGGGGGGGCGCGTCCTCTCCACTTCTTCATCGGATCTTAATTCCCCTCGACAATCCTTCACGTACGCGTGAGGAGTTTAATCAAATTCGGGTGATGGGATCTCTAAGGATCATACGTGAAAACAAAGTTGTACATTAGCAATTTATCGAACGACACCGGTGAGGCTGAACTGGACCATCATTTTTCCATGGTTGGAAAGGTCACCTCGGTTGCGGTTGTCAGAGGCAGGTATTCCAACCAGAGCAAGGGAATCGCGCTGATCGAAATGGAAACTGAAGAGAGCATTCGACGAGCTTTAGAGCGTTTTAATGGCTCTCACCTCCAAGGCAACGTCATCGCGGTCAGCAAGGACAAAAACAATGGGGCGTGGAAGGATTAACCATCAGCAAGCCCAGGCAACGCGGTATCCGTCACCCTATTTCTCATGCGGAAGATTCATCTGGCTCATATGGCAGGGTATTCGTTCCAGGGGTCGGCCAAGAAAGAAACAGGCAACCGAACATGGGACCATTGAATGAAAAAATACGCGCCCTGCACATCAAGCAAGGCTCCCCCGTCACCGTAAAAGACGATCGAACCGGATACCTGTATCCGGCGTCCATGTATGAATGCGGCAAGAGCGGAATGTACCTTGAATCGAATTATGCGCAACGGCCAGGTTCAGCATTGCACATCCTCTTGGATAACCGAGAACTTGGCGCCGGGCCTTGCGATTGCCCGGCCGTGATCAAATGGCGCAAGTTATTGTGCGGGTTTGGTTCATCTTGGTCATATGGCCTGGGGATAAAATATGTCTAAACGAGGGTTCATTCCTTGGATCAGGGAGAGCTTCATGTCCTATCCTCTATCCCGCTAGCGGCAGCTTCTTATAGAGTCCGTGCGTTCCCATACAAAAACCAGTTCGCGAGCTCTTAGCCCTCTCGCATAAGGTTCCTTATGAACAACACCACCCAGCAAACTCAGTCTCCGGAAGAGTCCACGAGTAGAATCTTTGAACTCAGCGGAGCCAAATTTGAACCCGATATCGCTGCCGACCTCTGGCCCAAGATCATGAAACATAAGTGGCTTCTTTCAGAAAAACTCGGCAGGGATGTCGGGTTCCGGATCGCCTGCATCGATTTCCTGGAGAATCAGGAGCAAGCCCTTGCGGAGTACATGACATATAAACGGACCGATATTCTGAATGAGCTGGGAGCTCAAACCATCAGCCGGGAAATGTGGGATAGCATTTCCGATTCCCAACCTCCCAAACAGCTGGTCCAACGCAGGATCATTCTGCCCCTGACGGAGGAAGGCCTCTCTAAAAAGCATGGGGTTATTCCTCCCCAGGCGATCACCTTTTTTGGGCCTCCCGGGACTGGGAAGACCCATTTCGCAAAGGCCATCGCCGGTGTCTTGTCCTGGTGGTACATAGAGATCGTTCCAAGCATGCTTATGGCGGAAGGCGTGGAAAAGGTTGGCGCGAATCTGCGAGAAGTCATGGAAAAGGCCAGATGTCTTAATGAGGTGGTCCTTTTTATCGATGAGTTCGATGAGATCGCGGGCAGCCGCGACAGCGCGGACCGGATCGATAAGTCCATCACGAACGAGTTCCTGAAACAGATTCCGCTGCTAAAGCATCAGGGAAACAAGATCCTGCTGGTGTGCGCCACGAATTACATCCGGCAACTGGATGGTGCCATGCTCCGCCCGGGAAGGTTTGACTGCATCATTCCCGTTGGCGGACTGGACCGGGAAGGGAGGACGACCATTCTCGAGCATTATCTCTCCAAACTGAATACCGGGCACATCGATTTGGTGCAGATTGTCGCGATGACAGCGGGGTTTACTCCGGCTGATATCCAGTATCTATTTCAACAGGTGGCGCAGTTCGCCTTCGAGCAGGAGCTTGCGAGCAAACAGGACTACCGTGTGACCACGGACACGTTCATTCAAATTATGCACAACATACGGGCATCCCTCAGCGATGAGGTGATTGAAGAGTTTGAAAAGGATAGCATCAGCTATTCACGAGTCTGAGGGATATGGTGTCGATGGGATATGGTGTCGCGTCTTTACTATTGATTCAATAATCAAAATCAAGACGCGATGCCAAAATCCGATGCCATCATCCCGGACATCATGGGCGTGCGTATAAGACTTCAGGGCAGTGCGTTGCATCTGCTGTTTCGCGATGCGCGTTCCCTTTTGGCATTGCCTGGTGTTGAGAGCGGCGCGAAATTCAAGCCCGATAGCCATTGCTACCGCCGCAGCACGGCCAGCACGGTGCCCTGGCTCAACGCGTCGAGAAAATAGAGGTCCATACGGCATGTGCCTAACCCAACGCCACGTCAAGGGTCATCATGACGGCAAATCCCAGCATGACGCCCACGGTGGAAAAATCGCTGTGCTCTCCCTGTCGTGCCGAGGGGATCAGCTCTTCGGCCACCACGTAGATCATGGCGCCGGCCGCGAAAGCTAAGGCATAGGGCAGAATCGGCTTCATCAGCACCACCGCCATTGCGCCCAGCACTCCCGACAGCGGTTCGACCATGCCCGAGAGTTGGCCGTACCAGAAGCTTTTGCGGCGCGACAAACCCTCCCGGCGCAGAGGGACCGAAACCGCCGCCCCTTCCGGGAAATTCTGGATCCCGATGCCGAGCGCCAGCGCCATGGCCCCCGCCAGGGTCGCCGACGGGATGTCGGCCGCCAGGGCTCCGAAGGCGACCCCCACGGCCAGCCCCTCGGGGATGTTGTGGATCGTAATGGCCAGCACCAGCAGGATGCTGCGGCGCCAGGTCGTGCTGACACCCTCGGCGGATTCGGTCGGCATTCCGAGGTGCAGGTGGGGCAGGAGACGGTCTACCAGCCAGATAAAAAAGCCGCCGGCCAGAAACCCGACCACGGCCGGGACCCAGGCGGGGCCCCCGTCCTCCTCGGCCATCTCGATGGCCGGCGCCAGGAGCGACCAGTAGCTGGCCGCGATCATGACGCCGGCGGCAAATCCGAGCATGCCGTCCAATACCCGGCGGTTGATCTTTTTGAAAAAGAATACGAGCCCAGCTCCCAGCGCTGTCAGAAACCAGGTGAAGAGCGTGCCGCAAAAAGCCTGGGCAACCGGATGTAGCGCTTTGAACCCCTCGATCAGCATGTCGGATGTATCCTTTACCTTTAGAACGGTTGGAACGGCCGGCCCGCGCTGCGGCCGTTTAGTTAAGAACATGTCGGCAGCGCCTGACGCGTCAAGGAATATCAGCTGCCCCTCATGTCTCAGCGCATCGCCTCCTTGGACCTGGCCGCCGGTTTGGGCCACTGGCGGACGATCTGCATGAGCCTGCGCACCCAGGCGCATTCGCATTCGGCCGGGCAGGCTGAAAGCTGCGAGCGTTTCAGGCAGTACCCCGGGCAGTCCTTCTGCCCGGTCCGGCGGGCTCTGAATACAGGCCCGATGTAGAGACCTTTCAGCAGGCCCGCCCGAACGGCCAGAGTGGTTTGGCAGGTGTGGTGGTTGAATAGAAAAAGGCCGAAGGCGAGTTCGTCGAAGTCCACCTGGTAGCCGACGAGATCGAGCTCGTCATCGGACAGGAACTCTTCGCGCGATGACCAGGCCTTCGAACAGGAAGGGCATATTTTGAAATGAGCGCTCATCGGGTTGAGACCTCGTCCAAGCGGCACGGGGTATCGACGGCCGGCCGCAGCGTCGAAATTTCCAGGTTCAACGGGCCGCCTCTGTCCGGCGCGAGCGGCAGCGCGATCGCCTGCGCCGCGTAGGCGCCGCCGCAGCCTATCGCCCAACGGCAGACACGGAGTCGACCGCGAGCTTCGGCACTCGCAGTTATGCAGAACTATATGGTCAAGGTGGTTTAAGATCAAGTCCCGGGCGAGGGCGCAGGGCACCGCTGCTCCCGGCCCGGTGGGACATCTGCCGCGGCCGAAGCCCCCAGCGCCAGCTACCCGCTCGATCTGCACCCATGGCCGGAGCAATGACCATAATTCGCTTGCTTCCGGCGCGATTAAGAGGTAACTTAGATCCAATCGCTAAAGGACCGTTCTTGATTGACGGGCCGGTTTCGCTTGGATGGTGCGTTTCGTTTGTCTGACCGACAGCCTCCAAATTGAGACCCTGAGAACACAAGAGAAAGGAGGATGTCACCATGGCGGACGGAACTGTGAAATGGTTCAACAGCAGCAAGGGTTACGGGTTCATCGCACAGGAAAATGGGCCGGATGTTTTTGTTCATCACTCCGGCATCAACGCTTCGGGTTACAAGAGCCTTAACGAAGGCGACCAAGTGACTTTCGACATTCAACAGGGCCCCAAAGGCCCCTCAGCCGTAAACGTCACCCTGAAATAGCGGTTCGGTTGATTAAAACGGGGCATTCCTTTGCATTCAGGGGGAATGCCCCGTTGGTTTGGTCGTCCGCAACAGGGGCCAAGGAGGTGATCGATTGGCGAGGACCAATTTCAAATTCACGAAACGGCAGAAGGAACTGGAGCGCAAGAAAAAGACCGAGGAGAAGCGGCAACGCAAGCTCGAAAAAAAAGCCGTGCTGACCGAAGCGCCTCCGGATGAGCCTCAACCCGCGGTTGACGGCGAGCATCCGACGGCCGATGTCCTGCGATAAGGGCTGAGTTTCGCAAGGA
Organism: uncultured delta proteobacterium; assembly: GCA_963700055.1. Lineage (GTDB taxonomy): Bacteria > Desulfobacterota > Desulfobacteria > Desulfobacterales > SpSt-501 > SpSt-501. The sequence goes on along the minus strand of CAVOWH010000024.1, from coordinate 100,219 downwards.
TCGCGCGGTAGAGCGATTCAGGCAGACGATATTTTTCAACCAACCGCAGAAGATGACCGGACCCGCTGACTCGTCTCCAACCCTCCCACGGGAAACCATCGGGCTGAGGTTCGCCGTTTTCTTCCTGGTTTCGGCCGGCTTCACGACGATCTATCTGGTCCAACCGGTCCTGCCGGTCCTGCAGCTGGAATTCGGGGTGGACGAGACGCGGGCGTCCTGGGCCATTTCCGCCGTTGTCCTGGGCATCGCGCTTTCCAATCTGCCCTTCGGCCGCCTGGCCGATCTGTACCCGGTCAAGCCGATCATCGCCGCGGGGGGCGGTGTGGTCGCCGTTTTCGGATTGATGTGCGCGCTCACCCGGCGCATGGACCTCCTGGTCGCCTGCCGCTTCATTCAAGGCCTCTTTCTGCCGGCCCTCACCACCTGCATCGCGGCTTACCTGTCCCGCAGCCTTCCGGCGCAGCGGCTGAACGTCATGATGGGCTCCTACGTCGCGGCGACGGTGGTGGGCGGGCTCTCCGGCCGGCTCATCGGCGGCTGGATCCACCCGCCTCTGCACTGGCGCGCCGCCTTTCTGACGGTGTCGGTCCTGGTGGCGGCCGCCACGCTCATCGCGCTGAAGGTCCTCCCGGAGGAAAAGGGCGCTCGTCCGGAAAATTCGCAGGAGGGCGGCTTTCTGGAGCTGATCCGAAGAGCCGACCTGCTGCGGATCTTCAGCGTGGGATTCAGCGCCTTCTTTGTTTTTTCGGCGTTGTTCAATTACCTGCCGTTTTACCTGTCCGGGGACCCCTTCCGCGCCTCGACCCATCTCATCACCCTGATGTATCTGGCCTACACGATCGGCGTCTTCATCGCGCCGCTTTCGGGGCGCGTCAGCAACCGCTTCGGAAACGGCGTCACGATGGCCCTTGGGGCCGCCGTCCTCGGGGGGTCTCTCTTGCTGACCCATGTCGCCCATATGGGATTCGTGGCGCTGGGGCTGGGCGGGGTTTGCCTCGGCTTTTTTTCGGTGCACTCGGCCGCCGTGGGGTGCATGAACCGGCGGCTCAGCCGAAGCCGGGGGCGAGCCAACTCGCTCTACATCATGATCTACTATCTCGGCGGCTCGGCTGGAATCACGCTCTGCGGATACGGCTACCAGCATTTCGGATGGATCGGCGTCACCGGTTTGGGCCTGCTGATGGTGGGCCACATCCTGGCGATCGGCCTGGTGGAGATCAGGCGGCAACGCCCGGATGACATCGCCTAGCGCGGCCGACGCATCTTTTTCCTTTTCAAAAGGCGCCGAACGGCCTAATAATGGCAGCATGGGCCGTATGGATGTGAAGGGCCGTCTTTTTCATTTTTGCTAAGAGGGGATGAAAACCGATGCTCTGGATCACGCGTTCCCATGTTCACGTCGACCGGGTCGCCTGCCCTTGGCTGATCACCCGTTTCATCGATTCGGATGCGCAGTTTCTGTTCGTGCCCAAGAGCGAGGTCATGGCCGTGGCCGAAAGGGAAGGGGCCATTCCCTTCGACACGCCGGGTGCCGGCCTCAACCACGACGGCGACCTGTGCACGTTCGATGTGATCATCCGCAACTACAACCTGACCGACCGGGCCCTGCTGCGCATAGCCAAGATCGTCAATGCCGCCGACACCGACCGGCTGGACAAAGACCCGCTGGCGTCCGGGCTGGAGGCGATCGCCGTGGGCTACAGCCTGCGGTACCCGGACGATCTGCAGAACCTGGAGCGCCAGTTCGAGGTCTATGATGCGCTGTATGCCTGGTGTCGGCTGGAAGTGGCCAAGGAAAAATTCTTGAACTGACCGGATGTGCATGTCCGCCGGAGCCGCCAGGCTCAAGGCGGCTCAGACCCAATGGCTGCAGACTCCTCAACGACCCGGCCGGGTGGAATCCTGCATTTTCTCGGCTTGCAGCGCAGCACCATCGGCGTGCTGGGCATGGTGGTGCTCGTCGGCATGGGCGAGCGCATGTCCGAGCGGTTTCTGCCGGTGTACCTGCTGGCCTTGGGCGGTGGAGCCATCTCCATCGGTCTGCTGAACGGGCTGGATAACCTCCTGTCCGCGCTTTATTCGTTTCCGGGAGGATATTTATCCGACCGGATCGGCACCAAGCGCGCGCTGCTGGTGTTCAATCTGATCGCCATGGCGGGGTTTGCGATCGTCATCGTCTTTCCGGCGTGGCAGGCGGTGATCGTGGGCTCTGTGCTGTTCATTTCCTGGTCGTCGATTTCCCTGCCCGCCACCATGGGTCTCATCGCGCGCGTGCTTCCGCCCGGCAAACGCACCATGGGAGTGAGCATGCACTCGTTGGTGAACCGGATCCCCATGGCGCTGGGACCGCTTCTGGGCGGTTTGTGCATCGCGGCCTGGGGGGAGCGCGACGGGGTGCGCTGGGCTTTCGGGTTTGCGCTCGCCTTCGCGGTTCTGGCGATCGTGCTGCAGCAGAAACTGCTCGATGAGCCGGCCAAGGAAAGAACCGGCGCGCCGCCGCCGGCCGCCGGCGGCACCCCCCGGGCGCTGTGGCGCCAGATGAGTCCGGCGCTGAAACACCTCCTGATAGCAGATATCCTCATCCGGTTCTGCGAGCAGATCACGCATGCCTTTGTGGTCGTCTGGTGCATGAAGACGATCGCTCAGCCGGTCAGCGCGGTGCAGTTCGGCCTGCTCACCTCCCTCGAGATGGCGACCGCCGTTCTGATCTACATCCCTGTGGCCTGGCTCGCCGACCGCGGCAGCAAAAAACCCTTCGTCTTCATCACCTTTGTCCTGTTCACCTGCTTTCCGCTGCTGCTGATGTTCTGCCAGGACATCGAGTGGCTCATCCCGGCGTTTGTCTTGCGCGGGCTCAAGGAGTTCGGCGAACCGACCCGCAAGGCGCTCATCGTCGCGCTGGCACCGGCGGCCCACCAGGCGGGGATGTTCGGGCTGTACTATCTGATTCGGGACATCGTCGTGTCGATCGCGGCCTTCGGCGGCGCGTTTCTGTGGGAGGTCGGCCCCCAGGCGAACTTCCTCGGGGCCTTCTTTTTCGGCGTGCTGGGGACGGGGTACTACGCACTGCGGGGCAGCGATGAACGCAGCCTGCAACCGGCCGCCGAGCGCCCCCTCTCGAAATCGGTTTGAGGCGCGCGCTGCCGCCCGCGCGGAACTTTTCGTTAAAGACCCTGCGCTTCGAACCCTATTGCCTGGCTGAGGGAAAATGGACCTGACTCCTGTTGTATTGGGTTTTGATGCCGTCCTGCTCGCCGCGACGGTGCGCTTCACCTGCGATGCCGCAAGGGAACAGGAGACGCACGCCGTCCGAGTGGGGTCGATAACCATGGCGTTGCTTCTCCTCGTCGGGGTTTCGATCGTGTCGGCCAAACCCTGATTTGTTCCAAATAGGTTACCTCAAAAAAGGAGGCCCCATGAACGCGAGCACCATCAGAATCAGACTCATGAAGGCTGACGATTTTAACGCCGTGGTCGGGATCGACGAGAAAGTACTCAAAGCCTCCCGGCCGGAGTACTACGAAATGAAGTTTGAAAAACTTTTTTAATCCAAAGACTATCTACCCGCGTCGCTGGTGGCGGAGGAAAAAGTGGAGCAGTGGTCGGTTTTGTAACGGGGGAAATCTTCATGGGACAATATGGTATTTTCCAGGAAGCAGCCACCCTGGATACCATCGGCGTTGATCCCTTTTTTCAGCATAAGGGGATCGGTGAGCAGCTGCTCAATGAATTTATTGATCACTTGAAAAGCCTCGGCGTAAAAAAATAAACACCTTGGTCGACTGGAATGATTTCAAACCGATCCATTTTTTCAGCACGAACCAGTTCAGCCCCTCCAAGACCATCAACCTGGAACGCAGCCTTTGATGTCAAATCACCCCAAAATGGCCTTCAAATCTTCATCCGGTGTGCCAATGGGTTTAATATCGAAGTTCTTAACCAGCGTGTCCAGGACATTCGGCGTGATGAATGCCGGCAAGGACGGGCCCAGACGAATACCCTTGAGACCCAGGTGCAGCAACGCCAGCAGGACACATACGGCTTTTTGCTCGTACCAGGAAATGATCAACGACAACGGCAGATCGTTTACCGCAACATTGAACGCTTTGGACAAGGCTGAAGCGATCTGGATAGCCGAGTAAGCATCATTGCACTGCCCCACATCCAGCAGACGGGGGATGCCGCCGATATCGCCAAGCGGCTTGTCGTAGAATCGATACTTGCCGCACGCCAAGGTCAGGACCATACAATCCTTTGGAACCTTCTCAACGAATTCGGTATAGTAGTTTCTCCCGGGTTTGGCGCCGTCGCAGCCGGCCACCAGAAAAAAATGTCGAATGGCCTTTGATTTGACGGCCTCAATCAATTTGTCAGCCACTCCGAGAACAGCGTTCCGGGCAAACCCGACCATTACCTCTTTGCCGCTCTTATCCTCCTTAAAACCGGGGAGTTCGAGGGCCTTGTCGATTACGGGCTTAAAATTCAGATCGGTGATATGTGGAATTCCTGGCCAACCGACCATGCCGCTGGTGAAAAGGTTGTCCTTGTATTCGTTTTTGGGTCGTTGGATGCAATTGGTGGTCATCAGGATGGCGCCAGGAAAATCCGGAAACTCCCTGATCTGGTTCTGCCACGCCGTGCCGTAATGCCCGTAGAAGTGCTGGTATTTCTTCAGAGTCGGGTAGCCGTGAGTCGGTAGCATCTCACCGTGGGTATAAATGGAGATGCCCTTGCCTTCCGTCTGTTTGAGCAGTTCCTCAAGGTCCTTCAAATCGTGGCCGGAAACCAGGATGGCCTTGCCTTTCTTGTGGCCCAGCGGAACCTTGGTCGGAACGGGGTGACCGTATAGGCCGGTGTTGCCCGCATCCAGAAGCTCCATGGCATTCAACGCGGCTTCACCGCACTTGAGGGCTAAGCCGATCCATGCATCCAGTTTGAGGTCATCCCTTTGAATAGCGGCGAGCCCCTCGTGGACGAATGCATATACCTTTTCATCCTGCTTCCCGAGAACTTGTGCATGGTCCGCATAGGCGCTAACCCCCTTGATGCCGAACAGAACCGTGTGTTTCAACGAGAGGATATCGGGATTGGATGCGGGGTAGGATTTCAGGCCGACATTCTCCGCCTGTTTTACCAATTCATCCAGGCCGCGCTTGGGCACAAATACAGCAGCGCCATTGAATTCGATTTTTCCACCAGCCGCCCGCACCCTTTCCTTGAGTTTGTCGCGCTTCTTGGCAGCCTGGGCAATGAGTGAGACAAAACGTTCAGGGTCGAAGTCTACATTGGTCAAGGTTGAGAATGCCGCTTTGACGGTAAAAACATTGACATCCTGATCGGACACGCCCACTTTCCGGCCTTCCACTGCAACCTGGGAGAGACCCATGAGGGTATACAGGAGAAGATCCTGTAAGGCGGCGACCTCTGGCTGTTTACCGCATACACCCAGTACCGTGCATCCTGTGCCTTTTGCCGTTTGTTCACATTGGTAGCAAAACATGAGAGTGCTCCTTTCCGTTCTCACAGGTTGGTCATTCGTGCTCAATTGAATAGGTGGAAAACATGTGACACTCACTGATTTAAGTCAAGAGGAGACCGCATGAAGCGCGCTAATCGATTACAGATGGCAATATAACGTGTGCGAAAATTTCACCCGTGCCTCCAGGCTTCCACCAAATTCATCTTGGCGATGGTTGGAAAGCGGCGACAAAAACTCGTGCAACAGGCAGCCATGAGCCATGTGAGCCTCGACCACCTTGAACCCCGCCTGTAACCCCCTCATGCCTCCGGTTTTTTCAGAAACAGAGAGGCCACCATTCCTGCAAACGAAATCCCTCCTGCCACGAGAAATGGCAGCGTAAAAGACCCGCTGAGGTCCGCCAGATAACCCCCGAATGCGGGCGCCACCGCCTGGCCGATTCCAAAGAAAAGCGTGATGAACCCAAGACCGGCCGGCGCCAGACGCGGGCCCACGAAATCTCCTGCCGCCGCCGCCATGATGGTCGGGATACTCCATGCGGTGAGACCGAACAGAATGGCGGAAAGATAAAACCCGAACGGCGTTTTCATCAAGGCATAGATAATGTAAGCTAAACCCAGCACGAGGTATGCGAGCGCCGCGCCGCGGCTTCGGCCGAGACGGTCTGAAATGCCTCCCCAGATGACCCCGCAGAAGGTGCTCAGTGCTCCCACCATGGCCCACAGGCCGCCGGCATACGCTTGGGTCAAGCCGATCTCCTTGACGAGATAAGCCGCAAAAAAGGTCATGTAAATAATGTAGGAAGACCCGTAAAAGAAATAGACCAAGCCCAAATACCATAACGATCCTTTTCGGTACACGGTGGACCATTGAAGCGTTGAGACTTTCGGCCCGGTAATACCTGCGGGCGGCGCATCTTTTTCAGAAGTGCCGACAGGCAGGAGCCCCTTTTCATCCGGCCGGCTGCGAATTAAGGCAAACACGATGGCTGCGATCACAAGGGCGATTCCGCCCAGGATGTACCATGCATTCCGCCAGCCTTCGATTCCGTAGGAGGAAAGGATCGGGGGAATCAGAAGGCCTGAGATGAGCGTGCCGGCCCCGATTCCCCCGGATACAATGCCGGTGGCGAAACCTCTTGTTTTCATTGCGAACCAGGCTGAGCCGAGGGCCATGGCAGGGACATATGCGGCACCGTTACCCAGGCCGGTCAGGAATCGCATGGAAAGGGCAAACCCAAAGGATTGGGCGAGGCCGGTCATCATAATGGTGATTCCCAAGAGGATGAGGGCAAGCGTGATGACGATGCGGGTTCCAAACCGAGCCGCAAGAAACCCTCCAATGATGGCCATGGTCAGGTAGCCAACGAAATTTCCGGTTCCCAGCAAACCCAGCTGGGTGTAGTCGAACCTGAGACCGTCCTTCATGGCTGGCAGAATGATGGTGTAGGCCATACGGCCAAAGCCATGGGCAGCGATGGTCGTCAGCATGCCCATGAAAATGACGATCCAGCCGTAGTGGAGTTTTTTGGGGTCCATAGCATTCACCTCTCCATGCGCGAAGGGTGGAAATAGAATCGGCTAAGAAGGCAATAAATCAGAGGGGAATATGCACAGAGTGTCAAGTCTACTTTGTGATAGGCCGGATGATACTCAGGCGTTGGGATTGGTTGAGAGGATCTCAGAAAAGGCCACTCGGTGATTTGTCGGGTGATCTTTCAGATACACAACCACTCAAAATTATTACAGGTTAGCACGGCATACCCTATTTTTACCTCCGTCAACCGGTTCGTGTCAAACCCAAACTGAAAGAGGTAAACCGCTTTCTGCCCCCGCTGCTGGTGATTGAGGCAGCCAACCTAAAGGTTTTCAGGCAGCTGATATGTTGCCGGTCGCTGTCAGTATCCCCCGTTTAGTGCTAACCGCTTTGGGTGATATCCCAGAGACACAGTCTCACCAGCCTTCTCCCAGGGAGGATTAAACCCGATCTTCCGAGTATTGTTCTGGCAATCCTTTATCCAGATCATATTCTTTAGGACGGCAAGGTGGCGAGGATTCGATGTGAATCGTACTATGTGAAAACTTTCTTCATTGAAAGACCCACCAACGAAAGCAATCCAGTGCCGAGCAGGAGGCAGGTATTGGGCTCCGGGACAGTAATAGGCAAATCGGAGAAGTAAACAGAAAGTTTCGCGAGTGTGGTACCACCATTGTAAATCCCGCTGTATTGCCCAGGAACTGATATCGGTCCACCAGTGATGCCAGTAATATTTGAGTCGAATAATCCATTAACCAGCGGCCAGAAATCTGTTGTGACTGTTATGACGGGCGCGTACGAGTTGGAAATAACAACGGAACTAATCTGGCTTCCGGCAGGCAGGAAAGAAGAATTAAAGCTACTAAAAGCCACAGGCGTGCTTATGATGTAAGGGGCTGTTACGGTCCAGCCAAAAGAGCCGACACCGGGGGCGTTTTCCTCGTAAAAAGTATAACTAATGTTACTTGCCCGAGCCCCAGGCGTCATAGCAACACAAGCCAAAATTACGAAAACTATTAGCGGCCAGCGCGTTGAAAGAATTCTTTTCAAATTGAGCCCTCCTTTTTTTTTAAAGACATTCCCCTGGTTTGATGTTTTTGGCAAATTCATAACCTTCCTTTCGGCGCTTACCTTACCTTCCTATCCAAAATAAAAAAGCCAGGCCACCCCTCATGGGCAACCTAGCCTTCGAACGAAAAGTGAAATCCCAATTCACTTTTGCCTCTTCCGAATCAAAAAAATGGTAAATTTCAACACGACGGGCTATCTATTTCGCTCAGGTTATTACTGGCCTGGTCGTCCTGCCGGATTTGTTGCTCCTCGAATGTTATGTTACGAAAGGGAATATTAGTGAAATCAAGGACTCAAGTCAATAGATTTTATTAAACGATCACGCCATAAGACAGCAACAAGGGTTGCCTCCGGTTTCAGGGATTGGTCGACCGGAATGCAGCGATAGGGCTTGGTTTTCTTGCCGCCGAAGGCTTCGCGTGTCATCTCGCGAATAAACCATCTCCGCCCCAAGAGGCGGGGTATTCAGCATGAGGTTAGGTTCGATCTTATCGCAGCAAGCTGCGGGGAATTCGACCCATAGAGATTGAAATACTTCAACACCAGGCGGCCGGGGTTGAAGCCGGACGAGGCCGCAAGATCCGCAACAGCCGGCGGTGTCAACGGCCTGCGGTCCGCGGGAAGAAGCAGCGTTGCCTGCGCCTTCTCTTTGGTGAAATTCGCCTTGAGAAGGTCCACCACATTCTTGCTGTGCGGCAAGCCCGTACCCAATCGCGACCAGGTGGCGGGACAGGCGTTCGTATGCGGCATTGCTTCCCATACATGGCTCCTTGAATTCAAGACATGAAAAGCGGCACGGTTTTGCCGTCCTTGAGGTTCACCAGGCCTTCCTCGCAGATTCGCAGGTAAGGAATGGCTGCGCCCGTGAGGGTGATCAGCGACAGCAGCGGGTCGGGGAAGGCCACGCCTAACCGCTGCAAGGCATGCGTGAAGTCCTCCAGTTGCGCGGCGAGCGCCGCGACGGGCAAGTCGCTGGCGATCCCGAAGACGGGCATGGCGATTTCGGCTAGGATACGGCCGGCTTCGCAGAGCACGGCCCCGCCCTGCAGGTCGGCGATGCGGTTGACGGCGCAGGCCATGTCTGCTTCGCCGGCCCCGACCACCACGATGTCCGAGGTGTCCCAGGCCGCACTGCAGGCCGCGGCGCCGCGGGTGAGCCCGAAGCCCTTGATCAGCCCGGTGAAGAGTTTACCGGCGTGATGGGTGCGGTCCAGCGCGGCGATTTTGCATAGGCCTCTGGCCGGGTCCGGCCTTATTTCTCCGTTGGTCAGCGGCAGGTCGAGATGGCGCTCCGCCGTGACCAGATCGGTGACCATCTCGATGACCCGCACCCGGACGGTGACGGCGTCCGACGGCGCGTGGATGCTGAAATCGGAAGGCGCCAGGCGGCAGGGCAGGCGGATCGTGTTCAGGCTCTGGGCGGAAAAGGCGTGCTGCCGGGGCTCCATGATGAGCCGGCCGGATTCGAAGACGACTCCGCCGTTGCAGACGACCGTTTCGGGCTTGAACTGGGATAGATCCGCAACCAGCACCATGTCCGCCAGCCGGCCGGGAGCGATGCCGCCCAGGACGCCGTCGAGGTGGAAGTGCTCGGCCGCGTTGAGGGTCGCCATCTGAATGGCTTCGACCGGTGCAAACCCGCAGGCCACGGCCTTGCGGATCACAAAGTCCATGTATCTGCCCTGCATCAGGTCCTGAGGCGAGGCGCCATCGCTGGCCAGGACCATCCGCCGCAGGTCGACGCCGGAGGGCCGGATCCGGGAAATGGCCTCCAGGTCCCGGCGGATGCTGCCTTCCCGAACCATCACGTGCACCCCCAGGCGCAGGCGCGCGAGCACCTGCTCGGCATCGATGGGTTCATGGCAGGAGGTCACCCCGGCGGCGACATAGGCCGCAAGCTTCTTTTCGCTGGCGCCGGCCGTGTGGCCTTCGATGACCTTGCCGAACCGGTGGGTCTGCTGGAAGGCGGGCAGGTAAGTCTCGGGCTGCTGCAGCACGGCCTGCCAGTAGGACTCCCCCAAACCGAGAATGTCATCCCTCGCCATCAGGAGGTCGACGGCTTCAGACGAAATCCCCCTGGCGGCGGAGCTGATGGATACCATGACGGGCGCGGTGGCCAGGATGCGGATCGGCTGTTCCCGGAAGGAATCGAGAAAGTCGAGCACACCCGCGACGCCGGCCACCGGAAACGGCTCGAGCGTCTCGGTGACGACGGTGGTCACGCCCGCGGCCGCCGCATATGGGATGAAGGCGGCCGCGGTGTAGGTCCAGGCCAGGTGGGTGTGCCCGTCGATCAATCCAGGCACGAGGGTCCTGCCGGAGGCGTCCAGTATGCGGGTGGCCGGTCCGACCGTGTCGCCCACCTCGGCGGCGACGCGGGCGATCCAGGGCCCTTTCACGGCAACCCCCATGTTCTTCTGGATCTCGCCGGTGTAAACGTTGACGAGGTCGGCGTTCAACACCGCCAGGTCGGCCGGCTCCTCTCCCAGGGCAACCCGCATGAGGCCTTGCATGTCCTCTTTGGACTTGGGCGGCAGCGTGCGGCGGTGAGTCATCGATGGGCCTCGCTTGATTTAGCAGATGAAGATTTCCGCCGGCACCTTGCTGATCAGGCGGCCGCCGCTCGGGGTGACCTGGAAGACGCTCTCGATGCCGGCGGCAAATTCGTTTTCATAAACCATTTTGGGTTCCAAGGCGAACACCATGCCCGCCTCGATCGGGGTCTCACGGCCGCGCGCGATGACGGGCGGTTCGACCAGCTCGAGGCCAATGCCGTGGCCGATGAAATTGACCTGGTGTCCGGTCGGCCCCAAGAAGACATCCCCGAACCCCAGCCGGGCGGCCATTGCCGCTGCCAGCTCGAAGATCTCGGCCAGGGTCACACCCGGTTTGACGCGCGCGATGACCGCGTCTTGAATCTCGATGGCGGCGCGGCTCGCCCGGCAGGCCCTCTCCGGCATGGAACCGATGGCGAACATGCGGGTTTCGTCCAAATGGTAGCCGTTCATCACCGATCCCAGGTCCACCATGATCGGCTCGCCGGCGCGCAGCCGCCGGTTTCCGGCGCCCGCCGGGAAGGCGGCCGAGGTCCCTTGGCCGCTGGCCGGCGAATCCAGCAGCCCCACCAGGCCGCCGCTGGCTCCGCTCAGCACATGCCAGGGGTAGCCTTCGGCGTTGTAGTGGCGGACGCGCAGCTTGCCGCCGTGGCCGATCGTGCGCGCGTAGGTCTCGTACATCCCGGCAAACTGCATCTCGGTCAGCCCGGGCGCGATGACGGTGCGCATGTAGTCGAAGGTGCTGCAAGTCATTTCCGCGGTTGCTTCCAGCTGGGCGATCTCCCAGGCGGACTTGATGCTGCGCACGCGCAGGATCAGCGGCGAGCCGTCCAGGCAGTTCGCCGGCTTGAGAAGGTCCCGGTAAAACCGGAATTCGTTGACCGGAAGCACATCCAACTCCAGTCCGAGGCGGTCCGGCATCCGGCCGTACACGTCGGCGATTAGCCCCGGAACGGCCTTCACCGTGCTGATTTCAACCATGCGCTCGAGGGCGGATTCTTGCCGGGCGCGAACCAGGGACTGCTTGATCAACAGCAGCGGCTGGCCCTCGGCCGGCAGGAAAAGAAAGCCGTTCTGAGCCGTGCCGCTGAAATAAAAGAGATCCGCGCGCTGGACGATGAAAAGCGCATCGATCTCGGCCTGGCGCAGCTCATCCTGGATGGCCGCGGTGCGGCGCTCGATTTCGAAGCAGGGCACCCTGAATGGTTCAGGCTCAGACTGAGGCCGAGACACAGCCGCCTCCATAACTACCGGTCGCGGGTGAATGGGGTAAGTGTGGCTGCCGAAACATGGGTCGGTTCGTATCTAACACCACTGCAAGGGTTTTGAAAAGCCCAAAGAAAAAGGTAGCAAAATCGGCCAATAGCGTTTGTGGGCATGAAACGCATCTATGAAGCTGCACTCCAGGAACATATCCGGTCGTTGCGCCAGATGGCGTTTCTGACCGGCCCCCGACAAGTCGGGAAAACGACCAGCAGCCGAGTCCTTGCCGAGAGTGGCCATTATATAAACTGCGATAAGCAGGGCGACCGCGCAATCATCCTGAAAGGTCCAGACGAAGTCGCCTCCTTTCTTCTGCTTCACCAGCTCAGGCAGTCCAAGCCTGTCGTTGTTTTTGATGAAATCCACAAGTATTCGAAATGTAAAAATTTCCTGAAGGGGTTTTTTGACGAATACGCGCAAGAGAGCCTCGGTAATCGTCATCGGCAGCTCGCGCCTGGATGTTTACAAGCGCGGCGGGCACAGCCTGATGGGAAGATATTTCCCATACCGCATGCACCCTTTGAGCCTGGCCGAACTCACCCGGCTCAATCTCAGCGAAAATGCGGTCCAGGATCCCCAACGGCCCGCGCCGGAAACACTTGACCTTTTGCTGGCGTTCGGCGGCTTCCCCGAGCCGTTTCTCAAGGCGGATAACCGCTTTTCGACCCGCTGGAAGCGCTTGCGCGGTGAGCAGCTCGTTCGGGAGTATATTCGCGACCTCACCCGTATCTAAGACATCGGGCAACTGGAAATGCTGATGCAATCCCTTGCCTCGCAGGTGGGGCAGTTGGTAAACTTCACGACTCTGGCCAATCGCATCAATGCATCGGTCGATACCATCCGGCGTTGGCTTGGAACCTTGCAGTCTTTTTACTTCTGCTTTGAGGTGCGCCCGTGGTCGCGCAATGTGGCCAAGTCTCTTCGCTAGCAGCCCAAGCTTTATCTGTGGGACTGGAGCCTCGTCTCTGCGGAGGGAGGGACGCGCTCTTGAGAACTTGGTCGCCTCCCATCTGCTGAAAAGCGTCCATTGGTGGACGTACCGAGGGTTGGGGAATTTTGGACTTTCTTTTTCTGCGCGATAAGCTCGGCCGCGAAGTCGACTCGAAGAAATCCGCCGGCCCTTCCGATCATTTTCTATCGTTCGCTCAGCGGGTGAAAAATTGGCTGGTTTCATAGAACGAGGAGCGCTGGGAGCGCCTGGAAAAGACGGCATGATCACCTCCGGCAAAGGCGCTGGAAGGCTCCGTCAGACACGGTTGTCCAGTGCATCCCGCAGTTTCTCAGCGGCGCGCCGCGTTTCACCGGCGATCTTTGCAATCACGTCCCCCCCCATCGAATCGGCGAAACCGACAACCCAGATGGCCAAGGGCAGCCCGCGCTGATTTCCCAGCGCAACCGCCACGGCTTTTACCCCTGGCAAATATTCTTCGTTGTCGACGGCATATCCCTGCCTGCGGACGATTTCAAGTTCGGCCAGATATTCGTCTTTTTCAACTACCGACCGCTGAGTGAAGGGTGCCAGACCGTGTTCGCGGATAATTTTTGCCGCCTGAGTTGCGGGTTGCTGCGCTAGAAATACCTTGCCGACCGCTCCGGCCAGAAGCGGGATGGAAGTGCCAGGCGGGGATGAAATTTTCAGCGGCTTAGCCGCTTCCGCGGTTGCCATGATCAGCCCGCGCGAGCGGCTCAGGACACCCAGGAAAACCGTCTCCCCGATGCGGTCGCGCAGCTCATTCAGGACCGGCTGAGCGTATTCCACAACTCGAAAATAGTTCCAGCTGCGGAAGGCAAGCTCCACCACGGCCGGACCTAAAAAATAGCCTTTGCGGCGTGGCCCTTGTTCGATGGCGCCGGTCTGGAGCAGGGCCTGGATCATCCCATGGATGGTGCCCTTGCTGTAGCCGAGCCGCCGTGCCAGATCGCTCAGCGTGATTTCAGACCGAGATTCGGCGACCAGCTTCAGGAGTTCGAACGCTTTCTGGACCGCGGGCGCTTGGTAGGTTGTTGCCTTTTTTGTCTGCATACTAAAATTGTTCATTATAGAGAACGATAAACCTCTACGCCATGGTCGTGTGAGTGTCAAGTCAAATTTAGATCTCGATGAATTATAATTGATAAAAAAATAATATTAACAGATAATAAGTGATATTTTGCAGCGGTTAAGAAAAATCTTGACAGGCGAGGCCGATCTGTTATTATCGGTTCTAATTTGTTCTTTATAATGAACGTAAACGGCCTGTTGGCGTTGCCATTTTTAGGTATTTGAATCACGGCCGGCAAGGAGATGCATCAATGAAAATCAGCAAAGTCATGGAAGGCCCGCGGGACGGAGAAGTGCGCTGCTTGACCTGCTTTGAGCGGTTCCGGCCCGGGGAGGGTGCCGAACGGGCCAAATGCCCCAAGTGCGGAGTCGAATGGCGCATTTCCTGGCCCTATCCCAAGACGGCCCGGGTGCGGGGACCGGTCTGGGAGAACTATCCGCTCGGCAGCGATGAGAAGATCTGACAGAAAGGAGACACCATGGCCCTGAATCGCAAGATCGCCTATATCGACCTGAGCACTGGAGAAATCAAGACCGAGGCCATCCCGCTGGAGTGGCGCCGCAAGTTCATCGGCGGCCGAGGGCTGGATGCCTATCTGCTCTACAAGCATTGCCCGTCCGGGGCCGACCCGCTCGGCCCTGAAAACGCGTTGCTCATCAGCGCCGGTCTGCTCGTGGGCACCATGGCCTCGGCCTCCGCCCGGACGCACGTGATGGCCAAGTCGCCCCTGACGAACCTGCTTGGATCGGCCAACATGGGTGGGTTCTTCGCCCCGGAGATGCGCTGGGCCGGCTTCGACCACCTGGTGATCCGCGGCCGAGCCGAAAAGCCAGTCTACCTTTATATCCATGACGGCACGATCGAGATCCGCAGCGCCCAAAACGTCTGGGGGTCGGGCGTCTACGACACTCAGGATCGCATTCGCCGCGAGCTCGACGACCCCGAGACCCAGGTGCTGTGCATCGGCCCGGCCGGAGAAAATCTGGTGCGGTTTGCCTGCGTCATGACCGGCCGCAAGAACGCCGCCGGCCGCACGGGCATGGGCGCCGTCATGGGCTCCAAGAATTTGAAGGCGGTCGCCTGCCGCGGCACCATGAGCATCGCCATCAAGTTCCCGCAGGAGGCGCTCGAGTACAACAAGCAGATCATCGATCAGGTCATCTCCACCAAGGTCTCGCAGATCATGCAGCGCTGGGGCACCGGGTTCATCTATGGCGTCACCAACACCACCGGTTTAGTCCGCTGCCGCAATTTCCAGTACAACCAGCTGCCGAACAGCGAGGACATCGAGTGCGAGAACCTCGACAAATACTCGATCGGCCTGGACGGCTGCTTCGGCTGCCAGGTGCACTGCCGGCATCGCTACATCATCAAGGAGGGCCCTTACGCCGGAACCTATGCCCAGGGGCCGGAATACACCAGCCAGGGCGCCTTCGGGGCCGAGGTCGGCTGCCGCAGCATGAACACGGTGCTGGTGGGAAACCATCTGGTCAACGACTACGGCATGGACACCCTCGAGGTGGGCAGCATGATGGCCTGGGCCATGGAGCTCTACGAGAAAGGCCTCATCACCGAAAAAGACACCGACGGCTTGAAGCTCGAATGGGGCAACGACGAGGCGGTCATCGAACTGGTCAAGCGCATCGCCTTCCGGCAGAACATCGGCGACATCCTGGCGGAGGGCCCGCTGCCGGCAGTGCAGCGACTCGGCCCGGAAAGCCTGAAGTACCTCATTCACGTCAAGGGCATGAGCAACCTGCATTCCGACGAGCGCCCCACGCCGGCGCTGGCGCTGAACATCGCCGTGTCCTCGCGCGGAGCCGACCACCTGCGGGGCCGGCCGGCCATCGACCTGTACAACCTGCCCATGAAGGTGCTCGACAAGGTCTACCGCAGCCCCGACGGCTACGACGGTCCGCTCACCAACAGTTATTCCGAGTACGAGGGCAAGCCGCGCATGGTGATGTGGCAGGAACTGGTTTACATGGCGGTTGACTGTGTCGGCATCTGCAAGTACCACACGGTCTTTCTCAGTCCCAACCACCCCCAGTTCAAGGAGTTCGCCAAGCTTATCTATCTCAACACGGGCCTCGAGTTTTCCGAGAAGGACATCTGGGACGTTGCCAACCGCGGTTACACCACCGAGCGCCTCTTCAACCTCAGAGAAGGCATGACGCGCAAGGACGACTGGCTGCCCGACCGCTACTTCGACGAGCCCACCAAGCTGGGGCTGCCGGTGGCGCGCGGCAAATGCATCGACCGGGATAAATTCAAAGCCATGCTGGACGAGTACTACCGGCTGCATGAATGGGATGCGCACGGCGTGCCGACCTCGCAGCTGTTGGAACGGCTTCAGATCTCGGAACTGCGGCCTGCGGCCTGAAACGGTTCGAGTCCGAATGCAGCATGGACGAGCGCTGTGCCTGCAATGTCATCAAGGGAGATACGACATGGGTAAAAAAATAATGATCACGGACCCCGAAAAATGCACCGGCTGCCGGTTGTGCGAAATCGTCTGCTCGGTGAAGCACAACGGCGTCAGCAACCCGACGCTGGCCCGGATCCACGTCGTCAAGTGGGATAACGAGGGATTTTATCTGCCGATGCGCTGTCAGCAGTGCCGGGATGCGCCCTGTCTCGCCATCTGCCCCAAAGGCGCGATCTACCGCGACCCGGAGCTGGAAAGCGTGCGCATCGATCACGAGCTTTGCATCGGGTGCAAGATGTGCGTGCAGGCCTGCCCCTTCGGCGCGATGGGATGGAACGCCGAGCGCGGGCGGGTGTTCAAATGCGATCTGTGCCACGGCGATCCGCAGTGCGTGCGCTTCTGCGACATGAAGGCCGTGGACTACGTGGAAACGACCAAGCTACAGGCCGGCAAGATGCGCGAAGCGGCGGAGAGCTACTCCGAGCTGATGCGGCGGCACGGGAAGTGACCGGAACTGGGTGTCGGGGTGTTTGGGCCTTCGGGCATTAGGCCTTGCCAAACACCAAACACCAAACACCAAACACAAAACACAGATTCTAAACACACCCATGAAAATCACCGTCGAATCGCTCGGCCTTCCGACCCTATCCGCCGTGATCGGAAAGAAAGCGGAACTGGATTTCAAGGGGGGTACGGTGGCGGATCTCGTGGACCAGCTGGTCGGACGCTTCGGCCCCAAGGCCCGTGAACTGCTCCTCGACGCCGAAGGCCAACTGGATCTGATCATCCAGGTGATGGTGAACGACGAGGGCTTCCTTGCCAGGGAGGACTTGCCCCGGCGCGAGCTGAAGGAAGGCGACCGCATTCGGTTCATGCTGCTCGTGGGCGGAGGTTAGAATGGGAACCGTTTGGGATGAAAAAGAGACCGCCTTATCCCGGCCGTCTCTTTTTTTTCAGGGTCATCTGGACGATGGCAAGGGAGGCGGCGCCGGACGCGTCACCGGCGGGCCGTTATTTGCTGCCCTGTCTCAAAAAGAAATCCAGGGCTTCAATGATGACGCTCGTGACGGTTGACTGGTTGTCGGTGGCGTAGGCGGCGACACGCTCGGCCAGCGTACAAGGAATGCGGATGGTGATTTCTTCGGTCGGATCAGAACAGACGCCTTTCATTATTTTATCCATTTTCGGACCTCGCTTTAATCAAAAAGCGCTAAACGCACCTCTTGCTGGTCTCAGTATGAATTTTTAGCTGGATTCGGGTAAAAACACAATCCCAAAATCAAGTGTCGTTGCCTGCAAACGGTCCTTCGGATAAGCGGTTTGACTTCGTCCGTTCTGCGATTTACTGTATCGATGCAAGGTCCATCTGCAGCGATTCCGGTCAGGCAATCATCACAAGGAGGAGGCGGGGATGCTCAAACGCGTCGAAGTATTCAAAGAAGGGAAATTCAGTGACACGGCCATGGCGAAACTTCTGGTGCACGATTCACCTTATTTCAGAGTGTTGAATTTCAATTTCAAGGCCGGTCAGGAACTGCCGATTCACTCGCACGACACGGACGGCCAGCTGAGCATCGTCGTGCTGGAGGGCAGGGGGCTTTTCCTCGGGAAAGAAGGCCAGACGCTGCCGGCCGGCACCGGCGACGTGCTCATTTCGGACATCAGTGAGCCCCACGGCGTGCGGGCCGAAACCGATATGCGGGTTCTGGTGACTATTGCACCGCCCCTGTGAAGGTGTTAAAAAAACCTGTTACGCTGAATGCTTGCCCACCCGAAGGAGGAAGACCATGGGAATTAGCAGGATACTCTGGCCGACGGACTTTTCCGAGAATGCCGGCAAAGCGCTGCCGCTCGTTACGGAGTTGGCCCAAAAATTCGGAGCGGAAATTCACATCTTATATGTCATGAAGGACTACCCGGCCTTCGGCGCCTCTTACGGACAGTTCGACCCCGAAGAGTTGAAGAAAATGCAGGAATGGGAGAAACAGACGGCCGAATCGCGCCTGACCGAGATCTGCGACAAGTTCCTGAACGAATGCCCGCTCTACATCCGGCACATCGCCGTCGGGGAACCGGCCAAGGAGATCCTCAAGATCATCGCCCAGGAAAAAATCGACATCGTCGTGATGGCCAACCGCGGCAGCGAGGGGCACTTCAACTTCGGCAGCGTGGCCGAGCGGGTGCTGAAGTGCACCACCGTCCCGGTCGTCACGATCCCCGTCTGAAAAACGGTTTCTGAATCCTGTCTTGCGCCCGATAGCGGGGTTGTTTCGCGTCCTGAAATGCTCGCGTACACTTACATGTACGCTCCGCTTTTAGGTCGCGAAATGCCTTGCCCTCAGCTGCGATCCAGGCTCGATAAACCGCTTTCCCCCTGGCTGTTTGCACCGTCATGGCGTTTGTCATCTTATCTGCTTTTCGGCAAATCGCCAGCCGGGATCATGCCTCGAGATTTCGCGTGCCTCTTGGGATTGCTTCATTTGGGATAAGGGATGATTTCGACTAAGTCGCCCTCGATTTGGTACTCATTCAAAGCGTCAACGAGAACCTCTAAACCGGTTCTCTCGTTATCAGAATTGAACTGAGAATAAGATGTCACCTTAAAAAGGTCGTTGATCTTACAAATCACAAAGTATTGCTTTTGAAAGCCTGTAAACCCCCGTGGTTCATCAGGAGGGTTGTTAATGATTGATTCAATGCTTTCGAGGGGGCATCTCAGATGAAAATAGACTTTTTTTCTGCTGCGCCAATCCGATAATTGCAGCTGTGAGAAAAGATGAACGATGAATTGTCCATCCTCATTCGTAATGTCGTCCAGCTGGCCGACAAATAGAATGTTCTTGTCATCTTTCAAGAGATAATCCCTGAGGACAAAAGTGAAGATCATTTTGCCCTGTAATTCTTCAGGAGGGAAAATCTTGTAGTCATATTTGGCTTTCAACAAATT
Source organism: uncultured delta proteobacterium (assembly GCA_963700055.1). Taxonomy (GTDB): domain Bacteria; phylum Desulfobacterota; class Desulfobacteria; order Desulfobacterales; family SpSt-501; genus SpSt-501. The sequence goes on along the minus strand of CAVOWH010000024.1, from coordinate 80,898 downwards.
CATCGTTTGCTCAATTTCATCCGATTTGACAATTTTTTCATTTTCCAACTTTTTCAACATTTCCATTGCTTCGTTGACACTAATAGTCTTACCGGTCGATGACCTCACCATATCTCGATATCGTTCAGCGGCTTTTTCCTCTTGATTTTGATTGCATGCTGAAAAAATTACGGCCAAAATGAAAACAGTGGATATCGTGATAATTTTTTTAAGGAACATGGCGACTCTTCCTCTGAAACCGGATTTTTTCGAGACATCGCAAAATGACAGGGATGTCGGGCATTGCCAGGGTGGGTTCTTACCGTATCCGGTGAAAGGTTTCAATATCCCGCATTATACGGCGTTCAACCGCCGACACCATCCCGACGGGTTCGTGCCCGCCCGCCATGTCGGGCAAGGTATTGGCGCCGTTGGGCAATGCCTCCGCGTTCAATCGCTCCGGGGGGCATTCTTGGGAATGAGCCGGCGCGGTGAGGCTTCCTGGACGACGCGACCGCGGCTGACAATGGAGATGCCCTGGCCGGAGCGAGCGCCGATCATGAGGCATTCGATGAGCGGCGGAACGATCGCTTTTTCGGATGTCCAGCGAACGAGAAAACTGGCGCCGAAGCCGCCGCTGGTATCACTCTCGGGAATGAAAATTTCGGTCGAGGCGAGGGGTTTCAGCGCGATCGGCTTTTCGAGATACGTTCTCAAAAGCCTTCCTCCGGAGTCGTAATAGTCCGCCGAGATCACGGACAGGGCCTGGCCCGGGTCGGTGTTGCGGATGGATAGGGTCGTGGCCAGGTTGAACGTGGCGCCTCGGTCGCCGAAAAAGATATGCGAATAGACGGGCACATACACCGTTTGTCCCGATGACGGCTCTACCTCCGAACCCGCCGCAACACTGGCGGCCCAGACAGCGGCCGCGCCGATCAGCAGGGCGCCGACGGCGGAGTGGCGGCAGGCCAACCGAACCAGTTTCACCATGGGGTCCTTCCTTGGATCTGCGGCGGCGGCGCGCTTCTGCCGCCTGATCGAAAAGCAACCATCATCCGCAACCGCAACCGCAGTCACAGCCGGCGGCGTGGCCGTGGGCGGCCATGTCGGCCATGGCCTTGATGATCTCACGCGGTTGCGGGGTCTCGATTCCGACGATGCTGGCAGTAAAATGCACTTCATCCGCGCCCTCCAACCGCCGGCCGAGGGCAGGGGCCAGGTGTCCAAAAAAGAGGCCAACGTGCGAGCCGGCCACACGAAAGGCGATCGCTTCGTTCGCGGCGCGATGGTTCAGGAGACATTCGAACGGCGTCAGCCCTCCGGAGCCGATTCCGAAGATGAAGGCGACCTCGGCAGCAGGCAGCGGAATGTCCATTTCTGCGGCCGTCGATCCGGCCTTCAGCGCCACTCGTATCCTCTTGAGGGGTTGTACGTTTCGATCGTTGCCCATCTGATTCTCCGGCGGCGGCATTGGTTGAAGCTAGTCCGGCCGATCTTCATAAAGGCCGTCCAGGCAAAAACGATCATACAGAAGATCGCTCAATTGGGATAGGACTCGGTTTGATTTTTCGATTCTGCGTATTCGGCCAGCAACGCCTCCACCGCCATCTTCTGCATGGCGATGCGGTCATCCAACGGCAGGCTCGCCGGTGTGACAATGGTAAACACGCCGCTGCTCACGTTCCGGCGCATGTATCCGCCGATGGTCAGTTGCCGGGTCAGCCGCCAAAACACCAAACTCCACACGGGGATATCGACGGTTCCGTCTCTGGGTTTCAACAACATGAGGTTGGGGTCGCTCTCGATCGGATAGCCCGCGCGCCGAATACGATCCACCATTCGGTCCGATGCGGGGGGGCTGTCCATCCCATAGCGGCGGAGATAGAATCCCTTGGCGTGTGAATCCTCCCTCAGGTCCAGGACGAGATCATAGCGCTTTTCTCTCAGAAAGCGGCGGATGACCCTGGCTTCTTGGGAATCGAATCTGGTGAAGTCATCCGCGATGTCGATCCCGCCCGTCGTGAAAGGCCCATCGTGCACCCACCCCCAAGGGTTCACCATCGGCAGGATGTCCATGTCGCAAAGGGCGGCCGATCCCGGAGTCGAACTCAGGCGCTGGATCAACGTCAGAACATAATCGACGCCTGCCGTCTCGCTGCCGTGGAGTCCGGATAACAACAGCACTCGTTTCAAGCCCGCCTGGAACGGGCGGTACGTGACGCGCCAGATCGGGGCATCGAATCCCGGGGCGTTGACCCGGCCGATTTCGGTCAGCAGCAGGTGAGCGGAGGCGGCATCGGCCGTCTGGAGGATCTTTTGTACGGTCGTCAGGTCCCGAACGGCGGGCGCACCGGTATTCTCCGGTGATTTCAGCGGCAGGAAGGCGCAACCCCCACAGGAGAGCATCAGAACGAAAAGTGCCGTGGCCCGGAAGACCGGCATGACGGTATCGATCTCTCAAAATTGGTCGCCGACGATCCAAGCCACGAACCGAGGGCCGTGTTCGACATGGGACCGCAGTCCGCACATGTCCAGAGTGACATTGTAACCAGGAAGGCGATCACTTTCAAGGCGTGACACAAGGGGAAGGCGCCGGCCGCGGTCGAGATGTTGATTTCGCCGCGGTGTTGAGTTATGGAGTCCCACGATGAGCCACTGCATCCTCTTGAACGCCGACTATTCCTTTCTCAACCTGGTGAACTGGAAAAGAGCCTTGTGCCTGCTGGCCAAAGGGAAAGTGGAAGTCGTTAAGGATTCACGTGCGACGGTACTCAGCTCCGGCGGCAGGATCTACCGGGTGCCGGCGGTGCTGCGCCTGATCAAGCTGATTCGGACCATCTACCGGGCGGGGGTGGCGTTTTCCAAGCGTAACATCTTTGTACGTGACGGTTTCCGGTGCGCCTATTGCGGCGACCATCGCGACCGGCTTTCGATTGACCATATCGTCCCCAAATCTCGGGGAGGAAAAACCACTTTTGAAAACTGCGTCAGCGCCTGTAAAACCTGCAATCTGAAAAAGGGCGGGCGCACCCCCAGCGAGGCGGGCATGTTCCTGCGGTCCAAGGCCTACCAGCCGACTATTTCGGAATTCCTGCGGCTGAAGTTCCAGCATCGCGGGTTCCAGGACCTCCTGAGCGAGATCGGTTTTTAACTCAGGCCTGCGCCTGAATTCCATCAAGGAGATAGGTTAAGTTGATGAAAGGGATCATTCTGGCCGGTGGCTCCGGCACACGGTTGTATCCGATCACTCGGGGGGTCAGCAAACAGCTGCTTCCGGTCTACGACAAGCCCATGATCTATTATCCGCTGTCCGTACTGATGCTGTCCGGCATTCGGGAGATCCTGATCATCTCCACGCCGGTGGACCTGCCTGTCTTTCGGCGCCTGCTCGGCGACGGGTCGCGCTTGGGGCTGGCCTTCGCTTACGCGGAGCAGCCCCGCCCCGAGGGACTGGCCCAGGCCTTCCTGATCGGCCGGGATTTTATCGGCCCGGATACCGTCTGCCTGATTTTGGGAGACAACATCTTTTACGGGCCGGGTCTTTCCGGAATTCTGGAGCGTGCGGTGCGGCTGCAAAAGGGCGGGTTGATCTTCGGTTATCCCGTCAGGGACCCCGAACGCTACGGGGTGGTGGAGTTCGACGGCGATTGCCGGGTGGTCGGAATCGAAGAGAAGCCGAAGAAGCCCAAGTCCAATTATGCCGTGCCCGGGTTGTACTTTTACGACAATGATGTCATCCGCATCGCCGCGCAGATCAAACCGTCCCACCGCGGAGAGCTCGAGATTACCGACGTAAACCTTGCCTATTTGCGCCGCGGGGATCTCAAGGTCGAGCCTCTGGGCCGGGGGTTCGCCTGGCTGGACACCGGCACCCATGAGGCCCTCCAGCAGGCATCCAGTTACGTGCAGGCCATCCAGGAGCGGCAGGGCCTCAAGATTTCCTGCATCGAGGAGATCGCCTATCGCCTCGGTTATATCAATCGCGACCAGCTGCTCCGGCTGGCCGGCGACTTCAGCAAGAATGAGTACGGCCAGTATCTGGCCGATTTGGCCAACGAAGACGGATTGCCGCTCTGAGCCCCTGTCTCCCCGGTGCCATGCGGGATTTTCAGATCAGGCTCAGGCCGATGCCGAAGGGGGAGGACGCCTCATCCTCGGTCTCCATGTTGCGGCACCAGATCACTCGGCCGGTCATGGTCGTCGATACCGAGGCATGCAGCGGTTTATCCAGTTTGACTGTGATGATTTCGCCCGGGCGGAGGGAAAACTCGGAGCGCAGCATCATTCCGCCGGCGCTGAAATTGTGCAATTCGGCATAGCCCAAAATTCCCGACCGCGCTTTTTCGATCATGACGATCGCCGGGCGTTCATAACGCCTTCCTTTGCGCAACTCGTTGCCGCTCAACGGTGCTGCCGCTGCTTCACGAAACACGGCCAGGCGAGAGTGGCTGCCTGCGGGCGGGCGGCCTTCCGCTGGTTTCGCATGCGCCGCCGCGATGGCGTTTTTCGGAAGCGCGCTTGGGGCCGTCAGGTTGCCGCAAAACGGGCAGCCTTTGCCCGTCAGCCGCATCCGGATGGTCGCTTCCCATTCGTGCCCCTGTTCGCAGATCCACCAGAGCTTGTCCGGGTGGTTCAAAGAAACATCTCTGGCCCTTAGGTCTGGATTCCGCGTGGGGTGCCACTCCTTGAGAAGCTCGGGCTTCGCGTCCGCCATGCGCTGATCGTCCTGGCCTTTCAAATCGCGGCAGAAGGTGCACTTCATTCCGCGGACCCGATCCCGTACCGAAGCCTGCCACCAATGACCCTTCTCGCAGAGCCACCATGCCTTCCTTCCGGACCCGGGGGTCACATCGCGCGGTCCCAAACCAGCGTTCTTGGTGGGGTGCCACTCCTTGGCGAGATCAGGCCTCAAAACAAGAAGATTGTAAGACTCCGACGGCTTGGGCACGGCAAAAAATCCTCACATTCAGAATGGCATCCGGTCGACTTAAAGAACACCTGCAGGCAGGCTCCGCATCATTTTCTATGTGGCAGATCCCGGGGCATGCGAAAGGCGCAGACGATACGAAAAGCGATGTGGCTCAATGAATATTGTAAGCCCTACGCTAAATGAAACGCCGCCGAAAAGTCAAGAGCTTTCTTGGCGGTTCGGGAGAGACGAAGGCCTTTATCGCAAAGACGGATGACCCGACGCTTGGAACTCGGAAATCTCCGCGGCGATTCTCAGGGCCGCGGCGCGCGGATCCTGGGCGTCCCGGATCGGCCGGCCGATGACGAGGTAGTCGGCGCCGGCAGCCAGGGCTTCGGCCGGTGTGGCCAGTCGTCTTTGGTCGTCCCGGGCGCCGGCCGCCCAGCTCGGCCGAATCCCCGGTGTCACGACCAGAAAATCGCGGCCGATCTGCGACTTGATCGCCCGGACTTCGAGGCCGGAGCAGACGACGCCCGCGCAGCCGGCGTTCCTGGCGAGTTGCGCGCGCTGGAGCACCAGCTGCTCAAGGCCGCCGGCAGCGTTGGGCCGAGAACCGCTGGAAGCCAGATCGGCCGCGGACACGCTGGTCAAAACGGTGATGCCCAGCACCCCCACCTTTCCGTCGCTGGCGGCGACGGCGGCCTCCAGCATCCGGGGGCTCTCGCCGCAGTGCACGGTGGTCAGCCTCACCTTCAGCTCCGCAATGGCGGACATGGCCCTTGCGACCGTCGCCGGGATGTCGTGCAGTTTGAGGTCGAGGAACACCCCGGCGGAACTCTGCGAGTGGATGAACGTCACGATCCGCGGGCCGCAGCGCACGAAAAGCTCAAGCCCCACCTTGAACATGCCCACGCAGTCCGAGAGGACTTCGACCAGCCGTTTGGCATCATCCTCGGAGGCGACATCCAGGGGGAAAATGATGAATTCCTTGGGCGGCGTCATAAGAGTTGGCGCTTTCGGAACACCTGAACCGATGGGTGTTTGAATTTGTTTCGAGTTTCGTGCTTCGGGTTTCGAATTCGACTCCGGCCGGCCCAGGCGGGGAAAAGCGCGCCAGAGATCTATGCTTGTCCATAATGTTGTTGCACCCACGTCTGGTATTCGCCGCTGCGCACCCGATCGACCCAGCCGCGGTGGTCCAGGTACCAGCGGATCGTTTTCCGCAGCCCGCTTTCAAAAGACTCCTGCGGGCGCCAGCCGAGTTCATTTTCGATCCGGGTGCAGTCGATCGCGTAACGCAGGTCATGCCCGGGACGGTCCTTCACATAGGTGATCAGCTTCCGGCGCGGCTGAAGCGCTTCAGCCGGCAGGATTTCATCGAGCAGGTCGCAAATCCGGGTCACGGTCTCGATGTTGGCCATCTCGCAGCGGCCGCCGACGTTGTAGACCCGTCCGCGCCGGCCCTTCTGCATCACCATCCACACCGCGCGGCAGTGGTCGTTCACGTAAAGCCAGTCGCGGACATTGAGGCCCTGGCCGTAGACCGGAAGCGGTTTGCCCTCGCTGGCGTGCAGAATCATCAGGGGGATCAGCTTTTCCGGGAACTGGTAGGGGCCGTAGTTGTTGGAGCAGTTGGAGATCGTCACCGGCAGGCCGTAGGTTTCCCCGTACGCCCGCACGAGATGATCCGATGCGGCCTTGGAGGCCGAGTAGGGGCTGTTCGGCCGGTAAGCGGTCGCTTCCGTGAAAAGGCCTTCCCGTCCCAGCGAGCCGTAGACCTCGTCGGTGCTCACGTGGTGAAACAGCTCGAAGGCCCCCGCCTGCTCCCGGGCCACCTCCAGAAGGGCGAAGGTGCCTTCGACATTGGTCTTGATGAAGGCATCCGGTGCGACGATGGAACGGTCCACGTGGGATTCGGCGGCAAAATGGCAGACGGCGGTGATGTCATGGCGGCTGAAAGCCTCCCGTACCGCCGCGCGGTCGCAGATGTCCGCCCGGATGAACGTGTAGCGCTCCGGGAACTGCGCCTGGATGTCGGACAAGTTCTCCGGATTGCCGGCATAGGTGAGCTTGTCGAGGTTCACCACGCGGCCCGAGAAGCCGGCCTCGGTCAGCAGGTAGCGGATGAAATTCGAACCGATGAAGCCGCAGCCGCCGGTCACCAGGATGTTCTTGAGTCGAGAGACCCGGGTTTCAGGTTCCATAATTTCTCATCATAAATGATATCGCGATCCGCTTCAATACCAAACCGGGAGGCGTTTTTTTTCGCAGGGCCCGGCGCAAGAAAGAGGTTGAATCTGGAAGACAGCCGTGGTATTAAAAATTCATAATGTTTCCAAACTAGTACTCACTTTGTGAGTGGGTCGGGCAACGCCCCTATGCAACATCACCACGTCAGCGCCGGGAGCTATTTCGTCGGGCTGAAACAGCCGCTGCTTTTGGAATCCTACCTCGGCACCTGCGTCGGGGTCGCCATCGTGAACGCCGATGCCGGGGTCGGAGGGTTGGCTCATTTCCTGCTGCCCGAGCCGGTCTCAGCGCAGAGCACCTTTCAACTCGAAAAATACGCGGCCAGCGGCATGCCGAACTTTCTCAAGGCGCTTTACGCGGCCGGCGCGCATCGGGAAGGGCTCAAGGCCACCGTGGCCGGCGGGGCCCTGGTCGGGCCGCTGGAAGGCCTCGACCTCGACCTCGATATCGGCGGCCGGACCGCGGAGAGGGTGGAGAGTGCGCTCAGAGCCGAAGGCATCCCGATCGAAAAGGCAGAAACCGGGGGCGTTTTCTGCTGCCGTCTGCGGCTGGATATGCAGCAGTGGAGTTGCCGAATAGATGCCTGCGGCGCGGAACGCCTGGAGGCCCCCCAGGCCCCCTCCCTGCCGGCGCCGGGCGAGATCGAACGGGTCGCCGAAGGGCTGCAGCCCGTTCCCCAGGCGGCGCTCAAGATCATGCGGCTGATCGACGAAGATGAATACGATATCCGCACGCTGGCGGCGGAGCTGCGCAAGGACCAGGTCCTGAGCGCCCGCACCCTGCAGCTGGCCAATTCCGTAATGTTTTCCACCCACCGCCGGATCGAATCCATCGACCATGCCCTGATGCATCTGGGGGTGAATCTGGTCATGAAGTTCGTGATCGCCGCGGCCGTGGAGGGCTTTTTCGCCCAGTCGGGCTTGGGCTACTCGCTCTGCAAGGGCGGGCTCTATCATCATGCCGTGGGGGTCGCGGTGATCGCCGAGAAGCTGGCGCGGCTGACGAGGGCGGCCAAACCGGGGCTGGCCTATGCGGCCGGCCTGCTGCACGATATCGGCAAAGTCGTCCTGGACCAGTTCGTCGGCTCCGCCTATCCGCTTTTCTATCGCAAACTGATCGACGAACGGACGGCGGATTTCATGCAGGCCGAACAGGCGCTTTTCAACACGACGCACCCGGCGGTCGGCTTCGCGCTGGCGCAGCGCTGGTCTTTTCCGGAGTCGCTGGCGGAGGCCATCCGCTGTCATCACGAACCCGATGAGGGGGCCTGCCGGCACCAGGGGTTGGACGGCCTGGTTTTCCTGGCCAATCTGCTGATGTCGCGTTTCCGCGCCGGCTTGGAGATCGGACGGTCGCTGACCTCCAGCTTGGCGCCGCGGCTGGCCGCCGTCGGCCTTTCCGCCAGCCAGCTGCCGCAACTCGTGGACATGATTCCCATGGACGTGTTCGAGGCCTCGCCGCTGGCGGCCGTCACCCGCGGATAAAACGACCCGGGGCGCGCTGTCCCGGACGGACGGACGGATCAATGACCCATAACCGAACGGACCTGAGCGAGCACACCCAAGCGCTGCTGCGGCGGCTTCCGGCCGTCGACCGCCTGATCGACCTCGCCAAGGCGGACGCCTGCTTTGAGCTGGTTCCCGCAGCGGTCGTGGTGCGCTGCATCCGTGAAGTCATCGACGTCGACCGCCGCCGTATCCGCGCGGGCCGCGGCGGTCTCGCCGGGCCGGATCTCACGGACGGCGCCCTCATGCAGCGGGTAAAGGACGCCGTGCGCGCGGCCATGCAACCCAGGCTGCGGCGGGTGGTCAACGCCACGGGCGTGGTGATTCACACCAACCTGGGCCGCTCGCTGCTGGCGGAGGAGGCCGTCGAGAACCTGGCCGCCGTGGCCCGCCGGTATTCGAACCTGGAATACGACTTGGCCGAGGGACGGCGCGGCTCGCGCTACATGGTGGTGCGTGACCTGTTGTGCGAAATCACCGGGGCCGAGGACGCCATGGTGGTCAACAACAACGCCGGCGCGGTGCTCATCAGCCTGGAGACCATTGCCAAGAACCGCAACGTCATCGTATCGCGCGGAGACTTGGTTGAGATCGGCGGATCCTTCCGAATACCGGACGTCATGGCCAAGAGCGGCGCGATCCTAAAGGAGGTCGGCACCACCAACCGCACCCACCGGCGGGACTATGAGGGGGCCATCGATCCGGCCGCGGCGCTGCTGCTCAAAGTGCACTGGAGCAACTACAGCATCATCGGGTTCACCGCCCAGGTCGCCCTGAAGGAACTCGTGGCACTGGGGGCCAGGCACGGTCTGCCGGTCATGGAGGATCTGGGCAGCGGCACTTTCATCGATTTTTCGAAATACGGCCTGCCGAAGGAACCCACGGTCCAGGATTCGGTCGCCAGCGGCGTCGATGTCGTCACCTTCAGCGGGGACAAGCTGCTGGGCGGCCCCCAGGCCGGCATCATCCTGGGCCGGGCGGCCATGATCGAACGCATCCGTAAAAACCCCATCCACCGGGCGCTGCGCATCGACAAACTCACCCTGGCGGCCCTTGAAACCACGCTGCGGCTCTATCGCGACGAGAAGCGGGCCCTAACGGCGATTCCGACCCTGCGCATGCTCACCGAAAAGGAGGCTTCGATCGAGCTCCGCGCGCGAGAGCTCGCGCAGCGGCTCGCGGCGCTGGCCGAAGCGCGCCTCTCCTGCGAGCTGGTGCGCCGTCCCTCCAAGGCAGGCGGAGGCGCCCTGCCGCTGCTGGATCTGCCGAGTTGGTGCCTGCAGGTCCGGGTCCAGGGGCTGTCGGCGAACGCCCTCGAAATCGGTCTGCGGCGTAACGACCCTCCGATTATCACCCGCATTGAAGACGATGCCTGCGTCATGGATCTGCGCACCGTTCAGCAGGAGGAACTGGCGATGATCGCAGCGGCGCTGTCCATGGTGCTGCAGAGTGGTTGAGAAATGGCTTCCCGCAAAAGACGAAAGATAACCCGCCGGGCGGGGACCAGCCGGCATTTTCTGCTGTCGCAGACCGACAGCCGGAAACTCGATGAGGCTCCGGAGGTTGGTGTCGAGCGCGTGCGGCAGGCCCTGGCGGCAGAGTTTCCGGCTCTGCCTGGCGGGGCCGATTTCCAGCAGGCGGCGCTGGCGCAGATCGGGGGCGACCGGCCGTTCTGTGCGCTTTTGATCCGGCCGGACGACCCCCCTGAAACCTGGCTGCAGGCGCCCGGGACAGAGGTGCTGGTGCAGGTCGCGGCCTGCCTGGACGAGATCTGCCGCGGCGCCGAAGGCGTTTGGGGCGTTGCGGAGTCCGGTATGCTGGCCGGGATCTGGCCTTCTTGGAGCGGGATTCAAGGCCTGGAGGCGGCCCACCGCCTCCAGGAACAAGTCCGCCAGCGCACCGGCCGGACGGTGACCATCGGCGTGGCGGCCCACCCGACGCTGGACTACGCGCCGGAGAAGGCCCTGGAAAACGCGCACAAAGCCGCCGAGCATGCCGCCTTTTTCGGTGCGAACAGCCGCGTGGTTTTCGACGCGGTCAGCCTTAACATCAGCGGCGACAAGTATTACGAGCGCGGAGACATCCAGGGCGCGATTTTCGAATTCCAACAGGCCCTGCGGTTGGATCCCCAAAACGGCAATGTCCACAACAGCCTCGGCGTTTGCCATGGGGTGCTGGGCGATCATTCGCGCGCGCTTGAGGACTTCGGCCGCGCGCTGGCCCTGGACACCGACGACTACATGGCGACTTACAACACGGGCCTGATTTATGGGCTGCAAGGCCGCCGGGAGGCGGCGTTGGAACAGTTTCTGAAGGCCGGCGCGCTGCATGGCGATGTGTTCGAAATCCTTTTCCAGACGGGCAAATTGCGGCTGGAAATGGGGGCCGTGCCGGTGGCGCGTGCCCTGCTGGAACGCGCCACACGGCTGCGGCCGCGCTCCGGCCATGCCCAACGCTTGCTCGGCGACTGTTATGCGCAGCTCCAGTTGCCTGAAAAGGCCATCGGCGCTTACCAGAAGGCCGTGAAGGCCAACCCCGGGGATTCCCTGGCCCTCTCAGCCCTGGGAGGGCTCTTCGATGAAAAAGGCGAAAACCCGGAGATCGCCATGGTGTTCTGTCAGGAGAGCGTGCGGCTTGCTCCGGACCACCCCCTGTTTCGGCAGCGCCTGGGCCGTCTGTATTTCAAGCGCAACCGCCTGGAAGAGGCGCTGGGCGAATTCGAGCAGGCCCTGCGGCTCGGCCAGGACAGCACTGAAGACATTCGCAGAGTCCGTGAGCGCATGGAGGACAGGAACTGACGCCCGGCGGACAGGAACGATGGCTCTCGGCGACGCTTCCAATTCCGGGAGGCCGCCCGCGCTCCGCTTGACAAATCATTGTATTTCACATTTATATCCCTATTTTCATATACGCCTGCCGGCCGGGCAGCGCCATTGGGATTGCTCAGCGGCGAAGGATCCCCGGGCGCCGGGCCCTTGTCGTTCGAAGTGCGCCCAGACGCACCGAGGTCCAACTGCCGGAGTCCGAAAGGGAGAAAGATCGTTATGCCCATCTATGAATACCACTGCGAATCCTGCGGCAAGAACTTCGAGTGCCTGATCCTCGGCAGCGCTAAGCCCGAATGCAGCGCCTGCAGCAGCAAGAAAGTGCGCAAGCTCATGTCCGCCTGCGGCTTCATCAGCAAGGGAGGCGGCGGCCAGACGACCCGCCAGGCGGCCGGCTCCTCCTGCGGCGGCTGCCATGCTTCCAGCTGCGCGGGATGTCAGCACTGATGGAGGGAGCGGTCATCATCGGCACCCGCGGGAGCCGGCTGGCGCTATGGCAGGCCGAGTGGGTGCGCCAGGCCCTGGCCGAGCGTTTTCCGGACACATCCGTTGAACTCATGATCATCAAGACCCAGGGCGACAAGATCCTGGACGTGCCGCTCGCCAAGGTCGGCGGCAAAGGACTTTTCATCAAGGAAATCGAAGAAGCCCTGCAGGACGGCCGGGTCGATATCGCGGTCCACAGCATGAAGGACATGCCGGCGGAGATCCCCGCCGAGCTGGATGTCGGTGCCGTACCGGAGCGTGAAACCGCCACCGACGTGTTCATCTCGCGCGACGGCCGATGCCTGTCGGAAACCTCCTCCGGCAGCCTCATCGGCACCAGCAGCCTGCGGCGGGCCGCTCAGCTCCGGAACCTGCGGCCGGACCTCCAGATCGTTGCGCTGCGGGGAAACGTGGACACCCGCCTGCGAAAGCTGGAAAGCGAAAAACTGGCGGCCGTAGTTCTGGCCGCCGCAGGGGTCAAACGCCTGGGGCTGGCGCAGCGCATCACCGAGCACTTTCCTGAGGATCTCATGCTGCCCGCCGTCGGCCAGGGGGCGTTGGGCATCGAAATTCGCAAGCAGGATCCACGTATCCGCTCGATGGTGGCGGTTCTCGACCACCCGGCTACCCGTGTGGCGGTGAGCGGCGAGCGCGCCTTTCTCCGGAGGCTGGAGGGCGGCTGCCAGGTGCCGATCGCCGGTTACGGCCGCGTCGAACAACAGCGCTTCACCCTGACCGGTCTGGTGGCCGAACTCGACGGCCGCACGGTCATCAAGCACCGTTTGAGCGGTGCCGTGGAAGATGCCGAGGGCATCGGTCAGGCACTGGCCGAAATTCTCCTCTCCCGGGGGGCGGACGAAATCCTGAGGAAACTCTCACACACGGCGTCGTGAAATGAAAAAACCCATCGTCTACCTGGTCGGAGCCGGTCCCGGAGATCCCGGCCTCATCACCGTCAAGGGCCTGCAATGCCTGGCCGCCGCCGACGTCGTCATTTACGACTACCTGTCGGCTCCCGCCCTGTTGGCGCATGCCTCCAAGGAGGCCGAGATGATTTATGTGGGCAAGAAGGGCGGGGATCATACGCTGCCGCAGGAGGAAATCAACGCGTTGATCGTCGCCAAGGCGCGCGAGAACAAGGCCGTCACCCGCCTGAAGGGCGGCGATCCCTTCGTGTTCGGCCGCGGCGGGGAGGAGGCCGAGGTCCTGGCGGAGGAGGGGATTGCCTTCGAAATCGTCCCGGGCGTGACATCGGCCGTCGCCGCCGCGGCCTACGCCGGCATTCCCCTGAGCCACCGCAAGCTCACGGCCACCATCGCCTTCGTCACCGGACACGAGGACCCGACCAAAGAGGAATCCGGCATCGACTGGGCCTCTCTCGCCAAGGGCATCGGCACGCTGGTCTTTTTCATGGGGGTGAAGAACCTGCCCCATATCGTGCGCGAGCTCACCCGCCACGGCCGTTCGCCGCAGACCCCGGTGGCGCTCGTGCGTTGGGGGACGACCAGCGAGCAGGTCACGGTCAGCGGCACCCTGGCGGACATCGTCGAGCGGGTTCAGCAGGCCGGGCTCAAGGCACCGGCCATCATCGTGGTGGGCGAGGTGGTCGGCCTGCGCGAGCGGCTGCAGTGGTTCGAGCGCCGGCCCCTGTTCGGAAAGCGGATCGTGGTCACGCGCACGCGCGAACAGGCGAGCGACCTGGTGAGGGCCCTGACCGGTCTCGGGGCCGCGTGTCTGGAGTGCCCGACCATCCAAATCGCCCCGCCCGACGATGCCGGGCCGCTCGACCGGGCGCTGGCGGACCTGGAGCGCTTCGATTGGATCGTGTTCACCAGCGTCAACGGCGTGAGCCGGTTCTTTGAGCGTCTGTTCGGCTCGGGCCGGGACGTGCGCGCCATGGGCCACCTGCGCACGGCGGCCATCGGCCCGGCGACGGCCGAGCGGTTGAAGTCGTTCGGGCTGGTGAGCGATCTGGTGCCGGAGAATTACCGCGCCGAGGCGATCATCGCCGCTTTCCGCGGCCACGACATCGGCGGCCGATCGATCCTGCTGCCGCGCGCCCAGGAGGCGCGATTGGTCCTGCCGCAGGAACTCGCCGCCATGGGCGCAATCGTCCGGGACGTCGCGGCCTACAAGACCGAGCCAGCCGCCGGCAACCGCCAGGCCTTGATCGAGCGGCTGGAAGCGCGTGCGGTGGACCTGATCACGTTCACCAGCTCATCGACCGTGAAGAATTTCAAGGCACTGCTGCCGGAGGCGCGCTTCGGCGAGCTGATCGCCGGCGTGGCCGCCGCCTGCATCGGGCCGGTCACGGCCGACACTGCCAGGCGGCTGGGATTCGATGTGCGCATCGAGGCCGAAACCTACACCATTCCGGGCCTGTGCGAAGCCATTCTCGCGCATTATTCCGGCCTGATGAAGTAGCGTGATCGCGGCCGTCTATTGAAATCGGGAGAAAACTGAGTTAGACGCACAACGGGAGCGCGGCGGGTGCGTCGCCCGCAAGGCGGCTGGAGACAGGGGCCTGGTGCCGCCGCGGACAGCAAGGCCAATAGAGGCGTTCAATGAAAATCGTAAAGGTCGAAAAAGAGGGGGTTGTCTGTCTGAAGATCGATGGGCGCTTGGATGGCAAGACCGCCTCCGAGGCCGAAAGCACCGTAAAGGGGGTCCTGAAGGAGGGCCGCCAGCAGCTGCTGTTCGACTTGAGCCAGATGGAGTACATCAGCAGCGCCGGCCTGCGCGTGATTCTGATGGCGGTCAAGGAGCTGCGTTCCAAGAAGGGCAAGGTGGTTCTCTGCGGACTGACGCCGTATGTCAAAGAGATCTTCGATGTGAGCAATTTCTCCTCCATCATTCCGATCACCGACTCGGTCGAGACAGGACTCCAGCAGATGCGATAGCCTCAGCGCGCCGGCCGCGGCCGCTTTCTTAAGCCGGTCGCCGACGCGCTTGCCGCGATCGATTCGGAAACCCTCATGGATACCGCCCACCGCCACGAGCTGATTGATGCCTGCAACCGCCGCTTGAACTACCTGCGGATATCGGTCACCGACCGCTGCAACCTGCGCTGTGCCTATTGCCTGCCCTGCGAGGACGTTCCCCGCCTGGCGCACGAGGAGGTGTTGCGCTACGAGGAGATCCTGCGGATCGTTCAGGTGGGCGTGCGGCTGGGCATCTCCAAGGTGCGGGTGACGGGCGGGGAACCCCTGGTCCGCAAGGGGATCTTGGGTTTCCTGGCGGAGCTTGCGCGTATTCCGGAGATCAGGGACCTGTCCCTCACCACCAACGGCGTGCTGCTCAAGGACCATCTGGGAGCCTTGAAGTCCGCCGGCGTGTCGCGCGTCAACATCAGCCTCGACACGCTGAAGCCGGAACGCTATCGGCGCATCACCGGCATGGATGCTTTCCACAGCGTCTGGGAGGGAATCCGGGCCGCGCAAGCGCTGGGATTCCGCCCGATCAAGCTCAATGTCGTCGCCCTCAACGGCGTGAACGACGATGAGCTGGTGGATCTGGCGCGGCTTTCACTGGAATTTCCGTTTCACGTGCGCTTCATCGAGTTTATGCCCATCGGCCAGTCCCGCATCGAGAGAAGTCCGCCGCTGCTGGTCTCGGACATCCAGAAACGAATCCGCGTTCTGGGAAAGCTCGTAGCGGTCGAGCGCTCGGAGATGGACGGTCCGGCCCACCGCTATCGGTTCGAGGGCGCCTGCGGAGAGATCGGGTTCATCCCGGCCATCAGCCATCAGTTCTGCCGCCGGTGCAACCGCCTGCGACTGACCGCCAGCGGGCAGCTGCGGCCCTGCCTGCTGTCGGACCGGCAGGAGGACCTCAAAGGGCCCCTGCGGCGCGGCTGCAGCGATGCCGAGTTGGCCGAGATTTTCTTCGACGCCACCCGCCACAAGCCGTCGGACCACAACCTGGCCGTGGGCGAGCCGGCGCATGTGTGCTGCCAGATGCGCTCCATCGGCGGATGACGCGACGGCCCCGCCCGAGGGCCAAGATCAAGGCGCGCAAGCTCCGCCTCGCGAGGCGTACTTCAGGTACGCCGCAGTGAGCGCGGAGCGCCGCGCAACGCCGAGCTTGGCCCTCCGGCGGGGCCGTCTGGGCCGCCTCCAAAGAAATGCAGGCGATAGCGCATCCTTGTTCACCTGAACCCTCGAACCCTCAATCTTCGGGAGGCGAAAAATGGAAATCAAAACCGTCAAAATCGAAAACCCGAACCAGCTGAACCTGATCCTGGGGCAAGCGCACTTCATCAAGACCGTCGAGGACATGCATGAAGCCATCGTCTCCACGGTCCCGGGCGCCCGGTTCGGGCTGGCCTTCTGCGAGGCCTCCGATGTCTGCCTGGTGCGGCATTCCGGCACGGATCCGGAACTGGTCGACCTTGCGAAAAAGAACGCTTATGCCCTGGCGGCCGGGCACAGTTTTATCATCTTCATGAAGGATATGTTCCCGATCAACATCCTGAACGCGATCAAGAACCTGCCGGAAGTGTGCCGCGTTTTCTGCGCGACGGCCAACCCGGTTGAGGTGATGATCGGCGAGACCGGCCAGGGGCGCGGGATTTTAGGGGTGATCGACGGGTTCAAGTCCAAAGGGATCGAAACCGCGGCGGACATAAAGAAGCGCGAGGAGCTGTTGCGGAAAATCGGATACAAGCACTGAGAGCAAGCGATACGCATGAATAAGCGACTGATTTGGGCGTTGGTGATGGTAGCGGTTTTGGTCGCCGTCCTCGGCGGGATCAAGGGTCTGCAAATCGATCGCATGATCGCCCACGGCAAGCAGTTCGTACCGCCGGTGGAGACCGTGACCACGGCGGTGGCGAGCGTGCAGACTTGGGAGTCGGTATTGACCGCGGTCGGTTCTCTAACTGCGGTCCAGGGGGTGACCGTCACCGCGGAGCTGACTGGAAAAGTCGTCCAGATCGACTTCAAGCCAGGCTCCTTGGTGAAGGCGGGAGAGCTGCTGGTGAAGCAGGACACCTCCTCGGAAGAGGCGCAGCTGCGCGCGGCCGAGGCCACGGTGGCGCTGGCAAGACTCAACCTGGAGCGCCTGGGCAAGCTGCTCTCCGAGCGAACCATTTCCCAGTCTCAGTTCGACAACGCCGAGGCCAGCTACAAGCAGGCCGTCGCCCAGTCCGACAACATCCGGGCCAGCGTCGCCAAGAAAACCATTCGGGCGCCGTTTGCCGGGAGGCTGGGCATCCGTTTGGTCAACCTGGGGCAGGTGATCAATGAGGGCGAGGCGATCGTCTCGTTGCAGTCGCTTGATCCGATCTACGTCAATTTTTTCCTCCCCCAGCAGCAGCTGTCCAGCATCAAGGCAGGCCTTGCCATCCGCGTGACCACCGATGCGCTTCCGGGGGAGGTCATTGAAGGCAGGATTACCGCCATCAACCCCCAGGTGGACGCCGCCACGCGCAACATCCGCGTCCAGGCCACGGTGGCGAACCCAGAAGAGCGCCTTCGGCCCGGAATGTACGCGAACGTTGCGGTGGTGTTGCCCGACCGACAAAAGGTGCTTGCGATTCCGGCCACCGCCGTGCTTTACGCCCCTTACAGCGACTCGGTGTTCACCGTGGAAGACAGGCCCGATCCGAGTTCGGGCCAGCCGCTGAAGGTGGTCCGGCAGCAGTTTGCGCAGCTCGGGGACAAGCACGGCGATTTTGTAGCTGTGCGATCCGGACTCAAGGAGGGCGATACCATCGTGAGCACCGGTGTGTTCAAGCTGCGCAACGGCCAGACCGTGGCCGTCGACAATACCCTGTCCCCTGAATTCCAGCTGAAGCCCACACCGGCGGAAAACTAAGGCGATAATGCCCGGCCAAGACCCATGAATTTCACCGACCTTTTCATCCGCCGCCCCGTTCTTGCAATGGTGGTGAACCTGCTGATCATCATCGCGGGATTGCAGGCGATCCGTTCGATCAACGTGCGCCAGTACCCGCGCAGCGACAACGCAGTGGTGACGGTCACCACCGTTTACGTCGGCGCCAGCGCCGAGCTCGTGCGCGGCTTCATCACCACGCCGATCGAGCGGGTGATCGCGGCTGCGGACGGCATCGATTACATCCAGTCGCAGAGCGCTCAGGGGCTCTCCACCATCAGCGTCCGGCTGAAGATCAATTACGACCCTATCCAGGCGCTTTCGGAGATCAGCTCCAAGGTCGATCAGGTGCGGGGCGATTTACCCCCGGAGGCCGAGGTGCCGATCCTCAACGTGGAGTCGGCCGACAGCCAGTTCGCCTCGGCCTACCTGAGCTTCACCTCCGAGGTTCTCCAGCAGAACCAGATCACCGATTACCTGGTGCGCGTGGTGCAGCCGCGGCTTTCATCGATCAGCGGCGTCCAGCGCGCGGAGATCCTGGGCGCGCGCACCTTTGCCATGCGCATCTGGCTCAAGCCCGAGCGCATGGCGGCCTACAATATCAGTCCGGCCCAGGTGCGCCAGGCCCTGGCCGCCAACAACTTTCTGGCCGCCGTCGGCCAGACCAAGGGCTCGCTCGTACAGGTAAACCTCACCGCCAACACCGACCTGCGTTCGGTGCCGGAGTTCAAGCAGCTGGTCATCCGGCAGCAGGACGGGGCCATTGTGCGGCTCGAGGACATCGCCGAGGTGGTGCTGGGCGCCGAGGACTACGACACGGAAGTGCGCTTCTCAGGCCAAACGGCAGTGTTCATGGGCATCTGGCCCCTGCCGAACGCCAACTCGATCGACGTGATCGAGCGCGTCCGGGTCGAGATGGAGGCCATCCAGAACCAGTTGCCCACCGGGTTGCAGGCGCGCATCGCATACGATGCCACCAACTACATCACCAATGCCATCCACGAGGTGCTGAACACGCTGGGGGACACGCTTCTGATCGTGGTGGTCGTGATCTTCATGTTTCTGGGGTCTTTCCGCTCGGTGCTCATTCCGGTGGTCGCCATACCGCTTTCGCTCGTCGGTGCTGTTTTTCTGATGCAGTTGTTCGGATTCACGCTCAACCTGCTGACGCTGCTTGCGATTGTGCTCTCCGTGGGCCTGGTGGTCGACGACGCCATCGTGGTGGTGGAAAACGTGGAACGGCATTTGAGCGAAGGCCTGTCGCCGCTGGATGCTGCCCTCATGGGCGCTCGCGAACTCGTCGGGCCGATCATTGCCATGACGATCACGCTGGCGGCGGTCTACGCGCCCATCGGCCTGCAGGGGGGCTTGACCGGTTCGCTGTTCCGCGAGTTCGCCCTTACGCTGGCCGGCGCGGTCGTCATTTCCGGTGTCGTCGCGCTGACCCTGTCTCCTATGATGTCCCGCTACCTGCTCAAACCGGGGATGGAGGAACGCGGGTTCGCAGGGAAGATTGCGCGGGACTTTAAGCGCTTCCGGGTTTTTTACGGACGACTGCTGGAGGTCACCCTGGACTCGCGCCCGGCCGTTTACACGGTGTGGATCGCCGTGAGTCTGCTGACGATCCCCCTGTACACGATGTCGCCGAAGGAGCTCGCCCCGACCGAGGACGAGGGCGTTATTTTCGGCATTATCGATGCCTCGGCGGACTCCACGGTGGACCAGACCAGCCGTTTTACGGCGGCCGTGAACCAGGCCTATCTCAGCGTGCCGGAAACTCAGTTCACCTTCCAGATCACCCGTCCCAACTCCGGTTTTGCCGGGATGGTCGTTCAACCCTGGGGTGAGCGCCAGCGCAATATCTTCCAGATCTTGCCCGAGGTTCAGCAGAAGGTGCGCGCCATCCCCGGCGTCCGGACGCTGCCGGTCCTGCGGCCGGCGCTGCCGGGCGGGGGCCAGTTCCCGGTGGAGTTCGTCCTGGCCTCGACGGCCGAGACCGGCCAGATCCTGGAGTTCGCCCAAAAAATTCAGTTGAAGGCGATACAGAGCGGGATGTTCGCCTTCCCGCCGGTCATCGATGTCAAAATCGACCAACCGCAATCGGAAATCGTCATCGACCGCGACAAGACGGCCGAACTCGGGCTTGACCTGCAGCAGATCGGGTCCGACATGGCGGCCATGGTGGGTGGCAATTTCGTGAACCGCTTTGACATCGCCGGTCGCTCCTACAAAGTCATTCCACAAATTCAGCGCGTGGACCGGCTCAACCCAGACCAGCTTAAAAACGTCTACGTCACCGGCCCCAACGGGCAGCTGGTGCCGCTCAGCACCATTGCCACCCTCCGCAACTCAACGGTGCCGCGTTCGCTCAACCGCTTCCAGCAGCTCAACGCCGTCAAGATCAGCGGAGTGTCGGTCCGGCCCTTGGATGAGGCGCTGCGGTTCCTCGAGGACGAGGCGGCGAAAATCCTGCCCAAGGGCTTTATCATCGATTACACGGGCGAGTCGCGCCAGCTGCGATCCGAGGGCAACCGGTTTTTGTACACCTTCGCGCTGGCGGTCATCCTGATCTTCCTGGTCCTGGCTGCGCAGTTCAACAGCTTCCGCGATCCCTTTGTCATTCTGGCCGGGTCCGTGCCGCTGGCGATGTTCGGCGCGCTCATCTTCACCTTCCTGAGGATGCCCGATCCGAATGTCCGATTCTGGACCCACGGCTGGACCACCACCCTTAACATTTACTCCCAGATCGGGCTAGTGACCCTGGTCGGCCTGGTGTCGAAGAACGGCATCCTGATCGTGGAATTCGCCAACAAGCTTCAACTGCAGGGGCATGCCAAGCGGGAGGCCGTGCGGCAGGCCGCCATCACCCGTCTGCGACCGATCCTCATGACGAGTGCGGCCACCATCGCCGGCCATTTCCCGCTGACCCTGGTAACCGGCGCCGGCGCCGAGGCCCGGAATTCGATCGGCCTGGTGCTCGTCGGCGGCATGGCCGTCGGGACGTTCTTCACCCTCTTCGTGATCCCCTCGATCTACATGCTCATCGCCCGCGAAAAAAATGAAGCGTTCCTGGAAGCACGTGGAGAGTCCTTTTCCGACCCGCTAATTTCCAACCATTCCGCTTGATCCATGAGCGGCTTCATTTTTTTCAAGGATTTTAACAAGACTTGTATTTCGTTCGGGTATCGAGATGACGCATCGGGTTTTCGCTGCTTGATCCCGATCAGGCCAGCCGGATCTCGCGCTCGCTGATGCCCATGAGATAGAGCAGGCCGTCGAGGCCGACGCTGGAAATGGCCCGGTCGGCGTTGGCGCGCACGAGGGGTTTGGCGTGGAAGGCGACGCCGAGGCCGGCGGTGTGCAGCATCGGCAGGTCGTTGGCGCCGTCGCCGACGGCGATGGTCTGCTCCAGGCTGATGTTTTCGACCATGGCCAGGGTTTTGAGGAGTTCAGCCTTCTTGGAACCGTCGATGATGTCGCCCTTGAGCTTGCCCGTCAGGCGGCCGTCGACGATTTCCAGCTGGTTGGCAAACACGTAGTCCAGCCCGAGCTTGCCCTGAAAATACTTGCCGAAGTAGTCGAAGCCGCCCGAGATGATCCCCAGCTTGTAGCCCAGCCCCTTGAGAGTGGCGACGACACGTTCGGCCCCGTCGGTCAGCTTCAGACCCGCAGCCACCTCCGCCAGCACGGCCTCCGCAAGCCCTTCCAACAGCGCCACCCGCCGGATCAGGCTCTCCTTGAAGTCCATCCGGCCGCTCATGGCGGCCTCGGTGATCCGCGCCACCTGGTCGCCCGCTCCGGCCTTTTCGGCCAGGAGGTTGATCACCTCCGCCTGCACCAGGGTGGAGTCCATGTCGAAGACCACCAGCCGGCGGTTCTGGCTGTAAAGGTTGTCGACGTGAAAGGAGATGTCCACGCCGGTCTTTTCCGAGATCCTCAGCAGGCGGCTGCGCAGCGTATCGGCGTCGGCGAGGCGGCCGGAGACGCTCATCTGAATGCAGGCCTTGGGACTGGTCTGGGGGTTGATCAGGGAAACCCGGCCGGACAGGCGTGTGATCACTTCGATGTTTAACCCGTTTTCGGCCATGGCCCGCGCGACCTGGCAGATCTGGCCGGCGGTGATCTTGCGGCCGAGCATGGTGATGATGCGGCGTTCCTTGCCCTGTTGGTTGACCCAGGCTTCGTAGCGGTCCTCGTCGATGGGCGTGAACTGAGCGCTGATGCCGAGCTTGTGCGCCGCAAACAGGAGGTCCTTGAGCACCGAAGAGGATTTGGACTCGTCCGGGATCTCGATCAGGATGCCGAGGGACAGGAAGTCATGAATCACGGCCTGCCCCATGTCCAGGATGGTGATGCCGTAGTTGGCCAGGATCTCGGTCAGGCGGGCCGTTAGCCCGGGTTTGTCTTTGCCGGTGATGTTGATCAGAACGATTTCACGCATGGTTGAAGTGTCCAAAGGCTCACGGGGTCCAGGGTTCGAAGGGTACAGGATATAGGGTTCAGAGTTCAGGGTCCAGGTGAACGCGGCACGGCAGCACCGTGGGGGCGGCATCCTGCCGCGATGGTCGCGGCTGGAACCCGCTCCGTCGAAATGAGTTCGGCTGCGAAGGCCAGGGTCCACTCCCACAAAGAAGCAAGCTTCTCTTGCCAGCGGCCGGCGCAGCGCGCTACAGACAGCCTTTTTATAGGGACTTGGCCATGAGGTCAAACGAAATAAACCGCTGTAAAAAAAAGCCCCAGTGTTTTAAAGCGTGCGAAATTTAGTTTGTCCGAATACGTTTAACATCTGGCCCGTCTATCATGAATTGGCGCGAGGGAATACGCTCACTGCGTAATTCCAATTTGCATTCAAGATGACACTATGCTATATTCTCGCCATGGAGGTGAGCCATGGCGAGAAAAGCTCAAATTCGAGAAGAAGAAATTGCCCGGGCCAAGCAACTGCGCGATACTACCAAGAGCGTTGCCGATTTTCGCAAGGCGCTGTCGGTCATCTTGGCAACTGAACTTGATCTGGATGCCGATCGGACGGCTGATATTTTGGGGACAAGCCGTCGTACAGTCTTTCGGCACCGGGACGGTATTCGCAATCAAGACGACACCCCGCCCAGATCATGGGGTGGCCGTCGCCGCTGCTGCATGAGCATCGAGGAGGAACAAGAGTTTCTTTCCCAATGGGAAGCCAAAGCCTCAGAAGGCGGCGTGCTGACGGTTCCTCCCATTCATGCAGCGCTGGTCAAACGGTTGGGTTACGATGCTCCGATGTCAACCACCTATCGCTTGTTGGCACGGCACGGCTGGCGCAAAGTCCAACCGGACACCAAGCACCCCAAGGGCGATCCGGTAAAGCAGGACGAGTTTAAAAAAAACTGCCCGAAGAGGTGGCTGCCGCCAACCGGCAGAACATAGACCGGCTGCCGATTCGCCTGATGTTCCAGGATGAGGCTCGCTTTGGACGAATGAGCGACCCGCGAGCATGCTGGGCACCCGCACCGCAGCGGCCGGTAGTCAATCTGGCACTGGTCCGGGAGTTCCGCTACGAATATGCCGCGGTCAGCCCGTGGGATGGCTGCCTGGACTACATGACCGCCGAGAAGATGAACACTGAGAACATGTCAATCTTTCTGGCGCAGGTTAGCGAGGCCCACCGCGATGAGTTTATCATCATGGTACTGGATGGGGCTTCATCCCATAAAGGCAAAGAACTCAAGCTGCCAAAGAACGTATCGCTCGTGCCGCTGCCGCCCTATTCACCGGAGCTGAATCCCGCCGAGCAGATATGGAACACTCTTCGTCGAGACTACTTTGCTAACCGTGTGTTCGATTCTCTTGATGCGGCTACCACACAAGCCGAAAAAGGTCTGGCTGAAATGGCTGTTAAGAAAGAAGCAATGCGCCGCTTAACCAACTGGCCATGGATTAGTGCCATCTTGAAAACTTAATGGAATAAGATAGCCCCACCTTCCCGCACGCTTGCAACCAGTTCCTTGAACAATTTGTCTTTCATGGGTATTCCTACAATCAACGCCCTCTCATCAGGGCGATTGACCAAAACCTTTTGCAAATCTCGTATTGCTCGTCCGTATCCCTGACTATGAAAGCCCAAACAGAGGATGGTGTTTCGAATCGGGCTTATAGGAATGAATGGAGAGCGGGGCGAAAAAAAACGAGGAAAGAGTTCGTCTATTTGTGAGAAAATGATTCCACAGAAGCCGTATTCGTACATAAGAGTACTGGTGATTGTTATACGGAGGAGGATTAGAAGGGTATGGATAGCGGAGGATGGCTCAAGTGTTTTAAAAAAAATATATGAAAATGGTTGGTAAATAATGAATGATTGAGTTAGGCTGTCACTGTACGTAATAAAACGATGATTGACGGATTTGCGTAAGAAGTTCATCATCTGCCTGTTTTTTCTACAAAAACAAGAAAGGAGGCAGAGATGAACCTTGAAGTTGTTTCTGTAGAAAGTCCCCGTTTAGTCCCCTCGCAACCAAGTGCCCCCGATGAGTTGAGACGAAAAACGGCTTTCGGCAACGATGGCCGTGACACAGCCGAACGGAACACATCCGAGGTCTTGCTCAAACAAATCATGATCGAGATCGCGCTGGAGAAGATTGCCGCCCATGGACTATGCGGCCGTGAGTATGTCCAGCAGTACTTGATGGACCTCTACCGGCGCAATTGTCGGCCCAACACCATTCGTTCGCGTTTTGCTTTAATTTTTCTGTTTCTGAAGTACTTGAAAGCCCAGGGTCGGCATTTGATCGAGCTTGTCAGGCGCGAGGACGTTTGTGGCTTTATCGAGCACGAGCAGGACCGCGGGCTGAGCCCGGCTTCGGTTAGCTGTTGCGTGGATGCTCTTTATGCCTTCATCGGGTTTTTTGTCAATCGGGAAGTCCTCAGCCCCGATCTACTCAAACGCAAGCTGCGCGTCAAGGTCCCCGACAGTCTGCCGCGGGCCATTGATCCGGACGATGTGCGGCGGCTGCTCGCGGTGATCCGGCGCCCGCGGGACCGGGCGCTGGTGTTGGTCTTGTTGAGGACCGGCATGCGTATCGGGGAGCTGTTGAACACAACGCTTTCCGATGTGAACCTGGCCGAGAAGCGCATCGAAATCTTTGAGACCCAAAAGAACCGCGTGGGCCGCGTCGTTTATCTGGCCAACGACGCCTGCCAGGCGCTCGAAGACTGGCTTGAGGTCAGGCGCTGGAAAACGGAGTTGATCTTCAGTGGCCAGCACGGCGGTCCGCTGAGCTATGAGGTGGCGCGCTCGCGTTTTGTAATGCTCTTGGATCAGGCGGATCTCGTGCACAAGGGCTACACGCTGCACTGCCTGCGGCACACCTTTGCCAGCGAGCTGCTCAACGCCGGCATGCGGCTGGAGTGTTTGCAGCAGCTTTTGGGACACAGCTCGATTGAGATGACCCGGCGCTACGCCCGGCTGACCGACATCACCCGCAAAGAGGAGTACTTCCGGGCGATGGCCAAAATCGAAAAGGAAGGCGTCCATGGCGATTACCGATGCCATCATCAACTACCGTAGGTTCCTGAAGCGTCGCAACTGCTCCCGGTGCACGTTGCGAAACTACATGAACACGCTCAAGCACTTTGTCATCTGGCTCTCTGAGCCGATCGAGGAGGTCTCCTCTCGCAGCGTGCTCGCCTTCATCGACCACCTGCTGGATCGGCGCTTGAGTCCTAAAACCATCAACTGCTATCTGGACGGCATCCGCGGCTTTTACGACTATCTGATCCACGAGGAAAACGTGCCGATCGCAAACCCGGTCAAGCGCGGTTATGTGCTCAAGCTCTCCCGGCCGCTGCCGCGGTATCTGCGGGATGAAGAGATCCCGCGGCTGTTTGCCGAGATCGATCACAAGCGGGATCGGGCGATCTTCATGCTGATGCTGCGCTGCGGGCTGCGGGTTGAGGAGGTCGCCCAGCTGACGCTGAGCGCGCTGGACTTGCCCCGCTCACAGCTGTTCGTTTACCACGGCAAGGGTGCCAAGGACCGGATTGTTTATCTCAGCCACGATGCGCAAGAGACCCTGGTGGAGTACCTGAGGGTCAGAGCCTTCTCGCGGGTGAAAAGACTCTTCCTGGTGGACAAGGGTCGCTGCCGGGGCAATCCCGTATCGGTGCGCGCGATCCAGAAACGCATGGAGCACTACGCCCGGAAAGCCGGATTGAAAGTAAGCTGTCATCAGCTACGACACACCATGGCCACACAGTTGCTCAATGCCGATGCGGATCTGGTGACGATCCAGGATCTCTTGGGACACTCTCGGATCAAGACGACGCAGCGATATTGCCAAGTGTCCAATCTCAAGGTCCAGCGGGACTACCAAAAGGCGATTACCCGGGTGATGGAGCGACATGCGCTATAAGATGGGAATGGACCCGGCGGCCGCGCTGGGGGGATTATGGGTGATCCCCCCAGCGCATCCGCCTGGCAGTAAACGTTAAACCCGAGAGCCGATCACAGCGTTGAAGGGAAAAAAAGACTTGACAAAGAAGAAAAATCAGAAGAGAAGACAGTAAATAACCAACTAATATCAATAGAAAAAACAGGATTTATTACGTACAGGCTGTCAGTACCACCTAAACGACGATGATCATTTTTCGTTGGATATATCCCGACGGCGCAATCTATCATGGCTCGCTCCTCTCAGGAGTATATCCACACTCTTCTGGAGAATAATTTGTTTGGGATTACCTGACCAACACCATCAAGGATTCAAAAATCCCCTGTGATTCGATTCATCGCCGAAGTCCAATCTTCAGAATATACGGATAATGTCGGTCCGATGAGCGCAATTTGAGCAGGACCCGACCATATGTAGCTTTTGGAAAAAATTGCGGCGCTCTTTTTTGCCAAGAGCGCGGTAGCAGTCGCCAGCCTAAGCAAAATCATGACAAGAAGTTCAAGATTTTTATCGCCTATTCGGCCCAGAGTTGGTCTCCGTACTAAATAGAACTCATTTTAAATCAATAGGTTCAAGAATCATAGCGAGTCGGTCATGATCGCTATCCGGCCAGGTCATGAAAATTCATCCGATTACCTTGACATCAAGATATTGTGGTTTAGTTTGAACCCATGGAAAAAGGAACCCACATTCGATTGGTCCTGTGGAAGGCCGAAAAAGCCGTTGAGCGAATCGATCTGCAAAGCATCGCCGATACCGGTCTTTGCGCTTCAGATTTCGCCATTATGGAAGCCTTGCTCCACAAGGGGCCGTTGCAGATCGGGCAGATCGGAGAAAAGGTCCTGTTAACCAGCGGCTCGATGACGGCAGCCGTCAATCGGCTGGAACGCAATGGATATGTCAAAAGGATAAAAAAAATCGAAGACGCGCGGTGTTGCGATGTGGCGCTTACCCGTAAAGGTCGCAAGGTCATTGAAGCGGCCTATCCAAGGCATGAAAAAAACCTGGAAAAGTTGGAGGAAGGGTTAACTCCAGAAGAGCGCAACGAGCTCGTGAGGCTCTTGAAAAAACTCGGCTACCATGCAGCCCGCATCGAAATCAAAAAGCAGGAAAAACATGAAATAGGCAGGGAGGTTCTCATGGCCCTTCAAAAGACAAGTGGTATTCATCATATCACCGCCATCTCATCCACAGAGGATGAAAACCTGGATTTTTACGAACGAGTTTTAGGTTTGCGCCTGGTGAAGCAGACCGTCAATTTTGATGACCCGTTCACCTATCACCTTTATTACGGCGATGCAAACGGAGCGCCCGGAACCATTCTCACATTTTTCCCATGGGAACGCATGCCGAGTGGACGCCCCGGTGCCGGAATGATTACCGCCACGGCTTTCGCTTTTCCCCGCGAGGCGATGTCTTATTGGGCCGAGCGTTTGAACAAGACAGGCATTGCGGTTCATACTGAAAATCGTCTGGGGGAGCCAGTGCTCAAATTCAAAGACCCCCACGGCCTTCCAATTGAGCTGGTTGGTATCGAGGATGCTCCTGTTGGCTCCCACTGGGAGAAGAGTCCTGTGGACCAGGCGCATGCCATCAGAGGGTTTCATTCGGCAACCGCCTTGCTGAACAATCTTGAAAACACCCAACCCCTGCTCACAGGATCAATGGGGATGACTCTAAAAGAACGCGAGAATAACCGCTATCGATTCAAGATGAACGGTTCCCCATCTCCAGGGCAGTATCTCGATGTGTTGATCGACCCCGGCGCTCCAAAGGGACGCCAAGGGACTGGGACCGTCCACCACATCGCTTTTCGTGCCAAAAGCGATAAAGAGCAGATGCTCTGGCAGGCAAACCTCAGGAGCGAGGGCTATGGTGTCACCGAGGTTCGCGATCGTAACTATTTCAAGTCGATCTATTTCCATGAACCCGGCGGGATTCTTTTTGAGATTGCGACCGATGCACCTGGTTTTGCGGTGGACGAACAGACAGAACACCTTGGCAAGGCCCTGAAGCTGCCCGCCCAGTATGAACGCATGCGGCCCCAAATCGAGACCAGTCTGCCACCGCTCCGGGCTCATGCTTTCGAGCATGTTTTCTGGCATCCGGAAGCGGGCATGGATGACGGCCGAACTATCATCCCATTACACGGCACAGGCGGCAGCGAACATGATCTTGTGGATGCCGCTCGTCAAATTAGTGAATCATCGGCGATCATCAGCCCCCGGGGAAAAGTGCTGGAAAACGGCATGCCTCGTTATTTCAAACGGTTCCCGGACGGCGATTTCGACGAAAAAGATGTCGTACGCCGTGCCCGGGAGCTTGCGGATTTTCTCACTAAGGCCGCAAACGGCTATGGACGGAACCCGACGGATCTGATTGCGTTCGGCTATTCAAACGGGGCCAATATGGCTTCAGCTGTTCTGTTGTTGAGGCCGGAGGTTTTTTCCAAAGCGATCCTATTTAGACCGATGCTCCCCTTTAAAAAAACTCCCAAGGCAAGCCTAGACGGGAAGAAGATCATTATCCTTAAGGGACGGCTTGATTCCACCCACCCGGATCGCAGCCCAGAGAAGCTTGAACGCGTTCTGACCGATGCAGGCGCTGAGGTGACTGCGGTCGCTTTGGAAGCTGGGCATGAACTAACGCCTCGTGACTTCGCTTTAGCATCCGAGTGGCTGTCGGCAGGCCAGCATTTTAAACATACCAGAACCGCTACAACCGCGGTAGCGCAATCCTAATCACACTATCAAAGGAGATTACCAAAATGGCTTCTATCCTTCCCAACACCGACGGTGGTCTTATTACTGCTAAAAACTCAGCTGTCGTATTCATCGACCATCAACCCCAGATGACTTTCGGCGTTGCCAACATCGAACGCCAGCAACTGATCAACAACGTGGTCATGCTGGCCAAGGGTGCCAGGGCATTTGGTGTACCGTCCATCCTGACCGCCGTGGAGACCGAATCCTTCAGCGGGTACATCTGGCCTCAGCTGATGGACGTATTCCCCGGAGCAAAACCCATTGAACGAACCAGCATGAACTCATGGGACGACCCGGGATTTCGCGAGGCGGTAAAGGCCACCGGCAGAAAAAACATTATCCTCGCAGGCCTCTGGACCGAGGTCTGCATTACCTGGCCCACGCTCAACATGCTGAAGGAGGGCTACAACATCTACATCGTCGAGGACGCCTGCGGGGCGACATCCCAGCTGGCGCACGATGCGGCGATCCGCCGGTGCGTTCAGGCCGGAGCGGTGCCCATGACCACCATCGCGACGGTGCTGGAGTTCCAGCGTGATTGGGCGAACCGTGAACACTATGACGCTCTGATGAACATCTTTCGGGAGCATGGCGGAGCTTACGGAAACGGGATCGAGTATGCGTACTCGATGGTGCACAAAGCCCCGCAGTCCGCAAGAAATCCGCACGTTGTGAAAGAGTGAACCATACAATTAAGGCGGCAGGTGAGGATGCGTGAATGCCCGCCCGCCGCCTGAGCATTCTCATGAACAGACCCGTACACGCTGCCATCACTCGAACGGTAAAACCGGGCTGTGAAGGGGCGTTCGAAGATGCGATCAGCAAGTTTTTCTCTGAGACTATGAGAGACAAGGCATCCCTGGGGGCGCTGCTCATACGGCCCATGCCCGGCACCCAAAACCGTACCTATGGTATCCTGCGAACCTTTGCGAGCGATCAGGACCGGGATGCCTTTTACAATTCTGTCAACTTCAGGAAATGGGATGAGACGGTGAAGAGCCTTGTCGAGGCGGACTACTCGCGCCAGGATCTTCACGGGTTGGAGGCATTTTTCACCGATCCCGGCCTGATACGCCACCCTCCACGCTGGAAGATGGCTTTGGTCACATGGGTCGGTGTGTGGCCGACCGTATATGCCATATCGTCTGCTGTCGCACCTCAGCTCTCGGGGTTTCATCCCTTTCTGGCTACCGGCGTTGTCACTTTTTTCGTGGTGCTGGCTTTGACATGGGCGGTCATGCCCGTGCTGACGCGTGCGGTGCGATCTTGGCTGAAAAGGTAATCGGGCTTTCGCAACGAGAAAGGAAAAGGTCATGAAAGACGGCCTCATACTATACAATGGCAAGATCACCACGTTGAATGCCAAACAACCGGAAGTCAGCGCTCTCAGAATCACGGACGGCCGGATTGTAGCGGCAGGGAGCGATGATGAGGTTATTTCTCAGGCATCCGCAGACCTGAAACGCATCGACCTGCGGCGTCGGAGAGTGATTCCGGGTTTAAACGATTCGCACTTGCATGTCATACGCGCCGGGCTCTTTTACAATCTTGAACTGCGCTGGGACGGAGTGCCCAGCCTGGCGCAGGCCCTGAAACAGCTGAAAGAGCAAGCCGATCGCACTCCGCCACCCCAGTGGGTGCGGGTGGTCGGGGGCTGGAACGAGTTTCAGTTTGCAGAAGGCCGCATGCCTACGCTGGAAGAGATCAATAAGGCTGCTCCTGAAACTCCCGTTTTTGTTCTCCACCTTTACGATTGCGCCCTGCTCAACCGCGCAGCCCTGCGGGCACTGGGAATCGATGAAACGACTCCGAACCCCGCCGGCGGGTTGATCGCCCGCGATGCCTCGGGAAAACCGACAGGGCTGTTTATCGCCGAACCGAACGCCCTCATTTTGTACTCCACCATCTCTCAAGCGCCGAAGCTCTCTTTTGAGGATCAACTGAACTCTTCGCGCCATTACATGCGCGAGCTCAACCGGTTCGGCGTGACCAGCGCCTCCGACGCCGGCGGCGGAGGGCAGAATTTTCCGGATGACTATGCTGTGGTGAAGCACTTGGCCGAAAATGGACATCTCAGTCTGCGGATCGCCTACAGCCTTTTTGCGCAAAAGCCGGGGGAAGAGAACAACGACTACACACGCTGGTTGAGCATGACGAAGCCGGGCGCCGGTGATGAGATGCTGCGAATGAACGGCGCCGGAGAGAATCTGGTCTGGAGCGCGGCGGATTTCGAAAACTTCCTGCAGCCTCGGCCCGATTTAAGGCCCATCATGGAATCCGAACTGGAGGAGATCATCCGCAGACTGGCAAAAGCCAATTGGCCCTGGCGTATTCATGCCACCTACAATGAAACCATCGGCCGCTTTCTGGACGTGTTTGAACGGGTTCACCGCGACCATCCCATTGATCGGCTGCGGTGGTTCATCGATCATGCCGAAACCGTCAGTGAGCGCAATCTTGAGCGTATTCAGGCGCTCGGCGGCGGGGTCGCCATTCAGCACCGCATGGCCTACCAGGGGGAGTACTTCATCCGGCGTTACGGATTGTCGCAGATTCAGGCCAAGCCTCCGATCCGCACCATGCTGAAAATGGGTCTGCCTGTCGGAGGAGGGACCGACGGCACCCGTGTGGCCAGCTATCATCCTTGGACGTGCCTGTGGTGGCTCGTGACCGGAAAAAGCGTCGGCGGCCTTTCGATCAACGATCCGGAAAACAGGTTGAATCGTGAGGAGGCGTTGCGTTTGTGGACAAAAGGGAGTGCCTGGTTCAGCCGTGAGGAAGATCAAAAGGGTGATTTGTCTCCTGGAAAGTACGCCGACCTGGCAGTCCTCAGCGATGATTATTTCGGTGTTGAGGAAGAAGCGATCCGCAGCATTGAAAGCGTTCTCACTATGGTAGATGGAAAAGTCGTTTACGGTAAGGAAGAGTTTGCCTCGCTCGGCCTGGAGGTGCCGCCGGTTAGTCCAGATTGGTCACCTGTAACGAAATATGGTGGTTATGATAACAGTCACCACCTCGGACAAATTAATGCGATGGAGGCTGGTGTCAAAAGTGTGTCCTCCAGCCACATGCATTCAGCTGTTATGGGACCGGACGGCCGGGTTTGGCAAACTGGCTGTGGCTGCGGTGTATAGAAAATGACCTTATTGAATTGACTTCAGGCAAAGATCAAGCATTGCTCTTAAAAATCCATACGAGTAACAGGAGATCATCATGTGAGATTGGTCGAAAATATCTCAGAAATGGCCCCTCTGAGATACGTCGGATGAAATTACAATGTTCCAACAACTCAAAATAATTTCAGATTTATTCCGTATATCCTATCTTTACCTCCGTCGATCAGCTCTTGTCAAACCCGAACTGGACCACTTGGGCTACCGTGGGGGTGAGACAGGCTGTCAACCTCACGTTTTCAGAAATCTGATAGGCGTAGGAACAATACGCTGGAATGGCCTATGTAGTTGTGCAAGTATTCAGTCGCCGCTGCTGCGCCGCAACGGACGAAATAAGCCGAAGCACGTCCTCCGGGCGCGTCCAAAGGCCAACTCGGTAAACACTTACCGGTTGATGGGTTGAAATGCAGGCAGAGGCTGCTTCTATGACAAGGGATGACCCCAGATAGTAATTGATCAGCCTAAGGTCGGTTTTATCATCAACGAGCAGGAGGATCGATTGCCCTGGTTTATAGGTCAGTAGGTGACTCAACTCAAAGGCGCAGCCACTATTCTTGCTCGTGAAACCCCGCACGTCCATCAAGATTGCGTCGCTAGATAAAGCAAGTTGCGCGAACGCGGCTCGCCATGTATCGTCTTGGCAAAAGAGCTCGAAAACGCGGTAGCGCCCGTCGGCGTCCACTCGTTGATCGGATAGCGAAATTGATTCGTCAATCTGCATAGGGCGCGCCAAAAATTGCTGGCTTAGCCGCCTCGATAAGAAATTAAGAGCCTCGTGCGGCTCGACGGTGATCAACGCGAGATCTGGCCCAGCGATCATTTGCACAGGGCCAACGTATCGCCAGAATCGCTCAACAATCCGAAACATGCGGCGACTTCGACTACGCAATGAAAAAGCCCGCAGCACGAGGAGACGATAGGGTTTGTCGCCCGAAGGCCAGTCGATCGCCGTATTAAGTCGTCGCTTCGCCCAGGCGGCTAAGAGCGTAATCTTATAGGCGGCGAAGGCAATAGGGGCAAGCAACAGTGGACGAACATCGGCTCTGAGGTCCGGCCACCATATCATTGACGACTCAACCTGAGCCGTCATAACGGACGAGAAGGCGAGCGCGGTTGCGCACAGTAGTGCCGAGTACACATACCCCGCGTCGATAGCCAGGGATTGATCACTGACCTTCTTGCCTACATAGCGTTGTTTCAACTTGCGCAGCAGAAAGACAGCCGGAATACTGAACACAAGGAGCTGAAGCACAGTGACCACCACCATTGTTTGGGTGTCGTTCAGTCCGATCGGTGCACCCAGCGGAATCCACCAAAATCCTAACACCAATATCAACGCCCCGATACCAAGCCATTGACCCAGGGAGACGATCCAGAGAAACGCGCTAACAAAAAGGCCGATCGAACCCATGCGCGCACTCAAAATGATCAGGGGGCATAAGAGAATACTGAGCAGCCAGAAACCCGTCAGAAAACTATCGGCGGCAGCTTCCGTTTGACCCGCAGCCCATAAGGACATTGCCACAACAGCAGCGAAGTATCCCGCCCAAACAATAAGAGTATTTAAGCGAGGCAAGGTAATGATGGTCCAAGCGAGCATCGTTGGGAATGCGCAGCCCAGCGCGTACAGCGCGATGTGCAAACCAGGCCTACCTGTCCCGATCCAAAGCATTCCTGCGAGCCAGACAGCGATGTACGCAGCCCCAGCGAGCATGTGATCCAACGTCATCAACCTCATCTGGCGCAAGCCATGTTCATACAGTTCTGCGCCTGGCGATTCCACTGGCGGTTCATTGCGTACCTCAACAATGTTCTGAGTGGGTAGCAAACTGAAAACAACAGGACCGCCTGTGGGTCGGGTCGGCACCGATTGCGAACCTCCAAGAGCGCAACGTCGCATTCCCCGAACGACAGTGCGTCGATATAACACCCGCAGAATCACTGAAACTGGAATGAATAGGACGATTGTCTCAATCGCTGCGAACAAAAACACGACGGTAATCACGTATGAAGGGTTTAATAGCATTGAACCAAGTCTCCCGAATGACTGAGCACCCAACGATTTGGGTACCAACCTTTCTGGTGGGTACCTGCCAAACGCTGACAGGCACAAGATCTCGACACCTACCACGTGATTTTTTATCGTTCGTCGGGTCATTCCCCGGCAGCTGCCATAGGTGCTGTGAGGTTTGGCGCTGTGTTCCCTGCATTATGGCAGTATTCACTCTTGCTTCCGATGCTGAGGACGAAGATGGCATGAAGCCGATGCATCGGTGCCTCATGGAGGTGCAGCATTGGACGGAGGCGGTACCGAGATGAGATGGTACTCAATTTCTGGAAAGGGCCGCTGGATGCTGCATATTACACCTTTAATATCTCATGCGCAGCAAAGACTACTCAACCAGACCAGAAAGAATATTACTTTTTGTTAGGGACCGGCAAAATATTTGTTACATACTTTCGGCGGTTTTCGGATCAAAAGGTCACGGAATGCAAGATTTCAAAATCGCATCACAGGGATATATCACCGATGTGGCACTTTGGTGATTTGTCGGATGAAATCAACGGCATGGCTATGATCTGTGAATATACCCTATAGTTGCAAAAAAAAGGTCGAAAAATAGTAAATAAAGAAGTAAAAAAAACTTGCGGAAGCCCGTGGAATATGGTTTAAAGCGATTATCTTCCCAAATAATCGACCACATCCAGGAGGCCACCGCAAGTGAAGTCCAGTAAAGCACACATTTTGGCAAAATTCCACAAGATTCCAGTACTTCGTTTCGAGGACCAAGAGCTGACCTCTTTTTCGGGGCTGTTGGTCTTTCAACAGCTCTTCCAACGCATCCAGCTGAAGCAGCGGCTGAAAGCCTGTTTTGCCCATCTGAACATCTCCCCGATCTTCGGCCGGCATTTGGTGATTCTGCTGTTGATCGTGCATCTGCTTTTAGGATTTCGCCGGTTGCGCGAGCTCGATTATTACCGTGACGACCCCATCGTGTTGCGGCTGATGGGTTTGCGCCGACTTCCAGATGTTGCCACCATCAGCCGCGCCCTAATGCAGATCGATGCCGATGGGGTTGAGCAGGTGCGGCGGCTGTCGCGCAATATGGTGCTGGAGGGGCTTCAACGCGAACGGTTTCCACGATTGACGTTTGACTTTGATGGTTCGGTTCAATCCACCCAGGGCCACGCCGAGGGCACAGCGGTGGGGTTCAATAAGAACAAGAAGGGCGCCCGCAGTTATTACGACTTGTTTTGCGCGGTGGCACAAACCGGGCAATTTTTCGACCGGTTGCATCGGCCGGGAAATGTGCACGATTCCAATGGGGCGGCCGAATTCATGCGGGCCTGTTTTACCGAAGCCCGAGCGGTGTTGAAAAACACGATCTTTGAATCCCGGCTGGACTCTGCCTTTTTCAATGAGGAGGTCTTGAGAACCGGCAGGGGGTGCAATTTAGCGCCTCAGTGCCCTTTGAACGCTTTGCGGATCTAAAGGCCATGGTGGAGAGCCGCAGGCGCTGGAAGAGGATGGATTGCCAATGGTCGTATTTTGAAACCCAATGGAAGCCCAAATGCTGGGAAGAAGGCGGCTTTCGGTTCATCTTCACCCGCCAGAAAACCAAACGCCAACGCAAGGCTCCCATCCAACTGGATCTGTTTGAGCCTCGGGATTTCAATTTCGACTATCGGGTCATTGTGACCAACAAACGGGAATCGGCCAAGAGCGTGGTGCGTTTCCATCATGGCCGGGGTTCTCAAGAGGCCATCTTTGGGGATGCGAAAAACGACGCCGCTCTGGATGTGATTCCCACCAAACGACTGATCGGAAATCAACTTTTTACCCTGTGTGCGATGATGGCCCATAACCTGTCCCGCGAGTTGCAGATGCTGGCATCTCCGGTAGCCGAAAGGGCGCTGCCGAAACGGCCGGCCGCGTGGGCCTTTGAAAAACTCGACACCTTGCGGCATCGGCTTATCCAAAGAGCGGGCCGTCTCACCCGGCCTCAAGGCCAGCTCACCCTCACGATGAGCGCCAATGAGGCCGTGCGAAAAGATCTGCTGCATTTCCTGGATGTGTTGCAAAAAGCTGCGTGATAAAAAAGAGAGTAAAAAACTCAAAGTTTATGCAACGTTGGGGTATACTCTTCTGCCGGTCGATATATGTATCTTTTGCCTTCCTCGATTTTTACCTGCTTCGCTGTTGTCACAAGCACATCTTTCTTGGGAGTCGATTTTGCGGTGATATTCTCAACGCCTGCGCTAACCTGCAAAGCGCGTTCCACAGGATGCCAGCCAATTGGTGAACCCACAAGGTCGCGCGCGCTTCGTCAGGTTCAGCGCCTTGTTCGACCGCGGATTCGGACGCTACCACACCCAAATGCACTTTGCTTCGTTCAAGAGGGGGGTAGCTGATGAACACGATTCCACCGCTCGCGACCGCCGAACCCCTCAGGGAGCGATCCGCCTCCGAATCCATTTCAGTGGGAGGAACATGGACACCCGCCCTTGGTAGCCGCGGTAAGCGTCACCGAACTCGTAGACGAGCTTCCGCTCCTCGAGGAGCGTTCCGACGACAATGTAGACGGTGAGCACGCCGTTGCCGACCACCGCCGCCATGTCCAGGTCGCGCGCCCACAAGAGCAGCACGACCGCGGTGTACCAGGGATGCCGGACCAGACCGAGGACACCACTCGAATCGATCCCACCCCCCGTCGCCAACCCCCCGGAGGATGCTCCCCGCAACTGGCTGATCCCGACGAACTGTCCGAGACTGTAGTGCCTTCCGCCAGCGATCAAGAGCAGGATGCCGCAGCCCAGGAGAAGGTATTGGGGGACCACCCACACGCCCTCCCAGCGGAAGATCGCCTCTTGTTTTAGGGAGTGCGAGTACCACAGAACCGGGATGAGTGTGAGCATCGCGATAGAGTTGAAGAACAGCCGGTAGAACCGGAAGGAGTCGCCCAGCCTCCGCTTCAGGAAGCCGGTCGCCGTCTCCGAGATCATAGCGCTGTGCAGCGTGCAGTACGCCGTCCAGGCGAGGGCAAGGAGGAGGTATCTCAAGAATTCCCTCCTCTCGGCTCACGAGCCTCGAGCAAGAGAGGACCTGCGCCAAAGGGCGAAGAACCAGAGTCCATTCACCTCACCTCTCGCTAGCGGTCGAACGCCTGAATTAAGCCGACCCGCGAAGCGGGTCATGTTATGCGGATCGGCATAAGAACCTTCTTGAAAGCGCCGATCACGATATTAAATATGCATTAGCCCGGAGCCAAAAATCAAATGAAATTGGCAGGTGGGCAGAGTCTATATCACAAGGGGCAACCACTTTGTGATTTGTCGATGAAATTACAATGGTCCAACTGCTCAAAATAATAACAGATTTCATTTCATGTATCCCATTCTTACACGCATCGCCACAATAATGTCAAACTCAAACTGAAGACCCTGTTAGACTAGATCGGCTTACGAAAGGCGATTAAACGCGGCTTTCATCGTAGCGGCTTTTAGATCCCGGCGGAAAGTACCCCAGATAACGAGAACCAGCAAACCAAGGAGAGATACCAAGCAAGAATGCACCAGGATGGTGCATAATAAAAAAAATCAGTCGCTGCAGCCAGTGCTCAAAGAAGCTGACGCTATACACTGCACCCTCCAGCTTTCGAACGCAGCCAAATCTCAAGAGTTGTGAGTGGACAGGTTATCTCGAACCATAGGGTTAAATTAAAAAAACTACACCCTTCCTGCCGGCAAAATATAAAGGGGGATTTCATTTTTGGGGATGTCGAGGCTTTTCTGCACATTGTTGTCGTTGAAAGCACCTATCGGAACACTTCCCAAACCAAGTGCAACTGCTTGCAGGAAGACATTTTGAGCAATATGCCCTGCTTCCATATGCACATACCTGATGCCGCGTTCACCATAACGCTGTGTGGTGCGTTCGAAAATCCCCGCCAGGACAATGCTTATGGCGCCATTGGTGATGCTGGACTGCCCCAATGCGCTTTCGGAGAGTTTAGCTCTGAAATCTCCCATACGCCGGAGCAATAAACGGTGATGCTGATAATCATATTGATAGATGCCGGCAGTCAGGCCGGTGACATCTCCCGCTACCAAATATACTTCGAAAGGGAAAGTTGCGCCGGCAGATGGCGCAGTACGGAAGCCGCGCGACTTTTCGGTGATACCCTGCGCTGCCCATAGCAATTGACCGACTTCGACGATTGTCAAGGGCAGGTCTTTATAGCTGCGCACCGAGCGACGGTAGAGCAGCGCCTGCTCAACTGATATGTTGCTTTCGAGCCGCGGCTCTGGTAGTTCAATAATATTGCTCTGAAGTGAAATCATCCCGATTTCAGACCTCGATTCTGATTTGATCATTTTTGTGGCTCCTAATAAAACGACTATTGCAACACAGGCTGCGATAATGAATTGCAACGTATTCTTCATTTTATACCCCTTCATTGCTTGCCGAACCAGTCATTATACAGATCCGTTTATCATGTAAATTGCAATATACAGAAAGGCTTCCCAATATCACCGATCTGGTTCTTCGGTGATACAGTCGGATGAAAGCACCGGAACGCCAATCATCTGTGAATAGGTCTTTGGGCCGGTCAATATCTGTAGGTTTTACCGAGCCCAATCTTTACGCACTTGGATAGGTCAAGCTTCGTTGCCATGGCTGCCTGCCTGTTTCTACTATGCTCTTTAAATTATCACAGGGCTTGCGCTTTGAAAAGAAATTATTGACAGATGCTTGCTTTTTGACTCAAAATAAACTCGATTTTTCCAGCCGTTGCACCAACCTCAGTTAGATGGAGTGTGATTGGTTATGAAAAAACTGAACGCATGGTTCTGGATGGTTCTAATTGGCACGTTGATCCTGCCGGCAGTGAGCAAGGCGGATACCGTTTACGTGTCCGAAGAGTGTGAAATTACCATGCGGACCAGCCCCGGCAACGACCGCAAAATCATTTCAATGATAAAGAGCGGAAACGCGATGGAAATCCTGGAAAAAGGTCCAGAGT
The DNA here is from genome assembly GCA_963700055.1 of uncultured delta proteobacterium. GTDB lineage: Bacteria > Desulfobacterota > Desulfobacteria > Desulfobacterales > SpSt-501 > SpSt-501. Next base: position 41,717 of record CAVOWH010000024.1, on the reverse strand, counting down.
GGTCCATGGTGCGCATACCCAGCGGCAAGGAAGGCTGGGTGCTCAACCGTTACATCACCACCAGCCAGCCCAGTGCCATGGTGCTGGAACGGGTCCGGAAGGACTATGACGTGCTGGCCGCAAAGTACAAGGAGCTGACGGAGAGATTCGCCCGACTCGATGCGCAGAAAAAAGCGACCGATGCCGATTTTTCCCAAAGCCGGCGAACCCAGGACGAGCTTAGCGTTGCCTACGAAACCCTGAAGAAAGAATCCGCCGATTTCTTAAAACTCAAGCAGCGCCACCAGGAAATGACCGCCGAGCTGGAAGCGGAGAAAACCCTCAGTGCCAAACTGGATGAAGAGAACTTGGAGATGAAGCGGAATCGAATTATCCAGTGGGTGCTCACCGGCAGTGGAATCGTGCTGGTCGGCTTTTTTATCGGCTTCTTCAGCTCCGGCAGGAGTAAGCCGCGATCTTCCCTGTACTAATGGACACGCAAATTGATTTTCTGATTATCGGTAGCGGTATTGCCGGCCTGATGGTTGCCTTCAAGGTTGCCAAGGTGAGCAGCGTGCCCATAAACAGGCCGTGACAGCAACACCAACCTGGCCCGTGGATTAACACCCTGGCAGCAGGGGCATATCATAGATTGAGCGGTTCTGTGATTTCTGTCGATGAAATGTCAGAGACTCAACAATTCAAAATTATTTCAGATTAGTTCTGAGTATCTTGGTCTCACCCCCGTTTCTTCGCTTGTGTCAAACCCAAACTGATGGCAGTTGGCCATCTAATGCCCTCTTTTTTGATGACAAAGGCCCCCTACCGTACGTTTTCAGCAAGCGCATAGAAGATTTTACTGAATCCAGCCCTCCTCTTTAAAACGGATCTTGAGCTGGTCAGCAATTTCCTTAGCGGTCTGCTTGGCCCGGCCCTGGACCTTGGCACTCCCGGAAAGCTCTCCGTAGCCCTGCACACCGGCTTGGACGGCGAGCCCTACAGGGTTGTGGGTGACCAAAAGGGCTGCAACGCCAAGGGCGCCGCCGGGCACCTTTCCTCCCCCGGCATCGATCGCCCCCTGGCCGAGCTTGCGGGGGCCGCTTGCCGTCATTTGGTAGCCTTCGACCAGGGTTTTTAGCTCGGAGGCACCGGAGCCAAACCCAAGGGTCACGCGTTTGAGTTCGCTTCCCTGGTCAACAGACAAAAGATAGCCGCGAATCATGATATCGTTTACCTGGGCAACCGTCTGGGAGGTCGCCCGAACGGCAGAGAGGCCCATCGCCCGGATGTTGGCGGCAAGCTCCTCGGCTATCTGCATACCAAGCTGCTTTTCGACTTCGACCTGTTCGGCTGTCGGCGGTGTGGCCGGTGCCGCAGTTTGCCCAGCAAGGGCCGAGTCGGGGGCGACACCATCGGGGGTTGCTACAAAATCATACACGATGATCTGGGCGGGCCTCGGAAGCTTCCCTGCTGAGTACCTCTCGCGGTCAGAAACCTTGGTAGAGGCACAGCCAAACGCTAAAAAAAGTACAAGCAGGAATGTGATCAAAACATAGTGTTTTTTCATGGAAACCTCCGGATTGGGTTGGGGACACAATACTGCAAGAAATGCATATGCCGACCTTACAGGAAAATTGGTGCGGTCGTCAACGGACGTAAGAAATTGGCTTGTTCATGCAAACTAAAGGAAAAGCTGAATCGTGGCGGTATGTGTGTCGGCTTACTTGGCAGACTCAAAGGTATGTTATGGCGCAAAGAAACCCGCTTGAATGAAAATATACCTTGGTCAGAGGATAAAGATAAAATAAATTGGACTGAAGGACCGGAACGATATCACAGAAATGGCGTTCTGGTGATACCGTCGGATGAAATTACAATGTTCCAACTACCTAAAACCATAACAGATTTATTCCGTATATCCCATTATTATCTCGATCGGGCTGTTGGCGACCTGAATTAGAAGGTAATGATTTCGAATCCTTTATCATGGTATGCTGCAATGCTGGGATGGCCGGACATGTCGTCAAGAAGGGTCAGTCCCTGCTCCTTTGCTGCCTCAAGGGTTCCCAGCTTACTTGAACAAGCTTTACAAACCCCTTCAACAAGATCCGCCTCCAAAATCTTTTTCCACAATCCATTTAAGGGATTTCCGGATTTCACCAGTTCGGGAATCAGTTTGACCGAAGCCCCCTCAAAGATGATCTTTGCTTAATATCCTTTAGCCTTTATGTCCAATGCGTTCAATAGCACATGGATGAAACACATGGGATCTCCGTTGTAGACAAACAGGGCGAATTTCTTCATTATATAACTCCGCTATTATTTTGGGATCTCGCCTAAGGCACACGAATTTCAGTGATCAAGGGTAATCAAGAAAATGTGGTATAAAATCAAAAATTAGGCCTTGTAACGAGTTTACGTGATTAAGTGGTTTTTCCCTTTTTTTGTTTTCTATTTTTTCTTTTTTTAAATTCTTGAAAAATAAAACGGATTCCTCTTTCTTATAGTTGGGAAAACCAAAAGGAAAGGAGGAATCCGTTGGGCGAGATCACGCTGGATCTTCGCTTGGTATTTACGATACCAGGCTCGAAGCTGACAATCAATGGGTTGGTGCTGGGGCTGAAACAGGCCGCCCCGCAGGTGATGGAAACGATACTGACTACCATGCTGGAGGCGGTCGAGGAGAAGGCGGTTGAGCGGCAGGTTGAAAAAGATCCGCAGCGCTACTGCAAAAACGGCCACCAGAGCAAGCCGCGTCAGTTCAGCTGCTCGCTGTGCGATTTCTCGTATCGCTTCGCCCAGCTGAAGGACCGTAAAACCGGCCGTAGCCTGATGCCGTTGGTGAAAGCGCTTTCGATCCCGGAGCAGGTACGATTTTTGGAGGAAGCCCTTGAGCCGGGCATCGGCCTGTGTGCGCATGTCTCCTTTAGGCGAGCGGCCGCAGAGGTGGAGCGCATCGGCGGACAGAGTATGAGCCACACGACGATTCACCGCCGGCTGCAAGAGTTCGCCCGTACCCACGCACCGTTTGGGGATCTCAAGGACCGCCCTTTTGTCTGGCTTTTGGTAGACGGCACCAAGGTGCATCTGCAGGGGAAAAAGGGCAAAGACCTCGGGCAGGTGGAGATGCGCTGGGCGTTGGCCTCGGAGGGTCCCGGCAAGCCTTTCGAGCCCGTGGGCTTCTGGATCGATACCTCTTGGAAGAGCATCCGCAAGGATCTGGCTAAGCGGTTGGATTACTCCAAGCTGCGGGTGCTCTTCTCCGATGGCGGGCCGGGGATTGTCGAAAACCTGTTGAGCAGCCGCATGCGTGATCAGCGCTGTGTGTGGCATGGCAAACACGATTTTCCCTACATCCTGTACACCGAGGGGCTCAAGAAGCCCGATCAAAAACCTTTTATCGACCAGCTCAATGCGATTGCCGCCATGACCATGACCAAGGCTAAACTCGAAAAACTTAAACCCCAGGACCGGGCCTATGTGCGGCAGCTGTCTCAGCAAACCCAGCAGGGCTTTGAACAGCTTCTCACCGCCTTGGAGCCCTATCCGAAGGCCAGGGCTTATATCGAGAATCTGGTCAGACCCGTGACAACCTTCTTACGTTGGTGGTTGCAAAAGGGAGAAGCGCTTCCCCTGACCACCAATGCGATCGAAAGCCATTTCAGCCAGATTTGCAACCGCGTCAAACGCATCGGCCGAAGGTGGTCGGATCGCGGCCTGCTCAATTGGCTGACCATGTGCTTCTATAAAATCTTCAAACCCGAACTGTGGAGACTCCAGTGGGAAAACACTCCACGAAAGTTAGTCAAAATCCGGCTGCGCTCGGTTGAAGCCACCTTTCTGTGGTCAGCAGCCATCACGTAAACTCGGAACAAACTCGAATTTTGAAATGAAATCTCACTGAGGAGAGAACAATTATGGCGGGTCTATATCACATAGCGGGTCTTTTGGTGATACGTCGGATGGAATTGCAATGGTCCAAATGCTCAAAATAATGACAGATTTATTCCATATATCCTATTGTTACACGCATCGGCCCAATAATGTCAAACTCAAATTGAAGACCCTATTAGACAAAACCCGCCTACAAAGGGCAATTAAACGCGGCTTTCATCTTAGCGGCCTTTAGATCCCGGCGGAAAGTACCACCAGATAGCAAGAACAAGCAAACCAAAGAGAGAGTAACCAAGCACGAATGCCCAGGATGGTGCATCATAAAAAATCAGTCGCTGCAGCCAATGCCCAATGAAGCTGACACTATAAACTGCCCCACCAGCTTTCGAACGCAGCCAAATCTCAAGAGTTGTGAGTGGACAGGTTATTCCGAGCCACGACTCGGCAGCGACTGTCACGATAGCACCAAGGTGCGAGAGCCTGAACCATAGTGTATTGACCCAGTGCCAACCGCGCATGTTACCGGCAATGATAAGAACAAGGCCACCTACAACGAACACAACGACTGCGAAATGCAGTAAGAGGATGAGATCCGCGAACATTTGGTACGCTGGATGGAGAATCATATTACGGACCTAATGTTGCACGTAAGTGGACGGCAAAAACATAGCCTTTATCTGTGGTAGGAACCGTCTACCGCACGTTTTCAGAGATTTGATATAGTGCAGGTCGCTGTCACAAACAGTGCTTTCTTTGAATACGAACTTTCTGTGATATTTCAAACGGCCGTCGTGAACCGCGCGCCGTTTCTACGTGTCGGTTTTCAATGCCGTAGTTTAGTGGCGGATCACGCCGTTCAACGGATGAGGCTCGATCACAGGCGTTGCGCGCACGGATTGTGACCGTGGTTTCGTCCCCACCAAGGCTACTTGGCTCGCACAAACTTCGTGTACGAGGCTCCACCCGAGGCGGCCGTGGGGTTCATGCCGGTCAACTCGTCGCCCACGATCTTGTAAACGCGCTTCTCCGGTGTCCCGGCGCGATTGGGATAGCTGCTGGCTTCCCACTTGATCGTCACCGTATCCCCGTCGACCGTGTACGTTCCAAATCCCGAAAGTATGCCCTGCATGACCTCGCGGTATTCCTTATCCGTCCCTTTCAGGCGATTCGGCGTCGCAAACACGGGCAACTCCCGCTTGGAAAGAAAATTGATGGCATATCCAGACTGATCGAAAACAAACAGTCCCACAGGGTTCTCTCCATAAGGGTGCGTCTTGACCCCCTGTTCTTCGGTGTAGAGCGATACCAGTCTCCATGTGCCTACGATCTGTTCCTTGAGCGATTGACCCAGCGCGATGCCGGGCGCGGACAGCAGCCCGGCGAGCACCGCCCCCACTGCAAGGCGGACCCATACGTTCCCGTGCACACTTGCTCGCATGACGCACTCCTCTCTTGTTTGCGCCGCATCCGAACAATGGGACGGACACCCGCCTTCGCGGCGGGGCGGATGTCCGGCTTAGCCGGGTGCTCTACTGCACCATAGCCGAAGCGGAGCCCTCGGGTATATTCACTTATGTCGTCTATCTATTTCGCCCTTTCATAAGTAATAATGAAACGTGCCATTCCCTTTTCGGGCTGAGCAGCCCATTGCATATACGGTGTGCTCTCTTGGAGTCGGTCGCCGTCTATTTTGAAAAAGCGTGGCTGTTCAGTTCCGACCCTCTCAGGGCTGCTAGCAACGTCGACCCTGGTTATCCACTTATCGCCCTCAATTCGGTACATGCCTGTGTAAGCGGTCAAGGACTTTAAAAGGGCGGCGCGATCCTGATCGGTGGTGGCTGGCTTACGTCCCTCGCCTGTAACTATCACCATCATTCGCCCTTCGGGGGTGAAAATTATGTACCCCGTCGGATTCTTGCCCCAGAAGTCTTGTCTTTCGCCCGTAGCTTGAAACTCGACTTCAAAAGAGACTAGCCGCCAAATACCTTGAATCTTCGCACGGTCATCAGCGAAACTCGGTTGTACTGCAAGGAAAAATAAAACCCATACCGCTACCATTTATTTTTAATCATTGTGTCCTCCTTCCTGTTTCGGGCTTTTACAAAACCTAAGCCCTATTGTCCGCGTTTCATGATCCATATTTGTTCTTGAAAATAAAAAGCCCCAAAAAGGATGAACTACTCCTTCAGGGGCCTGATCGTGGGAACCTTAATTCTTCGAGTCCTCATTCGCCACCTCCTTTTTTGCTGGTTTCTTCCAGCAAAAAACCGAAGGTGATTCCGAAATGAAGGACTTACATGGCAGGAGAACTCCGGACCGCTACTCAAAAGGGAATTGCATTTCCGGCCCAGCACACATGGAATGGGTTATCTAAGGGCCTGCGCATAAATAACTTGAACATATTAGATTGGTTTAGGAAGTATTGAATAATTCCAATCTCCATGAAACTTGGCCGGTTTGAGGTTCACCTTGGCCAAATCTGCTTTGGAGACTTTTAGGCCTGTTTCATATTTCTTGCGGTTCAGCTTGGCCCTAATCCGAAGCCCGGAACTGGTCGTGGTGCCGCCGATCAAATTGATGATCGTCTCATAGCTCACCAGGGGGCGGCCCCGCCAGTTCTGAGTGATGAAGGCAAACATCCGATGCTCGATTTTATTCCATTTGCTGGTGCCCGGCGGAAAATGGCTGACATGGATGCGCAGGCCGATAGTGTTCGCCAAGCGCTGAACCCCCATCTTCCACAACCGCGACCGGCTGCCGTTGCTGCCTCCGGCATCGGCCAAGATCAACAACTCTTCGGCTTGCGGATAGCTTTTACGTCCCATATGTTTCCACCAGGACAAGATACTATCGGCAGCAAACTCCGAGGTGTCGTGGTCAATTCCCACGCTGACCCATCCACTGTTGTCCGCCAGATCGTAGACCCCATACGGAATGACTTTACCCAAATTCTTGTCCAAAAAATCATGCCCCCGGGTCTGCTCCGGCTCCCCCTGCGGTTGCCATTCGCGACCTGCATTTTTAAAGTCGCCCACCAATTCCTTTTTCTTGGTGTCCACCGATATGACCGGTTGGTCCTTGCGATGGAACCGTTTGGCCAACGTGTTGATGTATTCAAACTGGGCATTTCGGTCCGGATGCTGCGCCCCCTCAAGGGTTTTGGCATTGGCCTGAAGACTGTAGTTGAGCTCGTGCAGCAAATCCGCGACCTTACGGTCTCCGATGTGGTAGCCTTGCCGCTGAAGCTCTTGCGCCAATCGGCGCGTGCTCTTGCATGTCCAGCGCAGCAGCGATTCTGGATCCCCCCGCGTCGATGGCTCCACCAGGGCATCCAGCGCCTGCAGGATGTCCGGCGCATGATACGTCAGTGGCTTGCGCCCACCTCCCGGCTGCCGAATCCGGCCGACCGACTTCGATACGACGCGCCGCGTGCCAAGATCCTTGGCTCCCGCATGAATCGTGGTTCGAGACAACCCAGTGGCCTTGGAAACCAGCGTGATGCCACCATGAGGCTGGCAACGGGCTTCAACGGCAGCCCACATGCGCCGACCGCGTTCGTCCAGAATGCCACTGAGCAACTGATACTTTTCTTTGATCGCTTTCAGAGTGTCCATGCTGACAGCATACACTCTTAGGCTTAATTGTTCAAGTTATTTATGCGCAGACGCTAATTCAACTCAAATATACCCCGGCTAATTGGGAAAAAGCAAATGAATTTTACTTTGCCTCAAATATATCACAAGGTAGAACCAGCTTGTGATACGTCGGATAAATGTCAGGTATTCAACAATCAGAATTTATCACTACTGTCCCAACGTTGATGTTTAATGGTTGCTTAACCTACTGATACCAAATATTTTTCAGCTCAAAATGGCATTTATCGATTTGAAATCAGTTGGGCGAAAATGGGAAGTTCCTTCAGGTTTTAAGGAGGAACGCGCCCATGAATTCCGGAAAAACTATTTTCTCACAGCTGATGGATTTTCTCTCCCCTTACGATTTTCGCCAGTGCGTGCAGCGGTACAACGGCAATTTCAAAATCAAGAGCTTCTCCTGCTGGAATCAGTTTCTGTGCATGGCCTTTGCGCAGCTGGCCTTTCGCGAGAGTCTGCGCGACATCCAGGCTTGCCTGCGAGCAACCCCCTCCAGGCTCTATCATGCCGGCATCCGCGGCAAAGTATCCCGGAACACCTTGGCGCATGCGAATCAAGTCCGCGACTGGCGTATCTATGCCGACTTCGCACAGATACTGATTGCCAAGGCCAGAAGGCGTTATGTCAACGACTCCTTCGGTGTCGAGTTGGGTCACTGCGTCTATGCACTGGACTCCACGACAATCGACCTGTGCCTGTCTGTATTCCCCTGGGCGCAGTCCCGCAAACGCAAGGCGGCGGTGAAGCTGCATACACTGCTGGATCTGCGCGGCAACATCCCCAGCGTGTTCATTGTCACCTCCGGCAAAGTTCACGACGTCCGAATCCTGGATCAGCTACGTATCGAGCCCGGCGGGATTACGCTTCAAAGCTTCGACGCATCCGCTATGTGGATCCCGAGACTCAAAGAACGCGCGTGTTCCTGACCAACAACTTCACGCTGCCTGCCGAGACCGTCGCGGCGCTGTATCGCTTCCGATGGCAGGTAGAACTGTTCTTCAAATGGATCAAGCAGCATCTGCGAATAAAAGCTTTTTACGGGACCACCGAGAATGCCGTCAAAGCCCAAATATGGATTGCCATCACCGTCTATGTACTTGTGGCCATCGTAAAGAAACAGCTGAAACTGGAACAAAGCCTCTGCACAATTTTACAGATTTTAAGTGTCGCCGTATTTGAGAAAACGCCCTTAGATCGGGCACTCGCAAGCACTGACTGCATAGATCAGAATTGCTCAACCTCTAACCAACTGCAATTATTTGATTAACGTTGGGACAGAAGTGAGAATTTATATCAGATTACCTCCGCATATCCTATCCTTAATCCCGTTGGCTCGCCCATGTCAAATCCAACGTGAAGGAGGTAAGCTCCGCTTGCCTGGGGTAGACGGTCCCTATCTCACGTTTTTGAAGAGCTGATATGGTGCGCTTCGCTGTCACTGTATCGCCCGTTTAGCGCTAACCGATTTTGATGGGATATATCCCATGGACACAATCTATCGGACTTCCACCCGGCCAGGATGATATCCACACTCTTTTGGTCAGCAGTTTGGTTGCGATTACCTGACGAACACCATCACGTTTTCAAGAATCCCCAAGGATTGGTTTAATCGATGATATACGTACCTTGAGTCGGGTTGCTATTTGATATGGGTGTGCGAAACCGCTTCGCGGTAGCCGGAACATGTCAATGAAAATGAGACATCGTTTTACGGAAATTAGACTCCCATATTTTCTTTCGGAGGCGGGTTGATCCAGACCGCCTCCGGCAGGGTATCAGGTCCCAGCGGTGTTATAAAAATGCGCTGAATCTGGCGGTTTGAACATGCGCTTTTTCCCGCTTCATTTTATTTGCTGAAGTTGTTTTTCAATTTCCATTCTTCTGGTTTTCTTCCCCGTTTTCTTCCCAAAATTTTATTCCGCTCTGCGCGATTCATCCGGTAGCATCGGCCAGAAGGAGATCAGCGGCCGATGTCAGGGACAATCCGAATAAAATGTCATCATTGCCAGCAGTTGTTCACCCCCGATCCCAGAAATACAACCCGCCAGCGCTACTGCTCAAAGCCCGGCTGCCGAAAGCAAAGCAAGGTCGAAAGCCAGCAGCGGTGGCTGCAAAAACCCGAGAACCGCGACTACTTCCGCGGCCCGGAGCATATCGAGCGGGTGAGGCGCTGGCGAGCGGCTAACCCCGGTTACTGGCGCAGCCGAAACCACAGGCAAGTTGCGTTACAAGATCCCTTAACCGCACAAGTGGCTGTAAATAATACCAATCTTAACCCAGCTCCAAAAGATGCGTTACAAGATCTCTTAATCACGCAACCTGCTGTTATGGTTGGGCTTATCGCTCAACTGACCGGCTTTGCGTTACAAGATGACATCGCCAGGGCCGCCCGGCGTATGCAACAGTTGGGAAACGATATCCTCTATCCCCCAACTTGAAGGAGGCCCGTATGGAAAAACACCTGCTTGACCCCGAGAGGTTGCGAAAGATCCCCCCGCAGTTCAGCTGGATCGACCAGCGCCTGGTCAGCGAGCGGCACATCGAACGCTTAAGCCACGCGGCGGCCGCCCTTTACCTGTTTCTGCTCACCGTGGCCGATGCCAGAGGCTTGAGCTTTTACTCCGAGCGCTCCATCGGCAGATACCTGGCCTTGGCCGCCGATCGGCTGGATCAGGCCCGAAAGGAACTCCTGCGCGCTGAGCTGATCGCCTACCGGCAGCCCCTCTATCAGGTGCTCTCGCTCGATGGGCCGCGGCTATCTGCGGCACGCGGCGCCGGGATCTTTGCGATCAAAGAAATCTTCAATCAGATAGGAGGTGGCGCATGATCGACTACGAGCTTTATTGCAAACTGCGCCAGCTCAAAGACCAAGAAGCCCTTAGCGTCCATCAGATCGCAGGCGAGCTCGCGATGGATCCGCGCACCGTCGCAAAGTGGCTCGCCCGCAAGCGCTTCTGTCCGCGCAAAGCAAGCCGGCGCTCAAGCAAACTGGACCCCTTCAAAGCCGAGATCGCCCGGCTGCTCCAATCCCATGCCTTTAGCGCCGCTCAGATCCTTGTGCGTCTGCGCGAGCAGGGCTATGCCGGCGGCTACAGTATCGTCAAGGACTACGTGCGCGCCATCCGGCCACCGAAGAGCCGCGCCTACTTGACGCTCGCCTTCGCCCCCGGCGAGTGCGCCCAGGTCGACTGGGGCTCCTACGGCTCGGTTGCGGTCGGCAACACCCGCAGGCGCTTGAGCTTCTTTGCGATGGTGCTCTGCTACAGCCGCATGCTGTATGTTGAGTTCACCGTCAGCCAGAGCCTGGAGCACTTCTTGGCCGGCCATCAAAACGCCTTTGACTTCTTCGGGCGGGTGCCCCAAAAAATCATGGTCGACAACCTCAAATCGGCGGTCTTGCGCCGGCTGCTCGGACGGCCGCCGGTGTTCAATCCCCGATATCTCGACTTTGCCAACCACTACGGCTTCACCATCGCCCCCTGCAACGTGGGCCGCGGAAACGAAAAGGGTCGGGTGGAAAACGCGGTCGGCTATGTCAAAAAAAACCTCCTCGCCGGACTCGATATCCCCGATTTTGCCGCCATCGGCCCGGCCGTAAGAAGCTGGCTTGAGACGGTGGCCAATGTGCGCCTGCATGGCGAGACCCGTAAAAAACCTATTGAGCTCTTCGAGGCCGAACGGCCCTGTCTGCTGCCGCTGCCGGCAAACCCCTACGATATCGCCACCGTCACTCAGCAGCGCGCCTCCAGCCAGTTCCGCATCACCTGCGACACCAACCGCTACTCGGTGCCCGCGGAATATGCGCTAAGAACGCTCACGGTCAAAACCGATCCTGAACGCATCTGTGTCTACGCGGGCGAAAAACTCATCGCACGGCATATCCGTTGCTATGACCGCTACCAGGACTTCGAGGACCCCGACCACCCCAAGGCGCTCTTGGCCCAAAGAAAAAAAGCCCGCGACCAGAAGACCTTCATGCGCTTTATCGCCCTGTCGCCCAAGGCCGATCTGTATTACCGCAAGCTCCACGAGCGGCGACTCAACCCCCGGGAGCACGTGCGCAAGATCGTCGCCTTAAGCGAAATCTACGGCACCGATCCCGTCGCCCGCGCCATCGAGGACGCCTTTTTCTTCGAGGCCTTCTCCTGCGAGTACGTCACAAACCTGCTCCAACAGCGCGCTCGCTTCCAAAAAGAGCCCGCCGCCCTTCACCTGACCCGGCGCGAAGATCTGCTCGATATCAGACTCGATCACCCGGATCTGTCCATCTACGAAAGGATCAGCGATGAGTGAGCAAAACCAAAGACTCGATGAGCACCTCAAGTACCTCAAGCTGCCCTTCATCCGTGAGCACTACCAGGGGCTCGCCGCGCAGGCTGCCGAAAAACAGCTCCCGCACATCGATTACCTCGAAAAACTCGCCGACGGCGAGGCCGCTCACCGTCGCGACCGCTCAACTGAACGGCGCATCCAACAGGCGCGCTTCCCGGTCATCAAAACGCTTGATCAGTTCAACTGGAGTTGGCCTAAAAAACTAAACCGCCTGCAGGTCAAAAACCTCTTCCGCCTGCAGTTCATCCCCGATAAGCAAAACATTATCTTCCTGGGCGGCGTCGGCCTGGGTAAGTCCCATCTGGCCGTGGCCCTCGGCTACCAAGCCTGCCTGGAAGGACACGGCGTGCTCTTTGCCACCGCAATCGATGTCATCAACACGCTCTCTGCCGCTCAGGCCGCCGGCCGCCTGAAAACCGAGCTCAAAAAATACACCCGCCCCGCCGTCTTAATCCTCGATGAGCTCGGCTTCTTGCCCATCGACAAGGCCGGTGCCGATCTGCTCTTCCAGGTCATCAGCCTGCGCTATGAACAGGGACCCCTGGTGATTACCTCAAACCGCGCGTTTAAAGACTGGCCGGAGATCTTCAACAACGACTCCACCCTCACCTCCGCCATCCTCGATCGGCTACTGCATCACGCCGAGACCGTCATCATCGAGGGCAAAAGCTTCCGCATGAAAGACAGCTTGCCCACGCAATGAGACCGCCTGCCGACAACCCGCCGGGGGGGATACCCTATGCCCCCCGGCTCTTCATCTATCCTTCAAAAAACCCATACATTTTTATCCCGGCGGTTTTGATGCATTTTGACGCCGCCACTGGCATCAGGAACCGGTATCTTGTATTTGAACCGGTTCGGGTGTTTTTCAAAAGCCGATGCGAGAACCGTTTTTCGGTTAAGGGTGATTTCGCCGGCCAGCCCGTAGTGGACCTGTTCCGGGGTTAGCATCGCAATGCCGCTATGGCGATGCTCCGTGTTATACCAGCTGAAGAAGAATTGGCAAAAGGATCGGCTATCCTGGATGCAGCCGAAGCGTTCCGGGAACTGCGGGCAGTACTTGAGGGTCTTGAACTGGGCTTCCGAATAGGGGTTGTCGTTGCTGACATAAGGCCGGCTGTGGGTTTTGGTGACTCCCAGATCGGCCAGCATCTGGGCGACGAGTTTGGATTTCATGCTCGGTCCCCGATCGGCGTGAACGGTGAGCTGTCCGGGTCGTATCGTTTGTTTCGTGCAGCTTTCTTCAATCAGTCGTTTGGCCAGGGAATCGAGTTCTCGGTGGGCCACCATCCAGCCGACCACAAGGCGGCTGAAGATATCCAGGATCACGTACAGATAAAAGTAGGTCCACTTAGCGGGTCCCTTCAACTTGGTTATGTCCCAGGACCAGACTTGATTCGGGGCGGTGGCCAAAAGCTCCGGCTTGCTGTAGTGGGGCCGTTGAACGTGGCCTCGGCGCTCTTGGACTCCATTGTGTTCGGCGGAGAGGATCCGATACATCGTGCGCGGTGAACACAGGTAGCGTCCCTCGTCGAGCAAGCTGGCATAGACCTCCAAAGGGGCCGTATCCTGGAAGCGCTCGCTGTGCAGTTGTTCGATTACGGCTTGCCGTTCGCTTGGGCTTAAGGCCAAGGGCGGCGGCCGTTTAGCGACCGGCTTGGGCTCGGCATCGATGTGTCGGTAAAAGGTCGCCCGAGGGACGCCCAATGCCTCACAGGCCGGCTTCTTGCCGACAGCGCTGCTCAAGGAGGCGGCGGCTTGCATCAGTTGTTCTCGCGGCTGTTGTCCAGGTTTTGGTCGATGCCCAGGATTTCCGAGATTTTTTTTTGCGCTTCGATGATGATCTCGGCTTTTCGCAGATTTAGGTTTAAGCGCAGGTTTTCCTTTTCCAGCTGCGCGATGCGCTCGGCAGAGGGATCAGCGGGTTTTGCTTTGCGCCCGCGCTTCTTGGGGCTGAGGCCCTGCAGGGTGCCCTCTTCGCGCTGACGCCGCCAGGTAGTCAGATGAGAGGAATACAGGGCCTCCCTGCGCAGCAGAGCCCCCAGTTGGCCAGGCTCCGCGCACTGGCCGGCCTCCTGGAGGATGCGTAACTTGTATTCTGCGGTGAACCTTCGACGTTGCTTTTTTTCGGAGACTTCAGGGTCCGGAACTGCCGCGCAAACCGCGGCCTCGCCCGTTACCCCGGTTGGGGAGAGGGCTGTCGCCCTACGGGCTCCATCCCTCTCCCCAACCGGGGTGGGATATGAAGTGCGAGCTTTAACCTGCTTTAGAGAAGGTTGCCGATCCATGGGTGATTCTCCTATCCGCCCTACATTAATTTAGCAAGGGGTCGGTGTCTCACCTTCATTGGCATAGAGGGGCTGTCCCACCCGCAACAATCACCCGTAACGTTTTCCTGCCGTTCGCGTCGTTTCTTTTTCTCCTGATCATGTCAGGATACCTCTCGGATGTCGCTAAACCCCAAACCGAGGAGGTGTCACATGACCGAACTACTTCAGAAGATAATCAGGCCCATGGAGTTGAAAGATCTCTCCCCGCATACCCAGCGCGCCTGCCTGGCCGTGGTCACCGGGCTTGCCAGACACTGTCGACAATACCCCGCTGCGATCACCAACGAGATGATCGAGGATTCTCTGCTGTTTCTTAAAAAGGCCAGGGCCTCCTCCAACCGCCCCCAGGCCTTCTGGGTCAGCGCTTGGTTGCCGTAGGTTATCATAGAAGGAAAGAAATTACTCTTCGATCTCGATAGCCTGCGGCACGCACTCCCTCGCCGCCCGGTGCACCAGTTCGTGATACTGTTCCGGTATCACGTCGAATTTGACAATGGCCAACAGTTGGTCTTCATCGTATTCGAAGACTTCCGGACAAAGCTTGTTGCAGTTGCGGTCCCCCATGCATTGCTTGTTGATGCGAACCTTCATTGAATCCTCCTTTGGTTCTTTGGCTGCCGGTTCATCGGCCCAATATCTCTGCCGATCGCATTGCCGGTGCATTTCGATTTCGCATTCTCGATTGAGAGACTCTCGTGTGTATTCCGGCGAGGCAAGTTTAGCGTGATATTTCCAACGTCGTATTGTACCGCCGGCTCACTCGGCCGTTGCTGAAACGCGACACTGGACACCCTCGGCGCCATGCATTTGGAACACTTGAATCGGCATCTGCCTTCCAATACACAATAATTGGTATTGTAATCGTGACTAGCGCCTGAAGTTTATCAATCGTGGCTGGGATGCCTATCTCATTTCAACCCGGCCTACGCGCGGCTTCGATGACTCGATCTGCCTCTTCACGGTTTTTCCATGGAAGGGTCTTGGAATAACGCTCAAGAGAAAACTTGGGATCAATTCTCATAACCGCGTTGAACGACGGGTTGAGCGTCACCACACCTTGCCTCTCCATACTGCTGCTGCAATCGCGAGTCCCACCAACATCGTTAGAAGGCCCCCAAAGCTCATGCCGATCCCGAACAATGCGCTCGACAGGCAACCAATCGGTATCGCGAGAAGAATACTGATGACAAACGCGATAACAGCCTTCATTTTGCGATTCAGTTGGGTCGGCACTTGGGGAGGATCCTCGGAACTCCCTTCGGTACTCGATGCAGCGCGTGCCCGGAGCATTTCTGACTGAGGCGCTTTTCTCGTTGGCGCAACTGCCGGCGGCGATGGTGTAGTTGCTCTCGATGAGGAGGCTGGTCTCTGCTGATGAAAATCGTTGGATAGCTCGCGCTCATCTGGAGCGGGAGCAGCGAGCCGTGTTATGGAAGAAACGAGTCGCTTGAACTCTGGGTGATCGAGCGAACCATTCCATCCACTAAGAGACGCGGTCTGCAGCCTTCGAAAACCAAGCGGAAGCGGCACGTCGTCGATTTTCGCGGGAACCAAGATGCCACGGCCTTCGCCGTCCGCTGCTTCATCTTTGACCCAGTTTAGGCACTGGTCTGGCCAAACTGCGCCGTCTCAATCATCCTGGTTTCCGTGAGCCCCATACGGGCGACGCTGGCTCCTATCAGGCAAAATCGGTACGGGCAAGAGCTACCAAGTCTCGCATATCCATGCTGCCGCTGGCGCCGTTGTTCGTGGTTGTTTGCCAAGATTGCACCGCAATCGCGCGGGGTCCCACGTCGCCATCCCAGAAACCGAAAACAGGCCCACCCGATTGCCCCGGAAATACGTCGGCTTGGTGCAGGATCGATTGCGCCGATGCGTCGGTGCCGTCGACTCGGAAACCACCCTGCCAGGTCGGCCGCTGGCCGCTGTTGAGGTCTGTGGGGTAGCCCATGTGCGACCAGACATCGAGGCTGTCCCAGTCGTCAGCGTATCCGCGTGCGCCCATCCAACCGGTCGTCTCACCCAATCGCCGGTCGAGCACCACCACGACATAGTCGTAGTTGCCCTCGTTGCCTGAAATGAAACCGTCACCGTCCTCCTGGACGTACCAGTAGATATGCACGCCATAGGACTCACCGAATGGGGCGTTCCCATCGAAGAACGACGGAGTGAATCGGACCCAATCGGCGGCAAAACCTGCTGGCGCGGTCCAATCGATGACATGGCTAACAGTCAATAGGTGTCGTGGGCCGATCATCACACCCGAGCCGGAGCCGCGGTTGGTCTGCACCAGGCCGACAGTCGACCACGGATAGGTCGTGTCCTGAAAGGCGAGGCGATTATCCGTGCCGAAGATGGTGGTCGCGACGCGGCGGCGAGACATGGCTGGGCGGATTGTCCGCAAGCTCTTCACCCGTTCGCGCGGAGTCGCGTTGAAGCCGAGATGATCCGGAACGTAGCCGGTCAACTGTTGCGCCAGTTGCTCCTCGCTGACCCGGCGCTTCCCGGCCTTGCTTGCCTTACCTTTCAGCGCGGGCGGCAAGGCGCGACCGCCGGCGCGGACGCCGTCGATGTCGACTATCACCTCCCAATGTTGTTGGCCGTCGCCGCGGTCGATACGTTCAAGACGCGTCTTGACCCCCGGTTTGCGGTCGGCAGCGATATGGAAGCGCCGCTCAAGCGCGATTGGCGTCTTCTTGAGGGCACCGCGCGGCTTGAAGTGCTGGTTCAGTGCCTTCACCGGAATTGGTCTCTGGGTACGCTCTTGCATGTTCCTTCTCCTTTCGATTGCGATTTGTTCTTGCCTAACCCATCCTTCGCTGCCAATCGCTATTCTGGTAAGCGCTTTTACATTCTAATCACAACCCCGCCCTCTTCCTTATAGGGGGTCTTCATGCGCGGGGTGTTCGTGGCGGCAGCCTTTAGGCCTAGATGCTTTTCCGACTGGAGGAATTCCACGCCTACGCCATAGCGAAAAGTAGCTGTGTTTTCTAACTCTTTACACCACACGACTATAGCCGGGACTTTATTCTGGCTCAAGGTGTACTCATCGATTCTGATTACGATATGAGTTCCTGGATACAGCTCAAATAGCGACTTAAAATACATGCCCGCTTCGCTTAAATTATACGATACCGCATAGTATGGTGATAGTGTCAGGTCGTCTTCAAGCTTGATTATAAATTCATGGCCAAAACGTTCGCTTCTTCTAAATTCAGGGTTCGCCTGCATGCGGCACCTCCTAAACTTTGTAGGAGTTGAGTGATTTGTTGTCTTGCCTGATAAGGGTCAGCAGGCAAAACTTCCATGCCATTTCAAATGTCAGTTCTTAAAAACTGAAAGCGCAGCAGCGAAATTAGATTAGGAAAGAAATTGGCACGCGGGCTTCGCCAATCAGATTTAAACAGTACGTTACGACAACGCAAAACGGAGTCAATATTGGATAATTATGGGTTAAATATGGGTCTAAAACAGATATTATTGAAGGGAGGGGGCTGGTAGGTCGATCAAGTATTGAAATATTTCGGCACTATCTCAGAATCGGCGTTTCTGTGATTTGTCGGATGGAATTACAATGGTCCAACGAACCAAAGTCATTAAAGATTTATTCCGTATATCCTATTCTTACCTCCTTTGACACGTTCATGTCAAAACCAAACTGAAGTAGGTAAGCTCCTTCCTGACACCCTTGCCTGGGGGAGAGGCGGTTTATCTGAGTAAATGGGTTTGCCCTGTTCGGATCGCGTCGATCACAATTTTCCCCTTTATTTTTAGTTTTCCTAACCTGCCTTTCTTATGAGACATGATAATGTCATAAAGATCATCTCTTGTTTGTGGTGGTCTTACTGCATTCGGCTTCTTTTTCAGGGACATGGCTTTATGAGGGCATGTGGGAATACATAAACCGCATCCGATGCAACGGTTCAAGTCCACCGAAGTTTTCTTCTTCCGTTCGGATACCCTTGCCGCTCCGACTTGACAACGCTTTTCACAATTACCACATCCATTGCATGCATCAGCTTCTGTTGCTGCATAATAATTTGAAGCCCAAAAATCCACGGGCTTAGGCAAGCCTTTATGCATACTAAGCATTCCGCAGCAGCATCCGCAACATGAGCAAATAAACTCGGCCTTTTCCGTATTGGATGGTTGAAGAACCAACCCTTGTTTTTGATTTTCATCAAGGATCGAAAGAGACTCACCCAGCGTAATCTCTCTTCCGATACCATTTCGCAGGACAGCTTGAGCCATGCTGCCGGTAGCAAAGCAGGTTTCCTTTCGTTTTGTAACTTTACAGGGCTCTCCTCCTAAAGCCTTTTTCTTTCGGCATATACATTCAAAAATGGAAAATGGCGCTTCAGCCTGATGCAAAAGCATTGTCACTTCATCGAATGTACTTATATGATGTTGCGGTTGGATGCTCTTAGCTATTGGAATGGTACGCATCTGAGGAAGTTTTGTACTGAGAAATTCTATTCCAAAACTTTTATCGGATGTGTATTCATCGAAATCTTTTATAAATCCTTGAGTCAGTTTGGCGAGTTGAAATTCATACATTCCCACAACCAGGGGGACATTGCGGTAAAACCTTTTGCCATCCTTAATTTCCAGTTCAACCCCGCCCTTTTTTTCAATACCATCGAGAACCTCTGTTAGCTTTTCTTGGGATTCAACTAAATGGGTAGCTCTTTCAAACACTATTTCGATCGGTTCAAGCTTATAGGTCAAACATGTAGCGATCTCAGCCTCTTTGGGGGTGAAAATGTGTTTCAGAATTTTTAACTCAGAGCCTGTTTTTGTCGCTGGAAATCCTATTGCTTGACTGTCTATATGGCGTTGCAGATCGATATAGATTTTTTCGTTCTTTTCCATACTGCACCTTATCTCATCTTTGAGTACTGAGCGGTGAGTGCGAATAGGTATATCTGCAAAATTTCCAGATTGAATGTTATCAAAGGCAAGGCTGTCTGCGCAATAGGGTTGGTATTGCGAAATGGAAGCTCCAATCTGTCCTTGAATAAACAAACTCGGGAAATTGCTCATCCAAGAGTAACATCCAAGTATAGCATTACCAATGTCCCCAACAACAGCCCCATGGTGGCAGCCCTTTCATGCCCCTTTCTGTGCGTTTCAGGGATGATTTCGTCGCTGATGACGTATATCATCGCCCCAGCGGCGAAACCCATCGCATATGGCAGGATCGCTTGCATGCTGGTGACCGCCCACGCCCCTAAAACAGCCAGCGGGATTTCAACCAGACCGGCTCTGATTCCGACCATGCTCGCGTAAAACCTCTTTCCAAGCCCTGCATTCATCGAACATATGGAAACGGCAAGCCCCTCCGGAATATTTTGCAGGCCTATCGCGATCATCAAGGTAAACGCATCGTTCATTTCTC
Organism: uncultured delta proteobacterium; assembly: GCA_963700055.1. Classification (GTDB taxonomy): domain Bacteria; phylum Desulfobacterota; class Desulfobacteria; order Desulfobacterales; family SpSt-501; genus SpSt-501. The sequence goes on along the minus strand of CAVOWH010000024.1, from coordinate 22,131 downwards.
CCGAGCCGAATCCTACTCCAACTGCCAAGCCTTCGGGCATGTTGTGCAGCGTTATGGCGATGATAAACAGCCATACCGCCTTAACGCGGTCTGTTGCCTTGCCTTCTTTTCCTGAAATGAAATGTGCATGAGGGAGGTACTGGTCGGCCAAGTCCAAGAAAACGAAACCGATAACAATGCCGATCATCACCGGCCAAATTCCGCCATACTTGATGCCCGGCAGGATCAGGCTTGTAAAACTCGCTACAAGCATCACTCCGGCGGAAAAACCTAACGAGGCATCTAAAAATCTATCGGATACACGTTTAACGAATAATACAGCCAATGCGCCGATGGTGTTGAACAGGGTTATAACGATCCCTCCGATCAGTCCGTGAATCACCGGATTGCCTCCGATGTGACCTACAAACCACTCCTTGAAGATTTCCATGGCCTCGCTCCAATTGCGACTCCGTCTGGTTGGTTATAACAAAAAGATCGATACGTTGGGATAGTATGGTTTTTTACCAGCTCCCCTTTCTAAAAATAACACCGCGAGGCCATGCTCGGAAGTGCCTGTCGATGAATGAATTACCCCGCAGCAAGCTGCGAGGGATCTCTTTGGTGGAATTCATCATCTTGTCGAAGCAAGCTTTGAGGAATTAGACCCGCGTTGATTAAATCGGATCGGGGGGCGGAGATCACCAGGTGGCACCATTTTGTGATTTGTCGGATAAAGCGCCACAGACCTGCAATCGGTAAATAGCTCTTCCCGTGCGGCGATATATGTACCTCGTTCAGCATTTTCTTTAATACCATTCCAGTCGGCCCCTTTTAACAACATACCAATTTTCGCAGCCTTTTTTTTATCGTATTTTGAAAAAGGAGGTGGCGACTCAGGAATATCGATTGCCTTGATAAACCCTCGGCACGCGGGCGGTGAGGTCGCAGACGATTTCGTAGTTGATGGTGTTGAGCGTTCGGGCGATGTCGTCCGCCGATATGGACTTGCCATCCTGTTCGCCGAAGATAACAACCTCGTCCTCGACCTGAATGCCAGGGACGGCGCCCACATCGAGCATGCTGAGGTCCATGCACACCCGGCCGACGACGGGCACGCGCCGGCCGCCCACCAGCATCTCACCTCTTGAGGAAAGCCGCCGGCGGTAGCCGTCGGCGTAGCCGGCGGGGATGGTGGCGATGACGGTCGGGTGCGAGGTGCGATAGGTCATGCCGTAGCTGATACAGGTTCCGGCGGGGACCGCCTTCAGGTGAACGATCCGCGTCTTGAGCGCCATGGCCGGCTTCAGGAAGATGCCGGCCAGGTCGACCTCCTCCGAGGGTCTCAGCCCGTAGAGCGCGATTCCCGGCCGGACCAGGTCCAGATGGGATTCCGGGATTCCGATGACGGCCGCGCTGTTGGCGGCGTGGCGCAGCGCAAACTCCAGGCCGCGCGCACGCAGCGAGGACAGCACTTCGAGGAACAGGGCCAGCTGCCGTCCGGCGCAGGACGTGTCGGCCCTGTCGGCGGCGGCAAAGTGGGTGAAGATGCCTTCGGCGTCAAGACCGGGGAGGCGGGCGATGGCCGTCGCTTCGCGGATGAAATCCTCCCCCACGGCATGGCCTGATGTTTTTCCAGAGAGCGCCGCCGGGACCATCCCGAGGCGGCCCATGCCGGTGTCCACCTTCATGTGCACGCGGATCCGCCGGCCGCGCGCCGCCGCGGCGGCGGAATACGCCCGAGCGGCGTCGAGGGAATAGACGGACTGCCGTAGGTCGAAGTCGACCAGCCGGCCGGCGTCGGCCGGCGGCGTGTAGCCGAACACCAGCATCGGCGCGTCTAACCCGGCCTCCCGCAGGGGGATCGCTTCCGGCAGGCGGGCGACCCCCAGCCACTCGGCACCGTTGGCCAGAGCCGTACGGGCCACTTCCGCGGCGCCGTGGCCGTAACCGTTGGCCTTGACCACGGCCATGAGCTTGGCGCTGGGATCGGTGCGGCGGCGCAGCTCGCGGGCATTGTTGGCGATGGCGTTCAGGTCGATTTCAGCCCAGATCAGCGGATGGTCGTTCATGGCGTTTGTCGCATCTATCGCGTCCGTCGCGTTCATGATGTTGATGCATCGATCAGGTGGCCGCATTCATTTTTTGAGTGCCTGGAAGGACTCTTTGGCGTGGTAGGAGCTGCGCACGAAGGGGGCGCTGGCGACTTCGGAGAATCCCATTTCCAGTGCTGTCTTGCGCCAATTCTCGAAATCATCGGGCGGGACGTAGGCCTCCACCGGCAGGTGCTCCGGCGAGGGCTGCAGGTACTGGCCGAGGGTGAGGATCTTACAGTCGGCGCCGCGCAGGTCGCTAAACGCCTGCCGGATCTCTTCGGCCCGCTCGCCCAAACCCAGCATCAGGCCGGATTTAGCGGGGATGGACGGGGCCAACGCCCGGGAGCGCCGCAGCAGTTCCAACGACCTGCGATAATCCGCCTGGGGTCGAACCCGGGGATAAAGCCGGGGAACGGTTTCGATGTTGTGGTTGAGAACGTTCGGCCGGGCGCGCAGGACGGTTGCGAGGGCCGCGCGATCCCCCTGGAAATCCGGGATGAGCACCTCGATCTCGGCCCCCGGCACCCGGCGGCGGATCTCGCGGATGGTCGCTGCAAAGTGAGCCGCGCCGCCGTCCGGAAGGTCGTCGCGGGTGACGGAGGTGACCACCACGTATCTCAGGCCCATGCGTTCGACGGCTTCGGCGACGCGACCCGGCTCGTCCGGAGCGAGTGGTTCGGGAAGACCGGGGCTGACCGAACAGAAGCGGCAGTTGCGGGTGCAGCGCTCGCCCATAATCAGGAAAGTGGCCGTGCGCTGGGAATAACACTCCCAGATGTTCGGGCACTTGGCCTCCTGGCAGACGGTGTGCAGTTTTCCGGCTTCGATGAGCTCCCGCACCTGGCTGAAGGTCTCGCCGGTCGGCAGCCGGCGTTTCAGCCAATCCGGCTTGCGATGGGGCAGGGGGTTGGAGGCGGCATCGGTCATCGCAGTTATCCTTCGCGGCAGGATGCCGCTCCCACAGAAGAAAATTCAGCTTCGGTGCAGGAGAGATCGGCCAGCCGTAACAGGCTCTGCCGGTCGATAGCCGTCAGCTCGGCCTGGAAAACCGTCTCGATGTGTGCTTGCATGCCCCGCTTAACATCGGCGATGCCGGCCGGATGTCCGCATTCCGCCTGGATCGAGGTCACTCCCACCCCCTCCAGGCCGCAGGGTTGGATCCAGTCGAACGGCTTCAGGTCGAGGTTCACGTTGAGCGCCAGGCCGTGGAAGCTCACCCCGCGGCGAACCGCAATGCCGATGCTGCCGATTTTCTTCATGCCGACCCAGGCCCCGCGGTTCAGCTCGTTGCGGCCGGCGGAGACGCCCCAGGCGGCGCAGGTCCGGATCATGACTTCCTCCAGACGGTCGACCAGCTCGACGACGCCGAGGCCCGAGCTCGGCAGGTGGACGATCGGGTAGGCCACCAGCTGGCCGGGGCCGTGGTAAGTTATGTTGCCGCCGCGTTCGACCGGCACCACGGAGACACCGGACTGAGACAGCCATGCTTCGCTGACCCGAAGGTTTTCGCGGCCGCCGCGTCGGCCCAGGGTAAACACCGGCGGGTGCTCGAGAAGCAGCAAAACGTCAGCGGGCATCCGGCCCTGCGAGCGCGCCGCCACCAGCCGCAGCTGGAGGTCCCAGGCCTCGGGGTAGGGCACGACGCCTAAGTCGACGGCGTACCACACTCTGTCTTTGTCGGCATTCATCATTTGCGTATAGAGCAAGGACTGAGGACTGAGTGCTGAGGACTGAGGCAAGACTCGTTTTTAGCTCAGTCCTCAGTCCTCATCGCTCAGCACTCTCTTCTCACCCCGTCAGGCACGGCTTGCGGGCGGCGGCGGTTTCGTCGAGCCGTCGGCGTTTGGTTCGGGTGGGGGCCTGGTGCAGGCGGTCGGGAGTCTCTCGGGCTTCGGCGGCAATGGCTTTCATGGACTCGATGAAGAGGTCCAGATCCTCCTTCGACTCGGTCTCGGTGGGTTCGATCATAATGGCGCCGGGCACCACCAGCGGAAAGTAGATGGTGGGCGGGTGGAAGCCATAGTCCATCAGACGCTTGGCGATGTCGAGAGTGGTTATCTTATGGACCTGCTGGAGGCTGTCGGAGAAAACGCACTCGTGCATGCAGGGCCGGTCGTAGGGCAGGTGATAAGTCCCCTTGAGCCGTTCCTTGATGTAGCGGGCGTTCAGAACGGCGAGCTGGCTCACGCGTTTCAGGTTCTCGGCGCCCATGGTCAGGATGTAGCTGTAGGCGCGGACCAGGTTGGCCGTGTTGCCCCAGAAGGCCTGCAGCTTGCCGATGGACAGCGGAAAGTCTTCCGAAAGCACGTAGTGCTGGTCGACGAGCCGCACCCGCGGTACGGGCAAGAACGGCTCCAGACGCTTGGCCACGCAGACCGGCCCGGCCCCGGGACCTCCGCCGCCGTGGGGCGTGGAGAAGGTCTTGTGCAAGTTGAGGTGCAGCACGTCGACGCCCATGTTCCCCATGTGAACCATTCCCAGCACGGCGTTCATGTTGGCACCGTCGCAGTAGACCAGGCCACCCTTGGCGTGCACGATGTCGGCGATGGCCTTGATGTTCTCTTCGAAGAGACCAAGGGTATTGGGGTTGGTCATCATGATCCCGGCGGTCTGATCGTCCATGACGGCCGCCACGGCTTCCGGGGAGAGCATGCCGTTCGCGTTGGATGCGATCGCAACCGACGTGTAGCCGCACAGGGAGGCGCTGGCCGGATTGGTGCCGTGGGCCGTGTCGGGCACGATGATCTTGGAGCGCGCTGGGCCCTGATGGCGATGATAGGCGTGGAAGATGAGCATCCCCGCCAGCTCGCCGTGGGCGCCGGCCCCCGGTTGCAGCGTGACCGCGTCCAGCCCTGTGATCTCCGCCAGCAGGCACTCCAATGCGGCCATCAGCTCCAGCGCCCCCTGGCAGAGGTCGGTGGGCAGCAGGGGGTGGGCGCCGGCCATACCGGGATGGGCGGCCTGTCGCTCGTTGGTCTTGGGGTTGTATTTCATTGTGCAGGAGCCGAGCGGGTACATCCCGGTGTCAACCGAAAAATTCCACGTGGACAGGCGGATGTAGTGCCGGACCACGTCGACCTCGCTCAGGTCGGGAAGATCCAGCCCCGCAGCGGTGAGCGCTTCGGGTGCCGGGCGGCGTTCCACATCCCGCCGGGGCAGCGAGAAGCCACAGCGTCCCTTGCGCCCCCTTTCCCACAGCAGCGGTTCGTTCAAGACAAGGCCGGTGGTTCCCGGAAATTCCGTCATGATGTCGCCTCCCTCGCCAGCGTGTCCAAGTCGTCCTTGGACATGGTTTCCGTCACGCACAGAAGGTAATGATTTTTGAGCTCGGGGTAATAGGAGCCGAGCGGCAGGCCGGCGACGATCCGATTGGCGATCAGCCGGCGGTAGGTGGCATCGAACCCGTCCGGGAAGGCGGCCACAAACTCATTGAAAGTGACAGCGGCAAAGGGCAGAGAAACGCCGGCGGCACGTAGCTGCACTTTGAGGTATTCGGCCTTGTCGAAGTTGAGCTGGGCGAGCTCGCGCATGCCGGTGCCGCCCAGGGACGCCATATAGACGGCCGTGGTCAGGGCACACAGGCTGTTGTTGGTGCAAATGTTCGAGGTGGCCTTTTCGCGCCGGATGTGCTGCTCGCGGGTGGACAGCGTGAGCACGAAGCCGCGGCGGCCCTCCTTGTCTCTGGTTTCCCCCACCAGGCGCCCCGGCATGTTGCGGACGTAAGGCATTTTGGAGGCAAACATCCCGAGGCCGGGGCCCCCGAAGGAGCGTGGAATCCCCAGGCTCTGGCCTTCGCCGCAGGCGATGTCCGCGCCCTGGCTGCCGGGATTCTTGAACAGCCCGAAGGCCAACGGCTCGCTGAAGGCTGCCACGCACAAGGCGCCGGCTGAGTGGGCCCGGTCGGAGAAGGCGGCCACGTCCTCGATGCAGCCGAAGAAGTTCGGCGACTGGACGGCCACCGCCGCCAGTTCCGCGGGGTTGTCCAGGGCCCCCAGGTGGGTCGTTCCGCTTGGAGCGAAGGGTATTTCGCGGACCTCCAGGCCCGTGGGTTTCAGGTAAGTGTCGACCACGCGGCGGTAGAGCGGGTGGACGGCCTTCGACACGGCCACCTTCGGTCGCCGGGTGATTCGCGCCGCCATCAGCAGTCCCTCGGCCAGGGCCGAAGCTCCGTCGTACATGGAGGCGTTGGCCACCTCCATGCCGAGCAGGCGTGCGGCCAGGGTTTGATATTCGAAAATGGCCTGGAGGGTTCCCTGGCTGATTTCGGGCTGGTAGGGCGTGTAGGAGGTCACGAACTCCGATCGGGACGTCAGGAACCCCACGGATGCGGGAATGAAATGCTCGTAGCTTCCGGCGCCGATGAACACCTTGTAGTCGGGCCTTGCGGCCATGCGGCCGGCCAACCGGTCGATGTGGGCGTTCAGCTCCCACTCGGTCAGGGGGTCCGGCAACACCATCGGAGCGCTGCGACGGCAGTCCGCGGGAATGCTGGCGAAGAGCCCGTCGAGGGACTCTACCCCCGCTGCCTTCAGCATCTCCGTGATATCCTCGGGGGTGTGCGGAAGATATCTCATGACGGCTATCCTTTCAGTTTGTCGCGATAGGACTGCACGGATAGAAGCGCCTTCAGCTCCTCGGATTGGGACGGCTCGACGGCGATCATCCAGCCCTGCTCGTAAGGGCTGGTATTGACCAGTTCGGGGGAGTTCTCGAGCGCAGCGTTGATTTCGATCACCTTGCCGCCGATCGGCATGTAGAGCTCGGAGACGGCCTTTACGGACTCTACGCTGCCGAAGGCCGCACCTTTCGCAAAGGACTTGCCCAGGGCCGGAAGCTCCACGTAGACCACGTCTCCCAGCTGGTCCTGGGCGTAGTCCGTGATGCCGATCCGGGCGCGGCCGGCCTCGGTGCGAACCCATTCATGGCTATCGACGTAGGCCAGCTCTGCGGGGAATTTCAACTCCGAAACATCTTTCATGCGCATGCTCCTTCTGATGGGATTGGGGCGAATATTTCAGCCGACAGAACGTCCTTGATCTCGAAGCGTCCATGGTTGCAGAGGTCCCGGGCGAAAACCTGCCCGGCGTGCAGGGGCGATCGACCGCAAGCGGTGCTTGGATTCGAACTTATGGAATTATGCCGTTGTTGTCAATCTCGAAAGGTTTTTCGGAATTCATAAGCCGTTGCATTACGCGTTTTGCTGTGCTAATGAACCGGCGATGTTCCAGGGGGGTCTTAACGCCACAACCAGCACCTAACACTAAGGAGGCAGTTATGAGAAAGATGGTCATCGTATCGGCACTGCTCTTGACCGGTATCTTGATGGTGTCGGGGGCCTTCGCCCAGAAGGCAGCCACCCTCAAGATCGGCATCAACGCCGAGATTACGGGCGACATTCCCAAGGTGGGCGAGGCGACCAAATTCGCGGCGCAGATGTATGTGGAGGACGTCAACAAGGCCGGCGGCATCGAAGTGGGCGGCAAGAAGTACATGCTGGAGCTCGCCGTCGAGGACAACGAAGCCAAGGCGGAGTCGGCGGCCAAGGCGGCCACTAAGCTGATCACGGTCGACGAAGTGATCGCCATCGTCGGGCCGCAGGCCTCCAAGCAGGCCGTCCCGGCCGGCGAGGTCTGCAACAACTACAAGACTCCCATGATCAGCGGCTGGTCCACCAACCCCAACACGACCAAAGACCGGTCTTATGTGTTCCGCGCCTGCTTCCTGGACGACTTCCAGGGGCCGGCCCTGTCGATTTTCGCCGCCGAAGAATACAAGTTCAAAAAAGCGGCGGTCCTCTACGATGTGGCCAGCGACTACCCCAAGGGACTGGCCGAGTTCTTCAAGAAGGACTGGGAGAAGAAAAACGGGCCCGGTTCGGTCGTGGCCTATGAGAGCTTCACCACCAAGGACACCGACTTCAGCTCGCAGCTGACCAAGATCATCAACTCCGGCGCGGAGTTCCTGTTCACGCCGCAGTATTACAACGAAGTGCCGCTGATCGTGCAGCAGGCCAAGCAGCTGGGCTGGAAAAAGCCGATCCTCGGCAGCGACAGCTGGGCCTCCGACGAGCTGGTCAAGCTCTGCGGCAAGGACTGCCTGGGCTCCTTCTTCGTTTCGCACTACGCCTCGGCCGGGGCCAAGGGCGCCACCAAGGAGTTCATCGACCGCTACAAGGCCAAGTACGGCTCCATCCCCGACGACGTGGCCGCCCTCACCTGGGATGCGATCGGCCTCATCGGCCAAGGCATCAAGAACGCCGGCAAGATAACGGGCGACATCAAGAAGGACCGCGAGTCCGTGCGCAACGCTATCGCCGGAATCAAGAACTTCCCGGGCATCACGGGAGCGATCAGCTTCCCGGCCGGCAGCGGCGACCCGATCAAGTGCGCCAACATCGTCAAGATCAACGACAAGGGTGAGTTCGAGTTTTACAAGACCGCGTGTCCGTGACGATCCGGCCCGCTTCGGAGCACTGCACTTCACAACCCCCTCCCTTTGATCCCTCCCGCCTGAGGAGGGAAAAGAGCTCCTCCCCCTTGAACGGGGGAGGAGGGGCGGGGGTGTTTTTTGGATCCGTCCCTTTGGCCATTCGGGAGAAGACGGGATGACGGTCTTTCTGCAAAACCTGATCAACGCCCTCCAGTGGGGCAGCTTCTACGCCCTGATCGCGATCGGCTACTCCATGGTTTACAGCATCCTCATGCTGTTCAACTTCGCGCATGGGGACATTTTCATGACCGGCTCCTACATCGGCTTCGGCGTCGCCACGGCGCTGATCGCCCTGAGCGCCGCCGGCGTGGTTGCGATCCCCAACTGGCTGATTCTGGTGCTCACCATTCTGTTTTCGATGGTGCTCACCTCCTTTCTGGGGATGTTCATCGAACGGGTGGGGTACCGCCCCCTGCGGGACGCGCCGCGGGCCTCGGCCGCCATCACCGGGCTGATGATCGGCATCATCCTGGAGACCGGCAACCTGATCCTGCTGGGGGCGCAGCGCGTCAAGTTCCCGGCGCTGGTCGAACCCGTCACCTACGATCTCGGGGGAGTGTTCGTCACCAACCAGAAGATCATGATCGTGGTGGTCTCGCTGTCCCTGGCATTTGCGCTGCACCAGTTCATCCGCCGGTCCAAGTGGGGCATGGCCATGCGCGCCATGGCCTTCGACTATGTCGTCGTTCCCCTGATGGGGGTCCCCATCAACAAGATCGCGGCGATGACTTTTGCGCTGGGGTCGGGTCTCGCCGCGGCGGCCGGCATTCTCTTCGGCGTGGCCTACCCCGTGCTGGACCCCTACATGGGGATCGTGTTCGGCTGGAAGGCCTTCGTGGCGGCCATCCTGGGCGGCCGCGGCTCCATTCTGGGCGCCACCTTGGCCGGCTTTATCCTGGGGTTCATCGAAATCTTTGTCGCGATGGTGTTTCCCTCGACCTTGCGGGACTTCATCGCCTACTCCATCATCTTGCTGATCCTGGTCTTCCGGCCGTACGGCCTTTTCGGAGAACCTTATTCGGTCCGTCTGCGGCTCTAACTCCCATACGCAAACGCCGCTGGAGGAAAATGGGGAACGAGCATTCATGAGCACACCCAAAGACACTCAGAGCGCCCCGCGCCGTTTCAGCCGCCTGAGGCGCTTTTTACAAGATGTCCCTCTGCTCGGCTGGCTGACGGGGGCCCTGGCGGCGGTTTTGGCGGAGCAGTTCATGGGGCTGGATCTGGCGCATCTGGTGGACCTTCCCAAGATCCCGGTGCTCTTCGGATTCGAGAACGCCCTGAAAAAACCCGACTTGATCCCCGGCACCGTTCTTTACATCCTGCTGATCTACCTTGTCCCCGTTTTTCTGGTGGGCAGGTTGCTTCAACTTCCCGCCAACCGCGTGGCGGGGTTTCTGGCCCGGCGTTGGCCGGCCGCGTCCATTGCCTTCCACCTGGCGCTGCTCTATGCGGTGCTGCACATCTGGTCCGACATCAACGACTACCGCGTGATCGTCGTCAAGATCACTCTCATCGCGGTGATGCTCACGTTGAGCCTCAACGTCATCAACGGGTACATGGGGGAGTTTTCCTGTTCCCATCCCGGGTTCATGGCGCTCGGGGCGTATGCGGGCTCGGTTTTCACGATCGTCCTTTTCACGAACAGCAGCATGTACGGGAAAGCGCTGCTGCCGCCCGCCATCGGCCCCTTTCTCTTCCCGTTGGCGCTTTTCGTCGGCGGATGCGTGGCCGCGGTGGGGGCGCTCGCGGTGGCGGTCCCCTCGTTTCGCACCCGGGGCGACTACCTTGCCATCATCTCGCTGGCGTTCACGTTCATCGTGAAGAGCCTGATCGAAAATCTGGAAGTCGTGGGCGGCCCGCGCGGGATGAGGGGCCAGCCGGACTGGTCCAACCTGCCGACGGTCTTCGCCTGTACGGTGGTCTGCGTGGCGGTCATCAACAACTTCGTGCGTTCCACTTACGGCCTGGCGTTGAACGCCGTGCGCGACAACGAGATGGCCGCGGACGCCATGACCGTCAACACCCAGCGCACGAAGATGATCGCCTTTTTGTTTTCGGCTTTCTGGGCCGGGGTGGCCGGCGTGCTCTTCGCCCACGTGCTGCGCTATGTCAACCCCGGCACCTTCGGCCTCCAGCAGCTGGCCGAGGTGCTGGCCATGATGTACTTCGGGGGATTGAACTCGGTATACGGGTCCATCGTGGGGGCAGTGAGCATCAACCTGCTGAGCGAAATGCTGCGGCCGCTCGAGATCTGGAAGTGGATCTTCATCCCGCTGCTGCTCATCCTGGTGATGATCTTCCGGCCCACGGGCCTGATCGCCTTCCGGGACTTCGACCCGGTACGGCTGATTCAGCCGAAGGGGCGTATTAAAGTTGAAAGTTGAAAGTTCAGATATGACTGCATTGCTGAATGTCGACCACATGACCCACTTCTTCGGCGGGCTGCGGGCCGTGCACGACTACAATCTCAAGATCCCGGCCGGGAAGGTGTGCGGCCTGATCGGCCCGAACGGGGCCGGCAAGACCACGATCTTCAATTTGATCACCGGCATCTACCGCCCCACCGAAGGCCATATCACCCTGGAGGGAGAGAATCTCGTCGGCCTCGCGCCGCACGAGGTCGCCTCGCGCGGGCTGGGGCGCACCTTCCAGAACATGCTGCTCTGGCGGCACATGACGGTTCTCGACCACGTGAAACTGGCGCGCTATTCGAAGCTCCGCTACGGTCTTGCCGGCGCATTCCTGGGAACCCGGCACCGGCACCGGGAAGAGGCCGAGCACGAGGCCGCGGCCCGGCGGTTCCTGGCCATGATGGGGATCGAGGGAATGGCCGGGCAGGTTGTGACCAACCTCCCTTACGGCGCCCAACGCCGGGTGGAAATGGCGCGGGCGCTGGCGACGGAACCCAAGATCCTTTTCCTGGACGAGCCCACGGCCGGCATGAATTCGGAGGAGCTCTCCCAGATGATGGACATCATCCGTCGCATGCGCGATGAGATCGGCCTGGGCATATTCCTGATCGAACACCGGCTGCGGGTGGTCATGGAGCTCTGCGAGCGGATTCAGACCCTGGTTTTCGGCGAGGTCATTGCCGAGGGAACCCCCGACGAGATCCAGAACAACCCGGCGGTGATCGATGCTTATCTGGGCAAGGAGGCGGTGGCGTGACGCTGCTATCGGTTGAAAACCTGCGGGTATCCTACGACAACATCAAGGCCCTGCACGGTCTGGACTTCCAGATCGGAGACGGTGAGATCGTCTGCATCATCGGGGCCAACGGCGCCGGCAAGAGCACGACGCTGCGGGCGATCTCGCGCATGGTGAAACCCGAGCCCGGCACCCGCATGACCCTGCAGGGCAAGGACCTGCTGGACTACAGCGCCGACCGCGTGGTCAGCGAGCTCGGGGTCTCGCACGTGCCGGAAGGGCGGCGGCTGTTCGAAAACCTGACCGTCACCGAGAACCTGAAGCTGGCGACCTTCGCCCGCAGGGATGCGGATCGCATCGCCGTCGATCTGAAGCGCATGTTCAAGCTCTTCCCGCGGCTCGAGGAGCGCCAGAAGCAGAAGGCCGGCACCATGAGCGGCGGCGAGCAGCAGATGCTCGCCGTGGCGCGGGCTTACATGAGCGGGCGCCGGATGATGCTCCTGGACGAGCCCTCCATGGGGCTGGCCCCGCTGCTGATGATGAACATGTTCACGGCCCTGAAGGAAATCAACGCCGAGGGCACCACGATCCTCCTGGTGGAGCAGAACGCGCGGCTGGCGCTGCAGTTCGCCCAGCGCGGCTACGTCATCGAAACCGGCCGGCTGGTGCTGGAGGGCCGTTCGCAGGAGCTGCTTGAAAACGCGGACGTCAAAAAGGCCTACCTGGGAGGCTGAACCTTGGCGGCTAAGAATTGGAAGCTGAAAAGGCCGTCTTTTGGAAGCGCCCGATCAGCGTGACGGGCAGCGGGCAACACCGGATGGGTCGGCCTTTTATCAGTTGAAGTGCCGCCTCTCCTGGCCTTAAGTAAATTGAGTCTGTTGCCGCTCTTGATGCACCGAAGAAGGGGAAGGCGTTTGCGGCGCGCAGGATTGGACGGCCCTCGACAAGCGAAGGCCGTGTTTCCTTGATTTGCACGCGGGGCGGCCGAGTGCGCGGCCGCGTGGCTTGGGGCTGGAATCGGTACTGCGGGTCTGGTTTCATATTCGGCATGATCGTTATCACCTCACCTGTAGAGATGCAGGAATGGTCGCGGCGGCAAAGGCTTTCCGGAAAAGTCATCGCCCTGGTGCCGACCATGGGCTATCTGCACGAGGGTCACTTGTCGCTGGTCCGCATCGGCCGTGCGAGGGCCGACCTTGTCGTGGTCAGCCTGTTTGTCAATCCGACCCAGTTCAGGCCGCAGGAAGACTTCAGCCGGTATCCGCGCGATTTTGACCGTGACCGCTCGCTTTGCGAGCACGAGCGCGTGGCGGTTCTGTTTGTGCCCGAGCATGAGGGCATGTATCCGGAAGGGTATTCCGTCTATGCCAACGAGGAATCCCTGAGCACGGGGTTGTGCGGCGCATCGCGCCCGGGGCATTTTCGCGGCGTGATCACGGTGGTGGCCAAGCTGTTCAACCTCGTTCTCCCGGACCTTGCGGTTTTCGGGGAAAAGGATGCCCAGCAGCTGAGAATCATTCGCCGGCTGGTGCGGGATCTGAATTTCCCGGTGACCATTGTGCCCGGCTCGACCGTCCGCGAGCCGGACGGTTTGGCCATGAGTTCGCGGAATGTGCTCCTCAAACCGGAGGAAAGGCGCCAGGCCGCGGCGTTGAACCGCTCCCTGAAGAAGGCCGCCGAAGCCTTCAGCGCCGGAGAACGAGATGCCGGGCGCATCAAGGAAATGGTCGCCGCGGAGCTCGCGGCCGCGCCGGACGGGCAGGTCGATTACATTGAGCTGGTCGATGAGGAGACGCTATCCCCGATAAAGCATATAAACCGCAGGGCCCTGCTGGCCCTTGCGGTTCATTTTTCCGCCGCGCGCCTGATCGACAACGTGGTGCTGGGATCCTGATTTACGGATAGCTTACGTGGGTGACAATAGCTGTCAAATCTCGTTTTTTGATTCTTAAAATCAACAATCAAGATTCAACACCTGCGTCACTCAGACCCACAGGGCCGGCTACGCGCTGTTGATGGCATCGATGAGCTGCCGCAGCCTTGCAAAATCCCTCTTGTTGAAGTCCACGACCAGCCTTGGCAAATTCGCGAGTTCCGGCTCGTCGCATTCTTTCGGAAGCGCTCCGGCCAGCAGCATGCCACCGCGCTCCTCGATGATGTCGGCGAACTCCTGCCTGAGCCTGTCCACATGGGATTTCTGCAGCACGGATACTATCCTAATTACGGCTTTTCCATCCACGAAGCGCAGGCTGTGGAAACGGCGGTAAAACCCATTTATAACGGCCACGGCCTCATCGATATCGTGGGTGTGATGGAAAAAGGCATAATCGCCCGGCCCGATGTACCCGGCCGACGAGAGGTGATCTTTCATAAAGCCTATCCACCCTGACCAATAAGCGTCCCCGGGCCGGTCCATCAGGACGATCGGTATGGGGTAGCGTTTGCCGGTCTGAAGCAGGGTCAGGGCTTCCATCGCTTCATCGAGTGTGCCAAACCCGCCGGGGAAGAGCGCCACCGCGCAGGCTTCCTTGACGAAGGCTACCTTGCGGTTGAAGAAATACTTGAAGGTGATGTCGCGCGGGCTTCCATTCAGCACGGGGTTTGACTTCTGTTCAAGCGGAAGGCGAATGCCTACCCCGAAGGACTTCTCAAGGCCGGCGCCCTCGTTAGCCGCCTGCATGATTCCCGGGCCGCCTCCGGTGATCACCATGAAGCCGGCGGCCGCAAGATTCCGGCCGAACTCCTTGGCCATTTGGTAGAGCGGGTTGTCCGGCGTCGTCCGCGCCGAGCCGAACACGCTTACTTTACGGACCCCGCGGTAGTTGCCGAATACCTTGGATGTATACCGCATCTCCTTCAGTGTCGAGCACATGACTTTCAGGTCGGCTAATTGCGGGTTTTCCTGGCCGGCTTTCAGTGCGGCGATGATCATTTCGCGAACGATACGGCGGTGGTGTATGGGCCCCGCTAACTCGAGCAGGTCTTTAATCGCAAGATCCACGGCGCCGTTGTCGGCGCTAAAACGAAGGTCCATTCACACCTCTCCGTGTAGACGTCTTTTTTGCGAAGTATATCAGATTCGAGGCAGATTCAAAAGCCCGACAGCCAATTTCAGTTTGGGTTTGACATGAAGAGCAAGATAGGGGTAATAATCTGGCATGCGAAATTAATATGTAATAGTTTTAAATTGTTGGATATCGATTCATACCATCCGACCTGTCACCGAATCGATATGTATGTGATATTTTGCTTGCGATATTGGTTCCTGTAGCGCCAAGATCTCGGCGACGGGGAGGGGACAAGTTTTTCATCGACACAAGGAGGGTAAGAAAATGACCCGCATAGACAGGGAAAATGGCACGGTTTTAAGTGCGCTTCTTCTAGTGATCCTCGTCACTCTTTCATGCTCAAAGGGTTATAACAAATATGCCGATGAATATTATGCGCAAGGCAGGATTTATTATCAAAACATGGACTATGACAGATCCATTGATAGTTTCTCGAAGGTGTTGGAACTGGCACCGGCCGGAGAGGAAAACAACCGGGTCTACTATATGCGAGGCCGATCTTATTTGAAGAACAGACAGTATGACCTGGCCATATACGATTTTACAAGAGCTTTGGAGCTAACCGGGGAAGGGGATAAAAGCCTGAAGTTTCTGATTTATGAGATGAGAGGCGATGCTTATTTCGGGAAAAATGCCTGGACGAGCGCCATACAGGACTATTGGAAGGCCGTCGCCGAGGATGTTGATAACGAAAATGCAAGATACGTTTACCTGAATAGAGGCTGGGCATACCTTAACAACAACGATCCGGAGTCTGCCATAAAAGACTTTGATAAAGCCATATCCATCGACCCCAAACTTGCTGAAGCCTATTTCGGACGTGGAAGTGCCTGGCTAAAAAGGGCAGATCCTCAACGCGCATTGGCTGATGCAAAAGAGGCATTGAAACTGAAGCCAGACGAAACGAAGTACGACAATCTTGTTTATGAGATCAGTTCGGGTACTAAGAAAAAATAAGTTTCGACAAACTCAAATGATAGGTAATCCTAAGATCTGTTGAAATGTGATTTCATCCGACGTGTGACAATAGATGTCGAACCTCGTTTTTTGATATTTAAAATCAACATTAGGGATCTGACAGCTTCGACACTCTTAGCCAACATTAAGACGCTGTCTGATCATGCGGCAAGCCTTGCTTTCCGGGGCTGTTAGCATCACGACCCCAATAATTATGAGTGGAATCGAAAAAATGAAGCCGACCACCGGCAAGACCACCAACCCGATAACGAACAGCAGGAGGGAAGCTATCAGAAAGAAAAAACCTATCGTTCGGCTTGAAAACCGTTCTTGTTTGCACTCGTTTAAGTCCACGGTACTCTCCTTATAGTTTGGTAAGCTTAAACTCCCATGCAACGATATGATCAACTATGCCGCTTGAAGAATAATAAATCCGTTTTTCGTAAGGTCAACACCTCATTTGCTTTTTAAGAGTTCAGCCATGTTGCTTGCGGCTCTGCTGCAGACGATGGCATAAGGAAACCAATAACAGGGCAACTCGAAGACAACACGGCAGGAATTCTCATCGAAGGCGATCAAGCGATGGCCGGTCGCACGCATGCCGGCAACTTTCCAATCCCAAAAATGCAAATGGTCATATGCGGTAATGATGAACGGAACCCACAAGCCGATCGGGGTGTACACCCTGCCCCGAGATCCCTGACGGATGTACCGGTCAGAGCACGTCACGCCACGCACTGCCGGGCCCCACAGCGGCCATTGGGTGGTGTCGGTCAGCAACTCCCAGGCCTTTTTGGGAGACGCCCGAAAGTCTCGTTTCACTGAAATACTGGACATGTTCATTTTATTCAGCAACTGTTTCAGCGACTGCGTTTCTGTACATCCATCGCACTCCGATTAAAACCCTCGATCGTCACGTACTGAAGGACGGACTCATGGGTTGCCGCCAAGATGACAGGCGGTGCCACAACAGATTTCTCGTGGAATTCTAATGCGTGTGAGCAAAATTAAAAGAGCAGAAGAAAAGTCCATCAACCACCGGCATTGGCACCCTCGCAAAAGATGCTTACCATTGACCGAAAAGCTTTAATGACGAATCATCGTTGGAGAGAAACATCCCCTGGAGCCCTTACCGATTGGAGGTTTTATGGACGTAGTTGATGCCCTCGTCAGCCATCATGCCATTCTCAGACAGCTGTACCAGCAATCCGAAACCAATCCGGACGTTTTCGATGAGTTCATTCGCAACCTGGTCGTGCACCATACGATGGAAGAGAAGTATTTTTACGACCTGCTCGAAGGCTTTGCTCAGGCGCACCGCGACGCTCTGGAAGCGGTCAACGAGCATCATATCATCGAGTTAATTATCAAAGACTCGGAGCGCTTTCCCCGCGATCACGAACGCTTTTCAATCAAAATCGAAGGGTTGGGAGAATACACAACCCATCATCTGGACGAAGAGGAAGCTCTGATTTTTCCGATGGCCCGGCAGCTATTCGCTGCGGAAGATCTTAATACGCTCGGACGGCTGTTTACAGAGGCCAAAGCCAAACTGCTCGGCGTCGTCTTGCCGGAGTTGCCCCCGACTCTGTCCGCCAGGCGCCCGAAACCGATCAAGAGCGCCAAAGCCGCGCCGGTGTCTGAGGCCGCAGCGCCAACGAATCCCGCCATCGGTCTCGGCATCGGCAGCCTCAAAAAAGTGTAACTTCTCCACAACCTCAACCCAACAGACGAATGAAAGGAGCCTTTATGGACATTTTGAAACGTGAGTTGGCACCGATTCCGGTGGGAGCCTGGACTGAGATCGACGCCCAAGCGACCCGCAGCCTGAAGGCGATGTTGTCGGGCCGAAAAGCGCTGGACGTGACCGGACCGATGGGAACCGAATTCCCCGGTGTTCCTGAGGGCCGCTTGACCTATCCCCCAAAGCAGCCCAAGGGCGGCCTCACCTACGGCATCCGCACGGTCCATCACATTGTCGAGGTTCGGGTGCCCTTCGAGCTGGATATCAATGAAATGGACAACGTCGTGCGTGGGGCCAAGGATGTCGATCTCTCCAAACTGGAAGAGGCTGCACGCAGCACGGCGCTTTTCGAGGAAAAAGTCATCTATCACGGCCTGCCCGAAGCCAACATAAAGGGTTTGAAGGTCTGTGCCGGCAACGAATGCCTCACCATCGGGTCCAAGCCGGAGCAATTGCTCGAAGGCATCGCCGAGGGCGTTACGACCTTCACCAGTCGTTCGATCGATGGACCCTATAGCTTCATCGTGGGTCCCAAGCTGTGGAGCCGGATGTCGGCTCACGTGCAAGGGTACCCGGTGAAGATGCAGGCGGAAAGCATTCTGGGCGGTCTGGTGCTGCTAAGTCCCTATCTCAGCGCTGATTTTGAGAATGAGGCCTTCATGTTGACCAAGCGTGGCGGGGATTTCGAGCTGATTCTCGGCCAGGATCTTGCGATCGGATACGAAAGCCACAGCCCAACCAAGGTGAAGCTTTATTTCACCGAATCTTTTACGTTCCGGGTCCTCGAGCCGGCCGCGGTCATGAACTTCACGGCTGCAAAGTAAAACAGGCTCAAGACGCGAGCATGCAGGGAGCGATTCAGGCGTTCACTCCTTGTATGCCCGCGCTAAAAACACTCTTCACTGAAAACATCGAAGGATCTGCAGCAGTGCTGCGGCCATCAAACTCTAAGATAGCGTTTTTTCTTAGTTACGCTATCATTCTCTTTATCATGTTATCGATCTTCGGCAGCCAGGATGCCATGTCCATAGTTATGGATTTTGATCAATTCAAATGGAAAAACCGCCTGCTGTTTCTTTTTGCTTCAGAAAGAAACGATCCGCTGCGTAAGGATGAAATGCGCCCAAAAGGTCAAAGTTTTTAAATGGTCCGCGTACGGACCAACTATAGTTCATGGATTTTTCGCAGAGGTTAAAACCAAAAGTCAAATAAGTTGCAGCCGAAGGGGAACCTGACATGGATAGAAGAAATTTTCTCATCGTTGGTGGCAGTTCTGGAATCGGTTTTGAAATCGTCAACGCGCTCAGAACTCAAGGGGATGAAATTTACGTGGGGTCGAGGACGAGTGATAAACTCGCCGGCCTCGAACGTGTGCATCATCTGAAGCTCGACGTAAAAGAGCCCCCTGAGCATCTGGAGGGGTTGCCCGATGGGTTGCATGGGGTGGTCTATTGTCCTGGCACCATCCGGCTCAAACCCATTCAGCGCCTCACGCGGGAGGACTTTTTAGAAGACTTGCAGATCAATTTTTTAGGTGCTGTTCACGTAATTCAAGCCTGCCTGCCGAATCTCAAAAAATCACCCACCGGTGCCTCCATTTTGCTGTTCAGCACCGTGGCGGTAACAACCGGGATGCCCTTTCATGCATCCATCGCCGGCGCCAAAGGTGCAGTTGAGGGCCTGACAAGGTCCTTGGCTGCCGAATTGGCCCCTCGCATCCGGGTGAATGCGATCGCCCCATCGTTGACCGATACGCCCTTGGCGGCAGGCTTGCTGTCCAGCGAAGAGAAGCGTCAGGCAGCCGCAGAGCGCCATCCGATGAAACGTATCGGGTCAGCGCAGGACATCGCTCGCCTGGCCTTATTTCTGCTATCCGATGACGCAGGTTGGATAACCGGCCAGGTTTTTCACGCGGATGGGGGTATGAGCGCGCTAAGGACTTTCAAATAGCTATCTTTTTCTAAAACCTAAAACTTCCCCCTATAATTTACCTCGCTGGGCTGCTGCTGCCAATACCGCTTCGGCTGCCAAGCGTCCCGACATCAAGGCCCATTGAATCGAGGGTAAGCTGCCGTACTCGCCGCACACAAAGATTCCCGGTCGCAGCTCGCCGACGGCAACCGTGGGGTTGGGAGCCGGGGCCGGCTGGTCCGGCAGTGCATGTCGGATCGAATAGACCCGCAAGAGCTCCCACCGGTTTGCGGCTTTTCCGTACCACTCACCGAGCTGGTCTCTGAAGGCTTCCTCCAGATTCGACTTCGATACAAGATGTTCACCGATGACCGTTACCGAAATCAGCGAACGGCCCGCCGGGGCATAGGGCGAAGCAACGAGGCTGGGCACACACAAATTGTTGATCGGCCCCCTGCCTTCGGCATTGACCACCAGGAGGGGTTCTCTGAACGGTGGTTCCTCGGCGGAAAAATAAAGACAGTGCTCCCCGCGAGACCCGGTACTCGCAGGAAAACCCAGAAGGCGCTCGACCTCGGGCGCCTCGACTGCCAAGACCGCTTTGCGGCAGGACAACTCCTCACCCGATTCCAAGGTGACCGTGCCTTGCTTCAGAGCTCGGACTCGAATGCCGGTGCGAAGCCGATCCGGTTCAATGACGCCGGCAATCTGCTTCGAGATTTCTTCCATGCCGCGGGCGGGAAGACTTACATCGCCCATTGCAAACATCCTGAAGATGTACTGGAAGACGCGGCTGGAAACCTCTATTTGCGGATCCAGGCAAACACCGCTGAAAAAGGGCATGAAGAAGCGCTCGATCATCAGCTCGGAGAAACCTTCCCCCCGAAGAAAATCCGGAGTCTGGATGTCCGGCCCTCTAAGAATCTCTTCCGGGCCCACGCGGGTGAGCCGTCGGTTCAGCCTCGCCATGCGAAGGCGGTCGCCCCATGTACCGATGGGTGCGGCGAGCGTTTGGATCACGTACCGGGGGGCGCGCAGAGGATCTGCCACCGTATGAAAACGACCGCCGATGCGGAACACCGCGCCCGGCGCAAAAGCCTTCAAGTCCAAGGCCGCATAGTCCAGAAATCGTTGCGCTTCAGGATAGGCCGTTTGCAGCACCTGAAAGCCGTGGTTCAAAATAAAACCCTTAACGACATCGGTCTTGACCCGGCCGCCCACTCGGTCGGATGCCTCGATCAGGAGGTAGTCGGCCCCTTGTGTTTGCAGTTGGCGGGCACAGCTCAGGCCTGCGAGGCCCGCCCCCACAATAATCACGTCGAAAGCCTTTGAATTCATTTCACCTTCTCCATGAACTTTCATCCAGAATGGGTTTTATACCTGATCATGTTCGATGTCGAATGGCAGGAAAATCCCTTTCTGCCCGATGTTGAAACCTACAAAGACTTCTGACGGGGTGGTCAATAGGCACTGGCGATTTCACGCCGGGTGATTACTATGATACGAAAAAAATAATTGCAGGAAAAGGGCGCATGGAAAAAGTTCTGGTAACAGGTGCCACCGGCTTCATTGGATACGAGGTGGCGAAACAGCTCGCAGAGAAAGGCCTCAAGCCCCGTCTTTTGGTGCGGCGCCCCTTCCGGGGCCTGATCCTGAAGTCTTTGGACGCTGAGTTGTTCCAAGGCGACCTTTTGGAGGCTCACGGTCTGAGGCGGGCGGTAGCGGGGATCGACACCATCATCCATTTGGGGGCCGTAGCGGCCTTCGTTTCTTACCGGCTTGTCCGTCCCTCGATCGTGGATGGCTCGCGCAACCTGATGGAAGCGGCGCGGGAGGTCGGCGTGAAAAAGTTCGTTTATGGCGGAACCCTTCTCGTGTACGGCAGCCAGAAGGAGCCGATCGACCAAACCACGCCGGCCTCACCGGTTCTGGGCTACGGTCGCGCCAAGCTCGAGGCGGAGCAGATGATGGCGGCCATGGCGGGAGAATCCGGAATGCGCTTTGCCTCTTTGCGCCTGCCGCACACCTACGGCGCCAGGAGTCTTTTCTTTGAAGAGGCCCGCAAAGGCAGGATCTTTTTCCCGGGTCATGGGGACAACCACTACGCTCACCTGAACGTGGCCGATGCCGCCCGGGCACTCATACGTGCCGCCGAAACCGGCGCCAGCGCCGTGATGGTGGTGGCCGACAACATGCCCTGCACATGGAACCAGCTCTTCTACGCCACTCAGACGTATTACCCCCGGCTTAAAATCACTCATATCCCTCGACCGCTGGCCTTGCTGGGCACCGGCCTCATGGACCTCGTTCACACGACAGCCTCGAGACCCAACCTTTATTCCGTTGGGGCCGTTCGCAGCTGGAACCTGAATCTGCCGGTAGAGACCGGCACCTTGTCAAAGCTGTTCGGCATCGACCCATTGTACCCGACCATCCACGACGGAATTCCTGCCGTGCTGGACGAATCGATCTCATTTTGCTGGAGACACTCGATGAAAGATCATTGCTGATGTTTTTTCTGCCCTATACGGCTCACGGCCTTTCATCATCCCGGGAAGTATGCCTTGGTATTCTTGAATTCAAAGAAAAAATACAAGGGTTCAAGTCATTTGTGGTGTGCGCTTTTAATCGCCCTTGACGTTACGAGGCTGATTCATGAAACCCGTTAAAGAGGTTCTACACACCTTTACTCGGGGCATCATCCTGGCTCTGATTGTCATGATGATGCTGGCGGTCT
>CAVOWH010000023.1:0-132601 GCA_963700055.1 uncultured delta proteobacterium | reverse complement strand
GGGGTCCACAATACATTCAAAGACCGAATATTGGACACGTTGCCCGTAGTTCTTGCAGACCTGCGCCACTCGCCGAAGACCTCCTCTGCCCTTCCCTATCAGTGGTGGCGACATCATAACTGACCAGCACCATCACGGTTCATCACCTCCAGATAAACGGCGGATAGCCGTCCAAATCGCCTCTCAAATAGCGGGCCAGCAGAAGTGCCTGGACATAAAAGAGAATCCCAACGGCCACCTTTTCGCCAAGGAAGGGATGGACCATTTCATCTTGCTTGCGCTTCTGATAAGAGACGATGACTCCTTGCGTGTATCGTCGGTCATGGTGACGGCGCCTGTCTCGGCTTTAATGAACCCCCTGGCGTTCACCTGGCCGAGATTGATGAGGGACAAAGCCAACCGGTCAGCCAGGAAAGGGCGGAATTCTTCCATCAAATCCAGCGCAAGCCCGGGACGGCCAGGACGGTCACGGTGGAGAAAGCCCACGGCCGGATCCAACCCGACGCCTTCCAGGGCCGAACGCACGTCATGCAGCATCACCGTGTAAAGAAACGACAGCAGGCAGTTGACGTTATCCAAAGGCGGGCGCCGATTTCGTCCCTGGAAGCTGAAAGCATCCTTCTGGCCGGTGATCAGGTGATCGAAGACACTGAAATAGCAGCGGGCGGTTTCGCCTTCGATGCCCCGTATGGCATCCAGTATCGCAGTGGCTTCCAGCCTTTTCAGAGCACCTCCCAGCACAGCCACTGCCCGCTCAACTTCGGCTTGAGCAATCTTGTCGCCGTGGTCCCTCAAGACGCGTTGCAGGACCGTCCGGGCGTTGGCGATTTTTCCCGTCAGAAAGAACTTCGCTATAGCAGCAGAAACTCCAGCGAGTCAGCTCGGCGGTATTGCTCGCGGCGCAGCAACACGTTACCGGAAACGGGTCCCTGCACCCGCGCCAGGAATCGTCCGTTTTCGGTCAGGAAACTAGCCCACATTGTTCTCAGCGCAAAAGCCCATCAGAAAAGGGCTGCACATTACCCGGCCAAAGCAGACGATGCCGCCGAGAGTGTGCACCGGAACCTGGAGGCGCTTTTCGCCATCCACGGAAACCAGCACCGTTTCACCCTCCTTGGACAGGTAGGCCCCCTGGGTAGTCACATACAAGGTGTTGAGGTGCTTCTTCATACCCCCCTCAAAAAACTTCTTATCGATTATAGATTCTCGGCCTGTACACTTCTTCCAGGCTGATCATACAGCCCTGTGTGCAGGCACCACCTGCCAGAGTCTTCAGGAAATGGGCTGGCTATCCAGATAAAGCGTATCGGGACACAGGTCTTGCCCATTCAACCATTGAATACTTCCCAGGCTTGGCTTGACGGAATTGAATAATTGCATATCTTTCAGTTCCTGAAATATCCCTTTCTCAAGGTAGGGCCGCACATCAAAGCACCTGACCTCCCCATTAGTGAATCGAAGGGTGAGTGAAAAATCAGGGTTTGGCTTGACTTCGAAACCCGTGGATTCATGGACTCCTCCTATCGCAATGGTTCGATTTTGAAAATCGGCTGACCCTGACTGGTCAATTCCCAATTAGCCATTAGTTCGTCCCGATGGATTTCAATCCATGCCTGCACCAGTTTGATCTTGCCTGAAGGCATTTCACCATCGAGCAACGCTCCATCAGGAATCGCAAAGACAGCCTCATCGTCTTGGTATTTCGCATGGACGTGAGGGAGCTTGTGTCGCCTCTAGTCAAAAATATACATCGAGATGATGATTCCGTAAAACATGGTAATAACGCCCACATACTCTCCTTTGCATTTTTTCAATCCTGCTCCTCGCCAATCACTTCGGCAAGATACCGGGTCACCGTGCGCCTGCCGGCGGTGGCTTTCGGTAGACACAAGGATATGAAAGAGCACGATTCACACTTCTCATCATATCTTGCAGATGGTGTAACCCCTGAAACGATGAGATCGTGCAATCGCAGAGCCGCTTCTTCAGTTTCTCGGCGCAGGTCGACATCGAAACCCACATCCACCCGACGGCGGGTCTTGCCATAGAAGAGCGCGCCTTGGGGCACATCAACTGCCAACATCTCTTCCAGACACATGGCCTGGGCGCAAAGCTGGACTTTGTCCCAGAGCTCCTTCTTGGGCCGCCCGCGTTTGTGCTCCACCGGGAATGGCCGCCAGAGGGAAGCCCCCGCCTCGCCTTCCTCGCGATGAAACTCAACCACGTCGGCTTTGCCCGTAAGCCCCAGCCGCAGGGAGCGCAAAGGCAGACCGAACGCCAGGCGCACATCACCCCTGGATTCGCTGCGTCCGGAATCCACCCGTTCGTGCATGATGCGGCCCTCGGCGGTGTAAAGGTTCTCTACCCACAGCTGCTCGATGTGAATCAGCGCGCACTGCCGCTCACAGAAAAGCATGTGCTGCAAGGCCGAGAGAGGCACGAGGTCGTCTTCATCGTACATCGCCTTAAGTCTCCTCTTCGTGACCGGGGAAACCGCGTCCGGATGCGCATCCAAAGACTTTTAGCCCAATTCCCTCGCCCATTTTTCAATGTACGCCAGATCGAGTTCTTTTCCCTGGGTTTTCGCCACATGAAGCGCGTCCGTCCACTGCCTTTCAGAAGAACCGAGCTTCGACCATTCGAGTTTGGAAAGGATGACATCTTCAGGCGTGGATTTCCAGGGGCCTATCCAATATGATGACTCTCATTCGGCGGCTGAATTCGGTTCGACTGAATGGGCGTTCTTTGCGGATGATGAGATCCGCCTTGTACCCCGAAGCTTCGTCTATGACATTGAAGGCCGCCCTGGATCGAACGGCTTGCCGAATAGACTCCTCGCTGACGTAGTAGCCCTCCCCCAAGGATCGCGCGAAACGGCACAGCGTCTCTTCATCCGCATCCACGACTGCATCGATGTCGAAAGTAGAGCGAGGGTGGCCATGGTAGCTCGCCGCCACCGATCCCACCAGCATGAACGGCACCCCAGCCTCGGAGAGCTTTTCCACCAGCCGTTTCAGAAAGTCAGACAGAGCATTCATCGCTTTGGCCTTCCGATTGGTTCTCCAGCCTTCATGACCTCAAGGGTCACAACGAAGCATGAGAATTACGACATTGATGACAGAATGCGCATCATCTGTGGTTTTCTTCTGTCTTCTGTCTCCTGCTTCTCTCTCTCATGTCAATTCGATTCCATGGACTTCCTCGAGAAACATGACTCGCAGTGTTTCTTCCGAAACAGAAGGATGCCGCCGGCAAAACCCCGCCCAGGCAATATCTCGGACGGTGTCGCTGAACGCCATAGCCAGACGAACCTTTTCCTCACCACTCAGCCGCTCGAAAATTACATGCTGCCGTTTCTCTGCTTCTGGCGTCGTATCCGTGATCATGACAGCCTCCGCAAGCGCGTCCTCATGGAGCTTTAAACATCTGTAAATAACCCATTACCTGGCCAAGATTGAGATGAGTTGGGCTTGGATAAATCATATAATTGCGCCTCCAGAGGAAACAAATTCCTCCAGTTTCAATACCCCCGCCATGTACCCGAGAAAATCGGGATCATACTCGTATTCCCATACATACATGTTCGAATCAGAGGAGCGGCTTCTGTGAGTTGCAGGTTTCAAGGCAAGCTTATCGATCTTGTTGGCCCATATTTGAACACTGTACCTCATAAGTTCGACCCTCGATACCCTCTCGCCTTTTCGGACCGCCTCAGCTAAGGACTTATCAATAATCACCATCCGTGTATCTGTATCAATCACCCGACATTCCGTGGAAACGCTTGGGTATTCCATTCCCTCCTCGTATTTGATCAGTTGCCTGGCTTTATCTTCAGCGCCGGATGTCCATTCCCGTCTCATTGCACAGGTCGCTAATTCAGCTGGATGCATGCGGTTTAACTCGTCCACTGTGAAGTAGTCCAATGCCCGGCGCGAGATGGATACGGCAGGATTGCTGCGAAACCGATCGTCTAGAAAACGCAGGTCCCAGACCTCGGCGTCATTGAATTCGTCGCCTCGACTGACCCTTCCTCCAATTTGGATTAGACTCGCCGTGGATGCATGTTCGCGAAAGCCCGTGCGAAATGAGAAATTCATCCCTGCCTCAACGCAGCTGGTGGCGACAAGCGTCCAGTTTTCCATTCCCAGTCGAAGTCGTTGCTTTACTCTCTCCACAATCAAGTCCCGGTGAACCGGAGCAAGCGCTGTTGAAAGATGCAGGACATCGTGTCCTGATTCATGAATTGTTTGCGCAATTACGGCGGCATTGTAAACGGTATTCACAATGAGAAGCCGTGGGCCTGGTTTCTTGCTAACGACAAAGTCCACAAGACTCTGACAACCCAATGCAGCGGAATCTTCGGGCCGCCGTCGATAGCGGATCCGCCGCTCTTCAGTTTGCTTCAGGTCATCGCGAAGGGGATCGTCCGTAACCAAATCTGGCACTCCAGGCATGGGCGTCTGACCATTGCCGCGAATGACATCTTTGTATTCGTCCAGTTCCCAGAATCGCGGCAAGGATCCGCTCGCCAACACCAGATGCCCACCCCAGTCGCGGGTCCAGGTTTCGAGCCACCGCCACATCTGCGGCCATAGATGAGATGGAATCGCCGCATGCGTTTCATCCACAAATACCGCCGAGCCAGGCAGTTCATGCAGCTTCCGCAGCCTTGCTGGATGGTGGCTGCCTATCGTCTCAAAGAACTGCACAGCGGTGGTGACGATAATCGGGGCTTTCCAGAGGGTGGCAAGTTGGCGTAGTTCCAAGTCAGTGAAGTCCGCCCGATGATGATGCTCCGCCACCACGTCCTCAGGGCGTTCCCCCTCCAACACCAGCGCCTTTCGATAAGTTTCAACCGATTGGGTGATAATGTTTGTGTAGGGGAGAACTACGATGATGTGCCGCAGTTTGGGCTTTCGTTCTGCCGCAACTCGCAATAAGTGGGCCATCACTGCCGTCGTTTTGCCGCTGCCCACGGGAGCGTCGCAGGCACGAATCGGTGGATTGAGTGGAGCGTCACGGCACGCATCGAACAGTCGCTTGCGCAAGAAGTTGCGATTCCTCTCAGGCTCCGTGTTACCCTCCGGCAGTCCATCCACGTATCGCTGCAATGCCGCGAGTCGCTCCTTCCATCGCGGTTCGATTTCTGGAACCTCGACCTCGTTACCGTAATGACGAGCGGTGTCCCCGTGATCGGCATCCACGAGGCAGGAGAGGGCGATACGGCGGGTGAAACCACAGCGGTGGAGTCGTTCATTGCTCGTTTCGGCAGCCTTGCAAAGACCGGCTTTCTCATGGACGGATAGGTACTCATGGAGATGACCATCGACATGCTTGTCGACGGCGCAGCCGTATAGGTCAGGCGGAATTCGCTCGTCTCGAAACAGCCGCTTCTTGTTTGGTGGACTCTCTTCGCTCTTACTGAATAGTCCAGCATGGTGGGCCGCAACGAGCACCGCTGATTCTTTCCGCCGGAGCCCCCACAGTGAGGCCACACCTGCATCTTCGTGAGCGATAAGCAGGGGATTTCGTGAAGCCCGTTCGAGGACATCCTGATTTGCGTTATCGAGCTTGCCCAGGTCGTGATACAGGGCAGCAGCTTCGACCCAGCCAACAAACGCTTCGCGGCCGCCGTCATAAAAAGCAGCAGCGCTCCTCGCATTGCGGATTGCTTCCTGTCGCACGTTTGTTACGTGCTCAAAATAGGTTTGCGCTGAGACCCCCCCGCGAGGACTATGGGCCAAAGGGACATCTCTATCCATTCTCGCCCGCTCCCTTGATTTGGCTGCACCATTCAGGCATTTCCATGCACAGGTCATACAGCCTGCCCTTAAGCTTACCTCGAAATATACGGGGTCCTTCGCTTGGCAGAGCAACCGGTATGGTGTACTGGTCATCAAGCGGGATACCACTCACCGAGGGTGTTTCCGTATCTCCGCCCTTGCGCCTTGGTGTTAGCTTTTCAATGAACTCAAACTCAGAGAATGAGCCCAGGGCATCCTCATGCTCAGCGTACCAGGCGTGACGGATTTCGATGAGCCCGTGGCTTCGAGCTACCGATCTCGTATTTGGATAAGCCTGCTTGATCAGACTTAGGAGAAGGGCAATATCCGGTACAGCACACCCGCTCTGTAACGCGGCCGTAGGGTTTATGAAAAAGGGCATACAATAGATGCCGTGCTCCACATATCTACAAGCCAAAGGAGCCATCCCGCGATCTTTCGACTCTTGGGCAGACGCTTTCTTGGTGTTTGTGTCGCGATGGATTCGAACTGGCGCTACGGAAACGGCAATCCCAAACTGGGCGACACCGGTGCGTATATACTTGCGGTCGCTTGAGCCCGCCCCCCCTTCTTTTTGCGGAGCATCCTCACCCTTTTCCAAAAAGGTCGCACCGAAAACCCGCGCATCCCAATACTTGTTGGCAACAGCACCCCCTTTGTTCCCTCTATCGATCAACTCAAGAACCTTGCGCCAAGCTTCCCCGGCATCTTTAACCTCTGAGAATCCACGCTCCCGAGATTCAAGAATGCAGTATGTGTCATCGGTAAGGCGCAGCTTCTCCTTTGTGTACTGCCACACCGGGCCTTCTTTCAGTTCAACGAGATCCCGAAGCTTTCGCTTAAACGAAACTCCAGATATATAGCCACGCCTGTCGTGACTACGTTGGCGAGGATCACTTTCTCGGTCTGGGTCGCCATTGGGGTTCACGTTCTCTACAGCAATAACAAGAAGCCCTGTTGCGCGTGGAATAGATTGCTTTTGCTCATTTGACATAATGGTAGCTCCTTTCTCTATTCGTTTTGTTTAGGCGGTCGGGCCAAATAGCCTAAAAACAACTCTGCACGAAAAGTTTGGTCCGTTTTTGTCGGGAGTGGTCGCTTGATAGCGTGACAAATCTCTCCCATCTGCCCCACGGCCCATTTTGCCAAACGGTACTTTTCCTCTTCACCAGGCACCTTTGTAGCCCACGCCTGATAGATGTTCATGCGCTCTCTCAGTCGATCGATGGCGTCCTCAGGATTATCGGCAGCCGCTGGCATGAGGGCGTTGCCTATCAACTGAGGTGGGATACTGTCTTTCCGTACGTGCACACAGTACTCGCGGTGCAGCGTATCCGCCAGTGATAGCAGGCGGCCCAACTGGAATGCCGTTTCGCCCATGTAAATCTCCTTTTCTCGGCCAAGCGCATCGAGCAGGATGCCAAGCAGTGCGACAGCACGCAGCGCTGTCTCTCGCGCAGGCGGTTTGAATTTCTCGATTTGTTCTTTTTCTCCTGAATGGAAAGCCGCAGCAACACCAATCAACAGCGGTCCTATCCGTTTAATCGTGAGTTGAAGCAGATTATCCGCAGCCTGCTCCCATTTTCCGGGGCTTCGCAACATCATATCCAAAACGTGGTGAAGCGTCGGCCCTTGCAACTTCATTTCAACCGTACCGCCACGGATCCATTCCGATGAGAGTAGACGTACCACCCGGTCGGGATACGGCGGAAGGGGCTGAGCCTCAAAGGCATTTTGACCCTTCTCCTCTGGAGGGAACGGCAACTTCACTGTCGGTAAATTCCTTTGAACCCCTTTTTGCCACCTTTCGGCTGCGCCGAGCACCTCTTGTGGTGTTGGCGCCAAGTGCATAAGAATCTGCTTTTTTTCCTTATCAGCCTTGCCGATCAGCAAGAGATGAAGACAAGATTGGGGGTGGTGTTTGATGACGCCCTCCAGGGCTCGACAAAGCGCATTTGCGTCATTCTCGAACTGATCACGTTTTTCTCTTTCATCACTCCCAAACGTGTCCGCTGCTTCGTCGCTGATAATGGGTTGCCCTTCACAGTAAACAAGCAACAAGTCCTTTTTCTCTTTTTTGCTTCGACCGCTTCCCTCCCATTTGCCATTGGCAACCATGCGCCAGGTTTTGCCCCTGAGATTTGGCTCAGTGAGGGTTCTTAGCCCAGCAGCTATATCATCCGCAAGCCATTGACCAACCGCGAATGACTTTGACGCGTCTTCCCAGTCCAACGGATTCTTAATGTACCGAAATTCGCAGGGCGTATCCTTGTTCTTTGAAAAGAGTTTCGTCTCTCCAAGCGCACCCAGGTTTGGTTCAGGAAATCTCTTTTTCAACAAAGGCTGCAGCACGCCCTGCAAAGCACAAATGCCGTTAGGCTCTCTTCTCTCACTCGCACGGAGACGACCAATCACGTACGAACGCATTTTCGGATGGGTTACCGGTACAGGGTAGTTTAGTTCCGCGACGTCGAAAACCACAGGAATTTGCGCCTTCGCCGGTTTCCCTGGACTTTCCCTGTCGGGTACCCCTACTAACAGCTTCTCAGCGAGCGCCACGTTTTGCAGTCGTCCCTGTTCGAGGCGCTGGACGATCAACTGACTTAGACGGCATAGCACATTCGCTGGTGTCACCATTGACTCGACGAAACGGCGCAACATGCAAGGCAGGGCAAGGTAGCGCTCATCTATTTCTGCAAAGATGTCTAACCAGTCGAGCGCCTTATTTCGCAACCGATACCAAGTTTGCTCATCGTGCTCGGGAAGCTGAAGCTCCCGGTTTGCGATTGCTACACTTAGTAATGCAAGCCGTTGAGTCTGTTCGGTCCTTTTTAGCGCGTCAGCCCGTTTTCTCAGCGCATCGTCAATTGGGACCGACAATAGGGCATGCTGTATCTTTACGACCGGAAAAGCGTTCTGCTTACCTTCCCTGTGATACCAAAGCCTTCCCATTGATTCCCCATCCATTTCCTCTATAATCTGCGGGAATCCGTCATCGCCAAGACCCACCCGATAGCCCGGATTTTTCCCAGGTTTTTTGACATCACCGTAGGCCATTGGGATAACGATTCCTGCCTCTTTGAGACTGCGCAGCAAATCATAACCTTCACTCAGCATCGCGCACCTCCTTCGGCGGTCTCTCTTGCTCGTAGGACATCACACCATCGACGATCCATCTCTCGGCGAAGGACGGTTTGTATTGCCGATGGTCCCACATCGAAATCAGCATGGCTGGAATATGGATCTCGCCTGTTGTCACCGCCCTGATTTTCTGACCGTGGTCGTCCCGGTCTCGAAACGGACCGAAGTAGGTGGGCACGAACTCCTTCCAGCCCAAACATGGTGTGTAAAAGGTCTGGCCACGCTCCAGTCGCTCGTCAAACAGCTCCTTGAACCGTGGTCGCCAATCCTGACCACGTCGGCGACGCAACTGAGCCTCTCCCTTTCCGCGTGTGCTCATTTTTTTCATCCGCACTTCACCGTGGATGCGGTAGCACACCTCCACGAGGATGGTGGCTATAAATTGGTAGCTGTTTTTGGCTCTAATATCTTTCCCTTTGCGAAGCGGCCCGCCGTAGTTCGTAACATACCGCTCAAATCGGATGGGCTTGCAGATCTCGACCAGTGTTGGATGGACGTAAACCTGAGGTCGTCTCAGTACGGCCTCAAACAAGCCTTTTGCGGCAGAAAAAGTTGGAACAGGATACGAAATAGGTGTAGATCCCGTATCCGGCCGAGTAAACATGGCAGCAGGCCCCTCGACTTCAAACTGAACTTCGTAAGGTTGAGCCATTTTACCTCCTTTTGGCACACTCAAATAGGCTTTATAAAGGTCTTCCACGCGATTTCAGTTAAGTCTAGCGCAATCCATCCTTTGGCCTGGGGTTGGGCCAACGCAGCCTCTTGATTATTCATTATGACACCGCATAGTTCGCCTGGCCCGCTCCCATATCTCTTTCTCAGGTATCTCCTTTACGGGATCTTGTTCTTCTGACCTTACCCGATAGCGCCGATTCCATTTCCGAGACCTTTCACTCCCTCAGATTCGAAGTGCAGGGAATTGACCTTTTCGAATCAAAGAAGAAACCGGTAATAGGCTAAAATCAATTATCGACGCAGTGCGTCGATAATTGGGAATCGCGAGAAAAACGGCCGGATGAGCTGGAGGTTAGTGCGGTCGAATCCTTTTCCCAACCCATCGGACGGCGCCGATTTCAACGACCCGGCAGCCTCTATGGGGCGACAGCCCCGTCGTCTCCACGTCAAAGGCAACGATTTCGCCTGTTCTGGCCATGCCCGGCAATTCCCGGCTCAGGTTTATTTCAGCCTATCACGTTCCTGTGACAGATCCGGTCACGGTTGCTCAAAAAATTGAGACGGGAAAGCATCTTAACGAAGATCTTGCCATGGATCGCCCTTGCAACATTTGGTCACTGGCTTTTCAATAAAACCTGCTGTTCGTCACTCTTTTGGCCGAGAGGTTGCCATGAAATACAAAATCGTCTTGCATCAGAGCGAAGAAGGCTACAGCGTCCGCTGCCCGGATGCTGGTCTCAGGGTGATACAGAAGCCGAGGCTATCGAAAATAAAAAAGATGCCATTTAGGAGTACCTCGCCGCTGTGTATGATTCCATTAAGGATACGGACGTGCGCGAAATCGAAGTGGCCGTTTGAGATGCCCAAACTTGCCGGTATCCAACACCTGCATGCCATAAGAGCCTTGGAGAAGGCCGGCTTTAAAGTCGTCCGACAAGGGAACAACATGTTGTAATGTCAGACGGCCAACGCTTCCTCACGATTCCCCGCAACAATCCCATCAACGCCTATACCATGGGCGGCATCGCCACAGACGCCGGCCTCAGCATCGCTGAATTCTGGAAGTTGCTCTGAGCAAAACTTTTTACCAGGCCGATCACAATTACCGCGGACGTTTCCGCAGGGGATGATCCGGCGGCAGTCGTTCCAATAATTCTTGCTGAAATTCGCCGGCCGCTTTCCCCGCATCATAGTGCCTCCGCGATTTATCGTTCAAATGCCGCTGGCCTTTGATCTCCGAGTTCTGCAGGTAATCCGCCCATCCGCGCAACTGGCGCGAGCAACTCTCCGCGGTGGATTTCAAATGTGAAATTTGAGATTTCAAATTGGCAAAGGCAGGGCGGCGTTCCAGGAAACAAAGCATGGAGCGGACTTCGCCGGCCGAGCCGCGCGCGATATAGATGAACGCCAACAGCTCGTTCGTGGTGCCGCGCTCGAAACCCTCGGCGATGTTGTTCGAAACCGAAAGCGCGGCCCGCTCCAGTTGATCCTGCAGGCTCCGGCTGCTGGGCCAGGCCTTGCTTGCGGTCATGTCGTAGACCCCTTCGGCCAAGCGGATGGCCTCCTGCCAGGCGGGGATGTCCTCGAATCGGGCATAGGTCATGGCGTGCTCTCCCTTGACGGGTATGCGTTCGGTTGAGCCTAACCAATGTGATGCGGATGGAGACTGTCGCGCGATGCGTTATGGAAAAACAAATGGAGGACAATGCACCTGATTTGGGTGCTGAAAACAGGTTTTATGTTACCCTGAATCGGGGCGGGGATCAAATTTTTCTAAGGCAGGAGGGGGCGCGGCTCTCCTGATCGCTCGATAACCGCACCCCCGATGGGTGAGTTTAGGGAGGGTCTTTAGATTAGGATCATCTCCGAGTTAGTTGAACCGAAAGGGGGCAATAAGGAGTGATATCAAGCAGAATGGACATCCGGTATCTCCGAGGATATAGGTTGA
Organism: uncultured delta proteobacterium; assembly: GCA_963700055.1. GTDB lineage: Bacteria > Desulfobacterota > Desulfobacteria > Desulfobacterales > SpSt-501 > SpSt-501. The sequence goes on along the minus strand of CAVOWH010000023.1, from coordinate 121,054 downwards.
TCAGCGACGAAAAACCATATCCGAAGAAGGAGGCCTGCGATGTCCGGTATCTCTATATCACCGTATTTCCCCTTTCGTCGAATCAAAATTACCAAACAGGCGCTGGATGGCGCCGCAACCAAAACGGTAATCGATGTTGTTCCTGACCAACGCTTTCAGCCCGTTTGTCATTTGTGCGGGAAGAAGGCTCCCAGCGTCCACAGCTGGACTCAGCGCTCGGTACGGGATCTGAACCTGGCTGGCACTCAGGTCTGGCTGCGCTGCGATTACCGCAAACTGCTGTGTGCTCATTGCCAAAGAATCAGCATCGAGGATTTGGAGCTTTTTCATCCGTACCTACGAGTGACCCGGCGGTTAGCTGCTGCGATCCATCAGCTGTGCAAGGTCATGACGGTTACCGATGTTGCCCGGCACTTTCAGCTGGACTGGAAAACGGTCAAGGACATCGATAAGCAGTATCTGGAAGCCCAGTATGGTCAGCCGGATCTAAATGGGCTTCGCCTCTTAGCAGTCGATGAGATCTCCATCCGCAAGGGACACAGCTACCTGACCGTGGTGCTAAACTACGAAACCGGCCAGGTCGTTTATGTTGGCAAAGAGCGCAAGTTCAGGACCCTAAACCGTTTCTTTAATCAACTTACGGCCAAACAGCGAAAATCAATTGAAGCCGTCGCCATGGACATGTGGGATCCCTACATCAAGGCCGTTAAAAAAAACTGCCACAGGCTCAGATCGTCTTTGACCAGTTTCATGTCGTGGCCGCCTTTGGCCGCGTCATCGATAAGATCCGAAACAGCGAGTACCGTAAAGCGGCTGCACACAACAAGCAGGTCTTTAAAGGCTCAAAGTATCTGTTGTTGAAGAACCGAGCCAATGTGCGCCGCAAAAAACACCGTCAGCAACTCAAAGAGCTGCTGAACCTAAACGAGGTGATCAACACGGTGATGATCTTAAAAGACCAGCTCAAGCATATCTGGTCTTATCAGTCCCGCACCTGGGCCGGTAAAGCTCTGGATGAATGGTGCGCGCTGGCCCGTTCGCTGAATCACCGCGCTCTGAACAAGTTTGCCACGATGCTCGAGCGCCACCGCTACGGCATCTTAAACCACTGTGACTACCCCATCCACACCGGCAAACTGGAAGGGGTCAACAACAAGATCAAAGTCATCAAAAGAAAAGCTTACGGCTTTCACGACTTGCGCTACTTTACCCTTAAAATATTCCAAGCTTGCTACAACTGATTCGGAGAAGAACCTTAGATTATAAGTTTTAAACTGATACTTTCTTTGGCCCGCCACTTGACGCGCCGGACCACCGAAAGCCTCTCCGCTGCTTACTCCAAATTCAACGGCTGCATATAGAAGACTGCGTATTTGCACAATATTAAGTGCAGGGCACTGCGGGCGTCTATCTAAGCCTGACGTGGCATTGCATCCCAAACCAAAAGTAAAATCATTGTGAAAATTACTTTTTAAAATACGTCCTTTAGATTTTGTTACTTGTTTGCAGCTATGGCGCAAGTTGCACTTCCGCCTCAATTTCAACAGGAATATTGAAGGGAAGCTCGGCCATGCCTAAGGCACTGCGGGCGTGCCCGCCTGCACCCGGGCCGTAAAGCTCCAGCAAGAGGTCCGAGAACCCATTGATCACCGATGGCTGCATGTTAAACCCGGCGGCAGAGTTTACCATTCCAAAAACACGGCACCAGTGTGTGACTCGATCCAAATCACCCAGTGCCCTCTTGAGGCTTCCCAGGATGGATAGGCCGGTCAATCTTGCGGCTGCGTACCCTTGCTCGATGTTTAGGTCACGTCCAAGCTTTCCGAACGGGGCGGCTATCGAACCATCCGGGTTTTGAGGGCCATGCCCTGAGATGTAGGCACGATTACCAGCAACTCGGACGAACTGAAACGGCAGAAGAACCCCGGCAGGCGGCTTGACCGGCGGCGGTAGCGTCAGACCAAGTAATAGCAGCTTCTTTTCAATGTTGGCCATAAGTACCTCTCAATTGTCTTTGGATTGGGAGATGCCTCCGAGAATGGAATCGTAATGGATTGCCAAATTGCCGCTGGATCTTTTTGCCTTTTTCACAATGGTTCCCCCAGGCTGCTTGTCCTACGTTGCCCGCCAGAGTCCAGCCGAATCTTGCAGCCGCTGTCGTCCGTTCCGGCGAAAGTTGTTCTCAGCTTAACACGCCGTTGAGACAGATCCGGTCACAGATGCTTGGAACAAATTTTATATTACCCTGAATCCGGGCAGCAACCAAATTAACCACAGGACAGACAGGTACGTAGTTGCTTTGTTGTCAGGTTGTGAGAAATTGGTTGTGACATCGGGCGGGATGGCAGCTGCCAATAAGTGGCCGACAGGCAGCGCGTCGGTTTTAGATGGGCCGGCACGAGATCAAAATTCAGTTTTTCCCCCTGCGGTCAAGAGTGTCCATCGATACGCCCGCTGCTGCTGGGATGTCTTCGATTGCCCGGATGCGTTGCTGTATCGGTGGGTGGGAATAGCTCAAGGCGACATACAGCGGGTGCGGCGAGAGGTTGGAGAGGTTGTCGGCGGAAAGCTTTTTTAGGGCGCTTACGAGGGCGTTCCTGTCATTGGTCGTCTCGACGGCGAAGCGGTCCGCTTCGCGCTCGTGCGAGCGCGAAACAATGTTCAGCAGCAAGCCCAAAAGCAGCTCGACGGGCCGGAGCAGCAAGAAGAACAAGGCCAGACCGGCGTACACCGAAGGCTGCTGCACAAAGAACGCCTCAAAGAGGACCGGAGAGCGAAGGGCGTACGAAAAGACGAAGAGCAGCGCCCCGCTGTGAACCGCGCCGAATGCCAGATTCTTCAAGACGTGGTTCTTCCGGTAGTGCCCTGTTTCGTGAGCCAGGATGGCTACGAGCTCCGGGATCGTGTGGGCCCGGATCAAGGTGTCGAAGAGCACGATGCGCCGGTGCTTTCCGAAGCCGGTGAAGAAGGCGTTGCTCTTGGTGCTGCGCCGGAAACCGTCCATGACGAAAACGTTTTCCAGGGGGAATCGGATCGAGCGGGCGTAATGGAAGATAGCCGCTCGCAGCTCGCCCTCCTCGAGCGACGTGAACTTGTTGAAAAGCGGCAGGATGAAACGCGGCGTCACGAACTGAATGCCGGCCATGAAAAAGACCGCAAGCGCCCAACCATACAACCAAGCCCGAGGCCCGGCATGCTCGAAGAGGGCCAGAACGCCGGCCAGAAGCGGTGCCCCGAGGAGGACGGAGACAAACAGGGCCTTGACCCCGTCCGTCAGAAACGTCTTGAGGTTCGTCCGGTTGAACCCGAAGCGCTCCTCGATCACGAAAACGGTGTAGGCCTGAAAGGGAACGGCGAGGATGGAGCGGCCTATCCAAAGAGCGCCGACGTAGATCAGACCGGACAGAATCGGTCCGCGGTCCAGAGATCTCACTCCGTCGTCCAAAAAGCCAAAGCCTCCGCTCAACCAGAAGGCCAGGGTCGCCGCCAGAAAAACACCAGAGGAAATCCATACGAACCGGGTGCGCACCCTCAGATAGTCCTGAGCCCGGGCGTAATGCTGCGGGTCGAATAGGTCCTTGAAGACGTCAGGCAACTCGGTGGAGGCCGACCTGAGGTTCAGCACTTCCGACAGCCGGTGCAGGGCAAACTCGAAGATCAAAGCGATGAGGATGAAGATGCCGACCATGTTCATGCTATGGGCCCTTGCAGGCGGCCGGCCGGCTCATTCGAGCACATCGAACGTTATGAACGCCTCGCTGAAGAAATCCGGACCTCCGAAGTTCGACGACTCAGCGCTTTGAAAAACGATACGGTCTCCGCCAGCCCTTTTTCGAGCTCGGCTGCAATCGTCGCTCGTCGATCCGCCATGATTCCTCCTATTACGTTCGTTCCCGGTCGGGGCTTGCTCCAACAACCGGCCACAATTATTCCTAAAAAAACGGATATGGGCAAGCATCTTATGGTCGCGCACGGTGAAACGCTTTTCCATGGTGCTGTCTAACAAATGTGATGCTGGTGGAGCCTGTCGAGCGATGGGTTGTGGACAAATGAATGGAGGACCATGCCACGGATTTTGGCGCTGAGAACCGATTTTAATTTACCATAGCTCGGAGCAGCAATCAAATTATTCTAAAGCAAAAAGTGGGCGCGGTTCTTCTCACCGCTCGAGAACCGCGCCCCCGATGGGGTGGAGGTTGGGCCGAAACAATTGCCCGAATTCGGAGCATGAGGGAGGCCCTGCGTTTTTAGAAACCGCTGTTCAAGCGGCCATCCCGCATCCGCCGCCAGTTATTCGGTGCAGACCTCGTCGATCCAGAACTCCTGGCCGCCGACGGTGAACCCGTTGATGGGACCCTGCAGGACCATTTCGCCGCGGATGCTGCTCGTGGTCTGCACGGCGGTGACGGTCACCTGTACGCCGCCGATGGTGGTGTTGTTCAGGCCGAGAAAGTTCGGCACGTTCCGGAAATCGTTATTCACCTTGATGTTTTCATTGCCTCCGTAATCCGCAAACTTGAAGGTGATCTTCGATAGCGGATAACCGAGTTGAAAGTTGAAATTGACGTTGTTGGCCCTCAGCTCGTTGCCGGAGCCCCCCGCGAAGTTGGATGCATCGACCTTGGCGGAGCCCGCAGACGACCAGGTCCCGTTCGCCCACTGGAACTGCTCCACAGTGACGGTCTTTCCTCCGGTCGAGATGGTGCTGCCGACCGGATAGGTCGTTCCTGGAGCGAGATCGTTGAACTTCAAACAGCATCCCGAAAGCAAAACAGCGATAACCGCCGTCAGCGATAGAGTCTTGGTCGCGTTCATGGGTCTCTTTCTCCTTTCAATGGTGGATTCAGGTGGCTGAGTAATCTCCGCCTTGCGCAGTTTCGGATCAAAAGATTGCCTCTGGAGGCATACCGGCATGCACCATCCAAGGCGAATGGTATCGGAAGGATAAGCTCTCTCGGCGATCCTGGCAAGACGGGAAAAAGACCTTGCCCTCGAGCCGGCTCGGCGACGTCGGCCGGGAACTTCAGGCGGCCTCGATGCCTTCGATGCTGATGCCGCGGATGAAGTAGCGCGAATCGTTGAGGAAGCCCAGGAAGATGACGATGAACGCGATGGAGGCCTGGATCATCAAAGGCTTGTCCTGGTAAAGGCCGTCCAGCTGCTGTTTCAGGACCTTTCCGTCCGTAGGAGCGAAATAGGTTGCAAACAGCCCATCCAGCGTCCGCTGTCCGTCCGGTTTGGTGACCAGGTCGCTGCGGCCGCTGAAGCAGTAGTCCATGGCGTCCAGGATCAGCTGGCGCTGGGCGCGGTGGTCTTTGAAATGATACCCCAGCAGGTGCATGAAGGTGCGCTGGGCTTCCTTGAGGCTCGCCTCGGCCACGGCGTTGAACAGCGTTCGGCGCGCCGGAGTTTCAGCGGTGAAGGTCAACTGCCGGATGAGCGACAGGAGCACGGCGTTTTTGTAAAGCTGTTGCAGCCGCCGAGCACCGTTCATGGCGGTCGCCGGCTGGTGCTCGGTCCGCGGCACGTAGCCGGGATAATTATTCACGAACAGCAGCTGAAAAATGTTCTGGAAGCAGTCGATGCCGACCAGCGGGTCCTCGAGGTCGATGCGCATGTCCAGCGTGTTGTCCAGCCGGTCCGCCAGCTTCACCTCCACCACATCGGGAAAAGCGGTCGAGCATTCCAGCATCCTCCCGATGTAGCGGTAGTAGGACTCGGACTTGGTACGGGTGAGGCATTTCAGGCGCTGAATGAGCTGGGACTCCTCCTCCGGTGGCATGTGCTCCAGCATCTCGAAGAGCCGTTGCTCCATGTCCCGCCACTCCTGGGCCTCGAAATCGACGGATTGCACGTCTTCCAGGATGTCGTGGAAGAGCACGGTCAGAAGGCTGTCCAGGTTGGGAAACTCCCTGGCGCGCGTCATCAGGGCGGCGGCCCGCAGCGGGTGCAAAACAGCCATGGGACCAAGGCGCCGGCGCTTGTGGCTGTAAGCGCTGAACAGATACCCCAGGGCCTCCATCATGAGGCTTTTCTTGTCCAGTTCCAGCCGTTCGTCGGGGTCCAGGCGCTTGCCGCCGAGGATGTACAAGAGCACATTATAGCGGTTCAGCGACGCCGCACTCAAGTTGTAATTGAGCACCGAAGACAGTTTAAAGAACTCCGTCAGATCGAACCCCGACATTCGTCACCTCGAAGCGCCGATAATCCTTGTGGTTGGGACTTTTTTATGACAAACCCCAAGGCAAAGTCAACGCTGCCGCGGACAGCCGACTCGGAAGCCAACCCGCCATGACTCGGGAGCGTCCAATGATCGCTAAACGCATTCACCGCATTCTGGAGCTGTTCGAGCAAATTAGCCGCATCCCGCGCTGCTCCAAAAACGAGGAAGCCGTCACCCGATGGTTCGAAGACTGGGCCCTCCAGCACCGCTGGCCGTCCAGGCGCGATCCGGCGCCGAACGGTTCCGCAGCGAGTTTCCATCCGCGACGTCGTTGGACCTCCGCCTGAACGACCTGCCGGCGGGAACCTCTGCGCCAGCAGCCATGACGCCCGAGGATGCCGCGCTCGTCGTCAACCTTCTGCTGGCCCTGCCGCACGGGGTCGCCCAGATGGCGCCCGATTTCGCCGACCTGGTGCTGACCTCAAACAACCTAGCCGTCGTCGCGACCGTAGACAGCCGGATCGAGATCGCCGCCAGCCAGCGCAGCCTCAGCCCGCTTGGGCTGGACGCCGTGTCCGATCAGGTGCGGGCGACAGCGGCCCTGGCCGGCGCAAGAACGCACACCGAATCGGATTATCCGCCCTGGATGCCGAACCTCGCATCGCCGCTGCTGGCTCGTTGCCGCGTCGTCGACCGGGGCCTTTACCGCAAGGAGCCGGAGGTGCGGGCCATCCATGCCGGTCTGGAATGCGCGATCATCGGCCACGCCTACCCGGACATGGATATGATCTCGATCGGCCCAACGACGGAAAATGCCCATTCGCCGGGCGAGCGGCTGCACGCGCCTTCGCTCACCCGCATCGGGGAATTTCTGGCGGCGCTGCTGACGTCTGTGACGGAAAAATGAAGGCCGGCGCTTAAGCGGGAAGGCTATAATTGGTCCCGTTCATCGGGTAGGCGGACCTTGTAAATTCAAGGTCCCGGCGGCTGCGCTCGACCATGCGGGCTTCCACCGCCTCCTTATCGAGGCCCATGAGAATCTGGTAGACGTGGGACTTCGTTTTGCAGAAATAGATGTCAAACGGTTCCGCCCGGCCTCCTCGACGATAGATGCGGATGCCCGGGATCCCCGCGTTCTGGATGAACTCGGCCTGAGCGTTGACCAGCAGCGGCTCGACGTCATGTTTGTTCAGCCAGGGGATGCATGCGCCTTCCATGCCCAGCTCGGGGTCCATGATCGAACGAATCTTCTCAGTCACCCCGCCGACCGCCAAAATGATATCGCCGGTGAGCGAACCGGTCACGCCATAGCGCTGGTTGACCGGCTGTTTGATGAAATCCGATATGAGCGCGATGTCCATGGCCACCGAGGCGCTGTCGCCTTCCACTCCGCCGTGCGCCTGGATGTACTCCACGTGCATCTCATAGCCCACGTTCGGCGCGCCGATTTTCTTCAGCACTTTCTTGATGGAGGCCCTCACGTTCTGAGCGGCCGCCTTGGCGATCTCGCCCATTTTCCCCGGCGCCGCCACCTTGTCCGCGCTGCCCACGTTGATCTGGCAGTGAATCGGTAGCGGCTGGCCGTGCATCTGTCCGCTCGACTTGGCGTAGATGACGGCCAAGCCGACAACATAGCCGATCGAGTCGGTCATCGACGTGATGTATTTCTTCAGGTATTTCTTGTGCTCGCCGATCTCCCGCGAAAGACTGCCCTCCAGGCTGAGGTGCTCCTCGATCGCTTTGCGGACGTGGACCGGCTCCACCCGGGGCGAGTTCTCCAGGATGGCTTCAAACTCCGCTGATTTGATGATCCCGTTGATCGGCCGCAGAATCGCGCTCAATTTGCCGTCGGCGGCCCGGCAGCGCATCTCCTTGATGATCTCCATGACCGCATTGCGCGAGAATTCGCGCTCCTGCAAGCGAAAATCCGCCGGCAGCCGACGGCCGAAAATATGCTCGCTGCGCTCGCGCACGCTCGCGTGCCCCTCGTGAGTGATCACCTCGCCCCAGGAACGCTGGAAATCGCGGCCGAGGTTGACGATCTCCTGCTTCACATACTGCGCCACGTGCCGGATGATTTCCGGGCTCTCGGCCACGGCGCTCTCCATGTGCACCACCTCGCCCTTGTCCTCGATCCGGGAGAGAAAGGCACCGTCCCCTTCTTCCTGGAGGTAGGCCAACGTATCGTGGTTACAGCACGCCACGATGATGTTCTCCGCACGCAAGGAATTCTCGGAGCGGTCGGCGGCCCCGCTGCCCGCGTTCCTGCCGCCTTCCAATAGATACTGCTGGTTTTGCATGATCTCCAGCAGATCGGCCATGTAATGCATCTTGATCAGGGTCTTGAGCTCGTCGATGTAGATGATGGGCGCCGTGGCGTGCGCCCCCAGGTAGGCGCGCTTGTGGCAGGGGGTGTGAAGATTGCCGGACTGGTAAGGATCGTGCCGGAATCCGCCCTTCATGTTGCGCGCGCTCGGCTCGGAGACGCGCGCCATGATATCCTTTTCCTTGCGCGGGTCGTAGAGCACCTCCGGCACCATGTCATAGAGATGCTTGAGGTCCGGACGCAGGCTGCCGGTGGTCTCGCGCTGGACTTTCTCCTGGACCCGGTGGTTGTTTTCTTGGAGATACAGAAAAATGGCGCCCATCCCGGCTAAGCCAGCGGCGATGAATGCCGGCGCAAACCAGGTGCCGGCCACCGCACTGGCGGCGGCGGCGGCCAGCAGCCAGCGCTTGGTCTTGCGGATAGAGCCGATTTGTTCCTCCAGGCTGAATTCCTCGCCGTTGTTCTGGGCGATATCGAGCGCTTGGTGGATATCCTGCAACACGCCGTCGATCTTTTCCGGGTGATCGTAGGCCACTCGAATATGGTTCTTGTCCTTGCCCGGGAAGGCCACGATGGCGTCCTGGGGCCGCAGGTAATCCCCGACGGACCGATCCAGCACCTCCCGGAACATGTCCGCCAGCATGGATTTGCCGGTGCCGGGGCGGCCGACCATCAGCATGTGCCCTCGGTTCTGGGCGACTTTGCGAATGGCCATCTTGGCCCGTTCCTGGAAGATGACGCGTTCGATCGGGTCTGCAGGCATATGAATCTGAGAGGTGTCGTCAAAAAACGCCAGACGCTCCTCCAGGACACGGGGATAGTCGAGCAGCTCCCGAATCCAATCGTAGTCGGTCTCTTTGTAATCAGTCGGCATGCGTGGTCCCCGTGATCGAATCCAGGACATAATACCGGCCGGCCTCCGAGCTGAAGGCCCGCTGGCTCATCTCGGCGTAAACCGCCGGCAGGCTCTTGCGCAACGGTTCGAGCGCCCGCAGGTCGTGCAGGATGCAAATGTGCGTGAACAGCCGCTGGTCCGCGCTGTCCGGCGGCGGGAGATAGCTCAGCGAGACGGCCACCTGAAGGTAGTTCAGCACCGGTTTCACCAGGTGGCGGCTGGAAAGGGCCGTCTCGGAGCTCCGAAAGACGTTGCGGTAGACTTCGGGAAGGTTGGCTTTGGAGTAATCCACCTCCAGTTGCCGGTTGAAGAATAGCCGCACCGGCCGAAAGGGGCCCGCGAAGCAGGCATCAAAACACTGCCGAAAATCCGGGCTCGATGACAGCACGTGCTCCAGCAGACTGAGATACTTCACCGCCGGGGGATCGGCCAGACGGTATTCCAGGTTTCCAAGGGAGGTCAGCACACAAGCGGCCGGCTGCCCATCCCGGCTGTAGGCGTAAAGGCGGTAGGAATGATCCGCATGGAACCCGGTTGCCGGGTAGGCCCGAAGCTCAAATAGGCCGTCGCTCACCAGCGCCCGATGGATGGTCACGCGCACCGTTCGCCCCGCGTGGCTGGAAAGGTATCGGATCTTTTCGTCGGCAGAGCCTTGCAGCTTCAGATACGAATAGCCGCCGCCGATGTCTTCACAGATGCCGATCAGCTGGGAAAGGCGCCGGGGCTCCAGCCGAGCCAATTTCTTGGCAAAGGGGTCGAACCCTCGCAACTCGTCGACCATTTTTTTGAAGTGCGCGTCGAGATCCGGGTCCCTGAAGGTCGGAAGCTTCAGTTTGAACCCCGAAAGAAGGACTTCCGGTTTGCGGCGCCGCGCCTTGCCCCAAACGGGCAAACGCTGCATCACCCGGCTCAGCAAAGTCGGCAACGAGTGCGCCTCACAGCCTACCAGCCGTTTGCGGATTTCGATCGGCCCCGGATTTAGCAGGTAGCGGCCGATCTCGGAGATGCGGTATTCCTTCACGAGGCTTTTTTCGGCCTCCGGATCGAACTCGGTGGGATCCAGACGAACCGGCTGGCCTGCGGTGATCACCCAGCTGCCGGAATGGCTGCGTGCCGTTTCGAGTTGAGCGTTCTTCACTTCTTGATCCCCATTGCGTGCGCGTGCTCCACAAGGCCCCGGAAAGCAGTTTCCGGTCCGGCGGTGTTGGATGGGCCGGCCGCAACGGTCTCGGCGGCCTCGGCGTGTGCCGACGGATTGGATCGGCTTATTTTTTTGGGGATGAATCCGGCAGCGCGCTGCCGGCGAGGACTCCGCCGCCGGAAATCGTTCTTCGCCAACGCTCCGGCCGGTATAAATCGCACCCTGGAGATGGTATCGGCACTAATCAAAGAAGTCTTTAGATGCGTCACCAAGGCTGAAATGAGCCATCAAAGCCACCGCCGGCGCCGCCTTGACCGAACGGCCGCATTCCGGGCTTGTCACCTGGCGGTTCCAGTCGTATAATGCGCCCACTTTTATCATTTCAAGAGAAACGAGAGGCGGCGGCCGGCTATGGCGAATATCTATTACGTAGATGGAGAATTCGTCCCCGATTCTGAGGCGGTGTTCCCCATCAACGACCTCGGCCTGTTGCGAGGGCACGGGTGTTTCGATTTCATGCGCACTTATAACGGCCGGGTGATCTTCATCAAAGACCATGTCCAGCGCCTGTTTCGCTCGGCCAGGCAGATCGGTATCGAGCTGCTGGTTTCCGAAAGCGAATTGACCCAATTGGTAAATGAGACCTTAAATCGCAACCCGCCGGTGGAATCCAGTATCCGCATCCTGGTTACGGGGGGCTCCAGTCCGGATTTCATTACCCCTCAGGGACGGCCGCGGCTCGCCATCATGGTGTCCGCCCTCAGTCAATACCCCCAGGCGTGGTACCGGGAAGGAGCCAAAATCGTCACCGTGGCCCATACCCGCGCCATTCCCGGCGCAAAAAGCATCGATTACATCCGCGCCATCATGGTCTTGGCAGAGGCCCGGCAGAAAGGCGCGATCGAGGCGCTGTACGTCGACCCCGCCGGCCAAGTCCGCGAGGGCACGACCAGCAACATCTTCGCCTTTATCGGCGATCGCTTGGTCACCCCGGGCACGGAGATATTGAGCGGGGTCACGCGCCAGAAGGTGCTTGGCCTGGCCGAAGGAAGATATTCCGTCGACATCCGCGACATCCATCGCGACGAACTCGTCCGTGCCGCTGAAGTCTTCATCACCTCCTCCAACCGGCTCATTGTGCCCATCGTCCGCGTGGACGACGAGGTCATCGGCGCCGGCCAGCCCGGTGGAAGGACCCGGGCCGTCATGCAGGCCTTCGCCGATTTCACCGACCGGCTCTCCAAATCCAGCACCTGAGAAGGAGTACTTTATGACCTGCCTTGGGATTTATGACCTGATCATTATCGGCGGCGGGCCCGGCGGTCTGACCGCTGGAATCTACGCCATGCGTGCGGCGCTCAAAGCCGTTCTGGTGGAAATGGGAGCCCCGGGAGGGCAGGTCAACCTTTCGGACAGTGTTGAAAACTGGCCGGGAGATGAGCACATCGGCGGCGCGGAACTTTCAATGAAAATGTACAATCACGCGCAGTCCTACGGGTTGGAGGTCCGCTCCGACGAGGTCGTCGCCATCGAGCCGGGATTGGATCTTCACACCGTCCGCCTGGCGGGCGGCGAATGCCTGCAGGGGCATGCCGTCATTCTCGCCACCGGCGGTAACCCCCGCCAACTGGTGATCCCTGGAGAAAAGGAGTTTTACGGCAAGGGGGTTTCCTATTGCGCCGTATGCGACGGCTTCTTCTTCCGCGATAAGACCGTGGTGGTGGTTGGCGGCGGAGACTCGGCGATCGAGGAGTCGCTCTATCTGGCCAAGCTGGCCAAACAGGTCTACATCGTCCACCGCCGGGACCAACTGCGGGCCGGAGCTCTGCTCCAGCAGCGGGCCAAGGCGGAATGCAAGATCGAGTTCCTTTGGAATTCCGTCGCAACGGCCATCAAGGCCGATGCCGAAGGAGTTTGCGCGGTGGACCTCAAGCATGTTCAAACCGGCGAAACGCGCGCGCTGGCCACCGACGGGGTTTTCATCTTCATCGGCTTCATCCCCAACAACCGTCTGGTTCCGGCCGGCATCCGCAAGAATGCCGAGGGTTACGTGGTCACCGATGACAAGTGCGCCACGACCATCCCGGGCATCTATGTCATCGGCGATCTGAGGGAGAAGTATGCCCGCCAGATCGTCATCGCCGCAGCCGACGGTTGCACCGCGGCCCTGGCGGCGGCTCACTACGTGGAAGCCCGCAAAGCCGCTCAGGAGTGCGAATTGCCGGAGAGCATGAAAAGCGGCTGGGCCCACTGACCAGAAGCAGAGGGCAGAGGGCATAGCGCATAGAGTAAGAAAAACCTTTTTTATGCTTCTGCCCTATGCCCTCTGCCCTATGCTCTATGCCCATTATGTCCCGCCTGAAGAGCTTTCTGCTGACATTTATTCCTCTGGCCGCGATGCTGACCGGTCTGCCGCTTTTTGGCGTCTGGCTAACCGGTAGGCCCCTGGATCCATACGTTGAGTTCCCGCCGCAGACCCGCTTCGTGCCGCCAGCTCCTTTCTCCTGGGCGGCGTTCTTTTCCTATGCGGCGCTGATTGCCGCAACGCTTCTGATGCTCGGCCGTCGCGCCATTCAGTCCTACCGCCGGACTCCCCCTGGAGCCCCGGCACGCATTTACCCCTTTCCGTGGTGGGGCTGGGCCGCTGCGGCTGCCGGCGCCTTGGCCTGGCTGCTGGCCTGGACCCGCCTGGCCTGGTTTGCCGCCTGCCAGCCCCACTCCTTTACGCCGCTCTGGCTCGCCTATATCGTCGTGGTCAATGCGCTGTGCTGCCGCCGCACGGGCCGTTCGCTCTTGACCCACCGGCCGTTGTTCTTCTACAGCCTGTTTCCGGTGAGCGCCTTGTTCTGGTGGTTCTTCGAGTACCTCAACCGCTTCGTGCAGAACTGGTACTATACGGGGCCCGGCTTTGGCCCCTGGGAGTATTTCTGGTACGCCACCCTGCCATTTGCCACGGTTCTGCCGGCGGTCCTGAGCACGCAGGAACTCATCCGGTCCTTCGGCTGGGCCCAACGCGCTTTCGGCCGAATCCGACCGCTTCCCGGCGGCCACCCCACCGTCCTGTCGGCGGCTCTCCTGGCGGCCTCTGCCGCAGGGCTGGCTGCCATCGGGGTATGGCCGAGCTACTTGTATTCCTTGGTGTGGGTAGCGCCGCTGCTGATCATGGTGGCACTGAGGAGCCTGCGAAAGGAATCGCACCCGCTGCAGCATCTGACCAGCACGGATTGGACGGACCCTGCCTCGGCCATGCTGGCGGCCTTGATATGCGGCTTTTTCTGGGAAATGTGGAATGCCTTCAGCCTGGCCCAGTGGCGGTACAGCATCCCCTTCGTTCACCGGTTTGAGCTGTTCGCCATGCCGCTGCTCGGGTATTCCGGATATCTGCCGTTCGGCCTGGAATGCGCTGCGGTTCGCGACTGGCTGGAGGGCATGCTCCCGTCCTGCGGGACGCGACCAAAGAGAAGCTGACCGACCGGTCTATTCCTTGCCTGAAAGCCGATCCCACACTGCGCGCGCCCGGTCCTGGCGATCTACCGGACCTGCATTCGGAGGCTCCGGAGTGCTATTCAGGCGCTGACCGCGCAGGCGCGCAATCCGCTCTTCCAACGGCGGGTGCGTGGAAAAAAGATGCATCAGGCTGCGTCCGGACAAGGGGTTGACGATGAACATGTGCGCGGTCGATGGACTGGCATTCATCGGCAGCTGCTTGGAGTAGGCCCCTAGTTTTTCAAGCGCCCGCGCCAGCCCTTCCGGCGTGCCGGCAAAAGCCGCCCCCGTGGCATCGGCCAGGTACTCGCGCGAACGGGAGATCGCCATCTGGATCAGCATGGCCGCCAGAGGGGCGATGATCGACATCAAGATCAAACTCAGTCCGCCGCCTCCGCCGCCATCCTCGCGGTCACGATGGCCGCCGCCGAATATGGCCGACCAGCGTGCCATGTCGGCCAGCATCATGATGGCGCCCGCCATGGTGGCAGCAATGCTGCCGATCAGAATGTCCCGGTTCTTCACGTGCGCCAGCTCGTGCGCCAGGACCCCCATTGCCTCCTCGCGGGTCATACGCTTCAGAAGACCTTCGGTCACCGCCACGGCGGCATGCTCCGGATTGCGTCCGGTGGCGAAGGCGTTGGGCGCCTCCTGGGGGATGACATATACCCTTGGCATCGGCAGGTTGGCGCGGCGGCAAAGCTCCTTTACCATTCCATAGAGCTCAGGTCCTTCCTGCGGCCCCACCTCCTGGGCGTTGTACATCCTCAGAACGATTTTGTCGGAGAACCAGTAGCTGAAAAAATTCATGCCTGCGGCAACCAATAGGGCGATCACCATTCCCTGACGGCCGCCGATCCACTGTCCGATCAGCAGGATCAAAACGGTTAACAACGCCATCAAAACCGTGGTCCGGATCTGATTGCCCATCGCTGATACTCCTTTCAAACGCAGGTCTTATTGTGACCGCCGACTCCTCGGCCACACTGGTTGTTGTATCCTCATAAAATAGTCCAGGCTATCCAAAAGGCAACTTAGTAAGAATTATCAATATATGCAAAATATTAGATCAATTGCTGGGCTGAAAATTATTCTTGCATGATTGGTTTTCATCTGGTAATAATTTTAATTCCTATTTTTGTGTATTTTTATTCTTGATCCAAATTGGAATAGCCTTGTACGGCTCGGGAAAAAATAGACCGCTTGAGTTGACCCTCAGAGCCGGAATGCCAGCGCGGCAGCAATCTTCACCGCTATCCGCCGGATCACAATGAAAAAAACGACCGCAGTAAACGCGCTTCCCGGACTCAGCGAAGATGCTCCTTTGAAAGGCCACCTCCCCGTAGTGCCGGACTGCAGCGG
This sequence comes from uncultured delta proteobacterium, assembly GCA_963700055.1. Taxonomy (GTDB): domain Bacteria; phylum Desulfobacterota; class Desulfobacteria; order Desulfobacterales; family SpSt-501; genus SpSt-501. Next base: position 105,681 of record CAVOWH010000023.1, on the reverse strand, counting down.
CTCGACCGAGGTTACCGGCCAGGAGAAGGAGCTATTGGCACGCGCCGTCCCGGGCAGCTCTGAATCCGCCTCAGAAGATGCTGGCCGGAAGATCGCTATGGATCATCTGATCAATCGGCTGAATTTCGTCAATTTCCAGGAAAGTCGCATCCAGCTGCATTTTACCCATCGCCACTCCGGCCGCAGCCTGCTCATCCCGGCCTTTCCTCTGCCCTGCTCCGGTCCCGTTTTGGAATGCGTATGGCCAGAAGAAACCGATGGAACATGGCTGAGTCAAACCCATGAACTGAGTTACATTCTGGTGCCGCGCGGCGAAAAACTTATTCAATCCATCCCCGAAGTGATCGAGATCCACGCCGGGGGTTGCCGACTGGCGCTGCCGAACATCAGCCGCGAAGTCAGCCATCGCCGCATCGAACGTCAGCGCTGTTGCGGCATCACCGTTCACCTGATTCAAAACAGCTCTTCTTTTTCGGGTTCGCTCTTGGATTTTACCGCCTCCTCTTTCCGAGTCGAGCTCAAGGCGCTACCCCCCCAGTGCTTGGACTGGATCGACCCAGCGCTGCCGGTGCTCGTTGTTTTCCACTCCGGCAGGCAGACGCTTTATTCGAGCGAATGCCACATCATGCGAACGACATCGGGACGCGACACACGCGGCTATGTGCTGGAGCCATTGAAGCAGGAGATCCAGCGCTACCGCAAAGCCGAGTTTCGAAGCGATCGCCAGGTTCTGAATCCTTCTCCGAACATCATCTTCCGCCATCCGCTCACGCAGAAACGTGTGGATCTAAAGGTGATCGATCTCTCCGGCTCGGGCGTAGCCGTGGAAGAGGATGAAACCGCAAGCGTCCTGCTCCCCGGCTTGACCTTGCCCGAAGTCGAGCTTTCTTTCGGAAACATCTTCAAGATCAAATGCGGCTTACAAGTCGTGTTTCGCAAGCCGCTAACCAACCATACGAAGCGGCAGCGCGTGCGTTGCGGGTTGGCATTGATCGACGTGACCGCCCAGGACCACATCAAGTTGTTGGGGATTCTGCATCAGGTAAAAGACAGAAACGCCTATATCTGCAACGACATTGATTTGGAGGCCCTGTGGGATTTTCTTTTTGAGACGGGCTTCATTTACCCCGCCAAATACGCCCTGATTGAAAAAAACAAGAGCGCCATCAAAGCGACCTACGCCAACCTGTACCAGCGGAGTCCGGACATCGCCCGCCATTTTGTCTACCAGGACAACGGGGTGATTCTCGGCCACATGGCCACGATCCGTTTCTGGGAAAGGACCTGGCTGATCCACCACCATGCGGCCCGAAAATCCGCGCTGCCCAAGGCGGGCTTGGTCGTGCTCGACCAGATCGGCCGATTCGTGCACGACACGTTCCGGATCCGCGGGCTGCGCATGGACTACATGGTCTGCTACTACCGCCCCCAGAACCGTTTCCCGAGCCGCGTTTTCGGCGGGGTAGCCCGTTACATCAACAACCCCCGAAGCTGCTCGGTAGACCCGTTTGCGTACGTGAGGATGGAGGACCCCATAGAAGAGGCTCCCGTCCTGCCGGCCGGGTGGCAGATCGAAGCGGCCACAGCCACGGATCTCGAAATGCTGGCCGCTAACTACGATCGCGTCTCCGGCGGACTCCTGATAAAGGCCATGGACCTCGATCCCGCCGGTGACCGGGAAGAACGGCTATCCCGGGAATTTCAAAATCACGGCTTCACGCGCGAAAGACACCTGTTTGCGCTGAAAGAGGACGGTCGCCTTAAGGCCTTTATTATTGTCAACGTTTCGGACATCGGCCTGAACCTCTCGGATCTGGTCCATTGCCTCAACGCCTTGATCTTGGAACCTCGAGACCTGCCGCCGGAAGTTCTTTTGTCCGCGCTGCGGCTGGCGTTAAGAGCCACCCGTCAGCACGGCATTCCAGCCCTGATTTTCCCGCTGTCCTACGCCGAGGAGAACGGGATCCCGATCGAGAAAGTCTACCACCTTTGGGCGTTCCACATTTTTGACGCCAACAGCCAAGCCTACTACAAGTACCTCAGCCGTCTGACAAAATACGTTTAGGCGCGCATTGATTCCGCCAAGATCGCAGTGCCCGGTCATTGCGACCCCCTCCAGCGAAACGTTTCACGCCCCCGGCCTGCGCCCCCGGCAGATCACCAGCGGCGTATAGGTAAAGACCCGCGGATCGGCGAACAGCTGGTCCAATTCGGAGATGAACTCGGAATAGCCTCCCGGGTATTCCTCGAAATCGTATCCCGAAAGCTTTCCGGCAATCTCCGCCTTCTTGCGCCAGTTGAATTTTTCGTTCTCTTGAAAGGTTCCGTAGATGAGGTTGTGGGGCGCCACCTTGACTTGGATGTCCTCGAAGCCCAGATCGTAGAGATAGGCATAGAGCTTGAGCCCCACATAGGGGTCGAAATTACGGTGCGCTTCCAGTCGCTCCATGATGCGGTGTACGGCTTTCTCGGTCCGCGGCGGGAAGCCGTGAAACCGCAGGCAATTGCAATCCAGATCGATCAGACACAGGGTGCCGCCGGGCGAGAGCGCGTCGGCCACGTGGCGAACGAGCTCGCAGCTCTGCGCGCGATAGTACTCCAGCACAAACCGGATCCAGATGAAGTCGAACCGACCCAAGTCTTCGAGGGGTTCGCGGATGTCCTTGACGCGGAATTCGAGCCCCTCGGCCCGGTAGTGCCGCCGGGCAAAATCGATGCGCTGGGCGGCGATATCCACGCCCAGCGTGCGGCCGCCGGGCTGAGCCAGGCGGTTCAAGTGAAAGCTGGTCTTGCCCGAACCGCAGCCCAGATCCGCCACGCGCTGCCCGGGCGCCAAACCCGCCCAGCGGGCATGCTCCTCCACCGTCCGGCCCTCCGTCTTGACGTCCAATCGGATGGCCTCGTCACCGCTTTCCATCAAATACCCGCCTTCCGCCGGGCCTTGTATCTCTCGAGTCATGGGGGGTGAGGTATCCCAGGCCGTTGCTTTTGTCAATCCGATAGGCCTCGGTCCGTTCAGCAGGGCCAAGGCCCGGTCCCAGCCCGCCGGGTTTCGACCGCGCTTGTAATTGATCGCTGTTTCTGCTATGGGGTGCCTTCTGCTTTTCAGTTGGGGAGGAAGAACGTTCATGACGGATCATCCAGAGGCACCTGCACCGGAAGAAAATTTTGCCGCGCTCCTCGAAGCCTTCAGCCCGGCTGCGCGCTCCGACGCCCGCATCGGCGACCGGGTAAAGGGCCGGGTCATTTCGATCGGCAAGGATGCGGTATTCGTCGACACCGGAATGAAAATCGATGCGGTGGTCGACCGCAGCGAGCTGCTGGACTCGGACCAGAACCTCACCTGCGCCGAGGGCGACGAGATCGAGCTTTATGTGGCCGCGGTAGGAGAGAACGAAATCCGCCTCTCTCGGGCCATCTCCGGAATCGGCGGAACGCAGCTCCTGCGCGAGGCGCACCAAAAATCGGCTCCGGTCGAAGGCAAGGTCAAGGAAACCTGCAAAGGCGGCTTCCATATCGACATCCTGCAGCGCCGGGCTTTCTGCCCGATCAGCCAGATCGACATATCCCCGGTGCCGGACCCTGCCGCGCATGTCGGCGCGACCTACCAGTTTTTGATCACCCGCTTCGAGGACAAAGGCCGCAACATCGTCGTGTCCCGGCGCGCGCTGCTCAGCCGTGGAGCTCGAGGCCGAACGCAAGCGGTTCCTGGATACCCTGGCGGCGGGAGATGTGCTCGACGGCCGGGTGACCCGCATCCTGCCCTTCGGGGCCTTCGTGGAACTCACCCCGGGGGTGGAGGGCATGGTCCACGTTTCCGAGATCAGCTGGTCCAAATCAACGAGCCCGGACGAGGTTCTCAAACCCGGGGATCGCCTGCGGGTCAAGGTGCTGGGGATCGAAGCGGCCGGCGAAAAAGGCCAGCCGCGCATCGGCCTTTCCCTCAAGCAGCTCGAGGAGGATCCCTGGCTCACCGTGGAGGATAAGTTCCGGGAGGGGGATGTGGTCAGGGGCAGGGTCACGCGCTGCATGAACTTCGGGGCCTTCGTCGAAATCGCCCCGGGCATCGAGGGCATGATCCACATCAGTGAACTCAGCTACACCCGCCGGGTTCACAAGACCGAGGACATCGTCAACCCGGGAGACATCGTGAACGTGGCGGTCAAGGCCGTGGATGCGGAGAAAAAACGCATCTCTCTCAGCCTGCGCGATGCCGAGGGAGATCCATGGGTCGAAGTCCTTGAGCGCTTTTCCGCGGGCCAGCGGGTGGACGGCGTCCTCGAAAAGAAGGAGAAGTTCGGCTTTTTCATCCGGCTGGCGCCGGGCATCACCGGACTGCTTCCGATGAGCAGCATTCGCCGCTCCACGTCCGCCGCCGCCCTGGAGAAATCCAAGGAAGGCGACACCCTGAACGTGGCCATCGAGGAGATCAACTTGCAGCGGCGCCGCATTTCGCTCGCCCCGGCCAGCTCCGCGGACGAGGGCGAATGGCAGCGCTTTACGCCCAACAGCCGCGGGTCGTCCCTCGGTTCACTGGCCGAAAAGCTGCAGAGCGCGATTTCTGCGCAGAAGCCATCCAGGTAGCCACCTCGATCCGGCCGGCGGGTTCCGCGATCGATCGAGGCCCCCTTTTCGCTATCCCCGGGCCGCGCCGCCCGCCTGCACGCGGTACGCCTTGCGCCCCTTAAACTCCGCTTGCTTGCCTTCGTTCCATTGCATCACCGGCCGCAGGTATCCCACCACCCGGCTGTACACTTCGCATCGCCGAAAGTTCGTCAGCTCCGGGTTCTGCTGGAAACACACCTCGCACTTGTTGGCGAATCTGCCGGGCTCCGGCTCGTACAGCGCGCCGCCGCTGATCGCGAAGCCCTCTTCGGTGAGCGCAGCGGTAACACTCACCCCTTTGCCGCAGTCATGGCAGTTTCCCACAAAGCACAGCATTTCCTTTTCAGGATTCTCGTCGAACAGCTCGTGCAGCCTTTGAATCGTCATCATGGTCTCACCCTCTGCTGCTGAAAGAAGATCTTGAAAAATTCTACACCTCCTTTATCTGGTATGTCAATTTAACCAGAACCGCTATATATTGCATTTACTTGAATTATTGGCGAAAAATTTTTCTTTGGCGCCCCGCAGCCAAAGCCGCCTGCCGGGTCGATGGTTGAATCCGGGGGATCAATGGTTAGAATCGGGCATGTAACTGAAAGGAACGTATAATGAAACAAGCCTTAAAGTGGTCGGCCCTCGCGGTGATCGCGCTGATCGTTGTCGCGATAGGCGCCCTTCTGGTCATTCCCAAGTTCCTTGACGCCAACCGTTACAAACCCGAGTTGGAGCGCTACGTCCTGGAAGCGACCGGCCGGCCGCTCACCGTGGGGGGCGACGTCCGGCTGAGCCTATTCCCCTGGGCCGGCGTGTCTTTCTCCGCCCTCCGGCTGGGCAATATCCCGGCGTTCGTCGAAAAGGACTTCCTCACCGTAAAATCCTTTGACGTACGGGTAAAGCTCTGGCCGCTGCTCTCCAAACGGGTCGAAGTGGATCGATTGGTCGTAGACGAGCCTCACTTGTGGCTGATAACGAACAAGGACGGCGGCGCCAACTGGGACTTCGGCGCCCAGCCAGCGCAGGTCAAGCCTTCGCCCAAGACCGAAGCCGGCTCCGAAGCCGGGTTGCCCATCGCATCGCTGCTGGTCGGCGAGCTGTCCCTCCAAAACGGGCGGATCGTGATGATCGATCACGGCAAGGAATCGCGCCAGGAAATAACAGAGCTGAACGCGGCGCTGCGGGATGTGTCTTTCGACCGGCCGGTGCGGATGACGCTTTCGGCTGCGGTGAACAAAAAGCCCCTATCGGCCGAGGGCCGCTTCGGACCGCTGGGCCAGAACATAGGGCAGGGCAGCGTGCCCCTGGAGTTGACGGCCGACGCCTTCGGGCTGTTGAAGCTGAAGGCCACGGGCACACTGGAAAACCTTCTGGTCGCCCCTTTGGCACGCATCGATGCGGAAGTGGCGGAGTTCTCGCCCCGCAGGCTCTTAGCTGAAATCGGGCAGCCCGTTCCGCCCACTGCGGATCCCAAGGTACTGGAGCGTGTGTCCCTCAAAGCCCGCGTGAGTGCGGATGCCAAGAGCGTAGCGGTTTCCGACGCGATTCTGGTTCTGGACGATTCAAAATTGGACTTCACCGTCAAGACCACGGAGTTTGCCAAACCCAACATCGCTTTCGACCTCCACCTCGACCAGATTGACATCGACCGCTACCTGCCGCCCAAATCCTCGGCTGGGGCCGGTCCGCCGCCCGCCGGCCCATCGGCCGGTCCGCCTCCGCAAAAGACCGACTACACGCTGCTGCGCAAACTGGTGCTGAACGGAAATGCCAAGGTCGGCAAGCTGACCGTCGCCCATGCCAAGGCAGAAGACGTGAGTTTGAAGATCGCGGCGAAGGACGGTGTTCTCACGCTTGACCCGTTCTCGATGAAGCTATATCAGGGAACGGCCGCCGGAAAGACCGTGATCAACGTCAAGGGCGAGCGCCCGGAGACCGCTGCCCAGCTGAACCTGGACCATGTGCAGGTGAACCCGCTGCTGAAGGACCTGTCGGATAAAGACTTTCTGGAAGGCGCCGCCCAAGCCCGGATCGCACTTTCCAGCAGCGGCGAGGACCCCGTCCGAATCAAGCAGACCTTGAACGGCAAGGGCAGCCTGACCCTGAGCGACGGCGCTATCGTCGGGGTCGATCTGGCTAACATGGCGCGCAACGTCAAGGCGGCTTTCGGTGGAGAGGCGAGGACAGGTGCGAAACCGCGCACGGACTTCGCTGAACTGGTCGTCCCGTTCACGATTGAAAACGGGGTCTTCCACACTTCGGAATCCGTTCTGAAATCGCCGCTGCTGCGGCTGCAGGCGTCCGGCAAGGCGGATCTGGTGAAAGAAACCCTGGATTTCCGGGTGGACCCCAAGGTGGTCGGAACCATCAAGGGACAAGGGGACGAAAAGGACCGCGCCGGCATCGGGGTGCCGGTGATCGTTTCGGGAACTTTTACCAGCCCCAGCTTCCGGCCCGACGTGGAGAGCCTGGCCAAGGACAAGCTCAAACAACTTCTCCAACCCTCCGAAACAGGCTCGACACCGATCAAAGAAAAGGCGAGCGACCTCATCAAGGGCATCTTGCCCGGCAAGAAGTGAGATGGTAAAAAGGGGTCGGTTGCCGATTTCAGGGAAGAAAGGAACCCGCATGGTTAGACCGTTTCTGATTTCAGCCTTGGCTGTAATCCTGTTCGCATCGGTGACCGGCTGCGCCGGACTGGGCAAGCCGCTCGAATCGCCGCGCATTTCCCTTTCCAACATCCAGATGCAGGAGACCAGCGGCATGGAGTCCGCTTTTTTGGTCCAGCTGCGGGTCCAGAACCCGAATGAGGTGGACCTGGACATCCGGGGGGTGGAATGCGACGTTGAGATCAACGGCAAGCCGTTCGCCTACGGCATGTCCAACACCCAAGTCCGAATTCCGGCCTTTGGATCCGATATCGTGCCGGTCAAGGTCTATACGTCGGTGGTCGATATTTTCAGAGGACTGCTCAACCTCCAGGGGCGCGATGATCTGACGTACCAGGTGAAGGGCAAGGTGCGTATGAGCGGCGGCGCGTTCCTGCCGTCCTCGCTGCCGTTCGATTCCCAGGGTTCCATTTCCGTCAAGGAATTGTCCGTCGGCAAGCGCGGCCCATCCTGACCGGCGGCGGTGGATGAAAAACAAGCTTGCCGCCGGCGGTGATCTGAGCCGGGGTTGATTCGAGGAGCACCTATGATATAAACGAGCTTGCGTTGGTAACCGCAATCCGCCCGAATCTGCCTGCGCCCTCCTGGCGCAGGTCGTTTTTTAAGCTATGACACCGGCAGTGACTGCACATCATGCCTCCGGCCATTTCAGCCGCATGTGGCAATGGTTCAGCGTTGATTTCCTCGGCATCGTCCGGGAAATGCGCCTGAGCTATCTCCCGCCGCTGATGGTCTACCTGGCGGCCGGCGTCTCGGGGTTCACGGGGATCATCGAGAGCTTCTTCGTCAAGGATCAGCTGGGGCTGTCGGCCGCATTCCTTGCCAGTTTAGGGTTTTGGGCCGGATTGCCCTGGGCGCTCAAGATGCCGATCGGGCATCTGGTCGATATCTACTGGCAGCGCAAGTCGGTCTTTGTTTATTTCGGAGCGCTGCTGATGGCGGCCGGCCTGTTGATTATGGTGGGGCTCACCGGGCATAAGGAATGGATGGCGGGTTTTCTGCCGCCGGACGTTTGGTACGTCATCTCGGCGCTGATATCGCCCGTCGGCTTCGTCTTTCAGGACGTGGTGGCCGACGCCATGACGGTGGAGGCCGTCCCCCGGCACACCCCTGAGGGCGAATCGATTCCGGACAAGGATCTCCAGCGCATGCACATCACCATGCAGACGCTCGGACGGATCGCCATCATCGGCGGCGCCGCGCTGGTGGCCGGAATCGGTGGCTGGCTGGCCACAACGCTTTCCTATGTCGTGATGTACTGGGCCTCGCTTGCCATCCCGTTGATTTCGGTGTTGGGTGTGACCCTGGGTGACGTCAGCCTGGGGCTGCGCCGCCGGCGCTACCGCCGCCAGGGTTTTTCCGAAGCAGACATAGGAAGGATGCTGCACGCCGAAAAGCCGGCCCTCGCACCGAACTGGTACATCCTGGCCGGCAGCGCGGTCTTTGTCGCCATGAGCCTGCTGTTGGGTCTGTCCGATCTGGCGGCGAAGATGGAGGCGATCTTCCTCGGCTCGCTCGCCATCATCGGCTATCTTATCCACCAGCTCCTGCGCAGCATGGAACCGGACAAGCGTCGGGAGATCATCGGCATCGCCGTGATCGTCTTCGTCTTCCGCGCCATGCCCGGGATCGGCGCAGGGGCCAGCTGGTGGCAGATCGACGTGCTCCAGTTCGACGAAGCCTTCTTCGGCACGCTGCGCCAGATTTCAGCGATCCTGGCCATTGTGGGGTTGTTCGCCCTGCGGGGCTGGATGAGCCGTCGTCCGATCCCCTACCTCGTGGTGTTCCTGTCGCTTTACGGCTCGGTGATGATGCTGCCCTTCATCGGATTGTACTACGGGCTGCATGAATGGACGGAGCGCATGTTCGGGTTCGGCGCACGCACCATCGCCCTGATCGACACCATGGCCGACTCCCCGCTGGGGCAGGTCGCCATGGTGCCCATGCTGGCCTGGATCGCCCGGGAGGCGCCCCAGGAGCAGAAAGCCACTTATTTTGCCGTCATGGCGGCCTTCACCAATCTGGCGCTTTCCGGCGCCAGCCTCGGCACCAACTATATGAACCAAATTTATATCGTCGAACGCGGCAGCTACGGCGCGCTGGGCCGCTTGATGATCGCCGTGAACCTCATCGGCTTGATCATCCCCATCGCGACCGTTCTGCTCGTCAACCGCTGGAGCCGGAGGCGATCCGCCGGCGCCGCCGCTTGAATCTGCAGGTAAACCACCATGAAACTTGGAATCATCGGGCTTCCTCTGTCCGGACGCTCAACGACCTTTGACGCGCTGACCCGCCAGGACGGCGAGTCCGCCGCCCACGGAGAGGACCGCCTGGCCATGGTGCGCGTGCCGGATGAACGCGTGGACCGGCTCAGCCGGATGTTCGACCCCGAGAAGACCATTTATGCCCAAGTGGAGTATTTCCTGGCCGGCCCGGGCAGCCAGAAAAAGGAGGCCAATCCCTGGCTGCCCGTGAAGGACTGCGACGCCCTGATCCTGGTGATCCGCAACTTCGGCCCCATCTGCCACCCGGCCGCGGACTTCAACACGGTCAACCAGGAATTGATCCTTTCGGACCTCGTTCAGGCGGATAAGCGCCTGGAGCGCATCGAGCAGGACCACCGCCGCGGCAAGAAGATGAATGCCGAGGAGCATGCGCTGCTGATTGAATGCCGCCGCCTGCTGGAAACCGAAACCCCGCTGCGCCGCCGCCGCGATCTAATGGAGGCCAAGGCGCTGAGGGGCTTTGCGCTGCTCACCGCCAAGCCCATGCTGGTGGTCTTCAACAACGAGGAATCCGATCCGGACGTGCCGGACGTCGGCGCGCTGGCCGGACAGGAAACCTGCCTGGCCCTGCGCGCCAAGATCGAACAGGAGCTCGCCCGCATGCAGCCGGAGGAGGCCGCGGAGTTCCTCAAGGAGTACAAGATCGCCGACTCCGCGATGGACCGCATGATCCGTCTGTCCTACGAGGTCATGGGGCTGATGTCCTTTTTTACCGTCGGCAGTGACGAGGTGCGCGCCTGGACGATCCGCCGCGAAACGCCGGCGGTGGAGGCGGCCGGAGCGGTCCACAGCGACATGCAGAAAGGGTTCATCCGCGCCGAGGTGATCGCCTACGAGGATTTGATGGCGGCCGGCTCGACCGCCGAAGCACGCCGCCGTGGAACCTTCCGCCTGGAGGGGAAAACCTACGAGGTCCGCGACGGCGATATCATCAATTTCCGGTTCAACGTTTAGCGTTGTACCCCGCCCGCGGGCGAGGTACAATGCTAAACACCTAAAAACATAACTACCTTTACTTCCTGTACGGATAAGCGGCGCGTGCTGGCAAGGGATTCAGAGGAGTCATCGATGAGCCGGGATTGTGTTTTAGACATCATCGCCCAGGGGGCCTGGAACGGCGGCGCCTTGGTGGACAATGCGATGTATGAAAACAAGGGCATGGTGTTTAAAGGCGGCATCCCGGTCACCCGCGAAACCATCGCCGAGCGCATCGGGGTTCGCACCCGCAAAGTCGCTCCGCTGGACGAGCGCATCGGGGTTTTGGCGTTTCAAGACCTGCTCGACACCTCCGGCCTCGACCCGGCGCGCATCCGGGTGCTCATCGCGGCCACCAACGTCGGCGAGGACAAGTTCGACCCCGGACCGACCAGCCTCTTTCTTTATGACCGCATCCGCTCATTCTGCCCGCAGGCGCTGGTGTTCGACCTCTATGCCGGCTGCCCGGGCTTCAACGTGAGCGTGGAGGCGCTTTACATGCTGGCGCTTGCGGGGATGCTTGCCCCCGGCGATCTGGCCGTGATCGTCGGCGCCGAGAACATCCACCGCGCCCGAGCCTTCCCGACCCAGGACACCGCCAACATCATTTTCGGCGACGACGCACTGGCCACGGCGCTTGAAATCGGCGCCTGCGCCGGCCGTTCCGCCCCCGGCCGGGTCGTGGCCGAGACGGCCGTCGACGCGGGCGATCACTTCATCGAAGCCATTGCGGCGGCGCTTCTGCCCTGGGTGCAGGAGGGGCGCCTGGACGGCATCATCGTCGACAACCAGCTGGGCCGGGTCGAATGCCGGGTGCCGGCGACCGCCGCGCGGGTCCAGCACGTCCTGATGAAACAGCTTTTTCCGAAAGAGGCGGCCGCCGGGGCCTTCCAGAATTTCCGCGCAGCGTTCGAGATCTACGAGGGGTACAAAGCCGGCTTCGCCTACGACCTCATGACCGCCGGCGGCGACCCGCAGACCGTGCAGCGGATCGTGAGCGCCTACACGGCCTCGGGCAGATACCGCCGGCTGGCGGCGGTTTTTCTGAAGAACGGGGAACCCGTGCGGCTCAGCCTCATCGAAGGCACGGCCGGCGCGGTCGTCTCCCCCGGCAAGGGAGTCGTCGACACCCTGACCTGCAGCCACGGCTGCTTCGCGAGCTTCATCGAAGCCAATTTCGAGCACGGGGAGGTCTACGGTGCGATGGACGGCAAGGGGGTGTTTCTGTATGCCACCCGGGGAGCCAAGCCGCACCTCGCGGCCCTGCTCACCCCCAACCGCCTCGCCCTGGAGGACATCGACCTTCTGATCGAGCACCAGGCCAATTTCGCCATGCTGCCCCTGACCCTCGAACAACTCCTGGCGGACGGCAAAGCCCCGGAGCGCGCGGATGTCGCCCGCTTCCTGGCAGAAAAGATGGTCGTCAACATCCACGAGCGCGGCAACTGCTCGGTGGTCTGCATGCAGCGTCTGCCCTACGACCTCGCCCGCGGGGCCCTCACGTCCGACACCATCCAGGGCTTCCCCATCAACCGCAACCTGGAGCGCCTCAGGGACGCGCGCCTGGTCCTCTACGACTCGGTCGGCGCCGGCATGACCCGCAGCTCGTTTCTGCTGAAGAAGTAGGGGCCGCAGACATTCGATCAGCGGCTAACTTGCCTAATTTTTCTATCGGTATGCATCTTTGCGATGGCTGACGCGAAGAATCAAGACCGTTGAGCCTTGTTAATCCTTCTGAGATCCCGCCTGGCCGCTTTCTTGAACTCAAATTTGATGACTTCGTAAATAGTCCAATCTCTGCGTTGCGCTTCATCGCGTTGCCGCTGCGGCGTACTGCAAGAACGCCTCACGACACGCGATTCGCGCGCCTTGATCTTGGCCTCTTTACGAAGTCATCGATCCGGATGACTTTTTACGAGCCCATCAAATTTGACGAACTCGTAAAAAGCGGGCTATGGCGCCCAGTGCCATTCTGTCACAAACGAAAACAATCGGCGCCATTCCTTCCGTTTCCCCCTTTAACAAAAGGGGGCTAGGGGGATTTTGAAATCGATTTCCTCATGTCCTTGAGTGCGACTACCGGATCACTCGCATCATGCAGCCTGTCCAGCGCGACCTGAAGATCAGCCAATTCGCTCAGATAGGATTCGATCGCTTTTTGGATGTGAAAAGACTCGGGCCTTTTGGTCTGTTTCGCAATCTCAGCCAGCTTTGCAGCGAGCCCGTCGGGTATCCGGATGGAAATAACAGTGCTCATACGTCGTCTCAACCTTGTTTATATCTAATGCAGTTTAATTTCTTTGAGGTTGAAATGCAAACGCTGGAGAAAAAGCCGATTGTAAATATCCGGTAGCTAAAGGCCGCCCATTCCTTCCGCACGATATCCAGAAAGCGGTTTTCCAAGCTATCGGAAAGAGCTTGTCAAGATCTTTTCAAATAGTATAATTAAATTATCAATCATTCGAACTAGTAAGAGTTGAATGCCGATTCCTGAGCAGAAAGCGTTTGACCCTCCGGGATCGTATACCTCGTTGCCTTCCTGGAGACCACCGGAAACCACTGAATCACTTGTTAAGCGTCTAAGGGAGGACAGTGAAGACTCCAAGCATAAGAAATTACTATTCCGCGCTTCAAAAGCAATTTAGGCTCCAGTCCAGCATCCTGACAGACGTGCTCCCGCACTCGGGTGATCGCGGCCGCAATAACGAGGAGCGGCTTCGCGAATTCTTGAGTCGAATACTGCCGAAAAAATACTCGGTTGGTTCAGGCTTCGTTGTTTGTTCGGAACCATCGGTACCAGTCAGTAGCCAAACTGATGTTGTCCTATTCGATGAGTTTCACAATTCGCCGATACATAGAGAGCTTGCTTCTCATGTTTATCCTGTCGAGATGGTCTACGGAACAGTTGAGGTAAAGGGGCGACTTGAGAAGCGCGATCTTAAGAAGATCTGTGAGGACATAGCCAAAATCCGGGCTCTCGGAGAATATCGTTATTACATAAAGTATAGGGCTGTTGCCAAATCCGACGCGCAACCAACAAAGCTGGTTGTTGGACAAACCGAGCATCATTCCGGAGTTCCTCCAAGGGCGTTCGTGTTTGCATATGAACAGAGGGGTTGGCAAACGCTCTCTGAGTTTTTGGATAGTCTTAGGGAGGCGGCCCGTGAGATTCCGGCGCACATACACGGCTTGGCTGTACTCGATTCTGATTGGTACGTGACGCAGGAAGCATACGCAGAGGATTCGCCTAAGTACCAGGCTACCGAAGGAGATGCACTTCTCAACTTCGTCAACGGGATGCTCCATTCAATTGGCAGCATCACAATGATGCAGATGTCCATTGATAGATACTACCGTGACGACGCCTAACATCTCGTTTGATGCCGACGCGGTGAGACAGCGCACCGTTTCCTGTCGTGCCCGTGCCCCGCGCGGCTCAACAAGGCGTTAGCCGGCTCTTGCGATGTCATTTGGCAGCCTGGAGCTTGAAATGCTTGCGATTTCAGCAACCGTAGAATGGCGAACAGCGCACCCTGGAGCAATCATTGGCCTGTTGGAACTGTCGGGCTTAGAGGACACCGGCTCGTTTTCCAGGCTGAATGAGTGCAAACGCGAAATCGAAGCACGCTTGCGGGAACGCTACAAAGATTTCACCCGGCAGGATTTCCTGACGCTCCCGGTGATGGCCGAATACAACCGGTATTACAAACGCTTCAATAAGACCTATCACGTATTGCTCCAGCTTGAGTCGATCGTCTTGAAGGGAAAACATCTTCCGGAGGTGTCACCGGCAGTTGATGCGAACTTCATGGCTGAACTCGAAACATTGGTTCTGACGGCTGGACATGACTGCCGGAAATTGGTCGGGCCGATCGTGATGGATGTGTCTCGCGAAGGCGAACAGATGACACAGATGAATGGCATGTCCAAAGCCATTCGGTCAGGCGACATGATTATGCGCGATGCGGAGGGAATTTGTTGCTCGATCATTTACGGACAAGATGCTCGGTCGCCGATTTCCCCTGGGACTTCCCACGTGCTTTATGTTGAGTACGCGCCCACGGGTGTTCCGGCTGAAGCAGTCGAGAGTCAGCTTCGGGGAATTGAAGAGAATATCCGTCTGTTCTCGGTGAATGTCAGAGTCGAGCAGCGGCGTTTGTTGACGACATAACGTCAGGAATCGGGTAGGAAATTAACAATAAAGGATTTATATTAAAGCCTTGGATCGGCGCATCAGGCCGGCTCGAAGGCCAGTGACCAGCCTCGATCATCCAGCACATGTAGTCGATATTGCTGATGAGCCCGTTCGCGTCGGTCACATCGGCCGGAACTTAGAAATCGTATATGCAGGCGTCGTCCGGGATCGTTCCTTCATGGGGGATGGAACATCAGGAGGTACGTTCTTGCATTGTTGCTTTAATTCCGTTGCAAAGGAATGGAGGGAATTAGATTGGTCCCCTGGTTGGATAGGTCGGCATGCTTGGTTTGACCGCTGGGCCTTGTCATTCCAAGGGAAGCAGACGGGCCCGGGATCGGTTTTCATCAACTGATATCAGTACGCCCTTTTCGATCTCGTTCTTGAATTGGTGGATCGCTGCGGTGACCAGCCGCCCAATAGCTTCCGGAAAAACATCCTGCGTTCGAACTTGTATCACGCTGGGTGCGTTACCGGCCGTGGCAGCAAGTATAGCTCCGAAATCAAGATCATGAGTCAAGACTGTGTAGCCACCACGCTTCGCATATTTCATGATATCGGCATCGGCCGCTCCCGGTGTGCCAATTGAGGACCAATGCACCGCATCCCAGCCTTCGGCTTTCAGCACCGGCACCCAGCGAGGCGGCAGGTTCATATCGACGATAATCCTGATCACAACGCCAGCGCGACCTCTATTTCCTCAGCCCGCCATGCAGCGTAGGAAATAGCCTCCAGAATGTCCTCGCGTTCCAAATAGGGATAGGCTTCGAGAACATCCTCTGTGGTTCTGCCGGCTCCAATTAACCCGACGATGGTGCCAACCGTCACACGCAAATCTCGTATACATGGTTTTCCGCCCATGACCTGGGGGTCAACTGTTATACGCTTTAGTTGTCTCATGGAAACCTCCAGGCAAAAATTCATACCAATTTAACAATAGCGCAGCAAGCCCTCAAAATAAAGGACCATATAGAACTGCAAACGGTATTGCTTTCCTGCTTTATATGTTGCGATGTGGAGTCAGTTAATGGCTGCACGCTTCATTGGACCGTCAGACCGGCCAGAAAGCCAGGTAGGTTTCCGGCACTTCGACATCCTTGCGGTGGATGAAGGCGGCCTTCATGGGCATGCCGATGCGGATTGATTCGGGCTTCAGGGGGTCTACGCCCTCGATGCGCGCGTCCACCCGGCCGCCCTCGTCCAGCTCCACGACTCCGGAGATGTAGGGATGCTTGCGATCGTAGCCCTGGGCCATCATGAAGGGCGGGGCAATCGAGATGCAGGTGAAGGCCACCAGTCGGCCGCGCCCCTTCATTCCCACCCATTCCAATTCCTGAGAAAAGCATTTGACGCACAGCGGCCGGGGCGGCACGTAGCGCTCGCCGCATTTCCGGCAGCGGCAACCCATCAGCTTCTCCTCGTTCAAAAATTGATTGTAGGCGATATCGTTGAACGGTCTTGCCGCCATGGCCCTATCTCCTTTCCAGGATGGTGAACGTGCAGGTCCCGCCGGTGCCCCCCAGGTTGTGGGCGCCGCCGATGCGCAAATCCTTGATGGGGACCTGACGCTTGCCGGCCTTGCCCCGCAGCTGGGTCCAGACCTCGTAGAGCTGGGAGGTCCCGGTCGCGCCTACCGGATGCCCCTTGCATTTAAGCCCGCCGGATGTGTTGATCGGCTTGGGGCCGTCCAGACGGGTCGCCCCATCGGCCACGGCCTTATATCCCTCGCCCGGCTTGAAGAAGCCGAGGTCCTCGATGTGCAGCAGCTCGGCGATGGAAAAACAGTCGTGAACCTCGGCAAACTGGATGTCCTTGGACGTCAGCTCGGACATGCCGTAGGCCTCCTGAGCCGCGTAGCGGGTGGCTTCGAAATAGGTCATGTCCGCGCTGGCGTGGAAGCCGCGGCCGCTGCCCTGGCCCAGTCCGACGACGTGGATGGGATCATCGGTGAAGTTGCGGGCGATGTCCTCCCCCGCCAGCAGAAGACAGCTCGCCCCGTCGCTAATCGGGCAGCAGTCAAAAAGATGGATCGGCCAGGCGACCGCCGGATTGGCCGCCGTGTCCCTTAGGAAATCCTTCTCGTCCTTCCAGTCGGGCAGGGGTTGGCTTCGTTTCTTGAGACTCTCCATCTTGGCCTGCATCATGTCCCGGATCGTCAATGGGAACTGGGCCTTTGGATTCAAGGGTGCGTTGAGATGGCTTTTGATCGTGACGTTCATCAGGTGTTCACGATTGGCGCCGTACTTGGCGAAATAGGCGGTCGCCGCGGCCCCGAACACGCCCGGGAAGGTGAACCCCACGCGGCCCTCGTAGGGAACCGTCGCCAGTGCCAGCCCCTCGGCCACCTCCTCGGTGGTGCGCTTGGACATGTCCTCGACCCCGCCTACCAGCACCAAATCATAAAAGCCGGAGGCGATGGCGAACACCCCCTCGCGGAAAGCGAGCGCGCTCGAAGCGCAGGCGCCTTCCGTACGGGTGGCCGGCTTCGGGGAATGGCCGATGATCTCGGCGATGATCGGCCCCCAGTGGGATTGGCGGGTGAAATAGTCATTGGAAAAATTGCCGAGATAAAGCGCATCGATGTCGGCCGGATCGACTCCCTTGTCCACCGAGGCGAGCATCTCGGTGAAGGCCTCCGCGAACAGATCCTTGGAGTCCCGGTCCTTGAACATGCCGAACTTCGTCATCCCGGCGCCGACGATGGCCACCCCGCGTCCGAGCCTTCGTTTTTTCATGCTTCACCTCCCAAAGTTATCCCCTATCGCAAGCAGCAAAAAAGTCGCTTTTTTTTACAGGTCCTTTCCTTGTCTTTATTGAATATAAAATTCTGCGCGGCCCTCAGGCCGCGCAGAATTTTATTCGAGCACGAATTTAACAGCCTCCTCCTCGGAAGCGAACATATTCACCGCCAGGCTCCGCTCCTGAAACTGCTCAGTGAACTTGGCCATGGCCTCCTTGCTGGTGGTATGCCGGGCGACCTTGCGATAGAATTTCTGGATGATGTACTGTCCCATCTCAAGGTAATCGTTGAGAAGGCCGTCGCTGACCTTGAAGGCGTCGTAGTTGACCACGGTGTTCACTTTCCGGCCGGCGGCGGTGCAGACGTCCTCGACGATCTTCTTGATGTTCTCGACGTCTTCGGTGCTGTCGATCTCAAGCCCGTTGAAATTCAAGCGCAACAGGTTCCGGTCGGCCGAATAGCGCACCCGGGTTTTCAGCTCCTTCAGGAGGAACTCCTTGCGAATTCCCATCGAGTTCTCGGCAAACAGCCGCGGGTCCATGGGGGCCACCTGGCGGATCACGGGGCGGAACTCCATGTGCGCCAGGATATCTTTTTCGAGGTCGATCCCGGGGGCGACTTCGATCAGCTCGATCTGTCCGTCGCTGAGCTTGAAGACGCAGCGCTCGGTGATGTAGAAGACCTCCTGGCCCTGGGGGCCGGCGAACTGCGAGCAGAAGGTGATCTGGTCGCAGCCCTTGACGAACTTCTTGATCCTGCCCTCCGAGAGGATCTTCATACGGCCGTCTTCCACGGCCAGCTGGATCCCGCCGGTGGTGAAGGTCCCCATGAAGAGCACCCGCTTGGCGTTCTGGCTGATGTCGATGAAGCCGCCGCAGCCGGCGACACGCGGCCCGAACTTGCTGGAATTGACGTTGCCCTCGGCGGTCACCTGGGCAAAGCCGAGACAGGTCAGGTCCAGTCCCCCGCCGTCGTAGAAGTCGAACTGGTCGGGCATGCTGACAACGGCCTCCGGGTTGATGGAGGAACCGAAGTCGAGACCGCCCAGCGGCAAGCCGCCGATGATCCCGGGCTCCACGGTCATGGTGAGGTAGCTCAGGATGTTCTCCTCGTTCGCCACCGCCGCCACCGCCTCGGGGTAGCCGATGCCGAGGTTGATTACGTCATACGGCCGGAGTTCGAGGTTGGCACGCCGCGCCATGACCTTGCGCTCGTCGAGGGCCAGCGGCTTCATGGAGGTCAGCGGCACCCGGATCTCGCCGCACAGTTCCGGCCGGAACTGGCCGCCGAAGGTCTGCATATGGTGCTCCGGCCGCGCGATCACCACGTAGTCCACGAGGATGCCCGGTACGATGACGGCGTGCGGGTTGAGGGTTTCCGGATTGGCCACGCGCTCCACCTGGACGATCACGATGCCGCCGGAGTTGCGCGCCGCCATGGCCATGGCGAGCGAATCCACGATCAAAGCCTCGCGCTCCATGGTGACGTTGCCGCGGGTGTCGGCCGTGGTCCCGCGGATGAAAACGCAGTCCACCGGAAAGGCCTTCATGAAGAGCCACTCCTCGCCGCCGATCGTGACGATCTCGACGATGTCTTCCACGGCCTTGGGGCTGATCTTGCCACCCTCGATGCGCGGGTCGGCGAAGGTGCCCAGGCCCACCTTGGTGAAGACACCCGGCCGGCGGGCGGCGACGGCCCGGTAGAAATTGGTCAGGATGCCCTGCGGCAGGTTGTAGGCCTCGAAATCGTTCGCCAGCGCAAGTTTGCCGATCTGGGGCACCAGGCCGTAGTGCCCCGAAATCACCCGTTTGAACATGCCCGGATGGGCCATGCGGTTGATCCCGCGCATGCCGGCATCCCCCGGGCCCGAGGAGTGGATCACCGTCAGGTTCTTGGGGCCGCCCGTCTCCAGGTAGCGATGCTCCATGGCCAGGCAGAGTTCGTCCGCCGTGCCGCTTCCGACGAAGCCCTCCACGCCTAATGTCCACCCGTCGCGGACCATGTTGACCGCCACGTCGGCGGTGACGAGCTTGTTGCGCTTCATACGCTTTCCTCCGATTGGTCGTCTACTTCTAAGCGGGTCATAGTGCTCGGTACCACTAGATCCGCGAGAAAGTTCGCTTTTGGTGGGAGAGGCTTCCGGCCTTCGTAGCCAAAGCGACTTCGGCGAAGTAGGCTCCAGCCACGATGAGATCGCGGCAAGATGCCGCTCCCACCATGATAAAAAGAAATCGACCTCCTTGGAAAATAGCGCCTCCTGCGGCTAATCCGGGATGTAGAGAGTCTGCTTCTTGAACAGAATCCTGTCGCCCGGCAGCGGGTCATCCGCGATCGGTGGCACGTTGGCTGCCACGATCGGCGGTGCACCGGCCCCGCGGGGAACGGTGCGCACCACCTGGCTCGGCGGCAGCACATCCCCGCTTGTCAGATGGTCGTACATTTTATTGAGCGCGCGGATCAGATAGACGTGCAGCGGGATGAAACGCTCATCATAGCCCGGCAAGCCCAGGAAGGCGTCGAAATGCTGGGCATTGGTCACCTCGATGTAGCTCAGCCGGCGGTGGCCGGCTCCTTCGACGAGCTGATTCGTCCCATAGTAGGCGCGCGAGGAGTGGTTGACCGGAACCAGAGTATCCGACCGGCCGTGCACGATGATCGCCGGCTTGCCGCGCAGGCGGGCTGTGAGCACCACTTCGTCGAGCCCTTCCTGAATCCGTTGCGAGTAATCTTCATCTGTGTTGGAGAGCGGGTTGCCGGTAGTGATATCCTGGCCTTCAATTAGGTTGCGGTGGCAGACGGCGCCATCGAAGGCTAAATCCAGTCGGCCGGTGGAAGGCGATGAAGCCAGGATGTCGCGCTTGCCCACTCCTCCGCCGTTTGCCGCATCGTTGTAAATCAGGTTCACGGCTCCCGTTAGAGGGAATGGCCCCGAGGTGGGCGGCACGCCGTTGCCGAAAGAGAACGAGCGTTTGACGAACGCTTCGTCCTGCAGGATCGGATCGCCCGCTGGGTTGGTATTGGCAAAGCTGTACCCGCAAAGGTTGTCGAGCACGCTCACCCGGCCATGCGCGTTGCTGTACGTCACAGCGATGGCGTTGCTCGCAAACGCGTAGTGCGAAAGCTGCAACGCATTGCTGTCCGCCAGCCAGCCATAGCCACGTAGCTTTGAAAGCGCGCTCTGTGCCTGCTCCTTAACCGTCGCTCCGCTCACCAGTCTTTTCTCGGCCAGGCTGGCGCAGCGCTCGCTTCCGCCTGCAATAATCACCGGATTTATCACCCCATAGGCTGCCGTGTCCTCTGGAGGAATGGCCAGCGCCGCGCAGGGCTGGTAAAGGTTGGCGACCGTGAAGTAGTCGAGTAGTGGCTTTCCGATCGTTGGCTGGAGAGTAGTTCCCTGGACGATCTTCAGCTTGCGGGTATCAGTGGGCTGGGCATTGGGCTCGGTGACAGCGACACCGTCGATCAGGCCCCACAGGTCCTGCTCGGCAGCCTGCAACCCACCCGTGCCGCCATTCGAGATACCGGAGGCGATGACGATCGTGTTCTTCGGAGTCAGCACCACACGCGTGCTGCCGTGCGGTCCTTCTTTGCCATAGGTTTTGTTCAGGACATAGAACGCGAAACGAATGGCCTGCAGGGTGTTCTGCCCCCAATCGCTTTCGGGGTTCTGCTGCGAGTGCGCGTGCTTGTAAGCCGCGCGATAAGGGGTGGCCTTGTCGAAGGCAACTCGCTCGGCTTCGGTGATATCCGCGGTGAAGATCGAATCGTCGCCGGCCGTGACGGCTTTGGTGCGCGTGCCGTCGATCAGTCCGACACTGTTTTCCTTTAGGTCGTGCAGGCCATTGCCGGTGCCCTTGTCGGTGTAAGCAACGGCGCAGCCCTGCTTGAGCCCCCACTCGCCCGAGGCGCCGATGGCCCCGTAGATTCCGCGCGAGCCCGACGAGGTCGCCGTGACGATGCAGGGTCGCTTGACGTCAAACGAATCCGGCACCTGGACCATCAGCGTTACATTCTTGCGGCCACTGCCGTCGTCCGAGTAAGCGATGTATTCCCAGCCTGGGATCTTGCCTTCGCCGAGGATGTCTTGTCCGTCATTGGTGAGGTTGGGGCCGTAAAGCTTCCCGTAGCCACCTTTGGCCGTGATGTCGAGCACGGCACGGTAGTTGGTGTGGATGGCGTTGCGGCGCAGCTCGGCTGATGTGGGTTTCAGCGAATCAACAAAAAGCGGCGCACCGGCGGCCAGACCCGTCTTGCCGAGCCCGGCGGTCAGCAAATCGTCGGTGTTACCGTCATAGTAATTCTCGCTGATTTTCCCGAGGTACGGCGGCTTGACGTTATTGGCGCCGAAGTGGCCGATATATTGATCATAAGCCTGCTCTGCCGGCTGAACCGCCTGCACAAGCTGCGGCAGCGCCCATGACGCAAGCCCAATAACAAGCGCAGCGCCAAGTGCCGACAGCGATAATCCCTTAAATACAGACCGTTTTCCCATTTTTCACCTCCTTTTTTTTTGAAAAAGCGTCTACCCGAACTCGGGGATTCTCCCCAACAGCGTCTGACGGTTGAGCTGCATAGTGCCAGCGTAAGTGTAAATTGAATTCATTTCGCCCGGCTGCGGGCGTAGGTCAGCCCGCCGGTCACCTCGATGGTAGTCGCGTTGATGGCATCGTTCTCTATGCAGTGCATGATGCAGGACGCAATTTCTTCCGGCTCGACCAGCTTTCCCCTGTGGACATCCTTCAGGATGGCCGCGAGCGCTTCCTGGTTCATGCCTTTCAGGATCGCGGTGTTCACATAGCCCGGCGCGATGGCCACCACCCGGATGTTGCGGATCTTGCGGATCATGAACTCACCCACCAGGATCTTCGGCATCAGGGCCACGGCCGCCTTGGTGGCGCTGTAGTTGAGCTGGCCGACCTGGCCCTCCTTGTTGATCGAGGACATCAGGCAGATGATCCCCTCCCAGCCGCCGTTTACCATGGCCTCGATGGCATCGCGCACGGTGAGGAAGGTGCCGGTGAGGTTGACGTCGATCACTTGCTGCCATTGCTCCAGGCTCATCTTGCGCACGACCTTGCCGCTTTCGCGGTCGGTGGTCACCACCGTGCCGTCGCGGATGATGCCGGCCGAAGGGATCACGATGTTAAGCCGGCCGAACGCCTTGACCGTTTCCTGAATGAACCGGGCCTGGTCGGCCTCCTTGACCACGTTGCCCTGGATGCCGACGGCCTCGCCGCCGGAGTCCCTGATCTCTTTGACCACCCGGTCGATCTGCTCCTGCACGATGTCGCAGATCGCCACCCGTGCGCCGGCCCGCACCAGACTCTTGGCGCAGCATTCGCCGATGCCGTTGGCCCCTCCGGTGATGAGCGCCACCGAATTGCGGATCTCCATATGCAGCCTCCTTAAACCTATTCAATCATTTTCGATACGCCACGGCCGGCAGCCAAGTGACCAGCTCCGGCCAGATGGAAATGATGGCCACCCCCAACATCTGCAGAACCACGAAAGGAATGATGCCGCGGTAGATGTCGCCCAGGGTGATTTCCTTGGGCACGATGCCCTTGAGATAAAACAGCGAGAACCCTACCGGCGGCGTCAGGAACGAGGTCTGCAGGGTAACCGCGATGATCAGCAGGAACCAGACCATCTTAGGCTCGCTTACCACCCCGAATCCATTAACGCTGAAATTGAGCTCCGCTACCACCGGCGTGATCAGGGGCAGGATGATGAAGCAGATCTCGATCCAGTCCAGGAAAAAACCCAGCAGGAAAACCACAAACACGATAAACCAGAGTATCCCCATGGGGCCGAAGGGTAGGGACTTGAGCAGGCGGGCGATGAACTCGTCGCCGCCTAAGCCTCTCAGAACCAGGGCGAAGCAGGTGGCGCCGATCAGGATGCCGAAAATGTAAGCGTTGGTTTTGAAGGTTGCATAGAGCACCTCCCGCATGACCCTCATGTCGAGCTTTTTGTTGACATAGGCGAGGATCGTCGCGAAAAGGGCTCCTACGCCGCTGGCTTCGGTGACGGTCGCAATGCCGGCGAAGATCGATCCCAGAACTGAAAGTACCAGCAGCGACGGCGGGACGATGCTTTTCATCGCCTCTTTCAGGACCTGCCGGGTGATCGGCCGCAAGTCCTTGGGCAGCGGGGCATCATCCGGCCGCACCAGGCAAATGATGACGAGGTACACCATGTAAAGCCCGGCCAGGATGAAGCCCGGGATGAAGGCCCCCATGAAGAGATCGCCCACGGAGATGCCCACCTGGTCCCCCATCACCACCAGCATGATGCTGGGCGGGATCAGTATCCCCAAGGTCCCGGAAGCCGCCACCACCCCCACCGCCAGACGTTTGTTGTAGCCTTGATGCAGCATGGCGGGGATGGTCAGGAGCCCCAGCATCACCACGGAGGCGCCGACGATTCCGGTCGAGGCCGCCATGACCACCCCGATCAGGACCACCGTGATGGCCAGGCCGCCGCGCAGCTTGCCGAACAACTCCTGGGCGGACATCATCAGCTTCTCGGCCATGCCGGATTTGTCGAGCATCAGCCCCATGTAGATGAACAGGGGCAGTGAAATAAGCACCCAATTGGACATGGTGTTGAAAATCCGGGTGACGACGATGCCGAAGTAGTTGAAGTCCACACCGGTGGCGGTACCCAGATAAACGTCGAACAGGTGACCGGCAACGGTGAAAATGACGGCCGTGCCCGCCAGGCAGAAGGCAATCGGATAGCCCGTCAGCATGAAAGCGATGAACGTGACGAACATCGCCACGACCAGATAGTCATTGAGCAGCATCGCTTGCCCCCTTTAGCTGTTGGATGGTACGGATCAGGCGCGTCAGGGCCGCCAGCCCGAACAGGATGAAGCTCAGCGGGATGACGGCCTTTATCGCCCAGCGGTAGGGAAGGCCCATGGGGGCGAGCGAGCGTTCATGGCGCACCCAGGACGACAGGAAGAACTCCCACCCATAGATGACGACGATGACGATGAAGGGCAGCAGCAGAACCGCAAGGCCCACGATCTCCACCCAGGCCCGGGTGGTAGGGCTCATGCGACTCGATATCAGGTCAACCCGCACATGCGCGTCAGTGACCACTGCATAGGAAAGCCCGAACATGAAGGCCACAGCGTAAAGGTGCCATTCCAGCTCCTCCAGGGCCACCATGCCGCGGCCGAAGCCGTAGCGCAGCACCACCTGAAGAACGATTACGAAGATGAGGAGAAAATTGGCCCAGCTCAGGAAGTGCCCGAATCGCAGAATGAACCGGTCGATGGCATTGGTTTGCCCTTTACCTTCAGCTCGCGCATTCATAATCGCCCCTATTTGCAGTCGGGTTTCGTCAGGTACCCGATGCAAGCCCATGGGTTGTAGGAGGCTTCATAGCTCTTGTAGTCGTCCCAGATCTTTTTCAGCATGGGATCCTTGGCCGTCTCCTCGGCAATCACCTCATTCCAGGTCTTGCGGAACAGGTCCAGCAGCTCTTTTGAAAAGACCGCATTGGTCACACCGTTTTTCGCATTCTCGAGGATGGCCGCGCCTTGCACCGCCGATGACCGCGCCAGGGTGAAGGTGGTCACGGCCCGGACCGCCAGCTCGATGACGGCCTTTTGCCGCGGACTCATCTTGTTCCAGGTATCCTTGTTGATCACGAGCTCCAGGTTGGTGGCCGGCTGGTGCCAGCCCGGGAAGTAGTTGTACTTGGCGACCTTGAAGAAGCCGAGTTTCTGGTCGATGGCCGGGTTGGAAAACTCGGTGCCGTCGATGGCGCCCTTTTCGAGCGACTGGTAGATTTCGCTGCCGGGGACCATGCTGATAGAGGCCCCGAGCTTCTGCAGCACTTTCCCAGGCAGGCCCGGATAACGAATGGCCATGCCTTTCAGGTCTTCCTGCTTGTCGATAGCCTTGCGAAACCAGCCGGCTGTCTCGGGCGCCAGCATGGTGAAGACAAACGCTTTCAAGTTGTACCCGGCACTGTCGTATGCTTCCTGGTAGAGCTTCATGCCGTTGCCGCTATAGAACCAGCCAAGATAGGCCGGGGCATCGACGCCGAAGGGGATATACGTGAACAGCTCGGTCGCCGGAAGCTTTCCGGCGAGGTAGACCGGCGCGGTGTAGCCGGCTTCAATTTTACCTGTAGAAACCGCATCGTGGATCTCGAACGCCGGCACGAGCTTGCCCGGGTCGAAGTATTTCACCTCAATGCTGCCGTCGCTGGCCGCATCGACGTACTCCTTGAAGAACGGCAAGCATTCGCCCAAGGCCGGCAGGACGGCGGCAAAGGCGCTTTGCACCCGAAGGACGATTTTCTGCTCGGCGGCTTTCTGCTGGGCCGCGGCATCCGCGGCGACCATTGCCAGCATACAGGCGCAGGCCAACGAAAGAATGATTCCCTTTTTCAGTGTCTTCATGGCTTTTCCTCCTTGGTTTTCTGGATGGCTTCGTAACAGCCGGTGTGGCGCTTGGCGCCAGCCTATGGTGTAAAGAAGTTTGTTTTTATGTGGTAGAGGCTTTCAGCCTCGATGACCCCCGCCGGTAGCGCTCCCGCATGTCGCGCTTGAGGATCTTGCCGGCCACATTGCGGGGAAAATCGTCCAGAATCATGACGTCGGACACGCGCTGAAACTTGGCGGCGACCCGCTCGTTGATCCAGCCCTTGAGCGCATCGGCCGTGATCGAGCCGGCCTGCTTCAAAATGACGGCAGCCACAGGGGTTTCGCCCCACTTGTCGTGCGCCGCGCCGAAGACGGCCGCCTCCCGCACGCGCGGATGCTGGACGACCACCTCCTCGATGTCCCGCGGGTAGACGTTGACCCCGCCGGAGATGATCATGTCTTTCACGCGGTCGACCAGATAGAGAAACCCGTCTTCGTCCATGTACCCCAGGTCGCCGGAGTGCAGCCACCCTTCCCGGACGGCCTGCCGGGTCAGATCGGGGCGCTTGTAGTATCCCGGCATGAGAATAGGGCCGCGGCCGCAGATCTCGCCGATTTCGCCGGGCGGCAGGGGATTGCCGTCGGGATCCTGGATGCACATTTCGAAAAATGGAGGCGGCGCGCCGACCGAACCCGGCTTCCAGGCATAATCGTTCTTATCCAGAACCGTCACGAACCCCTCGGTCAGGCCATAAAGTTCATAAAAGCGGCCGGGGAGAAGCCGGTTGAGCCGCTCCTTGTGCTCGCCGTGCAAGGGTGCGCCGAGCGCCAAGATCATTTCGAGCGAGCTGAGGGCATCGGCGGAGAAGGCGGGATGGTTGAGCACGGCGACGATCTGAGAGGGCACCATGATGACATGCGTGACGCGTTCGCGGGCGATGGTTCGAATGTAGTCTCCGGGGTCGAACTGGGGCAGCAGAATGTACGTCCCGCCCGTGAAAACGGCCGGCATGAGGTCCACGAAGGCGCCGTTGAATACGATCGCGCCGCCGTGCATGGTGATGCTTTCGGGCGTCATGCGGAAGGCCGCTGCGAAGGAGGTGGCGTAGGCCGCGCGGATGCGGTGGGTGTTAACGATTCCTTTCGGAAGACCGGTGGTCCCGCTGCTGTACATGATGTTGAAGGGATCATCATCCGCGACCGTTTCGGCTTCGGGCTCTTGGTCGCTGGCTGCCGCCTTCAGCCCATGGTAGTCCCGGAAGCCGTTGCGTTGCCCGTCAGTGAGGAGATAACGGTCGTGCGCGATCCCCGGCAGCTCGGCCTTCACGGACTCGACGGCCACGGCAAAGCCGGAGTTTGTCACCAGCATCACGGCATCGGCGTCGTTGAGCAGGGCGACGACGGCCTGCTCCCGCAGCAAGGTGCTCAAGGGCACCACCACGGCCCCGATCTTGGCGCAGGCCCAATAAACCTCCAGAAGCTCCATGCAGTTGGGAAGGAGGGTGGCGATCTTCTCGCCTTTGTTCACCCCGAGGGCCAGCAGGGCGTTGGCTATGCGGTTGATTTCGCGGTTGAACTGCAGAAAGGTCAGGCGCCGCGCGCCGAAGACGGCCGCCAGATGATCGGGACGGTATTTGGCGTGCCTGGAAAACAGGGATCCGATGTTCATCCGCTTCTCCTCGAAAATCTCAGTGGATGAAAGAAAGAGGATCCAACCCCGATGCGGAGACCTGCCGGCTGGTTTTATAGCGAATAGCGTACCATTCCGCGGAGAAAATCTTAAAGGTTTCGATATGGACAACCATATCTATATATTTCAATTTGTTATTGGGTGCCCATTAATCACCCTTGATTCCCTCCGGATCGAAGTGTATACGAGTTGATAAGACTCAAAATTGAGACATGTCTACAGAAAGAGACTTTGGAGGTACGCATGGAGACTGCGGCGGTCCCCCCTGATTCGCCTGTTCACCGTCTGGATTTCTTCAAGAAAATTGTGGATAATTTGCAGATCGGCGTCATCATCTCCGACCACGAAGGCCGCATCATCTACATCAACGACACCTATGCCCGCTTCCTCGACATCGACCCCCGGGCGGAGATCGGCAAACACGCCACCGACGTGGTCGCCAACACGCGCCTGCACATCGTGGCCAAGACCGGTCAGATGGAAATCAACTATCCGCATCAATTCAAGGAGCACGGCTTTCTGGTCCACCGGGTCCCGATCAAGGAAGATGGCCGTGTGATCGCCGTCGCGGGCCTGGTGCTGTTCGACAGCGCGAGCACGGCCAGCCGCCTGGCGGAGAAGGTCTCCTTCTTGGAATCGAAGGTCCACCTTTACGAGAATGAACTGCTCTCCCTGCGTTCGACCCGCTACACCATGGACAGCATCGTTGGAGCGAGCAAGGCCATGACGGCATTGAAATGGCAGGCCATCAAAGCCGCCGCTACAAGTCTGCCGGTGGTGATCGTGGGCGAGTCCGGAACCGGCAAGGAACTTTTCGCCCAGGCCGTTCACAACGCCAGCCCGCGCAAGTTTCATCCCTTCGTGCGCGTGAACTGTGCGGCCATTCCCCGGGAGCTGTTCGAATCCGAGCTCTTCGGCTACGACAAGGGGGCCTTCACCGGCGCCAAGGCGACCGGAAAGCCCGGCAAGATCGAACTGGCCCACCACGGGTCCTTGTTTCTGGATGAAATCGGCGATCTGCCGCTCGAGATGCAGCCGAAGCTGTTGCGGGTGTTGGAGGAAAAGGACTTCGAACGGGTCGGCGGCACTTCCTTGGTCAAATCCGATTTTCGTCTGCTGGCGGCGACCAACCACAACCTGGAGAACATGCTTGCCGAAAACCGTTTCCGGACCGATCTGTTTTACCGACTGAACGTCATCACCCTGCAGATACCTCCCCTGCGGGAGCGCCAAGAGGACATTCTGCCCATCGCCCGCCACCTGCTTCAGCAGATCGGTCAAGATTGTGGCCTGGCAGAGGTGGTCCTGAGCTCGGAGGCCGAGGATGCCCTGAGGAGTTACGCCTGGCCCGGCAATGTCCGCGAGCTTTCCAACGTCTTGGAGCGGGCCGTGCACTATGCCGAGCATGACCGGGTGGATCTTTCCGATCTGCCTCGCTATCTATTGCAGAAGGGCAAGCGGCCAGGCACTCCGGCCCCCGAGCCACTCAAGCAGGTCCAGCACTCGGCCGAGAAGGAAGCCCTGCGGCGGGCTCTGGAAGCCGCGGAATTCAACAAAGCCCGTGCGGCCCAAATGCTGGGCATCCATCGCTCGCTGTTTTACAAGAAGCTCAAAAAATATGGTCTCTCGCTGCGGCCGCCTGCGGCAGCGCGCCGTAGCCCCCTTTAGGCGGCGTAACGCTTGGCCTGCGGCTGATTTTGGAATTTAGCTTCCGGTGAATGGCATCGCCTTCCAGGCGATCGGATCAAACGGAGACTGGTTTGCGGGGCTTTAGATAGGTGTTAATGATTCGAGCGAGGTTGTCCCGGCATTCGCTAACGGTTGCATAGCTGTAGCCCGCCAGCAGCCGGCCCTCTTCATAGACATCGATCCCGGCGGCGTAAGGCGGCAGAGCAAAGAATGTATTGAGCACGATCGCGTAATCGCGCTGACGGATGGCCAGCAGGATGCCGGAATCGTTTGGGATGCGCGCGGGGGCCGGCCCCGAATCCGGATTGAACATCATGCCCTGCCGAACGCTGGGCGGGATGAAGACTGCGCTAACGTTTGGAGGAATAGCGACGGCCTTGCTCAACTTTTCGAAAAAAACTTTTTCGTCGGGTGCAAGCGATTGGAACGTCACCAGGCTTCCCGGCCGCAGGTAATCCTCTAAGCGGATGAGCATGCCCTCGAGAAAGCGCTGCCAACCGGCCACTGCCGGGTCGGCCCCGGCCTGAACGCGCCGCTGCTGGCGCGCTTTGGCCTGACTCAATTCCGAAGCAATAAGAGCCTCATGCATGTCGCCGCCTCCTAAAAATGCCGGAGGCACGCAGGGGCACCCCACCGGCCCAGTCGAACATGATCTGTGTGGCCATGATAGACCAAATCCGGCTGTTTGGGTAGAGCACCCTTTAGCAGTGCGTCGGTGCATCCGCAGCCGCGAGCCGGCCGGGCACCCGTCAAGCATGGCATCCGCGGCGTTTGCCCGACGTATTGAGAAGGTGGAGCTCGCTGACCTTGCGGAAGTGGTAGCCTTGGATGGCGAGGGTCATCGCCAGGGAGAAAAGCCGGGGCCGGCGCAAGAGCGTCCACACCATCAGTTTCCAGTAATGCGCGCGTTCCCGGCCGATGATGCCCAGCCGCAGGCAGGATCGGAAAAACGCCAGGAACCGCTGGAGATCCATGGGAGTGTCCACGCCGGTGGTTTTGAATTCGCGCAAAAACGTCACCACTCGCTGGTAGTAGTAACGCGGCGCGTAGATCTGACTCAGGATGGTCCGGTAGCCATCGAGCAGGACATTCAATCCCATTTTGGGAATGATGTTGGTGGTGCCGTCCGCATTGTCGCCGGAAATCAGTCCGATCAGCCGGTTTTCCCGCCGCAGGCGCTCGAACAGGCCGGTTCCGGGCGGGGCCTGCAGCAGACCGACCATGGCGGTGACGATGCCGCTGCTTTGAATGAAATCGATCTGCCGCTGGAAGATGGACAAGGGGTCGCTGTCAAAACCCACGATGAATCCGCCCTGGACCTGCAACCCCGCGCGTTGGATGCGCTTGACGCTGGCCATCAGGTCGCGGCGGCGGTTCTGGAGCTTGTTGCACTCCGCCAAGCTGTCCTCCTCCGGGGTTTCGATGCCCACGAAGACGGAATTGAATCCGGCCGCCACCATCAGCTCCATCAAGACGCGATCATCGGCCAGGTTGATGGACACCTCGGTGTTGAACGGCAGGCCCCTCTTGCCCTTGCGCCACTCGATTAGCGCCGGCAGAAGCACCTCGCGCAGGTATCCTTTGTTGCCGATGAAATTGTCGTCCACGAAAAAGACGGCCCCTCGCCATCCGCGCCGATATAAGTCGTCAAGCTCGCAGATGACCTGCGCGGCGCCCTTCTGCCGCGGCCGGTGGCCGAACAGGGCGGTGACGTTGCAGAAGTCGCAGTTGAACGGGCAGCCGCGCGAGAACTGGATGCTCATGGTGGCGTAACGCTTCAGATCGATCAGCCCCCACAACGGCGGCGGAGTGAGGCTCAGAGCGGGGAAATCCCGGGAGGCGTATATCCGTTGCGGACGTCCTGCCCGCAGGTCCTCCAAAAAAGGGGGCAGGGTGAGTTCGGCCTCGTTCAGTATGAAGTGGTCGACCTCCGGAAAGAGCTCATGTTCAACGGTAAAGAGCGGGCCTCCGACAACGACTTTGACGCCGGCCGACCGGCAGCTTGCGAGCACCTCTTTGGCCGATCGCCGCTGGACGGCCATGGCGCTGATGAAAGCGTAATCCGCCCAGGCCAAATCCGCCGGTGTCAGCGCTTCCACGTTGAGGTCCACGAGACGCTTCGGCCAATCGGCCGGCAGCATCGCCGCCACCGTCAGCAGCCCCAGGGGTGGCAGGGCGGCCTTCTTGCGGATGAAAGGAATCGCGTATTTGTAGCTCCAGAAGGTCAGCGGGAAAGCCGGGTGAATGAGCAGCGCGTTCATGGGAGGCCACCCCTTTCTGTAAGTCGGGCGGGGCGAGGGGCGAACACCGCCCCTCTCCGAAAAACGGACGCAGGGTCGGCTGGATACGGACTCTATCAGCACCGGCTGCCGGCGTCAATTGCTCTCCGGCAGATAGCTTGACTTGACGGGATTATCGGTTATTTTGCAGGGGCATTTAAATTCACCGAATGGAGAACGTGATTATGAAATTTGCATGGATTTCAGCACTCAGCGTCCTGGCTGCCGTGTCGCCGGCGGCCGCCGGCGACAGTCCCAAGGTTGCGCTGGAGACCGACAAGGGCAAGATCGTGATCGAGCTTTACCCGGACAAGGCACCCAAGACCGTCCAGAACTTTTTGGACTACGTGGATGCCGGCCACTACAACAGCACCATCTTCCACCGTGTCATCCCCAACTTCATGATCCAGGGCGGCGGAATGACCGCCGGCATGAAGGAGAAACCGACCAAGTCTCCGGTCAAAAACGAGGCTGACAACGGCCTGAAGAACCAACGCGGCGCGATCGCCATGGCCCGCACCCAGGTGCCGGACAGCGCGACGGCCCAGTTCTTCATCAACCTGGTGGACAACGATTTCCTGGATTTTAAGAACAAGACCGTTCAGGGCTGGGGCTATGCTGTTTTCGGCAAGGTGGTGGAGGGCATGGAGGTCGTGGACGCCATCGCCAAGGTCAAGACGACCAACCGCGGCGGTCACCAGGACGTGCCCGCCGACACCGTCATGATCCTCAAGGCCGAACGTGTAAAATAAAAACGCCGCCTGCTGCGCGGGCGGCGCATTTTTATTTTAAGCATGGACGTGCAAAAAGAATTGGCGGCAGCGCATGCTTGCTGCCGCCAATTCTTTTTGTTCACATACTGTCTGAGGGAGCTGGAAATTCGGGTTCAGTGTGGCTTGGGCTGTGATCACCTTGCGCTGGATTCTGAAATTCCGGGGCTCCTTGGGTCAGACCAAGCCATCATTCGGATTTCCGCCATAACCCGCTTGCCTTTTCCAGACCCTCATTATAGCCTTCATACGCATTTTCCTCTCCGATCCATTAACCGTTCGGCTTGTGGCAAGAGGACGCTCCAAAGTGGTGTCATGCAGAACGCAAGCACCGTCATCCGTCCGCGACCATCCCGATTCCAGCCCGCAGCCTCATCCCCGCCGGGTGATGCCCGCTCATGGAGCACCAGAGCAAAACTGCAAGTTGCCGTGTATTCGCCATTACAGCCAATGCACCCCGCATCTGGTGAAGCACTTTGTCTGCTTCCACAGAGCCGATCACACACCGAGGTCGTCAAGAGGGCTGGGTACGCCATGGCCGCCTTGCTGCAGGATGTGGGTGTAGATCATGGTGGTGGCAAGATCGCTATGTCCCAACAGGGCTTGAATCGTGCGGATGTCGGTGCCGCGCTGGAGCAGGTGGGTGGCAAAGGAATGGCGAAACGTATGGGCGCTGATGCGCTTGGTCAAACCCACACGGCGCACAGCGGCCTTGATCGCCTTATTATAAGCCAATCGATAAACAAAGAGTTGAAAATCATATGGCTGATCGCAGTCGAAAGGTAATTGGATATTTTGCCTTTGTTTCTCCTACTGAAGTTGTATGCACAGGAGATGCTGGTGATGCCTGTGTAATATCTGGATCTCTTCGAGCTATGAAAGCTTTTCTGTCAGAAATCGAACCGGATGGGCAAAAAAGACACACCGTAAAAAAGACCAGATTCGGAGAAATATTAAGAGGCCTTAAACTTGGTGCGTCCTATGGTTTTGATGAGGAGTCGTATAAGAATTTTTATCCACTTGCACGCAAAGAAGGATTGCCCGTTTCGGAAGCTAACTTCGAGGAAATGAAATCCAAAGGCTTTCGTTTTTTTACAGTTAAATTGAAAGGCTTATAACAAGCGCTTGCATATCCGACCGGGCTCCATCGGCGCTTTTTGCAAGGGTGATGCAGATCAAAGTTTATCTCTTTTTACAAAGGTTTCTGCGATGCCCGTCCGGCGGGTGAAGCGCAGTGTTGGCTCAAATCCAAAATCTCAAGAGTGTGCTATGAAAATCGGATTCCCCACGTATCCCCGAAACAATATGGTTGATGAAATTCATTGGATTGGCAAAAACGGGTTTGACTTTGCCGACCTCTTTTTTGAAGCAGACAAAGCTGAAGCGCATCAGATTGATCCGGCAGGTGTGAGAAACGCACTGGATGAATACGGGCTGGATGCCGTCGGGCATACCGCTTGGTATCTGCCGATTGGCTCGCCGTCCAAACCCCTCAGAGAAAATGCGGTTGAAATCCTGAAACGCTATGTGGTGCTTTGCAGCAACATTCGGTGTTATAAGCTCACAGTCCATGCTCACTGGGCATTTGGACTGTTCACGGCTGACGAGGCCATCGCGTATCAGACGGAATCCCTTCAGACCCTTTCAGCCTTTGCCAGGGACTTTGGCGTCAAAATCATTTACGAATCTACAGACTCTCCGCGGGACAGCATCAAAAACATCCGAAAAATTCTGGAACTGAACCCGGAAATTGATTTTCACGCTGATACCGGGCATCTGAACCTGTACGGCAAAGATCCGGCAGCGTGTATTGTTGAGTTCAAAGACCGGTTGTCGCATGTTCACCTGCATGACAACAACGGGCAGGCTGACCTTCATCTGCCGATGGGTGTCGGCTTAATCCGATGGGAACATCTTATCAGGACACTGAAAGGCTGTTATGACGGCACGATTACGCTCGAAATTTTCGCACCGGACAGGGATTACGTGCTGCTGACAAGGAAAAAGCTGCTTGAAAAATTAGAAACGCTTTAGCGTGATTCATTTCGTCCATGTCGGTCAGTTCTGATATTACTGGCGAATTTGGAGAATCGGCAGTTATTCAAAGTACAGTAAGAGCCAACCAGTCGTTCAAGCGGACAGCCTACGACTGCCAATTAACTCGGCGTTAGGCAACGAAATGTAAGGACAAGATGAACTCTGGCGTAGCAATTGCGGTTGTCGGGGACTATGAGGCAGAGCGACCGTCACACAGGGCAACTAATGAAGCTCTGCGTCACGGGGCGGAAACCCTGGTTCTTGGTGTCAGTACTGAATGGATTCCCACGCAGACGTTGGAGGCCGACCGAGCACGAATTAAGTTGGTGGAATACGATGGTATTTTCTGTGCTCCCGGAGGCCCTTATAGGAGCATGAACGGCGCATTGGAAGCAATCCGATTTGCCAGGGAGCTAAGCTTGCCATTTCTGGGAACTTGAAGTGGTTTTCAGTATGCTCTGGTAGAGCATGCACGAAATGTTGCAGGCATACGAGATGCTGATTTTGAGGAGACAGCGCCCACTTCTCCCGCTCTCGTCATAAGTCGTCTTGCGTGCTCTCTTGCCGGTATTCAACAAGAGGTTTTCATCACGCCGGGCACTTTAGCTTTCAAAACATTTGGAAAGGACCGTGCCACTGAGCAGTTCAGTTGCAACTACGGACTCAATGAAAACTACCGCCACGATATCATGAGGGGCAATCTCAGCACCGTAGGTAGGGACTCTGATGGGAATGCAAGAATCGTAGAGCTTGTCTCTCATCCGTTCTTTTTGGCAACTCTCTTCCTTCCTCAGTTGTCTTCAGAGCCGGGCAACCCTCATCCTGTTATTGTGGCCTTTCTCAAAGCCGCCATGGCTTTTCAAGCACTGAGAGCAACAAAAGCATGAATTGCCCAACCAGGCGCTGGAGCGGATCGGCGGAAAAGGGCGCCCGCCTATAGCTCAGCTTTCCGTTCGCATTTTCCG
Source organism: uncultured delta proteobacterium (assembly GCA_963700055.1). Classification (GTDB taxonomy): domain Bacteria; phylum Desulfobacterota; class Desulfobacteria; order Desulfobacterales; family SpSt-501; genus SpSt-501. Next base: position 70,402 of record CAVOWH010000023.1, on the reverse strand, counting down.
CCTTCGCCGTATCTCACATGATAAAATGGGTTCGTTCAGCCAACCATCTGAGTCAAGGAAGGGAAGACAAATGGAGAAAGACACATTGGTCCAGATTATCAAGAGACGATTAGCATTGGAAGGAGAGGAACTGGTTGCTGTTCTGGGGAACCCTAAATACAAGCGGCTATTTGAAAATGCTGCAAAAGGGTCGCGTTACCGTCTTGTAGCGGAGGTCGTAGCTTCAAAAGGATGCCATTCAGGGCATGTGGTCGGACAGCGCATCGTCTTCGACTCCGCCGGCAACCTGTTGACCCAGGAATCTCCCGATCGCGTTTGCGCCTTTTTGATGCCGAATCTGACGGTGCTAATAAATGCATTTTTTGAGAATCTAATGAACGGCAGGGACCCCAATGAGGTGATGTTCAACCGGACAGGCTGTTTCGATGTCGGACCCATGTGCGGTGGCTGGGGACATGTACAGCTGGAGATGAAAGCGGAAGTAAGGGAGTAGCTCCAATACTGTTCACTTTATTATTTGAATGCACTTTTCTACACAGACGGACTTCAATTTTGCATGCCGTTTCCGCAGCGGAAATTTGCTCATTTTGCGCTTGACGCCTCGCGGAATACTCCGATTGCGACTGGAAACCACTCGCTCCTGCAAGATTTCTTGTAAGACCGCCTCATGGAAAGCGATCCACCCCGCAGGGGGGAATAGCGCTGGACAAAGGCAGTTTGCGGCGCATAACCCGCACGGCGTGCAAGAACGACAACCTGTCTGGGTCCTCATCGGCCTTCAGGGCCGCTTCGTGCATCAGGCCCCGGATGGCAAAATGCGCCATCATCAAACCATAGAACTCCTGGTAGACCAGCTCCGGGGTCTTGCTGCGCAAAACAATCTGGGCTCCGCGCAGATGCGTCTTGAACTCATCAAGGGCGGTCTCAATCTCCCAGCGTTCGTGATAGAGCGCCGCCAGCTCCTGAGCCGGTGCCTGTTGAGGGTCCAAAATGCTCGTCAGCAGCCGATAGATGGGCTCGCTTTGCTCTACCCCCTCCAGCCGATACTCGATCACGCGCACGAGCACAGCATTTCTCTGGTGCCTGCGATCTCTCGGCGAAGCATAGATGCGGCTCAGAAACGAACCGTCGGGCAAACGCTGCTCGCAGGCCAAGCGCAGGTTCTTTTTGACCCGCCACAGCAGCTCAGCGCCCGTCGCCCGAGCCTGTTGCCAAAGCTCATAGCTAAAGAAGTTACGGTCTGCCAAACACAACATCCCGGTTCGCAGATGCGTGATGGTCTGACGCGCCAGAGCAATTTCACTGCAGCGGCAAGCTCCCACCTGAGTTCCGAACAAAACGTGGGTGCCGTTTTCAACCAGCGAAACAAACCGAATTTGCGGATACGCACTTGCTCCTCGGCTCGCCCCGGGACGGCCGAAGGTCTTCGCAGTACTGATCTCATCGGCGACATCCAGTGTGGCTCCGTCAATGCTCACTATCTGCCACTGGCGGTAAAACGCCCCGCGTGTCTCAGCCGTGGCGATCGGTCGGACCGTCTGATCATGCAACCGCCGCATCGGCTCCGATCCCAGTCGGCTGCGGGCTTTGGAAATGCCCGATTTGCCAGTCACTTTGATACCACCCGGATGCAGTTGCAACCATTGGACACCCTCCAACAGACAGCGCAGAACCTCGCGGTAGGAGCTGTTCATGTAAAGAGCCAGCGCAATCACATAGTAAATCACCACGTGTGCTGGCAGTTCCCGCTGCCGGAGGCTTTCTTTGCCTGTTTCGGCCAAAACCGATTGCAGCTTCTCCCGTGGAAATACCTTGGCAATCAACCCAAGACTGATGTAGTCCGTTATCCGGCTCCCTCTGGGGAGCTCTGCGATTGTTCGTGCCATACGCCCACCTCCCGGTTAGAGTTGGAGTAGGATAGCACGAATTTTTTATTAAGTGAACAGTATTGGGAGTAGCTCACAAGAACCAAAAACGCCTGACCGAACAAAGCCAAGGAGAAGCCCACCAAAGCGGCGGCAGTATGGTTACACGCTGCCGCTAATTTTTTGCTCACATGTTGTCGGAGGGGGTGTTAAAGGCCGCCGAGCCGTCAGAGGGGTTGCCATCAGCCGCCGCCGGGTTCTGGAACTGTGTCGCCACCATCTGAGCGAAGAAGCCGCCCTGTCGCACCAAGTCCTGAAAGCTCCCGCGCTCGATGACGCGGCCCTTCTGGAATACCAGGATCATGTCCGCGCTGCGGATGGTGGCGAGGCGATGGGCGATGACAAATGTGGTGCGCCCCCGCATCAGGGTCTGGAGGGCCTGCTGCACCAGGGCTTCGGTGGTGGCGTCCAGGGCGCTCGTGGCCTCGTCCAGAATGAGGATGGGCGGGTTCTTGAGCCGCACGCGGGCAATGGCGAGGCGCTGGCGCTCGCCGCCGCTCAGGGTGGAACCGCGCTCGCCGATGCGGGTTTGGTAGCCGCGGGGTTGTAAGAGAATGAAGTCGTGAGCACAGGCAAGGCGCGCCGCCTCTTCTAGTTCGGCGTCGCTGGCGTCCGGCTTGCCGACGCGCAGGTTGTCGGCGATGCTGCGGTAAAACAGCATGCTTTCCTGAAACACCACCCCGATGTTCGCGCGCAGCGAGTCAAGGGTGACATCGCGGATATCGATGCCGTCGATGCGGATCGTTCCCGAATGCGGATCCTGCTGCCGGTGCAGCAGACCCATCGCGGTGCTCTTGCCGGCCCCGGTCTCGCCCACCAGGGCCACGGTCCGGCCCGGCTCGGCCAAGAAGGAGATATCCTCCAGGGCGTTGCGCTGGCTGGTGTAGCCGAAGCTGACGTGGTCGAACTCCACCCGGCCCTGGACCGGGGCGAGCGGCCGCGCACCGGGCTTGTCGCGCACGGCAGACTCGATGTCCAGCACATCGAAAAACTCCACCAGGCCGTGGGCGTCCATGAACAGGCTGTTCACAAATCCCACCACTTGGTTCATGCGGCCGATGAGGTGGGTGGCGAACCCCATGAAGGTGACGATCTCGCCCACCGTCGCCTCGCCCTTCAGGTTGAGCCAGGCGCCCATGGCGAAAATACTGATGACCGTGATGGTCGCGACCGCGCCCTGAAGGACACTCACCACCGCCCACCAGTTGAGCACCGGGAACTGGGCGGAGAGCAGGCGCTCGATCTCCTCGCGCATCATGCGCATCTCCGCCGACAGTCGCACGAAGCTTTGCACCAACACCACGTTGCCGATGGCATCTCCCGCCCGTTCCGCCAGGTTGCTGCGACGCGCCTCCACCTCTCCCTGGGCCGTGAGGGTACGACGCGTGACGTAGCCGGTGAGCAGCGCCGAGACCAGCAGCAGGATCATCAGCACCAAGGCGAGCCGCCAGTTGAGGAACAGGGTCATGGGCAGCAGCACCAGCATGGACACCAGCGTGGACAAGTGCTCCCGGAACATGGAGAGCCACAACCCGAAGAGGTGGTCCGCGCCTTGCAGCATGATCTTCAGCAACCGGCCGGAGTGGGAGCTGCGGTGATACGCCAAGTGCAACTGCAGCACGTGTTCGAAGAATTGCGCGCTGACATGGTGGCGCTGGCGGTGGGCCAGCCGGTCTGCGTGCAGAGACACCAGGATCCCGGCTACGATGCCCCCCACTCCGACCGCCGTCCACAAACCAAAAATCTTCACGCCGTCTTTGAAGGTCGCCTCGGCCCCGCGCGTGGAGGCCTGGGTGAGCAGGTCGATCGCCTTGCCGAACAGGATGGGGTCCAAAAAGGGCACGGCCGCCAATCCCAGGTTGGCGAAGGTAAGGCCGAGCGCCAGCCCACGCACAGGCTTGAGCAGGCCGAGCACCCGGCCGTAAACTTCTAGAAAACTCATCTGGGGCATGGTGGCAAAGCTCCGGCTTCGAATGGCACCCGCAAACCATGATTTTTCGTTGCATTACTATGGGCTCCGCCCCTGTCTGTCAAGGAGCGCCTCCTGGCCATGCCCGCCCGGGCGGGCCGCGGCGATGGGGATCAACTTCCGGGCGTTGGCGCTGGCCGACACCTCTGAGTTCGGAATCCTGCGGCTGATGGTCGACGGCGAAGCTCTTCCGCGCGGCTAAGAGAGCGGGCGTGCCGGTGCGGACGGACCCTCTTTGAGAACCCGGCGAATGGCGTCATCCATCTCGTTGATCAAAATGGGTTTCATTACGAGCGCTTTGATCCCCTTTTTTTTGGCCTTTTCCGCGTCGATCAATTGGCTATAGCCGGTACAGAGAATGACCGGGATTTCCGGGTTGATTTGCATTAATTCTCTTGCGAGCGCGTCCCCGGTCATTCCAGGCATCGTCTGATCCGAAATGACAAGATCAAACGCCCTGGATTTGACCTTGAACAGTTCAAGGGCCTCGACCGGGCTGGTTCGCGAAACGACATCATAGCCTAAACGTCTAAGAATTTTTTCGCCGATATCCGCGATCATTTTTTCATCATCCACAAACAGAATCCTGCCAGAACCTCCCAGCGGAACTAAGGACGGATGGGGCAGGGTAGCGGACGGCATCTCAATCTGAGGCAGATAGATATAGAAAATTGAACCCTCATTCAGGTGGCTTTCGACCCCAATGGTTCCGTTCGATTTCTTGACGATACCATGAACGACCGCGAGCCCCAGGCCGGTGCCGACCCCCTTTTCCTTCGTGGTAAAGTAGGGATCGAATATTCGTTCCATGATCTCCGGGCGAATTCCTTGTCCCGTATCCTTGACCGAAAGCTCTACGTAGAACCCCGGATCCAAATCGGGGCATGCATTTCTTTGCCTCGCGGTGATTTCAACCCGCCGAACTCGAATCTCAACGACACCCGCCTGCCCACCGATGGCATGCACCGCGTTGGTACAGAGGTTCATCATGATTTGATGCAACTCAACCGAATTCGCCAGCACCGAACCGGCTTTTTCGTCGATGTGACAGTTGATGTCGATGGTGGTGGGAATGCTGGCTCTTAAAAACTTCGCAACTTCTTTGACGACCATGCCGACATGAACCGGCATTCTTTCTTCTTCTGTCTGCCGGCTGAAGGATAGAATCTGCTTGACCAAATCTTTGGCCCGGTTGGCCGCCTTCAAGACCTCCTGCAGATAGTCGACCGGCGCTCCATCGCCGAGCGTGGACAATTCCGTGTACCCGATGATGGCCGACAGAATGTTGTTGAAATCGTGGGCGATCCCTCCGGCCAGGGCCCCGATCGCCTCCATTTTCTGAGCTTGGAGCAGCTGCGATTCGAGTTTCCCCCTTTCTTCATCGGCTTTCTTGCGAGCCGTAAGATCCTGGACCAATGAAATGAAATAGAGGGGTCGCCCATTTTGATCCCGATGCAGGCTGGCCCAAATCAGCGTCCAAACCGTTGAACCATCTTTGTGAACAAAGCGTCGTTCCTGTTCACCGGAAGAGATCCTGCCTTCCAAGAGATCGTCCAGGAACTGAGCCCGCAGGCCAATGTCGTCCGGATGGGTAAAATCGGCTACCGGCCGCCCGATCATTTCGGCCGGGCGGTAGCCGACCATCCCGCCCAGCGCCGGATTGACCTCAAAATAAACCCCGTGCAGGTCCACCAAGGTCATCCCGACCGACGCATTTTCAAAGGCGGTCCGAAATCGTGCCTCGCTGTTTCTGAGCGCCTCCTCCGAGCGCTTTCGCTCCGTGATGTCCTTGAGGCTGCCTTCGAAATACAGGACACGCCCTTCGCTGTCGCGAAAAGCGGTTGATTGGTTTTCAACCCATAGGGTGGCGCCGTCAAAGCGGCGCATTTCGCATTCATAATGGCTGCCGAAAGGCTGGCTGCTGACCGTTCGCTTGAACACTTCGCGATCCTCGGTCGTCACATACAGCTCCTCGGCCCGGCGCGAAAGAAACGTCTCTTTGTCCGGATAGCCAAACATTTGGACGAGCATCGGGTTGGCGTCGAGAACGAGCCCTTCGGGCGTGGTTCGGTAGAGCCCGATGGGCAGGTTGTTGAACAGGCTGCGGTAATGCGCTTCGCTTTTCTTTAAGGCGTCTTGGGTGGACTTCAATTGGGTGTAATTGCTTTCAAGCGTTTGAAACTGTCCTTTGATCTGCAGCCGCATCCGATGGAACGCTCTGGCCAGCGCGCCGATTTCATCTTTGCGGTCGCTAATCGAGGAGCTGTCTTCCACATCCAGCTGGCCTTCGCCAAATCCTTCCGCAGCATCTGCGAGACTTACGATCGGATAAATGAACCTGCGCGCAGCGCGCTGGCTGAGGAAGTGAACCGCGATCAGAGTCAACGATAAGATCGTTGCCATGGCACTTCCGATAATCACCGCCTGATTGCCGATGAAGTCTTGATAGGTTGCGTTAATCTCCTCAGATTTCTTATTCATCGTCAGAACGGGGATGGAGAATTCATCGATATAGGAGGTGGCCGCGATCATGAGGGTTCTGCCTTGGGAGTTCACGCCGACGGGGGCCATTGCCATATATTTTTTACGCACGCGCCCATCCGGTTCGATCCACTCGTAGTAACCGGAAATTTCTACGCCGGCCAAAGAGGGTTCGAAAATGGCCCACCACGCCGGTAGTTTTTCAGACAGAAACCGCATGTCCCGACCGACCAGATCCGGGTTGGGATGCATTCGCATGATGCCCGTTTCAGCTTCATACAGGCAGGTGTATCCGGTGAGCCCGACGGTTTGCACGGCAAGCGATTGAAATCTCTCATCGGTCTGAAGTTGCTGCAGGTCCAGATGCGGGGTGAAGCCAAGAAACAGCTCGACCTGGCCGGCCACGTCCTTGGCCCGGTTCTGGATGATGACTTGACCGATGCCTTCGAGCTGCTTCTTTGCGTACTCGCCCAGTTGGTCGTTGGAACGATGAATCAGATCCGCCACATAACGCTCTGAGAAGACGGCCCCCAGCACCGTACAGACAAAGAAAGACACGACCGGTATCAGTGAGAGCAGTAGATATTCGCGGGTAAATCTTCTTACCAGTGACTGCGAGGGGGCATCCGGGGCGTTCATGCGGAAGGCTATACCAGCCTGGGCGCTGCATGGCTTTCCGGTAGATAGTGCGGTTTGCGAGCAGCGGCTTGGAAAAAAAATGTTCATTTAACACCTTGGCGGTTTTAGTTTGTTTCGATGCCGCCCGACGCGAGCTGCTTTGGCGGCCAGTCGGTGCCGACAGGGTGCCCTGGGCCGCAGCAACCATCCGATCCCGCCCGGCACATCGGCAGGCAGACCGCTCGACTGTCCTTCGGCGATCCCATGAGGCAAGGCCCGGAAAGTACGGTGAGGCGGATCCACCCTGCGCCTGGAGTGATATCGACAATAAATCGAATAACTTAAATTTCAAATCGGACCGCTGGAAAGAACAGGCGGTCGGCGGCTTCTAAAAAACGCTGCTGCTTGCCAGCAGCCGTAGAATAAAATATGGTTCCATCGAGTCGTTGCCCGTTCCTTGGACCTAATGCTTTCGGAAGTAAAAGGGCGGAAAGAATCCCTGCGGGTCGAGGGGAAACAGCCATACACCAGCGGAGGCAGCATATGGCGTCTTCCAATCCTCGATTCGGCAGGCTTTGGAAGAGATGCTGGCATCGGCCCAGGACCACCTCACCGACAGGAACCGGCCCTCGGACGAGATCGTGGTGAGCCGCGGAGATGTCGTCGACGGTATTGTGAACGAGGCTCGATCCCGTCAAATTGATCTGATCGTGCTGGGCTATCACGCCAAGGGCCGGCTGGAGACGGCGGTGGCAGGCAGCGTCAGCCGCAGCGTGTTGCGGAAGGTTGACATACCGGTTTTACTGGTGAAGCTGCCCGAGGGCAGCTGATGCGGCATCGATAGCAATCCTTCAATATATTAGAAGGCCGCACCGCCTGCAAAACATAAAACCCCCGGCGTTGAGCCGGGGGCTTTATGTTGTTTGACGATCAAAATGCCGCCCATTCTTCCGGGCGGAATTTTGGGCTAGAAGAACTTATCCTGCAACCCGTAGGGATCCTTGACCTCCAGCGTGGGGTCGAACTTGAGTTTCTTCGTGCCCCGCTGGTCCACGTACTTCATGATTTCGAGATCCACCTTGAGCGGCACATCGACCCCGGCCTTGGTCAGGGCCTGGCGAAGATAGGCTTCGGCCCGGCTGCCGAAGGCGACGGAGTCGCCCAGGATGCGCAGGCCCTCCGGCGGGTTGTGGAACCCGACCGAGTTTTCGGCGCCGATGAAAAGCACCCGGTAGAAGGCATCTTCATAGAATTCCTTGGCCTTGTCGTAGAGCTGCTGATCGATGACCTTGCCCTCGGCCTGAGCCTTGTGGGTGGTCTCCAGCAGCTTGGCCACGAGCGCGGTCTGATACCCCGCGCGGATCATGATGGACACCGTGCGGTCCTGGATGGAAAAGACCCGATCCCGCAGCCACTCGGGGCTCTCGGCGTGGCACTGCTTGCACGCCTTCATGTCGGCCTGCACCGGGCTCATGACGCGGTGGTCCGAGACCTTGTGCACGCCGGCGATGGTGTAAGGCATGTGGCAGTCGGCGCAGGAGGCGCCCGCCTTGAAATGGGTGCTGTTGTTGGTCCAGAATTCGTATTCCGGGTGCCGGATGAAGGCCATCCGGTAGCCGGTGACCGTCTGCTTCCATTCTCTTACGGTTTCGTCTTTGCGGATCTGCTTGATGATGTCCTCGATCGTGATGCCGCCGAACTTGCTGTTCTGCCAGGGGAAGTAGAGCCCGACGGACTTGTTTTCCTTGTCCTTGGGGATGTTGTAGGTCACATGGCACTGGGCGCAGACCGCCGAGCGCATCTCCTGGCGGGTCAGCTTGGCCGGGTCGACCCCCATGGACTTGTAGGCCTCGATCAGCGTGAACCCTCGGGAAATCTTGAGGCTTTGGTCCTTGTTGTCGTGGCAGTCGATGCAGGCGACCCCGAGATCTCGATTCTTCTCGGGAATCATGCCCAGGACTTCTTTGAAGGGCTTCTTGTAGTAATCGGTCCCCATCTCCTTCTGAAGCCCGGGCGAATAAGGGCTCTTGCAGCTAAGGCAGACGCCGCCGGCGCCGATGCGCGAGGCGTCGATCTCGACCTGGTCACGCACCATGTAGGCATGTCCGCGGGGCTCGTTGTACTCCACGCCGAACCCCCACCCGTTGAACAGCAGCGCCATGTAAGGATACATGGAAAGCTTGTCCACGCTGACCGCCCCGCCGTCCATGCCGATCTTGTACTTGCTGCGCCGGGTGGGAACGGGATCCGCTGTTTTTTTCCAGAGCTCGTACTCCTCGGGATAGGCCTTGCCCCAGACCGCCGGGTCGATCTCGCCGTCGGGAATGTTGACGGTTTTCACCGCCTGCGGCTTGGGCTGCTCGCACCCGATCAGCACGAACGCCAAGACCAGGCACACGCAAACCGCTCCGATGTGTTTTGCGCTGTTGGACATCTCCCCCTCCTGAATTAGGTTTTGGGTTACAGGCGATTGACTGGGTTTCAGTTCGTCATGCGGACGCCGGCCAACTGATGCTGCAAGAACCGATGGCAGTCCCAGCAGTTGCGCTCCTGGTTGATCATCGCCACACGCTCGGAGTGGCAGCGAATGCAGTTGGCCTGCACGAACTTTTTTCCGCGTTCGGAGATCGTGATCGTTTCCGGCGTCTTGCCGGAATAAAACACGACCACATCCTTCATGCCGTCGATGGATTTCCACACATAATAGGCCGGCAGGTTTTCATGCGGTAGATGGCAGTCGACGCAACGGATGGTGCGGTGGGCGCCGACGTTGAACCAGGCCTCGAAACGGGACTCCATGACATGGCAGGAGTTGCAGAAAAGCGGGGATTCGGTCTTGGCCATGAGCTGAGGCGGGCCGAAGGAGAGAAAACCGCCGATCGCGCCTCCCAGAATGGCCAGCAGCACCAGAACCTTCCAGTTGAGCTTTTTCAAGAGACTCATCGCTTCGCAGCCTCGTCAGAAGGGTTGTTGCCGAAGGGCCAGGCGCATGCGGTGGCGCATGGCACGGAACCGGCCCCTTTACCGATACGAAACGACCGATGATGGACATGGAACGGGAGAACGCGTATGGAGTTTCAGTAGCTGACTTCCATCGATAATAAATTGACTTAAGTCAAATCGCCGGCGGCGGTGATTCGATTCTGAAGGAAGGGCTATGAAGCTTGGAGCGCTTGCACTGCGGACACCGACTCGGGCGGGTAAGTCTTCGGCGGTCCTCGAACACGTAGCCGCACAGCAGGCATTCGCTGGGAAGGAGGATGAACTTGCCTCCCGCGGCCTCAACCGACCGCTCGACGTGGGCCAGGTGCTCGTAGATTTCTTTTTCCTTGACCCGCAGCTCCTCCGAAAGCCCGCGAGCGTCCATCTCGCGATCGCTCAGAAGCGCAATCATTTTGCGGCGCAGGGTCTGGGTCTCCACGAAAATTTCCTCTTGTCCATGAACCATGGCCCCAACAGCTCGGAGCCGCCCGGCCGAGGCGGCGGACTCCGCCGCGCCGCAGGTCGTCGATCGCAAAAGCGGCTGGGGGATGCCACAGGTTGACGATGCGCCCGGGCGGCGTCAAATGTCAAGCGGCATCCGGGCTTGGAACTCTTTGACGAAGGTATAAAAAAGGTATATACATTATTCATGCAGTTTGAATTTGATCCCCCGAAAAGTGACCTCAACAAAACCAAACACGGGATCGACTTTGTCGCCGCCCAGCAGCTCTGGGAAGACTCCAATCGCGTCGTCCTTCCTGCCAGGACATCCGACGAACCGCGCTATCTGTTGATCGGCAAGCTGCACGCCAAGCTCTGGTCGGTTGTTTTCGCGTTGCGCGGGGAAACCATTCGGATAATTTCCGTGCGCCGGTCTCGCCCTGAGGAGATTGAAATTTATGAAAGCTAAGGAATTCGATAGAAAATTCGATGCCGGAGACAATATTGTTCAATATCTCGACCTGGAGCGCGCCGTCCGGCCCGGCCAGGAGCAGAGAAGGGTCAATGTGGATTTCCCGTCATGGATGATCAGCCGGCTGGACCAGGAAGCTAAACGGCTGGGAGTACCGCGGCAGTCGCTGATCAAGATTTGGATTGCCGAAAAACTGCAGAGCATGTAACTGCACCTCTACAAGTGCGTTTCGTTCCGGCCAGGCCCGAATCATGAAGGACGCATGCGATGGAAAGACTAACAGAGCCCCATATCCTGCCAGATCTTTTCGGATTTCATCTGACCCTGGTGCTACTTCATTACCGGGGGTATTGAGAGGCTGAAAAAAGAGTTCCAGATCAACATCCGTTGGACGGCGTTTCCGCTGCATCCGGAGATCCCGGCCGAAGGGGTTACGCGGGAGCAGTTGTTCGCCGGGCGGAACCTGCACGCGATCAAAACGGCCGTTGATCAGGATTGGCTGCAGTCCCATCATCTGGGCATCACCGCGGTCCCGACCTTCCGCATGAACGGGGAAAACTTGGTGGACGTCCAGCCCTATGGCCTTGCGGATGCCGTATTTTTGGAATACGGATTTGGCGCCTTCGATGATGTCGTCTACTGTTTTAAATTTGATGATCCATTGGAGCGCTTATTGTTCGGGAGAGGAAAAAAGGAGGCTGGTTCCTATGGCCGTATGCTGTAATGTTAGAGTTTATGGTATTGAAATAATTATTCAAAGTCAAGGAGGCCATTGTAAGCCGGAGATAGAACGCTTGGTTCAGTGCGGTAGGATTTCTTCTTTCAGCAGGCAGCAGGCGATTTTGTACTGCGGCGATCCATCGGCATGGCAACGGAGGTTGGCCGGCTGGATCAGAGCGTTCATGACGCAGCCCTCGGCGATCGTCAGTCGGAAAAAGTCATTTTCATTCAGGCGCGGGGCCTCCACCAAACGGTCTTCCTTGAACATAAGGCTATGAACAGGATAGTCCTCGCAGAGGGGGCAGCGGTAGACCCGGCCGTTGGGGAAGACGAAATAGTTGTCGGCCACGAGCCCCGCGCACTCGAATTTCTCTCCCGAAAGCAGATACACTTTTGGATAAATCACCCGGATGCCTCTGCGGGCGATTGCCTCGGCCGCGGCCGGCACCTGCTCGCGCCACTCGGCGGGCGACACCCGCAACACCTCCTCGGCGTCCGGTTCGCAACCGGTCCAGGCGGCCCTTCCCCGCAACCCGAGCACCTGGATGAAAAACCGCTCGACGCCTAGTTCCTCCAGCAGAGCTCCCATGGCGTCGAGTTCTTTCAGATTCGCACGACTCACCGTAAAAATCATACTCGTGTGAAAGCCGGCGGCCTGTGCCTGCCGGGCACCGTTCAGGCAGGCCTCGTAGGACCCGGCGCCCCGGATCCGGTCGTTGGTCTCGGCCGTGGCGCCGTCCAGGCTGAAGCTGAAGACATCCACCTCCGCCGGAGTCACCTTTTCGAGAATATCGTGGAAGAGATAACCGTTGGTGTCGATGGTGATGCTGGCGAAGCCCAGACTCCGGGCTTGGCGCACGGCTCGGGGAAGGTCCGGGTGCAGGGTGGGCTCGCCGCCGAGCAGCACCAGGTTGGCGCCCGGGCTGCGGGAGGCGAAAACCGCCAGCCAGCGCTCGATGCGATCAAGCGGCAGGCGCTTGCGGCCGTGCTGTTCTGGGTTGATGTAGCAGTGCCGGCAATGCAGGTTGCAGCGCGTCAGCACGTGAAAAAAAACATTCGCCGCCTGCTGCTTAAATTCAACCGTAGACGCGCCCATAAAACGAAAATCCTTTTGGCTGAGAAAGATAACCTTAGCCGGCGTCAGGTTTCAAGAGAAAGCGCTTAACAGAATAAGAAGGGCTAAAACGCCTGAAGGCTTCGTAATAGGCCCGAGATCAAGGCGCGCGAGCCCCGCGGCGCGAGGCGTACCCCCTGTAAGCCGCAGCGCCCGCGGGGCGGAGCGCAACGCAGAGGTTGGGCTTATTACGAAGCCGTCCTTAGATTTTGGAAATCAGGTGCTTGATCTTCTTCTTGGCGGCGATCAGCTCGTCGTTGGTCGCGCGCAGGCGGATGGACATATACTCGGCGAAAATGCGGTACAGCAGCAGGAGGAAATCCAGCTTTTCCTCCTCGGGCGTCTGGGTGGAGAACCGGTTCTTGGCCGAGGAGTCGACCGCCAGGCACACGGTTTTCCCGACGGCCGACACGGTGGCCGAACGGTGCATCGTGTCGACGATGCGCATCTCCCCGAAGATCTCGCCCTTCGTGTCGATAATGCCGATTTCGAGATTCTCTTTGGATATCCGGATCTTCCCGGACAGCAGAAAATAAAGCCAGGTGTCCTGATCGCCCTCGTGGATGATCGCCTCGCCGTTCTCGTATTCGCGGATCTTGCTCAGCTTCAGCAGTTTGCCGAGGCTCTTGGTCTCGAAGTTCCGCAAGGCGGGAATCGCCATGAGCTTCTGGATGTTCTCTATGTTGTCCTTGAGATACTTGGACTCGATCATTACCTCTCCTCCCGGCGTCGATCGCCTGCGCAGTGTGCCTATGAAAGCCATTTTACATCGCGGGAGGCCAAAGGGCAAGTTGGGCGGGACCGCTCAGGGGCCTTCGAGGCAGCCCTTGGACACTTCGTCGTCGAATCGCACGGGATAGCACCCGTCAAAGCAGGCCTTGCAGAACCGGTTCTCGGCACCGGAAACGCCGGTCGCCTCCAGCAGGCCTTCGATGCTCAAATAGTGCAGGCTGTCGAGATCGAGAATCCGGCAGAGTTCTTCCACGGTCTTGCCGGCGGCGATCAACTCGCCGCGCGTGGAAAAATCGATGCCGTAGTGGCAGGGGAATCGATGCGGCGGGCCCGAGATGCGCATGTGCACCCGCTTTACTCCGAAGGCCCGGAGCGCCTTGACGCGGGTCTTCACGGTGGTGCCGCGGATGATGGAGTCGTCGATGATGACTATTTCCTTGCCCCTCAGCAGCTCCTTGACGGGGTTGAGCTTCACCCGCACCCCGAAGTCCCGCATGCTCTGGGTCGGCTGGATGAAGGTGCGACCGACATAATGGTTTCGGATCATCCCCAATTCATAGGGGATGCCGGATTCCTGGGAATAGCCCACCGCCGCGTAGGTCCCTGAATCCGGAAACGGCATGACAAAATCGGCCGCCACCGGCGCTTCCCGGGCCAGCCGACGGCCGAAAGCCTTGCGAGTCAGATAAACGTTGCGGCCGTCGATCGTGCTGTCCGGGCGGGCGAAGTAAATGAACTCGAAGATGCACAGGGACCTGCGGTGGGCGGCTGGCGCGCGGATGCTGCGAAGGCCGTCGCGGGTGATGATGACGATTTCTCCCGGCTCGATCTCGCGCACGAACTCGGCTTCGACCAGATCCAGCGCGCAGCTTTCGGACGCCAGTACGTGGCTGCCGTTGATCTTCCCCAGGCAAAGCGGCCGGAAACCGTGGGGATCCCGGATGCCGACGACCTCGCCTCGGCTGGTGAGCATGACGAACGAAAACGCCCCCTCCAGTCGCGCCACGGATCGGACCAGCGCCTCCTCGAAACCGTGCTTCAGGTTCTTGACGAAGAGGTGCAGCATGATCTCGCTGTCCATCGTCGATTGGAAGATCGACCCCGCCTGCTCGAGTTCCTCCTTGAGGATGCGGGCGTTGGTGATGTTGCCGTTGTGACCGACGGCATAGGCCTTCTGCCGGTGCCGGACGATGAAGGGTTGCGCGTTGGTGAGGATCGAGCTCCCGGTGGTGGAATACCGAACGTGCCCGATGGCACAGGCGCCTTCCAGTTCCTCCAGATGATTGACGTCAAACACCTCGGGCACCAGCCCCATGCCGCGGTGGGCGAAGATGCTTTCGTTGCGGACCACGGCGATGCCCGCGCTTTCCTGGCCGCGGTGCTGGAGGGCATAAAGACCGAAGTAGGTCAACGCCGCCGCATCCCGATGGCCGCAGATGCCGAAGATACCGCAGGATTCGCGAGGCTTTTCGGTAACATCCTTTGCTGTCAATAGATCGTATCTCGCCATCGAGGTTTCTTTCCCTCTCAGCCCAGGGACGCCGGAGCTAAATTCGAAATCCGAAGCACGAAACTCGAAACAAATTCAAATGTCCAAAAATGATAATGACGAAAACCGTTGGAGCCGCAATCTGATTCGTTTGTAAAAGTTTCGGTCATTCCGCATTCGGATTTGTCTCGGATTTCGAATTGATAAGGCCATGGTATTTTTGAATTCATAGTGTCTAAAGCTCGCGCAAGCTTTCACCTCTGAGGGTCTTGCCTCTCAGGATCTTATATAGGGAGTCCTGCCCCCTGTGGGCCTTCATTCCAGGGGAATGTTTTCTTCCAGATTCCACACCCCGCAAGGGCAGGCTCCGGCGCAGAACCCGCAGCCGATGCACAGGTTCTCGTTCACGACGTATTCATAGGTCTTGCCGCCCAGGTCTTTGCGGCTGATGGCCGCCTGCGGGCAGACCGCCACGCACACCCCGCAGTCGCGGCAGGCGCCGCAGGACAGACACTGAGACCCGCACTGGTGCACGTCCGCAAAGACGGTGATCCGCGGATCGAAATATTCGACGGTCACCCTCCGCTTTTCAATCATCTGGCGACGGAAAGGGGACGGGGTCCGGCCGTCGGTTTGGTCGGCGATCGCCTGGGCCACCATGCGGCCGGCGCCGATGGCCTCGGTCAGGAGGCCGGGCCGCACCACGTCGCCGATGGCGAAAATCTTCGGGTCGCTCGTCCGGTAAGCCGAGTCGACTTTGATGAAGCCGCGCTCCACGGCGATTCCCTCCGGCAGGAAGGAGAGGTCTGGAACGTCGCCGATGGAGACGATCACGGTATCGGCCCGAACCTCCTCGCCGTCGGCAAGCGTTACACCGGAGGCGGTGATCTCACGAGTGACCACCGGCCAGCGGAACTGCGCGCCGGCCGCTTCGGCGGCCTGACGCTCCTTGCCGAAGGAGGCCGGCTGCTGAACGTCCAGCAGCAGGATCTCCTCGGCGCCGAGGCGGCGTGCCTCGGTGGCCGCATCGCAGCCGACATTGCCCGCGCCGATGACGACCGCCCGCCGGCCGCACGCAGCCGTACCCGCCTTGGCGGCCTGCAGGAAGTCGAGGGCGGATATCGCCCGCTCGATCCCCGGGATGGGCAGCATGCGCGGTGTTTGGGCGCCGGTGGCCAGCACCACAAAATCGAAGTCCTCCCGCATCCGCGCGAGTTCTTCGCGGCCGAGAGGCTGCTGCAGATGGACGTGGGGAAGGACTTCGCGGATGCGGTTGAGCTCGGTTTCGACCACCTCACGAGGGATCCGGCTTTCGGGAATGACCCGCGTGAACTTTCCGCCCAGCCGCCCGGCCACCTCGTAGACCGTGGCCGCATGCCCTTTGAGCCGCAGCTGCCAGGCGACCGATAGCCCGGCCGGCCCGCCGCCGACCACGGCAATGCGCCGGCCGCTCAGCGGCGGCAGCTCGGGCAGCTGGGCGCGGAGGCTGGCCTGACCGATCCGGGTCGTATCCACCGGCGCCATCGCCGCGTTCTGGCGGGTGCAGGACTGCATGCACAGGTTCGGGCAGAGGTAGCCGCAGACCGCCGCCGGAAAAGGCGTGTAGGCGAGCGCGAGGTCGACGGCCTCGTCCAGTCGGCCTTCGCGGATGAGCTGCCAGCGGCGCTGCACGGGGATGCCCGTCGGGCAGCTGGCCTCGCAAGGGGCGGCATACTTCTGGTTTTCCCACACCGGCACGAAGCGCCGAAACGCGCCGGTGGTAATCACCGGAGCCACACTGCGGTCCAGCGGGCTGAGATCGCCGATCAGGCCTCCCTGGCCAAGTTCGGCGTTCCAGACCTCGCCATGGAACCCTTGCATGGAGCGCACCGACCGGCCCGCCTTCTCGCTCGGCGTTCGCGCGACCAATAGCTGCCACTGTTCACGTTCGGAGAACGCACGCAACAGCTCGGAGCGTCCGATCTTCTTCAGGAATACTTTCAGGTTCGTCAGCAGCCAGCCCCAGTCCGGGTCCCCGATGGGCGCCATGCGGGCGTCGGTCTGGCTGAACCCGCCGTGGGGACCGCGGAAGAACACCTTGCCGCCGACCATTCCGACCAACGGTCGGTAGCCGAGGACGTTGTCGGAGGTCTGGGCCTCGTGGCCACAGACCACGGCGATGCCGCCGGCCATGAACTCCCCGAAATAATCCCCCACCGACCCCAGCACCCACAGTTCCGGCGGGCCGAAGCGCGGGTTGTGCTTGGTCATGGTCATGCCGCGGGCGCCGATGTTGCCGGCGATGTAAACCCGGCCCTGGGCCATGGCGTTGGCAGCGCCGTTGCCGGCGTTGCCGTGCACGATGATCTCGGCCCCGGTATTCAGCCAGCCCACATCGTCGGAGGCCGGTCCGAGAACTTCGATGACCGTATTCGGAAACCCCATGGACCCCACCCGCTGGCCGGGATGCCCGGTGATCCTAATAAAGACCTTTTGGTCTCCCGCCCGCCAGAGGCGGCCGCCGATGCCGTGCTGGCCGAAGGCTTCGATCTGCAGCTGGTACTGCCCCCGGCCGACGGCCGCCTGGATCTGTTCCTCGAGAATTCGCGAGCGTACGCGCTCCCCTCCCTCTTTGCCCGCGATCTCGTGCATGGATTTGGATGTGGATTGGCTGGGTTGATTCATAGGTCTGCTCCGGGTGCCGCAACCGGCGCCATGGATCTGTCTTTTCTACACAACATATTTGATGCTCAGCCGCTCCGCCGTATGGTGGTCGTCCACCCCCAGGGCGTCGGACATGCCGATGGGCAGCGAGGTCGAGCGGCCGAGCGGCGCCACGATTTTTTTCAACTCGGTGTCGAAGCTCAAAAACACGTCCACCACCCGCTGCGCCACGTCGTCGACGTCCAGTCGTCGGTAAAGCCGCGGGTCCTGGGCCGTGATGCCTTTTGGGCAGAGTCCGATGTTGCAGATGTTGCAGCGGTCGGACTCCGAGCCGAGGCAGCCGGCCGCCGCCTGCATGATGTACTTGCCGGTTTGGATGCCACTGGCTCCGAGCATGATCAGCGCCGCGGCGTTGGCGGCCAGGTTCCCGCTCTTGCCGATGCCGCCGCCCGCGAACAGCGGCAACTGGTTCTGCATGCCCAGCTTGACGAGCGTCAGATAGGCATCGCGGATGTTGCTCGCAATCGGATGACCCATGTGGTTCATGGACACGTTGTAAGCCGCCCCCGTGCCGCCGTCTTCGCCGTCGATCGCGAGCCCCGCGGCATAGGGATTGCGGGTCAGGTTGTTCAGCACGGCCAGCGCGGTGGAGGTGCCCGAGATCTTCGGATACACCGGGACGCGGAAGCCCCAGGCCATGGACATGGACTGAATCATCTTGGCCACCGACTCCTCGATCGAGTACTTCGTCTGATGGGTCGGCGGGCTCGGCAGGTTCACCCCCGGCGGCACCCCGCGGATGGCCGCAATCAGGCGGTTGACCTTGTACCACATGAGCAGCCCGCCGTCGCCGGGCTTGGCGCCCTGGCCGTACTTGATCTCGATGGCGCAGGGATCCTCCTTCATCTCGGGAATGGCATGCAGGATCTCGTCCCAGCCGAAGTAGCCGCTGGCGATCTGCAGGATGACATATTTGAGAAAACGCGAGCGCAGCAGCCGCGGCGGGCAGCCGCCTTCACCGGTGGAGATGCGCACCGGCAGGCCGAGCTCCTCGTTCAGGTAGGCCACCCCCATCTGAAGCCCTTCCCACATGTTGGGCGACAGCGCGCCAAAGGACATGCCGCCGATGATCAGCGGATAGATCTCCCGCACCGGCGGAATCCAGCCGTTCTCGCGGACGAGCTTGAGATTCTCCTCCGGTGGCAGCACCCGCCCCAGCAGCGTGCGCAGCTCGAACTCGTGCCGGCCGGCGTCAAGCGCCGGATCGGTCAGCATGGAGATACGGATGAACTTCAACCGGTCCAGCAGCACGCCGGGCACATTGCGCCGGCCGCCGCGGCGCCGGGGCTGGCCGCCGCGGTCGACGTGAAACCGCAGCTTGTCGGTCTCGTCGGCGCGCACCGGCCCGATGGCGTTGTTGGGGCAGACCAGGTTGCACATGGCGCAGCCGACGCAGGCGTAGGCGGAATCGGTTCTCTGGCGGAGGCCGTAATAGGATTTATAGACGGTGGCCGGAGCCTCCATGAACCCTATGGGTGGTTCGATCTGCCGTTTACGGAAGACACCGAGCTCGATCGCGTTCACCGGGCAGACGGCCGTGCACTTGCCGCACAGAGTGCAGGTGTCTCGATTCCAAGAGATCTGCCAAGGCAGGTCCTTGACGCTCAGAGTGGAAGGGGTAATGGATCTTTCTGACGGCATATGCGAACCTCCTGGCGGGCCGGGCCGACGACCGCCGTGTCCAGATACATGGGCTGAAAATCCCGGCTTTTATCGCGTAAGGGAATGGCGGCGTCCAAGCCGCAGATCTCCGATGAAAAGGCGAACACGCCGGGCTTGCCGCCGACCACTCCCGGACGCAGCTTCTTGCGGTCCTGGACCATGAACAGGCTGCCGTCGGGCAGGCAGCCGATGACGCAGTTGGGTCCGTCGATGATGAGCGGCCGGCAGGCCTGCTTCAGATTGCGCAGGAAGTGGGCGTTGGGATGCCCGGCGATGTCTTCGTCCTGCAGCGGCGTGATCACGTGCTTGTAAGTTTCGATCCCGAAGCCAAGCGTCCGGGTCATATAATGCAGGATGTGCGTGAACACCTCCGAGTCGGAGTTGTAGCCGATGTAACCCGGAAAGCCGCGCGACTCCAGAAAGGTCCGGATCGGGATGAAGGCCGTGTTCTCTCCGTTGGTCATGCTGGCGAACCCTTGAATGAAAAACGGATGGCAGGCGTAAAGGTTGATCGCGTAATTGGTGTTCTGACGGCCCTGCGCCAGGACCACCCGTGCCGAGAGCTCCTTGCGATCCAGCTGCAGGTGCCGGGCCACCGCCAGGGGATCGCCGATTTCCTTTATCATGATCACGTCCGGCCAGAAGGAAAAGACGATCATGTCCTCCTTCTCCTCGCCCATGGCCCGCAGCTTCAGCCGGGTCGTCATCAGCCGGAGCTGGAGTTCCTCCGGGCGCAGCCCCTCCCACTCCTCCGGGTATTCATAGGCCCGGATGAGATAGACGTCCCGCCGCGGTACGCCCGCCGGCGGAGTCTTGGGAACCTTGATGGAGATTTTGTATTTGGTCATGAAGCCAACTTCCATCATGAAGGCATCCAGGCGCTTAAGCCCCGCTTCACTGAAGATCCCCGACAAGATCGGCGCGTCCTTCATATCTTCAAACGGACCGCTCAGATCCTGCAGGAACAGACCGACCCCGGAGCCGTCATGGCCCTCACGCATGACGTTGAGCGCCTCGATCGCCACCATGGGCGAAAGCGGCTCTTTGCTGGCGATGGCGAACAAGCGACACATGTGAGACTCCTATGCGCTGTGAGAGTGAGTCAATGCCCGGCGTTCGTGGCGAGCAAGCTTTCCTGGAGGAACGGTAGAACGCCCCCTTGGAGAAAAGCTCCTCCCTCCCGCGCCGAACGACGGGGGGACGCTTTAAGCAAGGCTGCGACTCAACGCGGGAAAGACGACGGACTCAAGCGGGTCGGAAAAGGCGTGGTGCCCGATTGGGCTGAACATCAAAATATGATGCCGCTGCAATCCCGTGAACCCCCCGTCGTGGATCCCACCCCACCTGCAGGGTTACGCAATCCGCGTGCCACGTCCTCCAACCGGTTCTGGACAAGGCCGCTGCGGATGCGCGTTGAGGCCGCGCCCGATAACGGGGGACGCACGCGGGCGTAACCTGGAAGTGGATTTTATGAATTAAAAAAAAGGTGGAGTCAACCGAAATAACACCGTCATGGTGGGAATGGGAAAATGTTACAAATTTGTAGGCCGCCGCCTCCGATCCGAACGGCGAACCCGTTTGACACTCTGCGGCATTTCTTCTATCATTTTTCCCACGCTCGAAATCGCTGTGCACCGGCGCCCGAGGTATGTTGGGCGCCGCAGAACACGTCTGGGAGGAACTCATGAAACGGTATGACGCTGACCTTGATCCCCGCGGCGGCCTGAGCCGCCGCCAGTTCATGTGGCTGACCGGCATGGCGGCGGCCGGGGTTGCCGCCGGCTGCGCCACCAATCCGGTCACGGGTAGCACCCAGTTCATGACGGTCTCCGAGGAAGAGGAGATCCAGATCGACCGGCAGTATTCGCCCATGCAGTTCTCCGACGACTACGGCCCCGTCCAGGACACGGCTTTGAACGCCTACGTCAACGGCATCGGTCGTTCCTTGGCTTCGCGGACTCACCGGCCGAACATGCCCTACTCCTTCCGGGTGGTCAACGCCGACTATATCAATGCCTATGCCTTCCCCGGCGGCAGCATCGCCTGCACGCGCGGCATTCTGCTCAAACTGGACAATGAAGCCGAACTGGCGGCCCTGCTCGGACATGAAATCGGGCATGTGAACGCCCGGCACACGGCCGAGCAGATGTCCAAGGGCCAGGTTTCCAATATTCTGGTCGGCGGGCTTTCGATCATCTCCGATGTGGTGGCGCCCGGAATGGGCCAGGTCGCCTCCGCCCTCGGCGGCTTCGGCGCCGGCGCGTTTCTGGCGAGCTACAGCCGCGACAACGAGCGCCAGGCCGACGCCCTCGGCACGGAATACATGGTCAAGGCCGGCTACAGCCCCGACGGAATGGTCGGATTGATGGAGGTGCTCAACAGCCTCAACAAATCCAAACCGAGTTCCATCGAGGTGATGTTCGCCACTCACCCCATGAGCGAGGAGCGCTATCAGACGGCGGTCAAAACCGTCAGCACCACGTATGCAAACTCCAGGGGCCTGCCGCTATACCGCGAACGTTATATGGACAACACCGCGCGGCTGCGGTCCATCAAAGACGCCATTGAAGAGATGCAAAAAGGCGACAAGGCCCTCGGCTCCAAGAACTACGGCCAGGCCGAAGACCACTACCAGGCCGCTTTGAGGCAGGCGCCCAACGACTACACCGGGCTGGTTTCGATGGCCAAGAGCCAGCTCATCCAGAAGAAATACAGCGAGGGGGCGCGGTATGCCCGGCAGGCGAAAGCCGTTTACCCCCAGGAGGCCCAGGGCCACCAGCTGAGCGGCTTTGCCGCTCTGAACCTGAAAGAGTACGAGTCCGCTTACCAGGATTTCCAGACCGCGCAGCGGCTGCTGCCGGGAAACCCCAACGCTATTTTCTTCATGGGATTCGCTCAGGAGGGCATGAACCACCGGCCGGAGGCCGCCCGCGAGTACCGCCAATATCTGCAGCAGGTGCAGCAGGGCAAGTACGCCCAGCACGCCGCCCAGCGGCTGCGGGAATGGGGTTATGCACGATAAGCCTACACGAGCAGGAATCCGTGCCGGCGCTGGCGGCAGAGGGCGGCGATGAAGTTGGAGCAGCTGCCGGAGATCCTGGCGGCGGATGTCGAAACCAAACAGGCGCGTCTTCTGCAGGCTCTGGGAGAGGCCGGCCGCTGCCTGCCGTCGGAGGCCGATTTTCCGACTCAGTTGCTGCGGGTGCTGGCTTCCAGTGATTTTGTCGCCGAGAGCTTGATTGCCGACCCCGCGCTGCTGACCGACCTCTGGAACCGCGGGGACCTGCATAAAGCCGCCGCGCCCGGTGAAACCTCCGCTAGGCTTGCTGCCGTCCTGGAAGGGCCTCTCGAAGCCGAAGACCTCGACGTCCGCCTCCGCCGCTTCCGGCGCCGGGAGATGGTGCGCATCGCCTGGCGCGACCTCCTCGGGCAGGCCGATCTTGAAGAGGTCACCGCCGACTTGTCCGATCTGGCCGGGGCCTGCCTTGAGCAGGCCCTTTCCCGGCTCTTCCGCCGACAGTGCGACGAACAGGGCACGCCGGTCTCATTGGACGGATCCCCCGCATGCCTGGTGGTCCTGGGTCTCGGGAAGCTGGGGGCGCGGGAACTCAATTTCTCTTCAGACGTCGACCTGATTTTCGCCTTCTCCGCCGCCGGCGAAACCCGAGGAACGGATCGGCCGGTTTCCAACGAGGAATTCTTTACCCGTCTGTGCCGCAAGCTGATCCAGGTCATCGGCCAGCCGACGTCCGAAGGCTTTGTCTTCCGGGTCGATCTGCGGCTGCGCCCCTTCGGGGACAATGGGCCCGTGGTTCTCAGCTTCGATGCCATGGAACAATATTACCAGGAGCAGGGCCGCGACTGGGAGCGCTATGCATGGATCAAGGCCCGGGTGGTCGCCGGGGACCCGTCCGCCGGCGAGGAGCTCCTCAGACGGCTGCATCCGTTCGTCTATCGGCGCTACCTGGACTTCGGCGCCTTCGAATCCCTGCGGGCGATGAAGCAGATGATCGCCCAGGAGGTCGCCCGCAAGGGAATGCAGCAGGACATCAAACTCGGGCCGGGCGGCATCCGCGAGATCGAGTTCTTCGGGCAGATTTTCCAGTTGATCCGGGGCGGAGTCAACCCGGATCTCCAGAAACGCGCGATCCGCGAAGTTCTCTCGGCGCTGGCCGCCGCCGGGATTGTTCCCGAAACGGTCCGCCGGGAGCTGGATGCCGCCTACGTCTTTCTGCGCACGGTCGAGCACCGCCTCCAGGAGGCCGCCGACCAGCAGACCCATGAGCTGCCGGACGAACCGAAGGGACTCGCCCGGCTGGCGACCAGCCTGGGCTTTGAAGACCCGGCTCGGTTCTGGCTGGTGCTCAACCGGCACCGCGAGGCCGTCCACGGTCACTTTCAAATGCTGCTCGAAAGCTCCGACGGCGATCGCCTGGACCGGGATCTTGAAAACGAGCTGGGTGCCATCTGGCAGCAGCGCATCGGCCCTGCCGAGGCGGCCGGTGTCCTGGACAAGATCGGCTACGACCCGGCCGCCGAGGTCCTCCAGATTCTCGACGGGCTGCGCGGGGACTCCGAAACCCGCGCCCTGAGCGAAACCGGCCGCCAGCGCCTCGACCGGCTGATCCCCTTGGTCCTGATGGAAACGGGTCGCGCCAGCCACCCCCTGCCCACGCTGCACCGGATGGCGGACCTGGTCCGTTCCATCGAACGCCGGACGAGCTATCTGGCCCTGCTTTTAGAGTACCCGGCGGCCCTCGGCCACCTCGTGAAGCTCACCGACGCAAGCCCCTGGGTTTCCTCTTTTCTGGCCCAGCACCCGGTGTTGCTGGACGAACTGCTCGACCCGCGCACCCTCTACCGCCCCCCGGCCCGGGACTCCATCACCGCCGAGCTGCAGCGCCGCCTGAGCGGGACACCGAGCGACGATCTCGAGGTCCAAATCGAAGAGCTGTGCATCTTCAAGCAGATCAACGTCCTGCGGGTGGCGGCCGCCGACGTCAGCGGCCGGCTGCCCCTCATGCGCGTCAGCGACTATCTCTCGGACATCGCCGAGGTCGTCATCAACGCCGTGGTGGACCTGGCCTGGCGGCATCTGGTGGAACGGCACGGCACGCCGGTCTGCCGGCTGGACGGGGTCCCCTGCGACCGCGGCTTTGCCGTGGTCGCCTACGGCAAGCTGGGCGGGCTCGAACTGGGGTACGGCTCCGACCTGGATCTGGTCTTCCTGCACGCCGGCATCGAGGGCCAGACGGACGGCGGCCCGCGGCCCATCGACAACGCCCAATTTTTCAACCGGCTGGGCCAGCGGGTGATCCACATCCTGACCTCCCACACCCGCGCCGGGCGGGTTTACGACATCGATACCCGGCTCCGGGCGAGCGGCATTTCAGGGATTCTCGTCCAGCACGTGGAAGCCTTCCGCGACTACCAGCTCACCGAGGCCTGGACCTGGGAGCACCAGGCGCTCATCAAAGCCCGGCCGGTGAGCGGGGAGCGACTCATCACCGCCCGTTTCGAAACCATCCGCGCGGAGGTGTTATCCCGGCGCCGGCCGCGCGCGCAGTTGCAGGCCGAAGTGGCGGACATGCGCGCGCGCATGCGCACCGAACAGCACCGCCCGGCGCCGGGTCTTTTCGATCTCAAGCAGGATCCGGGCGGAATCGTCGATATCGAATTCCTGGTGCAGTACCTGGTGCTGCGGCATGCCCACCGTTATCCGGAATTGGTCCGCTGGACCGACAATGTGCGGCTGATCCAAACCCTGATCGGCTCGGCGGTGCTCAGCGAAATCATGGCCCACGTGCTCAAGCACGCCTACCTCATTTACCGCGCAGCCGCCCATCAGTTAAGCCTGCAGGAGAAACCGGCCCGCGTGCCGGCCGAAAAATTCGAGCGCCTGCAGCAGCGCATCCGTCAGATCTGGGAGGCGTTCTTCCCCGACCGGTGATCGGCGGCTTCTTCCTCCCCCCATGGAAAAAGTTTACAAAATTGTTATTTTATTAATTTATTTATTAACAAATTTGTTGTTTTTACCGACTTCTCCGCTTTGCCTCCACAGGCTTTCAATCAACTGAATTTACTGTACTTCCACCGGATGCGCCCGCTTGGCACATGGTTTGCTGATGTTTGCTGATCGGGTCTGAAACAGGAGATTTCAACGGGAAACAAAGATGCGCAGTGCCCACGCAACCGCTTCCACCCAGTTGCAAGAAAAAGTGGCCGGCCTGACCGAGCGGTTTCTACGCCGCAAGCAGCCCGACTTCATGAAACAGCATTCGCGCGCCCTGGACGATTATTTCGAGCAGGCGTTCGAGCGCAGCATGATCGGCCCACGCATGGAAATCAACAGGAACCCATACGCCATCGTCGCCCTGGGCGGCTACGGCCGGGAGGAGCAAAGCCTCCATTCGGACGTGGATCTGTTGTTCCTGTTCAGCAAGCGTATCCCGGCCGAAGCGGAGAATCTCATCCGCGAAATGATCTATCCGCTCTGGGACATCGGCATGGATGTCGGCTACGCCACGCGCTCGCTCAAGGAGTGCCTGGCCCTGGCGGCCAAGGATTTCAACGTTCTGACGCCGATTCTGGATGCGCGCTTCATCTGCGGCATGTCGATGCTTTACTCCGAGCTGATGTCCCGGCTCAGAGAGAAAGTCATCCGCCCGCATGCGGAGCGGATTCTGCGGGAGATCATCGCCTATACGCGCGCCCGGCACGCCCAGTACGGGGATTCGGCGCATCTGCTGGAGCCCCATCTCAAGGAGGGCCAGGGCGGGCTGCGCGACTACCACAGCATGCTCTGGATGGCGAAGCTCAATGTCGATCTGAGGCAGCCCCGCGATCTGGAGTATTTCGGCCTGCTTTCCCACGCCGAGTTCCAGGGTCTCTGGGAGGCGCTGGGGTTCATCTGGGAGGTGCGCAACCACCTGCACCAGATCAGCCGACGCAAGTGCGACCAGCTGCATTTCGAATCCCAGATCGCCATCGCCGATCGGTTCAAGTTCAAGGCCGAAGCCGGCCAGCAGCCGGTGGAACGTTTCCTTGGCGATCTGCACCGGCGGATGGAATCGGTCAAACAGCAGCACCTCATGCTCCTGCATGAGCTGGGCGTGGAAAAGAAAGGACGTCCGCGGACCGCCTCCAAAATCCCGCTGGAGGGGATCGCGATCGTTTCCGGCGGGATGTTGAATTTCACGAGCCCCGAGGCGATCCTGAAACGCCCCGAATTGCTCATCCGCATCTTCGAGGAAAGCGCCCGGCTGAAAGCGCCCCTCAGCGGTGAGGCCAAGCGGCTGATCAGAGAGTTCGTCTACCTCGTCGGTCCGGGCTACCGCTCGGCGCCTGAAATCGTCCGGGCCTTCGAACGCACGCTGCTGGCCCCCGAGGGCGGCGTCGCGCTGCTGGACGATCTGTTGTCCACCGGCTTCATGGAAGCCTTCATTCCGGAGTTCAAGGGCATTTCCAACCGTATACAGTATGACGAGTATCATCTCTATCCGGTCGACAAGCACCTGCTGCGCACGGTCGACGAGATCCGCCGGCTGGCCGCCGAAGCCCCCTCCGGCGAGCCGCTGTTCGCCCGCATCCAACGTGAACTGAAAAACAAGCTACTTCTGGTGTGGGCCGCCCTGCTGCACGACATCGGCAAGGGCGAACCCTCCTCCGACCACTCCGAAAGCGGCGCCGAAATGGTCCGCCGCATCCTCACCGAAAAAGGCCTGACACCGGAGGAAGTGGACGCGGTGGTCTTTCTCGTCCGCGACCACCTTTACCTGATCAAGACGGCCACCCGCCGTGACATCCACGACGAGGAAACCGCCCTGGTCTGCGCCCGGCGCATCCGGGACGCCGAGCGCCTGAAAATGCTTTATCTCCTCACGGTGGCCGACTCGATGGCGACCGGTCCGGCCGCCTGGAACGACTGGACGTCGCACCTGCTGCGCGAGTTTTTTCTCAAGGTGTTGAATGTTCTCGAAAAGGGAGAGCTGGCCAGCGACAAGGCCACCGCCGCAATCGAGCGCAAGCGCGAAGACCTTTTGGCCGCCGCTGCTTCCGTGGATGCCCGACGGCGGACCGAGGCGTTGCTTCCGGCCCTGAGCCCGCGCTATCTGCTCGCCATTCCGGTCGAGCACATCGCCGGGCATATCGGGTTGTTTCAGCGGCTGGGAACGTCCGATTTCGTCTGGGACATTCAGCCCTCCGCGGAAGGCGCCGTCCGCAAGGTGACCATCTGCGCCAAGGACCGGCCCGGGCTGATGGCCAGCATGGCCGGCGTTTTCACCCTGAACAACATCAACATCCTCGATGTCCAGGTGTTCACCTGGCGCAACCGCACCGCCCTGGACGTCTTCGAGGTGACGCCGCCGCCGGATCCGATTTTCGAGCATGAAAAATGGCGCCGCGCCGAGGAAAACCTGCACGCCGTGCTGGCCGGCAGGCTGGACCTCGCCGCGGCCCTCCAACCGCGCCTCCAGGCCGGCCGCGGCGTCAGGCCCCGCACCGCGAAACGACCACACCGAGTGCGGGTCGACAACGCGAGCTCCAGCTTCTTCACCATCATCGAAGTCTTTACCTACGACTTTCCCGGGCTGCTCTACAGCATCGCCGACGTTCTGTTCCGCTGCGAGCTCGACATCTGGGTGGCCAAGATCGCCACCAAGGTGGATCAGGTCGTGGACGTCTTTTATGTCAGGGACCTGAGCGGCCAGAAAGTGGATGCCCCCGAACGGGTGTCGGCTATCAAGGAGGCCCTGCTGCAGCGGCTTCCACCATTGGATTGAGATAAAAAATCCCAAGAAAGGCAAGGTAGTGAATGATGAAAAAACGTTGGATGTCTGCGATGATTGCAAGCGGGTGCCTGCTGCCGATTTCCTCCTCCTGGGCGGCGGAAGCTGCGCTCAACTCCGGGGACACGGCCTGGATGATCGTGTCCACGGCCCTGGTGATGATGATGACCCCCGCCGGCTTGGCCCTCTTCTACGGCGGAATGTCACGCTACAAGAACCTGCTGAACACCCTGGCCATGACCTTCGTTGCCTATTGTCTGGCAAGCATCGTCTGGGTGATGTGGGGCTACAGCCTCGCCTTCGGCCCGGACAAGGGCGGGGTCATCGGCGGCCTGGATTTTATGTTCCTCAGCGGAGTCACGCCCGCCAGCCTCGAGGGCACCATCCCCACCAACGTGTTCGCCCTTTTCCAAATGACGTTTGCGTGTATCACCGTGGCGCTGGTGCTGGGGTCGATCGTCGACCGCATGAAGTTCTCCGCCTGGATCATTTTCACCGTGCTATGGGTGACTTTCGTCTACTGCCCCATCGCCCACTGGGTGTGGGGCAAAGGCTGGATGGCCTCCATGGGGGCGCTTGACTTCGCCGGCGGAACCGTGGTCCACATCAATGCGGGGGTTGCCGGGCTGGTGCTATCGCTGGTGCTCGGCAAGCGCATCGGCTTCGGCAAGGAGGCGATGTTCCCCTCCAGCATCGCGCTGACGGCGCTGGGCGCCGCGCTGCTTTGGTTCGGCTGGTTCGGCTTCAACGCCGGCAGCGCGCTCGTGGCCGACGGCCTGGCGGGCTCGGCCTTCCTGGTCACGAACACCTCGGCGGCCGCGGCCGCTTTGGCCTGGATGTTCGTCGAGTGGATGATCAACAAGAAGCCGACCGTGCTCGGCATTGCCTCGGGCGTGGTGGCCGGTCTGGTCGCCATTACGCCGGCGGCCGGCTTTGTCGGCCTGGGGGCGTCGATCCTCATCGGCATTGCCGCGGGCATCCTGGGGTTCTTTTCGGTGGCCCGCCTGAAACTCAAGCTCGGCTATGACGATTCGCTGGACGCCTTCGGGGTCCACGGCATGTGCGGGACCCTGGGGGCGCTGGCGACAGGGCTTTTCGCCGACCCGGCCGTGAATGCCGCCGGCACCGGGCTCTTCTTCGGCAACCCGATGCAGGTGGTGATTCAGCTGGTTTCCATCCTGGCCACGGCCGGCTTCACGGCCGCCGCGACGCTGGTCCTGATCTATCTGACCAAGGCGTTGACGGGCGGTTTGCGGGTGGAGGAGGAAAATGAAAGGATCGGCCTGGACAGCGCCGTTCACGGCGAGCGGGCCTTTGAAATCGAATAAATCGGGCGGAAAGAAAACAGGAGGAATGTCCCATGATGAAAAAAGTCGAAGCGATTATCAAACCGTTCAAGCTGGATGACGTCAAGGAGGCGCTGAACGCCATCGGCATCCAGGGCATGACCGTCTCCGAGGTCAAGGGCTACGGCCGCCAGAAAGGCCACAAGGAAGTGTATCGGGGGGCGGAGTACGTCGTCGATTTTATCCCCAAGATCAAGATCGAAATCGTCGTCGCCGAGACCCTCACCGACCAGGTCGTCGCCAAGATCCGCGAGGCCGCCTACACCGGCAAGATCGGCGACGGCAAGATATTCGTCACCCCGGTCGAACAAGCCGTGCGCGTGCGCACGGGTGAAACTGGGACGGACGCGATTTGAAAAGAAAGATACTGGATACGGGATACTCGATACTGGAAAAAAGAGAGTCGGTAAACACATGCAGTTATCGAGCATCCAGGATCGAGCATCGAGTATCGGCTCGCACCATCGCTGTATGAACTTGAAAGATCAAAATACAAACCATCCCATAATCTCATAAGGAGGAATTGCAATGAAACCCAAAGATGTGTTGGCTTTTGCCAAGGAAAACGGCGCCAAGATGCTGGACCTGCGGTTCATGGATTTTCCCGGGATCTGGCAGCATTTTTCGGTGCCCATCGGCCAGTTGGATGAAGGCAGCTTCGAGGACGGCTTCGGCTTCGACGGATCCAGCATCCGCGGCTGGCAGCCCATCAACGCGAGCGACATGCTGGTGATTCCCGACCCGGCCACCGCCAGAATGGACCCCTTCACCCAGGCGCCCACGCTGGTGATGATCTGCGACATCGCCGATCCGGTCACACGTGCCGCCTACAGCCGCGACCCGCGCAACATCGCCAAAAAGGCCGAGGCCTACCTCAAGAGCACCGGCATCGGCGACACCGCCTTCATTGGGCCCGAGGCGGAATTCTTCATCTTCGACGACATCCGTTACGAATCCACCAGCTACGGAGCCTTCTATGAGATCGACTCCGTCGAGGGGACCTGGAACACCGGCCGCGATGAGGGTCCGAACCTGGGCTACAAACCACGCCCCAAGGAGGGCTACTTTCCGGTTCCGCCGACGGACAAGTTCCAGGACCTGCGAACGGAGATGGTGCTCACCCTGGAAAAGCTGGGGATCGAGATCGAGGCCCAGCACCACGAAGTCGCCACCGCCGGCCAGGCCGAAATCGACATGAAATTCAGGCCGCTCGTGCAGATGGCCGACCAGCTCATGTGGTTCAAGTACGTGCTTAAAAATGTCGCCTGCCGCAACAACCACACCGTGACGTTCATGCCCAAGCCCCTCTTCGGCGACAACGGATCGGGCATGCACACCCACGTGAGCCTCTGGAAGGGCGGCAAGCCCCTGTTCGCCGGGGACAAGTATGCCGGCGTCTCCCAGATGGCCCTTTATGCCATCGGAGGGATTCTCAAGCACTGCAAGGCGCTCTGCGCGATCACCAACCCGACCACCAACTCCTACAAGCGCCTGGTGCCCGGCTACGAGGCGCCCGTAAACCTGGCCTACTCGAGCCGCAACCGCAGCGCCGCCATCCGGATCCCGATGTATTCCACCTCGCCCAAGGCCAAGCGCATCGAGTTCCGTACGCCGGACCCCTCCTGCAACGGCTACCTGGCCTTCTCCGCCATTCTGATGGCGGTTATCGACGGTATCCAGAACAAGATCGACCCGGGCGATCCGCTGGACAAGAACATCTACGACCTGCCGCCCGAGGAACTAGCCAAAGTGCCCTCGGCCCCGGGTTCGCTCGAAGAGGCCCTGAATTGCTTGAAGGAAGACCACGAATTCCTGATGAAGGGCGACGTCTTCACCCAGGACGTGTTCGACACGTGGATCGAGTACAAGACCGCGGCCGAGGTGGACGCCGTGCGGCTGCGACCGCATCCGCATGAGTTTTTCCTGTACTTCGATATATAAGCAGGGTGTTCAAAAAGAAGCGTCGGTTCGTCAGCCCAGGCGCTTGGCGCTTTGGAAAGCGCAGCATATGAGCTGATATGTGAGCATTTACAAAAGCCAAGCAACTCAGGATCACGGCCCGAGGCGCCGTTTTTCAACACCCTGACAAGGTCCGCCCGGGGAACCTCAGGGCTCCCCGTCACCGAAGGGCATGCGCCTTCCCCTCCCTCCTGGGCGCATGCCCGTTTTCCATTTTTGAGATAGCCCCAGCCTATCTGTGGAGGCGATTAACCTTAAAAAAACCGACATTTGGAACAAATCTGAAATGTTCTAGACTTACACCTTTGATCTGCTAATCTCAAATCCCTTCTGCCCGAGCCAAGATTCTACTGAGACACGCTATGTGACCAGTTTGATTATGATGCCGGAATATAAATCTGAAGGGGAAGCTCCCGTTGTGTTCGTCCAAATCCGCTGCCAAATCCAAGCCAGCGCCTTGGTGTTGCGCGGCTCTTTGACACGGCGGCCTACCTCTGGCACGAGATGCGGATTTCCTATCGCAGCCACCCGGAACCGGAAGGTGTAATCAGGCTCCATGCCCATTCGCAGATCGGTCATCACGATCCCGTCCCCGATCTGCTTCACAGAGTAAAACCCGTGGGTGAACCATTGCAGCCGTTGAACCGGCCAGTGGCCTTCAAGGGTTTCCAGCAGATGGCGCTCGGCGGAATAGAACGTCATCCGGATTTCCCGGCCGCCGTCCAGAAGCGAATAGTAGCCCTCGGCATACCCCTTGTCGTCCATCGCCACCACGCGCCAGAGGATAGTGTTGAAGGCCGTCGGAGTGGTAAGAAGTGCGCTGTAGCCGAAGCCCTGCCGCCCCAGGGATTCACGCGCGACATTTTCGACGTGGATCTTGGCCCCGATGCTCCAGAAAAGATAAACGGTGCTGATCGCCAGACAAGCCGCATTCACTGTGTGCCCACGAGTCGTTTTTCGGGACATGATGATGGCAGCCAGCACGCCGGCCAACAGAGGCACCGAGTAGGCCGGGTCGATGATGAACAGCGTCGACCACATCACCGGCGGCGTGGGCAGGGGCCAGAAGATCTGCGTACCGTAAACCGTCAGGCAGTCCAGGAGCACGTGCGTCACTAAGGCGAGGAAGACGAGCCAAAGCCAGCGGGTCCGGTGAAGAACGGTTTGGGGGTGGATTTTCAAAATCCAGTAAACCATCATGGGGGTCAAAGCGGCCAGAACGAACAGCGAGTGGCTGGGGCCGCGGTGGTAAGTGAAGTTTCTAACGGCATCCCCCAGTGGCACCAATACGTCCAGATCGGGGAGCAGACCGCAGATTCCACCCCACAGCAAAGCACGGCGGCCGACCTGCCTGCCCAGCACGGCCTCGCCGACAGCGGCCCCCAATCCTATTTGAGTCACGGTGTCCATTTTAGTTATTATCAACCGACAACAGTGTTGAAATCCAAGATAATCGCATCCCGTACATTTTAAAGGGATAAATTGCGGCGCATCGTAAATTGTCCGCTCGTCACCCAGCCCGTTGATTTCTGCCTCTGGAAAATAAAATTGGCGATATCAGGGATATCTGCTGACCCGTGCCAATTTTTTGCGTTACTTCATCCCGAGATGATTTACGTGGGCAACGTAGGCATCTCTGTTTTTTGTCATTTCCCTCGCTTGCTTGACAAGAAACAGGGTTTGTTGCTATCTTGTTTCAGCTGTAAAGGGGAGTAGCAAGCGGCGATACATCTGCCGGGTCGCGCATCGCCAATACGGTGGCCAGTTCCACCCGGGCGCGACATCTCGACACCTTTCGTCGTGATTTCGCAAGACCTTTGCTTAAGGCATGTTCAAGCGTGCCGCGGGCAAAGGTCTTTTTTTATGCAGTTCTCAAGATGCTTGATTGTGAAGATCTCAACTTCTGGTTTACCCAAAAGGGGAAAGGTGGGCGCATGAACAAAAAAGCGAAAATTGGAATCCTGATCAGCTTTGGCATTATGGCGTTCTTGCTATATTTCTGGCAGGACGTGGCGGAGGCCGCCCGGCTCGGAGGCGGGAAATCCTTCGGGAGCAAACCCAGCTATCAACGCAGTGCCCCGGCCACGACCCCAAGTCCGACCTCGCCCCAGGTAAGCCCCAGTCAGCCGGCCCAACAAAGACCCATTGCAGGCCCCACGCCGTCACCGATGGGTCGATGGGGCGGTATGCTGGGCGGAATGCTGATGGGAGGACTTATCGGCTCGATGTTGTTCGGAGGCGGGCACGCATACGGAGGTCCAGGGTTGTTCGACATCCTGCTCATAGGCGGGGGGCTCTTTCTGCTTTATCGTTTTCTACGTGCCAGGCGGATGGCCACTGCGTCAGCAACTCCTGCAGCTTCAATGTCTTTTGAACGCAGTCCTTCCCAGTCTTGGGGTGCGTCAGGGTATACTCCTGCCGTTGAACCGGCGACGACCGCCGAAGGCCAACCCACTCTTCCACCGGGTTTCGACGCGGAAGATTTCCTGAAAGGCGCTAAGGCCATCTATACCCGACTGCAAGCGTCGTGGGACAAACGCGACATTGAGGACATTCGTCAGTTTGTGTCACCGGAGGTCCTTGCAGAAATCAAACAGCAGATACAAGAAGACCCTCAATCCGGAAAAACCGAACTGCTGCTAATCAACCCGAGCATTCTCGAAGTGCGCGAAGCCGGCAACCAGACGATTGTGTCGGTCCTTTATGACGTGATGATGCGGGAGAACGGAACCGAGCTGGCCAAGCAGGTACGCGAGCTATGGCATTTCAGCCGGGAGGCCCGAAAGCCGGAGGACTTATGGAAGCTTGAGGGTATTCAGCAGATCGAACAATAACCCACTCCCCTTCGCATAACCCCCGCTTTCAACAGGAGGATTAGATGGATTCTTTGACCATGAGGCAGACCCAAGTCCAAGTTCGGGTCAACTCGTTTGTGCGCAGCGTTTACAACTGGATGGCCATCGGCTTGGCACTCACCGGGTTTATCGCCTACGCGGTCGCCAGCATGCCGGAAGTCAGAAACGTAATTTTTGGATCTGGAATCGTTTTCTTCGGGCTGATCATTGCGCAGCTCGCGCTGGTGTTTATCATCAGCTCTCGAATCTACCGCATGCAGGCGGGGACCGCGACCGCTCTGTTTATGATCTATTCGATCTTAAACGGAGCGACGCTATCTTCGATTTTTCTGGCCTATGCTCAATCCACGATCACCAGCACGTTTTTTGTCTGCTCGGGGACATTCGTTGCTTGCAGCATTTACGGCTGGACCACCCGGCGTGATCTGACCTCCATGGGAGGCTTCCTGACCATGGGGCTGATCGGGATTGTCATCGCATCGCTGGTCAACCTGTTCATCCAGAGCAGCGCGATCAGCACCGTCGTCAGCTACATTGGAGTACTGGTTTTTGTGGGCCTCACGGCTTACGACACCCAGGACTTAAAAAAAATGGCCATGTCGCAGCCGGATAGTATTGATGCAGGTGCTGTCCGCAAGGGTGCCATTCTCGGAGCGTTGAAGCTTTATCTCGATTTCATCAATCTCTTTCTCATGCTTCTGAGAATATTCGGTGGGGGCCGGGAGAAGTAAGTTGAAGAAATACCGGGGCGGGAATTTATGTCGATCTGGAACTCCTGGATTTACCACCCAAACTTCAGATGCTGATTAATTCCTGAGGCCATTCGTTAAACCGGTGGCATGTGAAAATAGCGCCGGTGAGGCCTAAGGGGGCGGCTATCCTTTTTGATAAAAGTTACTTTAGCCGGAAAATGGGGGACACCGAACACAACCATGGGCGAAGGGAGATGGCATGGTGAAAATACAAAAAAATAGACCAAGGCGTGATATTGAAAAATGTTACCCAAAGGGGCAGTTCGTTGCTAAATTGCGTCGACTGGCGGACTGCATAGAGCAGAGCAAGCGCTTTGAAATTCATTTGGCAGGAGAAAAAATCTTGATACCTCCGACCGCAATCATCAGCATTGAGCATGAACGCGGATCGTCCCAAGAGGAGGTTGAATTTCAGTTGAAGTGGCAGCTTGAAAGAAAGGTCAAAAAGGCAAAGAAGATCTGACTGCTAAATAGCGTCTGTCCGAAAAAGGCGATAATTTAAGCCGCTGGCGGGCGGCCGATAGGCCCACGGATACGGATATGGGGACGCTCCTGTTTTCATGCGTTGTTTTCAGGAAGACATTTTGCTATCGATAAATCATACTCCGAAGCGCCCGCATCGATGCAACGAATGCCTTCCACCATGTTATTTAGCGGGAGATCGAGGAAGAAGGATAGAGTAGAAAGCTGGTTGCTGCAATTTTAGGCCCGGCCTATCCGTTTCCGCCCCTTTCATCCGTCGGAACCGGGACGTAGTCGACTAAATCAACTAAATCGCACCGCTAATAAGACAAAAGAGTTCGGAGACGGCTTTGAAAACATCACTTTGTAAGCTGATTTCAAGCGGCTTTTTAGTAGTGGTACCGACAAGCCAGAATGCGAATTTTATCTTCCTTGACTTGGTAGACAAGCCGGTGTTCCAGATCGATGCGCCGGGACCAACAGCCGGAGAGCTCATGCTTGAGCGGTTCGGGCTTGCCGGTGCCACCAAATGGATCGCGCCGGAGCTCTTTGATCAACTTGAGGATGCGCAGGGCTTTTTTGCGGTCTCGTTCCACCCACTAGGCAATGACCCCGGCAATGTTTTTGTTCTCATCTGATATATATTGAATCCGGCCCATGATGTGATTCTCCTGCCCCGCTTGAAGTGTATCTACTTTGGCAGTCATAGTAGCATATGGTTTATGGGTTTACAAAAATTGAATCTCCGGTTGATCCGGCGGGCATTTTCCTAAAACTATCGACCAACTAGTACTAAAAGCTGGCCCT
The DNA here is from genome assembly GCA_963700055.1 of uncultured delta proteobacterium. Taxonomy (GTDB): domain Bacteria; phylum Desulfobacterota; class Desulfobacteria; order Desulfobacterales; family SpSt-501; genus SpSt-501. Next base: position 34,124 of record CAVOWH010000023.1, on the reverse strand, counting down.
ATGTCCTTTGCCCCGTGATCTCCGCTTTCTCACCCTCGGTAGTGGCGGTAGTCGACGCCGTGCTGCTGCGCCTTGTAGGCGAACTTGCGCACGGTGGTCTGCAGGACCCGGGCGGCGCTGGTGATGTTTCCCCGGGTGTTCTTGAGGGCGTCGATGAGCATTTCCTTCTCGAGGTTGGCGACGGCCTCCTCCAAGGACAGCGCCGGCAGCGTCCCGGATTCCTGGCCGGTCTGCAGCGTCGGCGGCAAGTGGTAGCTGTGGATGACGCCTTCCTCGCAGAGCAGGACGGCGCGTTCGATGCAATTTTCCAGCTCGCGCACATTGCCCGGCCAGTGGTATTGCATGAGCATGTCGATCGCCGGAGTGGAAAGGCGACGGATGTCCTTGTGGTTTTCCTTGGCATACTTCTCGAGAAAATAATCGGCCAGCAGCAGCAGATCCGTCTTGCGTTCCTTCAGGGGCGGCATGTAAATGGGGAAGACGTTCAACCGATAATAGAGGTCGCCCCGAAAGGTGCCCTCCTCCACGGCCTGCTCCAGGTTTTTGTTGGTGGCGGCGATGACGCGCACGTCGACTTTGATCGTGCGCTGCCCGCCGACGCGGTCGAACTCTTTTTCCTGCAGGATGCGCAGCAGGTTGGCCTGAACGTCGAGATTGAGAGAGCCGATCTCATCCAGAAAAATCGTGCCGCGGTGGGCCAGCTCGAACTTGCCGATCTTCTGCTTGATGGCGCCGGTGAAGGCGCCCTTCTCGTGTCCGAAGAGCTCGCTTTCGATGAGGTTGGACGGCAACGCCGCGCAGTTGACCTTGACGAACGGGGTGCTGGCCCGCTGGCTGTTGTAATGGATGGAGTTGGCCACCAGTTCCTTGCCGGTTCCGCTTTCGCCCCGGATCAGTACGGTGGCATTGCTGCGGCACACCTGCGAGACCATCTGGTAGACTTCGCGCATCCGGTTGCTGCTGCCGATGATGTTGCTGATGGTGTATTTGTTCTTGAGCTCGCCTTGCAGACGGCGGTTTTCATTGCGCAGGCGCTCGTTTTCCAGACGAATCGTATCGAGCTTGATGACGTGACTAGCGATCATGGTTGCAACCACCGACAGCAGGCGCTTGCCGTCATCCAGGCCATACGCCTCGTCGTAGGGCTTATCCACGCTGAGGGCGCCGATCACCTGGTTGCCTTTTTTGATCGGCACGCAGAAGAAGGAGATCTCGCGGGTCTGCTTGCGTCTGCGGCTGGCGGTGCGATCCAAAAAGCGCGGCTCCTCGCTGATCTTCGGGATCGCCACGGCCTTGCCGGTTTCAATGACTTGGCCGGTGATTCCCTCCCCCAGCTTGTATCGTACACGTTCGATGGCGGATCGGGTGATGCCGTGGGCTACCTCAATGTGGATCTCATTGCGCAGGGGGTCCAGCAACGTGATCGTCCCGCGCACCATGTCCATCGAGCTGGAAAGAATGTCCAGGACCCGGTATAATGAACGCTTGAGGTCGAGATGTTCGTTCAAGGCCTTGCTGATCTCGTATAGCAGGGTGATATTTTCGATTCGTTCCGTCGTTTTCATTTACATTTTTGCCGATAGTTAGTTTGTTTTTTACAATTTTGTTGAACATATCACTTCTCAAACAAAATGCAACCCCCCGTATGATTCTCCACATCGACATGGATGCCTTTTATGCCTCGGTGGAGCAGCTCGACCAACCTCGGCTGAAGGGCCAGTGCGTCATCGTCGGCGGAACGTCCAAACGCGGGGTCGTCTCCGCAGCGAGTTATGAAGCCCGCCGATTCGGGGTCCGTTCGGCCATGCCCATGTTCCAGGCACGGCAGCTGTGTCCGCGCGGGGTTTTCATACCACCGCGTATGGGTCGCTACCAGCAGGTGTCCCGGGAAGTCCTGTCCATTTTGCGGGAGTTCTCGCCGCTCGTGGAGCCGGTATCGATCGATGAAGCGTTCTTGGACCTCTCCGGGACCGAAAGCCTGCACGGGCCGCCCCCCGCACTGGCGTTCAGCCTAAAACAGAGGATCCGCCACACCCTCCATCTCACCTGTTCGGTCGGCGTGGCTCCGAACCGGTTCCTGGCGAAAATCGCTTCTGATTTCAATAAGCCGGACGGCCTGACCGTGATTGCCCCGGACCAGGTGCCCGCTTTCATCGAACGGCTTCCGGTCGAAAAAGTGCCGGGAGTGGGGCCTAAAACCCAGGCCAAGGTGGCGGAGCTCGGCATCCGCTTCCTGGGCGACATCGGCAAATTCCCCTTGACGATCTTGAATTCGATCTTCGGTGCCTACGGCGCCCGGCTGGTCGATCTCGCCCGCGGCATCGACCTCACCCCGGTCACGCCCGATTCCCCCTGCAAATCGGTCAGCAGCGAATGCACCCTCGATGAGGATACCTGTGAAACAGCCGCGCTGACCCGTTGCCTGCTCGAACAGGCCGAGGAGGTCGCTGCGGCGCTCCGCCAAGAGGGGGTCAAGGCCCGCACCGTGGTTTTAAAGATCAAGCACGCCGACTTCAAGCTCGTCACCCGCCGCGCGACGTTTGCGCCGCCCACGCAATCTTCAAAGGAATTCTACGAACAGGCGCTCCTTTTGCTAAAAGAATACCGTGTGACTCAGAAAGTCCGCCTGATTGGATTGGGCGCCACCGGCCTTGTGCCGGCGGATGCTCCCCGGCAGCAGGAGTTGTTCGCGGCGGAGAGATCGTCCAGGGAAGGATGGGAGACGGTGGACAAAACGGTGGCAACCATCAGAAGCAAGTTCGGAGATCGGGTGATCCGACGAGCGACCCTCAAGGAGGATTGAGCTGTGCGAGTTCGTCCAGCACCCGGCCGACCACCTGATCCGGAGTTCGGCCGTCGGTCTCAACCGTGGCATCGGCATGTTTTAGGTAGAGCGGCCGGCGCTCGGCGTAAAGGCTTTCGACGGTCTGACCGGGCCCGATGACCACGCCGCGGGCGTCCATGTCGGCCAGTCGGCGCTTCAGACGCGCAACCGCGATGTCCAGGTGGATGACGACCCCCTTGGCTTTCAAGTGGGACATGGCATTAGGCCGGTAGACGACGCTGCCTCCGGGAGCGATAACATGAGAGTCGACCGCGAGCGTGAGGATGTGGTTTTCTTCGATGCGGCAGAACTCATCGGCGCCATGAGCCCGGATGAGTTCCTGCAGGCTTCGGCCCTCGCGCACTTGGATGTAAATGTCCGTGTCGATGAACGCAAACCCCAGGCGCTTGGCCAGCAGAACGCCCCCGGTGCTCTTGCCCACCCCGGGCATGCCGATGAGGATGACGTTGCGGATAAACTCTAATCTCTCATCCGCCGTCTGAATGCAGCAGCGCCGATCAGACCGCATCCCAGAAGAAGCACGGTCGCCGGCTCGGGGACAGGCTGGGTCGGCAGCTTGCCGTTAAAAAGCTCGTTGTGAGCTTCGCCCGTGCCGACAAGCGATTTGGCAATAAGATTCCCTTCGATGTGTCCGTTATTGAAGACCGCATCGGCCCAGGGAGCCAAGATGCTGCCGTGAACCTCGATGCCGGCAATGCTAAGCGCGGTTGCCTCAAAGAAATTATAAAGAATCAGGCTGTCGGGAAACAAAAAATCCGGCTGGCCATCTTTGTTCAAATCATCGCCATCCAGATTCCCATCTTTCCCATTGAAATAAAAACCGAAGTTTTTCATTTTCCCGGCATTGCCTGAAATGTTCACCAGCGCGGTGGACCCTTCAGGTACGTTGATGTTGAAGCCGATGTTCTGCTTGATGTCGGATGCCGAAAGGGTAAAAATGTTCAAAAAGGGATCTGCGCCGGTGAGGAAAATCTCACCCGGCTTTATGCTGGTTTTGCCGGTCGTCGCCAGTTGCCCCCAAAAGGCGGACATGCCCTGCAGATAAGATTGTTCCGCGGCAAAATTAAACGGAAGTGCGGCTCCGGTCGTCAGGGAGCCGAAAGCGACTGAATTGCCGCCGTTGTTCTGTGTGATGGAAGCATTTCCGCCCACGACGATGCTTCCCTTCTTGTACTCGGATGATCCCGAATTGATGTCGGAGAAATAGCCGACGCTGCCATTCGTCCAGGTAAGATTTCCGCCCACGACCAGATCGGGGTAGCGCGGATCGTTCGCCTGGACTTCGCTGGCCACCGACATGTTGTTGTAGTTCACGCTGCCTCCGGCGGCGACCCTTCCCTGAGAGTCTGTATTGCTCTGAATAATGTCACCGAAGATAAACTCGTTGTAGTAGCTGGCGGTTCCAAGCAGCGTGGCGCCAACCGACATCCCCGTCAACTGGAGGCATAATAAGATCAGCGATAATCGAATGAGGAGTTTGTTCATGGCCTGTTCTCCCAAGAATGGGGGTTGATGCGCCAAGTTCACCGAACGCCAACTTCTTGCCGAGCTTGCTTAAGGTGATACCTGATGATGTAAGTGAATCGTAATCCATCATGTTTTTTTTGTCCAGATGAAAGTTTCTTTTGCCTGGATTGTAGCCAAGCGGATCATGCATTAGCATTCAAAATAATGCTGTTTCACGCAGCCTGTGGCGACAAAGCCCCTAACCCGGTCAGGATAACATATATATTGATAATAATTTAGCTTGACACACAATATATAGTATGTCATAGTAAAGCTCTGCAAAACGAAGCAGTGTCTGCCGCTCTTTATCCATCCGGTGAATCAGGAGAGCTTGTTCAACAAGAATTCGGGATCATCCACCTTCTTGCCATATAAACAGAGGAGCACTTTCATGGGCGAACAGGGCAAGTTTCTGGTTACCAATGAGGGCCGTTTCGATCTAGCCTCTCTTTCGTGGGACGATCAGTTGTTTACCGACCTTCTGGTCCGCGACAACCCGATTAATGTCGATCAGGCCCTCGGAATCAGCCGTTTCCTGCGCGAAGAGATCTCCAAGATGGAGGTTCAGACCATTGCGCTTTCAGTCATCGAAAAAATGATAGAGGATAAGCTCATGGAATATGGGTTGACCAAGCCGGCCCGGGTGAAGCTGGACAAGTTCATTTTCGGTAAGGACGAGATGAAGCTGACCGAGAACGCGCTCGCCGTGTTGAAAAAGCGCTACCTAAAAAAAGACAGCCAGGGCAAGTTGGTCGAAACCCCCGAAAAGATGTTTCGGCGCGTCGCCCAGCATATCGCCAAGGCTGAAAAAAATTACGGTGCCGACGACGGGCGCGTGAAGGAGATCGAAGAAATCTTTTACAGTCTGATGACCCAGTTCGTTTTTCTCCCCAACTCGCCCACCTTGATGAATGCCGGCCGGCGACTGGGGCAATTGGCGGCCTGCTTCGTGCTGCCGGTGGAAGACACCATGGAGGGAATTTTCGGCGCCTTGCGCAACGCGGCCTTGATCCACAAGTCCGGCGGCGGCACCGGGTTTTCTTTTTCCCGGCTGAGGCCCAAGAACAGCAACGTCGGGACAACCGGCGGGGTGGCTTCGGGGCCCGTGTCGTTCATGAAAATCTTCAACACGGCCACGGAGCAAGTCAAGCAGGGTGGCACCCGCCGCGGCGCCAACATGGCCATCCTGCGGGTGGATCATCCCGACGTCATGGAGTTCATCTACAGCAAGAGCAATGGCCGGGAGCTGAACAATTTCAACATCTCGGTTGGCGTGACCGATGCCTTCATGCAGGCGGCAGCGGCCGATCAAGAATACGACCTGATCGACCCGCGGGAAAAACAGGCGACCGGCCGCCTGAATGCCGCCGATGTCTACGAAGCGCTGGTGACCCAAGCCTGGAAGACCGGCGACCCCGGCATCGTTTTCCTCGACCGAATGAATGCCGACAACCCCACTCCGGTGTTGGGGGAAATAGAATCTACCAACCCCTGTGGCGAGCAGCCGTTGCTGCCGCTGGAAGCCTGTAATCTGGGGTCCATCAATCTCGCCAAATTTGTGGTGTCATCCGACGAGGGGCCAGTGATTGACTATCCGGCGCTCAAGGATGCCATCGCCTGGTCCGTGCGTTTCCTGGACAACACGATTGACGTGTCCCGCTATCCCCTGCCGGAGATCACCGAAATGGTGCGCGGCAACCGCAAAATCGGGTTGGGGGTCATGGGGTTCGCCGACCTGCTCTACCAGCTGGGTATCCCCTACAATTCAGAAGTGGCGCTGCAGACCGCCGGCGAGGTGATGCGCTTCCTTCAAGAGACCTCTCACGAAACCTCCACGGCGCTCGCCGAAGAAAGAGGCGTATTTGCCAACTGGGACCGCAGCGTTTTCAAAGATCAGGGACTCAAGCGCCGCAATGCGACGACCACCACCATCGCGCCCACCGGCACACTGAGTATCATCGCCAGCTGCTCAAGCGGGATCGAGCCGCTGTTTGCCTTGAGCTTCGTCCGCACGGTCATGGACAACGACAAGCTCATGGAAGTGAATCCGGTTTTTGAACAAACAGCCCGGGAACGCGGGTTTTTCAGCCCGGAACTGATGGATCGAATCGCCCGCCGGGGCAGCATCCACGCGATGGAGGAAATCCCCGAGGATGTGCGCCGGGTGTTTGTGACCGCGCACGACATCTCCCCCGAATGGCACATCCGCATGCAGGCCGCTTTCCAGAAATTCACCGACAATGCCGTGTCCAAAACCGTGAACCTGCCGCGGGACACAACCGTGGAGGACGTGCGCAAGGTTTACGACCTCGCCTTCCAGCTCAGCTGCAAGGGAGTCACCATCTACCGGGACGGCAGCAAGGAGAACCAGGTGCTCTCCTTCGGCCAGAGGAAGGAGGAAACCGACCGGCTGATGGGAGCGGTTCTGGACCGGCCCGAAACCCTCTTCGGTTTCACCACCAAGATCAAGACCGGCTACGGCCACCTGTACGTCACGGTGACGGAGTTTGAAGGAAGGCCCTTCGAGGTGTTTGCGACCATCGGCAAATCCGGCCGCTCCACCACCGCCAAGACCGAGGCCATCGGCCGCTTGGTGTCGTTGGCTCTTCGGGCCGGGGTGACCGTCGACAAAATCGTGGATCAGCTCAAGGGCATCGGCGGTGAGCACCCCATCTTCCAGGACGGCGGCCTGGTCTTGTCGATCCCGGACGCCATCGCCCGCGTGCTGGAAAAGCGCTATCTAACCGGCGAAAATGCCGCCAAGTTCCGCAAGACCGAATACAGCCTGCTCGGGGAGAAGTGCCCGGAGTGCGGCCAGGTGGTAAGCTTCGAGGAAGGGTGTATGATCTGCCACTTCTGCGGCTTCAACAAGTGCGGTTAAATCAAGCGCCGAGCCTGCGGCTCGGCGCTTGATTTAAATTACAAATTATTACTCCCAGGATGCCCGCGGTTTTTAACCCCCCTAACCCTTTAGGTTCTTTTCAGGCAGTTCTTGCATATCCCGTCCACTCGGACGTCCACAGCTTGAATCTCGCCGGCAAAGGAGCGCTCAATGCCCCGCAGGTCGACTGTGAGGCTCCCCGGCTGCAGGCATTGCAACGCACCGCAGCTCCGGCAGTGAAAATGAGGGTGGGCCGGGTGGTGTTCGTTGGGCGCCAGGCCGTAGACCAGGCTCCGCCCGCCCCCGCTCAGACGCTCCACCAAGGTCTTTTCGACCAGCATGTCGAGGATGCGGTAGACCGTGACGCGGTTGATGGCGGCTGTCCGGCTCACCGTCGTGAAGATCTCCTGGGCGCTCACGGGCGACGAATTGTTCCCGATCACTTCCAGCACCCGCATGCGGTTGGGCGTGGGATCGAGGCCGCTGACTCCCAGAAGCTCCGCGTAGTTGCAGCGCTGACACATGGCGTGTTTTCCTTCAGGCCGGCTCGCCGGCCGAGACCGATGCGTTTTCCGGATGCCGGGGCTTGAATCGCCCCCACAGGACGGCTGCGAAGAACCCCACGGCCGCCACGAGGATGATCGTCGCCCCGGAGGTCAGGTTTAAAATGTAGGAAATCCAGAGACCGCTCACGGTGAAAAAACAGCTCAGCAGGGATGCCACCACCATCATCGCACGCAGCGAGCCGGTGAACTTTTCCGCGATGAACGGCGGGATCGTCAGCAACGCGATCACCAGGATCAGTCCCACCACGCGAATGATCATGACCACCGTGAGGGCGATCATCACCAGCAGAAGGCAGTAAAGGAACGTGACCGGGACCCTTCTCAGGCGGGCGAACTCGTCGTCATAGGACATGGCCAGGAAATCGTTGTAGTAAAAACTGACGGTGATGACGACGCCCACCCCAATAGCCCCCATCTGCCACAGGTCCGATGCCGGCACCGCCAGGATGCTGCCGAAAAGGTAGCTCATGAGGTCCGCGTTGTACCCCGGGGTAAGGTCGAGCAGGATTACGCCGATCGCCATCCCCACCGCCCAGATCACCCCCACCATGGCGTCCGCCCGGTGCCTGGCCTTCAAGGTCACGGCGGCCATGATGCCGGCGGAAACGACCGAGACCCCCAACGTCCCGACCACGTAAGGCCATCCCATAAAAAAGGCCAACCCGATCCCACCATAGGCGGCATGGGCAATTCCGCCGGCGAGAAACACGATCCGGTTCACCACCACCAGGGTCCCGATCACGCCGCACACCAGACTGACCAGGATCCCCGCCGCCAAGGCGTTGCGGATGAACTCCAGCTGCAGTGCCTCAACCATGTCCCTTGCCCTCATGCCGGCCCAGCACCCGATGGGGGATCCCGTGCGCCACCAGATCCACCGGGCAGGCGTAAGCCGCATCCAGCATCGGCTGAGTGATTTCGCCGGAGTCGTGATAGTGAAGATCCCGGTTGACACAGGCCACGGACGTGGCGTGGCGGGACAGGGCCATTATGTCGTGGCTGACGGCCACGATGGTGACGGACCGGTTCAACTCCTGCAGTATTTCGTGGAACTCCCCACGGGTCTGGGCATCGATGCTGGCCATGGCTTCGTCCAAGAAAAGGATTTCGGGCTTTAAAACCAGCGCCCGCGCGATGAATACCCGCTGCAACTGCCCGCCGGAGAGCTCGCCGATGCGGCGGCTGCGGTGCTCCCACACCCGCATTTGATCGAGGGCAGCCTGTGCGGCGAGCTGGTCCTCCCGCGTGTGCCGCGACCAGCCTCGACCGCTCCGCAGCCGGCCCATCAGGACGACGTCCATGACCGACACCGGAAAGGTCTTGTTGATGTGTACGTTCTGGGGCACGTAGCCGATACGATGGGCCGTCTTCAGCGGAGGCTGGCCGAAGACGCGCACCGTTCCGCGGGTAGGCTCTAATAAACCCAGCATCAGCTTGAGCAGGGTCGTCTTGCCGCCGCCGTTGGGCCCGATGATGACCAGGAAATCCCCGCGCTGCACCTTCAGGTCCACATCCTGCAGCACTGGCTGTCCGTTGAAGGAAAACCAGACCCGGCTCACGTCAATGATGGGTTCGCCCATAGCGTGCACCCTTAGCGGAGGGCGGCCTTGAATTTCCGGCCGACCGCGCGCAAATTCTCGGCCCAGTTTCCGGCCAGCGGATCAACCGCCACCACTTGACCGCCGATTTCACGGGACACCATCTGGGCACTTTTCGAGGAAAACTGCGGTTGAACGAAAATCACTTTGATGTCGTGATCCTTGGCATGATGAATCAACTCTTTGAGCTGCGCGAGTTTGGGGGCCTTGCCTTCGATTTCGATCGGCACTTGTTCGAGTCCGTAAGCCTGGGCAAAATAGCCCCAGGAGGGGTGAAACACCATGAACCGAGTGCCCTGTCTGTCGGCAAAGAGGGACTTTAACTCGGCGTCTAACGCATCGATTTCCAGTAAAAACGCGGTGTAGTTCTCTTCATAGCGCGTTCGGTTGGCCGAATCAACCGCGGCAAGTGCCTCCGTGATATGCTTCGCCTGGATCTTCACCAAGTGCGGCGACTGCCACACATGGGGGTCCGGAGCGCCTTCGTGATGATGATGCGTCGTGCCGTGGCCGTGGGCGTCCTTGGTTTCTTTCGCATGCTCGTGGTGTTGCTCGGCGAGGGCCATCTTCTCAATGCCCGCGTCGGTGTGAACGATCCGCATGCCTGGGTTGGTGGCGGCGATCTTCTTCATCCAGGCCTTTTCGAAGTCGATTCCCACCGCAAAGTAAACGGCGGTCTTGGCCAGTTCCGCCATCTGCCGAGGCTTGGGCTCGTAGGTGTGAGGATCAGCCCCCGGCGGGACCAGGACGGAGACGTCCACCAGCTCCCCTCCGATTTTCTGGACAAAGTATTGCTGGGGGGCGATGCTGACAAAAGTCTTAACATTCGCGGCCAATGCCGGGTGACCGGCCATGAGAAGCCAGAAAAGCGATCCCGTTACACCAGCAATGCGTTTCATGATAGTCTCCTCCTCACTTGGTTTAAGCAAATTTATTGCAAAAAACAGACCTCGCCCTTGTACCGCCGGAGTCGATTTGGAACAGCGGTATTTAACTATATAAAATTCTTTATGTTAGACAAGCTTGTCATAAATGCGCCGTATCATATTGACATAGGAAATGACTCGGCCAACCGAACTAATTACAATGCAACCATGTTGCATTGTGAGCTGCAAGTCAAATTATTTATTGAGGGGCTGTGGGGACGGTGTGGTGCGAAAGGAAGGGGACTAAGGCTTCAGAAGTTTCATGCCGTCGCGCGTGTCCTTGACCGTGTACCCCAGCGCCAGGATTTCGTCCCGCAGCCGGTCGGAGCCGGCCCAGTCCTTGGATGCGCGCGCGCGGCCCCGGGCGTCCACCAGCGCCTGGACATCCGGTGGGATCTCCTGGGGTTTGTCGACCTCATCCAGGCTCAACCCCAGCACCCGGTCGAAATCCAGAATGGTGGCGTGTTTCTCGGTGCCGGGAATATCGCTCTTGAGCATCTCCTGGATCACCGCCATGGCCCGCGGCATGTTCAGGTCGTCGTTGATCGCCTCCATGAATTTCTCGCGGAAGGCGGAATGGGCGGCGGCGCCGGGCGCTGCGCCGCCCTTGGCCACTTCCCGGACCTGGTTGAAGAGATGCTCCAGGCCGTTTTTGGCGGCCTGGATGGAGTCGTCGGTGTATTCCATGGGCTTGCGGTAGTGGGTCTGAAAAGCCGCATAGCGGTAAGCGAGCGGGGGGATGCCGCGCTTGATCAGGGCGTTGTCGAGCGTGAGAAAATTCTCTTCGCTTTTGGCCATCTTCTTGCCGCCCTGGATGTTCAGGAACGCCCCGTGCATCCAGACGTTGAAGAATTTCTTGCCGGTGGCCGCCTCGGACTGGGCGATCTCGTTGGTATGGTGGATGTCGATGTGGTCGATCCCGCCGCAGTGGATGTCGAGCTGATCGCCGAGAAACTTCATGCTCATGGCGGAGCATTCGATGTGCCATCCAGGGAACCCGATTCCCCAGGGAGAATCCCATTCCATCTGACGTTTAGCGCCGGGCGGGGAAAACTTCCACAAGGCGAAGTCCGTCGCGTTGCGCTTCTGCGGGTTTTTCTCGACCCGAGCCCCTTCTTGCAGCGCATCGAGGTTTTGGCTCGACAGCTTGGCATATTCCGGGAATCTGGCGGTGTCGAAATAGATGCCGTCGCCGGTTTCGTAGGTGAAGCCTTTTTGCTCCAAGATTCGGATGAGATCGATCTGTTCGGGGATGCTGTCAGTCGCCTTGCACCAGATGCTGGGCTCCAGGATGTTCAACCGGGCGATGTCCTGCTTGAACGCGCGGGTGTAGAACTCGGCGATGTCCCAGGCCGTCTTGCCCTCGCGCCGCGACCCGCTCTCCATCTTGTCCTCGCCCATGTCCCGATCGCCGGTCAAATGCCCGACGTCGGTGATGTTCATGACATGATTCACCTTGAAACCGTTGAAGGCAAGCACCCGCTTCAGAACGTCCTGGAAGAGGTACGTGCGTAAATTGCCGATATGTGCGAAGTTATAGACCGTCGGACCGCAGGTGTAGAGGCCAACCTCGCCCGGCCGGATGGGAACCAATTCTTCTTTCTGCCGCGTCAGGGTGTTGTACAGGTGCACCTTCATTCATGGCCTCCACGCCGATCCTTCGCCCGCCTTCTTAACATACCGCGGCGCGGCGCTCAACCTCGACCTGTCGGGTTCCAGCGCTGCTATGAGATTCCCCCGCATCCGATGCGCGGCGAGCAGGAGGATGAACGGATGTGCTTCAGAGTTTGCCCTTCTTGAGAATGGCCACCAACAGCCAGATGCCCATGAGGGCGGCCGCCAGGAAGCCGATGATGCCGATCAGGGAGATACCATAAAAAAGCGGCGGCGTTTTGGAGATGACGATCAAGGCCGAACCCACGATGAGGGCGGCGATGATGATGGCAAAGGAAATGCGGTTACTGATCTGGTCGTGGGTGGCCAGGACTCTTTCAAGCCCCTCGTGCCTGATCAGTAAGCTGAGTTTTTGCCGTCTCAGCAGCCCGGCCAGATCAAGGAGGTCCTTGGGGAACTGGTGCAGAAACTTGAGCATCCGCGCCACCAGATCGCCCATGTCCTCAGCCACCCGCTGGGGTTTGAAGCGGTCTCTCAACACCTGTTCCATGAAGGGCGCTGCTTTCGCGATCATGTCGAATTCCGGGTCGAGCATCCGGCCGACCGCCTCCACGGTGCCGACCGCCTTGAGCATCAGGAAAATATCTGGCGGAAGCCGCAATTGAAACCGGGCGGCGATCTCCAACAGGTCCTTCAAAAGCTTTCCGACCTCAATGTCTTTGAGCGGCTGGTAGAGATGGCGGCTCATGAATTCCAGCAGCTCGCGTTCCAGCTGCCGGAGGTCCGGCGACTGCTCCCAACTGGTCAGCTGAAGGAGCACCTGCGCGGCCCGGGCTTCATTCCGCCGCACGACGCTGTCCACCAGCTCGACGAACATCTCGCGCGTCTGACGGTCCACCACGCCCACCATACCGAAATCCAGGAGGCAGATGACGTTGTCCGGCAGCGCAAAAATATTCCCGGGATGCGGGTCTGCATGAAAAACCCCATGCTGGAAGACCTGCTTCAGGACAATGTTGGCTCCGCGCGAACACAGCAGCCGCCGGTCGAAGCCGGCGGCGTCCAGCTGGTCGATGTTCGAAATCTTTATCCCTTCCACGTATTCGGTGCTGAGAATGCAGGATGTGCTGAACTCTTTGAAAACCAGGGGGATGTAGACCGTCGGGTCGTCGAGAAAGCACTGGGCGATTCGGTCGATATGCGCGGCCTCGATACGGTAGTCGATCTCTTTTTCAAGGGTTCGGGCAAACTCTTCGACGATCTTGACCGGCTTGTGCAGGGCCAGCTCCTCCACATGCCGTTCCGCCAAAGTCGCCAAGTGGAGCATGATCTCAAGGTCGACCTCGATGACGGCGCGGATGCCGGGTCGTTGGATCTTCACGGCTGCGGCTTCACCGTTTTTCAAGCGGGCGCGGTGCACCTGACCGATGGAGGCCGAGGCCGCCGGTTCGATTTCGATGTGGTCGAAAACCTCGCCAGAAGGCGCGCCCAGCTCGCGTTGGATGATGGTTTCGGCTTCGGCAAAGGGGAACGGCGGAACGCTGTCCTGAAGCTTGGACAGCTCTTCGATGAACTCCATGGGGATGAGGTCCGGCCGGGTCGAGAGCACCTGGCCGAGCTTGATGTAGGTGGGCCCCAGCTCCTCCAGGGCCAGGCGCACGCGCTGGGGCCGCGTGAGGGGTTCCTCGCGCGCGATTCTCTTCTTCGAAATCAGCTGGAGGCCGACTTCGAGGTACTGGTCGATCTTCAGCGACTCGACCAGCTCGCCGAATCCGTGCTTCAGCAGCACCGCCAGGATATGACGGTAACGGTTGAGATGGCGGTAGGTCCTGCTGATGACACCGATTTTGCGGATGCTCAGCATGGCAAGCCCGGAGCCGAAGCTCCTTTTTTTCAAGCCGAGGTTTTGGCTTTGGATCTGTTCTTGGCGGAAGCGGCTTTGCCAGGCTTCGGCGCCGGGGTTGCCTTGGCCGCCTTGAGTTCCTTCCTGAGACCCTGAATCTCCCGCTTGAGGGACTTCACGTCATCACTGGTCGCGATGTCGGCTTTTTTTAGAACGTCCTTGACCAGACGATGGACCTGTGACTCCAGTTTCGTCTGGGCCTTTTCATAGCTCTCCTTCAGGCTTTTCAGAAACGGACCGGCGTCCTTTTCGGAGAGCTGGGCCTTTTGGATCATTTCTTTTCCTGCCGCCTCGACCTCCGCCCAGGTCTTAAGGGCCAAGCCGACACCGGTGGTCAACGCTTTTTTCAGCTGCTCGATCATGGTCGCCCGTCCTTTCATGATGGAGTGATGGAGTCTTTCGCTTCAGGTACCATGCCTGCCCGATCCCCGTAACCCTTACTTCAACTTGCCCAGCACCGCACTGGCGATGGTATTCTTCTGGATTTCTTTAGTGCCCTCATAGATTTCAGTGATCTTGGCGTCGCGGTAGAAGCGTTCCACCTCGTACTCGGTCATGTAGCCATAGCCGCCCAGCAACTGGATGGCCTCGTCCGCCACTTCGACCGCCGTTCGCGCGGCGTACATCTTGGCCATGGAGGTAAGCTTGGGATCGATGTGCCCTTGGTCGAAATTCCAGGCCGCCTTGTACGTCATTAAGCGTGCCAGCTCGATTTTAGTGGCCATGTCGGCCAGCTTGTGCTGGGTCACTTGGAATTCGGCGAGACGGCGGCCGAACTGCTGGCGCTCCTTGACGTAAGCCAGCGCACGGTCGAAAGCGCCCTGGGCAATCCCCAGGGCTTGGGCGGCAACCAGGATTCGGCTCTCATCGAAAAATTCGAGCACCTGGTAGAACCCGCGGCCCTCCTTGCCGATCATGTTGGCCGCCGGTACCCGCACGTCTTTATAATTCACTTCGGCCGTGGCCATCATATGGATGCCCATCTTCTCGCCGACATCGGCGGTGGTGAGACCCGGCCGTTCGGCCTCCACCAGGATCATGCTGATCCCGCGGTAGGTCGGCTGGCTGCCCACATCGGTCTGGCACAAGGTGCAATAGAAGCCGGCCAGGCCGCCGTTGGTGATGAAGGTCTTGGTGCCGTTGATGATCCATTCATCGCCGTGGCGCACGGCGAGCGTGTCAAGCGAGGTGATATCCGATCCGTGTCCGGGCTCGGTGAAAGCGCCTCCGGACAGCATCTTGCCTTCGGCCACCGGCGGCAAGAATCTCTGCTTCAGTTCTTCGCTGCCGAAGCGCAGCACGCATTCGGACGCAAAACTCGCCAGGATGACGGCGCTGCCGATGCCCGAGTCCCGCGCGCACAACTCCTCGGCGATCAGGATGTTCTCGAGGCATCCCAAACCCTGCCCGGAATAGGCCTCTGGATAATGCACGCCGATGAATCCCAGTTCGGCCGCCTTCCGCCATATTTTCCTGGGGAACTCGTGCTTGCGGTCCAGTTCGAGTGCCAGCTCTTTGTCGAATTCGCCCTTGGCAAACTCCCTTGCCGCCTTCTGGATCTCTTTCTGTGACTTGTTGAGTTCAAAATCCATCGTTCTCTCCCCCGTTCGTTTGCGCGCTTGGGTTCACGTTCCTTATTTCGTTTGCGATTAGCATAGGCTGGCAGCCATTTCAAGGCATTTGAGGCGCTTAAGAGGAAGCGTGAACACCCACGGGGCGGGTTTAGAAGCGGCTTGACTGTTGTAAAAAACTGTCCTAAAAGTACGAATCCTAAACAAGCCCTGCATGACGCAGCAGCCTAAAGCGATCCTTGGAAGGAAGTAGGAGCACTCATGGCCTTTTCAATAGCCCTGGCCGGCAAGGGCGGCACCGGAAAAACGACCCTGGCCGGTTATCTGGTCAAATATCTCATCAAACACCACAAAACACCGGTGTTGGCGGTGGATGCCGACAGCAACTCCAACTTGAACGAAGTGCTGGGCGTCGCCGTATGTGGCACCCTTGGAACTGCCCGTGAAGACATGAAGAAGGGCCATGTCCCCGGCGGCATGACCAAGGACGTCTTCATATCCATGAAACTGGAGCAGGCCGTGGTGGAATCCGAGAGCTTCGACCTGGTCGTCATGGGCCGGCCCGAAGGCGCCGGCTGTTACTGCGCCGCGAACTCGCTGCTGACGGGGTTCCTGGAAAAGCTGGTGGACAACTACCCATACATTGTCATGGACAACGAAGCCGGCATGGAGCACATCAGTCGGCTCACCACCAAAAATGTCAACGTTCTGCTGCTGGTCTCCGATCCATCGCGGCGTAGCCTCCATGCGGCGCTGCGTATCGACGGGCTGGCCCGAGAACTAAACATTGGGGTGGGCAAGAGCTACCTCGTCATCAACCAGGCCAAGGAACCGCCTTCCGCCGCGGTTCTCAAGATGATCGCCGCCGCCGGCGTCGAGCTTGCCGGCACCGTGCCGGCGGACGGGACCGTTTACGATTTCGACTACCGGGGTCGTCCGACCATTCATATGCCGGAAACCAGTCCCAGCGTTCAAGCGGCGTTTGCGATCTTCGACCGCATCGTTTCTTAAACCGTGCGTGCCGCCCGATCGCCGGCGGCACGACAGCAGGGCCCCCGCTCTAAAAAGGATGAAAGCCGATGAAGCGAACAGGTTTTCTCTATGATGAACGTTACCTGCTCCATAAAACCGGCCCCTACCACCCGGAGGTCCCCGAACGGCTCACCGCCATTTATGAAGGCCTCGAGCAGGGCGGCCTGCTCGAAAAACTGACCCGCGTCCAGGCCGCGCCGGCCGACCTGCCTTGGATTGTCGCCGTTCACACCGCCGAATATGTCAAACGCTTCGAGGCCGCCTGCCGCGTCGGCAAACAAATGTTCGATTCGCCCGACAACCAAATGTGCGCCCAGACTTATGAAACCGCCCTATTGGCGGTCGGCGGAATTTTGGAGGCCTGCCGTCAGGTCATGGAAGGTCGATTGGACAATGCCTTCTGTGCGGTCCGCCCTCCCGGACATCACGCCGAGGTCAGCCGCGCCATGGGCTTCTGCTACTTCAACAACGTCGCCATCGCCGCGCGCTACATTCAGAAACAGTTCGGCCTCGCGCGGGTGGGTATCGTTGATTTTGACGTGCACCACGGCAACGGCACCCAGCACATCTTCGAAGACGACCCGACGGTCTACTATTACAGCATCCATCAGCACCCTTCCTTTGCTTACCCGGGGACCGGCCGGGAGTTCGAATACGGACGCGGCGACGGGTACGGGTTCACGAAAAACTCACCGGTCCTGCCGGGGCAAGGTGACGAGGACTACCGGCGGCTTTTGGAGCGCGATCTCCTGCCGGCCTTCGCGGATTACAAACCCGAAGCCATCATCGTCTCGGCCGGCTTCGATGGTCACCGCGACGACGACATGTCCGACACCAAGCTGTCAACCGAATTCTACAGTTGGATGATGCAGCAGATCGTCGATATGGCCAACACCCATTCCAGAGGCCGCCTGGTATCGGTGCTGGAAGGCGGATATTGCCTGGGCCGACTGCCTGAGCTGGCGCACCATCATGTGGAGATCCTGTTGAACGGCTGAAGAGGCTAACCGTATAATCAGAAGAGGGGGAGATTATGTTCGTCAGCAGATCGATGACCCGCC
The DNA here is from genome assembly GCA_963700055.1 of uncultured delta proteobacterium. GTDB lineage: Bacteria > Desulfobacterota > Desulfobacteria > Desulfobacterales > SpSt-501 > SpSt-501. The sequence continues at coordinate 16,621 of CAVOWH010000023.1, read as the reverse complement.
GGGTCGTCACCATTGGTCCTGAAGCAACGATTTTCGACGCCCAGGATCTGATGGCCCAAAACCGAGTTCGGCATATCCCAGTGGTCGAAGAGGGTGACAAGCTGGTCGGCATCGTCAGCGACCGGGACCTGCGCAGCGCCCTGCCGTTCCGGTATTTAAAGGAAGGCGTGAGCCCAGAGGAACAGGAAAGGCTGCAGCGCCTGCGCGTCAAGGACATCATGACCCGCGAGGTATTCACCATCTCACCGGCCTATACGATTCAAGACGCGCTGCTGATGATCCAGAACTCCAAGGTCGGAGCATTGCCGGTCGTGGACGAGGAGGGCCGCCTGAAAGGGATCCTTTCGGTTCGCGACCTGCTGCGGGCCTTCATCAACGTGCTGGGGATCGGCCAGCCCGGGACCCTGTTGTGCATTCTGGTCGAGGAGAAACTCGGGCAGCTTAAAAAAATCGTCGACGCCATCACCGAGATGGGCGTCGGCTTCGGAAGCGTGCTGGTGGCCCGCTACTGGGAGGAAGACAAGCGCGCGGTCTTCCCCTACCTGCTCACCCAGAACGTGGCCCACGTCAAAAGGAGGCTGAAGGAGATGGGCTACACGCTGCTGGATCCTATGCAGTGGTACCTGGACCAGCTTCCGGAAGAGGACCGGCCGCCGGAGAAGCCGAAGTCATAACCACCACGTATGCCCAGCCCTTACGCGGAGTTGTTCATCTACCAGCTGGAAGGCCGGTTGGACCCCCATACCGCCATCGAGGCCGGTTCGTATCTCGGCCACTGGCAGGAGGAAGGGTCGGCCTTTCTGTTTTTCTCGGCTCCCATGGCCGCCGTGGTTGAGGGCGTCCTCCGCCGGCAACCGCATCTGCGCCTGCTCGACAGCACCCGCATGGCTTACGATCAGTGGCAGGGCGCTTCCTCCGGCGCTGAACGCGTCGGGCGGTTTCACTTCATCGCCCCTTGGGACGACGCCCCGCCGCCGGACCCGAATGACACCGATAGGATCTCCATCCTGCTGGACCCCGGGCTTGTTTTCGGGGCCGGCACGCATCCCACCACCCGTGACTGCTTGGGGGCGCTGGAGCTGGCGGCCGGCAGCGCCAGCATCAAGACAGTCATGGATCTGGGAACCGGCACCGGCATCCTGGCGCTGGCGGCCGCAAAGCGGCTGGGCGCTAAGATTCTGGCGGTCGACCTTAACTTGCTCGCGACCCAGACCGCGGGGCGCAACGTCCGGCTGAACCGGCTCAGCGACCGCATTCTGGTCGCCCAGGGAAGGGCCGAAGACGCCATCGGCGGTCCGGCGGACCTCGTCGCCGCCAACCTGCACGGGGAGGCGATGCTGCGCACGATGGAGGCCCCGGGGTTCCGGAGGAAACGCTGGTTCATCCTTTCCGGCCTGATGCGCAGCGATGCTAAGGAAGTCAGACGCCGGCTAGGTGTGTTGGGCATTGCCATCCGGGAAGCCTGGACCCGGGACGGCGTCTGGCACACCTACTACGCCGAAAATCTTTCACCCCCTGAACCCACGACCCGCTCAACCCGTTGAGGGTTTATGGATGCTCTCATCAATCGCGCGATCAACGATCTTTCACCTGCCCGCCGGGCCGTCGCCCTGACCGGCGCGGGCATCTCCATCGACAGCGGCATCCCGCCGTTCCGCGGCCAGGGGGGGCTTTGGGAGCGGTTCGACCCGATGGAAATCGCCCACATCGATTCCTTCATGCGCAACCCGGCCATGGTCTGGAAGGTGCTGGTGAAGGACCTGAAGGATGTCATCGACAACGCGCGACCCAACGACGGGCACAAGGGCATCGCCCGCCTCGAGCAGCTCGGCATCCTCAGGTCGGTCATCACCCAGAACATCGACGGGCTGCACCAGCTGGCCGGCAACACCGACGTGATCGAGTTTCACGGCACGTTCGCCTGGCAGCGCTGCATGCAGTGCGACCGGCGCATCGAAACCAGCAAGGTCGATGCCAGCCGTCTGCCGCCGCGCTGCGCCTGCAGCGGCATCCTGCGCCCCGACGCGGTTTTTTTCGGGGAGATGATCCCGCCGGTCGCGCTGTGGCGCTCGCAGGAGGTCGCGTCGCACTGCGAGGTCATGCTGGTGGTGGGGACCTCGGCCGTGGTCCAACCGGCCGCCAGCATGCCCGTCATCGCGAAAGAGTCCGGCGCCATCGTCATCGAGATCAACCCGGAGCCGACCGCGCTGACCGGCAGGATCAGCAACTATCTGATTCGGGGCAAAGCCGCCGATGTCATGAACCGGATCATCACCGGGTTGGAAGAGAAACGGTGAGCGCGTCCCCCTGGGTTCGATCCGTAGTCCTGCCGGCACCGACGATCAAGAACAACACCGCCGATGCCGACCGCCTCATCGCCGCTTTGGCGCAGGCGCTTCCGGCGAGCGCCATCGACCTCGACCTCGACCTCCTCAGACAGCTGCCGGCCCTGTTGCGCGAATGGGATTACCGGTTGCGCTGCACGCTCTTCCGCCAGCGCGACCGCTGGATCCTGACCGGCATCTCCGGCGCCGATGACGCCCGGCCCGTACCCGGCCTTGCCGTGGATCTCGGCACCACGCGCGTGGTGCTGCGACTGATCGATCTCGCAAACGGCGGAACGCTCGCCGAGCATGCCTTTGACAACCCCCAGACCGCCGTGGGGCCGGATGTGCTGACCCGTATTCACCATGCCGACAGCCACGAAGGCCTGAGCCATCTCAACGCACTCATCATCAACGGTCTGAACCGCGCCATCGGCGCCGTCTGCCGCTCGGCCGCCATCCAGCCGCAGGAGATCTGCGCCATAACCCTCGCGGGCAACACCTGCATGACCCATCTTTTCATGGGCCTGGAGCCGCGCTGGATCATTCGCGAACCTTACATCCCGGCCGTCAACCGGCCCGGCGTTCTCAAGGCGGCGGATCTCGGACTCGACGTGAATCCCTGCGCCCGGGTGCTGGTCTTTCCCAACATCGGCAGCTATTTCGGCGGCGACCTCATCGCCGGCATCCTGTTTTCAAGGCTTCACCAGCGCGAAACCCCGGCCATTTTAGTTGACGTCGGCACCAATGCCGAAGTGGTTCTGGGGAACCGCGACTGGCTCATCGGCTGCGCCGGAGCGGCCGGGCCGGCGCTGGAAAGCGGAGTGACCCGGATGGGCATGCTGGCCGGCCCCGGTGTCGTCGACCGGGTTTCGATCGACCCGGCGACCGGCGCCTTCGATATCCACACGATCGAAGAGCAGCCCCCCCGGGGCATCTGCGGCTCGGGCGTGATCGACCTGGCCGCCGAGCTCTTTCGAGCCGGCATGATCGACCTGCGCGGCAAGATCGTTGCCGCACGCTGCGGAAACCGCCTGAAGCTCGTGGACGGCATCGGCCTCCTCGTGGTGGTTCCCGCCGGCCAGTCCGCCACCGGCGAGGATCTGACGATCAGCCAAGCGGACCTCGACAGCCTGATCCGCTCCAAGGCCGCCATGTACACCATCCTCGAAACCCTTGCCATGACCGTCGGCCTCAACCTGAACGAGCTGAACGCTTTCTACGTGGCCGGCACCTTCGGCTGCTTCATCAACCCGCGCTCGGCCATCGCCATCGGCATGCTGCCGGATCTTCCGCTCGAACGCTATGTCCCCATCGGCAACAGTTCGCTGGAGGGCGCGGCCCTGGCCCTGACCTCAGCCACCGCCATCGACGAGATCGACCGCATCCGCGACCGCATCACCTACCTCGAACTCAACGTCAACCAGGACTTCATGAACCGCTTCAGCGCCGCCAAGTTCCTGCCGCACACGGATGTCGGACGGTTTCCGTCGGTAACCCTGAAATAGGGCTGCCCCGTCGAGCTGTCGACGTTGATCCCGAACATAAAACCAATTCCGACGATCCCCTTTTTCGTTGATTGAGAAGAGTCGTTATGAGAGGGGTGTTTGGGCTTGCGGATGCGCATCATATCAGCTTATGACATAAATACGATGGAGGTGTCGCCTATGCGAAGGGTAAACGCAGTGCTGGATAACGAACTTGTCCAAAGATGCCTGCAGGAGACCGGCATCCAAACGGTCAGAGCGCTCATTGATCATGCGCTAAGGGAGCTGCTCAGGCACGAGCGCCAAAAAAAAGCCCTGGAATTGAAGGGCGGAATTCGCCGGGGGGACAATCTCAAGAAAAGGGAGGCCATTAACGTCCTGCATAATGAAAATCCGGCCGCAGACCTTCACTACTGGATGAAGAAGACTTGTGAGGAACGCCTGGATACAGTAGAATTTTTAAGGGAACAATTTTATGCCATCCAGGGATACCGCAAAATCCCGCGTATAAAAAAGGTGGTGCATAAGGTTGAGATGGACGAATGAAACTTCATTCAACTCGGTTATCCCCCCGTCCGAATCGACATGCTCTCCAAGCTCACCGGCTTGACCACAAACGAAATCTGGCGGAGCCGTCAGGAGGGGATGCTTGGGGAGCATGATGTCTTTTTTCTGGGTCGGGATGCCTGTATCAAGAACAAGAAGTCGACCGGCAGGAACAAAGACCTGGCGGACGTCGAACTCCTGGAGTCAAAGCTCCAAAAATCAAAACAAACCAAGAAATTCAGGCGCACTTAATTTCAACTGGGAACCTCTCTGATCGGATCATGGAAAGATTGGGCATCAGGGCCCTTGTAAAATCGCCCGTATCGAATACATGGTTTGCCTCGTTATATAGCCGGTCCGCTTGGCCGGCGTCGAGATGGTTCTTCAAGATGAACATGAAGTCGGGTGCATCCTTGCGCCGTTCTCTCGCCCGCCTCTCCTTGATTGACCTTGGGGTGGGGTTCGAAGGAGCCCGTGGATAGCAGTGCGCTGCGCAGTGTTCCAAACTCCTCCCAGTCTGCAACTGCTTACAAATGGGGGTACCCAACTCCCAAGCAGAGAGATCCTCATTCCGGAGTTACCTCATCTCGCCAGTGTTAGAGGCTGTCCACCTCATGTTTTCAGAAAGTTGATATGTTGCCTCTCGCTGTCAATATCGCCAGTTACTAACCATTTTCTTTTCTGTGATAGATAACATATGAGAATCTCAAATTTCGAAAAGTTCCAGAAAATTCAATTATAAAATTTGGCTTTGGCAACATCAATAGTGCTGTCTGGCTCAACCTCGGTCGGGATTTGTTCATTTTGAAATATTTTCTAATACCAGTAGTCCTCCCACCAAGACCGGCTCGTCCCTTTTTCGTATTTCATGTCTTTCAATACCCCATCGGCTGCAAAAATAAAAACGACTGTGTCATAGCGCATAAGGTTGCCATTGGCATCGACTGTAGGGGTGGGTAGCAAGGCGTTCTTCAAAGGAATTCCTATCGAAAAAACCATGCCCATAGAGAGGGCTCTTCGATAATGCAAAACAAAATCGCCATTCATATCATTGAGATCGGTAGGCGCACCATAGTAAGACAGGATTTCTTCCAGTGATGTCTTTTTCTGGATAAATTCATCAAAAGGTGGAAGAACATCAACCCCTTCCTGAACCTTTTCAATTTGTAGAGACACGCACCCGGATATAGCTTGGGCTACCAGCAAAGCAGCTGTGACCCAAATGATGTTATTCGAACGGCATCGCATAAGATGCTTTCTCCGAATTAAAACTGCTCCCGATATGTGTTACCACGTCATCATGATTAATGAAAAATACGATTCGATCGTATTGGGTGTCAAAATTGACGAAGGTAAGGACAACCAGCCATAGTCCAGTGGACTTCTCCAAGGATCGTTCGTAAACGTATGCATTGCCATTTGACAACTTAACGATTTTATTCGGTGGTCCGAATAATTGCGTCACTTCACTTGCGCTGGTTTTGCCTGTGGTTACCTGTTTTAGTGCATTTTCGTCAAAAGGTACGAAATTCTTGCTTCGCCCGAAAACTGCGCAACTAGAGCAGATTGCTGCCATCATCAATATGCTGATGAAGAAACATGACCTTTTCATATAATCATGGCCCTTTCATTTAGGTTTTTGGACCGCCGTAAACCAAAAAACAGGGAGCACCGCCAAGCGCAGCCTGCCAAGGTTCCTCGGGACGCCAGGTTAGGCTGCGCGTTCAAGAGAAAAGAACACATGCGGGGCAATGGCTATAGTTGGCTAATGTCTCTCATTCTTCCGTTTGATCTCTATCATCATTTCGTTGCGCCGAAAAAATGGCAGAGTCCAGGGCGGATCATATCCTGCATACATCGGAGCCGAGATGGGCTCATATTCGTTCAGGCTTGCAAGCCAATCCTGAAGCTCATTGACTCTGTTCTCGTTGTGGCTCTTGCTGCCAAACCAAGAGTAACGAAGGGCTGCAACATATCTTGCAGGGACCATCTCAAAGCTGACTCTCTTGTCTTTTGGAGTCGGCAGATTCTCCATTTTATACGCGGAAGGCATCATGAAAGCCATCACCCATCCTTCCTCACTTGGGCTTTGTAGTACAGGAGCGGTCATTGGGAGCTTCTCGTTATCTGTGGTTGGCTTCTGCACAACGGGAGCGGTCATTGCAATTTCTTGTTTTTTTTCATTTTCACCAAAAATGTAACCAGCCAGAATCCGAAAGGCAGCGCCCTGAGCCTCTTTGAACTCCCCTTTCACCGTAGTCTTAGCGACGATGTAAGATTCGTAGTATCGGATCTCTCTGTTTCCTTCATTCAAGATAACGTCGTATTTGGGTGTCTCATGCGTACGGATCCCAAATACCGAACAACCTGCACTAAAGATTGCGAGCAACATAATTATCGACACTTTCAACACTGTTAGTTGGTAAAAACTCATGACCGATAAAGTACTCCTTCACTCTTTCTATTCAGCCAACGCCCGGCTTCAGCCGCGGCGCGTTCGTTCCTTAGATTTTAGCATTATGATACTAGCGCCGTCGGCTGCAAGCTGAGGTTAGCCTTCTTGGATGGGGTAGGACATGTACTTCACTGTGAACGGCAGGTGGGGGAACCTCTTGGCCTCGCCGTCTTTGAATCCGAGTTTCCTATACCACCGCTGCAGGTCTTCGTGCTCGCCGATGACCCCTATGCTTATTGTCTGGACTTGTGTCTGTTGGGCGAGCCGGATGATGTGCTTGACGAGGCGGGCGCCGATGCCGCGATTGCGGTGCTCTGGCAGGACGGAGAGCCGGTTCAGGTAAGCTATGCCTGCGCTGGGATTCTCGTAAGCCACACAGCCGACCGGCGTTAAACCTTCTTCAATGATGAAATACCTCTCGCCGCGGGCAAGGTCTGCCTCGATCCAGGTGCTGTCGCAGAAGGATGGGTGCTTCGGACAGTTCTTGGCATTTAGGCCGAACTTTGCCGCGACGTCCTTGTTGGATTCGCTGACAATTCTTGCCAGCGTGGCGGCGTCTTTGGCAGATGCTTCCTTGATAACCATTAAGCCAGGCCATGCAATACTATCGGTCTTATTGGTCCTGTTCCTGCTGCGAAGGTTCCTTCCCGACAACTTTTCCGACTCCAAGCATCCTCTCGAAAAAGCCTTCCGTCTCTTTCAGAAGGAGTGCATTGAGTATGCCGGCCTCTTTTGCGAGATCTCTCTCCGCCGGAAGGGTCACCAGATACCGGTCATATTCCTTCTGCAGCAGCTGGGCGGTCAGGACCATGTTCTGCCAGTCGCTGACACAAGGCCCAATACTACCACGGTGCTTTGCAGCCCGAGGACGAGAACAAGAGTGGACGCGATTTGCTGCGCGCCATGACTGTCGAGCCTGACTGGCAGACCACTAGATAGTCACCACAATCTTGCCGATCTGCTGGTTAGATTCTATGTAGCGATGCGCTTCAACGATCTGCTCGAGAGGAAACGTCTTGGCGATTACCGGCTTGAGCTTCCCCGCTGACAAACCGTCGACGATGAACTTCTTGGCTCGTTCGAGCCGCTGTGGATCCCCGGTAATCTCGAACAGAACGTAGCCTCGAATTGTCAACGACTTGCCAATCACGTCAAACAGTGGCAGCGGCGTCGGCTCGGTGCTCAGCGCACCGTACAGAAACAGGATGCCGCGCCGGTCCATCGCAGCCGTCAACTTGGCGATTGTGGACCCGCCAACGGGGTCGAGCACGATGCGGGCGCCTTTCCCGCCCGTGAGCCTTTTCGCCTCGGCGACCAGATCCTGCTCTTCAGTGGCGATGACCTCCGCGGCGCCGACTTCCAGCAGAGACTTGCGCTTGCTGCTGCGGCGTGTGAGAGCCACTGGAGTTGCGCCGATCATACGTGCGATCTGAATCGCCGCAATGCCCACACTGCTGGAGGCCGCCGGAATGAGCAGCGTATCGCCCGCCTTCAACCCCGCAATATCGATGAGCGCGCCGTAGGCAGTGGCATACTGCATCCAAACCGCAGCCGCCTCAATCCATGACAGCGACACCGGATGTTTCGCGACAGCAACTGCAGGCACGATGGCGGTGTCGCCGTACACCCCATATTGGTTCAGGGAGAACGCTGGGATTGTGCTGACGGCGTCGCCGACCTTAAAGCCTTGTACGCCTTTTCCGAGCGCCTCGACCGTACCTGCCGCTTCGTAACCCAGCCGAGCGGGGAATGTAGGCTGTTCTAGATAATGGCCGGATCGGAACATTATCTCCGCTCGGTTCAGGCCCAGCGCCTTCACAGCGATGCGGACTTCGCCCGGCCCCGGCAACGGCACCTCTACCTGCTCTATCTTCAACACTTCCGGGCCACCCGTCTGGTGAAATCTCACGATGCGCGCCATATTGATCTCCTTCTAAAGCCATATTTTCACGACAATGCGCGGGGTGAATCGTAAATCGTCAGCTGACGCACAACACGGTGTGCTAAATTTGTACCATGTCGGCATCCAAAGACAATCCAGTCCCCGAGATGAATTCTTGACCCCCATGGAGGTCTCTCTTCGTTGAGTATATTACTCCGGCAACAAAACCGGTCTAATTGCGGCCATGTAACCCATCGAGCCGGACCTTGGCTTAGGTTTCACCTGTCTAATTGCCGGAGTAATAAGTTCCGGACATAGAATTCAAAAATCACCCTTCAGCTCTTTGTCAGCTGAGAAGACAGGTGGGGTGGAGCGATTATTTTTTGCTCCACCTTTTCCTTACTGATATAGCTCTTCAAAGTATTCTTCCTCAGCACCGCACTTGGGGCAGCACCAGTCGTCTGCCAGATTTTCAAAAGGCGTGCCCGGCGGGATGTTACGCTCGAAGTCGCCCGCTTCGGGGTCGTAGATGTATTTGCCACAAGGGCTTTGAAATCGGGACATCTTCTTTTCAGACATCGTTCCTGCCTCGTTCAGCAACCTGTGTTAATATAGGGGTGTTTTCCACCCAAAGATTACCCGAATTAGATCATTCGAAATTGTTTCTCGTTGCTGGGGTTTCGGTGTAGTGTTATCGCTGTCTGCCAATCGTTTACTGGAAAGCATGGGCATGCCACTATTGGTTGTCAACAACAAAGATCCATCCAGCAGGCTTCGATCTAAATATCATTATGGCTTCCTACATTAGGCCTCGTGCCTCAGTCCATACCTTGCCTGTGGCAAAACAGGGTTGAGATTACCTGATCAAAGGTATCGATTCTGCAAATTGCAGATTTGTTCAGACGCTGGTGGGTTATTGGGGCAACAGGCTACTGTGATTCGCGAAAACAATTTCAGAAATGGCCTTTTGGGGATACCGTCGGATGATCTGTCAGCTATGGAACGACGAAAAATTATTGCAGATTAGTTCTGTCAACCTCTTGCTGTTACCAAACGCAAGTTTCTTGGAGATCGAGCTTATGGTGATATCTTCAACCGCTCGACTGCAAAGCCAGGCGTCCTTGCTTAAGGACAAAGACTGGGCCTTTATGGTTAAGACGGTTGGGGTCCCTCGTATCCCTCAATGATAACAAAATCGCCAGTCGACACAGGTTGCCTCAGCTTGATCGCCTCCTGATATTCGGGTGACTTCCAGCAGTCGAGGGCAGCCTGATAGGAAGGAAACTCGATCACCACGTTACGAGACCGGCTTGAGCCCTCGGGATTCTCAAATCGGCCGGCCCGCACCAGAAAACGGGCTCCATATTTCTTAAGGGGTCGGGCATTGGCTGCAAGGTAAGCCTTGTATCTCTCCGGATCGGTGACATCGACTCGCGCTATCCAGTATCCCTTGGGCATTTGAATCTCCTTTCGAGGACCAAGCAGGCGTTCAATCTACGACTAATCATGAATATTTGTTACCTTCAACGGCCAGCTTGTGGCACACCCATGTCAAGCCAAAACAAAACTGCGCAGCATCCTATCGCCTTGGTTATAAGCCATCTACCTCACGTTTTCAGAAAGCAGATATGTTGCCAGACGCTGTCAATAACAACTGAATGGCGGTAATCATTTTTCGTTGGATATACGCCAGAGGCACAATCTATCCTGGTTTCTCCCGACAGGATGATATCAACACTTTTTTGGAGAGCGCTTTGGTTGAGATTACCTGACCAACACCATCAAAGTTTCAAAAATTTCCTGTGATTGGTTTAATCGCCGATATACAAACTTTAGCGAGGGCCTCAAATAAGGCGCTTCATGGCAGCATTCTAAACAAAAAAATGGGCACGACCCCGTCGCCGTGAATCATCGCAGCTGCTTAGGCAACGATACGGAGGGATAGAATTGCAATGGCTGATCGAGAGCAACGCGCGGTAAGAACCGGTGGGGATAACTGGTCGGTAACGGGGGATCAAAGAGTCAATCCCCCGTTTGAACCGTTAACGCCACTTTCTACTGAATCCAGCCCTCCTCTTTGAAACGGATCTGGAGCTGGTCGGCAATTTCCTTGGCGGCCTGCTTGGCCCGGCCCTGGATCTTGGCACTCCCGGAATATTCCCCGTAGCCCTGCACACCGGCCTGCACGGCGAGCCCTATTGGGTTGTGGGCGACCAAAAGGGCTGCAACGCCAAGGGCACCGCCGGGCACCTTTCCTCCACCGGCATCGATCGACCCCTGGCCGAGCTTGCGGGGGCCGCTGGCCGTCATCTGGTAGCCTTCGACCAGGGTCTTTAGCTCGGAAGCACCGGAACCAAACCCAAGAGTCACGCGTTTCAGCTGGCTTCCCTCGTCAACCGACAAAAGATACCCTCGAATCATGATATCGTTCACCCGGGAACCGTCTGGGAGGTCGCCCGGACGGCAGAGAGGCCCATCCCCCGGATATTGGTCGCAAGCTCCTCGGCTATCTGCATACCAAGCTGCTTTTCCAGTTCTACCTGTTCGGCTGTCGGCGGTGTGGCCGGCGCCGCAGCCTGCCCGGCAAGGGCTGAGTCGGAGGCGACTCCCTCAGGGTTTGTCACAAAGTCATACACGATAATCTGGGCGGGCCGCGGAAGCTTCCCTGCCGAGTAGCTCTCGCGGTCATAAACCTTGGTCGAGGCGCAGCCAAACGCAAAAAAAAGCATAAGCAGAAATGAAGCAAAAACAAGGTGTCTTTTCATGGAAGCCTCCGGGTTGGGGGGGGAAGTGCAAGAAATGTAGCTGGCAAAGGGGTTGATCATCTTACAGTCCTGCTTCATGTCTACAACGGTCCGGCCTTTCGCCGGTGCTTCGTCATGGCCCTTATTGAGACAGCCGTTTCTGAACTTGCCGTCGTAGGCCCATTCTCGTTCTATGGACGAGTGTACGTTCGTCGGGTTTACTGGGCTGGAATAGTGACCAAGGGCAGCCGCTCGTCACCGCTGCCTTCAATCATTGTGAACAAAAACATGGTGGCCGTTAACGCACGCTTCGTGCGCCAGTCGCGGTCGTCCACCCAGAACCATTGATTGCGGTAATGCACGGCGGCAAAGGCGTCCGCCGGCTTGTCCTTGCTGCAATGGATATCGACCGTGTCCCTGTCAGAGTCTGGTAACGACGGAACCGCGCGCCCTTCCTTCAAGTCTGATTCCGGCACGTCCACGTAGGAGGCGAAGGCCAACATGATCTGCAGCATGGAACGGCTGCCTACGGACAGTTCGCCGTCGCGGCCGGCTGCGGATGAATAGATCAGTTTAAATTGGTGCTGGCCCTCCGGTAGTTTCAGCAGACGCCGGATTTCGACGATCTTGTCCATAATTTCCGGCGGAATATTTTCGCGATGGAAAAAGATCACGGCGGCTGTGTCCTTCTCCTTGCTTTCCATCACGCGCATCCCGACGGCACCAGCCAACTGCACCTCGCGCATCAGTTGCAGCACGCGGACGAATTCCGGTTCGGCCGCCCCCGTGGCCCCGGCGGTGGAGGAACGATTACGCACGCCATTCAAGGATTCGACGCTCAAACCCAGCACGAAGTCCGCCGCATAACCGGACTGGAGCATGAAAAAAATATTCTTAGGCTCAATCGGCGTCATGAGTCCGCGCAAAAATTTCTGCCCGGTCAATGGCGTGTAGGTGATGGTCGGTCGGTCGGTGTAGATGGCCTGCCCAGACCCGCTGACTGAATTTCCCTGGATCGCATTTCCCGTCGAGAGCATGCCGGCGACGCCGATGCCAGTTTGCAGCGAATAGCCCGCCACGACGGACGACACATCCACAAAAACTGGCAGGTCGAGGTAGCGCAGCTTGACGATGTTCAATAGAGTCTGCTGCTTCCAAGAATCGGCGATGGCCGAGCTGTAATCAAACCGGTCCGTAGCCACCGTATGCGGGCCGAAGGACTGGCAACCGGTCAACGCCAGCGCAAAAATTAGCACGGCGGCGATGAGATTTTGTCTGTGTTCAGTTTTCATTGTCGACTCCCTTTGGAGCATGCCCTCCAATTTTTCACAATGGCAGCTGTTGCTACCGATTCGATTCCGGTCGTGGAAGACTCTCGCGGATCTTGCGCGAAAACTCCGGATCGTCGCCGACGGCCCGGGCTTTTGGGTTGATGTAGCTGAGTTTCCGGAGATCCTCGAAGGGGATGCGCGTGTCGAGTGATCCGTTTTCGTACGCATACTGCGGGGCATAGCCGGAGAGCAGCACTTTCCAGTTGTAGCGGGCCTGACCGCCATAGGCGCGGTTGAGCCGCACCACGTCAGTGGTGCAGTTCGTGGTGAGCGTGTTGTACCATTGGGGATTTCGCTTAATCGAATTGATCTGGCGAATGTACTCCATGAAGAACTTCCGGGAATTCTCGGGCGTCATGCGGCCCCGATAGAGGTAGACGTCCTCCGGCGGTTTGCGGTAGTCGGTGCGCACCCGGATCAGGTCGCGCTCATCGCCGACGATGAAGATCAGCTCGTACTGTTTAAAAAACCCCTTGAGGGTCGAGTAGTCCTCTCCCCGTTCCTTGCGGGTTTCGATCGAGAAGGTCACGAAGTCCTGCTCCTGAAACCCGAAACTGACCATGACGTGGGCGATCGCATCCCCCATCCAGTAGACCGCGATCAGATCGGCCGAGTCCAGCCGGTTAAGGTCGAAGGTCTTGTCGTAGTAGCGCACGTCGAAGTCCGTCTCGGTCCGGTAGTTCAGGTTGCGGATGTTGTGGATCGTGACCTGCTCGCTCTTAACCGTGGCGTAGGGTAGTACGGCCACATCGCGCTGCCACTGCCGCTCGTTCGACGCGGGGATGTTCAACCACCAAGCCACGATGCCGGCAAAGACCACGAAAAATCCGGCCAAAGTCCGCAGTCGCCGGGGAAGAAAGATGAACGCCAGAAGGGTCGCCAGCACAAACAGGCCGGCCAAGCCGGCGCGCAAATAACTCTCCGCAAGGTTCGAATACCAGATCGCAAGAGCCCCCCAGGCCGTCATGAGGATGACAACCGCAGCGCAGACTAATACCGCAGCGCACTTTAAAACCTTCCCCATTGTTTGCCTCCTCAGTCCTTGAGATTCTCAACGAGGATGCGGCGCACCTCCTCGATGGCCAGCGGCGATTCCTGCGCTGAGTGGCCGGAGTGCACGACGAGCTCGGAGGTAACCCCGTCGATCTGGGCGCTGCTGAAGGCCACCACCCCGTCATCCCATTCTGCCTTCGGGTCTTCGGGGTTGGCCACGGCGATGATGGAGTGGGCGCTGATGCCCGGTGCGATCGGGATCGACGCAAAGGTTTTGATGAATGGACTGTCGGGGTCCATGTTGTCGGTGCTGCGCGGGATTTCAGCCTTCATCGCACGTGTCGTGACGGCCTCGGGATTTCTTTGGAAAGCCTCCTGCAGCGGGCTTAACAGCGTGAAAGGCAGCGAAATCAGGCGCCTCAGCATATCAGTGATATAACCTCCAGATAAATGGCTCCCTCGGTGCGGCGTGGAAATGAAGACGACTCGGTTGACAAACGGCAGGGGTTCGTAAAAGAAACTGCGCCGGAGCAGCTCACGCGTATCAGATGACACGTCGACCTGATCGATGGGGACGGTGAAAGCGCGATCCCAGAAACGATCGCCGCTGTCGATGGCGGTCAGCTTCGTGAGCAGCCCGCCCTGACTGTGGCCGATGACCACCATCTTCCGCAGGGCGCCATCCGTGCCCGCGGGGTCGAGTTGCTGAACCACGCTGCGCAGGCCTTGCGTGAGGATCCCGCCGGAGTACAGAATCGGGTTGCCGGTGTTGTAGGTGAACAGCCAGACCTGGTAACGGTTCCACAATTCCCGGTCGTTGAAAATTTCGTTGAGCAATTGCGCCCAACGCGCCGGACTGGACGCCGTTCCGTGAACGAGCACCAGCGGGATCCGGCCGGGACGGTAAGGCGCCATGAGAAACACGTTGTCCTTGAACCGGGCGGTGTCCTTCAAGATCTTGAAGTCCCCCGCGAAAAGCGCCTTGAGCTCAATTGCGTAGGCCTGCGAGCCCTCGAGCGTGTCGGCGAGGGCGGCCGTCAGCGCGTACTCCAGTGGCACGGCGCGGTTACCGACGGTGACGGAGGTGACTTCCTGAGTGGTGTGCAGGGTCAGTAGCCCTTCCACCCGGCCGGCCCGGATCCCCTCCTCGACATTTTCCAGACGCAGGAAGGCGGTCGCCGCCACGCGCAACGTCGCCGGGACCATGGCAAATTCCCGCTCCTCCGCCCCCGGCCGGTGTTTCAGGGCGGCGGCCAGGGCCGCCCCGATCCCCGGCCAGCGGTAGGTGTTCCGGAGGCCGCGCACCTCGAGCTCGGCCGTGTCTACGAAATTCACCATGCGGAACGGGCCGTAGCGAAACTCGTCCGGATCGATGTGGACAGAAAGCTCACCGAAGGGCAAGCTGTAGACCCCTTCCTCTAAAATTACTCGCCGTCTCTTCGGTATGACCACCTGCCTGTTTTCCGGCTCGGAGAAGCCCCCGGAAATCCCCCGGTTGTAAAGATTGACGGCGGTTCGAAAACGGGGGTCAAAAGGGTCCGGGGATGCGCCGGGATCCTGCGGGAAGAGAAACGCATACGCATACACCGCAGCGGCGAGGAAGAAGGACCGGTCACCGCTTTTTGCCGCATGTAGGAAGGAAAGCTCCGCCAGGGCAAAGAGCCGGTCGGCCTCGCGGGCGGTGGGCAGAGCCTTGTGCAGGACCGTGATCACCTCGGCCGGTTCGCTCTGGAACTGCTTCTCCAGGCCAGCCCGGTTGAGGATCTGAAGCGTCGGAGCGCTCAGTTGGTCGTCCGACAAAACGGTTTCGGTCAATCTGCGGTTGGCCTCTTTGGAATCCAGCGTGCGCACGCCCACCGGCGTAACGCATCCCTGGAGCAGGATGACGACTGCCAGTAAAAGAACCCAACCAACACGCCATGAAGATTTCATAATCTCACCTTTATTTTTCGAGCCTGGTGATTTTCGTACCCTGCAAGCCGAGCCCGGCCATCAGTCCCTTCTGGTCAAAGAAAAATGCATAGATATCGGATTGGGCAGTGGTGCTCGTCAAGGACGTGGCCGCACCAGCGTCCACGACGACGATGCTCGGGCCGACGCCGATTTCCCAACCATCGCTTTTATCGAGCCATTTTACCGCGGCTTCGGTCATGAAAAAGAGGGCGTACCCGAACTTCTGAAGCCCGGCCTGCAGCCCGTAGGAAGCCGCCACCGTGTTGTAGAAGCCCACCGCTTTGCCATCGCGGATCAAAGCGCCTTCCCCGTACTGTCCTCCGACAATGAAGCCGCCCTTCACAATGCCCGGAAAGACGAGGATGCCTGCTGCCTTTTCACTCATTGTCTTGGCCGAAGGGGATTTTGCATATAGATTTTCCAGTGCTTTCTGGGCATCACGGTCAATTTCTGCGGCGGACGCTGCCGCAGCGCGATCCGGGGTGGTGAGTGCAACTGCAGCAAATGCAAACACTAAAAGAATGGCCGTCAAACGAAAATATTTCATCATTGGTTCCTCCCTTTTTTACAACTACTTGTCCAATTTCACGAGCGGGATATTGGCAGCAAGTTCATATATCAATGCGGCCTGGATCTTGTTCTCGATCTGATAGTAGCGTACTACCTTTACCTCGGGCAAAGCTGTGCGGAACTTTGGGAGATAGGCCTGACGAAGCTTCGGTCCCAGGGCCTCTATGGTCATATACTCTTCCAGCAGCTTCTTCGCCGTATTGTTGTTCATGGTCTCATAGGCGTCCGAATAGTCCTTGATCAATTTCACGGTCCGTGTGCGAAGCAGAAACAGTTCATCTTGATACTGTTTATAGACCGGCCAGAAGGCTTTCGCTTCGGTGTCGGTAAGCTGAA
>CAVOWH010000022.1:0-36984 GCA_963700055.1 uncultured delta proteobacterium | reverse complement strand
CTAAACGGATCGTCAATGCCGGTTCTTCCGATCTGAACTCCCAGCTCAAAGACGGCATGCTGGATGCCAACGGCCAATCCGTGGGATTGCCCTGGGTGACCATCACCGAGGTCGAAACCACCCACGATGTGAACGTCTATGGCGTACCGGCGGACATCGCCAAAAAGATCAATGAAAAAATTCCTTCTCTTGCTTTGGGGTCCATGCCCAAAGGCACGTACAAGAGCAATCCGGACCAGGACATCCCCACCCTCACCGTGTGGAACTTCATGGCCGTGCACAAGGATGCACCGGAGGACTTCGTCTATGAAGTCCTCAAGGCGACCTTCGCGAATGTGGACATCCTTATCGCCGCCCACAAATCCGCTCAGGAGGTGAAACCCGAAGCGATTGTCTACAGCCCCGTCCCGCTGCACCCCGGCGCGGTGAAATTCTACAAAGAAAAGGGCATTGCGATTCCGGACAAGCTGATCGCCAAGTAATGCTTTCACGAGCGAGGTGAGTTATAGAATATAGATGCCCAGCTCATGTGCGGGTGCGCCGTCGGCAAAACGGCCATCCGCACATTTTTGCGAAAATGAATCACGTGCAGACTCTCGGGGGATGAATATGGCAGAGGAAAAGCAGAAGATCACGGATCTCGAAGTCGACATCAAGGAAGTCGAGAAAAAGCTCGAGGAGATGAAGATCAAGGACATCGAGATCTCCGCTGGGCGTGAATTCAAGCCCGGGGGAGTGATGTCCATCGCCATTTACATCATCGGCCTCGTCATGAGCTGCTTCCATATCTGGGTCCTGACCATCCGCGCCATCGACCCCTGGTATTTTCGCACGATGCACGTCGTCTTTGCGGGGGTTTTGTTGTTTGCCCTGGTGCCCGGTTGGAAGACGAAACGAATGGACCGGATTCCGATTGTCGACATCATTTTCATGCTGTTCCTATTGGCGCCGGCGGCTTACATATTCATCAATTTCGACGAGTGGATCTACCGCGTCGGTGTGGTGCCGGAGACGTGGGACTTCGTTTTTTCGCTGATGTTCGTCATCGCTGTGTGGGAGATGGCCCGGCGGGCTTCCGGATGGCCGCTCGCCATTCTGGCGGCGCTCTTCGTCCTCTACGGCCACTTCGGCAACTACATGCCCGGCCTCTTTTACCACAGAGGGTACGGGTGGGAGCGGATGATCACCTACCTTTTCAGCCTGGACGGCATCCTCGGGCTGCCCGTCCTGGCTTCGGCGCACTACATCTTCCTGTTCGTCCTTTTCGGCGCTTTCGTGGATTCCTCCGGCGCCGGCCGGTTCTTCGTGGATTTTGCCCGTTGCGTAGCCGGCCGTGCCAGAGGCGGACCCGCCAAGGTTTCCATCGTGTCCAGCGCCCTGATCGGCACCGCCTCCGGTTCGTCGGTAGCCAACGTGGTGGTGGACGGGGTTTTGAACATCCCCTTGATGAAAGCCAGCGGGTTCCGAGGGTCGATCGCCGGCGCCATCGAAGCCATGAACTCCACCGGCGGCCAGATCGTGCCGCCCGTCATGGGCGCGGGCGCTTTTCTGATGGCGGAGATCCTGGGGGTCCCCTATTCCAAGGTTGCCTTGGCGGCCGTGATCCCGGCTTTTTTTTATTACGGCGCCGCCTATTTCATGATCGACTTCTATTCCGCCTCAATCGGATTGAAAGGTCTTACGAAAGAGGAGCTGCCGATATTCCACAAAATCATGCTGGATAAGGGTTACCTGCTCATCCCGATCATCGTCCTGCTCATCTGCCTGATGGTGTTGATGTATTCCCCCTACCTCTCCGCCATGGCCGGCATCGTTTCTTTGATCGTCGTGAGCTGGGTGCAGAGCGCAACCCGCCTCGGGCCCAAAAAGATCCTTGACATTCTTTCCAAAGGCGCGCGGGGGTCCATGGAAATCGCCGCCACCTGCGCCGCAGCCGGCATCATCGTGGGAATCCTGACCCAGACCGGACTGGGGACGAAGTTCGCCATGATCATCTTCAACTACTCCGGCGGAAACCTCATCCTCGCCATGATATTCACCATGCTGATCGCGATGGTTCTGGGCATGGGCATGCCCACCACCGCCGCCTACGCCATCTGTGCCTCGGTTTTGGCGCCGGCCCTGATCCAGATGAACGTCCCGGAGCTTGCCGCCCACCTGTTCATCTTCTATTTTGCGTGCCTCTCGGCCCTCACCCCGCCGGTGGCACTGGCCTCGTTTGCGGCCGCCGCCATCGCCAACGCGAAAACCTGGGAGGTCGGCTGGCAGGGCATGCGGTTTGCGATTGCCGGTTTCCTGATCCCTTACATGTTCGTGCTCGGACCGGCCATGGTGTTGGAAGGAACAGCATTCGAGATCGTGATGGTCGTCATCACCGGCACCATAGGGGTCATCGCACTGGCCGCCTCGGTGCAGAACTGGCTGCTGACTCGTTGCACCGTTTGGGAGCGCATCGCCTTGTTCGTAGCGGCGATCACGCTGATCAAACCGGGCTGGGCCACGGACCTGGTCGGTGCGGCCATCATGACGATCGTGTTCGTCATTCAGCTCGCCCGCCGCCGGAAGGTTGCGGCTGCGGCCACCTGATTCGCGCCGGCAGAAAAACGTGCCACAACCTCGAACACGAAAGGCCGGGAGGCTCGGAGCGGTTGAGCCCCTCGGCCTTTTTTCCACTCGAACGCGCGAATCCCGCAAGCCCCCCCCCGCTGGGGAACGGTTGGTTACCTCCCCTGCCACCACCGGAAGATCCGGTAGTCGTCCAGCATCCGCGGTTCCTTTTTGATGAAGGCCAGCGGCGGAATCAGATTCAGTCCCTTGATGTCGCGTACGGACGTCGAGCGCACCAGGGCATTCAGATTGGTCATCATCGTGGCGGCCATCCGCGCCCGCGTGTCGGCGTCGGCCGTGGCGCTGTGGGGGGTGAAGATGAAGCGCAGATCGGGACGCTCCGCGTTGATCTGGCGGAACTGCTCCAGCAATCCCGCCGGGATCGGTTCCTCCTCGTAGACGTCGAAAGCCAGATGGATGGAGATCTCCTTGTTCTTGAGCAGCCGGATCAAGGCCTCGAAGTCGATGATGGCGCCCTGGGCCGTATTCACCAATAGGGTGCGCGGCCGCATCAGCCGCAGCAGGCGCTCCCCGATGAAATGTCGCGTGCTGTCGTCCAGCGGGATGTGGATCGAGAGGATGTCGGCGATCTTGAAGAGCTGTTCGACGTCCTCGTAATAGTTGAGGTTCGGATACATTTCCTCCATCTCGGCGCTCTGGAAGATGTCGTGGTAGGCGATGTGGATGCCCCACGGCGCCACGCGGCGCACGACCTCGCGCCCGATCTCTCCCAGGCCCAGGATGCCGTAGGTCAGGTTTTCGGTGTTCTTGGTGATGTGGCGGTCGAGGTCCCATTTTTCGCCCGGCTGCCACTGGCCGTTCCAGACGTACTGATTGAGACCGGTGACGTTGCGCAGGTTGGCCAGTATCAGCGAAAGGGTGTAGTCGGCGGTGGTGCCGGCGAGAACCCCGGGGGTGTTGGTGACCAGCACCCCCGGATGCAGATGGATGTGGTTCCACCCCACGTTGCTCGTGCTGACGGCCTTGATGCTCGGCGTCGCAACGACCTCCGCGGTGATGCGGTGGCCGATGTGGCAGCCGATAAAGTCCACCTCGTTTTGGGACACCGCCCGCTGAATCTCCGCATCGCTGGGGAACCGGCTTTCCGATACGATCACCTGCGCGGCGGTGTTCAGGTTGCTCCAGACCTTGTTGATGAGAAATCTGTACTTGACCGACACTTTCGGGTGATCGGCGATCTCCCGAAAAACCGGCGATGTCAGGTACACTTTGGGGGCTGAACTCACGGGCGGTCCCTCCTTTCCTTAGAACGATTTCCCTGACCCACTTTCCGGCTTGCCCTTCACCGCACAGTTCCTGCGTTTATCTCCGCGCCGCCTTGATCTCATCCAAGTAGAACTTGATCAGCGGGCTCATTTCCGGTGGATGCCAGTGGGTTTCTTTCGGATCCTCCGGCCAGGTGAAAGGGAGGTGATGCACCTCGCCCGCCCGCCGGGCTTTTTCCAAAACGGAAAGCGCGGCCGACAGCACCCTCCGCTGTCCATCCCGATCCCCCGCCTGCCCGACCGGCCGACCATAGGGGAACTCGATGGCGGCCGAGCGCGGAATGCCGACGGCGCGGTGGAATTCGTGCGTGGGGGTCAGCACCAAGGTCGAAAAGCCCTTCTCCTCGAGGTAGCGGGCGGCCAGTCCCACGGACTGGCAGCAGAACGGTCAGGCCGGCGTGAGCAGCACGGCGCCGACGCCCTCCGCCCGCATGCGCGCGGCCATCGGTGCGATGGCCTGTTCTATGAAATCGTCGTTTTGCCACTGGAACCCATAGAACGAGTAGGATGTGTCCGCCAGCCGGCCGATGGTCCCCTCCTGCTCGAATTCCGCCATGCGCGCCAGCGGAAGCATCACGTTGATATCCTCGAGCATGTAACCCGTGTTGATGTGCAGGTGGTTGGCGTTGACGTCCCGGGCGGCGGTCCCCCGCGGGATCAGCCGGAAGGATCGGTCCCCCCAGAGGGGTTCGCGCTTTTCGCGCTCCATGTCGAAGGGCGGGTCCGACTTGAGGCTGATCCCGGCCGAGGTGACCAGCGCTAAGACGGAGCGGTTCAACGGGGCGGCCATGGGGGTCCATGGGATATCGCCTGCGAACGCGTCCGGCGGGATGTGGTAGCGGCGGATCCAGGCCGCAAGGCTCGGAGGGAGGAAACGAAAACCGTCGACGGTCTTTTCGGGAATGTCCATGGGATGACTCCTTTCGGGTATTGGGGTGTTTGGGTGTTTGAGTGTTTCGTGTTTGGTTTTTTGATATTACCAGGATTCAAGGGTTCAGAGTTCAGGTTTCAGTGATTCATGGCGCCCGTGTTTTGTATTTCCTGAACCCTTGTATCTTTGCCCTTAAGTTTTTGCCCTTGTTTTTTTGTCTTGAATTAAAGATTACCTTCATCTTTGCTTAGAGTCGTATGGACTCAACGTTTCGGTGTGGCAGATCGATGAACCCTTGGTTTTTTCAAAGACCGTGGTTTAGCACGCATCGCCACACCGGCTCTTCCACTAACCCGAACGGTTGCCTGGGCATTTCAAAGCCCGCATCCCGCAAGGCAGGGAAATGGAGGAATCTATGAGCACAGAGTATTTTGTTGGCATTGATGTATCCAAGCACACGCTGGATGTCTGCGTCCATCCGACGCAGGATACCTTCCGCGTGCCGAACAGTCCCGAGGGCCTGGATGAGCTCATTAAGAGGCTCAAGCCCATCGAGCCACGGCTCATCGTTTGCGAGGCCACCGGCGGTTACGAAACCCTTACGGTCAGTTCCCTGGCCGCTGCGGGGCTTCCAGTGGTGGTCGTCAATCCGCGTCAGATCCGCAATTTCGCCAAGTCCATCGGCCGGCTGGCCAAAACCGATGTCATTGACGCCGCAGTCATCGCCCGCTTTGCCAGTGCCGTCCGGCCCGAGCTGCGCCCCATGAAGGACAGCCCCTCCCAGGAGCTCACCGGCCTGGTCACACGGCGCCGGCAGATCGTTGATATGATCGTCGCCGAAACCAACCGGCTCCAGGCAGCCACTCGCCGCAACCGCCGCGATATCCAGAAGCATATCGGCTGGCTGCAAAAGCGCCTGAAGCAAATTGACGACGAGATCAAGCGTGACATCAAAAATGGCCCGCTCTGGCGCACCACCGACCAAATCTTACAGAGCACCCCCGGCGTCGGGCCAGCGACCTCGGCCATGCTGATCAGCTGCGTGCCGGAACTGGGCCAACTGGATCGCAAGAAAATCGCTTGCCTGATCGGCGTCGCCCCACTGAACCGCGACAGTGGCCGGTACAAAGGACGGCGCACGATCTGGGGCGGCCGAGCGCAGGTGCGTGCCGTGCTCTATATGAGCGCGTTGTCGGCGATTCAGTACAACCCCGTCATTCGGCAATTTTACCAGCGGCTCCGAGAGGCCGGCAAATTCTTTAAAGTAGCCATCGTCGCTTGTATGCGAAAGCTTTTGATCATTCTAAACGCGATGGTCCGTAACCAGACGAAATGGCGCCATTGCTAAATTAATCGTTGACTCTAAACACGGTTGCTGAACCCCGAATCCTGACCCCTGAACCTGCCCTGTTTTTCGAACCGTGAACCGCGAACCTATCAACCGTGAACCCGCGTCTTTTTGGCGCGGCGGGTCGGCGCCGCGTGCAGGGGGTCGTCCGGCCAGTGGTGTCTCGGGTAGCGTCCGCGCAGCTCCTTTTTCACCTGATCATAGCTGCCGGCCCAGAAACCGGCAAGATCCTGGGTGACCTGGACCGGCCGGCCGGCCGGGGAAAGCAGGTGCACGAGGACCGGCTGGCGGCCGCCGGCGACCCGCGGGGTGTCGGTGCAGCCGAACATCTCCTGGACGCGGACGGCCAGCACGGGGACCTCGCCGGAATAATCCAGCCGGCGGCGCGCACCGGAAGGCACTTCCAGGTGGGTGGGCGCCAGCTCATCCAGCCGGCGGCGCTGGGGCCACGAGAGCATGCTGCGGAGGGCATCGGCCAGGTCGATCCCCTTCAAACCGGCCAGCCGGGTGATTCCGCCGATGTAAGGCGCCAGCCAGCGCTCGAGCGAGGCCAGCAGCGATGGGTCTGAGACATCCGGCCACTCTTCTTCGGTCATGACCCGCTTGAGGAAGAGCACCCGTTCCTGCCAGCACCGCAGGACGTTCGTCCAGGGCAGACAATCGAGGCCGGTTTCGCGAATGCCCGCGATCATGGCCGCCCTGATTTTCAAAGGATCCGCGCCCGACGCCGGCGTGGATTTCAAGGTCAGCGCCCCCAGCGTGAGCGATCTTTCGACGCGCACGGCCTGCGCGCGCCGGTCCCACTCGATCTTCTCATGGTGCCGGAGCACCGTTTTGAAATCCTCCAGGATCGCGGGCAGATCGCAGGCGGCGGCCAGATAAATGCGCGCCTCGCGGCGTTCGCCGTCGAGCTCGGCGGCGACGAGGTAGTCTGCGGCCGCCAGCGGCTCGGGCGCAGGGAAGAAGGCGCCGCGGCCGTTCGCCAGCAGAAAGCGGCCGGAGGCCCCCGGCCGGCGCCGGCCGATCCGGTCCGGATAGGCCCAGGCCAGCAAGCGGCCGGCGGCCGGCCGGGGCGCCTGTGGCGGCATCAGCCCGAGCCGGGCGAGAAGCGCGTCCGCAACCCGCAGGCAGCGGCGCCGCGCGGATCGGTCGACCGAGCAGCGGCCCGCTCTCATCCCCCGGTCCGCATCCGGGTTGGCCATGAGGTCCAAGCGCAAGCCCAGGTCGGAATCGTACTCACCGGCCGGGAACTTCACAAAATCGCGCTCGCTCAGGACGGCGGCGAGCAGGCAGGCGTCCGCTCCCAGGCCATGGCGCCGGCCCTCCAACACCATGTGCGCCAGCCGCGGGTGCAGGGGCAACGCGGCCATGTGCCGGCCGTGATCCGTGGCGTGCCCGCGCGCATCCAGCGCGCCAAGGTCCTTCAAGAGCGCCCGCGCCTGCCGGCAGGCGGCCTCCGGCGGCGAGTCGAGCCATTTGAGACGCGAGGCCTCCGCGACGCCCCAGAGGGCGAGCTCCAGCACCAGGCCGGCCAGATCGGTCTGCAGGATCTCGGGGCGGTTGCATTCCGCCAGCGCGGCATGGCCCTCGGCGCTCCACAAGCGATAGCAAACCCCGGGTTCGGTGCGGCCGGCCCGGCCGCTGCGCTGGTCGGCCGCGGATTTAGAAACCGGCAGGGTCGTCAGCCGGGCCATGCCGCTGCGCACGTCGAAGCGCGGCGCCCGCATGAAGCCGCCGTCCACGACCACGCGGACGCCTTCGATGGTCAGGCTGGTCTCGGCGATGTTGGTGGCCAGCACGATCTTGCGGCGGCCGGCCGGCGCGGGCGCGATGGCCTGATCCTGCTCCTCCTTGGAGAGGTTGCCGAAGAGCGGCAGCAGCATCCATTCGGCACCGAGACCTGCGGAGGCGAGCATCGCCAGCACGCGGCGGATCTCCGCCGCCCCGGGCAGAAACACCAGCAGGCTGCCCGGATCGCTGCGCGCCGCACGGAGGACGGCCCCGGCCACGGCCTCCTCGAGCGCGCGCTCGCGCGGCCGGCCGAGGTAGCGGGTTTCGACCGGGAACTGCCGGCCCTCGCAGGCGATCACCGGCGCGCCGCCCAGCAGCCCGGCAACCGGCGCCGGCTCCAGGGTCGCGGACATCACCAGCAGCCGCAGCTCGGGGTTCAAGACCCCCTGCAGGTCGAGGCACAGCGCCAGCCCGAGATCGGATTCCAGGTGCCGCTCGTGGAATTCGTCGAAGATCACCAGGCCGACGCCTCTCAGGCCGGGATCGCTCTGCAACCGGCGGGTCAGGACCCCTTCGGTGACCACCTCAATGCGCGTCGCCGGACCGACCTGCGTGTCCATGCGCACGCGGTAGCCCACGGTCGCGCCGACCGGCTCGCCCAGCAAATCGGCCATGCGCCGGGCCGCCGCCCGGGCCGCCAGGCGCCGCGGCTCGAGCATCACGACCTTGCGGCCTTTCAGCCAGGGCTCGCCCAGCAGGACGACCGGCACCCGCGTGGTCTTGCCGGCCCCCGGCGGGGCCAGCAGAACCGCGCCGTGCCCCGACCTCAAAGCGAGCTTCAGCTTATCCAAAACAGCGTCGATGGGAAGCGGAGCCATGAATCGAACCGATTGTGTTTTCGACGATGAACAAGGATTAACTTCTAGCACAGTTAGCGCATGCAGCCAAGCGCCGACTCTTAGATTTCTCTATGCATATTGTGTTAATGTTCAGGTTCGTGGTTCAACAGTTGGGGAAAGGCGAGGGTGGCAAAAGTGCCTGAAACAGCTTTGCAGGCCATCCGAAAAAGCTTGTCAGGGCCTTCTCAAATAGTGTAATCGAATTGCCGGTCATCCCGGCGACAAAGGAAGGTTTTTGGAACAACATTTGATCTGGCACAGATATAATTATTCAAGGATCACAAAATGACCCCAAAGAAATTTTTTGACTGGCAGACTGCAGGCGGCACAAACGATGTCATGCGTCTTGTCGATTGTCTTGAGAGAGCCGATCTCGGATGGTGCGCAATCGGAGGCATTGCGGTGAATCATTGGGCGGCTGAACCCATGGTTACTCAAGATGTTGATTTTGTAGTTGCTGCTGAATCCATCGAACTGGCGGTAACACTTCTTGAGGAAGCCGGCTTTACATCGGAACGCTTTCAGTGGTCTATCAATTTTCACGGCCATTCCAAGGTTAGTATCCAACTGAGTACGGAAGATTTCTATAAAGACTTTCCCGGTCATTCTGTACCGGCTGACGTTCATGGAATTCTGATGCGTGTTGCTTCGTTGGAAGATACATTGCATGGAAAAATAAAGGCGTGGCGAGATGCTGAAAGAAGACAAAGCAAAAAACTCAAAGACCTAGGTGATATTGCACGGCTAGTTGAAAGCCATCCGTACCTGTGGGACCTTCTTGATGCGGATTTGAAAGAGATAATTAAAAAACAATAATGGAGGCGGTTGCCCGGGGACGTAAGGAAGCGAGCCAGAAAAATATACGATCGGAACTTATTATCTAGCGAACGTCCCGTTAGCCTCACGTTTTCAGGAACTTCCGGGTTAGGACGTCTACCGGGGAAACCTTTGGCTCCGAGGAGAATAGAGATATACCGCCTCGCGGGTTTGTGCCTGGAACGTAGGAGGCAAACCGCCTAACCACCGCATGCACTCGGATGCCTACGGCGCCGCTGAAGGCGGGCGTTGGACTTCTTATGTTGCATGACTCAATGGCTGATCGAATTCCAAATAAAATGTTTGCGAAATCGTGTGATTTGAGTTGCTGGATTGGAAAAGAGGGAAAACCGGCATGGGGAAAGACAAGAGCAAAAAACGGGACTTCGCCCTCCGAAAGCAGCGCAGCGTTCGAAAGAAGCAGATCAAGCGAAAGATCAAGCTGATCAAGCTCAGCTCCGCTCAGCAGCGAATTGATTTTGTCGAAAGGCCCGCGCTATCAGACATGGGATCGCCGGAGGGTTTTCGGACCATTCCGATGAGCCAGGCCATCATGCAATACGCCCGGCCGCTAATGGAAAAAACCCAATCCGAAGACGACTTGCAAGGTGCAATGCAGGCCGCGATGGTCTTCTGGAATTACAGCCTTGCCAGAACGGAAGGAAAAAAGTCCGCGAATCTTGCGGACATCGAAACAGGAATTCTCAAATCGCTCAAAGCTTCCTTGGGTTTAGATGAGGCTGCGGCCAGGGACTTTCTGGAAATGATGGCCGCTCGGCATGCCTATCTGTTTCCGCCTGAGATCCAACCCCGCGGGACCCCTTTCATGTTCATTCGAAAAGAGGAGCGCTACCTGATCCGGCCCATCAAGGAGGCCAGACTCCGGCTGAACCAGAAAGCGGTGGCATTCGAAGCACGGGAGGTCGAACTCTTTCAGGATCTGCGGCGGTTGGATTCGCTGGTTGCTCAAGGGGCCGAATGGGACGAAAAAGAAGCATTGCTTTCTTCCATCAAAGGCACCTTCGGAGACGCCTTCCGCAATTGGTTGGCAGCCAAAGGCATTGAAGAGCCATTGGCCGATGACCTTGCCGCCTGCCTGCCCATCTGGCTCGATTTCATTTACGCCTATGGACACGATGAGGATACCCCTCTCAGCAAGGTTCCGTCCTCCAGCTGGCACGAATTTTTTGACGGTTTTCTGCTGAGAAAATTAATGGCCGATCCGCCGGCTTACGTTAATTGGCCGCCGCAAGGTAAATAGGGGACGTACTTCAGATTACCAGTTGCAGCGTTACTACTCATTTGATATACAAGGTAAATAGGGGACGAAGGTAAATAGGGGACGTACTTCAGATTCCTAGTTGCAGCGTTACTACTCATTTGATATAGATATGCGATGCCACGTCAGGCTCGAATAGACGCCCCCGGTGCGTTGCATCATTTAATTGTCAGAGGAATCGCTCGTCGTCGAGTGTTTAATAATGATGCGGACCGGGATTTTTTCGTCGAGCGGTTAGGAAAAGTCCTTTCCGACACCGAGACTCACTGTTTTGCATGGTCTCTGATGCCGAATCATTTCCATTTGCTGCTGAAAACCGGCGCCACCCCGATCGCACAGGTGATGAAACGCCTTCTAACCGGCTATGCCATGCACTACAACCGCAGGCACCGGCGTAACGGGCATCTGTTTCAAAATCGATACAAGTCCATCCTGTGTCAGGAGGATTCATACTTATTGGAGCTATGCGATATATCCATTTGAACCCGCTTCGGGCCAAGCTGGTTGCGGATATGAAAGCGCTGGATAAAAACCGGTATAGCGGGCATGGCGTGCTTTTTGGGACTATTGTCGCAGAGTGGCAGAACACGAAGTGTGTTTTGAAATTATTCGGCAGCAGGAAGTCTGTTGCGCGACGATGCTACCGAGAATTTGTACAAAAGGGGATAGCCGCCGGCAGGAGACGAGAGCTCACCGGTGGGGGTCTGATTCGCAGTATAGGGGGGTGGTCGGCTGTAAAAGCCCTGCGGAAGGCCGAGGCATTACAGAAGGGGGATGAACGAATTCTGGGGGATGGCGAATTCGTGGAGAAGGTACTCTTGCAGGCCAAGGAGGCATTCGAACGGAAATACCGTCTGCTTGTGAAGGGGGTTAACATAGACAGAATTGCCGCGAGAGTAGCGGAAATTACGGGCATAGACCCTGCCGAGGTATTGGCTGCTGGAAAGCAACATAAAATTGTTCAAGCGCGCAGTCTTCTGTGCTATTGGGCGACAGCTGAATTGGGAGTCAGCCAGGTATGGCTGAGCAAGAAACTGAGGCTTTCCCAGGCGGCGATAAGTCTTTCGGTTGCCCGGGGGCGTCAAGTAGCGATCCAGAAAAAGTATGAGATCGGAAACTTATAATCTAATGAACGTCCCTAAAGCTCGTCCCTAAAGCTCCCTT
Source organism: uncultured delta proteobacterium (assembly GCA_963700055.1). Classification (GTDB taxonomy): domain Bacteria; phylum Desulfobacterota; class Desulfobacteria; order Desulfobacterales; family SpSt-501; genus SpSt-501. The sequence continues at coordinate 24,983 of CAVOWH010000022.1, read as the reverse complement.
TCCTTAACAGCCCACCGCAGGTGAAATCAGGCCGTCTTCGCGCGGAAAATCCTTTTCGGGAAAAGGGTTGTAAAAATCAGGGCCCCGCCATTGAATTTTCATCCTTGATTTTGAGTGCAACTTAATTTAGCAAGAGCTCTTCAGTGCGGCTTATGAATCTCCGGCCGCCACACAGACGATACCACCCAGAGGGAGGCGCCATGCCCAGACGCGAGGACATCCACAAGGTGTTGATCATCGGCTCCGGACCGATCGTGATCGGCCAGGCCTGCGAGTTCGACTATTCGGGCACCCAGGCCTGCAAGGCGCTGCGGCTGCTGGGCTACGAGATCGTGCTCGTGAACTCCAACCCGGCCACCATCATGACCGACCCCGGCATGGCGGATGCGACCTACATCGAGCCGCTCAACCTGCCGGTCTTGACTGAAATCATCGCCGCCGAACGGCCCGACGCCATCCTGCCCAACCTCGGCGGGCAGACCGGCCTAAACCTCTCCTCGGAGCTGCACCGCACCGGCGTGCTCGACCGCTACGGCGTCCAGGTGATCGGCGTCAACGTGGACGCCATCCAGCGCGGCGAGGACCGCACCGCCTTCAAGGAGACCATGACGCGCCTCGGCATCGACATGCCGCGCAGCCAGGCCGTCACCACCCTCGCGGAGGCCGAACGCGTGGCGGCCGAGCTGGGCTATCCGGTGGTGATCCGGCCGGCCTACACCATGGGCGGGACCGGCGGCGGGCTGGTCTATAACGCCGAGGAGCTCCGGGTCGTCGCCAGCCGCGGGCTTTCCGCCAGTCTGATCCACCAGATCCTGGTGGAGGAATCGGTGCTGGGCTGGGAGGAGCTGGAGCTGGAAGTCGTCCGCGACGCCAAGAATCAGATGATCACGGTCTGCTTCATCGAAAACGTGGACGCCATGGGCGTCCACACCGGAGACAGCTACTGTACGGCGCCCATGCTCACCATCGATCCGGACCTGCAGAAACGCCTCCAGGATTACTCCTACCGCATCGTCGAGGCGATCGAGGTCATCGGCGGCACCAACATCCAGTTCGCTCACGACCCGCAGACCGGCCGCGTGGTGGTGATCGAGATCAACCCGCGCACATCGCGCTCATCCGCGCTGGCTTCCAAAGCGACCGGCTTCCCGATTGCCCGGGTTTCAGCCCTGCTGGCCGGCGGCTTGACCATGGACGAGATCCCCTATTGGAGAGACGGGACCCTGGAGAAGTACACGCCGTCCGGGGATTATGTGGTGGTCAAGTTCGCGCGCTGGGCGTTCGAAAAATTCAAGGGCATCGAAGACCGCCTGGGCACCCAGATGCGGGCGGTCGGCGAAGTGATGAGCATCGGCAAGACGTACAAAGAAGCCTTGCAGAAGGCCATCCGCAGCCTGGAGACCGGCCGCTACGGCCTGGGCTTTGCCAAGAACTTTCATGAACTGCCGCTCGAAACCCTCATGAGCATGCTGGCGGCCCCAACCAGCGAACGCCAGTTCATCATGTACGAAGCGCTGCGCAAAGGCGCCGACATCCAGACGCTTTACCAGCTGACCTACATCAAGCCCTGGTTCATCCAGCAAATGAAGGAATTGGTGGAACTGGAGGAGCGCATCCTTGCCGGACGCGGCCGGGAGCTGCCCGCGGATCTGCTCAAGCGCGCCAAGCAGGACGGGTTCTCCGACCGCTACCTGGCGCAGCTCTTGAAGCGGCCGGAAGCCGAGATCCGCCGGCGCCGCAACCAGATAGGGGTGGGGCAGGCCTGGGAACCGGTGCCGGTCAGCGGCGTGGAGAATGCCGCCTACTATTACTCCACCTACAACGCGCCGGACCGCGTTCCCGTCAGCGATCGCAAGAAAATCATGGTCCTGGGGGGCGGCCCGAACCGCATCGGCCAGGGCATCGAGTTCGATTACTGCTGCGTGCATGCCGCCATGGCCATCCGCGAGGCGGGCTATGAATCCATCATGGTCAACTGCAACCCGGAGACGGTTTCCACCGACTACGACACCTCCGACAAGCTCTACTTCGAGCCCCTGACCGTCGAGGATGTGCTCAGCATCTACGAAAAGGAGCGGCCCGAGGGCGTGATCGTGCAGTTCGGCGGCCAGACCCCGCTCAACATCGCCCGCGAGCTGGCCGAGGCCGGGGTGCGGATCCTGGGCACCCCGCCGGACGCCATCGACCTGGCCGAGGACCGCGACCGCTTCCGGAAGATGATGCAAAGCCTCGGCATCCCCATGCCCGAGTCGGGCATGGCCGGCAGCGCCGCCGAGGCCCTGGCGATCGCCGCACGCATCGGCTACCCGCTCATGGTGCGGCCCTCCTACGTGCTCGGCGGACGCGGGATGGAGGTGGTTCACGACGCCGCGATGCTGGAGCGCTACGTGAACGCCGCCGTGGAGCTCTCTCCGGAGCGGCCCATCCTGATCGACAAGTTCCTGGACAACGCCATCGAGGCCGAGGCCGACGCCATCGCCGACGGCCGCGACGCCTTCGTGCCGGCCGTCATGGAGCACATCGAGCTCGCCGGCATCCACTCCGGAGATTCGGCCTGCGTCATTCCGCCGATCAGCCTCGCCCCCAAGCACATCGATATTATTCGCGAATATACCCGCCGCATCGCGACCAAGCTGGGAGTGGTCGGCCTGATGAACATGCAGTACGCGATTTATGAAAACACCGTCTATGTATTGGAGGCCAACCCGCGCGCCTCGCGCACCGTGCCGATCGTCTCGAAGGTCTGCGGCCTGTCGATGGCCAAACTGGCCACCCAGATCATTCTGGGGCGAGGCATCGCGGAGCTGGCTCTGCGGGATCGAAGGGTCCCGCATTACGGGGTCAAAGAATCCGTCTTCCCCTTCAACATGTTCCCGGAGGTAGACCCCGTCCTCGGCCCCGAGATGCGCTCGACCGGCGAGGTATTAGGTCTGTCCTACTCTTTCGGCCGGGCCTTTTACAAGGCGCAGGAAGCGACCCAGACGATGCTGCCGCTGGAAGGAACGGTGTTGTTCACCATCGCCGACCGCGACAAGAACGCCGCCATCGAACCGGCCCGGCGTTTTCGCGATCTGGGCTTCCGGATCATGGCCACGGAGGGCACCCACCGCTTCCTGAAAGAGAAAGGCATCGACGCCGTATCGGTCTCCAAGCTCGGCGTGGTGCGCCCCAACCTGGTCGACGCCGTCAAGAGCGGCCAAGTCCAACTGCTGGTCAACACGCCCAGCGGCCGCAAGGGATCTGCCGACAGCTCGGACATCCGCCGGGCGGCCGTCAAGCATAAAGTTCCTTACATCACCACGACGGCGGCGGCCATCGCCGCCGCCAAGGGCATCGCCGCGCGCCGCGAGGAGGCGCCCAAGGTCCGCTCGCTGCAGCACTATCATGCGGAGATAAGGTAAAGAAAGGTGCAGGGCGCAGGGTGCACGGCACCCGGAAGGAATAAATTCGAAATCCGAAGCACGAAATTCGAAACAAATTCGAATTTTCAAAAAAAACAATGACCGAAACCGGATGGGCTGCGGTCGGAGCGGGTTTTGTTTGTGTTTCGGACATTCGGATTTGTTTCGGATTTCGAATTTTGTGTTTCGAATTTTCTGCGACACGTACCGTTTACGAAGAACGATAATTTCGCCAAACCTATCACGACCATAGCAACAGCGAGGGTACTCCAATGGGCGGCTTGTTCGGCATCGTATCGAAGGAGGACTGCGTCTCCGACCTGTTCTACGGCACGGATTACCACTCGCACCTCGGCACGCGCTACGGCGGTATGGCGGTGCGCAATTCCAAGGGCATCGAGCGTTCCATCCATAGTATCGAAAACAGCTACTTCCGCACCAAGTTCGAGCCCGAACTGGCGGGCTTCCACGGAGGCAACGGCATCGGCGTCATCAGCGACACCGACCCGCAGCCGATCTTCATGGCCTCACACCTCGGCACCTTCGGAATCGTCACCGTGGGCAAGATCAACAACATCGACGCCCTCGTGCAGCGGGCCTTCGACCGGCGCCGCTATTTTTCCGACACCGCCGGCGGCGCCATCAATCCCACCGAGGTCATGGCGACCCTGATCTGCGAGCAGGAGAAATTCGAGGCCGGCATTCGCGTCGCGCAGGAGGCGATTCAGGGGTCCTGCTCGCTGCTGGTGCTGACCGAAAAAGGGATCTACGCGGCGCCGCGACCGGCTGGGCCGTACGCCGCTGGCCATCGGCCGCCGCAACGGCGCCCTGGCGGTCAGCTCGGAAACCTGCGCCTTTCCCAACCTCGGATTCGACACCGAAAAGTTCCTCGGACCCGGTGAGATCGTCTTTATGACCGCCGAGGGCTATGAAACGCGGGTGCCGGCCGGCTGCGCGCATGCAGATCTGCGCCTTTCTCTGGGTGTACTATGGGTATCCGGCCTCGGAGTACGAAGGCATCAACGTGGAAGACACCCGCAACCGCTGCGGGGCCGCGCTCGCGGCCGGCGATGACGCCCAAATCGACCACGTGGCCGGCATCCCGGACTCCGGCATCGGCCACGCTCTCGGCTACGCCGCCGCGCGTCAGATTCCCTACCGCCGCCCGTTCGTGAAGTACACCCCCACCTGGCCGCGCAGCTTCATGCCCCAGAACCAGCAGATGCGCGACCTGGTCGCGCGCATGAAGCTCATTCCGATCCGCAAGCTGATCGCGGGCCAGCGGCTGCTGTTCTGCGAGGACTCCATCGTCCGCGGCACCCAACTCCAGGACACCATCCAGGTTCTTTACGACTACGGGGCCCGCGAGGTGCACATGCGGCCGGCTTGCCCCGTGCTGATCTACCCGTGCGAGTTCATCAATTTCTCCGCCTCGCGCTCGACCCTGGATCTGGCCGGCCGCCGGGCCATCCATGATCTCGAAGGCGGCGAGCCGGCGGACCTCTCCGCCTATGCCCGCGCCGGCACCGCGCAAAATCTGGCCATGATCGACGGCATTCGGCGACGGCTGAAACTGACTACCTTGAAATACCAGCGGCTGGAGGATCTCGTGGTTGCCATCGGGCTGCCCGGGGAGAAGGTGTGCACGCACTGCTGGGACGGTTCCAGCTATTTTTAACCGCTAAATACCTTCGCCGCCGAAAACAGCAGACCTTGCAGATTGGGCGGCATTTTTTCAAATTGAATACCCAGCACAATGGTTCTGCGCCCATCCTCGACTATTTCCTGTAAGCGCACAAGTTCGCCAGATATGGATATCGACAAATTGTCGCCGTAAAAAACCGCGTTGATTCTTCTTTTTTCGTTTCTTTCCAATATGCCGGCAAGCTTTTCTCTCAGTTCTTTTGAACACTCATTTAAAATAAACCCGACTCCTGTCACCGAAAGATCCTTCGAATAACCTAGAAATGTCAATTCTTCCGCGGAATTTTCGCCGCTCAAGATATCCACTTTCATACTTACTTTAATTGGATATCTATTGCTCTTGCGAATTTTAATTTTGAAATTAGGAATGCCTTTTGATGATCTAATGCTGCAAAGACCGATGAGTCCTTGTTCAATTCGGGGGTATTTTTGACAAAGTTTTATAATATTTGTCTTTGACAGTTTTGCCAATTGCACTCTGGTAATCGATTCAACAAGGGACTGTGATTTTATTTCTTGCGAATACGGGTAAACCGTTCCGAAATAATCGTTTTCTTTGAGTATCCGTACAGGGTGTTTCTGGTATTTTTCCCTGTGATCAAGCAATTGATAATAAGATTCCTTGAGTTCTCCGGAAATAACAAAAAAAAGCGCATCTTCGGTTTTCCCCGGCTTTTTAATAACTGTCTTTGCAGGAAAAACAATATGCTCAAAATTCAGCGTTAAATGTAATTTTTCAGCCTGAAATAGGTTGTTAAAAAAATTATTGAAAGGGTGCTGGTTAGGATTGGTGTTTTCAATATTCCAAAAGAAGCTGTCAACTTCTTGCTTATCAGGCCGGGATAAGCGCCATTGATGCGCTTTTGAAATAATGGCCTGAATCGGCTTGCCTGAATCTGTACAAATCTTAGCCGCTTTTTCGTAAAGCTGGATCGCCGATGCCCTTATGTTATTTTTCTTCAATAAGTCTGCATACATGCACAGCAAATCCGGATTGTCCGGACAATGCTCTATAATCGAATTGAAAACCTCCGGCGAGTGGATGGTTATGGACCCATCGATTATGCCGTCTATTACAGGGGTAGACATGATATTTCAGGTAAAATCTGCCTTCTCTGGGCTGACAGCACCCTTTCAGTTCTTGGCAACTTTGCCCGGCTTGTATTTTTCCTTGGGGTACTGTTTGAGATGTTCGGCATGGTGCTCGTAGGGCTTGTCGGTGTCCATGTCCAGGCTCACGCAAGCGCCCAGATTGGACTGCAGGTCCACGGGCAGGGACGCGCCGACGGCCCAGCCGTCACCCTGCAGGTAAAAATAAACCCCTCTGCTGGCGTCGTGATACACATTGCAGTGGGGGTAATACCGGTACTGGTGCTTGGCACGGTACCCATGCGCTGGCGCATGGGGCGGCGGACCGCCTTTCTTCTGGTAATAGCCACCGCCGCCGTCATTGCGCGGCTTCGAACTGTCTCCCCACTGAATTGAGATCGCTCCACCTGCCAAGGCGGTGAAGGCGAACAGCAGAACGAGAGCCCCCGCCATAAAAAAATGCACCGCTCTATTCATTTCCCCGTTTCCTCCCTCTGGTTCAATCTACAACGCCTTAATTAAGAATCGCCTCTTTCCCTTGAAACTTTAGCACGGCGGGCCTTCCTCGCGACCGGCACGGGTGCGATCCTGGAAATTCAGCAACCGAATCTTCCGCTCAAGAACACCAAGACCGGCAAGGTCAGCTGGAACCAGAACATGAAATAGGCGGATACCCCCCTCGCCCTTCCCTCTCGCCTTCTCTTTGGGAGAGGGGGCGCTGCCAGTCAATACAATTTCGGGAAAATCAAATCATGGGTAGAGTAGAGGGCAGATCAAAAGCCGCACTCTCCTGACATTTCGTCGCACGCGACTACTTTGAAAAGCAGAGTCGACAGAGGCTCAGCCCTCCCTCATCAGTAGGGTCGAGGACTGGCGCGGTTCCCTTTACGGCCCGTTTCCAGCCCCCGCCACGTCAAACGTAGCGTGCGGATTTCCCGCACTACGCTTTCCTGTAGACTTCACCCCAAGGGTTATGGGACCTATCAAGCTGGCAGCGCTTTCACGACCGGAAGTACCTTACCCCGTAATCCGAATACAAACCAAGGCCTTGGTATATCCAACCCCTACTCCACCTGTTCCAGCCGAAGCCCTTGCGTTTTCGCGCTCGCATCAGATGCCGCCGTATCTTCTTCTCAACCCAGTCCTTCACATAGGCAAAACACCGACTGGAATGCCCAACCCGAAAATAGTTGACCCAACCCCGTAGAATCGGATTTATCAGTTCGATCACCCGCCCTACAGGCTGGGATACAAAGCGTCTAAAAACTTCCTTGAGCTTGCTGAGCAGGGCGCTTCGCGCTTTGATTCTCGGCGTGATGTGCACTCCCCATTTATCCTGTCGGGTTTTCCTCCGGTACAGGTCAAATCCAAGAAAGCTGAAGCTTTCATCCCGCGTCAGGTCCACTATACGAGTCTTCTCGGTGTTGAGCTGGACATCGAGTTTCGTCAGTTCCTCAAGAAGCCGTTTGTAGGCCGCCCTTGCCAGCCAATCCCATTTCCGGTATCCGTCAATCAGGATCACCACGTCATCCGCAAATCGGGCGTACTCGATATACGTGTAGCTCCCTTGGCGGGTCACCTCTTTGGCCCGCACCAGCATTTTATCCACCTCATTGAGATAGATGTTGCTGAGCAGCGGCGAGATCACCCCGCCTTGCGGAACGCCCCGTTTCCCACTGGCTTTGAGCATCAGCTTCAGCAGGTGCATCACCCGATCGTCATCGATCCGTTCCGCCACTTTCTTCAACAGAAGATCGTGCCGTACCATGTCGAAGTAGGATTTCAAATCGACATCGATGACCCTGGTTTTGTTGTGCACCACCGCCTTGCCCACCCGCTCTAACGCCTGGTGGGGGGTTCGTTTGGGACGGTATCCATACGACTCCTCTTGGAAGTCTGCCTCAAAGATCGGTTCAAGGATGAGTTTGAGCGCTCCCTGAACCACTCGGTCCCGTATCGTGGGTATCCCCAGGACCCGAACTTTGCCGGACTCCTTGGGGATTTCCTTTCTTCGGTTCCAAGTCGGCCGATACGTGCCGGAGATCAGTTCGTCCCTTACTTCCTGCAAAAAGGCTTCAGCTCCTCTTTCTTCAATGGCCTCAAACGTGACACCATCGATTCCCGGCGCCCCGTTATTATGCTTGGCCATCGCATAGGCTGCCTGAAGTGTTTCCTTCTTGCAGACATGAACGTACAATCCCCAAAACCGCCAAGTCTTATCAGCCTTCGCCTTGACGTACATCCTCCTTCTCAGGTCCTGCAAATAGATGGGCGCCTTTATCATCTCACCCTTGCCTTCCATGTCGTCGGAGGATTGTCTACAGCAGGGTGCCTTGGCTCCACGGGCATTACCCCGCTTCAGCGCTACTACACACCCATCCGCCACCCTCTCGCCTTCGACCCACTTCCCGGGTTTGCCGGTTATAGGATCTACCTTGCTCCAGGGATTTCTCCCCGGGACGAGGAGGGCTTCTCCAGTTGCTCGGCATGTCCTTGCCAACGTGCCGTCGCTATCACCCCGCCGGAGTGGTTCACCGCTTCAGCCAGTCTGCGGTGCCCCATGCTGCCTTCACCCCACGGTTGAGGGCTCAGCCTCCAGGACTTCGCACTTTCGGGGCCACCTGTGCGTTCACTTGCGTTACGGCCCGCTGACTCGCAGCCATCCTTATGATGGCCTTGTCGATAGGCTTCAGAGTCTTGGTTTCCCGCCACTCTGCTACCCAAGCTACGGGGCTTCTGGCTTCTACCCCGGCAGGGCTTTCACCTGCTGAACACGCCAGCCTTCGCTGGACACACATCCGTGCAAGCGGTTTTCCCGCACACGGCTTTCCGATGTTCTTTACCGCAAGGCATGCGCCCTCGTCCAGCCTGCTGTCGTCGGCACCTTGAAGAGCCCGTATTTCTCATATAGGAGCTTGTTCGGGAACCTGTTGTATCCCTCCCATCTGCTTCTTACCTTGTAGCGCTTGCACAAATGGGTGCGCACCCGTTGTTCGGCGTGCCCTTTCACCTGCTCCAGGCTTCGGCTGCAGTTGCGGTAATGAAAATAGCCCACCCAGCCCTTCAGGGCTTCGTTGACCTTTTTCATCACCACGGGCAGCGGCAGAACGCTCAACCGCCGGTGGGTCAATATGGTCACATCGCTTTTGATCTTCTGTAACGATTTCTTCGACGGTTTAACGTGCGGGTATGTTTTACCCGTGCGCCAACTTTCTCTCATCCGGAACTCAAATCCAAGAAAGTCAAAACCCTCCCGTTTCGCATTCACCACCCGAGTCTTCTGCTCATTAAGACGCAGTCCCAATCGCGCCAATACCCGGCGGATCACCGCCACCGGCTGCTCGGTCCCTTTCCGGCATAATACGACGAGTCGAGTAGCCCGGGGGAACCTCCCCCCCAAGCCCTCACGGAACCGGACATGAGACTCTCGCCTCATCCGGCTCTTCCTGCCCCAGCCGCTGGGAGCACTCCAATCTGCCAATGGGCAAATAGGTTCGGGTCTCGCCGGGCGATGCGACCCAACCAGCGAGCCGCCGCCCGCTCGCGACGATGGAAGCGACGGAACTTCCGGCACACCCAGGCCACGAGGGCTCGGTCCAGATGACGCAAGACCTGCTTCCACTTCGAGCGGTAGAACCGCCCGTAGTAGTTCGTCCAGCCCCGCACCACCGGGTTCACGTGCTGCGCGAGGTCTTCCAGGCTCTGGTTGTTCCTGGTCGACGCCATCCGCCACTTGCGGATGGTCTGGCGTACCGCCTTGGCGGCCTTGTTGCTCACCGCCGGCAGGAAGCTCACAAAAAACTTCCCGTGGCGGTTGCAAGCACGCCGTGGCTGAAAGGTGTAGCCGAGGAACTCGAACGAGACGTGCTCGTGGTCTCCCCGACGGTCGTCGTCTTTGCAGTACACGACCTTCGTCTTGACGGGGTGAAGCTCGAGCCCGCAGTCGGCAAGCCGCTTGCGGATCGCCTCCAGCACGTACCGGGCCTGGGCCTCACTCACGCAGTGGACAACCGCATCGTCCGCGTAGCGCTCGAACCGAACGGACGGAAGGCTCCGCGCCATCCAGGCGTCAAACGCGTAGTGCATGAAGAGGTTGGCCAGGAGCGGACTGATGACTCCCCCTTGCGGGGTGCCCCGGGTCCGCTCGACCCGCGTCCCGTCCGACATCTCCACGGGGGCGCGCAGCCACCGGGCAATGTAGAGCCGGACCCACGGGTTGTCCGTGTGGTGTTCGACGGCCTTGAGGACGAGGCCATGGTCCAGGGTATCAAAGAAACCTCTGATGTCCAGGTCGATGACCCAGTCGGCACGCCAGCACCGCTTCCTTGCGGCACCGACCGCATCGTGCGCCGACTTGCCCGGACGGTACCCGTACGAGTCCTCGTGAAAATGCCGCTCCACGAGGGGCTCGAGCACCATCTTGACCACGGTCTGCGCGATACGGTCACCCACGGTGGGTATCCCCAGCGGGCGCATGCCTCCTCCAGCTTTTGGGATCTCGACGAGCCGGACCGGGGGCGGAAGGTAGGACCCCGACGACATCCGGTTCCAGACCTTGTAGAGGTTGCCCTCCAGGTCCTTCTCGAAGTCGGCCAGGGACTGCCCATCCACACCCGCGGCACCGTGGTTCGCCTTGACCCGCTTGTACGCCCCCCAAACCAAACGCTTGGGTACTTCGAACGGCTTTGCTTCAGACACCGGCTCCTCCTCTTCCGAGTTGGCCTTCGTCCTCGGCCGGACAGCCCGACGCCTTCGCTCCCCCCACATTACCGGGGATCAGCGCTACTGCGCATCGGTCCGCCCCTCCGCTCCGCATCGGTACTCTCCCCCTCGTGGGTCTTCCACTTGCGGGTTCTCCCTTGGCATCGGAGCGGCAGGTTCCCACGTTCCGTACGAGAGCCTGGACCGGGCTCGCGCCGCCTTCATGCCGGCCGCCGCCTGGGCAGAAGACAGGCGTCCCCCAGGCTTTATCCCAGGGCAACGACTGGACCCTGGTTTCGACGGCATCCCTACGCTTTCGACACGTCATCGGCGGTTCACTCGCGTTCGCCTTCCCGGATCACACCTGATGGAGTCTTGCTCCACCTTTTCCGACTCGCTCACCACCACAGCCATTGGGCCGCAGCAGCAGCCGGTGGTTTGGAACCTGCCCCTGCCGGCCGGTCCCAAGGGGCCTACCCTCATCTCTCGCACAGCAAGGCTGCTTCGATTCGGCTGCTACATCACCGCCTCCTCTCCGCGCCGTCGTGGCGCACAATCATCGGCGTATCGCACCAGTCGGGCTTCAAGCCGCCGCTGAAGGTGTTGTCGCTTCCACAGTCGGTCCAACAGGTGCAAATACAGGTTGGCCAGCAGCGGGGAGATGACTCCTCCTTGCGGGGTACCCAGGCTGTTTGCTTTGCCTCCGCCGATGTTGCGCCGCGTACCGTCTTCATCCTCCCCCACTACCGGCGCTTTGAGCCACATCCGCAGGATGTGCAGTATGGCGCCGTCCGCAATGCGCTCGGCCACCACGGCCAGGAGCTTGGCGTGCGGGATGCTGTCGAAGTACTTGGATACATCGGCGTCAATGACATTCGTATACCCGCAGTTGAGGGCATAGCCGATATCATTGGCGGCGTCGTGAGCTGACTTCTTCGGCCTGAATCCGTATGAGCCATCGCAGAAATCCGCTTCAAAGATCGGCTCAATGACCAGCTTGACGGCCATCTGCGCCACCCGGTCCCGAATGGTGGGAATTCCCAAAGGCCGCTTGCTGCCGTCGGCCTTGGGAATCATCACCCGCTTGACCAGGCTGGGTGCATAGCTCTTGCTCTTCAGTGCCTCTTGCAGTTCCGCCATAAAAGCGGTTTCCCCCTCTGCGTTCTCTATGGCCTCGAACGTGACGCCGTCAATGCCGGCGCTTCCCTTGTTGGCCCGAACCAGGCGATAGGCGTGACTGAGGATGTCGGCCCGATACACCTTGTCATAGAGCGCGTAGAAGCGATAGGCCGGTTCCTGCTTGGCCTTGCGGTACAGCTTCCTCTGCAGTGTCCTGATGCTTTCCGGGGTTGTTAGCATCGCTGCAATCCCCTCATCCTCCACCCTTCAGTTGCACGAACAAAGCAGGGTCCCTTCCCTCGGGCCGGGTTATGTTGTCCCAGGCCCTCAAACGGTACTATTGACCCCTCCGACTCCCGATGCAGCCTGTTGCGATTTCGTTGCCTTATACGCAGCAGTTGATTTTCCTCAGTCATCACTGCACCGGGTCTCCAGCACTGGACCGGTTATCTTCCGCTGCATGCCACCCCTGCTACCCCGGGAGAAAACACCCGCTGCTTCCGTTCTCTCAGCGCGTGTCCACCGGCCTTCCCCATTTGACCAGAGGGTCGGCTTCGCCAGTTCAAGTTACGAGGCTACCTGTAGGTTCACTTGCGTTGCGGCCTGCAACTTCGCCGTGTGGGAACTTACGACCCCTGATTGCTCAGACGCCGCCCCCGCGTGCTACCCAGGCGCACGGACAATTCCTGGGACGGGACTTTAACCCGCCAGATAAACGGTTGTTACTGCGTACGGTCAGAGCTTGAATTATGCTGTTGGGGTCCGTGCTAATTTGCAACGGCTGGGTTTTTGAGCGAGAAAGAGAAAAGCAAGGATAGGTTACATTATTCCGTAAAATGCCCAGTCTACTTCGGCGGAGCCGGAAAGCTTTCGACGATAAGATCCGTAATGCCCGCAATCAGGTCAAAGTGGCGATCAAAATGAAGCAGAGTTGCGCCGGCATATAGGGCAGAGGAGGCTATCAGAATATCGGTGTAAGGAACGACGACCCCTTTACGTCTAAGTGTGAAGGCAAGCTCGCAGGCATCATTCCACGTTGTTTCCAAATGGTGGAGAGAATCCAGTCTCGATTTCAGCATGTGGAATTCTTTTTCGGTGCTTGCTCCTCCCAGTATCTCGAGCCTAATGATGTCGCAAATCGCAACTCTGTTTTCAATCAAAAGGTATTCCATTCGATCCTTTGCAGCCGGCTGGAAGTCTTTGCGAAGCGCCATGATCCAGACGGATGTGTCCACCAGAAAGAGATCAGTCGGCATTCCGCAGCTCTTTAAGTGCTTCGATGGTCAGGTCGAGGTCGAATGTTCCCAATTCCCGGGCGAAGGCTTTGCGGTGATGCATGCGTACCAGCTCCCGCAGGCCGGCGGTGATGACCTGCCGCCGGGTCTTGGCGCCTGTCAACCTAATCGCCTCCTCCAAGAGGTCCTCATCGATAAACACAGTTGTGCGTCTCATATATCATACTCACTATGAACAACATTGTTATGCATACGATAGGCATATTAATGTCCGTTTGTCAAACCAACGGGGTCACCCATTAAGGGGGTTGTCAACAGACAAAACACTTCCCCATCAGGAATACACGCTCGAAATCCCTTAGCTCCTTGGCACGTACTTCTGGTGTTCGGCTGCTTTGACCCGTTCGTACCCGTCACTTCGTTGGTATCGAGACCCCATGGGGGTAGGTCCCCTGAGCCCGTGCGAGTTCGGCCAGGGCGACATTGTAGTCGACCACCGCGCGCATGAAGTTGCGGCTCGTGCCGGCCAGCAGATCCTGTGCACGCAGGAGTTCTTCATTGGTCGTTTGGCCGATATCGAATCGAGCGAATTCGCCGGCAACCACCTTTTCCGCCGCCTCCATGGCCAGCCGGGTGGAATCGATCTCGCCATTGGCATACGAAATCGCCAGGACCACCTGCTTGACATCCAGTTTGATCTGATCCCGTTCGCGCTCCGCCTGAGCGCTCGCCTGTTTGCGCCCGAGCCGCTTCTTCCGATGGACCGCCTCCGCGGAGTGGTTTCCGATGGGCATCTCGAAGCTCACGCCGACCGCCCAGGCATCGTCCTGGTTCAAATCCGTGCTGTCTACGGCGCCTGAGAAATCCCTGCCGTAACCGCTCAAGCTGTAGCGCCCAAAGACATCCAGATTCGGAAAACGCTGGTGCGCCGACAGTTCTTCCTCGGCCTTCCGAATCTCCAACTCCTGCGAAGCTTTCTTGACTTCCGGCCGTCCCGCCAGTGCAGTCTCGATGATCTGGATTTCATCCACTTTGATGGGTTCCAATTGGGGTGCGTCAACGGGAATAACGTCGGTCTTGGAATCGATCGTCAGGTTCGAGCTGTTCAGCAGGAGCTTTAACTGGTCCATGACGACCTGCCGGCGCTGCTTGGACTGCAACAACGAACTGCGCCGGGCTTGCGCGTTGCTGCGGGCGCGTTGGACGTCCAGTGGTTTGGATAGGCCTTGGGATAGACGCACGGTTTCACGACGGTAAACCTCCTCGGCCATATCGAGATTCTCCTGGTCGATCTTCACCAGCGCGCCGTACAGGTAGAGTTGCCAGTAGACCCGCGAAACCTTGGTCGTGATTTCAATCACTTTCTGACGAAACTCTTCCTCCGAGATGCTGGCCTGAAGATTGGCAATCTCGATCGCGGTCTTTTCCTTTTTGCTTCCCAAATTCTTCAGCAGCGGCTGCCGGAGCTCGATGGTGGGGGCGAATATGTTGCGATAGGTTCTTGAGAACTCGGCGTCGACCAGGTTTTCATATCGCGTTTCCAGGTAGGTGGACAAACTGCCTCCGGTCGACAGCGGCTTGCGGAGGCCTGTTTGGATAACCCCCGTATCCTCCATCACAATGTCTTCCACGCTGGATTGCAGGTTGGGCTGGCGGCGGTAGGAGCCGTCGGCAAACACCGACGGATCGTAAACCGATTCCGCGTTGGCAACATCCTCCCGCGCCTGCTTGGGGGAGTATGAAACGACCTGGATGTCCTGATTGCCTTCAAGACTATAGCGGATGGCATCGAGCAGGGACAAACGAGCCGTCGGCGTCGCCGACCGGTCGGGAGCCGCGCTTTGGCCCTGCCCCGGGTTGGTGAGAGAATCGTCACGATGACCCGACCGTGGGGTTAATAGATCATGGGGGGATTCGTCGGCCTGACCGCTCGCCGGGAGAAGGATGCTCAAGAAAACACAGCTCGAAAGGAGTGCGAAATAAAGCGTTTTCATATTCACCCGCATTCTTTTGACATTAACGTTTTTGACAGATGGACTCCAGTTTTAATGTCGCCGTTTCAATATGATTTCCCCGTAAACCCCAATTGTTCATCGATCCAGTGGTCGGCGCGCAGCAACTCTCTGCGTTGACGGCGGGCGGCCCGCTCGGCCCGCTGTTGCGCCCGGTCGACCCGCCGTCGTGAAGCGGCCGAGGAAATTTCCCCGTCGCGCGTGCGGCAGGATCGCGCCAGCGCAACGCCGAAGTGTTGACCATGTTTTTGCATCAGTTCGTCATCCAAGCTGGTGAAGGCCTGGGCGCTGCCGGGATCCCCCTGGCGCGCGCATCTGCCAAACAACTGCCGGTCGATCCGGCGCGCCTCATGCCGTTCGGTCGCAAGGACATGCAGGCCGCCTAATTCGGCGACACCCGCGCCCAGTCGGATATCAGTTCCTCTGCCGGCCATGTTCGTTGCCACGGTGATCCGTCCTTTCTGCCCGGCGCCGGCAATGATCTGCGCCTCGGACTCCTGGCGGACGGCATTCAGCACCTGATGATCCAGGCCTTGGGCCGTCAACAGGCCGCTCAGATACTCGCTGGCCCCCACGCTGCGGGTTCCGACCAGCACCGGCCGTCCGGTCGCGTGGCATGCGGCGGATCTCGGCGACGATCGCCTCCCATTTCGCCGACGCACTGCTGAAAACCCGCTCCGCCAGGACCGTTCGTCTACACGCAGAATGGGTAGGAATAGGAATCACGGGCAGGCGGTATATCTGCCACAGTTCCGCCTGGGCCTCGGCGCCCGTGCCCGTCATGGCGGACAGTTTCCGGTAGAGTCTGAAAAAGCGCTGAAAGCTGATCCGCGCGAAGGTTTCCTTGGGCGGATGGATCTCGAGCTTCTCTTTGGCCTCAACCGCTTGATGAAGGCCGTTGCGCCAGGTTCGGTCGGGCATCAGCCGGCCGGTGAACTCGTCTACGATCACCACCTGCTGGTCGGCGATGACATACTGCTTGTCGCGAATGAAGAGCTCCCGGGCCGCCAACGCCTGCAACACCATCTCTTCCCGGCGCCGGGAGCCGGTCCACAGCCCCCCGAGGGGCTCCGCCAATTCGGCCAGCCGCTGCTGGCCGGCGGGCGTTAAATGGACTTCGCCCCAACGCCGGTCGACCCGATACTCGGTGGCCGGATTCAGCTCTTTGGCCAGGCGGGCCGCGCGCTCGAATGCATCCACCTGGTCCTGATTCGGCCCGGCCCCCGAGATGATGAGCGGGGTGACGGCTTCATCGATCAATACCGCATCGGCCTCGTCGACGATGGCGCAATCAAGCCCACGCTGGACCAGCCGGCCCATGCGGTCATCGCTGCCGCCGGCGATCCTCGCCAGCAGCGCCTCAGGCAATCCCGGCAGAGGCCCCATGGCGAGCTGGTCGCGCAGGAAATCGGCCGCGACTTCCTTGTTGGTGCAATAGGTCACGTGGGCGTTGTAGGCCTGCTGGCGCGCGGCGGGCGGCATGTCCGGTTCGATACACCCGACTTCCAGTCCGCAGAACCGGTAGACGGCTTGCATCATCGTGGCATCGCGCCGGGCCAGATAGTCGTTGGCCGTCACGACATGGCAGCCGCGGCCGCGCCAGCCGGCGAGGACCGCCGGCATGACCGCCACCAGGGTCTTGCCCTCGCCGGTCGCCATCTCCGCGAGGCCGCCGGCTTCCATCGCCAGCGCACCGGCGATCTGCACCGGGTAAGGGTGCAGCCCGATCTGCCGGCCGGCCGCCTCGCAAACCGCGGCCATGGCCAAGTTGCGGTCTTCGACGGTGTCGCGGCCGAGCTGAAAGCGCTCATGCAGCTGAGAGATCGTCTCACGCAGCCGGCGGTCGGCGAGGTGTCGCAACCGCGTTTCCATGGACGCGATCAATTGCGCTTGAGCCAGCAAACGGCTCTGATGGCAGACCAGACGGCGGGCAACCCCAGCGGCCCTGTGCCACAGTGCATCCAGGCCGAGCGGCGGCTCCGTGGGCTTCGGCCTCTGCGCCAGCATGCGCCAGGTGGTGCTCGTCATCATCTCCACGTCAGACCTGGAACCTCTGTTGGAAAAGCTGCAAGAGGGTGCGCCAAGCCTGCACGAGCAGAGGCTTCGGCAATGTTTCAAACCTCAAGACCATGGTCTGGCCCGGTCGCACCTTGCCCGGTTCCCGCAGCGCGGGAACCACCAGGATTTCGAAAAAAGGTTCGGCCGTCCGGCGGCCGCTGGGATCTTCCAGAACCACCTGGGTCGAACCTCCGGCGGAATACCCCAGGGCGGCCGACGGCAGGTGTTCCTGCCCTGCCGGTATGATCCTCTCGATCTGCCCCGCCAGTTCGATATCCGGCTGGTCTTTGACCCGCAGGTCGACCGACGACGTGGCTTCCTTGATCAGCCGTCCGGCGACGTCCTGGCCGGCCACGGCGCGGATGCGCAGATCGTCCAGATCGGCCACCACACCGATGCGCCGGCCGCGGGGCAGGTACATGCCTGTGATCCGATCAATATCGGGCGCCACCCAGGTCCCGGCCAGCGGCGATCTGAGCGCCAGTCCTTCCAGTTCCTGATCGATGCGCTCGATCTGCTCCTGCAGCGCGGCCATCTTTTCGTCCATGATCTGGACCTGCGCCGCTTCCCGGGTCTGCGCAGACTGCCGGTTGACCTGAAGCTGGCGCAAGTCGGCCAGCAGCCTGACGCGCTGCGTCTCCAGCTCCGGATTTGAGGCCTCGATCAGCGGCGGGCCATCCGGGCCGGTCTGCGATCCGGAATGGAGAAAGCTGCGCACAAAGCCGGCCGTATGCATGTGGATAACGCTGTATTCGCTGGGTTCGACCACTCCTTCAATGCGACAGCGGTCCGGCGCCCGCACCAGCCCGACGGCAACGATCAGCGCCAGCGCAGCCGCTGCGGAAACCAGCACCGCGCGCCCTCTCTGCCGGTTGAGTTCAGGGCTGGTGCCCAGATAGCGGATCAAGTTGACCAGGGGAACCAGGACCCAGCCGGTCAGCATGACGGCGGCCGCCGACACACCGATTGAAAAAAAGGTTTGCCCGAGAAACAGGATGATTCCGGCAAACACGATCACGCGACAGATGGTGGAAGCCAGCGCATAGAAGGCCAGCCACCCCTTCTCTCCCCGGGTGTGGCTCGGATCGTGCGCCTGGCGGACGCCCCAGAGGTAGCGCTTCACCAGGTAATAGACGTACAAGCGCGAACGGGACTCGAGGTTGGGAATTTCAAGGAGGTCCAGCAGGATGTAATACGCATCGTAGCGCAGCAAAGGGTTTCCATTGAAAACGAGAGAGGAAACGCCGGCGATGAACATGACGTTGTAGGCCACCGCATGCAGCGTGGTCCCCTCGGCGGTGTGAATCCAGAGCATGGCGGCAAGAGCGGCCACCGCCAGCTCCACCAGCATGCCGCTGGCCCCAACCACGATGCGCTGCCGTTTACGGCGCAGCGCCCACGCGCTGGAAGCATCCACATATGGCAGCGGGGTGAAGACCAGCAGGGTCACGCCCATCTGGGGCACCTCGCCGCCGGTTCCGGCCTGGCGCCCGAAATGCTTGCAAGCAAAGGCGTGGCCCATCTCATGGAGCAATTTCACGACCACCAGCGCCATATACAGCAGGGGCAGGTTGGCCGGGTTGAGGACGCCCGAAGCCTGCCGGGTCAGCTCTGGGGTGTGTCCTCCGACGGACCACAGCCCGGCCGCGATGATTCCTGCCCAAAGGAGCAAGCCGTAGCCGGTGAAGCATCGCCCCCACAGGCCGACCCATCGGTCCAGAAAACGGTCCGGGTTCCACAAGGGCAGACGCATGAACAGCAGATTCGCCAGAACGCCTCTGACCTTGCGCCAGAGCTGCTTTTGGTAGCGCTTAAAGAGCGCCTCGGCGTCAGGCGCCAAATCCCCTTGCAGCAGATTGGAAGCGTGCAGCCGGCCCAGCAGATGAATGACTTCCCCCTGGGTCGGCGCGGCATCACCCCATCGCTCCACACAGTGATGCCAGACCTGCCGGACGCTGCGACGGCCGTCCAGCATCGCGATGAAATAATAGGCCGCGTCGTTCAGGCGAAAGAACTGATTGCTGGCCGGATCCTGCAGGACGTACCACTTGCGCCCGCGGAAGTGCTGCCGGTACACGCTGACGGCGCCGAGCAGCTGCGGCGTCAGCTCGGAAACGCGATACCAGGACTCGCTGAAGGTCGGTCGGTCAACCGGCACGGGTCTGCCTCACTCAAAGCCAAAGTTTCATGCGCAGCCAATTGGTCAGGCGATGAAAACCCATCCAAAGGTAGCTTTTTTTTCGGCCGTTATTTTGGCGATGCCTTCCATGCCAGGCCGCATCCATGCGTGCTGTTCGAGCAAACGGGCCCGCACTTTGAATATGTTTTTGCTGTTCACCACCTCGGCGATGGGATTGATCCGTTCGACCTGGAACTGGATCTTTTGTTCGGGGTGACTGACGGAGGCCAGCTCGCCCGCCTGCCCGACGGCGACGCTGGCGATGGAGTCTTCCGGCACATACAGTTCGGCCCGCAAATCTTCGACCCGGGCGATCTCGAACAGGATTTTACCTGTTTCCACCGGTGCGCCGATCTGCCGTTTCAGATCCTCTGAAACCACCCGGCCGGTGATGGGGGCCGTCAGGGTCGCTTGCTCGATATGCCGCTCAAACAAGCGCATTTCGGCGGCGGACTTGTCGCTTTGGGCCTGGGCAATCTGAGCCTCGGCCGTCTTGCCGTCGCGCATCGCCGCGGTCATCTGCTTCAGATATCCCAGTTGTTCGGCCTTCACCGCCGCCAATTTTAAACGCAGATCCGCCGTATCCAGCAACCCCAGGATGTCTTTGCCGGCTTCGACCTCGTCGCCCGGATCCACGGCCACGCTTTTAAGGAAAGTGTCGAACGGCGCGACCACGGCCTGCTGGAGCGGGGCCTCGAAAATAAAGGACGCGTCGATGCGGTAGTCCCCTTTGGCCCATGTGAGAAAAAGCGCCAGAACAAAAACCGCGCACGCCCCAACCTTCATCCCGGTGTGCTCGGCTCCTACGAGCACGCCCAGTTTGCGGCGGGCCCACGACGCCGCCCGCGCGCCGGCCCAGCGATCTCGCTGGTGCATTTCAAACAGCCGCGGAGCGCACAGATCGCACGTCAACCGGGTTAGCTCGACCTCGGGCAGCGCGCCGAAGGGTCGATCCGGAGGGCGTTCCAGCGTCAATACGCCGAACACGTCACCGTTGTGCCGCAGCGGTAGACTCAGCACGGCGGCCGGCCCATGGCGCATCGAGAGCTGGGTGGCGGCGCGACTGGCGTACGGTGCGTTCGGCGCAGGGGGATGGATCACTTCCAAGTCCTGGTCCAAGCATTCTTCCATCGCCGTTTCGATGTCCTGCGCCAGCTTCACCTCGCGGCGGAACGTGTCGGTGCGGCTGATGGCCTGAACCCGCACATAGCGGCCCTCCAGGAATCCCAGACTGGCACGCTGGCACCGCAAACGGGTTGCCGTTTCATTGCACAGGGCCATGCAGACGCCCTTGAAGCGTTCCGATCGGTTGACGACGGCCAGCACTTCGAGGACCAGGCGGAGGCGATCCATCGCCCCATGACGTTGCTGCAGGGTCGCGCGCAGTTCGTAATGGTCCAGCAGGAAAGGGGTGATCTCCAGTCGTTCCCGGCATATGGCAAGCTCCTGCGGGCTATGGGTTTGAACCCGAAAGGCCGCCACGGCGCGGACGGATTTCCCGTTTGGAACCGGGATGAGCACGATGGGATCCTGCGGCGGACCGCTTGGCCCCTGGACCGGGTTTTCCGGTACAACGGCCGGTGCGCCGCTGGCAGCGACCTTGCGCGAAGCTTCCACCGCCGGGGGGATCCAATCCAGGCCGGCGCCGGCGGCTCCCGGTGGCGGATAGGCCGCCAGAATCTCCATCCGGTTCTTTTCGCCGGGCCGCATCACCACCGCACTCGCAGCCGGGGCGATCCGGCACAGTACCGCCAGCAATTCGTGCAGGAACCTTGAGGGCGGCACATCGAGCTTGAGCAACTCAGCCATCTCCTTCAAACGCAAATGACCTTGCTCGCCCGCCCCGTCGGCAGCAGCATCTGTCGGCATTTCAACCATGATGGACTCGTTAAAAGCAGCAAATTCAAACAATGGCGTGGAAACGTGGATCTCTAATTCATTCGCAAACGCGCGTGATGATTGTCGTCTTCATTCGCCCCGAATGCGACGGTAACCCGCTCGCCGGCCGGTCGCTTGTCAGGGTTGGCGACTTCGATGCGGATGCCCAGCGTATCGCTGGCGGCGTCTGCCACGGCCGCGATGTGGATGATCCTTCCGATGGACGATTCACCGGCTTCCGCGCCGGGGAATAAAACCCGCACGTTCTGCCCGAGCGCCATCTTTTTGGCTTGCGCCAGCGGGACCGGCACATCCATCCAGAGCGGGTCGATCTTGACCACCTGGATCAAAGGTCCCAGCGAATTCACCGCCTCGCCGGTTTCGACGGTCACCTTCTCCACCCGCCCCGCAATCGGAGACACCAGGCGCATGCGCTCAAGCTGACTCAACGCTTGCGCATACCGTTGCTGATACTGCTCCTGTTCCAAAATCGCCGCCTTGAGCGAAAGCTCCGCGACCCGGACGCTCAGGATCAAATGCTCGATTTCCCAGTCACTGGCCGCGCCCTTGGCTTTGGCCATCTCGACCTTCTTCAGGTCCAGTTTCTTCTGCGCCAGCTCCGCTTCCGCCGACAGGATCTTGGTTTTATCCCCTGCTTGAACTTTATATTGCTGGGCTTGAATCCTCTCCGGCTGATCGTCCAGGTGGGCCAGCACTTGTCCTTTGGTGACCACATCGCCCTGCTTGACCGAAACGGCAGCGATCCTCCCCGGCACCACGAACGACAGCGTGATGTCGGCGCTGGGCGTACTAATGGCCTGGACCGCATCCGCCTGAACTGGATCTGTGCCCCCCCCCTGCGCGTACGCGGGCAGGGAAACGGCGACGATCAACGCGATCAGCGCAACCGTTAGCCAGAGGTATTTAGGCTGGGTAATCACGAATAGACCTTCCTCTCCAAAGAATTGTTCTGACCCGGCGGCGATCATGCCGGGCGCCTGGTGCTTGGAGGCACTGCGCTGCTGGATAGAGCAAGAGATGTGCCAGAGCGGGCATTTAATAAACAACAAGCATATTAAATAGATAGGCCGGTATGGCCAAAAGGGCGGGCAGGGCTGTCAGCAGATTGACGGCCGGTGGAGTCAATTTTAACGCGAATGAGTCGGCCGACAGAGCGGATGGCCTCAAGTGCCCTCCCCAAGGGTGGAAGGGAACTGCGGCAACTAAATCCCAAACACCAAGCACCAAATCCCAAACAAATTCGAATGATCCAAATCCGAATCACCCAAACACACATGCCGATAGCTTCTGTTGGCGAAGGATTGGGTTCATCCTGTCGATTCCGGGTTTCGTACATTTGAAAGTTCGGATTTCGGATTTGTTTGGGATTTGGATATTCGATATTGGAATTTCCCCGAATCCCGTTTCGCCCGGATCGGTTAAACCTCTCCGGGTCCTCCACCAAAGCTGGAGGGGAAGCCATCACGGGAGAAGCTCGAATACCTCGGCGCTTGGCAGCGGCGGTCGAAACAAGAAGCCCTGGTACTGATCGCAGCGCTCCTTCTGAAGGAACTGCAGCTGCTGTTCCGTCTCAACCCCCTCGGCCACCGTACGCAGATTTAGATTGCGGGCGAGAAAAATCAAAGAGGAGACGAGCGAGCGGCTCTTGCCGTCTTCAAACAGATTCAAAAAAAAGGAGCGATCGATTTTCAGCTCGTCCAACGGCAGTCTTTTCAAATAGCTCAATGAAGAATAGCCTGTTCCGAAATCATCGATGGCCAATTTAAGGCCCAGGTCTTTCAAACGATTCATCGATTCAATTCTGCTCTCGATATCCTCCAGCAACATGCTCTCGGTTACCTCAAGGGTCAGCAGCTGGGGGTCTATGCCGCTATTTTCGATGATGCGTTTGAAAACAGCGAGCAGGTCCTGTTTCTGAAATTGTACGGCCGACAAATTCACCGCCATGCCGATCGGGGCCTTGCCGGCCTGCTGCCACTCGGACAACTGTTTACAGGCGTGACTCAAAACCCATTCCCCGATCGGGATCATGAGCCCGGTTTCCTCGGCCATTGGAATAAACTTGTTCGGTGGGATCATGCTCTGATCACTGATCCGCCATCGCAGCAGCGCCTCCACACCGGTAATGGCATTCGTCTGAACATCCAACTTGGGTTGATAGAACAAGACCAATTCATTCCGATCCAGCGCCTTGCGAAGCCTGGCTTCAAGACTGAGGCGCTTCTGGTATTGGGTGTTGATTTGGCGGGAGGAGAATTGGAAGGAATTCCCGCCATTGTGCTTGGCAAAATCCTTGGCGCTCGAGGCCAGCTGCAACATGGTGACGCTGTCGACGTCTTCCGCCGGATAGCTCGCGATACCGATGCTGGCGGTCAAGTAGACCTCCGTGTTTTCCACCGACAGCGGTTCTCGTATCGCTTCCAGTATGCGCTGGGCGACCAGGGCTGCATTTTGTTCGCTCAGGATCCGCTGCAGCAGCAGGGTAAAAACACCGCCGTCGAAATGGAAGAGGTTGACGGGGATGTCTGCGTCGATTTCGAAATGCCCCAGAAAATCGATGCCTCGGACGACCTCTTGGATGCGCTGGGCCAGCTGCCGCAGGAGGCCGTCGCCCGCCAATAGCCCCAGGGTGTCGCTGATCTTGTTGAACTGGTCCAACTCGATATTCAGCAATGCCAGCTTCTCGCCGTTGCGCCGGGCCGCCTTCAAGCCCCATTCCAGCCGTTCCATGAACAGGTGCCGGTTGGGCAGTTTGGTCAGGGGGTCGTAAAAAGCAAGTTGATCCAAGTACGCCTTGGCGGCCAGGGTATTGCGCACGCGCAGACGCAGTTCGCTCGGATCGACCGGCTTGGCCAGAAAATCGGTAGCGCCGAGGTCCAGCGCGACCAGTTTGTCTTGGTTGTCTGACGAAGATGTCAATATGATGACCGGCAGGTGTTTGAGTTTCGGGTGCGCCCGGACGGCTTTCAAAATGTCGAAGCCGGATACCTGCGGCATGATCAGATCGAGCAGCAGCAGATCGGGGCGCTGGAGCTCGAGGGCGGCCATCGCTTTGCTGGAATTTTCGATCAGGACGAAGTTGCGATACCCCGCCTCCTCCAGAAAGACCTGCACCACTTCCATGGTGATGGGCTCGTCATCCACCATGACAATGGTTGCATCATACAGCTGCTCAATTTCCTCCGGCAACTCTGGAGGGGCCTTCTGTTCGGACATCTTTTTTTCTGCGCACGCTGACTGCATTGAATCATATCTCCTTAGTTTTCTCTAAATCCTTCACCTCTGGTGGAGAACCCGGAAAGGTTTAATCGATCCGGGGAAACTGTAATTTGGCGAAATTCCAATAACGAATATCCAAATCCCAAACAAATCCGAAATTCCCAATGTTCAAAACCCGCAAGCGATCGAATGAACCCTCCCCGTCGCAGACAGAAGCGATCAGCCTATAGGTTTGGGTGATTGGGATTTGGCGCATTCGAATTTATTTGGGATTTGGTGCTTGGTTTTTGAGATTTAGTTGCCGCCGATCTTTGCCCTCCCTCGCAGCTCTGCGCCATGGCGGGCGGCACGATGGCTTCCGACAGAC
>CAVOWH010000021.1:0-65413 GCA_963700055.1 uncultured delta proteobacterium | reverse complement strand
GCGGCTATGCGCGGCAGCAGATCTCGTCCTTGAGGGGTTGTTAGACCCAGCAGTTGAGTGATGCCGAAGCGGTCCATGGCCTTTGCAACGGCCCTGGCCCAGAGAGACGGATTCCAGGAGTTTCCAGGGCCGCCCGCGCGGATGGCAATGATTTGCTGCACGCCGTAAGGCGCCAAAGCGGACTGGGCCTCCAAGGCTGAATCGTTGACCACAAACGCGCATATTGATTTTTCAGCGCTGCGAGCGAGGGTGGCCATGGAGAAGTTGGCCTTTTTAACCCGTCCGTCCTTAAACTCGATCAATAGAGCGATTTTTTCCATTCAAATCACCCGCGCCCTTTCCTTCAGAATAGCCGCCAGTTGACGTGCGATCTCGGTTGGGCTGCCAACCAAGGCCTTGGGCGTGCGGTTCTCCACCGCTGGTTTGAGCTCGACGATCTCGATGCGACTGGCAGGTGTTGGTATGGATAGCGCCGCCAGGCCAATTTTCTTTAGCTCTTTTTTACGTGACTTCATTATCTCCGGGAAGGTTGGATATTTTGGGGTGTTGAGGCCTTTGCCGGCGCCGATCACGCAGGGAAGGCTCATGCGGACGACGTCTACGGAACCGCCTTCTTTTTCGCACTCCACAACGGCCGCGCCATCCTGCAACTGGACCTTCACCACATTGGTGGCTGCCTCAATGCCGAAATCCTGGGCCAGGCGAAAATGAGTCTGCATGCCTTCAGTGTCGATGGCCTCTTTGCCGGTGAATATTATTCCAGGCTGGCCGTCTTGCGCGATGGCGCTTTTCAATGCGCGGGCGGTGAAAATGCTATCATGGACCTGCGACGTTACCACCAAGATGCTGCGGTCCGCTCCCATGGCCATCGCCGACCGCAGTGTGTTTTCGGCTTCGGTCGGGCCAAGGCACACCGCCACCACTTCGGCCGAAGCATGTTGCCGCTTGAGTCTGACTGCCTCGGTCAGTGCGTGCTCGTCATAGGGATTGATCAAAAAGGTGATATTGTCAGCGATCTGATTTTTTCCGATGATGGTGATAGTGGCCGCGGAGTCCGGCACATGCTTGATGCAAACATAAATTTTAAATAGGTCCATGGTTGTATCCCGCCCAGAAGTGATGCTCTTAAGGTGACCTCTTGTAGAAATCCGAGGCGTCGGCATGCCTCCGCCAGCAGCGGATCTTTTCAATTCCTACCATAAAAAACGGACCTGCGCACCACAGACCCGTTTTTGTTATTACCCCTATATCATTTCATCGGCCTCCGGCGGATGAAATTATCCGTTGACGGAAAAACTGGAGTTGCGGTTGATTTCGCGCTTGCGGGAGAAAAAGCCCACGTTGATCAAGCGGCCGATGTGCGGCAATTTGTACTGGAGTGGTTGCTTGTCGTGTTCCAGTCCCTGCTCACAGGCTTCGATGAGTTCGGCCATCATGTGGCCCACCACCGGTGCGTTCTTGTACTGGTTGCCGCTGGTGCCGATCGCCATGTAGAAACCGCCCAGGTCCGATTTGTCGTAGAGGGGGATCCAATCGTCGGAGCAGTCGTAGAGGTCGCAGACACCCTTCGGCTGGTTGGGCACCTGCAGGCTCGGAATGCGCCGGCCCAACCGGTAGCACTGCGCCTTCCACTGCGCTTCGCTCAGCTGGTTGTCGCGGCCGCGGCCGCCCTGGCCGGCGTAAAACGCATCCGGATCCACCCATTCCTGGGGGTCGCACTTGGGGTCTTCGCTGCCGATCAGGAACATGTTGCCCACCTCGGGGCGGTAATAGATCCCGAGATCGCCGTCGGAGGTGTGGTAGCCGTCGTTCAGGTAGTCGTAGCCTTCGGGCGAGGGGCAGTGCATCACCTCGTGCCGCAGGGCCTTGGTCTTGATGTTGCAGCCCTGCCAGACCCCTTCGGCCAGCTGGTTGATCTTGAAGGAGTGCGGACCGGCCACGTTGACCACGACGGGCGCGTCGAACTGGCGCCCGTCCTTCAGGGTGATACCCTGGACCTTGCCGTTCTGGCTGCGGATGCCAACCACCTTGACCTTGAACATGAACTCGGAGCCGTGCGTCTCGGCCGCGCGCATGATGTTGTGGGCCGAGAGGACGGGGTCGTTGACGTAGCCGCCCTCGGGGCAGAAAATGGCGCCTTCGAGCGTGCCGGTGGGATCATTGAAGAAAGAAGGATCCTCGGGCCGCTTGACCGGCCAGTACTCATGCAGGTCGAGCACGGGAATCTGCTTCTTGATCTTGTCGAGGCCCCACTCTTCGTATTGCACGCCGACCACGTCGTAGTTGCTCTTGACCTTGCGCCAATCGTGGCCTTTGGACTTGAGCAGGACCGAGCCGGTGTTCATGAACTTGGCCAGCCCCTTTTCGTCTTTCACGTTGCCGAGGTAGTTCTGCCAATCGAGCCAGTATTTGAAGCCTTCGTAGGCCATGGCAACCCCGTCCACCGTCGAGTAGTGGGCGCGCACGATGGCGCAGGAGCCGGCCGTGGAGCCCTCGCCGGCGTCGGCGTTCTTGTCCACGGTGAGCGTTTTGTAGCCCTTCCTCGCCAGTTCATAGGCAATGGGGCAGCCGATCACGCCGGCCCCGATGATGATGGCATCGTACGTCTTGTTCATAATGAACCCTCCTTGGTGTTGGATACTAAGGTGTTTAGGCTGAAGTCCGAAGTCTGAGTTTATAACGCTTCACGCGTGATTTATCCCTGAAAGCCGCCAGCCTTCGGCCTTCAGTCTTCAACCTATTTTTCTGCTTTGCGCTTGCGGGCGGGCTTGCTTTTCGCGGGGGCAGGCTGGCCCAGCCAATCGGTAAAGCGCTTTTCGCCGGCCGGCGCAAGCCCGAACTCGGCGCCGGCTCCCAGGACGGCGTGGGCCATGCTCTGGGCATACCCGCGGGAGCAGGTGAGCAGCAGTCCACCGTCAAACCCCTGACCCCTTTGCATGAGCACCAACTGACAGGAGACGTGGGAAAAGGGGCCTTGCAGCAGAAAAGGCGTCTGTTTCGCGGGGTCGAGGAAATCGAGCGCGCAGAGCTTCTCGACCACGGCCAGGGCGTTCGGGCCGAACAGGGCCAGGCAGATCGTCGCATCGCTCACATCCGTGTAGCCCGATTCCGCCGGCAGGTCCAGGGCGCCGGGCAACAGATGCCAGATCGAGGCCTGTGTGCGGTTCATGCGGTTGATCAGGATGCCGTCTTGCAGCAGGCATGTGCCGGGTGCCCTGGGGACCTGTTTTCCCAGGGGCTTGAACCGGGAGAGGTTTTTATCCTGCAGGTCCCAGCGGGTTGTATGGGAGAGGTCCACGAGGAAGGGGCCCTGGCCCTCGTCCTCGTAAGTCATCACCACCGTCCAGTTGTCGCGCCGCTTGGATTTCTTGATGCGGCCTTTGAAGCGAACGGGCGATCGTCTTTCAATACTCGTCATGTTTCGCTCCTTGAACTGGTTTCATAACTTCGGATCGCGCCCGCGGGCAAGGCGCCGGCCGATTCGAAAGCGCAGCATACACGGCAGTACGTGAGCATTTCGAGAGGCCGGCAACGCCGCCCCCGGGCGTCAGACGGGGTTAGGAAACCAGTTCTCATCACATTCTCATCCGGTTTCCTTGGGGATCGTAAAACGGCATGGGTACGACCCGGGCGGCCAGCTTGTGACCGTTGCACTCGTCTTCGAAAATCTCGAGGCGGGTGTCCACTGCGGCCCGCTCGGCTTCCACGAGCGCCATACCCACCGATCGGTTCATGGTAAAGCTGCGGCGCGCGGTGCAGACGTAGCCCCGCACGCGCTGGTCCACGATGATGGAGCCGTCGCGCGGCGGTCGCTCGCGGTCGTCCATCTCGATCCCCACCAGGCGGAAGCGGGTTGGGTCGGCTTCGGCCTGACGCAGGGCCACGGTCCCCACGGTTTTCGTCTCGGTCTTGTGGCGGTCCCACAAAGAGCCCAATCCCAGGTCGAGCAGGTTGGTGCGCTGCTCGGATTCCACTCCCAGGATGATGTGGCCCTTTTCCATGCGCAGGACGTTCTGCGCTTCCACGCCGAAGTTGCGGATGCCGAACTCCTTGCCGGCCTCGGCCAGCATCCGCCACAGGGCGACCATGTAGGAGGAGGGGGCGTGCAGCTCGTAGGAAAGCTCGCCCACGAACCCCAGCCGCATGGCGCGCACCGGGATCACCCCCTGGATCACGAATTCGCGATAGCCGCCGAAGGGGAACGCCTCGTTGGAGAGATCCGCATCGGCGACCTTCTGAAGAACCTTGCGCGCATTCGGTCCCGAGATGTTGATCACACCCAGGGCGTCGGTGAGGTTGACGATATGGTAGTCCCAGCCGTCGTAGCGGGTGTGATAGCGGAGCCACTCCGCGGTTTCGCCGGCGCGGGCGGTGGAGGTGGTGAAGTAGTAATCGTTTT
The DNA here is from genome assembly GCA_963700055.1 of uncultured delta proteobacterium. GTDB lineage: Bacteria > Desulfobacterota > Desulfobacteria > Desulfobacterales > SpSt-501 > SpSt-501. The sequence continues at coordinate 61,014 of CAVOWH010000021.1, read as the reverse complement.
CCGCGATTTTCACCACCACGCCGTCGTCGATTACGCATCCGTCCTCGTTGCACATGGCCGAGTATTTGATTTTACCCGGCGTCATCTTGGCCATGTTGCCGACGTAGACGCGCTGCAGCGCCTTGAGGGCGTCGGGCCCGTGGAGGCGGAACTTGCCCAGGGTGGAGCCGTCGAGCATGCCCACGTTGTTGCGCACGTTGAGGACCTCTTCGCGGCAGCTGAAGTCCTGCGAGAAATAGCGCGCCCGCTGCCACACGCCGATGCGGCGGAACACTCCGCCGTCGCGCTTCTGCAGCTCGTCCAGCGGCGTGCGCTTGCACATGTCGTGATGGGCCCCGGCATAGGTGGCGAGCAACGTCGGCACCAGGGGCACCCGCGAAGTGGTGGGAACCGGGGTTGCGCCGGCCAGGGCCTGGTACCGGGCGGCGAACAGGGGCAGGTTGTGGCCGGGGATGCCTCCCTGGCCCGGGCCGGTGCCGGCCGAGGTGAAGCGCTTGATCAGCTCGGGGACATCGAAGCCCATGTCGATCGCCTGCTTGATGTTCTTGACGGTGGTGTCCTCGTCGAAGCAGATGAAGCTCTTGCGCCCCTTGACCGGTGCGGTCACCAGTTTGGTGCCCCGCTCGGGGCCGGGAAGCCGGCTGAGGCGGGCCGCGGCGGCGGTAACGGCATCCGCGGTGTCACGACCGCAATCGGCCGCCGCCTTGAGGCCGGCCAGCCGGCCGGAGGCCTCGATCGCCAGCGGATGATTCCGGCCGGTCAGGCTGCCGGCGGCGTGCACCTTGGCCGGCAGGTCGGCCGGCAGGAAATAGCCCGTGTGAGCGTCGAAACGCAGCCGGGCCTGGGCCAGGGTCAAGGGACCCGTGAGCGGCGTGAGGCCGGCGGAGGCCACCAGCAGGTCGCATTCGAACTGGCGCTTGACGCTGCCCTCGATGGTGCGCAGCGTGACCTTGTCGACCTGTTTGGCGCCGTGCGCTCTGGCCGCCACCCAGCCGCGCAGGAAGGGGATCTTGCGCTCGGCGAGCGCCAACAGCAGGTCGGGGTTCTGGCCGTCTTCGCGAATGTCGGCGACGCAGGCGATCTCCATTCCCAGATCGCACAGGTCGACGGCCGCTTCCAGGCCGAGATCGTGCCCGATGCTGAAGACCGCCCGGTTGCCCGGCAGCAGCCCGTAGGTGCGCGCCAGCCGGTGGGCGCAGCCGATCTGCATGACCCCCGGGCGCTCGTTGTTTTCAAACAAGAGCGGCCTTTCGATGCAGCCGGTCGCCACGACCACGCTGGCCGCCCGGATCTCGATGTAGCGTTCATCGAAAGACCCGCCCTGCGGGCCGACCTGAAAGGCCGTGACCAGGTTGTTGTTGTAGAGCCCCACGTTGGCCGCGTGCGTGAAGACCCGTATGCTGGCCGCGGCCTCCACCTGGGCGGCCAACTCGCGCGCGCGTTGATAAAGCGCTTTTTCGCCGTCGTAAGGGCTGACCCGGTAATCGAAGCTGCCGCCCAGCCAGGGCCGCGCTTCCAGCAGAATCACCCGCAGGCCGCTTTCGGCCGCCGCCAGCGCCGCGCTCATCCCGGCCGCTCCGCCGCCGATCACGCACACATCCGCCGCTGGATAGATTTCGGCATACCGGCCCTTCATCTTGAAATCCGGGGAGATCTTTCCCAAACCGGCGACTTTGCGCACCTGCTTCAGGGCAAAGGGCCACAGCCGGGCGGGCTTGTGCAGGGTGCGGTAGTAGAAACCGGCCGGCATCAGCCAATCCAGCTTGTCCATGAATCCCATCCAATCGAAGTCGGCCGAACCCCGGACGTTCTGGGCAGCGACATGCATCCCGTTTTTCGCCGGGGTGTTCTCGGCGCGCACGTTGGGGATCCCGTCCACCGCCATGCAGGTGTTGCTGCACTCCCCGTCGAGGCTGTAAAGCCCGCGGGGGCGGTGATACTTCAAGCTGCGCCCGAAGACGCGCACCCCGTTGGCGTATAGGGCCGTTGCCACGGTATCGCCGGAGACCCCCGGGGAGGTCTTCCCGTTGTAGTGCAGGGTGCATGTCTCCGACGGATTGATGCGCAGCGTCGGCAATCGGTCTAATCTCATGATGTTACCTCCGGCCCCTCCGCTTCAAGGTTGGTTAAGGTGTTGCGGTGGATGGTGAACCAGGCGCCGCACCCGTTCTTGTGGCACCACCACTCCTTCTGCACGCCGGCGACACAGGCGTTCATGTGGACGTAGTCGCACCAACTGCGCGGTGTCATCCCTTCCTCAACCGGCCGCGGGCCCTTGTCCTCACCGCCATAGCGGAATTCGTAACCGTTGCGCTTGCCGCAAACCGGGCAGGTAATCGTCAGTGCCATATCCTCGCCTCCTTTGTAAAAACTACGCCAAAAATCATCTGAATCGATGACTTGGCAAAAAGCCCAAGTTCAAGGCGCGCGATTCCTGCGGAGCGAGGCGTACTCCCGGTACGCCGCAGCGACTGCGGGATGAAGCGCAACGCCGAAATTGGGATTTCTTGCAAAGTCATCAGTTGTCCGGGGTGTAGGTGACCAATGCGGCGGTCTCGCCCATCAGTCGGTGGTTCTCGTAGCGCCTCAGGCCGAAGGGCTTCAACCGTTCCGGGCATTTGCCTTTGGCTATGAAAGCGGCCATGTGCCGGCCGGTGGCCGTGCAGGACTTGAAGCCGAAGTAGCCCCAGCCGCAGTTCATGTAAAACCCCTCGACGGGATCGTTGCCGTCCATGATGGGCGCCATGTCGGGGGTCATGTCGGCCAGCCCCGCCCAGTGGCGCATGAACTTGACACCCCGCAGGAAAGGCAGGAATTCGGAGAGCGCCTCGGCCTGGTGTTTGATGTAGTGGGCCGTGGTGAGGGTCGTGTAGTTGGGCCATTGATCCATGTGGGCGCCCGTTGCGATTTCACCCTTCAAGGTCTGGTTGGCATAGGCGTGGTACATGCCCGAGGAGACCACGTGGTGCAGCACCGGTTTGAGCGGCTGGGTGACCATGGCCTGGATCGTCAGGACGCTGATGGGCAGCCTGATGCCCAGCATCTTGTTGATGATGCCGGCCGAATAGCCTCCGGCGGAGACCAGCACTCGGGAGGTGTTGATCCGGCCGCGGGGGGTGTCCACGCCGGTGATTTTGCCGCCGTCGGTGTGGATCGCCGTGGCCTCGGTCTGTTGATGGATGTGCACTCCTTGCGCGGCCGCCCCCTTGGCCAACCCCCAGACCACCGCGTCGTGCCGGATGACGCCGCCGGGCGGATGGAACATGGCGCCGTGAATGGGGTAGGTGATGTCAGCGGATATGTTGATGGCCGGCTCCAGTTCCTTGACCTGCCGGGGGTCCAGCAGATGGCTTTCGACACCGTGAAACTGCGCCGTGCAGACGTTCATGCGCGCTGCGTTCATGGCCGCCTCGCTGTGCATCAGGTTCAGGTTGCCGCAGTTGTTGAACATCAGGTTGTAGTCCAGCTCTTGGGTCAGAACGGGCCACAGGTCCAGGGCCTCCTTGTATAGGGGCACGTTTTCCTGGGTGCGCTGGTTGGCGCGCACGATGGCGGTGTTGCGGCCGGCACCGCCGAAACCGATGAAGTTCTTCTCCAGGATCGCCACGTTGCTCAAACTCTGCTCTTTGGCAAGATAATAGGCGGTAGCCAGACTGTGCAGCCCGCCTCCGATGATCACCGCGTCATAGCTGGATTTGAGACCGGGCTTCTTTCCCCAAAGGGGTTTGAATCGTCGAAACATACCTGCCCCCTACCGCTTGTGGTTTCCCGTGAAGGTTTGATCAGCGCCGGCAACGGAATGATTGGCGCTTTTTATGCACAATGAAACAAAACATGTCAATATAAAAATTAAAATATGAAATTATTATTTTCATGAATCGTTTTTTATTTAGTTTTAACCTATTAATTTAAACTGTTGCAAATAATAAAAAGATGTAATATGTCTTTCATCAAAATCTAAAACCAAGGATGTCAACTATGTCCGACCATTCCTCTCACCCGGTCATCAAGAAGATCATCGACTACCGGGACGCCTTGACGCCCAAGGGTAGAATCCTGGCTGACTTCATCATCCAACACCCCCGCAAGGCCGTCTTCATGACCACCAAGGAGCTGGCCGAGGCCTGCCGGGTCAGCGAAGCGACCGTGGTCCGCTTCGTCAGCCAATTGGATTTTGACGGGTACGCCGATTTTTTGCAGGCTCTCAGGGACTTCGTCGACACGGGGCTCTCGCTGCCGGATCGCGTGGGTCTGCCCGGGATGAACGGGCCCGGCCCGGCCCGCCTGCAGCATGTGCTGCTGGAGGAGATGAGCAATTTGAGGCAGCTCTACGAAACCCTGGACATGGAGGCGCTGGCCGGACTGGTGACCCGCCTGCGGGAAAGCCCGGCCGTGTATGTGATCGGCTCCCGGATCTCCTTCGCTTTCGCCTATTATCTGGGCTGGTCGCTCACCAAGGTGCGCAAGGGGGTTCATATCCTCAAGGGCAGCGACAGCGCCGCCATCGACTGGCTCACCAACGCACCGGAAAAAAGCCTGGTGGTGCTTTTTGCCGTCTCGCGCTACCCGAACGAGCTGATCCGCATGGGCAAGGTGGCCCGGCGGCTCGGTCACACGCTGATCGTGATCACCGACAGCACCCTCTGCCCCCTGATTCCCTTTGCGCACGGCAGCCTGGTTGCGCCGTCCAAGTCAATCCCGCTCATTGGCTACCCCATGGCCATCGCCTGCATCATCAACTACCTGATCCTCGAACTGGCCACCCTCAAGAACGAAAGGCTCAAGACCCACCAGGAGCAGCTCGAACAGGTCTATCGCGAAAACGATATTCTGTTCAGCATGTATGCCGATACAATAAAAGCGCTCTAACGCGCGGGCCATACCCCCTGCAGGATTGAAAATGAACCGTTTTTCAGCCAGTTGCTCGCTTTTTCGATTTTTGGCATAATACTTAATTTGTTTGATTTCGTCATTTGTTCATCCTTTGTGACCATGAACGATCTAACATTCATAAACAAATGATTAAAATTTAACATCAGGCCGCCGACCAAGGCGCACGGCGCTTGGGCGGGGGAGTTTTTATGGATTCGTACATCGTTGTCAAATCGATTCTGATGCTGGCGGCCCTCATCGCCGCCTTCTCCGTTTTCTTCATACGCGTCAGGCGCCTTTTCCGCCTCATGCGCTCGGTCCAGGGCAAGTTGCCTTTCACGCTCGACCGCGTCAAAGAGCGTCTGATGGTGTTGCTCACCGACGTGGTGGGCCAATCCAACGTGCGCCGCAAGGTCTTGCCCGGTGTGGCGCACACCTTGATTCTCTTCGGGTTTCTGGCGGTGCAGCCGCACTCCCTGGAGCTGATGCTCAAGGGGGTGTGCCCGGCCTTCGACCCGGCCAAATGGTTCCCGGGCGTTTACGGCGGCTATCTCTTCGTGGCCGACATTCTGGCGGCCCTGGTGCTGGTCGGTTTCGCCTATGCCATTTACCGCCGGGTCGTGGAACGGCCCAGGTATCTGACCCTGGGTACCGATGCCAACCTGATCATTCTATTCACCTGCGGGGTCATCGTCACCTTCCAGTTCATCAATGTCTTTCAAGCGCTGCTGCCCGTCCACGGCGCGGCCTTCGATTATCGCGGGGTCTTTCCCGTATCCGGCCTCTGGATCGGCATGCTGGGATTGGGACGGCTTGGCGCCGGGCCGGTCGCGGCAGGCTATGAGATCGCCTATTGGCTGCACATGGCCATCATCCTGGGGTTCCTGGTCTACATTCCAGGCTCCAAGCACCTGCATCTGCTCGCCGCCGCGCCCAACGTCTTTCTCAAGCCGCTTGAGCGAGAAAAGGCCATGCCCAAGACCGACATCGAGAATGAGAGCGCGGAGACGTTCGGCCTGGGCAAGGTCAGCGAGCTGAATTGGAAAAACGTGCTCAATCTCTATGCCTGCACCGAGTGCGGGCGCTGCGAAGAGCAGTGCCCGGCCGCTCAGACGGGCAAGCCGTTGTCGCCGAAAAAGGTGATCCACGACTTCAAGCTGGACCTCCTGGCCCACGCCGACGCGGTATTGGCCCGCAAGAGCGACGCCGTCGAGCCCATCGTCCGGGAAGGCTCTGCCCTGACGGCCGATGTGATCTGGTCCTGCACCACCTGCCGGGCCTGCGAGGACATATGCCCGGTCAACATCGAACAGCTCGATTTTATTTTGGAGACCCGCAAGCATCAGGTGCTCATGCAGGCGAGCTTCCCGCCGGAGATGCAGGAGACTTTCATTAACCTGGAAAACCAGGCCAATCCATGGGGTTTCAGCGCCGACACCCGGGCCGACTGGAGCAAGGGGATGAACGTTCCCCTGATGTGCGACCGTCCGGAGGCCGAGATATTATATTTCGTGGGGTGCGCCGGCGCTTTCGACGACCGCGGAAAGAAGATCGCCCAGGCCATGGCGCGAGTGCTGCAGCGCGCCGGAGTGGATTTCGCCATCCTGGGCCCGGAGGAGGCCTGCAACGGCGATCTGGCACGCAGGGCCGGCAACGAGTATCTCGCCCAGATGCTGATCAAGCAGAATGTTGAAGTGATCAACCAGTACACGCCTAAGAAAATCCTCACCGGCTGCCCGCACTGCTTCAATATCATCAAGAATGAATATCCGCCGTTCGGGGCTGACTACCCCGTCGTGCATCACAGCGAATTGCTGCACGCACTTTTCAGGCAGGGGCGCCTGAAAAGTGTCCAAGGGATGAAAGGCTCGGGGGAAAACGGCCCGGCCGTCGAAGCCATGACTTTCCAGGACTCATGCTACCTGGGGCGCTGGAACGGCATCTTCGAAGCGCCGCGGAATCTTTTGCGCGCCGCGCACCCCGGGCTCCGCCTGACCGAGCTGCGCCGGCACGGCGAGAAGGGCTTTTGCTGCGGGGCCGGCGGCGGCCGCATGTTCATGGAGGAGGCCATCGGCAAGCGCATCAACATCGAGCGCGCCGAGGAGGTGATCGCCAGCGGCGCACCCCTGGTCGCCGCAGCCTGCCCGTTCTGCGCCACGATGCTTTCCGACGGGCTGCGCGATTGCCAGTCCGCCGTGAGCATCAAGGACATAGCCGAGATCGTCGACGCGGCGACGACCTGACGTGTTTCCACCCAACCCGGACAGGCCGGAACCAAATTCGAATTTATAGCGCCACATGCCAAGGGCGACACTTCGTTACCACGTCGGATGGCGCTGTGCGCCGTAACCCGCTTTTTACGAGACCATCATTCAGGAGAAACGCATGTCAGCCGTAGAAGAAAAGATCATCGGCATTTTGAAAGGGCACGAGGTCCATTACGAAGTCTTCGAACACGAACCGGTTTATACCAATCCAACCATGGCCGTCGCGCTCGGAGTCGGCGAATCGGAGACGGTTAAGTCCCTGGTGCTGATGACCCGGGAAAAGGAAATGGTCGTGCTCGTGCTTCCGGGAGACAAGAAGGTGGATTGGAAAAAGGCGGCCGCCGGCATCGGCACCAAGAAAGTCGCCTTTGCCAAACCCGACGAGGTCCTGGAAAAGGTAGGCTGCGAAGTGGGTTGCGTCCCGCCGTTCGGCCAACGGGTTCCGCTGTCGATCTACATGGATCCGGACATCACCAAGAAGGAGTTTGTCTATTTCAATCCCGGCGTGCACCACAAATCTTACAAAATAAAATCCTGGGACCTGAAAAAGCTGTGCAGCCCCAAGATGGTGTAATGACGGTTCACAAAGAAGACCGTGTTGGACCATTTCCCTCCCTGCTTTTTTCGGAGAACGCCAAATTCCGGGCGGCCAGCGCCGGGGGCATGATCCTCGCACTCTTCGAGAATCACAAAGTCAACGTCCCTGGTAAACCGAAAAATTCCCATCGTGCTCAGCGCCAATCCTCCCGATAGCGCAACATCAACTCCCGCTTCGGAAAAGCGGCTCAGCAGGTTCTTCAGGACGATTTTGAAGTTCATGATAGGGTTGGCGCTACTTTTCGGCTCTAAAGCGCTGCACGGAATGACGTGATCATCATAACCCGTGAATTTGAACGGGTCAAATTACCGGCAGTGGAATCGGGACGGCTGCACCGCAAACCGGATCGCTGCACGCGGCGCTTTTCATTTAGGTCATTTGGGAACACGGATCATGGTGGCTTGCATGGTGGCGACGAGCTTTGGTTCACCATCGTTGTGCGCCCATACATCGCCCGCGCATACGGTCAAGGTGCGGCCCGGCTTGACCACCCTGCCGGTGGCGACGAACGTTTGCCCCCGGGCGGGCGAGAGGAAATTGATCTTGTACTCGACCGACAGCACTTCCGAGTCGGCGGGCATCAAGGTGTAGGCGGCGTATCCGCAGGCGCTGTCGGCGATGATGCCGACGATGCCGGCATGAAGGTAGCCGTGCTGCTGGGTTAAGGACGGGCTGAACGGAAGCTCGATGCGGACCTCGCCGGTGCTGATCCGTTCTATGCGGGCCCCGATCGTCTGCATCACCCTTTGGCGGCCGAAGCTGGCCCGGATGCGCGATTCGAAATCCATATCAACCGCTTTGAAGCTCGGCATCGGCGTTTCTTTCAGTCGAGGTTCATCAGCCAATCCATCAGCAACCGCACCCCGAAGCCGGTGCCGCCGGGGCCGCAGTAGGCGTCTTCTTTTTTATGGTAGGCGGGGCCGGCGATGTCGATGTGCGCCCAGCGTGTCTTGCCGACGAATTCTGATAGAAACAGGGCGGCGGAAATCGCGGCGCCGTAACGGGTGCTGGGCATGTTGCCGATGTCGGCATAAGCGCTTTTCAGAAGTTCCTTGTAGTCCTCCGGCAATGGCAGGGGCCAGCAGCGTTCATGGGTGCGGCGCCCCGACAGCAGGATGCCTTTCTGCAGGGCCTCGTCCTTGGAGAAGACGCCGGCGATTTTTTCTCCCAGCGCCACGACGCAGGCGCCTGTCAGAGTGGCCACATCGATCATCACCTCGGGTTTGAACCGCCACTCGGCATACGCCATGGCGTCGATCAGGATCAGCCGGCCCTCCGCGTCGGTGTTGCCGATTTCCACCGTCTTGCCGGAGAACGTCTTGACGATATCCCCCGGCCGGGTGGACCGGCCGGAGACCATGTTTTCCGCGAGCGGGATCACTCCGATCAGGCGGCGCTTGAGTTTCAGGCCGGCGGCAGCGATCAGGGTGGCAGCCACCGCGGCCGCCCCGGCCATGTCGCCTTTCATGTCGGGCAGGGATTCGCCGGTTTTGAGGTTGATGCCGCCCGAGTCGAAGGTAACGCCCTTGCCCACCAGGACCACCGGCGGACGGCGGTCTCCGGCCTTGTGGTGGAGGACCACCAGGGCGGGTCGGTTGGCGCTGCCGGCGCCGACGGCCAGCAGCGCCCCCATTTTTTTCTGCTGCAATTGTTTTTCCGTGAACACCTCGGCCCCAAGCCCCCACGCTTTGGCTTCCCGCACGATGATCTGCGCCAGGACCTCAGGCGGTTTTTCGTTGGAGGGCAGGTTGACCCATTCCCGCGCGCTCAGGGCGGCGCCGCAAACCGTCTCGATCTCGGCCGGCAGGCGGCGAAGTCGGGCGGCCGGCTTCGACGCTACGACGACGTCGATGCGCGCCAGGGGCTTCTTTTCTTTGTGCTGTTTGTACCGGTCGAAAAGGTGGTTGCCTAAAAGCGCCTTCCATCAGCGCTTTCAACTGCTCGGTTTCTTCCATGCCGGTGGCAGCCGGATCCGGGGCTGCCAGCCACATGCGCGCCAGCCCCAGCTGGATGCAGCGTTTGACGCATTTTCCGGCCATCTGCCGCAGCGTTTCGGCATCGAGTGCCTCGGCTTTGCCGAGCCCCCGCAAGACCACTCTTTCGGCCGCGCATCCCGGCGGTTGATACAAGGTGATCTCCTGGTCTTCTTTCCCCATGAACTCCTCAAAAGCCAGCGCCCGCTCCACCAGCGCCGAGACCACCGGATCGGCATGGATGGGCTTGTTCTCGCAAACAGGGATGAAGAGAATACTGATCGTTTGACGTTTAAGGTCGATGGCGGCGAGATGCAGCATGGCGTCGATTCTCCTGATCAGCGTTCGTTTCTGGGTAACAGCCATTAAACGGCGGGGCGGTGTCACGATCGCAACGCCGCGTCCGCAGGCGTCCATTCGGGATCGGCTGCACTATAAGCGTGCGGGTGGATGGCTGTCAATTCCGGGACCGTCACGGCCACGTCAGCATGCCGCCAACCGCTTCAGCTCCGACGGCCATCGCGCGTTGAACGGCTCCCGGCGGCAGGGCAGAACGGCATTGTTGGTGCAAAGCGGGTCCGCGGCGAGGTCGTAGCGCGAGGCGGCCACCGCTTGATTCCACAGCGCGGTGCCTGGGATCGGCGCGTAATAGGCCAGGACCGGCGGGATGCCGGCGCGTTTGACGGCGGCGATGGATCGAACGATGGACGCCGTTTCCTGCCCCGGCAACCCCACGAGCAGATAAGCCCCCATCTGACGGTGGCTGAAGCCTGCGTTCTTCAGCCATCGAACCGCTTGTTCGAACTCCGCGGCCGTGACCTTGTGGTCCAGATCGCGATTTTCGAACTCGGCGGTCTCCAGGCCCAGGCGCAGCGTGGTGAAACCGGCTCTGAACATGAGCTGCGCTGCTTCGGGGGTGATGCCGCGGATGTGCACGGCGTTCGGGGTGTGGAAACGCACTCCAAGGCCGCTGCGCACGACGGCCTCGAGGACCGGCAGGGCATGGCCTGCCGGGTCCGCGAGAAAGGCGTCGTCGTACAACACGAAATCCGACACGCCCCACCGGCGGTGCCAATGGAGCAGTTCCGCCACGACCGACTCCGGGCTGCGGCGCAGCCGGCGCGGTTCCAGTAGATGCGCCGCGCAGTAGGCGCAGGCGAACGGGCAGCCGCGGGTGGTCAGCAACGGCACGCAGGGGATCTGATGCTGGAGATCGAAGGCCGGGAACGGATAGGTGTCGAGCTGGTCGGAAATGAAAACCGGCGAGGACGTCCAGCCGGTATGGGTGTTCACAAGGTCGAGCACGGCCGCCTCGGCGGAACCGGGAAAAACCTCATCCGCCCCGCACCATCGGCGGGCGTGGTCCCGGCAGAGCGTGGCATAGATGCCGCCGAGGACCACCGGCGTCTGCGGAAAGAGGTCTTTCACGATCGCCACGGTTTCGCGGACCCCCGTGTACCAATAGGTCATGACCGAGGTGACCAATATGAGGTCCGGGCGCCGGATGGCGCCGAGGTCTTCCCGAAACCAGGCGGGGTCGATCCCGTAGCGCGAGAACCGGCGCGGAACATCTGCCAACCGGGGTGGTTTGGGCAGCCGGGTTTTTCGATACGGACCGCGTCCGTGGCGCGCGCCGGGGTCGGACCGCGGCATCCGAGGATGGAAGCGGTCCAAGCAGTCGATGTAGGCCACCCGGCAGCCGTGCCGGCGGAGAAGGGCGGCCAGGCTCAGCAGCCCCAGCGGCTTGGCCCAGAAGTCATAGGCGGCAAAGTCGTGAATCCAGGGGTTGACGAGAAGAATGTGAGGGGCGTCATTCTTCATCGTCCGTGGCGAAGTAGACCATCGAGGTTTTTTTAAGCTCCTCCCGGCTGAAAAGCAGGGCGTAGTCGTCTACAGCGGCAGCCCTGGCCATTTCGCGGGCGGTTTCACGGCAGGCGGCTTCGTCGTCGGCATGAATCATCGTGTATAGATTGTAAGGCCACGACGGGGTGGGGTTGCGCCGGTAACAGTGCGACACTTGCCGAAAGGACGCCATCGCTTTTCCGACATCGTCGATACGATCTTCAGCCACCTTCCAGGCGGCCATGGCATTGGCCAGATAGCCCGTGCGCTGGTGACGCAGGGTGGCGCCGAAGCGGCGGATGATCCCACATTCGCAGAGGCCGCGCAGCGTTTCCAGAAGGGCGTCCTCGGAAAGCCCGATGCGGCGTGCGATGTGGGAATAGGGGCGCGCCACGACGGGCATGTCCTGCTGAATGGAGGCGATGACTTTTTTTTCGAGGTCGGTGAGCATAAAATCAAGCTTGGGATGGAGGAATCAGCGATGATGACGGAGTGCCGGCGGGTCTTCTCATCCCTCAGTCCTCGGTCCTCGTCGCTTGATTTTATCCGGAAACAGGCGGCTGATATCAGAAGCGGTGGCTTGGCAGATGCCCCGCTCGGTGATCAGGCCGGTGACCAGCCGCGCGGGGGTCACGTCGAAAGCGAAATTGGCGGCCGCCGATTGCGGCGGGCACAGCCGGACGCGTCGTTGCCCGGCGCCGTCCCACCCCTGCACGTAGCGCACTTCGTCCGGGTCGCGCTCCTCGATGGGAATGGAGCCTCCGCCGTCGGTCAAATTCCAGTCGAAGGTACTGGAGGGCAGGGCGACATAAAACGGGATGCCGTTGTCGCGGGCGGCCAGCGCCTTGAGGTACGTGCCGATTTTGTTGGCGACGTCGCCGCCGGCCGTGGTCCGATCGGAGCCGACGATGACCAGATCCACCCGCCCCCGCTGCATGAGATGGCCGCCGGCATTGTCGGTGACAATCGTGTGCCGGACACCGTGCTGGCCGAGCTCCCAGGCGGTCAGGCGGGCGCCCTGGTTGAGCGGACGGGTTTCGTCCACCCAGACGTGGAGGTCGATGCCGCGGTCGAAGGCCGCATAAACCGGCGCGGTCGCCGTGCCGTATTCCACGCAGGCCAGCCAGCCGGCATTGCAGTGCGTGAGGATGTTGACGGGGCGGCCCGGATGGGCATGGGCGAGGGCTTCGATCAGCGGCCGTCCGTGCTCGCCGATCCGGCGGCAGTTCTCCGCTTCTTCTGCGGCGATGGCGGCCGCCGCCTCCAGCGCCGCGGTGCTTCCGCGGCGGGCATCCGGAGCCGATAAAACCGCTTGCAGGCCGCGATCCACCGCCCAGGCCAGGTTCACCGCCGTCGGCCGCGTCGCCCGCAGCCGCTGCGCTTCGCCTTTCAGGTGATCGACTCCCAGGCCCTGGTCGGCGACGCGGCGCGCCGCGAGGTACATGCCGTAAGCCGCCGTCACGCCGATGAGCGGCGCTCCTCGCACCACCATGGTGGTGATGGCTTGGATGACGTCATCCGTGCTGGTGAGCGCCATGACCACGAATTCATGGGGCAGCCGCCGCTGGTCGATGACGTTCACCTGGCCGTCACGTTCGTCCAGCCATATCGGGCGGAGCGCGTGGGGTCTGGCTCTTAAACCGGATTCTGTCATGGGAGGCCGAAAATCCGAAGATAAGCTTGAGCCGCTGCTATCGGCTCACGACAAACTCGCGCAGGACTTCGCCGGCGAGGATGTGCTGCTGGAATACCTGTTGGATCTTGGCACGATCCATCTTCTGATAGACGACGGGTTCCGATCCCTCGACCGCAACGGTGACATTCGGCTCGCTGGTGCAGCTGCCCGTGCAACCGGCAGCAAGCACCTGGACATCGGGGCGGTTGGAAGCCGACACCTCGCCCAGGAGGGCTTGCATCACCTCCCGAGCCCCGGCGGCGATGCCGCAGGTTCCCAAGTGCACGGTGATCGTTGCCCGGGGTTTATCCAGGCGCAGCGCCATGGCGCCGGCGGTTTTGTGCTTAATGCGTTTTAGGTCCTCAAAGGTCAGCTTAGACATCGGCCTCCTCCATCGGCGGGGTCAGGTTGGCGCCGGCAGCCAGTTCATCGAGTGCGCGCCGCGTCAGATCCGACACGTGGCGCAGGACCGTCGGGTCGCCCAGGGAGAGGTTCCCCAGCTCGGTTTTGAGATCCCGGGTGTCCAGTACCCATTCTCTCCCATCTACCCTGTGAGTGTAGCGAAAGTCAATATGAGGATTCCCCATGATCAACACTTCCAGGGTGGCCGCCATATCGCCAAGAGGAGCGCGGTCGATATGGCTGCGGCGGAAGGTCGCCGTCACCCGGGTTCCTTTTTCGCGCCGCGCGTGCACGCGGATGTCCCCTTCGCAGCGCCTCGCCGCTGAGGCGAGCAGGGAAAGCCCCAAGCCCACCCGGCGGGTCGTGCGGGTGGTGATGAAAGGGTCGTCGATGTGCCTGGTTTTTTCTTCGGGCATGCCGCGGCCGTTGTCTTCCACCGACAGGGTCAGCCGGTCGTCAGCGCTGGACTCCTCCACTCGAATGAGCAGATGATCAGCGCCGGCGGTGATGCCGTTCTCGGCGATATCCAGGATGTGCAGCGACAGCTCCCGCATTCAGATCAAAACCCTCCTTCCGCGAACCCCTTTCAGCGCCCATGCCACCTCCCCGAGGGTCGCGGACGCCATCCGGAACACGGTGCAGGCGCGGCCGATATCGTCCAGGCGGTGGGCATCGGAGAATGTCACGCAGGGCCGGTTGCCGATGGCGGGCAGCGTGGTTTGCGCCGCGGCCGGAGGCATTCGATAGGACACCTCGACGCCGTCGATGTCCAGGTCCGCCGGAATGAACCCGAGCTGGTTGATGATGCCGTTGGCGGGCCGGTCCACGTGGGCGGCCAGGCTGAGGCCGTTCAGGTCATGCGTGGCACGGACGATGTCCATCAGCCCCAGCCGGGTCGCCCCGATGAGCAGGCGAGGGTTCTCGGCGAGCACCTCGTCGGCCTCGGTGGCGACAATCTGATAGCCGAAGAGCTCCGGCCGGTTTTCGCCGCACAAGTGGGCATAGACGATGTCCTGCATGGCGAGCGCCTGCTCCGGCTCCCCGAAGAGCGCCAGCACGTGCACTTCCTCCCGGGAGCAAATCTCGAGGCCGGGCAACACGCAGACCCCGTTGCGGAGCCCCTCGCGCATGACAGCGGCGGCGTTCTCGGCCGAGTTGTGGTCGCAGACGGCGATCAGGTCCAGCTGGACCTCCCGGCTGCGCCGGATGATCTTGCGGGGGCTCATTTCCCAGTCCGCGCAGGGCGACAGGCAGGTGTGAACATGAAGGTCTGCCTTGATTTCTTTCAGCAACGGGCGTTCTCCCGACAGGCCGGTTCAACCCGGCGGAGGGGCTCCCACTCCGAGCGCATACATCTCACCGGCCAGTTCATACGCCGAACGGCCCCACCGCAGGATCGGGATGTTCTCCTGGTCGGCGCGTTTCAAGGTGTCCGGGTCCGGTCGGCGATCGCCGGTGAGGATCACGGCTGCCATTTCCCGCAGAACGGCAACCGCCACGATGTTCTGATGGCCTTGGACGGTCAGCCACACACACCCGACGGGAGCATTGGCCATGACGTCGCTGAGCAGGTCTCCGCAATATCCGCCGTGGATTTCACGTTCAAGGCCGTTTCCCCCGGCGGCCATTTCCAGCTGGAACCAGTCCATGATCTGCTTGACCTTCATCATTCCTCTCCTCTTCTGCCATCCACTGACGGGTTAACCTGCGGGAGGCTTTTTTGGTGTTTGCGGGCTTGCAGCCAAATGCAGTCCGTCAGGGCGGCGGTTCCTCTGACGACGTCTTCCGCAAAGGTCCTGCAGTCCGGCGATCCGCAGGCCCCGCAGTCCCGGCCCTCGATGAACTCCAGAATGGTCTCGATCCGCTGGGCCTCCTCGAGAGACAACGCCGGCTGGCAGGCGCCGAAAAGCCGGGTCAGTTCCTGGGGGTCGTGCTGCGGCTGGAACCGCCCCTTTTCATAAAGCCGCAGGATGGTATCCCGGGGCAGGCGCCTCCCCAAGCCGAAAACGCCGATCATTTTCTGGACATTGCGTTTGGCGATGTAGGGATCGACGGCCGTGAGCACACCGCCGAGACAGCCTTCGCGGCAGGTGCGGAATTCGATGTATTCGAAGTCCTTGAGAATCCCCATTTCGATTTTGTGAAGATAGGCGATGGTCTCTTTCAGGCCGTGCACGGACAGGGATTTCTCGATTTCCATGTTGGAAATTTCACCGCCGGACATGGCCCCGAGAGCGGCGTTTCCGCTGGAGCAGGTTTCAAACTCATATCCGCTTCCGGAAAACGGAATCATGTCGGAATCAAGAATCTGATCCACCTGCCGCTTCAACTCGGAGTAAAGTTCGTTGATCCCGATGGCGGCCTCGGGGTGTTCCGGCGGCGTCCCCAGCCGATGGGGACGGGCCTTGGCTTTGGTAGGGCAGGGATTGATGAAATACAGGGCGACCGGCCGGCCCTGAGAGGTATGGGCGGGGATGATCTGGGTTTTCACCTCCCGGGCCATGAGAGCCACCGGTCTCAGCACCGGCAGGACATGGGGCAGAAGGCTGGGAAACTGGTAGGCGATCAGCCGCACGACGACCGGACAGACGGGGGAGATCAGCGGCCAGGGGGAAACCGGTGAACGCCGGTTGCGCCGAATGAACTCCTCCGCCGCATACTGGAACATCTCCAGAAAGAAGGACATGTCCACCGTGTGGCGGAATCCCATGCGGTGAAGCCCCAGCAGAACGCCACCGGGCATGACTCCGGGAAACTGGGCGTAGAGCACGGGAGACACCAGCGCGATCGCCACGTGATCCCGCCCGATGCCATCAAACCCGATGGTGGCCGCGCTGACGGCGCCGGCCGGACAGGCGCGGATGCAGGCGCCGCAGCCGATGCAGTGATCGACGATCCGGATCGATTTTTGCTGACGGATGCGGATGGCCTTGGTCGGGCAGACCCGCAGGCAGGCGGCGCAGCCCGTGCACCGCTCTTCCTGGAAGCGGACATATTGGGTGGCGTGCCGGGCTTCGGCCATGGCCTTCATCCTCCGGTGTTCAAGAAGAACCGCATTCGAACCCGGGTGCCCTTGCCCGGGCGTGATTCGATCGCGAGGTCGTCGGCGTTTTTCTTCATGTTCGGCAGGCCCATGCCGGCACCGAATCCCATTTCGCGCTGTTCATCCGAGGCCGTGGAATACCCCGGCTGCATGGCGAGTTCAATGTCGGCGATGCCGGGTCCGTCGTCGCTGATTTCCAGGTTCAAGACGCCGCGGCCCAAATCCATAAACAGCTGGCCATCGCCGCCGTGCATCACCACGTTCATTTCGCCCTCATAGCTGCAGACGGCGATGCGCCGAATCAGACGTGGATCGAATTGCATGGTTTTGAGGAGCTGCTGAACCCGGATGGAGGCCTCCCCGGCATGCACGAAATCCCGCGCTTTGATAAAGAAACTCTTTTGGAGACCGCGCATGGCGTCTTTCATCCGTGCAGGGTCGATGCCGTCCTAACGGTTTCCGTTAAGGCCCGTCAACTGGCAGGCATGCAGCCTGCCGCAGGCGACGAACATGCTACAGGGGGTTGAGATCAGCGGCAACCCCTGAGCGTCGGCCAGGTCCACCACCTCGACGGGCGGAACCTTGCCTCGGACAAACACCACCGCTCCGACTCCGGCGATGCTCGCCGTCCGCACGGCTTGGAGCGTCGTCAGCCCGGTCAGCAGCAGGCTTCCGTCGGCCAGACCCGCCAATATGTCGCTCATCAGGTCACTGGCGCCGCAGCGCCCGATGTCGATATCGAGCTTGTCCACCCCGGCGAGAACGGTGGCATCCAATGTCCGAACAATCTCCGCGAGCGTCATCGGTAGCACCTATGGCGATATAAAAAGGAATGACAGCAGAATAATAGAATAGCACGATTGGGAGGGTCAAGGGAAACGGATCGAATCCGGATAACGTTTTAGTTCTCAATTTTTTATAATTTAGCGAATATTTATCTTGACATAGACATATTTTAAAAATATTAAACACAAAATTTTACGAAAATATTAATCAATCAACGGCGGCCATATGGATGACATCAGTATCAAAATACTCAAAATTCTCCAAGAGAAGGCCAGGGTTCCGAACATCGAAGTGGCCCGCCAAGTGGGCATGGCGCCGTCGGGCGTGCTGGAGCGGGTGCGCAAGCTCGAGAAGCAGGGCATCATCGACGGGTACGAAGTTCGGCTGAATCCCGCCCGCTTTGACCGCAGCCTCGTTGCCTTTGTTTTCATCCTGCCCCAGCCGAACAGCGACCCTTCCCGATTGGGCCAGGCCCTGGCCGCCATTCCGGATGTTCAGGAGGTCCACTACGTTGCCGGAGAAGATGGTTTGATGGCCAAGGTACGGGTGTCCGACACGGCTCAACTGGAGAAGGTGCGCCGCGAGAAGATCGCTGCCCTGCCCCAGGTGCGGTCCACCCGCACCTGGATCGCATTGCACACGTACAAAGAAAGCGCCCGCATTCCGCTGGATGATTCCGCCATTCAGAAACTGAAGAAAAGGAGATCTTGAAACATGCCGATGTCAGCTGATTTCGAAAGGCGCCTCTATCCCATCCTCGACCAGGTGGTCGCCCATTTCGGCAGCCCGTTTCACATCTATGATGAAGCCGGGATCCGCCAGACGGGGGAATGGCTGAAGAGCACCTTCGCTCAGGTGCCGGGGTTCCGCGAGTACTTCGCCGTCAAGGCGCTTCCCAACCCGCGCATGCTCGCGATCATGCGTGAGATGGGATTTGGTTTCGACTGCAGCTCGGCGCCCGAGCTGATGCTCGGCCGGCGCATCGGGGCACGGGGCGAGGACCTCATGTTCACATCCAACAACACGGACCGGCGCGAGTTCGAGACGGCGGCGCGCGACGGCGGCTGCATCCTCAATCTCGACGACATCAGCCTGGTGCCGAAAGTTCCGAGGTTCCCGGAGCTGATTTCTTTCCGCTACAACCCCGGCCCGCGGCGCACCGGCAACGCCATCATCGGCAACCCGGTGGAGGCCAAGTACGGGCTGGCGCACGAGCAGGTCATCGAGGCTTACCGCCTGGCGATCGCCCGCGGCGCCGCGCGGTTCGGGATCCATACCATGGTGGTGTCCAACGAGCGCAACTACCGTTTCATGGTGCAGACCGTGGCGATGCTCTTCGAGTTGATCGAGTGGGTATCGCGGGAACTCAACATTCGCTTCGAGTTCATGAACATGGGCGGCGGCCTGGGCATTCCCTACCGACCGGTCGATGCGCCGCTTGATTTGGCTGCCTTGGGGGCCGAGGTGACGGAGCTGTTCCGCCGGTTTAAGGCCCAGCACGGCTACGCTCCGCGGCTTTATATGGAGAGCGGCCGTTTCATGACCGGCCCTCACGGCGCGCTGGTGGTCACGGCGATCAACCGCAAGGACATCTACCGTACCCACATCGGGGTCGACGCCTGCATGTCGGCCCTCATGCGGCCCGGCATGTACGGCGCCTATCACCACATCACGGTGCCCAGGAGGCTCGGCCAACCTACGGCCGGCCCCGTGGACGTGGTGGGCTCGCTGTGCGAGAACAACGACAAGTTTGCCGTCCAGCGCGAGCTGCCGCCGATTGCGGACGGCGACCGGCTGGTGATCCACGACACCGGCGCCCATGGCCACGCCATGGGGTTCAACTACAACGGCAAACTGCGGCCGCAGGAACTGCTGCTGTGCCGCGACGGGTCGGTGGAGCTGATTCGCCGGGCGGAAACCGTCGAAGATCATTTTGCCACACTGGCCTTCCAACCGGATGTGCTCAAGGTATGACGGCTTCGAAGTTAACGCTGCTGCGGGTTCTCATCCCCTTCGCGCTGGCCTACTTCTTGTCCTACCTGTTCCGGGTGGTCAACGCCGTCATCGCGCCCGACCTGGCGGCGGACCTCCAGATCGGCCCGGCCGATCTGGGGCTGCTGACATCCGCTTACTTCATCTCGTTTGCCGCGTTTCAGCTGCCGTTGGGGCTGCTGCTGGATCGGTTCGGGCCGCGCTGCATCGCCGCCGGGCTGCTGCTGTTCGCCGCCGCGGGGGCGCTCGTTTTCGGGACCGCCGCCGGCCTCCTGGGGTTATCCCTGGGCCGTGCCCTGATCGGGCTGGGGGTTTCCTCGGGCTATATGGCCGCCATCAAGGTTTACACCCTCTGGTTCCCGGCGCATCAATGGCCGCGCATCAACGGGCTGCATCTGGCGGCCGGCGGGTTCGGAGCCCTTTCGGCGACCCTGCCGGTGGAATTGGCCTTAAGCCACACGGACTGGCGCGGAGTGTTCATCCTGCTGGCGGTCGCGAGCGCTTCGGTGGCCGCCTTGATATTTTGGGGGGTCCCCGAAAAGCGCCAGGAAATGGCGGCTATGCGGCTGAAGGACCAGCTCAAAGGCATCGGCCAGGTCTTCGCCAGCGCTTTGTTCTGGCGCGTGACCCCGCTGACCGTGGTCTCCCAGGTGGCATTCATGGCCGTCTACGGCTTGTGGTCGGGGCCCTGGCTGCGGGATGTGGCCGGCATGGACCGCGCCGGCATCGCGGTTGTGCTTTTCTGGACGTCGGCGGCCATGACGGCCGGCTACGTCATCGTCGGCTTGGTTACGGAACGGCTCAACCAGGCGGGCATCCAGCCGATGACGACCGCGGTGTGGGGGATGGTTCTTTTCATGATCGTCCAGGCCCTGCTCATGGTCGCACCGGCGAGCTGGGCCACGGGGCTGTGGATCCTGTTCGGGTTCATCGGAACGACCGGGGTTATCCCTTATCCGGCGCTCGCCATGCGCTTTCCGGCGCAACTCGCCGGCCGTGTCAGCACCGGTCTCAACGTGGTCGTCTTTCTCGCCGCCTTCGCGGCCCAATGGGGCATCGGCGCCCTCATCGCCCTGTTCCCCGTCACGGCGGCCGACCGCTATCCGCCGCAGGGCTACCAGGCCAGCTTCGCCATCCTTTTGGTGCTTCAGGCCGCATGTCTGGCGTGGTATGGCCTTGCCGCCGGTGCCCGTAAACGATCTGTCAATGGAAAGGGCCGTCGCAGGCATTGAGTCCGGCGGCAGCGAAACTGTGCGCCGTATCAACGCCCTATCGGTTTCATTTCAGATCAACCGCTCGAATGACGCCGTCCTTGAAATAAAACCGGTGATGGGCGGGTCCGGGAGGGTCGCTGCGAAAGCCTTGGGTGATCACCATCGACTCCCAGATCGCTTCCCCCTGCTTGAGGTTCTTGTCCGGCACCGACGCTTCGGCGGTTTTCGGCTGCGGTGATTCAATGGACAGCACCTTGACGCTGTCCGGATCATCGACATTCATCCGCAGCCAGGAGATGATTCGGATCTGATAGTCCTGGGGAAACGGCCCTGGGTCCCTCTGCTCGGCCGAGAGAGCCGGCGCGCTGGTTGAGGACGGTGGCGGTTTGGTGGCGCAGGCGAGCGCCAAGACGACCATCAGCAGGACGGATAAGCGTTTCATAAGATTTTCCCCATTCGCCGACCTCGAGGAATGCATCGGCGAGAGATCAAAACGAAACCCAAGCGTTCAGCACCGGCAGCTACACCCTTCCACCGCTCCATCTGAGCTTGGCTTTGAGAACGTCGAAGTAATGCCGGTCCGGCAGGAGGATCAAGTTGAGGGGATGTTCGCTCCGGCGCACCGTGATCACATCCTTGTCCGTAATGTTTAAGCCGGTCTGGCCGTCCAGGGTCAGAACGATGTCCGATGAACCCTTGTCCAGGCGCAACGTGATCTCCACCTCGTCGGGCACGATGAGCGGCCGGTTGGTGAGTGTGAAAGGGCAGATCGGGGTAATGATGAGGCCGGGGACTTTCGGATGGACCACCGGCCCGCCGGCGGCGAGCGAATAAGCGGTCGAACCGGTAGGCGTGGCGATGATCAGGCCGTCGGCACGGAACGTGGTCAGATAGTGGCCGTTGATATGGGTGACGACATTCGCCAGACGGGCCAGCGCCCCCCGATTGATCACGATGTCGTTCAGGACGGTTTCGCGGATGAGAGATTTACCCTTGCGGGTGACCTGTATCTCCAGGCGCATCCGCCGGGAGACCGTGTGTTCCCCCTTCAAGACGCGGTCGGCCGCTTCGAAGAGATTTTCCTCCGCAATCTCCGCTAGGAATCCGAGTTCGCCGAACTTGACGCCGAGCAGCGGAATTTCGCAGTCGCCGATCCAGCGCACGGCGCTGAGAAAAGTTCCGTCGCCTCCGAGAACGAACACACAGAAGAGGTCCTTCGGCGGCTTGGCGGGGCCGGTTCCGGTGCCTCGGCGCAGTGAGCCCGGACTGGTCTTGCGGACGACTGCGATTTGCCGCGCCCCCAGCCAATCGGCAAATTCCTCGGCCTTGGCAGCAGCGCGCGGGTCATTTTTGATGTAGAGCCCCACTCTAGACATGCTTGCCGCGGATTCTTTCGGTGTTTGAGTTCGCTTCATGGAAATAGTTGAGTTCGCAAATCAGCGGCCGCACCGGCCGGCTTTCAAACTGTTTGAAACGTCTCTGGGCGATGGCTTGCCGGTCGATCTGCGGGTGCCGGGAAGGACGCCATCGCACCGTCTCCTTGGCTACGGTTTCCCCCTCAGCAGGTCGCCCAGCTTCGCAAAAGGGCTGTCAAGCGCCGGCGGCGGTTCCGCCTCGACCGGCGCTTCACCGCTGTACCATTCGGCGACTTGATCGCGTGCATGCTCGTTGTCGTGGCAATAAATGCACAGCAGCTCCCAATTGCTGCCGTCCGGAGGGTTGTGGTCATGGTCGTGGTCCTTGTGATGAACGGTCAGCTCGCGCAGCCGTTTGCCCGCAAGCTCCCGGCCGCAGCGAGCGCAGACATGCGGAAAGAGCTTCAGCGCGCGCTCCCGGTAAGTGGTTTCCTTGAGCGCCCGTTCGCGGCGGGCCTGAGCAATGATGTCGGCCGTGGGTCGGGTCGTTTTCAAAACCATGGCGGCGGCCTCTCGTGCGGCGATTCGAATCATATGAAGAGCAGATTCACCATAGCCCAAGCGGCTCATCGGCGTCAATGCTCAGATGGAATTCCAATCCGGCGCGCGGACCGGGCTTCGTCAAGGGCTGGTCCCATCCGCCCGTTCGATGCTCACAAAAACCGCCACCCGCTTCATGTGATCTTTCAACGCGACTTCGGCCAGGCGGATTTCCTGGCTGCATTCGGGCGACGTGCCGCACTGTTTGACGCCCATCCAGTTGAGCCGCATCGCGACCGGGTTTACGGTCAACACGGCCTGCGGCGCATTCAGGACCGCCGTCAGCTGGTCCCAATACGCCTCCGGCGAGTCCGACGCCGCGGATAGGTCCCGGATCTGGCGGTCGATATCCGCCAGGATCCAGTCGGCGCTAGCCCCTGAGGAGTCGCTCTCGCGCTCCTCCGATGCCGACGCATCAAGGCTGTGCGGGCGGGTCTGCCGGATCTTGAGCTGGATGGACAGGATGCGTTGCTGCTCTCTGAGTTCGTCCTTGATGGATCGAAGCCGCAGCGCGCGTTCGAGGACCTGGTTCACCAACGCGGTCAAGGCCCACGTCTGCAACGCGTATCGGGTTTCGGCCTCCGTCGCCGCCGGGTCGAGAATGCGGTGGTCCCGAAAATCCACGGCCGTCTGAGCGACGTCACGTCGCAGGATCTCGCCCTCGACGGCCGTGCCGAAGATGGTCCGCTCCCTTTTGGTCGCGGTCAGCAGGGCGTAGGCACGAGGCGCCGGCTGTCGGTCCAAGAACGACTTCAGGCAGCGGTCTCTCGTTAAGAGGGTCTTGATCTCCTCAGCGTCTGCGAACAACGCCTGCAACAGCGGATGCCGGTCCCAGATTGCAGGTGAAAGCGGCAGCGGCCCCGGAATCAAGGCGATGGTTTGGTCGATATACGCCACGGCGGTCTCCACGGGGGAGCGCAGGTCCCGCCGGCAGTCACGCAGGGAGCAGACGACCGGCGCGCTCAACTGGACCACACGCTGGATGGCTTCACTGAGGCGCGCCTCCTTTTGGCGCTTCCATTCGCGGGCCTCCCGCGCCCGTTCCAGGCGGGAGAGCAGTCTGCTGAAAACCGTCATGGAGTCCTTCCCCGCCGGCTCGGCATGGCCCGGCGCAGCCGTATTATGCCTCACTGGCAGGGATACCTGTCAAGCCTTCAGTGGGCCAACCGTATTGATTTCCGATACATTCTCAGGTACACCCTCTCAGCACCCCGCCATCGAACCGATTGACGGACGGCCATGAATTACGATCAGCCATATTGGAACCCCGTTCTTGAAACGTTGTCCAGGGAAAAGCTGCGGGAACTTCAGCTGAAGAAGTTCCGGCGCATTTTTCGCTGGGCCCACACCCATTCGAAGTTCCACCGCTCGCGCTACGAGGCCGCCGGCATCTCGCCCGAGGACATCCGAACGTTTGAAGACATTCGGCGAGTGCCCACCGTCGAAAAAACCATGCTGCGCAACATTCAAGGAAAAGACCCCTTCCCATACGGGGATGCGTTATGCGTGCCGCTCGATGAGGTCACCGTATTCCGCCAGACCAGCGGCACCACCGGCCAGCCCGTGTACCAGCCGGACACCTGGCAGGACTGGGAATGGTGGGCCGAGTGCTGGTCTTATATTCTTTGGGCGCAGGGCTACCGTCCCAGCGATCGGGTCTTCATTCCTTTCGGCTACAACGTCTTCGTCGCCTTCTGGGCCGGCCACTACGCCGCCGAGAAAATCGGCTGCGAGGTGGTGCCGGGCGGGGTCCTGGACACCAAGGCCCGCATCCTGAAAATCCAGGAGCTCAGGGCCACCGCCATGATGGGCACGCCGACCTACCTCCTGGGCATGGCGGAGACGGCGCGCTTGAATATGGGCATCGATCCGGCGCGGTTGACCGTCAACAAGATCACCTGCGCCGGTGAATGCGGGGCGAGCATCCCCAGCACCAAGCGGCGCCTGGAGGAGGCTTGGGGCGCCAAGGTGTACGATCATGCGGGGGCCACCGAGATCGGCGCCTGGTCGTATGAATGCGCGGCGCAGCCCGGCGGGCTGCATGTCAACGAGGCCATGTTTCTGGTGGAGATCGTCGACCCCGAAACCGGACGGATCATCGAAGCGCCGGGCCGCCGGGGGAAGATGGTCATCACCGCCTTCGATCGTCAGGCCCAGCCCTGCGTGCGCTTCGACTCCAAGGACGTGATTGAATGGGCCGCCGAGCCCTGTCGGTGCGGCCGGTCGTTCCGCGTGATTCGGGGCGGGGTGGTGGGGCGGGTCGATGACATCACCAAGGTGAAGGGCGTGCTGCTTGCCCCGTCCGCCATCGAGGAGGTCGTGCGCAGCATCAAGGGCCTGGGGGACGAGTACGAGGTGGTCGTGGACAAGACCGGCGATGCCGAGACCATACGGCTCAGGGTCGAGGTCCTGCCCGATGCCCAGGATCAATGCGCCTGGATCCAGTCCGAACTGGAGGATCAGTTGCGCCTGAAAACCAATTTGCGCTACGATCTGGAAATGTGCGGCTGCGGCACCCTGCCGCGCTACGAGGTCAAGGCCAAACGCTTCAAGGACTTGCGCAGCCAGAAAACGGTATGAATCCCACTATCGACATGGAAGGCTTGCACCTGAACATCCAACGCGCCCGCCAGGCCGTCGAGGAGCTCAAGCGGCTGGGGGAGGATTTTCCGGCGGTCGCCAGAAACGCCGAGCGCATGCTGGCCAGCCTCAAGATGATTGCCATCAGCGTCTCCGATGTGATGGACCTGAATGGCAGGGAGGCCAAGGACCGTCCACGCGGAAATCCTTTTCCCCCGCCTGCTCGGGAAGGAAAAAAACAAATGACCGAGTCGATTCTGAATGGCAAACGGGTTCTGGCCGTCGATGACGAGCCGGACGTGCTGGAGTCCCTCGAAGAGTTGGTGCTGGCGGATGCGCCCCAGTGCCGGATCGAGAAGGCCGGCAATTATGAGGATGCCATCCGGCGGCTGGAACTCAACAGCTACGATCTGGTGGTCCTCGACATCATGGGGGTGCGCGGCTTCGATCTGCTGGAACTGGCCGTCAGACGTCATTTCAGGGTGGCGATGCTGACCGCCCACGCGCTCACACCCGAAGCGCTCAAACGCTCCTACGACATGAGGGCCTATGCCTTTCTGCCGAAGGAGAAGCTGGCCGACATCGTGCCCTTCCTGGAAGACGTGCTCACGTACGATTATGCCACCGGCTGGAAGCGGCTGCTGCAGAAGCTGCACGGTTTTTTCAGCGACCGCTTCGTGTCGGACTGGGAGCAGAAGACCGGGCTGGACTGGAAAGAATGGTCAAAATAAAATTTCGTCCCGCCGGGCGGGACGAAATTTTATTTTATTCTGAGTGGGAAGAAAAAGCATTTTGCTGTTGAGATCAAAGCCGCCCGGTTTCATGTAAACTCCGTATTTTTCTCTTGCCCGGCGGAGCACGGAATTTTTTTGGTCTCAACTCTCACAATATAAAATCCCGTCCCCCCGGGGGCGGGATTTTTATTTCATCAGGAGGTCGGGGAGGAAGGTGCAGATCGACGGGAACAGGAACAACAGAATGGCGCAGAACAGCAGGCTGAGCAGAAACGGGTAGACGCCGCTGTAGATGACGTTGAACGGCACCTTGGTGATGTTCTTCACCACGAAGACGTTGATGGCCACCGGCGGGATCACCACGCCGACCATGACGGTGAGGGCGATGATCATCCCGAACCACATCGGGTTGAACCCGAGCTTGATGATGACCGGGTAAAAGATCGGGGTAGCCAGCACCATGAAGGCCAGATCGTCGATAAACGACCCGCCCAGCAGATAAATGATCGAGATCACCACCATGATGATATAGCGGTTGAAGGGCAGCGACTCCACCCAGTCGGCCGTGATCATGGGGATCTTGGTCACTGCCAGAAAATGCCCCAGGATGACGGAGCCGGCGATGAGCATCAACACCATGCAGGCCGTGCGCAGGGATTCGGCCACCGACTTGACGTAGCCCCTGAAGTTCAAATCGCGCTTGATGACGGATAGAAGAAGAACGGCGAAGGTCCCCACGCTGCCCGCCTCGGTGGGCGTGAAAAACCCCTGCATCAGGCCCCCGATCACCAGGAAGAATATGACCATGATCCAGAGCACCTCGGGCAGCGATGCCAAGCGTTCCTTCCATGTGGATTTTTGCCCCTTGGGCCCCAGCGCCGGGTTGATCTTGCACCAGCCGTAGATGATGCAGATGAAGAAAACGGCGACGATCAGGCCCGGTACCAGGCCTGCCAGAAACAGCTTGCCGATCGATTGCTCCGTGATGATGCCGAAGACGATCAGCGTCACGCTGGGCGGGATCAGAATGCCCAGGGTGCCGACCGTGGCGACGATGCCGGTGGAAAGCTTCTTGTCGTAGCCGTAGCGGTCCATCTCCGGCACGGCGACACTGGCGAAGGTGGCGGCGGTTGCCGGCGAGGAGCCGCAGATGGCTTTGAACGCCGTGGCCCCGGCCACGGTGGCCATGGCCAGCCCGCCGGGGATGTGACCGACGAATTTGTAGGCCGCCGCGTACAGCCGCTTGGCGATGCCGGCGTTGAAGGCGATCTGGCCCATGAGGATGAAGAGCGGAATGACCGTAAAGCCGTAGGACGAAAGCACGTCGAAGAAGTCCTTGGCCAGCAGGTTCAGGCCGGCCTTCCAGGAAACGATGTAGCTGAATCCCAGGAAGCCGACCAGGGCCATGGCGAATCCGAGCTCGATGCCGGTCAGAAAAAGCAGCAGGACCGCTGCCAGGCCGACCAACCCCGCCGTGACCTCACTCATATTCCCCCCGAAAGATCTTCACCATGTCCATCAGCAGAACGAGGCACTGCACGAAGCAGGAAACGGCGACGCCATAGGCGACGGGGTAAAACGGCAGCTGCAGGGTCAACGACACTTCCCCGGATTGCTGCAGGTCCATGCCCACTTTGATCAGGTTCCATCCGATTAGAAAAAACAGGCCGATCCCCAGGCAGCGCGTGAAAAGATTGAAAATCGACCGGGCGGTTCTGGACAGCTTGCCGGTGAAAAAGTCGACATAAATATGACCGCGCATCCACGAGGTCAGGGGAATGGCGAACCCGACGACCACGGCCCCGGAAAACGCCACCAATTCATAGGTCCCGACGATCGGCCGCCGGAAGGAACGCAGGATGACGTCGAGGACCGTCAAAAACATGATGAACGTGATGGCAAGGCCGGCGATGACGTTGATAAAGCGGCTCAACCGCCCGACACCGTTCAACAGACGCTCCACGGAGCACTCCTTTCCACCCCGGCGGTTGGTGGCGACAAAATAGGGAAAGGATGCAGATCATCCTTTCCCCCGAAGATATGCTATTGGAGCTTCTTCAGCTCTTCCAGGCAGAACTTGACGGCCTCGTCGCCGGGAAGATTCTTGATCTTCATGTTGGCGACGTATTCGTCCAGGATGGGCCGGACCAGTTTGGCCCATTTTTCGTCTTCCTCCTTGGACAAGGCGATGACCTGGTTGCCCTTGGACAGGGTGAACTCCTTGCCCTCCTTGTCGATCTCGTCCCAGCCCTTGCCGGTCTTTTCGATCCACTCCAGGTTGACCGTCTCTATGACTTTCTGTACATCGGGGGGCAGGGACTTCCACTTGTCCTTGTTCATAACGACGAAGAAGCCGGTGGTGTAGGCGGAACCGAAGTTTTCCGTGGTGGACTTGATGACTTCGGCGAGTTTCCAGCCCTTTAAAGACTCAATGGGGTTCACGCCGCCCTCGGCCACGCCTTTTTGAAGCGCGTCGTAGCGCTCGGGCATGGGCATGGCCACGGGGGTCGCGCCCAGGGCGCCCACCACCTTCGCGGACAGGCCGTGGCAGACGATTTTCATGCCCTTCAGGTCATCGAGGTTGTTGACCGGCTTCTTGGTGTTCAGGATGCCCGGTCCGTGCGCGTGGAAATACATGACCTGGACGTCATTGAACTCCTGGGGTTTGAACTTCTGATAATAGGCGTTGATCAGCTTCGTGGCTGCCAGGCCGTTCTTGTAACCCAGCGGCAGGTCGATGACCTCGGACAGCGGGAACCTTCCGCGGGTGTAGCCGAGCACCGACATGCCGATGTCGGAGATGCCCTTCACAACGCCATCGTAGCACTTGTCCGCCGGCGTCAGGGTACCGCCCGGGAACACGGTGATCTTCACGGCGCCGTTGGTGCGCATTTCGACCTCCTGCGCCCATTCGGTGGCGAGCACGGTATTCTTGTGCGGGGCCGGAAAGAAAATAGAATAGTTGAGCTTGATGGGATCCGCCGCTTGAGCCGGGACGGGAGTTACGCAAAACAGAATTCCGATGAACGCTGCCGCCAGAGCCGAACACACGAGTTGCCCTTTTTTCATCGTTGCCCTCCTGCCGGTGGTGCCGGGTTTGGGTGTGATGGTACCTGCTGATGTCCATTCATAATATGCGAAATAATTATTTCAATGACCGTGTCCGTGTCAATTAAAATGTAATTGTATTGTAGCTACGGCGGTGAGGCTTTTTTCCCGTGGGAGCGACATCCTGCCGCGAACGTTATCGCAGCTGGAAGCCATTTCCTCAAAGGTGGTACTGCATGGTCGGGCTGGATGGCGCAGCGCCATGATCCGCATTCTCACCCGATGCGCAGGCAACGCATGCTGATGTTGGCGTATTGAAAGCCTTCGAACAGGAACTGCACGGTTTCCTGAGGCTGATGCAGGCCGATGGCGTAGAGCATTGGCAGGTAGTGGTCGTTGGTGGGCACGGCCGTCCGGGCAAACTCCAGTTGCTCGTATTCGATCAAGGCATGGTGGCGGCTCGATAGGATAAGGTCCTTGACGGTCTCGTCGAAGGCCCTGGCCCAATCCTCCGTGGGAGCGCTGGCATCCTCCCAGTCGATCTGTCGAAGATTGTGCACGATGTTGCCGCTGCCGATGATCATGACGCCTTCCGACCGCAGTGGAAGCAGCTGGCGGGCCAGATCGTAGTGGAAGCGCGGCGGCTGCGCAATGTCGATGCTCAGCTGGAAAACCGGTATATCGCCCGCCGGGAACAGATGGCGCAAAACCGTCCATGCGCCGTGGTCAAGGCCCCGTCGGCGGTCGACCTGCACGGCCGGAGTCGTTATGAGATCGGCAACGCGGTCCGCCTGCCGGGACGCTCCCGGCGCCGGATAGGTAATCCGGAAAAGATCGGGATGAAACGGCCCGAAGTCGTAGATCGTTTCAGGGTATTCCGTGGCGGACACGGCAATGCCGTTGCGGCTGAGCCAGTGGGCCGACACCACGAGAATGGCCTCCGCCCGCGGCAACTCTCCCGCCGCCTGCGTCAGCGCGGTCGTGAATTCGTTGCGCTGGATGGCGTTCAGAGGGTGGCCGTGGCCGATGAAGAGGACCGGCGTCATGGTCGCGCAAACTCCTCAAGGTTCGTATTCATAGACGCCGTCGTTGCGCCGAATGTTGCGGTCTTTCCAGTAGCGGTGGTGGCGGCGGAAATTTTCCATCAGCACCGGCAGGCGGTTCATGACACTGTACTCATCCTGCGGCCTCCAGTCCAGTTTTTGCCGGGTGAGGCTCGTGTTTACGCGTAGCGGCCGGTCGGCATAGGTCAGCATCCAGGGCTGCTCGTAGGTTTGGCGAGCGCGCAGGCCGTTGGCGGCCAGCTTCAGGTAGAGAAACAGCACCGCCAGCAGCGGGGGTACGTGAATGGGGCCTGCGGAAGCGCTCTGCCCGCTAAGCCGGCGGATCGGCCGGAACAGGTCTGCATGGCAGGTGCAGCTGTCCTCGGAGGCAAACAGGACCTCGTGGCGGCCCAGGATGTGGTTCTTCTCGATGACGCGCCGCACGAAGCGCACCAACTCGTCGCGGTGGATATACGGGAAGCCCGTTTGGCCGCGCCCGGGGATGCAGCGGCCGATCGGGCCAGATCGGCTCCACAGCCGGATCAGGCTGTAGAGCGGCGGCAGCTCGCACCAGTCGCTGAAAACCCCGCCGATCCGCATGACAACGGCCGGGAGATCGTCGAGGCGCTCCGCGCACAATCGTTCGCCGGCGGCCTTGCTCCGGCAATACGGGAAATCCGCCATGTCGCAGGAGTCTTCGGTCAGGGCCTCGCCCGGGGGCGGAGGCAGGAGGGCTGCGATGCTCGCGGCGAAGAGGATCCGGCCAGCGCCGAAGCGGCAGGCGGCCGCGATGACGTTGCGGGTGCCCTGAATGTTGTGGATGTCGTACTCTTGACGCCATCCGCGGCCGTAATGGTAATAGACCGCGAAGTGGATCACGAAGTCTATTCTTCCCTGGGAATGAAGAGTGCGCTGGAATGCGTCTGAGACGGCGGGCGCATCGGATATGTCCAGGTTCTCCCAGACGGCCCGCGGCGCGGCCCGCCGGAGCGCGGGGGAGGGCGGCCTCCGGTCAATTCCCACGACATGGTGGTCACTTCCCAGATCCGCACAAAGAGCAGAACCCAGATAGCCGGAAGATCCTGTTATGACGATGGACTGATCCATGAGGTCATAATGAATGAGGTGGGGGATACTATGATTGCCTTAGAGATTAAGTGCTCGAATTCTAAACAGCAGAGTCAAGGTTCAAAGAACTCAACTCAATAAGTTCAATAACCAAGATTAAAGCAAACAAACTGATGACCGAACACCCTGTTCGAATAGGAAAAACATCCGGCTGCAATATATTACGTCTATCGGAAATTCTTTAAAATCAAACGGAGCTCTATCTGTGCTGTCAATATCCCCAGGAGGACGGCAACCAATTTTCGCTGGATATACGCCAGAGACACAATCTATCCGTAATTCCCCCTCGGGGATCATATCCACAATTGTCTGAGGGGCGATTTGATTGCGATTACCTAACCAATACCACCAAAAATTCAAAACGGCAAAGAGATTGGATTCATCGCCGGATGTTATCTTTTCCCTTTTTGCACCTTTCGTCTGTCAATTTAAAATAATTCCAACTCCTATTCACAGTCCTGTAAAGATCTGCGGCAGTGAAATTTTCAACTGCCCCACGGGGCTGATGGCTTCGCTGATGAATCGCTCAGGCATGAGTTTACTGGTTTCTTCCGGCCATAACGCCGCCGTCCACATCCCAAACGGCACCCGTCACCCAGCTTGCCTGCTCTGACAGCAGAAAAACGATCGCGGATGCTACGTCCTGGGGAGTGCCGATACGCCCGATTGGGTGGAAGGCGTTAAAACCTTGGAGTGTCTCATGCACCTTGTCCGGGGCAATGAAGGCTTGGTAGATTGGTGTCTCTACCACAGCTGGGGCCACGGCATTGACGCGAATGCTGTGATCCGCCAATTCCATTGCAAGGTGCTGGGTGAGAGCATGCAGCCCGGCCTTGGCCATGGAATACGCCGAGGAGGGCGTCGCCTTGATTGCCTGACGGGCCCACATAGATCCCACATTGACAATGGCCCCGCCTTCGCTTTCGATCATGTTTTTCGCCACCTGCTGGGTCACGAAAAAGGTGGCCCGGTTGAGCCGCATGTACACATCGTAATCCTCGCCGGTATGCTCCAGAAAGGATTTTGGCGAGAAGACCCCAGCGGCGTTAACCAGGTACTTCACGTCCTTCATTTTTTCAGCCACATAGCGGACCAATCGCTCAACGTCGGCATCGCGCCTCAGGTCACATTGAAAAGCCTGCAGTTTGTCAGCAACGCCCAGAGTCTTGAGCGCATGATCAAGCTTCTCCTTCCGGCTGCCGACTATCGTCACAAAGGCCCCGGCCTTGAGGAGCAGGCTGCCTGCCTGCAGCCCCATTCCGCTGCTTCCGCCCACAATCAGCGCTTGTTTTCCTGAAAAGCTCATGTCTTCCTCCTATCGAAAGCTGTTATCACATCCTTGTACCTGTCCAATAAGATAATGCCGAAATGATGAATTGACAGAATAGACGAGACAGGGTCGCTACCAAAGATAAAACTGCTCATTCACCGGGAAAAATTGGAAGGAGATTACGGTCAGTGACCTCCGGCAGAACTGGAGTTCACTGACTGTTTTGCTCTCAGAAATAAGGGTCAGCAGGGAAACTTCTAATCTCTTTCCAATACCCCCTCTCAATTCCCAAAAAACACCGCTGCGCCGATAGATTGGATCAGAAAGGGAATTGGCACGGAGTGGCGCCGGACTATCATTTGTTACAGCTGACGCTGGCGTGGATGGAATTGGAAAATTCAGGGCAATTTCGTAACAGTTGACACCACTCCATATGAGACACACCTTCTATCCACCTTAGAGTGACTGTTGCCTGGCCTTATATTTTCTCAGCAGCAGGTGTTTTCTACGATTTCATTTTCTCGTAGAAATAGGAGGACTTAATCTTGCAGAAAACAAGAGATGACGATAAAATTAAACCAACTGTGGTAAATGGCATTAATACCGAAGGGGTTAAGGCCTTGATTGGCCATGTGGCTAAAGATCCTGAAAACGCGAATACTCACTGGCATGTAAGCAGTCATTGGAAGGGAGGCACCCGCTCAGATACAAAAGTTAAGGGATACGGATTTGGCAAGGAGTATATCAAGAAAGATTTTACCATCCAAATTGATGAGCCCACTGAGCTTGGCGGTACCAACAAATTTGCCAATCCTCAGGAATATCTCATGGCGGCGCTGAATGGCTGTATCATGGTCGGTTACGTGGTTGGCTGCTCAATGGAGGGGATCGAATTGGAGGAGCTCAGAATTGAAACTGAGGGCGACATTGATCTGCGTGGATTCTTGGGTCTTGATCCGAATGTAAAGCCCGGGTATGATAAAATTCGCTATACCGTTCACATAAAGGGAAATGGAACGCCACAACAGTTTCAGAAGGTTCACGAAGCCGTTTGTGCTACGTCCCCAAATCGATTTAACGTAGCTAATGCGATCAAACTCGATTCAAAACTGGTTGTTGAATAAAATAGATTCCAATTAAGAAGGCGGATACCCTGCGCATGTGTGTCCGCCTTCTCCTTTATAAAACGACTACTTACTACCATCTCATGATGAGCTCTTAGGAGCAACACCAATTCCGTGAGAAATTTTTGACGATATGGGATAGGTAGCTAGTATATCAGAAACGGCTCTTCGGTGATACGTCGGATGAAATTTCAGGCAGTCAACAACATAAAATCATTGCAGATTAATTCCCCTATATCTTATTCTTACCGCCGTTGGCCCACCCACGTCAAACCCAAATTGAAGGCGGTAAGAGTCATGAAAGTGTTCTATGATGCCGATATCTGCATGGATTATCCAGTCAGATCTAAAATCACTTTGTCCTTGCTTTCCCCGAAAAGTGTGTGATGCTAATCTTAAAAACTCGCGTTTTTGTTTTTAAGGTCTCTATATACTCTAATCCTTTGCTAAAATAATTTGAAGAATATTTTTTTAACAAATTTTCCAACGCAATCTGTTTATTATCATCGAATATTTCTACAACTTCCCCTGAAACAATCACACTCTCATATTTGGTTCCAAATTTATCTGGCAAAATTTCAGTATTCCCGACCGCGCAAAAGGATACAGAATGGTTTTTTTCGATGTTGTCGATTTTTCTGCCTTCAATAGCACAATGGAAGTATATGCAGTTGTCAATGATACAAAAGCTTAGAGGAACACCGTATGGTTTTCCATCTGGGGAGATGGTCGATAACACCCCGTATTCTGCTTTGTTTAAAATGGCTATCGCTTCACCATCTGTGATTGCACGATCTTTTCTGCGCAACTCTCTCATTTAATACCTCCTGATACTCTGGTATGCCCTTAAGGTAGTAGCCCATGAAAGCGAGGCTGTAATACCCCATAGCGTAATTCGGTACTATTCGGTCAGTTTACCTTGAAGCTATATCACAAGATCAAGTTGCCTTGGTATACGTCGGATGGTATTTATAGGGTGCAACAAATTATTTTTATTACAGATTAGCTCAGTACATCTTATGCTTATCTCGGACGGGCTGTTCTTGTCAAACCCTGACAGAAGCGGTAAGCCCTTTTTGCCAGGGATAGAAGCCGTCTACCTCACGTTTTTAAAAATCTGATATGGTGCCCTTCGCTGTCAATATCGTGGATTTCATCGAGTCTGATTCTGCTGTGGTATTTCAAGCGCGCCGGTTCAGCGGATCGCCGCGCAGCGGACCGTGGGGGTGACCCGGCAAAGTTACAGCTCCGCAGCATCGCAGAGCCGGCGCATCAGGCCGTGCTCCGACTTGCGTCCGGCGCCGAGGCGGTGCAGCGCTGGCTCCAGCGCAAGCCGTCCGTCGTTCAGAGAGCCGGCCGGCAGTCGCGCAGCGGCTTCCTGCAGCGTTCGTTCGAGGAAATGCGAGTCGGTCGTTTCGTCAATGACCAGCACGCACCGGTCGAGCGGCACTTTCTGCACCAGAAAGCGGAGTTCGTGGATGCAGCCGGCATTGGCGGCACTGAAGCTTCGCAGATCCATCAAGACGATGTTCCGATCACCGACGAGCCCCGGCAGCACGGCCTGCCAGGAGTCCGCGTAGCAGAAGAAATTGTTGATCCGGAATCGCCCGTCGGGGCCAGGGGCAAGGTCGCGCTCCGCGAGGCGGTTTTCGAGCGAGGCGCGGTCCCGCACGAAATGCTGCGAAAGTCTGCCACTCAGGAAATCTAGGAACTGGTATGGCTGCACCGTGCTGTGTGCCAGATCTGGGCCGGTGATCAGTTGCACGTTGCCGAGATGGCGCCAGTAGCTGGCGATCGCCGCGAATAGCGCGTCGCTCCGACGCCCAAGCGAGAAAACCCGCAAGAAAGTCAACCCGACGCCCGCGTCGCGGGCGCGGCCGGCGAATTTCGCGGCGGCTGCCCAGACCAGCCGGTAGGCGACGAACGCCGTGGCGGCGCTTGCGATCCACACCACCCCGCCACGGACCAGCCACATACCGTAGGCGCTCGCGAACAGCAGCCACAGCGCGTCGAGCCGCAGCGACTGATCGCTCAGCCGGCCACGCCGGTATGCCTTCGCGATGCTGCGCGCCAGCAGCCAGCCGACTGCCCCGAACAAGCCGAGCGACACGACATAGACCGCTCCAACTAGCCAGATAACGTGAATCTCAAGCGACTCGGAAATGCCCACTGCGGCATCCACACCGCGCGGCGAGAACAGCATCAAGACCGCTGAGACGGTGCCGATTAGGGCGGTCGTCACCAACGCGAGCACCAGCGGGGCGACCGCGCGGACCCGGCGATTGAAGCACAGCAGCATCAGCAGGGTGGGGCCTCCGTTGACCGCTAGCCACAGCCGCAGCATGCCTTCCGGTGTCACCGTCGACCGGGCGGGAACGAAGACGGCGCCGAAGCGGAACTCGGGGAGATTGGCGACCGTCCCCGCCCATAGCCCGAGCAGTGCGAACACTGCGAAGTAGGCAAGCACCCCCACCGCTGCGACACGCAATGGTCCGGACATGATCAGCGGCAGCGCAAGAACGATAGGCCATGAGTAGATCCACACCCCGATCGCGAAGCCCGGTAAGCCGAGCCCCGAAGGATAGACCTGCGTCGCGGCCGCCGCCAGCACGATGGCGAATGTCAGACCAGCGACCGCGTATCTTGCAGCGCTGTACCATGGCGCCCGCATTGCCCGGCGGTAGAGATCGGCAACACGGGCGTCAGCGGCCTGAATCCTGGATTCCGGGGTTCCGGAAAGGAATTGCCCCGACGACTCGGTTGCTGCCGCTGGGGTCTCGTAGTCTGCCGTCTCAGCCATCGCCCGGGCAACGGCACGGCGATACAGCCACATCAACAGCGCAGAGATCGCCAGCGAAAGACACGGCGAAACCACGATGAGCAGCACCATGGTGCTCATCAGCACCTGCGGGGTCAGCTCCTCGATCATCGCGGATGCCCTTGTCTGCGGTCGGAGACGGATGCGACGATCAGTCGTCGCGGCGGACGGCTGTCCATTCCTGCTCGAGCAGCACCTTGCCCTTCCAATTCTTGATAATCAGGGTGCAGCGCCGCGTGCTCGCGTCGGGAAACAGGCAGCGGCTCTGGTAGGAGATGTCCCACTCGCCGGGACTCTTCCAGTCCATCGTGCGGCTACGTGCGTCGAAGCTCCCCGGCGGAAGGTAGGTGTAGCTGCCCGACGACGAGAAGATCCAGAATGGATAGCCATCGATCTTAGCATCGTAGGTACCGAAGACAATGTCCTCGGTGCCATCCGGTTTGCGCCCGGTGTGCCCGCGCACGAACTTGCGGTCGAGCACCCATTCGTAGGTTTCGCTGTAGTTCAGCGCCTTCCGTTCGGGCTGCAAGATTTGCACCCGCAGGTCCCAGCGACCGACGAACATATCGAGTCCGCCTTCGTCGGCGAGCGCAAGCGGACCGGCCAGTACTGTGCCAAAAAGTATTGCGACAGTCAGGCTCAATCGCAGGCTTAGGGTCGTCATGTTCATACCTCTTTGTTAGTCGGACGAAGTGCTTTTCCAGCGCCGGCCGAGGGTTGTGCGACCGGATCGGTTCCGCCGGGCCTGCATTAAATTTGGTCCGGACACGCGCCTTTCACAGGGCCGGTTTAAGGAAAAAGGACCCACCGGGACCACCAAGAGCAGATGAGCGCCCCTCAAAGGGCGTCAATCTCGCATTTTTGTCTTCAGAAACTCTTGAAAAGTCTACGTAATCGCATTTCGCTCGGTGCCTGTGTGAATTTCGGGGCTCGCCCGGATAGATCGTGATGCCGAGCACGACACCGGTGTCGGCAGTGAAGGCGTCGGCCGAACGGCTGCAATGCGAAAGGGAACGGCCCCTCAAAAAGCACTGACCAGAATATGGCGATGGATAAGAATCCGCTATTCAGGGGCAACGGCTGGCAGAGAGCTTGATTGCTCTCCGGCTGCCCCAAAAAGTGGGAGCGCCACTTTGCCCTTCAGCCTCTGTTAGACCAGTAATACTGCCATCAGTTGCCGTCAACAAGGAAGATAAATCCGGTCCGATAAACATCGGAGGGGCCGGCCAGTCGTTGAAGGGAATAAAACAGTTTCTCCCAATTACCTGGTTGGCTGCCTCCACCTGCAAACTGGCTCATCCCCTTCGCTCCAACCCCATTACCGAGACTTCATCACACCTACAGGATGATCCGCCCCCGCTAGGTGCATCGATACTTTTCTCCTTCGCGGTCCGCACTTATAGGGTTTTCTCTTGCAAATCCTAACTGGACCACCTGGACTACCGTGGGGGGGATGATACAGGTTTTCAACCTCATGTTTGCACAAATCTGATATGGTGCCTTCTTCTGTCACTAACATCCGGATTAGGTCAATCCCTTTTTGCTGAATATATCTCTAAGGCACAATCTATCAAAGTTAGCCCGATCTAGATTATATCTACATTTTTCTGAAGAGGATTTTTTGCTCTCAATTATCTGACTAATCCATAAAATACCCAAGAATCTTCAAAAATCCTATTCATCGTCAGATGCCGCGACTTGCCCATCAGCGCCACCGTGGCCTCGGTGATCCTGCATTCTGACAACAGCAGCGTAAGCGCCTTGTGGCGAAACAGCTGCGTCAGGGCATGCGTGTCGATGGCCGAAGCCACGGTGAGCATCCCGCTTTCGTGAAAACAGCCGTCGCAGATCAGCACATGCAGGTGGGGGTGGTAGCCCAGCAAATCGCCGAAGCTCAGAATAGCGATGACAGCGCCGGGCACTGCATCGTTATGTCTTGAGCAGGAAGTGAAATAGGCCTTCAGACTTTCCCAGCCGCAGCGGCTCAGATGTTGAGGTCGGGACTATTTCAAAAGGAGGTTAATGAAACACATAATAACATGGGCGCCCACATTGCCCAAAAAAAACGAAGAATCCCTATGGCAATGATTTTGAAAGATTACAGCCGGGCTAATTTATCGAGATACATACTTCCTCATATCCTGGCCATCCGTCATCAAATGGCTCGTAGACTATATCAGGAGTACTCAGTACCGGACCCCGAGCCCGGGGCCGTCCTCGTGCACGTACGACTTGCGAGAATATTCGCCAGGCATCAAGTAGGGAACATGCGGCTGGTGGAAGAGGCGAAGAGGACAGCGGAGACAGTCCGTCAGCGGGCGTTGTAGCATCCGGAACCCCTAAAGACGGCGGGCGGTTCGTCTCTCCGCCTTTGCCGCCACCGATCTCGGCGGCCATAGGCGCCCACCACGCCCTGGGTCGCGCACCCTCGCCAGGATCACGGCGGTGGCGGCGGCACGTACGGAAAAGAGTAGCGCGGCAGCGACAGCAAGTTGTCACGCGGATCGCCATCCGGCCTATCTCGATAGTAGGGCGTGATGGTTCCGTCGGCATTGTGCCGTACGATGATCTCCTTCCCGTCGAGCGAGAAGATTCCGCGCTGCTGCAGATCGATCAGCTCCTCTGGCGCGACGTCGAACCGCAAGAATGGCGCCAGCGCGTCGTGCAGATCCTCCCTGAGGCCGTCGTTCTTGTACGTTTTCAGCCGCTGGTCGATCAGCTTCTCGATCCGCAGCTCGACCTTCTTGTCGAGCTCCTCCTGAGTCGGCGCTCGACCCAGCTCCTCGGTAAGATCGGCGGTTGCGTCCTGCTCGATCTGAGGGCGCTCGTTGGCGTTGATCTCGTCGCGCTCGTGCTGCTGGAACCCCCCGATCAGTCGGTTGCGCTGCTGCGTGCGCATCCGCCATGTCGCGCAGAGCAGCTGGTCGATTTGTCCGCCGACCATGTAAATGTGCCGCGCGTCCAGCACAATCGGCGCGAGCACGCGCCTGAGCTCCTTCTTGCGCTCGAGGATCTGCTCGACGGTCAGCGTCACGACCGTGGGCTGGTTCGTCGGGTCCGAGCGCACGAAGTCGAGGCGGTCGGCGCCGGGCGCGGTCGCCGTGAAATCGCTCGCGAAGCGGACGAAGTCGGGGACCTCGTAGCGAATCGCCGACACGGCGCCGGCGTCGCGTTCTTCGCCGACCGGGGCGATGTCCTCGCGCACCAAGGGCTGTTTGTCGAGGACGACCTCGTCGGCGCTGAATGCGATCCCCTTCTTGTCGATGATCATGCCCTCATCGAGCTTCGCCACGATCTGGTGATCGGTGAAGTAGAAGGGGTCCCACCGGCGAGAAGCCGCCGGCAGCCGAACCGGAAGCGCATCGAGCACCGAGGCGAGGATCTGCTCGTCGGTCTTCTCCGCGATCTGCTTCGCCGCGTAGTGCTCGGCAATCGCCTGGCCGACCAAACCCGCAAACGAGCTGACGATGAGCCCCGCGGCGATGCTGAGCGGTCCGATGAACGGAAACAGTAAGAAGATCCCACCGACGACGAACAGCAGCGTGGCGAGCAGGCCAAGGTCGACGTCGACGGCCGACTTCCATTTGACGATGCCGTGGGCGTCGCGCTTCGGATTGAAGAAGAACTGCACGGCGATTCCGACGTCGGGCGTCGAGTCGGTGTACGTGGCATCGACGTTCACCATGAGTCGTCCCGTCGGAAGC
Organism: uncultured delta proteobacterium; assembly: GCA_963700055.1. Classification (GTDB taxonomy): domain Bacteria; phylum Desulfobacterota; class Desulfobacteria; order Desulfobacterales; family SpSt-501; genus SpSt-501. Next base: position 20,946 of record CAVOWH010000021.1, on the reverse strand, counting down.
GGCGGGGCCGGCGGCGCTGTGACCTCAGGACCGACGCTGATTCCGTCGATCGTGCCGATCTCGTCGCTGTCAGGATCGGAGAGGTCCTCGCGCAGTGGAAAGCGGAAGCCGGAGCTTCCGGGTGCCCTTTCGGCTCGCTGAGCCTTCGCGTCGGGACCGAGCAATGCGAACAGGCCCGGCGCCGTCGCGAAAGCGATCGCGCTCGCAGGCTCCCGAAAATCCTGCGCGAGCCCGAGGCTGCCGCGCGGCGGCAGGAATTCGTTACCCGGTTTCTTGCGCAGGGCGAGGTCGACGTAGATGCCGAGTGTGCGCCTTCCGTCGGGAGCAAAGAGCTTTTGCATGCGGATCTGCTGGACTTGCTGCCCCTGCGCGACTCCCAGCGGAAGGTCGCGGTCGAGGCGGCTGCGGATCTGGTCCTCGACAAAGGGCACGTTGACGCTGTTCTGCTCGAGCACGAACTTGGTCGCCGGATCGAACCTTCCGAACGACAGCCGCAGCCGGTGATTCGTCTCGACCCCGTTCGGCGCTGGATCGACGTTGAGGGCCAGATACACGATCAGCCCCATGTTGCCCTTGGAGGTTTGATCGCCTGCCGGCGGAGGAAAGTGGGCGACGATCGTCGCGAAGACGTTGACGTGCATGAAATCCATCCGCAGCTCGATCGTCTTCACGGGCAACGTGAAGATGTTGTCCCAGATCCGGATCGAGCCGCCGGTGGAGACCGACGCGTTGCGACCGTTGGGACCGCCAGAAAAACGGACGCGCGTGACGTCCGAGCGATGATCGCGGATCGTGCGAATCGACGCCGTCGAGCCTGACGACCAGAGCTTCAGCGCGTTGTCGGCCGAGCCGCTCAGGATCCGCGTGCCGTTTACGCCGATGTCGACCGACAGCACAGCATCGGTGTGCTCCGTATAGGTCTGGATCGTCGTCCCCGCGGCCGGATCCCAAAGCCGGATCGTTTTGTCGTTGGAGCCCGAGGCGACGCGCAAGTCGTTCGGGCTGAACGCCACGCAATTGACGGCCGCGGTATGCCCCGATAATGCGGTGAGCGACGCACCCGTCTGCGCGTCCCAGACGCGGACCGTGCTGTCTTCGCCCCCTGTCACGACCTGCGTCCCGGCGTGGTTGAACGCGACGCTGATGACGCGACCGGTGTGCCCGGCAAGCGTATGTAACAGCGTTCCGGTCGCAAAATCCCAGATGCGCGCCGTCTGATCGAACGATCCGGAGACGAGGCGCTGCCCGTCGGGCGAGAACGCGACGGACTCAACGACGTGCGTGTGGCCCGTCAGCGTCTTGACGACAGACTTACTTTGCAGATTCCAGATTCGGACTGTGTGGTCCGCTGAAGCCGTCGCGATCAGCGTTCCCGTTGGGTCGAACGCGGAGCCGATCGCAGGATCGACCTCGAATGCGGCCGCATCGTCCTGGGAGCGCTCGTCGAGGTCCCACACGCGCACGATGCTGTCGACCGAACGCGTCAGCAAATGCTTGCCGTCGGGCGCAAAGGCAACGTCGACGAACCCGGTCGCCTCGCCAGGCAGTAGCTGGATATCGAACGACCCGGCCTCGGGAGCGGGCAGCAGCGCGTCGGGTGCGGTGTAGTTCCGCTGGTAGTCAACGTCCGCCGGCGGATGCAGCGTCAGGGTCATCGGAATATTCGTTACCGGGTCCACGACGTCGAACACGAGCTCCATCAGGCCTGCTTCGATCTGCGCAAGAAGAAGGTAGCGCAGGTACTTCTCGGAGATCAGCGTCTCGCAGTCGAAGCCGGACGTAACTAGGTCGCGGTCGAACATGGGGTCACCCCCATCCAATGAGTGGATGAAAGCTACTTCGATGCCGCAATGCGTCGATGCCGCGATCGACGTTGTCGAGCGTCGAGCGAAGGATAAGAACTCGCATTTAGGGGGGGTAGCAGTTGCCCGAGAGTATTATTGCGGTTCGGGCATCCGTATGCCTCAGAATATGGGAGCGACACTTCGCCACCCACCGTAGTTAAATAAATAACAAGCATTCAGTGTGTGTCAATCCGAAAATTCACCCGCTCAGGCCCGTTTTCGCCTGTTTTCGGGCAAATCTTGGCTCGTCGGTCCGAGGGATCTTTCAAAATTTACGCTTCGTCGGGATACAGCGGATCGATGAGGTAATCGTCGGCGCTGGGCGCCGGCCAGTCATCGAAAGGTGCAGCAACCAGTTCCGAGGGAGCGTGGGCTACCCGGCCGGGGCCGGGCCTTAGTCAGCCACAGCCCCAGATGGGTGAGGATCTTGCGGATCACCTCCTGATCTTCGATGAATACAATCACTCGCATTTCCCCCTCGGACCTGGGGCACACCAGCGGATCCACTTCATAAATTTCTTGGATCAACCGCACCCAGTTCCTAAGAAACGCCTTATCAGGCATAAGCGGTTCCAGAATATAGGCCACCGCAGATGAAAGGTATCGATTCAAGGAAGTGCAGATTTATTGCGGCTTCGAAGGATTCTGAGGGCTATAATCGCATGAGATTGGGTTAAAATATCTCAGAAATTGCCGTTTGGTGATATGTCGGATAAAATCAAAATATCCTGACACAGAGGGATTGGTTGTGATTTGCTTACCATAGCCCCACGACACATCCATCTCAATCCACACGTGATCTCGGTCGCTGCCATTCCCGCCATGTTTGGCTCTACGGTCTATCCATGCTGCCCTAAATGACGGAACCAGCGCAGGGCTTAGCCACATCTGATCGAAAGGCTTCTACTCCAGCGATTGGCCTGTTTCATTTCATCTCCAGCCTTTCATTGTCTGTGCGTCCTTGTTCATGCGCGGGTTAGAGCGCGGCGTCGATCAATTGCCATGCCTTCTCGACGTCTTCAGCGCCTGCATCTGTCCACCGAAAGCACACACGGAACTGATCGTTCACCCGGATGCGGTGCTGGCCGATCGTAATGGCAGGCTCAGCCGTCGATTACACGAGATCGGCTGAAGCGCGACATGTTCGCCGAAGTGGTGGCTTCTTGGAGATTCATCCAGTCGGGCAGCGGAGAACCAGTTGTTTCAGCATAAAGTGTTTCAGGCGCAACATCTATTTCGTCTGCCCATGTCAGCACTCCAAGCTCGTTATTGATTTTGAAGTTTCTAAAAAATGCTATATCCTTCAAACGAATATCTTTTTGAAATTCCCGATTCTATGGAAGTATTATACTCCGACACCTCGAATGGCAAGAAGCCTAAAACGATTGATAGCTACCGATCATCCTTTTACGGAGTCAGCCAGTCTGGATGCCGTGCAGAGACTTTTTCGAGGGCATCGGCGCCCTCATTCGGACGAGGAGCGACGATCTCCTTCCGTGAGGCTGGGCCCACAGCGGATTATTCATGTTTTTCTCTCTGCCGTCTATGCCCAAACACCCGGTATGGGTGTGCCGCAGGTTGCGCAGCGGTGGCTGTTCAGGTGGACCTCGCGGATGAAATAGCCGGCGCGGGCGACCACCAGCGTGCGGCAGTTATGGCAATAGGTGTGGTTGCCCTCATGGTTGGGGACGTTGCCGACGTAGGCGTAGCGGATGCCTTCCGCCAGCGCTATCTCCCGGAACCGTACCAGGGTGGACACGGGCGTCGGCGGCAGGCGGTCCAGCTTGTAGAGGGGGTGAAACCGCAGGAAGTGCAGGGGGTGGTTCGGGCCGACTTCCTTCAGAATCCAGGCGCACATGCGTCGCACCAGGTCCTCGTCGTCCACATAGGTGGGCACGACGAGGTTGGTGATTTCGAGATGGACCCCCTGGTCGTGCAGGGTCTTCAACGTGGAAAGCACCGGTTCGAGCCGGCCGCCGTTCAGTTTGCGGTAGATCGCGTCGCTGTAGGCCTTGAGGTTGATGTTGGCGGCGTCGAGCACCCGGCAGAGGTCGATCAGCGGCCCGCGGTTGATGTAGCCGTTCGAGATCAGGACGTTGCGCAGGCCGGCCTCGCGCGCGGCCCGGGCCGTGTCCAGCATGTATTCGTAGAAGGTGACCGGCTCGGAGTAGGTGTAGGCGATGGAATGGCAGCCGGCCTGCTTTGCGGCGGCGGCCGCCTCGGCCGGGAAGAGCTCGCGGTGCTGCACCTCGTGGGGCTTGGCCTGGGAGATCTCCCAGTTCTGGCAGTTCAGGCAGCGGAAGTTGCAGCCGGCGGCGGCGAGCGAGAAAGACTTGCTGCGGGGGGCAAAATGGTAGAGCGGCTTCTTCTCGATCGGGTCGATGTGCACGGCGCAGGGGTTGCCGTAGGCCAGGCTGTAGAGCTTGCCGTCCACGTTGACCTTGGAGCGGCAGACACTGCGGTCACCGGGGGAAAGCGCACAGTGATTGGGGCAGATCAGGCAGGTCACCTGCTTTTCGCCCAGGCTCCGGTAGGCGTATCCCTCCCGGGACCATTTCCAAGGCTGTTTCGGGCCGTCCCCTTTGAAGACCGTGCCGCTGACGTCTTCCTGAGCCCATGCCCTGGAAACGCAGGCGGTGAAAGGTCCGAGGGCGGCCGCTGCCGTGCAGGATGCGGCCAGGCAGGCGCCGTCAACCAGGAACTGTCTTCGCGACAGGGTCTTCATGCAGGGTACCCGCTATGAGGAGGCTCAGCACTTTCAAGCCCAGCAGCGCGCCGATCGCCCCCGTGATCCCCAGATAGGGGATGAGAATCGTGCTCGTCACCAGCGTCCCCAAGGCCGCTCCGATCAGGTCCGCTGAAAAAACCGCCGTGACCGCCCGGCCGCTGTCCCCTCTCAACCGCAATGCCGCCGGAACCTGCAGGCCGCAGGCGAAGGAAACCGTGAAACCGAGGAAGAGGTAAAACGCCTGCCCCAGGCGGTCGCCCGCATGCACGGCGGCCAAGGTGGCACCCAGGAGGGCGATGAGCGCGACATCCGACAGAATCAGAACGGCCCGGCCCCGCGCGGCGAGCCGGCGCCCCCAGAGCGCCCCGGGGAGAAGACCGGCCAGGAAGACCGTCACGATGATGCCGATCTGGAAATAAATATACCCAAAAAAAATCTGAAACGCAAAAATGACCAGGATCTCGCTGCCCATGGTCATCCATCCGGTGCTGAACAGGATGAACTCCACGCGGCTCGTGCGCCGCAAATAGAGCGCCAGCGCCGCGGCGAGGGCGCCCATGAACCACAGCGGCGATGAGTGAAACTTCGCGAACCACTCCGAGAAAACGGCGCGCATCACGTAGGGGGCCAGCTCGGCGTTGGCCGGCGCCGCCGGGTCCATCTGGCCGCGCAGGTATGAAATCCGCTCCGGCGTGACATTGCCGTCAAAGTAAGCGCTGATGTAAAGGGTTGCAATGCCTTTGCGCCTCAGCATATCGGGGATACCGGCCTGAAGGGGGCGGTTGCTGCAGATGAAGAACACGCGCGCGCCCGGCAGCAGCAGGACGTGCGGAAAATACTGCCGGGCGGTATGGTAAACGGAGGAGAGCTTGCGGCGTTGCGGTTCCGCGAGGTAGTTGTCGAAACCTCCCATCGAGAAGCCGAGCACCCCCTGTTCGGACAGCCGCGCGCGCGCCAGGGAAAAGAACCGATCGGTGAAGAAGCGGTTGGTTTGGTAGGTCTGCGGATCGTTGAGGTTGACCAGGATGGCGTCGTAGCCGGGCAGCGCCCCGGCCAGATAGGCGCGCCCGTCGGCGTGGATCCGGCGCAGCGGTTGGATGGGTTTCAGGAGGTTGAAGTCAAAGAGGACCTCCGCGAGATCCGGGTCGAGCTCGACGTAGTCGATGGACTCCAGGTCGTATTTTTCCAGCTCTTCCATCACCCCGGCCGCCGCCGATATCAGCAGGATGCGCTTGGGCGCGTCGAGTTGGGCCAGCGGGAAGTGCACCATTTCCTCCGCCAAGGCCTCATCCTGGCTGCTCAACAAGGGGGAGCCGTCCTGGAACAGCGTGACCAGCTCCTGCTGCCTGACCACCGTGATGCGGCCGTAGCGAGTTTCCCGGTAGTGGGCGAGTTCGCCCCGGGACGGCGTTAGGGTGGCCTTCTCCGCCGCCAGGGCGGCGAGCAGCGTCAGAAGCACCGCCGCGGCGGCCAGCATTCGGGCCGCCGCCGGCCGGCGGCCCGTTCCCTGCAGGAAAAGAACGGCCGCCAGCAGGGGCAGGTGGGCGGCAACGACCGCCTGAACGGGGGTCAGCCAAAAAACGATGAGGAAAGAAAACAGGGCGCCGCCGCCGATGTCGCCGATGTTGTCCCAAACGTAGACCAGGGCGCCGGGGTAATCCGGGACTTGAGACCTCAGCACAAAGAGACCGAGCGGCAGCAGAAATCCGATGAGCAGGGCGTAGGGCGCCGCGACGGCCGCGATGTAGGCGAACGTGGGATAAAAGCCCACGGAGGCGCCGTGGGTGAAGACGAGGTCCCGCAGCAGGCGGGCGCCGAGCAGGGTGGGGGTCGAAATGAGCACCAACGCGAGCGAAAGCCAGCCGAGGGCCTGGCGTGTGGCGAGCCGGCTGCCGGCCGCCGGCCGCGCCAGCAGCGTCCCCAGTCCGCCCAGCACCAGCCAGCTGAAGAGGATCAGGGCGATGACGATCTCGTTGCCTTGAAATTGGCTCAGGAACTCGCGGATGAGAACCAGCTGCGTGACGACCGAGGCGATTCCCGTTGTGATGACGACGGCGACGAGGCGCCTTTCATTTGGCTTCTTCAAAGTACTGGACCTGATAGGTCGACACCTCGAGTTTGCCATGTTTCCATGCGTCCCGGGGCAGCCCGGCTTTGAGGCAGAGGTGGCCCAGAAAATCCTCTTTTTTCAAGAGCTGCTCCCAGACCTGGGGCAGGAAGGTCGCGCTGGCGTAACCTTGGCGGATGATGACCCCGTCGACGTTCGGCCGCAGCTTGCGCAACAGGTCCTCCGGGTCGCGGAACGCCAGCGGCCGGGGCTCGGTGAGCACGCTGACTTCGATCTCGATCTGCTCGAGCTCTTTTTCCTGGAGCGGCGAGAACCGCGGGTCGTGGAAGGCCGCGTTGATGGCATTACGGCGGACGCCCTCGGCCAGGGGATCGGACGCGGAAAGGTTGCCGATGCAGCCCCTCAGCCGTCCCTGGTGTTTGAGCGTTACGAACGTGCCGCAGCGGGCCTGCAGCGAGGCGTCGCTCAGCGCCGATCGCATCCGCTCGGCTTCGGCCGGCGTCAGCGGCAGGCCGAATTTCTCCATCAGCGTGCTGCGCGCAAGCTTTACCAGCACCTGGCCCTTTTCCGGCGCCAATAGTTCACTCGGTTCATTCGTGGCAGGCATGGGCGGTTCCCCAAAAAAGGCGATGGCGGCGTACCCCACCACCCGGGACCGGTCGCCGGCGGTGTCGCCGCTGTTGAGATAGTTGAGCAGCACCGGGCGCCAGCCGAAGCGCTCGGCCATGGTCAGCAGGATCGCCAGCGGGTGCGCGCCGCAGGCCGATTGGGCGTCTTGAAGCAGCGCCCGGCGGTCGCGCGCCAGGATCGCCTCGATGGTCCGGCGGTCTCTGGCCTGCGCCTCGGCATAGGGCAGGAAGTGCGACAGGTCCGAGCTCACCACCACGAGGGTCTGCTGATCGATCAGGGGCAGGAGGGCGGCGCAGATCCGCTCGGCCTCCGCACGCCCGACCACCACCGGAACCAGCTGGAAGGACTTGAGATAGGCCTGCAGAAACGGCAGCACGACTTCCAGAGAATGCTCGCGGTCGTCGGCCGGCGGCAGGGGCGCGAAGAGTTCCGGCTGTTTCAGAAGGTCGGCGGCGGCGGGGTGCACCGAGATCCTGCCAAGGGGCGTCTGAAACGCCTGAACGGTGGGAACGGCGGCGCTGCGGAAGCCCACGAAGTGGTCCGGTCCCATCAGCAGCACCGTCTTGAACTGATACTCCGAAAGCACGCGGGCGGCATGCGCCGCCGTCGGACCGGAATACGGGTAGCCGGCGTGGGGCAGGATGAGCGCGCGCAGGGACTGCCTTTCCGGGAGGTCCTGCGGCACGCTGCGGGCGCTCTGGCCGAGCCGGTCAATCAGCTCGCTGAGCTCGCGGGGATCCGAGGGGTAAAAGCTGCCGGCCCGCACCGGCGGGCGGACACCATCGGCGGCCGCCGCGCCGCCCGCCAGCAGTGCCAGCATGAGCGCCAGCATGACCGGTATCATCGATTTGAGCGTCATGGCCGGAGGATCGTTGCGCTGCAGGGTTGAACCGATTTTTATTCTACAGACCTTGCAAGGACACTCAGATTGAGATTACACTCGCTCGGCCGCGGGAGTCAACTCAGAAAGCCATTTGGTATCGCCCAGCGGATAGGGTTTGGTCCGTCGCCGCTTTTTAAAATGCCAGGATGCCCCCGTCAGCCTTCGTCAAATTCGCCTGCCCGGAAGCCCAAGTTGCCGTAGCGGTGGTAGTTCGTGCACACGCTCTGCTGGCGGTAGTAGTGCAGGAGCTCGATGCGGCCTTCCATCCGGACCGGCGTGCGCGCGATGTAGAAGCCGGTTTCGGCGGCGGCGGCGAAGACCTCTTTCGGGACCCGGTCCGGCGCAGCATAGCGGATGCGGTCGATCTTGGGGATAAGGGCGATGAGGTCTTGGTCGGTCTCCTGGAACACGGGCTCCCTGCCGGTGAGGCGGCGTCCCTCGGCACCGTAGAGGAACCGTGTCGCCGGCGTGTCCAGGCCCTTGGGGATGCTGACCCGCAGGCGGTTGCCGGTGGCTTGGACGGCGGCGATGCGGGCCAAGGTTTCGAACAGGCCGTCCTGCGGGTGCAGGCGCACGGCCACGGTCCCGACCGGGAGATGGCGGAGCACGTTGTCCTGGCCGCGCAGGTGGAAGAAGTCCAGCTCGCGCGAGAACTCGCCTTCGACGCGAAAGAGATAGCTCCGGATGGCGAGGACCGTCTTGCGGATGTCGGCGGTGTCGTTGCCGAACTTCCGCCAGTCCAGCCGGAGCTGCCAGCGTTGGGCCAGGTGCAGCAGGGGGTGGCCTGCCCCATGCGGCCCCGACTGCGGCGGGCCGAGTTCATCGGCCTCGAAAAACTGGGTCACGTAATGCGGGCCGCCGGCCTTGATGCCCGCACCCAGGGCGGATTTGCCCATGCCGCCGAAGGGCTGCCGCAAAACGACGGCCCCGGTGGTGCCGCGGTTCACGTAGAGGTTGCCGGCCTTGGCGTGCTCCTTCCAGAGGGCCTGCTCGCGGCGGTCGAGGCTCTCCAGGCCGGAGGTAAGGCCGTAGCCGGTCTGGTTGGTCAATGCGATGGCCTGCTCCAGGCTCTCGGCCCGCATGACGCCCAGGACAGGGCCGAAGAACTCGGTCAGGTGCGTCGTGCTTCCTGGCCTCACGCCCCACTTGATCCCCGGTGTCCACAGCTGCGCGTTGTCGGCGAGTATCCGCGGCTCCAGCGCCCAGGACTCCCCGGGCTCAAGGCTGGTCAGGGCTTCGCGCAACGGGCTGGCGGGCGGCCTTACGAGCGGGCCCATCCGGCTGGTGAAGTCCCAGGCCGAACCGGTCTTGAAGGTCGCGGCGGCATCCGTCAGTTGCCGCTTGAACTTGTCGTCGTCGTAGACTTCCCGTTCCAGAATCAGCAGGGAGGTGGCCGAGCATTTTTGCCCGGAGTTGCCGAAGGCCGAATAGAGGGCGTTGCCGACGGCCTGCTCGCGGTCGGACATGGCGGTGACGATCGTTGCGTTTTTCCCGCCGGTTTCAGCGGCCAGCAGGGCATCCGGCCGCTCCTTCAGAATCCTCAGCCCGGTGTCGGTGCCGCCGGTCAGGATGATGAAATCGACGTCCAGGTGGCCCGTGAGCCGTGCGCCGGTGCTGCCGCCCTCGCAGGGCAGGAACTGCAGAACGTTTCGAGAGATCCCTGCCCGCCAGAAGCATCGACAGAGCAGCCAGCCGACCAGGATCGCGTCTGACGACGGCTTGAAGATCACGGTGTTGCCGGCGGCCAATGCCGCCGTGATGCCGCCGCAGGGGATGGCGATGGGGAAGTTCCAGGGCGAGACCACCACCCCGACGCCTTTTCCCCGGCAGCGGAGGGTGTGCATGTCGAAATAGGACCGGGCGGCGTGCGGGTATAACTCGACGAAGTCTACGGCCTCGGACACCTCCGGGTCGGCCTCGGTGAAAATCTTGCCGGTGGTGGCGGCCGCCGCTCCGATCAGGTCCCCGCGTGCCTTGCGGATCTCGTTGGCAGCTGCCGACAGGATGCGGTGGCGGCGGCGGGGAGTCGTTTTGCGCCAGCCGTCAGGGTCTTCCTTGGCGGCGGCGACGGCACGCTTGACGTCGTCGGCTTTGGCCAGCGCGCAGCGCGCCACGACCACCTCCGTCGGGAGCTGGTTGGGGTCGCAGGACTTGCACACTTTGCGGCCTGCCGCAATCTCCTTGCCGGCGGCCGCCAGCGGCACGTCGATGGGTGCGTCTCCTGGCGCCTTCATCCAGCGCCGGCGAATGGCCTCGGCCCAGGCGCGGTTGGGAGCCAACGACCAGTCCGTGTCCGGCTCGTTGCGGAACTCGCCCTCGTAATAGGTGCCGCGCTCTTTGGGGAAGTTCTCCGCCAGGCGATCCTGGGTGCGGTGGGGGTGTGAGCCGACGGTTAGAATGCGCCGCTCCGAAGCCCTGAAATGATCCGCCAGCATCTGCCAGGGGGCGGTTCCGGTCTGCAGCCGGTTCAGGTGGCGCAGAAAGTTCCGGTGCCCGGTGTTTTCGTCCAGGCGGCGGATGAGGTAGGCGACGGCGTTGATGAAATGCCGGTCTTCGGCCACCGGCGCATAGGCCAGCAGGTCCAGTCCGGTTTCGCGCACGGCGCGGCGCACGTGGTTGGCCATGCCCTCGATCATTTCGAAAGTGAAGAATTCCGTCACCTGGTTGCGGCGGGCCAGCTGGTATGCAAAGGCGACGTCGAACAGGTTGTGCGAAGCCACGCCGAGGCGCACGGCGCGGATGTGGTCCGGCTCGAGGCCGAAGGCGACCATGCGCTTCCAGTTGGCGTCCACGTCGAGCTTGTTGTCGTAGGGGGCGAGCGGCCAGCCGCTGAGCGAAGACTCGATGAGCTCCATCTCCATGTTGGCGCCCTTGACGATGCGCACCTTGACCGGGCTGTGGCCGGCATCCACGCGTCGGCGGGCCCAGGCGGTGATCTCCTGAAGGATGCCGAAAGAGTCGGGCAGATAGGCCTGCAGCGCCATGCCGGCGAAGAAGTTTCGGAACTCCGGCTGGTCCAGGGCGTGCGTGAAGGCGGACGCCGTGAGCGCTAGGTCCCGGTAGGCCTCCATGTCCAGGGTGACGGATTTGGGGACGCGGGTGCCGTCCGGCCGGGTGTAAGACTGGGCCGCGGCTTCACGGTAGAGAATGGACAGGCGCTCCGATATGCGGTCGACCATTTGCGCAAAGGGCAGGGGATGGATCTGGGCGCAGACGGTGGAGATCTTGACGGCGATGCTTTCGATGCGCGGGTCGCGCAGGTCGGCGAGATAGGTGTCCATGTGCGCGAGGGCCTCCTGCTCGCCGAGGACTTCCTCGCCCAGGTGATTCACGCTGACCCGCATGCCTTCCGCCCGCCGTTGTTCCAGGTAGGCGCCAAGCGCCCCATGCTCCCCGGAGATGATGGCATGGCGGCTGTCGGCGCGCATTTTGGCGATGATGCGGGGAACGGTGCGGTCCGGCAGGAAACGGCCGGCGCGCATGAACAGATGGATCAGTACCTTTTCGGAAAAGGAGAAAAAGCGCGGGATGCCGTGGACCGCCAGTAGGTGGCACATCTGGTCCGCCACCCGGCGTTCATCCCGGGACCGGAAGCACTGGTCGATGAGGGCGGTGAGGAGGACCTTGTCGTCGGCGTTGGCCACCAGCCGCGCCAGCTGACGGTAGCGGCGTTTTTCCTCCGGCTGCAGCAAGGCGTTGGCCCGATCCTGCCAGTTTTTAGCCTGAGAGACGGCCGCTTCCACGATGCGCTCATCGATCGTTGGGTGCATAGGACGCTCCGGGTTGAAATTCTTGTTGATAGGGTTCAGGGTTCGGGGTTCAGGGGGAGAAGAAAGTGCTTAAAGTGCCTAAAATCAAATGCAATGGCAGTGACCATAATCAGTTTGTTCGCAAATCGAGTTTTGCTAAGTTTCGGCTCCGTGGACCTGTATTATTTCCTGAACCCGAACCCCGAACCCTCGATACTTGAGTGGCTCCGGCCACGATCCAACCGCCCTCTGTCCCATGCCCCTTTACCCCGCCGCCTGCCAGACGGCGACGAGGCCGAACGCCAGGAGAATCGCTCCCGAAAGCCGGTTCGTCCAGCGCAGCACCCCCGAGGAAAGCTTTTCCCGCATGAGGCCGACCCCGCCGCTGAGGAGCAGCCACCAGGCGGCCGAGCCGATGAACACCCCCAAGACCAGCAGGGCTGCAGCCGAGAGGTCTCCGCCCGTGTCGGCGACGCCGAGGGCGGCAAAGATCCCGGCAAAGGAAAGGATCGTCATGGGGTTGGTGAGCGTCAGCAGGAGGGTGGACGCATAGCTTCGGTAAGCCCCGTGCCGGAAGCGGCTGCCGCGCGCTCCGCCGGAACCGACCGGAGAGTTTTGATCCCTAGTGCCAGGAGAAAAATCCCGCCGATCAGCTGGATATAGAAGCGCTGGTCGACCAGGAAGGCGGAGACGACCGTCAGGCCGAAGCCGGCCACGCAGCCGTAAAGCGCATCGGCCGTGGCCGCCCCCAGGCCTGAGAGAAACCCGGACGCCCGGCCTTCGGCCAGCGTGCGACGGATGCAGAGGATGCCGATGGGCCCGACCGGCGCCGCGATGGAGAAACCGATGATGAGTCCGCGAAGGAAGAGGTCCAATTGCATGCAATACAGCCGAATCATTAAAATTCTAAACGGACTTAAAACTATTGAAAATTTGAATTTCGTGCTTGTTTCGGATTTCGAGTTTCGTGCTTCGAATTTGATCTCTCAGCGGGTGTCAAGCTACGATTGGCCAAAGCTTGGCGATTCGCCCGGAATCCGGGGATGCCCCCACTGTTTTCTCCCAGGTAGGCCTTGCGCACCATTTCGTTGTCGGCCAGGCTGGCGGCCGAGTCGCTGAAAATGATGGCGCCGGAATGCAGGACGTATCCCCGGCTGGCGACCTGCAGCGCCATGCGGGCGTTTTGCTCGACGAGAAGGATGGTTGTGCCGGCCGCGTGCAGCCGGCGGATGGTGTCGAAAATACCGTCTACCAGGACCGGCGCCAGGCCCATGGACGGCTCGTCGAGGAGCAGCATCCTTGGATTGGCCATCACGCCCGTCCCATGGCGAGCATCTGCTGCTCGCCGCCGGAAAGCGTCCCGGACACCTGCTTGCTGCGTTCCTTGAGGCGTGGGAACAGGGTGAACACCCGCTCCAGGTTGTCCGCGTTTTTTTTCCTGTCCATGCTGGTGAAGGCGCCCATTTCAAGGTTTTCCCTCACCGTGAGCCGGCCGAACACGCGCCGGCCCTCCGGCACCTGGATCCCGCCCTTCATCACGATTTCATGGGCGCGCAAGCGGGTGAGATCCTCGCCGGCCAGGCGAATCGAGCCGGTGCGGGGTTTCAGCAGGCCGCTGGCGGTCTTGAGCATGGTGCTTTTGCCGGCGCCGTTGGCCCCGATGATGGTGACGACCTCTCCCTGCTCGACGTGCAGGGAGACATTCTTGAGTGCGTGAATGTTGCCGTAATACGTATTGATGCCCTCAACCTCCAGCATGGGCATGGCGTGATTCCTTTCTTCGATGCGATGCGGCCGCATCCTTGCCGCGGAGTGCTTCGCTGCGGACAGCGCCTCAAGCGGCGCAGGGTTTTGCCGCACTCCCCTTGCCGAGGTAGGCCTCGATCACCTGGGGATTGCATTGAACCTCGGACGGCAGGCCTTCGGCGATTTTCTTGCCGTAGTCGAGCACGGTCACCTGCTCGGATATACCCATCACCACCCGCATCTGGTGCTCGATCAGCAGGATGGTGATCTTGAGTTCATCGCGCAGGTGGCGAATGAAATCCATCAGGTCCTGGGATTCTTTCGGGTTCATGCCGGCCGCGGGTTCGTCCAGCAGCAGCACCTTGGGCCGGGAGGCGAGGGCGCGTGCGATTTCAAGCCGCCGCTGATCGCCGTAGGGCAGGTTTTTTGCAAGAAAGTCGCCCTTGCCCGTCAGATTGACGAACCGCAACAGATTCACCGCTTCTTCGTTCGCTTGTTTCTCCTCCCGGCGGGTGGCGGGCGACCCGAAGACGATCCCGATAAAAGTTGGCATGCAGGTGGCTGTGCTGCCCGACCAGGATATTTTCCAAAGCGGTCAAATTAGGGAGCCGCCGGATGTTCTGATAGGTGCGGGCGATGCCATGGCGGACGATCTGGTCCGGGTTCAACCCCACCAGGGGATATTCCTCCAGGAAAATCTGCCCGACTTTCGCAGCGCTGCCCTACCGAGTCCGCCCGCGCACGAGAGCCAAGCCGAGTCTCGGAAGCGTGCGGCCAAACGCAGTCAGGTACGCGATCATCGGCTCCGGCAACGCTGCGACCTCATGCGTCTCGCTCGAGTGCGACGTTTCGAATGGGAAGCGCGCGTGCACCGTGGTCATCGACACTCGTGCGCCGGGCGACGCGGTTGGAGCGATGCAGGGTGTTCCCGTGGCCGGTCCCCTCGACAGCTACTCACGCGAGCAGCTCCGTGAAGTAGCGGACGAATTCATCCTCGCGTTCGGGCCCAATGATCAGCACGACGCGGTCAGTGCCGCCAAGCGCCTCATCAAGGACAAGACTGAAGTTCCATGTCATGCCGGAGGCCATGGGCTGCGTGTACCCTCGTTCCTGCAGGGATCTTGGCTGGAAGGACGTGCCGGTCGTGCACACACGTCATGGGGTGCGGCACGCTGTAGCCCGTGCGAGCAAGCGGATCGGAGACGTCCCTCATTGCGGCCTTGGGGGGTGGTCCTCTTGTTGCCGCTCCTGGCACTGACCGCGTTGCTGATCCGCGTCGAATCGCCGGGACCGGTGATCTTCACCCAGGACCGGGTCGGTCGTTAACGGCCGCATCTTCCGCATCCTGAAGTTCCGCACGATGGTCGCCGACGCACCAGGCTCAAGAATCGAAACTGACGGCAGACTGCTCATCCGACCCGCGCTTTCGAGAAGATGAACTGGATCCGCGCGTGACCACACCTGGGCCGGATCCTGCGAAAGACCAGCATCGACGAACTGCCGCAATTGTGGAACGTCCTCCGCGGAGAGATGAGCCTGGTCGGCCCGAGACCATCGCAGCCGAGCGAGGTCCTGCTCTACGAGCCCCAGCATTTCACGCGGCTTCTGGTGAAGCCCGGCATCACGGGTATGTGGCAGGTGTCGGGCCGAAGCGAGCTGGCCTTTGACGACGCCGTCACGCTAGATGCCGCCTACGTGCGCGACTGGAGCCCACTCCTTGATTTCAGGGATCCTGCTCAAGACCGTGGCCGTCGTGCTGCGCTGCCGCGGTGCCTGCTGAGGCAGCCGGCAAGCGCGGCGCCGCGATGACATTGGTCGACCCGCGCCGCGTCAGTCGCCACCCATGACATTCGTCAACCCCGAGGTCGTCGAGTGGCCCCCAACGTCACCCTCGGCGAAGGCTGCGATCTGCAGCCGCCGTGCATCATCGGCAAGCCGCCCGCGGGGCGCCGGCGAGGGCGAGCGTCCGCTCGCCATCGGCGCCGGCGCCGTGGTGCGACCTTCACGACCATCTACGCCGGGAGCACCTTCGGCGCCGGCCTCCAGACCGGCCAGGGCGCCAGCATCCGCGAGGACAATCGCGTCGGCGACGACGTCAGCATCGGCACCAACGCCGTGCTCGAGTCCGGCAACCGCATCGGCAGCCGCGTGCGCATCCACAGCGGCTGCTTCCTCGAGCTGGTGACGATCGAGGACGACGTCTTCGTCGGGCCCAACGTCGTCTTCACCGACGACCCGCACCCGATGGACTGCCCGCGCTACGAGGACTGCAAGGGAGGCCCGTGGTGCGCCGCCTGGCGCGCATCGGCGCCAACAGCACGATCCTGCCCGGCGTGGAGATCGGCGAGGGCGCGCTGGTCGGCGCCGGCTCCGTCGTCGTCGACGACGTTCCCGCCGGCGCTGTCGTCGCCGGCAGCCCGGCGCGGGTGATCAAGAGGTCGCCGAGCTCACGTGCCCGCCGGGCTGGTTCGAGCGTCCCTACGGGTGGCCGCCGTACTCACGAGCCGCGAGCCCCTCGACCCCGGCGAGGCCTGCGACGAGGTCGTCGAGCGGCTCCATGTCCCCGAGCGCTACCGTCCGCCCGAGCCCGTGGACTCTCAGACCCCGCCCTCGGCCAGCGGGGCGGCTCCTCAGAGCCGCCCGAACGCGAACCACGCCGGCTTCCGCGTGCCGTCCGGCCGCCGCAGGCCGCATGTACACGCCCAGGTCCGCCGGCCCGGCGGCCGGCCTCATGTCGCGAACAGGTGCCACACGAGCAGCTTCACCTGCGGGTACCGCTCGCGTAGCGGTACGCGCTTCCTCAAGTACCGCGCCTGGACCTTCGCTGACCGACGAGACGCCGAAGGCCGGGCTGAGCTGGTGCTGTAGCCGTACTCCGTGAGGTAGAAGGGCTTGTTCGGGAAGAGGCGGAGCAGCGTCGAGGTTGGCGAGCTCGACCGTGAGCGAAGGGTCGTTGGGCAGCTGGTCGGGGTCGAGGTTGCGCCCGCCGGGCGTGTACGGATGGTGCGAGTAGACGTCGAATAGCCCGGCGCCCGCCGCCGCAGGGATCGGGCGAACCGCTGCGGGCTGGTGCGGTAGCTGTCGTTGAGGCCGACGGGGGCGGTGGCGCCGGCGACGACGCGCAGCCCGTGCGGGCGCGCGTACGCCGGCGTGGAACGCCTTGAGCTTGCGCAGGTACGTTCGGGCGGCGAAGTAGGTCCCTCGGCGGTGCGCTGGGGATAGAAGTACAGCCACAGGTTGGGCTCGTTCCAGCACTCGAGTGCCTGGACTCACCCCTGTAGCGGCGGGCGAGGAACTCACCGAGGCGCGGTGCCCCTAGCGCGTCGTCACGGATGGGGTAGAAGGCCTGCGGCCCCTTCGGCGAAGCCGGCAGGCGGATGGGACCACCAGTACGAGTCGTCGCCCAGCCGGGCACCCTAGCAGGTCGTGAGGATGACCTTGACGCCGGCGGCGTGGAGGTCACCGACCAGGGCGTCGAGGCGCGCGAGCTCGGCGGGCGCGTATACGCCGCGCGTCGGCTCCAGGCTGCGCCAGCCGGCGACGACGCGCACCCAGCGGCCCCGAGCCCGCGGTCGACCTCCCGGATGATGCCCGCGCGGGCCGTGGACTCCGCCGGCTCGGCCTCGAGCTGCGGCGAGCGTGGCCCTTCGCGACGTTCGCCCGCACCGGCGCCGGGCGGCGCTAGGCCGCGCCGAGGCGAGCGCGAGGGTGCGAGGAGCGTCAGCAGGCGGAGGCAGATGGAGACGCGACCGCGGCCGCGGTCGGTATGGAGCTGCGCTGGTCATGGACGGTCGTTCCGCATGCGGCCGAGTCTACATGGCTTGGGTGCGGACCGCGCCGCGACCCACCGCGTGCGTCCCCGCCGGCCTTTGCCCACGTCGCGCACTGCCGCTAGGGGACCCGCGCGCCGATCCAGAGGTCGTCGTAGACCGCACCACGGTGGCCCACCCGCACCACGAGGACCCACAGCTCGGCGTCGTTGAACGTGTAGACGATGCGATAGTCGCCCACGCGGTAGCTCCAGAGTGGCCGCCCGAGCCAGGCTCGCCCACCCCGACGAGTCGTTTGCCGCAGCGCGGGTCCGGGGCCAGACGACCCTCGATGGCCGCGCGCACGCGGCTCCGCACTCCTGCGTCGAGAGGTCGCTGATCGCCAACGACGGAGCGTTTGAAGCGCACGGCGTAGCGCCGTTCACTCACCCTCGACCTCGCCCCAGAAGGCGTCGGCCTCCAGCACGTCGTCGGTCGGGTCGCGCAACCGGTCCAGCGCGATCGCGTAGTCGGCCCAGCGCGCCAGGTAGACGTCGACGGCCTCTCGGACGATCTCCGCCCGTGTGCGCTTGCGCTCGCGCGCTACGGCGTCGAGCTCATCGATGGTCTCTTGGGGGAATCTGGTCGCCACAACGTTGCTCATGCTGACACCTCCGCGGACAGTTTACATCGTATACAGTGGCCGACAGACGTTGACTTGACCTTTTGCCCGCCTCGCCCTCTGCTGGTAGGCTTGGCGGGCGTCGCGCGGCGGCGTGAGGCACGATCCCCTGCGCCAGGAGCGTGAACGTGGCGACACCGCCGACTACCGTCAGGTCGATGAGGAGCGCGACGACCTGACGCTGCGGGATACCTCGGCGTCCTGTGGCGCCGCAAGTGGGTCATCATCCTCGTCACCGTGGTGGTGACGGCCGCTGCCTTCGGCTTCAGCTACCGGCAGGCCAAGGTCTACAGGCGCAGGCCGACCTCATCTACGAGCAGCAGCTCGACGTCTCCAACCCGCTCACCGGCCAGACCTACACCGACCCCAACGCCCGGTCGCTCGAGCTCGCCTCGGTAGACGCCATCATCAAGAGCGCGCCGATCACGGAGCGCGTCGACGCGCGGCTCGAGGCGCAGGGGCTGCCGACCACCGGCTACGAGGTACGCTCCGAGCTCGCCCAGCCGGCGGACGCGACCACGACCCAGGCGAGCAACGTGGTCTCGATCTTCGCCACCAGCGAGGATCCGGAGCTGGCGGCGGCGGCCTCGCAGGCCTACGCGGACGGCTTCGTCGAATGGCGCAAGGACCGCGTCCTCAACCAGATCGACGCGGCCATCACGGCGGTCGAGGAAGAGATGCGCAATTACTCCGGCTCGAAGGGGTCCTCCGACTATCTCATCCTGCAGCAGCGCCTCCGCGACCTGGAGATCCTCGAGGCGACGGTCACCGGCAACTTCAGCATGCTGGTGGAGGCAACCGTGCCCGACCGCCCCGTTCTCGCCGAAGCCGCTGCGCAACGCGTCTCGGCTTCGCGTCGGGCTCTTGCTCGGCATCGGGCTCGCCTTCCTGCTCGAGCAGTTCGACACGCGCGTGCGGCGCCCGGACGACGTCGCCGCGCTGCTCCGCCAGCCTGTGCTTGTCGCGCGTGCCGCGTCTCTCGCGCGAGCAGATGAAGTCGCCCACCTGGTGACCATCGAGCACCCGGCCGACGCCGTCTCCGAGGCGTTCCGACTGATGCGCACCAACCTCGCCTTCATGGACGTCGACGGCACCGCCAAGTCGCTGCTCGTCACCAGCAGTCTTCAGGGCGAGGGCAAGAGCGTCACGGTCGCCAACCTCGCCGTGACGCTGGCGCTCGCCGGGAAGAAGGTGATCGTCGTTGACGCCGACCTCAGGCGTCCGCGCCAGCACAAGCTGTTCGGTCTCGAGAACGAGGTCGGTGCGAGCAGCGTCGCCGTCGGCGACGCCGATCTGGTCTCTACGCTGCAGTCCGTCCAGGTGGTCTCGCTGGACGGCAACGGCTCCCAGGCGGACTTCACCAGCTGGACGTCCGCCACCGGTTCGGTCACCCAGGCTCTGGGTGCTCACGAGTGGCCCCATCCCCCCAATCCCGGCGAGATCGTCGCCTCCCAGCGCTTCGCGCAGATGTTCGGCCAGCTTCGCGACGAGTGCGACGTCTCCTCGTCGACTCGCCGGCGATGCTCGCCGTCGGCGATACGGCCGCGCTCGCTTCGGAGGTAGACGGGCTGATCTTCCTGGTGGACATGGAGAAGGCGCGGCGGCCCGTCATCCAGGCGGCCGCCGACCAGCTCTACCGTTTGCCGTGTGCCATGATGGGCGTCGTCGTGCGGTCGCCCGCCGGCAGCTCCCGCGACAAGTACTACTACACCTCGCACTACCGGTACTCAGCCGATGCCTCGTCCGGCGCAGCCGCCGGCAAGCGCGCCGCCCCGGGCGCCGGGCAGCCAAGCTAGTCAGAGGAGGGGCACGGTGAAGCAGGGACGAGCCCGTCTCGGATGGCAGGCTAATGGTGGCGGGCGCGGCCGTCATCGTGCTTGCCGCCCTGCTCGCCGCGCCGGCGCTGGCAGCGCCGGCGCCGACCAGCTGGACGGTCAGCCCGGTGAGCGCGACGATCACCTACGGCCAGGGCGTCACGCTCAACGGCACGCTCATGAGCAACGGCGCGGCCGTCGGGGGGCTCTGGGTCGACTTCGCCCAGGCGACGACGCAGTCCGGCTCCTAGGAGGTCATCTACAAGGTGACCGCCCCGGCGGGCCCCTACGCCACGGGCACCTACTCGATCGCGGTGATGCCGCTGCAGACCATGTACTTCCGCTTCCGGTGGGTCGGCGACGCGACGTACGCCCCCAGCAACAGCAACGTGGTCCCCGTCCAGGTCAAGCCGTCGCTCGGCGTGCCCTCCTGCCCCTCCAGCGTCAAGTAGGGCAAGAGTTCAAGGTCACCGGCACGGTCAAGCCCGGGGCGGGCACTGGCCGACGGTCAAATCAAGGCCTACCGCCAGAGAACAACGGCGACTCGGGGCTACAAGACCTACACCTGCACGGTCTCCGACACCCACTACAAGGTGAGCATCAAGATCAACGAGACCGGCAAGTTCAAGTTCAAGGCGACCACGGCGGGGACGCGCAGTTCGCCGCCGACGAGACGGGTCTCGGCGCGGTGCTCACCATCCACGACTGATCGGTCCGTGCCTCTCCAGGGCCGGGCGGGCAGCACATAGAAGCTGCCAGCCCAGCCCGATCGTCTCGTCTTACGCTTCTGGGGGTGGGCGTCTTTTGCACGTCTGCGTCGACGCCTCGGGCGTTTACCGCAGACGAATCTGACGGTAGGTACCAACGCCAGTATCCCCGACGAAAGCATGCCTTTCGTCCAGATGAGGACAAGCCTATTGGCGGTGTGCCTCTCGTCGCCCCTGTGGGTGATGATCAAGAGAGCCGCAGGCGCGCTTCTGCCTTGGCTTGCAGAGTCGGGGCTTGGGGCAGGTCGAACGGAGTCGAGGAGGACGTGATCAAGGAGAGCGCGAT
>CAVOWH010000020.1:0-456984 GCA_963700055.1 uncultured delta proteobacterium | reverse complement strand
ACGGCACCGTAGGCCGTGGCGATGGCCACGCCGCTGCCGCACTTCTGGCGCATCCAATCCTGATAGGCCAGGATCGAGCCGGCGGCGAACAGGTTCGGGTAGATCGCATCGCACTGGGCATTCACGGGACGGAAGTGTTCATCCACGGCCACGCCGGCCCGGTTGATGGGATGGCCCTGGGGATCGAGCAGATCTCTATGGTGCCAGGCGGCCCGGTCCGTGGGTTGGACCACGGGCAGATCGAAAATGGTCTCCTGGATGCCGTGGCGCCGGGCGTGCAAGCCCCGGCCGAAAAAGCGCCCGCTGCACAGAATGGCACCGCGGGCGACCACCTGGCGCTCCGCTTCGGTGTATCCCACCGCCAGGGACCAGCGGCCGTCGTTCAGGCGCTGGACCCCCAAGACCCCTTGCTGCGAGAACGAACGGATGCCCATGGCTGGCAGCCGCTGTTCGAACAGCTCCCGCAGGCGCACGCCGGTGACCGCCGGCAGCATGGTGGGGATTTCAAAGACCGGCCGCCCCAAGCCTTGTTGCAGATCCTCCATTACGCGCACCGTGCGATAAAAGCCGAGCACCGCGGGTAAAGCCACGAATCGGGCCGCACCCAGGTGGGGCCGGATGGCGGCCACGAGCTTTTCGCGCGTGGCGGCCGCGTCCAGGGCACGGGCCAGGCGCTCGGTATAGAGCTCTCCCTGGACATCGGGGAAAGCGATGTGCACCGCTCGCAAATCGGGCCAACGCAGATCCAGGCTCAAGGCGATCTGCCGGACGCTGAAGCCTTTCAATCCCTCGAAGCCCACCAGCAGACAGGGCGCGCGTTGGGCCAAGGCCGTCGGGCCGTGTTGCATGGTGTGGGGCACGGCATAGGTGGGCTTGCTGGTGCCCACCGGGGTCATCATCTCCATATTGCGCTGCCCTTGAGTCACATGGGGATAGCCGCCGGCTTGCAAAAAGGCCAACAGGTCGTCCATGGCCTTGTGGATGGAGGCGAGCTCCATTTTGGCGTAGGGGTGCAGCGGTTCGTCCCGGCACAACTGGGTGATGCCCTGCCAGGGGTCCTCCACGATCCGGCCATCGGCGACCGGGTGAACCCCCAAAAGATCCAGCAGCCCGCTGGCAAAGCCCATCTCGCCGGTGATGCCCACCTGGACCGTATCGATGCCTCGCTGGGCGGCAAACAACGCCGCGGCCATGCCGGCCATACCGGTGCCGATGACGATCAGATCGCAGGAGATTTCTGTTTGTTTAGCGTTCATGACGTTCTTGTGTTGCCTTCAATCCTGCCACCCAAGGGGCGGATCACCCCCCGATGGAAAACGACCAAACCCACCGGGCGGGTTAAAACTTGCCCCTACTTGCACGCGTCTGTCTTTTCCAGTTCCAGACAAAACAACCCGCAGTGCATCGCTTCCAGCAATTCGGCCTGGGCCAGGGGGGTATCCCACAGCAACGGTTGCTGGCCGCGCCAGCGCTCCCTCAAAAAGGCGCGCAGTTCGGCCACGCCCTGGTGGTTCTCCAGATGTTGGCGATCATAGAGGTGGGCGGCCAGACGCTGGCTGCAGAAGGTGCCCTGACAGGGGCCTTTGCCGATGCGGCTGCGCAAGCCGATGGCCTTGAGCCCGGGTCGGCCATCCTGCTTTTTTATGGTGCCCACGATCTCTTCCACCACGCTCTGAGGCACCATTTCACATTCGCAGATCAACAAATCATCGGGGGCATGGGTCCGCAGCCAGGTTCTGGGGGCCAGCCCCGGTTCGGTCCAGCGGGCATCCACAGTGTTGGGCAGCGGTTCAAGGTGGGTGCGGCCGGGGGCCTGCACGCCCAGCATGCGGCACACTAGATCGGCGGTTTTTTCGGCCATCAGGCGGTAGGTGGTCAACTTGCCGCCGGTGATGGTGATGAAATTGCGGATCTGCTCCGGTGCCTGGCCATGGTCGATGAGGGCGAATCCGCGGCTCACGGCGCGGTCGTCGCCGGCATCGCTCTTCGGGTTGTTGCCGCCGAGCAGCGGCCGCACGCCGCAATAGGCGCGGATGTAGCGGGTATCGGCCAGCGCGGGAACCATTGCGGCGCCCGCTTTAATGATCGCATCCACTTCGTGAATTTCAGGATAGATCACATCGGGCGTGTCCACCCGCTCGGAAGTGGTCCCTAAAATAGAAACCGTTCCGCCGGGCACCAAGATGTCGCCGTCGGTGGCCTTGCGCAGCCGGTTGATCACCCGTCGGCTCATGCGGCTTTGGGTCACCAGCAGGGTGCCCTTGGAGTAGTGCATCGCGATGTGGGCCCCGGCCAGGGCGGCGATATTGCCCGCCCAGGCGCCGGCCGCGTTGACCACCACCTCGGCTTCGATGAAGCGGCTCCGCCCGGTCAGGTCATCGCGCACCTCGCTGCGGCGGATGCGGCCGTCCTGAATGTCGAAAGCGATGATTTTGCTGAAGCGCAGCAGCTGGCTGCCCTGTTGTTGGGCAAAGGCGATGTTGTCCAGGGAGAGTTTGAAGGGATCGACGGTGGCGTCATCGACGCTGAAGGCCGCAATCATCCGGTCGGAGAGGGCCGGCTCCATTTCGCGGGCCTCTTGGAGATCCATCGGCTGTGCCTCGATCTGGCTCTGCCGGCAGGCGTCGGCGAATCCGGCGATATACTTTTCATCATCGCCGGCGATGGCGACGAAAAGCCCGCCGGTCCTTTCGATGCAGTGGGGCGCCAAACATTTGAGCAGTTGGTTTTCCAGATGACATTCGCGAGCCGAGGCCGGATCCGAGGCAATGTAGCGCGCGCCGCTGTGCAGCAATCCGTGGTTGCCGCCCGAGGCCCCGGCATTGACATCCCGCTTTTCGACAACGATCGTGTGGACACCGCGCAGCGCCAGATCCCTGGCGAGGCCGGCGCCGGTGACACCGGCACCAATGATGAGCACTTGGGTTTGCATTCCGGGGCACCCCCTACCCCGTTTTTTCATTCCCGCGGCAGCTTAGAGCGGTTTAAAAAAGGTATATCCTTGTGAAAGGGACGCGCGGGTGTTAATGTCACAGCACTTCCATCCAAAGTATAGTATCAGTTCGCATTGATGAACACTTAACAAAAATAATATGCACTGTCACCAGAAAATTTTCACTTCTGAAAAAAATATGTTCGCTATATGACATTATTGGATGCAAGGCGCATCCGGGCCGGGGAGAGTCGATCGTATCCATGACAACTCATGCCAAAGCCCCTTCGCGTGGCGTTAACGGCGCGAGCGACGACGCCGACGGTGAGCCGAAACTCGGCTATCGCCATTCCCAAATTCAGAAAATCGTTCAATCTAAAGGCTTTGTGACCATCGAACAGTTGGCCCGGGAGTTCAAGCTCACCCCCCAGACCATTCGGCGCGATATCAACGCCATGCACAAAGCCGGCCTTATCCAGCGTTTTCACGGCGGGGCAGGGATGGCTTCCAGCACCGAGAACGTGGCCTACAACGAACGCAAAGTCTTGTGCTTTGAGGAAAAGCGCCGGATCGCCCAGGTGGTCGCGGCCCAGATACCGGACCACGCCTCGCTCTTCATCAACATCGGCACCACCACCGAAGCCATCGCCCAGGCGCTCGTGCATCACAAGCGGCTCCGGGTGATCACCAACAACCTCAATGTAGCCACCATTCTGTCCACCAACGTCAATTTCGAGGTGATCGTGGCCGGCGGCCTGGTTCGGCATCGCGACGGCGGCCTGATCGGCGAGGCCACCGTCGATTTCATCCAACAGTTCAGGGTGGATTACGGCATCATCGGCATCAGCGGCATCGACTTCGACGGCACCCTGCTCGACTTCGACTACCGCGAAGTGCGCGCCGCGCGAGCCATCATCGACAATTCGCGCAAGGTCTTCCTGGCCACCGATCACACCAAATTTGGCCGCAACGCAATGGTGCGCCTGGGCAACATCGCCGAGATCGACACCCTTTTCACCGATCAAAATCCTCCCTTGGCCCTGGTGGAGGTGCTGACCAAGGCCGAGGTGAATCTTTTCGTGGCCGATGGCCCCGCCGTCGATTGACCCGCTGGTCGGCGCTGAGCCGGTTGTTATTGTAAATAGGTTCGCTATCAATCATTTCGAGCTTTTTTTTATAACCACGAAACAAAATTTTCACTTGCGAAAAAAACATCGGGCTGTTATGCAGCGATTTATCCTTGCTGCAGCCTGTATTTCCGTTTCGGGTCCACATCGCTCCGCGAACCCGATTTCAGGTTACTCGCATCGGAGAAGACAGCATGGCGTTGGTGCTCCAAGGTGTTGACAAGATTGTGGGGCGGGAAGTTCACCTCAAAGACGTCCAGCTGGAGTTCGCACCTGGATCACGCCATGTCATCCTGGGGCGCACGCTGGCGGGCAAGACGTCGTTGTTGCGGATCATGGCCGGCCTGGATCGGCCGAGCCGCGGCCGCATTCTCGTCGATGACCGGGATGTGACCGGCGTGACGGTTCGCAAACGCAGCGTAGCCATGGTGTACCAGCAATTCATCAACTACCCCTCCCTGACCGTTTTCGACAACATTGCTTCGCCGCTCAAACTCGCCGGACTTTCCAAAAGCGACATCGACCGGCGGGTGCGGGAGACGGCTGCCATTCTGCATATCGACAATCTGCTCGATCGCCTGCCGGCCGAGCTTTCCGGCGGCCAGCAGCAGCGTACGGCCATTGCCCGGGCCTTGGTCAAGGAGACCCAGCTGCTGTTGCTGGATGAACCGCTGGTCAACCTGGACTACAAGCTGCGCGAAGAGTTGCGCACCGAGTTGCAACAGATTTTCGAGCGCCGCTCGGCCGTGGTGGTTTACACGACCACCGAACCGGCCGAAGCATTGATGCTGGGCGGCAACATCGTGGTGATGGACGAAGGCTGTATCCTGCAGGCCGGCCCCACGCCGGAAGTTTACCGGCACCCGGCTACTATGCGTGTGGCGGAGATCTTCTCCGACCCGCCCATCAATTTCATCAAGGGCCGGGTGCACGACAATCAGGCGCAACTCGGTGAATCGATCCGCCTGCCCCTCAACGGTCATATGGCCCAGTTATCTTCCGGGCCGTACATTTTCGGGGTGCGCTGCAACCACCTTTTGTTGAAAAGCACATCCCCCAATGATGCGGCCGTTCAGGTGGTGGTGGAGTTGTGCGAGATCAACGGCTCGGAAACTTTCATCCATATTGGTTACGAAAATACGAGCCTGGTGGTTCAGGACGACGGCGTGCATCAACTCAAGATCGGCCGGGAGATAACGGTTTACGTCAATCCGTGCCACTTTTTTGTATATGATCCCGAGGGCAAGCTGGTGGCCTCGCCGGATCAACCCTGCTTCACCGGAACATAGGGATAAGGAGTATTGCGGCATGGCGTGCATCGATATGCGGGAAGTCGCCCATAGCTACCTTCCCAAAACCCAGAAACTTGAGCACTACGCCCTCAAGCGCATTCACATGACCTGGAAGGACGGCGGCGCCTACGCCCTTCTGGGACCCTCCGGTTGCGGCAAGACCACCATGCTCAACATCATCTCCGGCCTGCTCAAACCGAGCCAGGGCCAAGTGTTGTACAACGGCAGCGACGTGACCGGCCTGCCGCCGGAAAAACGCAACATCGCCCAAGTGTTTCAATTTCCGGTGCTCTACGACACCATGAGCGTGGCGGAAAACCTGGCTTTTCCCCTGCGCAACCGCGCTGTGCCCGCAGACCGGATCCGCCAGCGGGTGGCCGAAGTGGCCGATATGCTCGATCTGACATCGGTCTTGCATCGCAAGGCGGCCGGGTTGAGCGCCGACGCCAAGCAGAAGATCTCCTTGGGCCGCGGACTGGTGCGCAGCGATGTGGCCGCGATTCTCTTCGACGAACCGCTGACCGTCATCGATCCCCATTTGAAGTGGCAGTTGCGGCGCAAGTTGAAAGAGATTCACGAACGCTTCCACACCACCATGATCTATGTGACCCACGATCAGGTCGAGGCCATGACTTTCGCTGAACAAATCGTGGTGATGTACGAAGGCGAAGTAGTACAGGTGGGAACACCCGAAGAGCTTTTCGAGAAGCCCAGGCACAAGTTCGTCGGTTACTTCATCGGCAGTCCGGGGATGAATTTTCTCCCTTGCCGGGTGCGCGGCAATGTCGCTGAAGTGGATGGTGTGGCCGTGCGACTGGACGATCGTACCGCCGATCTGGCGGCTAAGGCCCAGGGCACCCTGGAGCTGGGCATCCGGCCCATGCACCTGGAGGTGAACCTCAATGCCGTGGACGACGCCCTGCCGGCCGATGTGAAAACCGTCGAAGATCAGGGCAGCTGCAAAATCGTGACCCTCTCCCTGGGCGGTCACATCCTGCGCGCCCGATTGCCCGAGGAGCAGCGGCCGCCGCAGCAGAAAGCATGGCTGCGCTTTCCCCCCGAGTGGACGCGGTTCTTCGCTGATGGAAGACTGGTGGGGTAAGAAAGAGGTTCAGCCTTAAGAAACGGAGCCCTTTGATGGAAAAATGGGAAAACAACCGCGCCTGGTTTCTGGTGCTGCCGGTTTTTGTCGTTGTAGCCTTCAGCGCCATCATCCCCCTGATGACCGTGGTCAATTACTCGCTCCAGGATATCTTCGGCCCGGGCCAGGCCGTATTCGTGGGTACCGAGTGGTTCAAACAGATGCTGGCCGACACCCGTCTTCACGATGCGTTGTGGCGGCAGTTTCTCTTTTCCGGCCTCGTCCTGCTGATCGAAATTCCGCTGGGAATCCTGATCGCTCTGGCCATGCCCAAAAAAGGCTGGACCGTCTCGGGCAGCCTGGTGACTCTGGCCATTCCACTGCTGATTCCGTGGAACGTCATCGGGACCATATGGATCATTTTTACCCGGCCGGACATCGGTCTCTTCGGGGTGGGCATCAACAGTCTGGGCATCCTGGACGTGCCGTTCGATCACACGGCCCGGCCGATCTACGCATGGGTCACCCTGATGGCCATGGAAGTGTGGCACTGGACCCCGCTGGTGGCGCTGCTCTGCTACGCCGGGCTGCGGGCGATCCCCGAAGCCTACTTCCAGGCCGCCCGCATCGATGGCGCCTCGGCCCTGGCCGTCTTCCGCTACATCCAGCTGCCCAAGATGCGCGGGGTGCTCACCATCGCGGTGCTGCTGCGCTTCATGGACAGCTTCCTGATCTACGCCGAACCTTTTGCCCTGACCGGCGGCGGCCCAGGCAATACCACCACGTTTCTTTCCATCTACCTGGTCAAACTGGCCACCGGCCAATTCGATCTGGGACCGGCGGCAGCCTTCTCGCTCATCTATTTTCTCATTGTTTTACTGTTCAGTTTCCTATTCTACCAGGCGCTCCTGAACGTCGGTAAGGGAGAGAAGCGGCCATGAGCATCGGAAGAATCAAAAAAAGATCCATCGCCCTGTCGTTTTACTTCGTACTGCTGGCCATCCCCATCTACTGGATGCTCAACATGTCATTGCGCAGCAATGCGGACATCCTCGGTTCGTTCGCCCTCTATCCTTCGCACGTAACTTTTGCAAACTACCTCAAAGTCTTTACCGACGCCAGCTGGTATTCCGGTTACATCAACGCCATCATTTACGTCAGCATGAATACCGTGATGTCCCTGGCCTTCGCCCTGCCCGCGGCCTACGCTTTTTCGCGTTACAAGTTCCTGGGAGACGGCCAGATGTTCTTCTGGTTGCTGACCAACCGCATGGCGCCGCCCGCGGTCTTTCTGCTGCCCTATTTCCAGCTCTACTCCACCGTGCAGCTGATCGACACCCATATCGCCGTGGCACTGGCCCACTGCCTGTTCAACGTGCCCCTGGCGGTCTGGATCCTGGAAGGGTTCATGTCCGGCATTCCCAAGGAGATCGACGAAACCGCCTTCATCGACGGCTATACCTTCCCGCGCTTTTTCATCACCCTTTTTATACCGCTGATCCGCGCCGGCGTGGGCGTCACGGCCTTCTTCTGCTTCATGTTCAGCTGGGTCGAGCTGCTCTTCGCCCGCACCCTGACCGTCACCGCGGCCAAGCCCATCGTGGCCACCATGACGCGCACCATCAGCGCCACGGGACTGGACTGGGGCCTGATGGCGGCCAACGGCATTCTGACCATCGTTCCGGGCGCCCTGGTGATCTGGTTCGTGCGCAACCATCTGGCCAAGGGTTTCGCCTTGGGCCGCGTATAGGGGGCCAGGCGCCATGACGCTCCAATGGATGTACTGGACATTGCCGACGGCCATCTTCTTCATCACGATTTTCGCGATGATCGGCGGGATGCTTGTCTGGGAATTGGTGTCGCCGACGATCGAACGCCGCGGCTTCCTGCGGGTCCCGACCACTCGGGGCACGCGCTTTTTCATCGGCTTGCTGGGTACCGCCTATATCCATCTTGCCTGGCTCGGTTTGACGGATCTGACTCTGTGGCCGGCCCTGCTGCCGTCGGCGCTCTGGATGTTCATCCTCATGCGCTGGGGGTAACAAAGTTCAAACGTGGAAAGGATCCACGTGTCGACTTACCAAAACAGAGGATGCGCTTCATGGCGCCCGGCGCACAAGGCCTTCCCGCCGGCGAAGGCGAGCGGCATCCCCCCATCCACTCACGACGAAGGCCAAAGGAGGAGAGCCATGAAAGGGGTGATGAACAAATGGGTGCCCAGGACCATGATCCTGGGATGCATCGCGGCTCTGTTGTTCGCGCTGGCCGCCGTTCCGGCAATGGCCGACACGGCCGCGGCCAAGAAATGGATCGACACGGAGTTCCAGCCATCCACCTTGACCAAAGATCAGCAGCTCAAGGAGATGGAGTGGTTCATCCAGGCGGCCAAACCGTTCAAGGGCATGAATATCAAGGTGGTCTCCGAAACCATCCCGACTCACGAGTACGAGGCCAAAACGTTGACCAAGGCGTTCGAAGAGATCACCGGCATCAAGGTCTCCTTCGACCTGATCCAGGAAGGCGATGTCATCGAAAAGCTGCAAACCCAATGGGCGTCGGGCGAGAACATCTACGATGCCTGGATCAACGACTCCGACCTGATCGGCACCCACGCCCGCTATGGCTATGTGGTGCCCTTGTCCGACTTCATGGCCGGTGAAGGCAAGGATGTGACCTTGCCGACCCTGGATGTGGACGACTTCATGGGCAAGTCCTTTACCACCGGCATGGACGGCAAACTATACCAGCTGCCCGATCAGCAGTTCGCCAACCTCTACTGGTTCCGTTACGACTGGTTCAACCGCCCAGACCTCAAGCAGAAGTTCAAGGAGATCTACGGCTATGAACTGGGCGTTCCGGTCAACTGGTCGGCTTACGAGGATATCGCCGAGTTCTTCACCGAGAAAGTGCGTGAAATCGACGGCAAGGCTGTTTTCGGTCACAACGACTACGGCAAGAAGGCCCCGGATCTGGGCTGGCGGTTCACCGACGCCTGGCTCTCGATGGCCGGCGCCGGCGACAAGGGTATTCCCAACGGCAAACCGGTGGACGAGTGGGGCATCCGCATGGAAGGCTGTCGGCCGGTGGGGGCCAGCGTGGCCCGCGGCGGCGACGCCAACGGACCGGCCGCCAAGTACTCCCTGCGCAAATACATGGAGTGGCTGCGCAAGTATGCGCCTCCCGGCGCTTTGGGCATGGACTTCTACACCTACCTGCCGTTCCTGGCCAACGGCAACGTGGCCCAGCAGATTTTCTGGTACACGGCCTTCGTTCCCAGCATGGTCGCTCCCGGACCGACGGTCAACGCCGACGGCACTCCCAAATGGCGCATGGCCCCCTCGCCCCACGGCAGCTATTGGGAAGAGGGCATGAAGCTGGGGTATCAGGATTGCGGCTCCTGGACCTTCATGAAGAGCACGCCGCTGGAGCGGCGCAAGGCGGCCTGGCTCTTCGCCCAGTTCTGCGTCGCCAAGACCACCTCGCTGAAGAAAGCGCATGTGGGGCTGACCCCCATCCGCGACAGCGACATCAAACATCAATCGTTCACCGAGCGCGCGCCGAAGCTCGGCGGTCTGGTGGAGTTCTACCGCAGTCCGGCCCGCGTGGCCTGGACCCCCACCGGCGTCAACGTCCCCGATTATCCCAAGCTGGCCCAACTGTGGTGGCAGAACATCGGTGAGGCGGTTTCCGGCGAAGTGACCGTCGACAAGGCCATGGACAACCTGGCCGAAGAGATGGACAAGGTGCTGGAACGCATCGCCCGCTCAGGCACCCAGGGCGAATGCGGCCCCAAACTCAACGAGAAGAAAGACGAAAAATACTGGCTGGACCAGCCCGGTGCGCCCAAGCCCAAACTGGCTAATGAAAAACCCAAAGGCGAGACCGTGGACTATGACAAACTCATCCAAGCCTGGCGTGAAGGCCGGGTGAAATAGACCCTCCCGGAAAGTACTTCGCTGTAATGAGAACGGCGCCGCGTCGAGAGACGGGCGCCGTTCGTTTTGGAAATTCGGCGGCCCGGATGATTTCAAGTTTTCGACCCGACACTTTTTATGAAAATCCCCCGCGTAATATGATATAGGCCTTTAAAGGCTTTTATGAACCAGCGCCATTCCGATGCTGGTGAAAGCGCAATTGGAATCCCCCCTCGATTTAAGCATACGAACCATTAAGATAGACGGCCGCGGCATTTTCGCCGCCGGCACGATGGCGCCGTTGTGATTGGCACCTTGCGGTATTTCAACGCCTGTCGCGGGTGCCGAGGTGGCAGACATCAATTGGGACGGATCCCCCGAGATCTACGTCTAAGTTACCTCGGCAAGCAGTGGGTCATACGGCTCATTGGTTGCGTATTTGGCAAACCGGCGCCAATCGCTCAGCGAAATCCACCTTCCCCCCGTCACTCAGAAAAGACGCTTTCTAAAGGCTATAGGGGACATGATGACTTCGCCGTGATCGAGGGCGTTCTTGTCCAGCGGTTTCCGGTTTACCGTGATACCGACAAAAACGCCAATCCTACCGGGGCACGCGGCAGCTTCAACACAAGCTCGTTCCCGGCGAGGCCGGATGGATCCTCAAGGTCGACAAGATGGTCGAGTACTGATGGAGTTCACGAAAGAAGAGATCGAGACCATCTATAAGAGGTCGTGTCTTGATTTGTCATTTTGCGAAGTCGAAAGACCGCCTCAAAAGACCGCTATCTCTTAAACTGAAAGGAAGCTATTCGATACATATATCCTTGGGGCTATTGGATGAGGCTTGTGTGGATGGGTTCATATATCGGCGATGAATAGAATCGTTGACGGCTCCGAGTTTTTGCTGGTTTTGGTCAGGTAATCACAAGCAGCCAGCTTGTCTGAAAAATGTGGACATCCCCTGTTTGGATGGTCAATTGCTGCTCGTTGACTTTTTAATCCCTGTCACTGCCCAGCGTATTCGCCTTTGGCGAATCTTCCCTCCAACCGCTTGCCGTTCGGAAGGGCCATCATTCCTCGGCCAGTCAACTCGCCGTCAACGAAATCCCCCGTGTAGACCCTGCCGTCGGGGTAGGTCAGGGTTCCCTTGCCGGTGCGCGTGCCGCGGACGAAATCGCCCTCGTACCGGCGGCCGCTGGGCCAGGTCATGACCCCCTTGCCGTGCCGCAAACCGCTCTTGAACTCGCCGTCATACACCCGCCCGTCGGCGTATTTCAGTGTCCCGCGGCCGTCGCGCTCGCGAAGCTCCCATTGACCGGTGTAGACCTTGCCGTCCGGGTAGGTGTAGGTCCCCTCGAAAACCGTGTTGTATTGAAACCGGCCTTTGAGCGTCCGACCGCCGGGCATGATCATGAAGCCCTCGCCGTCGCGCATCCCGTTTTTGAACTCGCCGGTGTACTTATGCCCGGTGGAGTACAGCATGGTGCCCTTGCCGCTGACACAGTCGCCCTCGATGCAGCGATCGGCGATGGCGCCAAGCGGCAGAAGCATCAGAAACGCAGAAACAATAAGGATGAACGTAATTCGCCGCTGTTTCATTTTGTTACCCTCTCCTTTGCCCTCTCCCGCTCGGGGAGGGGAACGACAATTTGATCAAAGGCTATCATAAAAAGGGTGTATTTGGGAGTAACTTTCAGACACAAGCTCAACCAGTGCGATCCGCCACCGATAGCCCCGCCAAAGGCGGGGCTATCGGTCTATCCGAACCTGATCGCCAACCGCCGGGTAGACGGCCTTAACCAGGGCTGGGTGGCCGATTCAGAGCCATCGTTACCTTCCCAGATGATCGCTTAAAACAGAGGGCGCCATCCGGAATCCGGATGGCGCCCTCTGTTTAGCTGGTTAATTGCTGCTCGGCAGCTTTTTCATCCCTCTTGCTGCGTCCGACCCATCGACTCAGCCGCACCATCAGCATGTAGTAGACCGGCAAGAATAAAATTGCTCAAGGACCTTGAGATCACTGAGGGCTGTGGGTGAAACGCGAAAAGAAGACCGGTCAAGACGATTCGGGAAGATTTTGAAGAGCCAACGCCACTGATTTTTCTACGTAAAACAAGTAAAATCTGGTATGATACTAGGCTGAACAACTAAGAGGAGGCCGAGTAACATGAGCATTCGACGGATTGCCATTTCCACCGGCGGCGGGGACGCCCCGGGGTTGAACGCCGTCATCCGGGCAATCGTGCTCGCCGCGTTGAACCGCGGTTGGGAGTGCGTGGGCATCCGGGACGGGTACAACGGCCTGCTGGCCCCGGCGGATTACCCCCAGGGCTGGCTGGTGCCGCTCGACCGCAACGCGGTTCGAGGCCTCACGCACGTCGGGGGCACCATCCTCGGCACCACCAACCGCGGCAATCCGCTGTGCTACCCCGTGACGACGGAAGGCGGGAAGGTGGTGGAGAAGGACCGCACCGACGAGCTCGTGGCCCTTTTCCGGCGGCAGGGCCTGGACGCCCTGATCGCCATCGGTGGGGACGGCTCGCTTGAGATCGCCAACGCCCTGCACCGCAAGGGACTGAGCGTGATCGGGGTTCCCAAGACGATCGACAACGACCTGGACCGGACGGTGGTCACCTTCGGCTTCGACACTGCCGTGGATTTCGCGACCAACTGCATCGACCGCCTGCACTCCACGGCCGAGTCCCACCAGCGCATCATGGTGGTGGAGGTCATGGGCCGCTATGCCGGCTGGATCGCCCTGCACGCCGGGCTGGCCGCCTCGGCGGATGCCATCCTCATCCCCGAGATCCCCTACGACATCTCGCGGGTGGCTGGAAAGATTTCCGAGCGCGAGCGCGGCCGGCGCCACTTTTCGATCATCGTCGTTGCGGAGGGGGCCGTCCCGAAAGACGGCGGCCGCACGGTGCTGGAAGAAAAGGCCGCCGGGAAAATGGAGCGGTTGGGCGGCGTCGGCCAGAAAGTCAGCATGGAGCTGGAGAAGTTGACCGGCAAGGAGTCCCGGGTGGTGGTGCTCGGGCACCTGCTGCGGGGCGGGCGTCCCACGGCCAACGACCGCCTGATCTCGCTGCGCTTCGGTGCGGCGGCCATCCGCGCCCTGAGCGAAGGCCACTCCGGCGTCATGGTGGCGCTGGACCCGCCGGCCGTCAATTACGTGCCGCTGGAGGCCAGCATCCGCCGCATGAAGACGGTTCCGCTGGACTGCGACACCATTCTCACCGCGCGCGACATCGGCATCTCCTTCGGCGATTGAAGCATTGGCTGCCGGCGCTGCAGTCCCCCCCCAGCGCCGGACCCCGCCTCCCCGACACCCGGCCCGGGCGCACCGGGGCCAATAGCGAAATCCGCCCGCATCGAATTTCTCTCATGAAACGCTCCGCAATTGCCGATACACGAATCATTCCCACCTGATTCAGCCGGCCGGGCTTTTACCGAATCGGCCGAAGCGATAGCATGAATTCAATCCGGCAGACGGGTTCGTTCCGGAGCGCCGCCATTTGCGCGTTCCGATGCGCCTTGGCCTGCGAGCTTGACCTGCGAGGTGGAACATCGTTGAAACGCGCCGTCCCCCACAAAACCAAGCCGCACGGCATCGAGCGCTCGCGGTTCACCGCTGAACTGGAAAAGCCCACCGGGGGACCGACGGCGGCCGTGAGGGTTGCCGAGCAGCGTTTGCGGTTCGTTCTGGACTCCGTCAGCGAGGGCATCATCGGCGTGGACGGGGAGGGCCGGGCCATCTTCGTCAACCCCGCCGCCGGGCGCATGCTCGGCTTCAGCGAAAGCGAGCTGGTCGGCCGACCCATCCACGAGCTCATCCACTCGCGCCGCGCGGACGGAAGTTGCTATCCGGCGGACGCATGCCCGCTGCACGCGGCCCTGACATGCGGGAGCGTTCGGCCTGCCACCGAGGAAATGCTGTGGCGCCGGGACGGGTCGGGGTTTGCCGCCCACTATTCCGCAACCCCCTTCTGTTTGGATGGAGCCGTTATCGGCGCCGTGGCGGTGTTCTCCGACATCACCGAAACCCGGGAGATGGAAGAGCGGACGCGGGCGATCTACGAGAACTCTGCGGACGGCTTTGTCATCTTCGACGACCAGGCCCACCCCATCGACTGCAACCCGGCCCTGCAGCGCTTGTTCAAACTGGAGTCCCCCAAAGAATTCGTGGAACGGTTCTTTGAGCTGTCGCCGCCGCGCCAACCGGACGGAACCGCTTCGCAGGATGCGGCCGCCCGCTATTTGACCGCCGCTTACGACAAGGGCTTTCAGCGCTTCCAGTGGCTGCATGTCGCCGCCGACGGCAGTCCCATCCCCTGTGAGATCACCCTGGTGCGGATGATGCTGCAGGGAAAAGCCGCCATCTTCGGCAATATCCATGACGTGGGCGAACTCAAGAAGGCCGAAGAGAAACTACGCCAGGCCCAGGCAGCGGCCGAAGCCGCCAGCAAGGCCAAGGGGGATTTTCTGGCCAACATGAGCCACGAGATCCGCACGCCCATGAACGCCATCCTCGGCATGGCCCAGCTGGCGTTGAAGACGGACTTGACGCCGCAGCAAAGGGGCTATCTGGAGAAGATTCACGCGGCCGGCAACTCCCTGCTTGCGATCATCAACGACATCCTCGATTTCTCTAAAATCGAGGCCGGCAAGCTGGAGTTGGAATCGGCTCCTTTCAACCTGGACGACATCCTCGAAAATCTGGCCAGCCTGATCAGCGTCAAAGCGCATGAAAAAGAAGGCGTTGAAGTCCTGTTCCGCACCCGTCCCGAAGTGCCGCGCACGCTCGTCGGCGACCCCTTGAGGCTGGGACAGGTGCTGATCAACCTCGCCAACAACGCGGTCAAGTTTACCGCGGCCGGCGAAATCGTGGTGGCCACCGAACTGATCCGGGCAGACGCGGGCACGGCGCGCATCCGTTTCAGCGTCCGGGATACGGGCATCGGCCTCAGCGCGGCGCAGCGCGGCCGGTTGTTCGAGTCCTTTTCCCAGGCCGATACCTCCACGACCCGCCGGTTCGGCGGCACCGGTCTGGGGCTGGCGATCTGCAAGCGGCTGGTGGGGATGATGGGCGGCGACATCCAGGTGGTCAGCGAGCCGGGCCGGGGCAGCACCTTCAGCTTCAGCGCCGACTTCGGCATCGGCGGCGGGGCCGCCGTCCAGCGCCGTTCCGCCCCCCCGGAGCTGAAGGGGCTGCGGGTGCTGGTGGTGGATGACAACCCGACCTCCCGGGAGATCCTGCGGGAGATGCTGGAATCGTTCACCTTCGCGGTGAGCCTGGCGGCTTCCGGCGCGGAGGGGCTGGCCGAATTCGCCAACCCGCCGGGCGGCCGCCCCTACGAACTGGTGGTCATGGATTGGAGGATGCCAGGGATGGACGGGATCGAGGCGGCCCAGCGGATCAAGGCCTGCAGCAGCCGGAGGCCGCCGCCCGTGATCCTCGTCACCGCCTACGTGCGGGAGGACACCCTGCGCAGGGCCGAGTCCGCTGGCCTGGAAGGGTTTTTGCTCAAGCCGGTCAACCCCTCGCTCATGTTCGACACCATCATGGAGATCTTCGGCCGGAGGCGGACACCGGCGTCCGTGCCGAATGCCGCCAGCACAACGACGTCCGCAGCCGATCGGCTGGCCGGCAGGCGGGTGCTGCTGGTGGAAGACAACGAGATCAACCAGCAGGTGGCCATCGAGGTCCTCAGCGGGGCGGGCATCGAGGTGGTGCTGGCCGTCAACGGCCGGGAGGCCGTTGAGCGCGCCACGGCGGATCGTTTCGATGCGGTCCTGATGGATGTGCAGATGCCGGTCATGGATGGCTATGCGGCCACGCATGAAATTCGGAAGTGGGAAGGCGGAAGGCGGAAGCAGGGCGTGCCGCCGCTTCCCGTCATCGCCATGACCGCGCATGCCATGTCTGGCGACTCGGCCAGAAGCCTTGCCGCGGGCATGAACGACCACATCACGAAGCCCATCGATCCAGGCACGCTTTTGGAAACTCTGTCCAAGTGGATTCAGCCCGGCGGGCAGATGCGGCGGACGCCAACCGTGCCTGCGCCCGTGGAGGAACACGGCCGATCCCGGCAATATCCGCCGGATGAACCCGTCTTTCCCGATGAACTTCCGGGGTTCGACCTGGCGGAGGGGCTGCACCGCATGCAGGGCAACCGGGCGCTTTACCGCAGGCTTCTGGCCGATTTCGCCGCCCAGCATCGCCAGGAGGCCGAGGTCCTGCGCCGCGCCTTGGACGAGGGGGACATCGAGCGCATGCGCCGCCGGGTGCACGCCGTCAAGGGAGTTGCCGGCAACCTGGCTGCCAAGCCGCTGCTGGCGGCGGCCGTCGCACTGGAAGCAGGGATCAAGCCGGCCGATTCGCCGCAGACGGCGGATGCGGCCGCTCTCAGGACCGCCCTCGAGTCTTTCAATGCCGTCCTCGCCCTCGCCTTGGCGGCGGCCGGGTCGCTGGCCCCGGACGGCAGCGACCGGCAGGCGCCCTGCGGGGGGCGGACCGTGGCAACGCATCCGCCGGAGATCCCGCCGGAGATCGTTGCCGGCCTGAGGGCGGCGGCCGAACTGGGGGATGTATCCGAGCTCACCTTCCTGGCGAAAGGCATTTCCGCTCGGCCCGGTGAACTTTCCGCCACCGGCAGCCAACTTCTTCGGATGGCGGAAGATTTCGATTTCGAAGGCATCCTGAAGCTGGTCGCCGAGCGCGATGGCATGAAGTGACGGTCTGGATGGACGGCTCAAAGATCCTCATGGTGGACGACACCACCGCCAACCTGCAGATCTTGCGGGAAACCCTGGCCGGCTGCGGCTACAGGCTTCTCACCGCCAAGGGCGGAGCGAGCGCGCTGTCGATTGCCGCGAAGGCGCGGCCGGATCTGATCCTGCTCGACATCGTCATGCCGGAGATGGACGGCTACGAAGTCTGTCGGCGCTTGAAAACCGACGGCGCCACGCGGCCCATTCCCGTGATCTTCCTTACGGCCCTGGATGACGCGGCCGACGAGGCCAAGGGGTTGGCCCTGGGGGCGGTGGACTACATCACCAAGCCGATCCATCCGGATCTGGTGCGCGCGCGCGTGCACTCCCATCTGGAGCTCAAGCGCCATCGGGATCGCCTAGAGCAGTTGGTGCGGGAAAAAACCCGGGAAGTGCGGCTGACGCAAGCGGTCATGATCGAAAGTCTGGCCACGCTCGCCGAGTACCGCGACCCCGAAACCGGCGGCCATATCAAGCGCACCCAGAATTACGTGAAGGCACTGGCCATGCATCTTAGAGGGCATCCCCGCTTCCGAGGGCTGCTAGACGAAGAGGCCATCGAGCTCCTGTATCTCTCGGCCCCGCTGCACGATGTGGGCAAAGTCGGTGTCCGAGACCATATCTTGCTAAAAACCGGCCGGCTGGACGAGGCTGAGTTTCACGAGATGCAGAAACATACCATCTACGGCCATGATGCATTGCGGATCACCGAAGAGAAACTCGGCCAGAGCACGTTTCTGCGCCTCGCCCGGGAAATCGCCTACACCCACCAGGAAAAATGGGACGGTTCGGGATATCCGCGTGGATTGAAGGGCGAGGAGATCCCACTTTCCGGGCGGCTGATGGCATTGGCCGACGTCTACGATGCGCTGATCAGCAAACGGGTGTACAAACCGCCGATGCCCCACGATGACGCCGTCAGGATCATTCTGGATGGGAAAGGGCGGCACTTCGATCCGGATGTCGCGGATGCCTTTTCTAAACTGCACGCCGTCTTTCGCAACATCGCGCTGACATACGCGGACTTCGATGAGGAGCGGGAAATGCTGGGTTCCGGTATGCCATGCGCACAACCGCTCGGGAAGGGCATCACCCACGTGTTGTTGGCCGAAGACAACGAAATCAATCTCGAGATCATGAAGAATCAGCTGGCATCCCTGCGGTTCAGCGTCGTTACGGCCGCCAATGGCCTTGAAGCCCTCTCGACCTATCAAGCCATGAACTTTGACCTGGTGGTGACGGACATCGAAATGCCGGGCATGGGCGGCTTCAAGCTGGCCGAAGCCATACGGCGAATGGGAAAAGAAGGCCGCACGGTTCCGCCGATTCTCGCCATAACCGCCAGCGAGTTCGAGCTGACCGAGGCTACGGCCAAATCATCGGGGTTTGACGGTTACATGCTCAAACCGCTCGATTTGGGGGTATTGAAGAAAAAACTGGCCGCCATTTCCTGCCTCAAGACCCTCCCCCCGGACAAGCCGGAACCGAATTCAACATCCGAAGCACGAAACTCGAAACAAACTCAAATATTAAAAAGATAATGATAATGACCATTCGAAATTGGAATTGGCGGACCGCCTACTTCCAGCCGATCGACTCATAGCCCTTCTCGCGTAGACACCGATCGACAAAATTTTTAAAGACCGGATCCGGGTCGTCGGAATCGAAGATCCCTTTGACAAGACCGCCGGCCGCTCCGCCGGCCGCTCCGGCCGCTGTTCCGCGACCGAGGCTCCCCAGCACCGCGCCCGTTGCGGCTCCGACGGCCCCGCCCATGGCAGCCCCACCGGCGGTGTTCTTGGCGATTTCCGTGCCTTTACTTCCCTCGGCGCCGCTTTCCTTGGCGTAGCGGAGGCACGCATCGATGTCCCTTTGGGCGGCTTCGTTCCCAGCCTGCTGCCAGTGGGCATTGGGGTAAAGCACTGGACGCTTTTCCGCGCACCCCGCCAGCATCACCAGTGCCGACAACAACCAGGCGGCATGTTTGATCTTCATATGGGATCCCCCTGTTTGTGACCTGCTGGAAGTCGTCCGATTCAACTTCCTGCCTAACAAATAACGCGCAACCGCAACGGATTCAAGGCCTCTGGAAAAAGTGCGCTAAAGTTTGGCAGGCAACCCACCGATATTCATGGGTGAAGGCGGGGATACCCGCCGGCCATCCGTATCATCTTCCTCAGGAGAACTGCCCATCGTGGACAAGGACAACCTTAGCCGGATCATGCGCCAAGTGAAGTCGTTTCCGGGGATGCCGACCACAGCGGCCAAACTCCTGCCGCTGCTCCGGGAGCCGGATTCCAGCATCGCCCGGATCGAAGATCTCATCAAATACGACCCCGGTTTGACGGCGAACCTGCTCAAGCTCACCAATTCGGCTTACTTCGGACTGCCTTCGCGGATCAGCTCGGTGCGCCAGGCCGTCCTGCTGTTGGGGCGAAAGCGGCTGCTGCAGCTTGTCACCACCATGTGCATGAGCGGTTTGATGAAAAAAGCGGTGCCCGGCTATGACCTGCCGCAGGGCGGGCTCTGGCGGCACTCCGTCGCGGCCGCCGTGGCGGCCGATCGGCTGGTCCAGTCTTTGAACCTCACCCAGGCCGACGAGGTTTTCACGGCCGCCCTGCTGCACGACATCGGCAAAATGGTCCTCGGGGAGTATGTCCGGGAGGATCTCAAAAGCATCGAGCAAATGGTCGCCAAGGGGATCTCCTTCGAGGTGGCGGAGTACATGGTTCTGGGAACGAACCATGCGGACATCGGTGCCCGCATTCTCCAAAGCTGGTCCATGCCCCTGGAGCTGGTCCATGCCGTGGCCTGGCACCACGATCCTGACCAGTGCGAGCAGCGCTGCCTGCTCAGCGACCTGGTGCACGTGGCCAACGTCGCGGTGCGCGGCATCGGCTGCGCCAAGGGCGGCAACGACCCGTCCGCGGACGGGTCGTTCAAGGCCTTCGACCGTCTCGGTCTCAGCCCGGCCGACATTGGCGTGCTGGCCGAGCAGACCTTGCAGGAAATGGGAAAACTGGCGGAGATCCTGAACGAATAAACCGCGGGGAGTGGACCGCCGCGGAAGGCGGCCCGGTTGAATTCAAAACGGGGCACGCCGCTTTGCGAAAAAAGAGGGGGGCCCAAGTTTCAGGCCCCCTCTTTTTTTTCAGAACCGCCTCAACAAACGGTTAGAACAACCCGGACACCGCGCCGGTTTTCACGTCCACGTCAATGCGGCGGAACGCCGGGTTGGAGCTCGTACCGGGCATCAGGCTGATGGCGCCGGCGCAGGGGCAGAGGAACTTGGCGCCGGAGTAGATCAGGACGTCGCGGATGGGCAGGGTCCAGCCCTTGGGCACGCCCTTGATGACCGGGTCGTGGCTGAGCGACAGGTGGGTCTTGACCATCATGGTGGCAAAGTCCGAGTACTTGGGATCGGATTCCAGCATCTTGGCCTTGGCCTCGGCATCCGGGGTCCAGGAGACCCCATCCGCACCGTAGACCTCTTTGGCGATCATCGCCACGCGGTCGCGCAGCTTCATCTCGAGCGGGTAGAGGAACTTGAAGTCGGTCTTTTCCTTGCAGGCGTCGATGACCGCGTCCGCCAGCTCGAGGGCCCCCTCGCCGCCCTTCAGCCAGTGCTGGGATTCAGCGCAGCGGGCGCCGGCCGCCTCGGCCGCCTTCTTGACCGCTTTAACCTCGGCGTCCGTGTCGGTGTAAAAACGGTTGATGCACACCACCGGGTTCATGCCGGATTTGCGGATCACGTTGATCATGTGAACCATGTTGGCGCAGCCCTTTTCCACCAGAGCCACGTTCTCTTTGGTGTACTCGTCGGGCAGGGCCTTGCCGGCTACCACCTTGGGGCCGCCGCCGTGCATCTTCAGAGCGCGGATCGTGGAGGTCAGGACCGACACGTGGGGTTTCAGGCCGCTGAAGCGGCATTTGACGTTCCAGAATTTTTCAAACCCGATGTCCGCAGCAAAGCCGGATTCGGTCACGTGATAGTCGAACAGCTTGAGGCCGACGCGATCGGCGATGATGGACGACTGACCCACGGCGATGTTGGCAAAGGGGCCGGCGTGGACCATGCAGGGATTGTATTCGGCCGTGCACATGAGCGTGGGGTTGATGGTGTTGCGCATGAAGGCGGTCATGGCGTTGCCGACCTCCAGGTCCCCGGTGGTCACCGGTGTGCCGCGGCGGTCGAAGGCCACGGTGATTTCGTTCAGCCGTTTTTTCAGGTCCGCCAGGTCGTTGGCGACGGCCAGGATGGCCATACACTCGGAGCCCACGGCGATGCCGAACTTGGACTGCATGGTGTAACCGTCCTGGCGGCCTCCGAGGCCGATGACGATGTTCCGCAAGGCCTGGGCGCAGAAATCCATGATCCAGCCCATCTCCACGCGAGTGGGGTCGACGGCGAGCCGCCGCATGCCGGTCAGGCGGGAGAGCTGCTCGTCGGTGTAGTTGCGCTCGTGCTGCATGCGAGCGGTGAGCGCCACCATCGCCAGGTTGTGGGCGTTCATGATGTCGTTGATGTCGCCGGTCAGACCCAAGGAGAACTCGGTCATGGGGATCAGCAGGGAGTTGCCGCCGCCGGCTGCGGTGCCTTTGACGTTCATGGTCGGTCCGCCGGAAGGCTGCCGAAGGGCGCCGCCCACGTTCACACCGCGCTTGCCCAGGCCCTCCATGAGGCCGCACGAGGTGGTGCTCTTGCCTTCGCCCAGCGGAGTCGGGGTTATGGCGGTGACCTCGATGTACTTCCCGTCCGGTTTGCCCTTGAGGCGCTCGATGATCTTGAGAAAGTCCATCTTCGCCAGCCGGCCCATGGGCAGCATCTCATCTTTCTGCAGGCCCAATTTTTCGCGCCATTGCTCGGGCGTGGGCATCTTCTTTTCAGCGGCTTCCGAAATCTGCCAGTCGGCCATCTTCGTCGCATCGTACGGCATCTTTTCGATCCTCCTTTTTCGGGTTTCGGGTTATGGGTTATGGTTGGAACGGCGAAAGGATCCACACGGAACGGTCCGTGACGCCGCCGGTCGCGGCCCGACCGGCGGCGCTGAACGGCCGTCGTTTTTCAACCCATGTTGG
Organism: uncultured delta proteobacterium; assembly: GCA_963700055.1. Classification (GTDB taxonomy): domain Bacteria; phylum Desulfobacterota; class Desulfobacteria; order Desulfobacterales; family SpSt-501; genus SpSt-501. Next base: position 434,788 of record CAVOWH010000020.1, on the reverse strand, counting down.
AGTAGGGCTATTATCATTCGGCACGGTCTTTATCAAGAGAATTATTGAGTCGGCGGAGACGCGACGGTCGGCTGCAGCTGGTGCAGGCGGTAGTAGAATCCCCGGACGGCCATGAGCTCGGGGTGGGTGCCGGATTCGATGATCCGCCCCCGATTCATCACCAGGATGCGATCGGCGCCGCGCACGGTGGACAGGCGGTGGGCGACGACCAGGGCCGTGCGGCGGCGCATCAGCCGCTCCAGCGCCTGCTGGATCAACCGCTCGGTTTGGGAGTCGATGGAGGAGGTGGCTTCATCGAAAAGAATCAGCTGCGGATTGCGAGCAAACGCCCGTGCGATCGCGATCAGCTGGCGCTCGCCGCTGGACAGCGAGCGGCCGCCCTCGCCGAGAGATGTGTCGAGCCCCTGCGGCAGCCGCGCCACCAGATGATCCAGGTTGGCGGCAGTGATGATGTCCATCGTCTGGCCGGGGTCCGGGTTCGGTGCGCCCTCGAAGATGTTTTCGCGCAGGGTGCCGGAAAACAGGAAAGGGTCCTGCATGACCAGGGCCATGCGGTCACGGAAAAGGGCGCTGGGCATCTCGCGCAGGTCCCGCCCGTTGATCAGCACCCGGCCGGCGGTTGGGTCGTAGAGCCGTGGGATGAGATTGATCAGGGAGGTCTTGCCGGCTCCGGTCGGGCCGACCACGGCCACGGTTTCGCCGCGCTGAACGCGGAAGGACACCCTGCGCAACACGGGTTCGCCCGGCAGGTAGCCGAAATCGACCGCTTCGAAGCGCAGCTCTTCGATCGACGCCAGGGCCGCCGCGCGCGTGCCCGATGCGGCCGGGGGCGGCGGCAGCGCGGTGGTGGAGTCCAGAACCAGAAAGATCCGTTCGGCCGACGCCATGGCATTTTGCAGGATGTTGTATTTTTCCGCCAGGTCCCGGAGCGGCCGAAAGAACATGCGGATGTAGGAGAGGAACGCCACGAGCGCCCCGAGGCTGAGGCTTTCGTCCAGCACCCGCCCGCCGCCGTACCAGATGATGAGGGCCACGGCCACCAGCGCCAGGACTTCGATCAGCGGCATGAACAGCGCCAGCACCTGGATCTGCTCCATCCCCGAGCGGTAGTTCGCGTGATTGAGGCGCGCGAAACGCTCGAAATTGGCGGCTTCCTGGCGGAAGAGCTGCAGCACTCGCATGCCGCCGATGGTTTCGGCGAAACGAGTGTTGATCTCGGCCACCTGGACCCTCAGGGTACGAAAGATCCTGCGGGCGCGGCGGGAGAAATGGAGGGTGGCCAGCACGACGGCCGGCAGCACGCCAAAGGTGACCAGCGCCAGTTTCCAGTTCAACGTCATCATCACCGCCGCAATCCCGCCCAACAGGACCAGATCCTTGAAGACGAAGGAAACGAACGAGGTGAACAGTTCGTACATGTTCTGCACGTCGCTGGTCGCGCGGGTCACCAGCCGCCCCACCGGGTTGCGGGTGAAAAACTCCAGCGCCAGACCCTGGATGTGAGTATACAGCCGCAGGCGCAGGTCGTGCATGATCCGCTGGCCAGAGATCTCCATGATGATCGACTGGCCGAAATTGAGCAGGAAATCGAGAACCACCAGGGTGAGGAAAAGTCCGGCCATGAAGGCCAGCCCCCTGCCATCGCCGCGCCGCAGCTGGGCGAGGTCTTCCGGCCCCAGGGAGGCGAGCGCGTCGTAAGGGACGCGGGCCACCGTCCCTTCGATGGGGACCCGGGGAAAGCGATCCTTGACGATGGCGGCGTTGAGGGGGTCGCTCAGGTCGACCGGCAGGGTTCTCTGACCGGAGGAAGGTGCCGCCGGAGGGACGATGTAGCGGTCGATCGCCTCCTTGGTGAGGTAGGGCAGGGCTACTTCGAGCAGGGTGATCAGGAGCACCAGGGCGACGGACCAGGCGAGCAGCCGGCGATGCGGGCGTGCGAACGGGTAAAGGCGCCGCAGGAGCCTGAAGTCGTAAGGCTTGCCCAGCCGGGTTTCCTCGAAATAATCCTGTTCAGGCCGCATCGCGTCCCTCTTCGATTTCCTGGAGCCGATAGGTCCGGGCGTAATAGTCGCTGGCATCCATTAACTGGGCATGACGGCCTGCGGCGGTCAGCCGGCCGCGCTCGAGGACGACGATCCGATCGGCGAACCCGAGGGCGGAGAGTCGATGGGAGACGATCAAGACCGTCCGTCGGCCGGCCAAACGGCGCAGTGTCCGGGTGATCGCCTCGCCGGTTTCAAAGTCCACCTGGCTGATGGGATCGTCCAGAAGCAGGATGGGGGCGTCGGTCAGCAGGCAGCGGGCCAGCGCCACCCGTTGTTTCTGGCCGCCGGAGAGCATCACTCCCTTTTCGCCGACCACGGTGTCGAATCCCTGCGCAAACCCGCGAACGGTGTCGAGCAGGGCAGCGCCGCGGGCGGCTTCGATGAGCCGCGGCTCGGAAACGTTCGGGTCACCAAAGGTGATGTTTTCACGAATGGTGCCGGCGAACAGGAACGGTTCCTGGGGCATGCAGGCAACGGCGGCGCGCAGCGTCTCGATCCGCAGGCGGCGGACATCGCATCCTTCCACCCGGAGGCAGCCGGTCGTGGGGTCGTAGAGCCGGGGGATCAAGCTGAGCAGGGTGGTCTTGCCGCTTGCCGGAGGGCCGACGATGCCGAGCACCGATCCGGCGTCGATTTGCAAATCGATCTCCGCCAGGACCGGGGCGTCGCTGCGCGGATAGATGAAACCGACCTGCTCGAAAACGATGTCCCCGCGCGGCATCGCAAGGGATCGGGCGTCGGCGGCGTCCTCAATGGCGGGTCGGGTTTCCAGGATGACGTTGACGCGGTCCAGCGACGCCCGGCCTCGCTGGATCAAGTTGGTGACCCAGCCCAGAGCCATCATGGGCCAGGTGAGCAAGGCCAGGTAGCTGATGAAGGCGACGAGATCCCCCGGTGTGATCACGAAGCGGATGACCTGGCGGCCGCCGAAAAAAAGCACCAGCGCCATACTCAGGTTGGTGAGGAGCAGCATCATCGGGAAAAACGCCCCGGTGATTCGGACCAGCCGCAGGTTCTCGCCCAGGTAAGCCATCGAGGCCGCCCGCACCCGGGCGGTTTCGGCTGCCTGGCGGTTGTGGGACTTGATCAGGCGGATGCCCGCAACACGTTCGCGGATGGCCTCCGTCAGGTCCGAGAAGGACGCTTGCACCGCCTGATAGCGGCGGTGCATTTTGCGGCTGAAGAAGCGTGCGCTGACGGCGATCAAAGGCATCGGGATCAGAACGAGGCCGGTCAGCGTCGGGTTGATGTAGGCCATGAACCCGATGGCGGCGGCACCCATGACCACGGCGTCGTTCAGGGCCACCAAGCCCATGCCGGCGGCCATGCGGACCTGTTGAATGTCGTTGGTGGCATGGGCCATCAAATCTCCGGTACGCGCACGGTCGAAATAGGCGGCGGAAAGCCTCTGCAAGTGGCTGAAGAGCCGGTTGCGGAGCCCCTCCTCCACGCGCCGGGAAGTCCCCAGCAGGCACCGGCGCCAGACGTAGCGAAATGCGCCCATCAGAACGGCGATGGCCGCAACGGCCCCGGCGTAAAGAACCAGCCTTCCGGCGGGGACGCGCATGGCCGTGAGATCGTCGACCGCCCACTTGATGACCTGCGGGACGAGGAGCTGCAACCCGTCGACCACGATCAGACTCAGCAGGCCGATGAAGATCTTGAAGCGGTTTTCCGCGAAATACGGTTTGATGATCGCCAGTGGGGACATAAACAACCGCGTTCTGTTTCGTGGTTAACTGGCTGTTCGAATAACACATGGAACCATGCGCGGCAACGAGAATGCGCGGGTTGAGCGCTGTTTTTTGTTTCGTTGACTTTGATGGCGCCGGTTGCTATTTTTAAAACATGGAACTTTGGAATATTGTTGAATATATCGATCGGCAGCGCATCCTCTGCGCCGTGGTTCTGGAGATTAAAAACCAGCGCTTGAGACTGCTGACCGAAAATAACAAGGAAGTCAATCTTTCGGTCGGACGGCTCCTGCACCGCGACAACGCACGGATCGATCCTGCCATCGGGAGAACCCGGATGGTGGACACTCTCAAGGCGCTCGCGCACAGGCGTAGGGAGCTGATCGCCAAGGTGGTCATTCGGGAACTGTGGGAGGTCTTGAACTCCGAGCAGCAATGGATCGACCTGGAGACCATGACGGCGTTTTGTTTCCCCGACGCTCCGAACGGCGACCACCGGTCGGCCGTGGTCCGGGCGCTCTTCGAGGACCGGCTCTATTTCAGGTTCAATCCGGATCGGTTCTTTCCCAACTCCGAGGAGCAGGTCGAGCGCATTTCGGCTCAGCGGGAGGCGGAGGCTCGCCGCAAGCGCGTCATCGAGGAGGGGGGCGAATGGCTGCGCCGCCTGCTGGCCAAGAACGGACCGGCGGGTTCCGATGGCGCTGCGCCCGGCTCCGACGAATGTCGATCCGTCCTTAAATCCTTTTACCTCTTCGAAAAGGAAAGCCCGGATTACAGCCTGGCGCGCGGCATGATGGAGCGCGCGGGGCTGGATGGAGCCACGGACCTGTTCCCCGTTCTGGTCCAGCAGGGCGTGTTCACGGAAGATGAAAATCTCGACCTGCTGCGCCTGGAAATCCCGGTTGAATTTCCGTTCGAGGTGCAGGCCCGGGCCGAGGCGCTGGTCGGCTTGGGCCAAATCGACCGCGCGGACGGCCGCCGGCGCGATCTGACCCATCTCAACCTGTTCACCATCGACGGCCAATCCACCCTGGATTTCGACGACGCCCTGAGCCTTGAGACCACCCCCGAAGGGATACGCCTCGGCATCCATATCGTGGATGTCGCTCATTTCGTGCAGAAGGGCGGGCCGCTGGATCGGGAGGCCCAGCGGCGCGGCAGTTCCATCTACATGGCCGACCAGAAGGTTCCGATGCTGCCGCCCAGCCTGGCCGAAGGGCTGTGCAGCCTGAAGGCGGGCGAGATTCGGCCGGCCATCAGCACCATGATCGATTTGACCCCCGATCTGGATATCCTGAGGTATCGTCTTTTTCCCAGCTGCGTGCAAGTAAAGGAGCAGCGCACCTATTTTGATGTGAACCTGGCCGCGGACCAGGATCCCAAGGTGATGCAGCTGCGCAGCATCGCACGGAAGTTCCGCGAGAGCCGGTTGGCGGCCGGAGCGGTCCATATCTCCGTTCCGGAGATCAACCTTTGGATCGGGGACACCGGCGAGGTCAACCTTAACCGGGTGAACCGTGAAAGCCCGGGAAGAATGCTGGTGGCCGAGATCATGATCATGGCCAACTGGCTGATGGCCCGTTTCCTCGCCGAACACCGCATGCCGGCCGTATTTCGCACCCAGCCCGATCCGCGCGAGCGGCTTTACCGCGGAGAGGAAGGAACGCTTTTTCAACACTGGATGCAGCGCCGCCTGCTGAATCGGTTCGTGCTGGGTCATGCGCCCGAGAAACACTCGGGGCTGGGATTGAACGCCTACGTGACAGCGACCTCTCCGATCCGCAAGTACTTCGACCTGGTCACCCAACGGCAGGTGCGGGCCGCCCTCGGCTTAGAGGAGCCCTACTCGGCTGAGGGCATCGACCTCATCATCCAACTGCTGGAGCAGCCCATGAGCCATGTGGTTCGGCTGCAGGCCGGCCGACAGCGCTATTGGCTTTTGAAATATCTGGAGCAGCGGGTCGGGCAGAAGGCGGAAGCGATCGTCTTGATGCGGCGCCGGAACAGCTATCAGCTCCTGCTTAGCGATTACATGCTGGAATGCGATCTGGCGATCACAGGCTTTCTCGACCTCAAACCCGAGGATCTCGTCCAGGTCACCCTGCAGCGGGTCAGCGCGCGCAAGGATCTCATCGCCTTGACGATCGGGTGATTGCCAAGAGCTTAGCGCATAGGGCAAAGGGTAAGGGACCCTCATTGCATATTCTGCCACCCTATGCCCCATGCCGTTATTTCACACGCAGGACCCGACCGCCGGTGATCTGTTGCAGCTCCTGCGGGGTCAGGTGGAAGACCGCCTGCGGGGATCCGGCGGCCGCCCAGATACACGGGTATTGCATCAGGTCTTCATCGATGAACACCGCCAGTGGTTGGGGATGGCCCACCGGCGGGACTCCCCCAATGGCATACCCCGCCTTTGCGCGCACGAAATCGGCATCCGCCTTCCGGATGGGCTCTCCTATCGTTCCGGCCAAGGCGGCCTCGTTGACCCGGTTGGCGCCGCTGGTGATCACGAGGATGGCTTGCTGGCTGGAGTCACCCTTGAATACCAGTGACTTGGCAATTTGCCCCACCTCGCAGCCGACCGCCCGGGCGGCCTCCTGGGCGCTGCGAGTGGTCTGCTCCATCTCCTTCACGCGCCGGTTCAGCCCCAGTCCTTCCAGGACCGCCTGAACTCGGCGGGCATTCTGGCTCATTTCAGCCGTCATTTCAGCACCTTTTCGCCGATTGTGGAGGTTGATGACCTTGGAATCAACATGCAATCGAGAAAGCAAGATTGAGCTTGACTAAACATGAAACAGTTAATAATAGTTAATTTGGTCAATAAATAACATTCAGGGTGACAGGCATGGGGATTCAAGAACGTAAGGAACGTGAGAAAGAACGCCGTCGGCAGCAGATCATGGTTGCCGCCAAAAGGGTTTTCTCGGAAAAAGGCTTCAGCAAAGCCACCATGGAAGATATCGCCCAGGAAGCCGAACTCAGCCCCGGCACCCTGTATCTCTACTTTAAAAACAAGGAGGAACTCTACGCCTCGCTTTCACTGCGCATCCTGCAGTACCTGCTTCTGCGCATCGAGCACGTCAACGCTCTGAAGCCGGCCGGTCCGGAGGAAAAGCTCAAAGCCCTCATGGAGGCCATGTACGATGTCTATGAGTTCGATCCGCTCATCATCATAAACATGTTCCACCTGCAGTCGAGCGACACTCTGAAAAACCTGACTCCCCAGTTGCTGGATGAGATCAAGGATCTTATCGGCAGATCCATGGGATCGATCGTTAAGATCTTTCGTGATGGGGTGGCGAAGGGTTTGTTCATCGACCGCCATCCGGTCGCCCTGGCCGATACATTCTGGTCCCTGTTTTCAGGGGTCATTCTATGGATGACCAGCAAGAAGATGATCAGCGAGGGCAAGGATCACATCAAAGAGACCCTCGTGCTCGCCTTCGACTTATTCTACCGAGGAATCCAGGCGAAATCACCGGCCGGCGCCGAATGAGCCGCAGCGCCGGCGTCTCAGCCGCTGCTCCCTTGCAAAAAGCCGAGCGATTTCATCCACTTCAAACGACCGCCAGCGGACCGGCCGGGCATCGTTGAAGGCTTGTACGCCGCCGCCCGGCCCCCCCACCTCGCCAATTGCGGCCACCCGGATGCCCTTGCGCCGCAACTTCGCCTCCAGGCGGGCCGCCCGCGTCGGCCGGCAGCAGATCAGCAGGCTGCCCGAGCCGATCAGGCCGAGAGGATCGATCTGGAGCAGGCGGCTGAGCTTGCGGGTTTCCGGGAAGATGGGGATCCGGTCCATGTCCACGCGCAGTTCGAACCCGCCGGCGGCGCTCAACTCTTCAAGCGCGGTGGCAATTCCGCCTTCGGTCACATCATGCATGGCGCTGGTGCCTTCGACCGCGGCGGCGATTCCGGCCTCGGGCAGGATGCTGATGCCGTCGAGAAACTCGCGGCAGAGCTGAATCTCGGCGGCGGTCATGCCCAGGGATCTGAGTTTGCGACCGAATTCGCGGGCGATGATGGCCGTGCCCTCCACGGCCACGGCCTTGGTCAGCAGGATGCGGTCGCCGCTGCGCATGCGGCGCTTGTCGATCAGATCGCGACGACGGACGGTGCCGGCCATCATGCCGGCGATTACCGGTCGGCGGACAGCGTCGGTGATTTCGGTATGCCCGCCGCACAGCGTGATGCCCCACCGGCGCGTAAATTCTTTCAATTCGCGGACCACGCTCCAAATCATGGATGGCGTGCTGCCGGCCGGAAACAAAAGGGTCGTCAAAAACCAGCGCGGGGCGGCCCCGGCTGTAGCGATGTCGTTGGCGTTGACCAGCACGGCATACTGCCCGATCGCATCGGTGGCGAAGGTGATGGGGTCGGACTTCAGCACCAGGACCTCTTCCTGAGTCATATCCACGGCGGCGATGTCTTCACCGATGCCCGGATGGATGATCAGGGAGGGGTCTTCGAAGTCGAATTCGTCGATAAATTGCTTCAACCAATCATTCGGGAGCTTGCCCGGGGGAAGCGGAATCCCCAGCCGGAGGATGTTTCTCAACTGCTGGATGTCGGTGATCTGAAAATGGACCGAGGGGGCCGGCTCGGGCGGCGGCAGACCATTGGAGAGCAGCACCGTCAGCGCCCCGGCCGCGGCGGCCCGGTCAAGCATGCTGCGCTCGGCGGAAACCACCAGGGTCCGTGCGATCGGCGCACGCATGGTTCTTGCCGCCATCGGGAAAGGGTTGCGGCGGCGGTCGATGGAACGGAACTCCTCGCGTGCGATATGCACAGGGACGGATCCGCCCAGCGCGGATCGTACCCGTTTCAGAAACCGATCCACCGCCTTTCGCCCGTGACGGCTGAAGAAACCCGCCACCAGTCCATTGGATTGAATGAAGGCGAAAAGAGGCGCCGCGGCCGGGTGCAGCGTCCACCGGGCGGCGGCGGCCTGCTCCAGGCGCTCCAGCTCGACCAGCACCCGTCGGCTGCGCGGTGCGTCTCTTAACCCCTGGATGCCATCATTCCATGCAGCTTCTTCCGGGCAGCCGAGAGTCTCTTGAAGCGGCCGTTCAGCCGAACACGCGAGCGTGCCCTCCAACTGGAAAAACACAGCGGAAATGTGCAACGGCCTGTTCGTCATCATCAAGCGATCGTCCATGAATGCCATTTTATGCCACCGCCCTTCAGGGCGATCAAGCATTATTGCTCCGCGTGTCTCGTTTCCGGCCGCTGCCGCCGCGCTTTGACAACTCTCGATTTCGCAGATATGTTCTTCCAGTGGTTCTCAGAAGGCCGGCGTTTTCCGCCGGCGGCGGAAAAAATCGAAGCTGAAAACCGCATCCACAGAACAACCACCTTCGTTGTTCAATGCCTGGTGTAAGGCGCCTGATGAAGCTCGGGATGAAAATTCTCCTGATCTATCCGTATTTTCTCGACCGCCGTTTGAGCATGGAAGACATTCAGTCGCCGCCCATGGGAATTTTTTACGTGGCGGCCGTTTTGAAGGAGCACGGCTACGAGGTCGAGGTGCTGAACTGGCACGACCGCGGGATCCCGCCGGAACGCATAGAGCGCGTGTTGCGGGAAAAGCGTCCGCAGGTGATCGGGTTTTCGATCCTGCACGCCAACCGCTGGGGAGGGATCGAGATCGCCCGCATCGCCAAACGGATCGACTCCGAGATCCGGATCGTCTTCGGCGGGGTGGGTGCCACGCACCTCTGGGAGCATTTGCTGCACCATTTTCCGGAAGTCGATTACATCGTTCTCGGTGAAGGGGAAAACACCTTCCTGAAGCTGGTGGGCCAGCTCGATGGGTGCGGCTCCTCCGATGTGGCCTCCCTCCCCGGCATCGCCTTGCGCCAGGACGGCCAACCCTTTCGGACGGCTGCGGTCGAGCCCGTCCGTGATTTGGATGCGCTGCCCAATCCGGCCAAATACTTCGATTATGCCCATCTTTCCCTGACGCGCGGGTGTGTCTCGGACTGCCGCTTCTGCGGGTCTCCCGCATTCTGGGGGCGGCGGGTCCGGTCGCACTCGGCGGATCGCTTCGTGGAGCAGCTCGCGGCGCTGCGGCGGAAGGGGCGCCGATTTTTTTTTCGTGAGCGATGATACGTTTACCCGGAACCGCCGCCGGGTGATGGAGATCTGCCGACAGATCATTGAGCGGCAGCTCGGCATCCACTGGGCCGCCATTTCGCGGGTGGACGCCGTGGACGAGGAAGTGCTGGCCTGGATGCGCCGGGCGGGCTGCACCCAGATCAGCTACGGGGTGGAAAGCGGCTCGGCGGAGATCCGCCGGCGGTTGAACAAGGCGATCAGCGCCAAGCAGATCCGCGAGGCCTTCGCGCGCACCCAACGCTTTGGCATCATGGCCCGCGCCTATTTCATTTACGGTTGCCCCGGAGAGAGCCGGAAGACCATCCAGGAAACCATCGATCTGATGCGGAGCATCCAACCGCTTGCGGCGGTTTTCTATATCCTGGATCTTTTTCCCGGGACGGCGCTGTACGAGGACTTCAAGCGCCGAAGCCATGCGACCGACGACATCTGGCTGAAGCGGGTCGAGGACATCATGTACTTCGAAACCGACCCGAACCTATCCGCCGAGCGAATCCTCGAGTTCGGCCGGATGCTGCGGGAAAGCTTCTATCGCAACCTGCCCGGATTTGTGGCGGCCCTCGATCCGATCGACCAGCGCGATTTCTATCCGCTGCACGCCGACTTTTTCTCGCGGCTGGCCATGACCTTCGACCAGGGCGACTACGCGCGGATCGACACGATACCGAACAAGCCGCAGCTCGCGGAAACCCTTTACCGGCGGGCGCTGTTTTACCACCCCGATGCGCGGGCCTACCTGGGGCTCGGGATTCTGAATCAAAAGGCCGACCGTCATGCAGATTCCGCGGACATCCTGACCGCCGGGTTGGCGCATTTTCCCGAGGACGAGCAGCTGCGGATCTGCCTGGCGGTGAGCCTGATGAACCTGGGCCGGTTCAAAGAGGCGCTGGCGCTGTTAGCGCGCTGCCCGGGCCTGCCGGACGCGGGGCCGCTGGCCGAAGCCTGCCGCAACGCCATCGGACGGAGGTGACGTGACCCCAACCCGGACAGCCCGGAACCAACTTCGAATCGTCGTTGCACAGCAGGCAAAGCTGTGGTAGTAAAAAAAATTTTACATATTTTATAATGCCGAGCGGGGGCTTGGAGGCCAGCCGGCGGGCGTGTTTGACGACCCAGGCCGGACGCCACCTCGCAAGAAAGGATCGGATTCAGCCCGTGAGCTCCCCCAAACCATCCGACGGCGTGGTGGACGCCATTTGGAAACTGCTGGCCTCCATCCAGCTGACCATTGTATTGCTGCTGTCGCTGGCGGCGACCTCCATCATCGGGACGCTCATCCCCCAGAACAACGAGCCGGCCGCCTATGTGGCCGCCTTCGGTGAGACCTTTTACCGCTTCTTCGCGGTGTTGGGCCTCTTCGACATGTACCATTCGTGGTGGTTCCAGGTCCTGATGGTGCTTCTGGCCGCCAACGTGGTCGTCTGTTCGGCCGACCGGCTGTCGGCCCAGCGCCGGATCCTGTTCGCGCGCCAACCCGCATTTCAAGCCGCCCGGTTTCGGAACCTGCCAGAGCACGAAGCCTTCACCGATGCGCGCGGGCCGGATGCCCTGCGGGCCGTCTACGAACCTTACGTTTCAAGAAAAGCGCGTGCCGTGCAGATCGAAACGAGCGATCAGGGGTTCCTGATGTTCGGTGAAAACGGCCGCTGGACGCGCTTCGGGGTCTACGCGGTCCATCTAAGCGTGGTGCTGTTGCTGATCGGCGGCCTGATCGGGTCCATTTTCGGGTTCGACGGATTCGTCACCATCCCTGAAGGCGACACCGTTCAGCAAGTTAACCTGCGCAGCACCAGCGAGCGGCTGCGTCTGCCCTTTGCCATCCGCTGCGACGATTTCGATGTAAGTTTTTATGAAACCGGCGCTCCCAGGGAATTCCGCTCGAGGCTGACGCTGCTTGAAAACAGCCAGCCGGTGCTTCAAAGAGACATCATCGTCAACGACCCGCTGCGTTACCGGGGCATCAGCATCTTTCAGTCCAGCTACGGGACGATGCCGTCCAAAGAAGCGGTTCTGAGCTTCACCAGTCGCGACACGGGCATGGTGTACACGCAGGAAATGAAAATCGGTCAGGAGCTTCGCATCCCCGAAAACCTCGGGACCTTTGTGTTGACCGAACTGCGCCACCAGGCCCAGTTCAAGGGGCATCCCGTGGGGGACGCGTTCATTGGACGCCTCACGGCGCCGGACGGTTCGGCGCAGGAGGTGGTGCTGCCGATCCGCTTTCCGACCTTCGACCGCATGCGGCGGGGAGAGGTCGTCATCGCGGTCGACCAGTTCAAGGAAAAGCACTACACCGGCCTGCAGGTAAACCAGGACCCGGGGGTGGACGTGGTCTACACCGGTTTCATTCTGATGATCCTGGGTTGCTATGTGACCTTTTTCCGCTCCCACCAGCAGGTGTGCATCGAAGCCGTGCGCACGGGCTCAGGGACGCAGGTGACGGTCTATGGAACCGCCAACAAAAACAAGGCGGCCTTGGATCGCCGGGTTCAGAAACTGGCAAGGGCTCTCAAAGAAATGAAATAACTTTCATCGGCCTTGCCGTGAATTTGCCTTAAGCGGCTCCCCCGGACCAACCGGAGCCCAAATTCGAAATCCGATTTCGTGCTTCGGATTTCTTACTATGGAAATGCTAACACCCAAACATCAAATCGAGATGCAGCCATGACCAGTTCCATGTTTCTTTCCGCCACGACCTTTACCTACGGCCTGGCCGGTTTCCTGTATTGCTTTGCATGGGTCTTCAAGAAGCCCACCGCCGGACGCCTGGCCAGCTGGGTGACGCTCGGCGGCCTGGCCGGCAACACCGCGGGCTTCATACTGCGCTGGGTGGAATCCTACCAGATGGGGTTCGGCCACGCTCCCTTGTCCAATCTCTACGAGTCGCTGATCTTTTTCGCCTGGACCATCGCCCTCATCTACCTGTTCATCGAATGGCGCTACCAGAACCGCGTGATCGGGGCATTTTCCGCCCCTTTGGCCTTCCTGACCATGGCCTACGCGTCACTGTCCCCGAACATCAGCGACCGCATCCAGCCGCTCATCCCCGCCCTCAAAAGCAACTGGCTGATCGCTCACGTGATCACCTGTTTCATCGGCTACGGCGCCTTCGCGGTGGCGTTCGGGGTGAGCATCATGTATCTTCTCAAATCGCGAAAGGGCGATGAAGAGGGGGGGCTGATCGGGCGGTTCCCGTCGACAGCGGTGCTCGACGAACTGACCCATCAGCTGGGGATGTTCGGTTTTCTCTTTCTATCCGCCGGTATCATCACCGGTGCGGTGTGGGCAAACTCCGCCTGGGGCCGTTACTGGGGGTGGGACCCCAAGGAAACGTGGTCGCTCATCACCTGGTTCATCTACGCCGCCCTGCTGCACGCCCGAATGATGCGCGGCTGGCGCGGCCGGCGGATCGCCTGGCTGTCCATCCTCGGTTTCGGGGCGGTGCTGTTCACCTATTTCGGCGTGAACCTGCTGCCGGGGCTGCACAGCTACCAGTCGATGGGCCAATGATTTTTCCTTGACAACCCGGAAAGGGATAAGGTACAGAACCGGCCTGAATTTCACAACATCCAGACCGGCAGGGTCCGCTTCTTCAGCGGCCTTCGCGGGTCGGCTGACGTGCACCCCAAGGCCACCTTAAAACAATTTCAGCGCAACGGAGTGCCCATGGAAGAACCGAAAGCGAACGTCATAAAATCAGGATCTGAGCATGGCGAAAAAGAGGATGGGGCCGGCGGGCCGATCATCCTCTTTTTTATTTTGGGTCTGATCGCGAGCCTGCTCATCGGCTGGGTGGCTTTCCCGCCGCTGCTTTACTCCCAGAAAAAACAGCCCGTGGACTTCAACCATGCCCTGCACAGCGGGCTCGTCGACAACGGCTGCGAGAGCTGCCATTTCTTCCGCGAGGACGGCACCTACTCCGGCGTTCCGAAGCTGGCGCAGTGCATCGAGTGCCACGAGGAGGCCAACAGCGAGGACCCGGAAGAGATCAAATTCGTGGAGGAATACGTGAAGAAGGAGCGCGAGGTCCCGTGGCTGGTGTATTCCCGGCAGCCGGCCTGCGTCTTCTTCTCGCACGCGGCCCACGTCAAGACGGCCCAGATGGACTGCGTGACCTGCCACGGGCCCATCGGCGAGTCCGAGAGCCTCAAGCCGTATCAGCAAAACCGGATCACGGGCTACAGCCGCGACATCTGGGGCGAGAATATCCTCGGGGTCAAGCGCAATTCCTGGGACCGCATGAAGATGGACGACTGTGCGGAGTGCCATGCAACATCCGGCGTCAGCGGCGGAAGCGTCCAGACCCAGAAGGACGGCTGCCTGGTCTGCCACCACTAAGTCGGGGATCTTGGAAGCGACGGGCCCGGTGGTGCCCGCGGCCGGGCGGATGATATCAACCCGTTTGAAGCGCGAGGGAAAAGATAGATGAAAGTCGACCGCAGAAGTTTTCTGTCATTCGTCATCGGCGGCGCGGCCGGAACGGCGCTTACTCCGCTGCCCTGGAAGCTGACCGACGACCTTTCGATCTGGTCCCAGAACTGGCCCTGGACGCCGATCCCCCCGCGAGGGGAAACCACTTACGTGGCGTCCACATGCACTCTGTGCCCCGGCGGGTGCGGCATCAGCGTGCGCAAGGTCGACGACCGGGTCGTCAAGATCGAAGGGCTCAAGGGTCACCCGGTCAATGGCGGCGGGATTTGCCCGCTCGGCCTTTCGGGCGCTCAGCTGCTTTACAGCCCGACCCGCGTCCGCACGCCCCTGAAGAAGGTCGACGGCGCCTGGCGTGAGATTTCCTGGGATACCGCCATCCAGGAAATCGCCGCCAGCCTGAAGGAGCTGCGCGAAAAAGGCCAGCCGCAGACCGTCGCCTGGGTCTCCGACAGCGACCGCGGGACCGTTGCCGAGCTGTGCAAGCGGTTCCTGACGGTGTACGGTTCCCCGAACTTCATCCGCACCCCCTCCATTCAGGATTCCTACGAGCTGGCCTTGTACCTGACCCAGGGGCAGCGCGCCATGGCCGGTTTCGATCTGGCGAACGCGACCTACGTTCTGAGTTTCGGCAGCGGACTCATCGAGGGCTGGGGATCCCCGCCCTATCTGTTCCGCGCCAAGAGCGCCATGCAGCAAAAAGGCGGCAAGATCGGCCAGCTGGAAGGTCGGCTTTCCAAAACCGCCGCCAAGGCCGACCAGTTCATCCCCATCAAGCCCGGCACCGAAGGCGCCCTGGCATTGGGGCTGATCCATGTCATCCTCAAAGAAGGGCTCTACCGCAGGGACATCGTCCAGAATCAGTCGGCCGGGTGGGATGCCCTTAAAAAAATTGCCGGCGATGATTTCGCGCCGGAAGCCGTTTCCAAGCTCACCGGCGTGGATTCCAAGACCATCGTCGATTTGGCCAAGGGCTTTGCCGGCGCTAAAAAGCCGCTGGCCATCTGCGGCCGGGGCAACGGACGGCAGATCGCCGGAAACGAACAGGAGTTCCTCGCGGTGCACTTCCTGAACGCGCTGGCGGGCAGCATCAACACCGCGGGCGGGGTCGTCGCCGTGCCGGAGCCGGATTACATCGACTGGCCTGAGCCGGAAATGGACGCCGTCGCCTCCAAAGGCATGCAGCAGGCGCGGGTGGACGGCGCCGGAGGCAAGGAGTTCCCGCTGTCGCGCTACCTGCTGAACCGCCTGCCGGAAGCGCTTGATGCCGGGCCCTCCTCGCCGGTGCAGGTGCTGTTCGTGAACAGCGGCAACCCGGCCTACAGTCTGATGGACACCCCGAAGGTGGAAAAAGGATTAAAGAAGATCCCGCTGATCGTGAGCTTCTCCGCCTTCCTGGACGAGACGGCGGCGATGGCCCATTACATCCTGCCGAACCACGTCTATCTGGAGCGTTTCGAAGACGTGCCGGCCGCTTTGAGTTTCCCCAAACCCGTCATCGGTCTTGTGAAGCCGGTGACCCGGCCGCTTTTCAACACGCGGCACACCGGCGATGCGGTGATGCAGCTGGCGAAGGCGGTCGGCGGCAATGTCGCGGCCGCCTTCGGCTGGGAAAGCTACGAGGCTTGTCTGCAGGAGAGCCTGGGGGACAAGTGGGACGCGCTCAAGGAAGAAGGCTACTGGGTCGACGCTAAATTTACCCCTGCCGCCTTCGAAACCAAGAGCAAGAAGTTCGAATTCAGCAACGCGGACATGGCCCAACTGCCGGCCTATGCCGCCCTCAAGGCGCCCGGCGACGACAAGACCTTCCCGCTGACCCTCATCCCCTTTGACACCCTGCGGCTCAGCAGCGGAGCCGCCGGTTCACCGCCCTTTCTGGTCAAGTCCTTGGAAGAGACCATCCTCCAGAAGAACGATGGATGCGTGGAGATCAATCCGGCCGACGCCCAGAAGCTCG
Organism: uncultured delta proteobacterium; assembly: GCA_963700055.1. GTDB lineage: Bacteria > Desulfobacterota > Desulfobacteria > Desulfobacterales > SpSt-501 > SpSt-501. The sequence goes on along the minus strand of CAVOWH010000020.1, from coordinate 418,547 downwards.
GACTGGCCGACGGCGCCGACGCCGTTCTGAGCACGCCGAAGGGCTCCGCCCGAGTCAAGGTGACCCTGTCGGAAGGCATCATGCCCGGCCTGGTGGCCATGGTGCGCGGGCTGGGACACACCGCCTACGACCGGTTCCTATCCGGCAAAGGGGTCAACATCAACAGCCTCATGGGCACGGTGGAGGACCCGGGGACCGGCTTCGAGGCCGCCTGGGGCGTCCGCGCCCAGCTGACGAAGGCATGATTTTTCGAGACGACCGACCTGAACCACTTGCCAACTGAGGGTGTTCGAATGGAGCAACCAAACAACAAAAGATTCGGAATGGTGATCGACCTGGACAAATGCACGGGATGCGGCGCCTGCATGGTGGCCTGCATGGCCGAAAACAACGTGCCCTTCCGCGAAGACGACACGGACAAACTGTTGAGCATCAGCTGGATGCGGGTCTATCGGTTGAAAAACGGCAAGCCTTTTCCCCAGGCCGAGGAATGCTTTCTGCCGCGTCCCTGTCAGCACTGCGAAGGACACCACGGCCATTCGCCCTGCGTGTCGGTCTGCCCCGCCACGGCCACGGACTACGACATGCGCACGGGCATCGTCAGCCAGATTCCGACGCGCTGCTTCGGCTGTCGTTACTGCATGGCGGCTTGTCCCTACCATGTCCGGCAGTTCAACTGGTGGGATCCGCTCTGGCCGGACGGGATGGAGCGTTCCCTGAACCCGGATGTGTCCGTGCGCATGCGCGGCATCGTCGAAAAATGCAATTTCTGCTACCATCGCTACCAGCGTGCCCTCGACAAGGTTTACGCGGAGGGGGGGCGCGACCTGCCGGAACAGGAGTATCAGACGGCCTGCACCCAGGCCTGTCCGGCGGGCGCCATCGTTTTCGGCGACCTGAACAACCCCAAGCACGCCGTTCACAAGCTGGCTCAGCCGGACACGGCCCATGAAGGTCAATCACACAACCCCAGGGCTTTCCGTCTGCTGGAGCGCCTGGGGACCAACACGAAAGTATACTATCTTTCCAGCAAGGAATGGGTGCGCAAGGCCGGGGACACCGCCCTGCAGAAAGCCTGAGCGCCGGTCGCCGGCCCTTCGGGGGCGCATACAACCTAAATCGGTAAAGAGGTAGGAGATATGGATTCGGCTTTGATTCCCAAAGGGGTGAAACGCTGCCCGATCGGACAGTTTGCCGTCTTCATCGCCGTGGTCGGCGCGGTCTTGCTGTGGGGTGTCGTGGCGATGCTCCTGATCTACATCAAGGGGCTGAACCAGACCAACATGAACAACGCCTACGGTTTCGCGCTGTGGATCTGGGCGGACCTGGCGGTGATCGCTCTGGGCGGCGGGGCCTTTTTCACGGGGCTGCTGCGCTATATCATCGGCAAGGACGAACTCAAGAATATCATCAACTATGCAGTGCTGATCGGGTTCGTCTGCTACAGCTCGGCCCTGCTGATCCTGGCCATCGACGTGGGTCAGCCGCTGCGGGCCTGGTTCATCTTCTGGCACGCCAACGTGCACTCGATGCTGACCGAGGTGGCCTTCTGCCTGACCTGCTATTTCGGCGTTCTGGCCATCGAGTACGTGCCGCTGGTCCTGGAGAACCGGCAGATCGACAAGCTGCCGTTCTTCCATAATCTCGGCCACAACATGCACGGGATCATGGCGGTCTTCGCGGCCACCGGCGCCTTCCTGTCGTTCTTCCACCAGGGATCCCTGGGCGGGGTGACCGGCGTGATGTTCGGGCGGCCTTTCGGCTACCGCACGGGGATCGGCATCTGGCCCTGGACCTTTTTCCTTTATACCTGGTCGGCGGCGGCCTGCGGCCCCTGCTTCACGATCTTCATCACCCGGATCACCGAGACGGTCACTCGCAAGAAGCTGGTGAAGGACAACGTCATCGACCTGCTGGCCAAGATCGCCGGCTGGATGCTGCTGACCTACATCGTCGCCAAGATCATCGACACCTGGTACTGGGCGGCGGTGACGGCGCCCTCCATGGGTTTAACGCTGATGGATTTTTACTCCAACAACCCAGGTTCGGCCTACGGACTGTGGATCCTGATCGCCGAAGTCGGCATCTGCGGCGTGCTGCCGGCGCTCATGCTGGTCTCGAGCGGGATGCGCCGCAGCCCGGCGCTGCTGTTCCTGGCGGTGACCCTGGCGGTCATCGGCGCTTGCCTTAACCGCTGGGTCATGGTGCTGCAGACCCAGGCGGTACCGGTGCTCAACTTCGAGAGCTGGTTCGTGTATTTCCCGAGCTGGCAGGAAGTCGCTACGACCATTCTGCCGGTCGCCTACGGCATTATTCTGATCGCGCTCTCCTACCGTTACCTGCCGATCTTCCCGCAGGAACAGGAGCTGAATCCGATTGAAGGAGGCAAGTGATGTTTCCGTTCAGTTTTGAATGGATCTGGGACATGAGCCACATGGTCTTCCACGGCGGGCTGTGGTATGCGCTGTCGATCTTGGGAATGGGATTGACTTACTGCGTCATCAAAGCGGTTTACGACACCGCCAAAGGCAAGGGCGGCCATCACGGCCAAGGGCATCACTGATCCGAGCTGAAAACCAGACTACGGAGCGTTCTTTCCGCCCCTTGCGGGCGGAAAGAACGCTTTTTTATTTGGGTGCTTGGGTGTATAGATGCCGGTACAAGAACAGTGCCGCGAATATCCAAAAACCCAACCCGGACAAGCCAGGGCCAAATTCGAATTTCGGATTTCGTGCTTCGAATTTCTGGCGCTATGTGTTATTTGAAATTGAAATTATCTCCCCTTTGCATAGAATTGCACCCTAAAGGGCCTAACTACCCAAGACACCCAAATGGACAAGATCGTCATCCAAGGCGGCCGGCGACTGGAAGGCACTGTGCGCATCAGCGGGTCGAAAAACGCCGCCCTGCCGATTCTCTTCGCGTCCCTTCTCACCGAAGGGGTCAACCTATATTCGAATGTGCCCAAGCTGAGAGACATCGACAGCACCTTGCTGCTGCTCTCCCGGCTCGGCGTCCGTGTGGACGCCGACGGGGCGTCGATTCGGATCGACGCCAGCGGCCTCGCGTGCCACGAAGCGCCCTATGACCTGGTGCGCAAAATGCGTGCTTCGGTGCTGGTCTTGGGGCCGCTGGTCGCGCGGCTGAAACGCGCGCGAGTGTCGCTGCCCGGAGGCTGCGCGATCGGTGCCCGTCCGATCAACCTGCATTTGAAGGGTTTGACCGCTCTGGGGGCCGAGATTGCGCTCGAACACGGGTATGTCACGGCGTCCGCTCGGCGGCTAAAGGGGGCCGAGATCTACTTTGACATCGTCACCGTGACCGGGACCGAGAACATCATGATGGCGGCGGTCCTGGCCGAGGGCACCACCTTGTTGCGGAACGCGGCGCGTGAACCGGAGGTGGTGGCGCTGGCCGAGGTGCTCAACCGCATGGGGGCTGATATTCGCGGCGCCGGAACTCCGGAGGTCACCATCCGCGGCGTGGATGCCCTCCGGCCGGTCACGGCCGAGATCATTCCGGACCGGATCGAAACCGGCACCTTCCTGGTGGCGGCCGCCCTCACGGCCGGCCGGGTCACCATCACCCACTGCGAGCCGCAGCATGTCGGCGCCACCTTGGACAAGCTGCGGCAGGTCGGGGCCCGGATCAGCGTCCAGGGCCAGAGCCTCACGATCACCGGGCCCCAGCGCATCGCCAGCGTCGACATCCAGACCCAGCCCTATCCCGGCTTCGCGACCGACATGCAGGCGCAGTTTATGGTGTTGATGAGCGTTGCCGAGGGGGTCAGTGTCATCTCCGAGAGCATTTTCGAGAACCGGTTCATCCATGTGAGCGAACTGCGACGGATGGGGGCAGACATCCTGGTATCGGGAAACACCGCCAGGGTCAGGGGCGTGCCGCGCCTCTCGGGCGCTCCGGTGATGGCGACCGACCTGCGCGCCAGCGCATGCCTGGTGCTGGCCGGGCTGGTGGCTGAGAATATCACCGAGGTGCACCGGGTTTACCATTTGGACCGGGGTTACGAGGCCCTCGAGGATAAGTTCGTTGCGCTGGGGGCGGACATTCGCCGTGTGAAGTGACGATTTTCCCGCCTGCGGCGGGAAAATGACCCAAGGATCATGCAGGCTGAAAGATTCTATCGTCGCCCCGTCATCCCGCTGACCGTCGCGCTGATCGTGGGCATTGTCCTGGGATCGGCGGCTCCCGGATGGACCGGCTGGGTGTTGGCGCTGGCCTTGGCAACCGGTCTCGGCTTGGCACGTGGTCTGATCCGGCGCACATCGGCCGCCGCCTGTCCCCTGTTGCTCTTTATCGCGCTCGGATATCTCTCCCTGCAACCCTGGGTGCAGCCCCGTTTTCCGGCCAACCACGTGAGCCGTTTTGTCAATTCCGGTCCGTGGCGTATTGTCGGCGTGGTGGATGCCCGGCCGTTGGAATTTGAAAGCCGGAGACAATTCGTGCTGAGGGTCGAACGCCTCGAAAACGCCCTTCAAACCAACAGCGTGTGCGGCCTTCTGCGCGTCACCGCAACCGGAGAGACGATTGCCCTTCAGCAAGGAGACCGTGTCGCCCTTCAAAGCCGGATCCGCCCGATTCGAAATTTCAACAACCCCGGAGGCTTTGATTTTAAGCGCAGCATGGCCTACCGCGAGATCTGGAGCAGCGCTTTCATTAAAGGCGAAGAGTTGAGTCTGCTCGAGCTCGGCGTGGAGCCCGGCATCCTGGGGCCGATCGACACGGTGCGCTCCGCCATCGCCCGGCTGATCGATCGGGCGGATCTGGGACCGGAAGGCGGGGTCCTCAAAGCCCTCGTGATGGGCGACCAGTCTGGGATTGCACCGGATATCCGCCGGGCCTTCACGCGCACGGGGACGAGTCATATCCTGGCCATCTCGGGCCTGCACATCACGATCGTCGCTTCGATCGCCTTTGCGCTCATCCGCTGGCTGTTGAGCTGGATACCGATTGTTATCAGACATGCATGGACGCGCAAGGGCGCGGCCGTGCTGACTTTGATACCGATCACCCTCTATGCCCTCATCGCCGGTTTTTCGCCCTCCACCCAGCGCGCGCTCATCATGGTCGCGGTTTTTCTGCTGGCCTTCCTGGTGGAGCGCGAAACCGACCTCATGAACACTCTGGCGCTGGCCGCTATGGGCATTTTGGTCGTCCAGCCGGCGTCGCTCTTTTCGATTTCGTTTCAGCTTTCATTCGCGGCCGTGCTGTCCATCGTCTACGGGCTGGATCGGGTGAAGGCGGCTCGTTGGGCCGGCTCGCCCGACCTTGAGGGAAGGGCGGCGAAAATTCGGCGCGGCCTGGTGGCGTTTTTCGGAGTGTCCCTGATCGCCACCTGGGGGACGCTTGCGCTCGGAATGTACTATTTCAACACCGTGTCCTGCATCGGCCTGCTGGCGAACGGCGTCGCGATTCCCCTGATGGGGTACCTCGTCGTTGCGTTGGGGTTGGCCGGCACGCTGCTCGCGCCGTTGAGCACCGAGGCGGCCGTGGCCTGTTACCAGATCAGCGGTTTTGTTCTTTCCAAATCGATCGCTCTCCTGGAGCTTATGGCGGCGCTGCCCTATGCCGCGGTCCGGACGGTGAGCCCCTCGGGCGTGGAACTGGCTCTGTTCTACCTGTTGAGCTGGGCGGCATTCCATCTCGCCACCGGGCGAAACTCGGCGGCGGATCAGTTTCCAAATGCCGCCGCGACCGGCAGGGTCAAATCCGTTTGGGACGATCGCCATGCAGTGCCGGGGCATCCGCGCCGCTTCTTCTTCCAAGCCATCCGGCGTGCAAGCCCGGACCGGAAAGCCGCCGCGGCCGTCCTCGCGCTATGCCTGATCGGGGCGGGCGCCGATGCGGGCTACTGGATCTACCAGCGCTTCGGTCGCCAGGACTTGCGGCTGACCCTTCTGGATGTCGGCCAGGGCAGCGCCGTGCTGCTGGAGTTCCCCGGAGGGGCCACCGCCCTGGTCGACGGCGGCGGCTTTGCCGACATGGCGGCCTTTGACGTGGGGGCCAACGTCGTGGCACCCTTCCTGTGGCGCCGGAAAATCGCCACGATCGACACTCTGGTTCTGACCCACCCCAACAGCGATCACCTCAACGGCCTGCCTTTTATCGCTGCAAACTTCCACGTGCGTTCGCTGTGGACCAACGGCGAATCCCGGCCGATGCCGGGATATGCGGGCTTGATGCAAACGGCGTTGGAACGGGCCATAGCCGTGCCGCGGTATGCGGACATCCCGCGGCAAACCGCGATAAACCAGGCGCAGCTGGAGGTGTTGTACCCTCCGGTGGATTTTCCGGGGCGCGTGGAGGCTGACCGCTGGCGTCGGGACGAGAACAACAACAGCCTGGTGACGCGGGTGTCCTTGGGGGCGGCCTCGGTTCTGATACCGGGAGACATCATGCGGCCGGCTGAAAAGGAGCTCGTCGCCTTGGCCGGCGATAAGCTGAAGAGCGCCGTCCTGATCGCGCCGCACCACGGCAGCCGCACGTCCAGCTCCGAGGAGTTGCTGACAGCCGTGGAACCGGAGGCCGTGCTCATTTCCTGCACCGACCGTCCAGGGTCCGGAATACCGCATCCGCAAACCCTCGAACGCTATGCGGCTCACAGGGCGAGGATATACCGCACCGACCGGCACGGGGCGATCCAGCTCACCATGGACGGCAAGGGTCTGGTCATCGAACCTTTCCTCAAATGAGGCCCTTTTGGGCGATCGATCGAGTGGGGTGCCGCCCTCGCCCTGAGACGCCGCTTTGATCACTGCCGGCGGCGTAAAGGCGAGGGCGGCTCTGAACCGTAGGTGCGAAGGAAGTTGCGCAAGCCGTCGTCACACCCCGGGGCTATTCGCTCTTCGGCGTTTCCTCCGAAGTCGTTTTCGCCTTTTCATCCTCCTTGGCAGGTTCGCCCGGCACAGGGATAGGGATGACAAACTCGCCCTTGGACCCCGTAAAAATCCCTCTTTCCGGCCCTTCTTCCCGGTTGTTGCGGGGCTGGTAAGGCGTTATGCTGCTGCAGCCGGTGACGAGGAGGCACAGCAGCAGCACAACCGCCGTCGATTGAACCCAAACGCAGGATTTGCTTTCGATGGGCATCAGAACTTTACCCTTGCGCCGGCAGTAACGGCGTTGATGTCCTCGACGGCCGGGTTGGGACCGCTATCCAGCGAAAAGAGTCGATACTGCAAGTAAAGCTCGGTCCCGAAGTTGTCGAGCGACTGCACCACCGACGCGCCGACCGAATACCCATCGTAAGTTCCGTCAGGCAGATTCGACGACTGGGTGTAGTCGACACCGAAGGCCGTGTAGCCGAAGTCGAAGAAATTCGCGATCCACCCCAGCTTGGCATACAAGTTGGTGGGATCGCCTTGATTGTCTTTATCCAGTCTGCCAGCGGAAAGTGTGAGGTTCAAACCTGTCGCCTCGTGTAGAATTGAAAACGAGCCGTCGTAACGGAGGTTGGTGTTGTCTTGGTTAGGGTTGGAAACCGCCGCCGCCGCCGCGGCCTTGAAGCCCAGGCCCTGGCCACCCCAGAACAGGGCTGCATCCGAGCGCTGGTTGCTTATCACGGAGCCGGCAAGGCTGAAGCCGTATAAGCTGGGAGTGTCGTAACGCACCCGCGACTGGCGGCTCAAGCCGTCCTGGTCGTTGAAGGCGTCCGAAACATTAAAAGAAGTCAAGTCCTTGCCGCTCTTGGTTCGGAACTTCAGCCCTGCCACGATGTCGGAGATACTCGCGTAATCGATCACGTCAGTGCGGGACAGGTCGACTTCCGCGGTGTTGTTGGAAGCCGTGTCCCCTTTGCCAAGGGAGAGCTTTCCGAAAGTCTTGCTGTCAAATGACACTTCGGCCCAGCGGTCCTGGAGGAAGTTCTCATCGCCGCCTTCGTTGCCCTGGGTGACCGTCGAGGATTCGTTCGGCGCGATGGCGAACTCGAGGCGGGAGCCGAGCGTCAGGTCGTCCGTCATCTTGGCCGTGCCGATGAAGCGGATGCGGCTGTTGCTGGCATCGTTGTCCACGTAATACGCCTTGGTGTTGTCCCCGTCGTCGACCATGTTCACGGCGCGGTTCACCTGGCCGGAGACGGCGAGCTTGACACGATCCTGCCCGGATGTGACTTCGCGCTGGGCGGTCGCCTGGGCCGCTTCCGTCGCCCTGTTGGCGGTATCGACCGCCATGTCGGCCTTGGATTTGGCCTGAACCGCCTGGGTCTGGGCCTCGGATGCCTTGTTGCCCAGGTCGTTGACCTGTTTCTGCAGCGAATTGAGCATCTCCGATTGCGATTTGAGCTCCTGGGATTGTTTCTGCAGCAGCAGTTGCTGTTGCTCGATGGTTTCTTGAAGCTTTTTGAGCGTTTTGGAGTCGATGCTCACCGATTGGGCGGTAGCCGTCTTGACGGCAAATACCAATGAGAATGTCAACGCACCGCAAAGAAGAAGATAGAGGGTTGTTCTTTGGCGCATGTTTCATTACCTCCCTTTGCTTGGGGAAACGAGCGTTTTGTAAGACCTGATGCCGCCGACCGATTCGTCCTAAAGTGAGGCCTATGCTGCTTCCTATCCTGTGCCTTCCAGTCACCTCCTTACCTGGCACGAATAGATGGTCTGGCCGCCAAAGACCACCTGATCCCGATAATTTCAGAATAAAAATTTAGAATGATTGCCTCATAGCTAAGTGAATGGTATCAAGTCAAGCGGATTGATTTTTCTAAAATGTGAGGCCTAGATTTAAGGAAGAGGCAAGTGCTTAAGAGATCGTCCGTTAGGGTCAATTGGCTGTCCTGGATCGTGATTGCCATAATCCATTTCGGACTGAGCCAGCTGATCATCCCGGCCACCGTGGTCTTGACGAGGCAGTCGACCGGTGCCCCGGAGGGGGCGGTTCTGACGATAACGCTGCTGGTACGGGCGACCAAGCTGCTTCACTTTCCGTTGGTAACGCTGGCGCTTTATCCGCGGGAGTGGTTCCCCGGGAACTGGATCTATCTGCCCATGGCGGCGAACAGTCTAATTTGGGCTGCCGGGGTATGCTGGCTGATCCGAGTTTTTCGGAAAACCCGTTGATGCGCGATTGACGCACCCAGAGGCCTAATCGATCGCCGCCAACACGCTGAATCCCTCTTTGGAAAGGGCTTTCTGGATGATGGCGGTCTGGCATGCGGCCAGGCGAAAATGATACACGCGCTTGCGCGCCTTCTCCAGAGTCATGATGACGTTGATGACATCCCCGCCGTTGTCGCTGATGATCTGCAGCATTTTTTTGAGGGACTCGGGCTTGTTGCCGGCGGCCACATCCAGGCGCGAGGTAGAGGAAAGAATCCCCATCATGTCGATAAAGGCGCGCAGCATGTCGGTTTCGGTGATGATGCCGACCAGCCGGCCGTTCTTGGTCACTGGAAGCCCGCCGATCTTGTGATTATAAATGATCTGCGCCGCGGTTTCGATGTCGTCGTTCGGCGCCACCGTGATGGGGTCCGTGATCATGAGATCCTTCAGGTCGACGTCGCCCAACATGGACGGGATGAGGCCCTGTTTGAGGTCGGCCAGGGTCACCAGGCCTGCCAGCTTTCGGCCCTTGGATACCACCGGCAGGTGGCGGATGTGGTTGGCCTTCATCAGCTCGATCGCATCGCTGATGGAGGCCGTGGCGGTGATGGCGATGGGATTGGGGATCATCAGATCGCGAATCTTCATATCTCACCCCTGACGGCTTCGAAGAACGCTCACTTCCGGCGTTGCACCGAATTCCTCGTCTTTTCGATATTCGGGCGTAGCCCCGACAGCGTTGGACTCCCTGAACCTGGGTCCTTCTCAAAGCGTCGGACGTCGTTGAATTGCAGGTTTAAAAAAGGAATGAAGCCAGTTCGATGATCTTTTACATCGAACGGGCTTCATTTGGCAATAAAAAAAGGTTTAGCAGGTGCGATGCGGGACGTGGCTGCAGAGCGGTTCCTCGGCCAGGTAGTCTCCGGTGGCCTCGAAGGCGCGCGCGCGGCAGCCGCCGCAGACCCGCTTGAACTCGCATAGGCCGCATTTGCCTTCCAGCCGGCCGTAGTCCCGCAGGGCCGTGAAGACCTCCGCGTGTTTCCAGATGTGGTTGAAAGACGCCTGCCGCACGTTTCCACAGACGGTGGCAAGAAAACCGCAGGGCTGAACGTCACCCACGTGGGAGACGAAGCAGAAGCCGATGCCGCCCAGACAGCCGCGGGTGACGGCATCCAGTCCGTGGGTCTGAAACGAAACCGATTTACCCTCCCGGGCGGAGCGCTGGCGCAGAATACGGTAGTAGTGCGGGGCGCAGGTGGCCTTTAGCTCCAGGGAGGTTTTGCCCCGCTGTTCATAAAACCAGTTCAGGGTGCGCTCGTACTCCTCGGCGGTAATGGCCTGGTCCACGATGTACTTCCCCCGGCCGGTCGGGACCAAGAGAAAGATATGATGGGCCACCGCCCCGAGATCGACCGCCAGTTGCTGGATCTTCGGGATCTGGCCGAGGTTGAGCTGGGTGACGGTGGTGTTGATCTGAAAGGGGATGCCGGCGCGCTTGATGTGCGCGATGCCGCGCAGGGCGCCGTCGAAGGCGCCCGGCACCTTGCGGAATTCGTCGTGCGTGTCGGCCGTGGCGCCGTCCAGGCTGATGCTCAAACGCTGGATTCCGGCCTCCGCCAGCCGGCGGGCGATGTCCTCCGTGATCAGGGTTCCGTTGGGCGCCATCACCATGCGCAGACCCCGCCGGGTCCCGTAGTGCGCGAGGTCGAAGACGTCCGGTCGCAGCAGCGGCTCGCCTCCGGTGAGGATCACGATCGGCTTTCCGACCTCGGCGATCTGGTCGAGCAGCCGGAAGCCTTCCTGCGTGTCGAGTTCCCCTTCGTAGGGACCCAGCGTAGCCGACGCCCGGCAATGGACGCAGGAGAGGTTGCAGTTGCGGGTGGTCTCCCACGCCACCAGGCGCAGGGCGGAGGTGTCGCCGGCGCCATGCGGGGTATCCGGAGGGGCGGTATTCGCAGGATGATGCGTCATGGCACTTTTGTTACTACCCCAGTAAAATAAATCATCCCGGCCGCTTACGGCGGGGATGATTTATTTTCCGTTAATTACTTTTGCCGCGTCAGCGGCAAAATAGGTGATGATCAGATCAGCGCCGGCGCGCTTGATGGCCGTAAGCGTCTCCATCATCACCCGCGGGCCGTCCAACCAGCCCATCTGTTCGGCTGCCTTGATCATGGAGAACTCGCCGCTGACGTTATAGGCCGCCACGGGCAGGTCGAATTCCTGGCGCACACGGTAAATGATGTCGAGGTAGGCCAGCGCCGGTTTCACCATGATGATGTCCGCGCCCTCCTCGACGTCCAGGGTGGCCTCGCGGATCGCCTCCAGGGCGTTGGCCGGGTCCATCTGATAGGTGCGGCGGTCGCCGAATTTCGGGGCGGAATCGGCCGCGGCGCGGAAGGGACCGTAATAGGCCGAGCAGTATTTGGCCGAATAGGCCATGATCGGAACGTGGCTGAAGTTGCTTTCGTCCAGGGCTTCACGGATCTCCGCCACGCGGCCGTCCATCATGTCCGAGGGCGCCACCATGTCGGCCCCGGCCTTGGCGTGCGACAGCGCTGTACGGGCGATCAGGTCCAGCGAGGCGTCGTTCTCGATGCAGTCGTCCTCCACGCATCCGCAGTGGCCGTGGTCGGTGTACTGGCACAGGCAGACATCGGTGATTACGGCCAGTTCCGGAAGCGCATCCTTCAGCGCGCGGGCGGCGCGCTGGACGATCCCGTCGTCGGCGTAGGCAGCGGTGCCCAGCGGATCCTTGCGGTCAGGCACTCCGAAGAGGATCACGGCCGGGATGCCGAGGCCGTGAGCCTCCCGCGCGGTTTTCACCAGATTGTCGACGGAGAGCTGGAACTGCCCGGGCATCGAGGCGATCGGGTTCTGGATCTTCTTGCCTCCGATGGCGAAGAGCGGTAGGATCAGGTCGTCAACCGTGAGATGGGTCTCGCGGATCATGCGCCGGAAGGCCTCGTTCTGGCGCATGCGGCGGGGGCGGTAGTCGGGGAATAACATAGAACGCTTCCTTTTAACAGAAGGTTCACCCTGGTTGTTTTACCAGGGTTTAAGCGGTTGGTGATGGCCTTGTTTAATGTTTAAAATGAAAAGTTTAAAGTTAAGGATAAAAACATCAGACTTTCAGACGTTCAGCCTTCAGCCTTAAACTTTCAACTTTCAACTTTCAACTTTCAACTTTAAACCTTAAACCTTAAACCTGTTCACAGCTGGCCGGCGTATGCGTCAGCGCGATCTCCTCGTCGGTGAGGTAGCAGGCCGGATCCGGCGCCCACACGTCCCCGCTGACCGCCTCGGCCCGCACGCGGAAGTTCCCGGCGCACACGTCCAGCCAGCGGCACTCCGCGCAGCGGCCCTTGACATGGTTCTTTTTCTCCTTCAGCTGAGCCATCAGCGGGTTGGAGGTGTCCATCCAGATATCGGAGAAAGGACGCTGCTTCACGTTGCCGAAGCTGTAATGCCGCCAGAACTGATCGGCATGCACCGCCCCGTCCCAGCTTACGCAGCCGATCCCGCGGCCGGAATTGTTGCCCTCGTTCCACTGCAGTAGCTGCAGCACCTCTTTGGCACGTTCGGGGTCCTCCTTGAGCAACCGCAGGTAGAGATAGGGCCCATCGGCGTGGTTGTCGACCGTGAGCACCTCCTTGGGCTTTCCCTGGTCGTGCAGCCGGCGGGTGCGGTCGATGATGAGGTCCAGCACCCGGCGGGTCTCCTCGGCGCTCAAGTCCTCCTTCACCAGCTCCGATCCCCGTCCGGCATAGACCAGGTGGTAGAAGCACACCCGCGGAATGTCCATCTCCTCGATCAGATCGAAAATGGCCGGGATCTCCTGGACGTTGAAGCGATTGATGGTAAAGCGCAGACCGACCTTGATGCCGGCCGCCTGGCAGTTGCGGATGCCGTCCAGAGCGGCGCGGAAGGCGCCGGGAACGGCCCGGAAGCGGTCGTTGACCTCCTGCATTCCGTCCAGGCTGATCCCCACGTAGGAAAGGCCGATGTCCTTCAGCGTCCGGGCGACGGCCGCCGTGATCAGGGTGCCGTTGGTGGAAATGACGGCGCGCATACCCTTTCCGACGGCATAGGCGGCAAGCTCCGGCAGGTCCTTGCGCGCCAGAGGCTCCCCTCCGGAAAACAGCACCACCGGAACCCCGAAGGCGGCCAGGTCGTCGAGCAGGGCCTTGCCCTGCATGGTGCTGAGCTCGTCGGCGCCGGCTTCCTCCTTGGCGTGGGCGTAGCAGTGCACGCAGCGCAGGTTGCAGCGGCGGGTCACGTTCCACACGACCACCGGCTTCTTGTCGGCCGAAAACTGCAGGAGATGGGACGGCAGCTGGGACGAATGACGGCCGTAGCGCAGCGCGTCGGAGGGTTCGACGGCGCCGCAGTAAAGCTTGGAAATTCCGATCATGGCATATCCTTGAGAGAGCCGCTGGCGAGTATTTCCCGGATGTATTCATCGGGGTTCAGCAGGGCGTTGCGGCTGATGAAGAACCGGTTGCGGCCGGTCTTTTCCCGGACCAGCTTCAAGCCGTACTCGAAATGGGCGTTCAGCCGCGGGTAGACGTCCTTCAGCTCGAAGGCCGACTCCACGATCATCTCCATGAGGAAGTCGATCGCGTCCTCTTCGAGCACGAGGTTGATGTCGTGATTTTTGAAGAAGTAGAGCTCGGCGTTCTTGATTTCATCGTAGCAGCTCTTGATCCGCCGCACGGCGCTGCCGGTGTCCAGGACGTTTTTCACGTAGTAGCTCGCCACGACATCGATGCGGGCGGGCGTCATGGTGAGGCTGAATTTTTCGGAGAGCCCTTTGCGGTTGGCCTGCAGATATTCCTTGATGGAGGCCTTTTCCTCATCCGCCAGCCGATCGAAGGCCTTGCGCCAGAGCGGGTCTTCGGGGGCGTCCAGCATTCGTTGCAAGAGCCCTTGGGGGTCGGTCAGGGCCTTCATCGTGACCGGAAACTGTTTTACGGCGGAGGAGGGCAGGGCGCGCTCGAAATCCAACAGCGCCTTTTCGATCACGCTGACGAGGCCGCGGGCGCCGGTGTTTTCCGCGAAGGCCAGCTCGGCCATGCGCCGCAGAAACGCGTCCTCGAACTTGACCTGGATGCCGTAGGCGCCGAAATCGAGCTTCTTGCCGAGGATGATCGGGTTGTTCGGGTTTTTGAGGATCTGATAGAGATCCTCCTGCCCCAGGTGGTCGAAGACGGCCTTGACCGGAATTCTGCCCACAAACTCGCTCTCGAACCCGAATTCGATGAGATCTTCGGCCTTGACGTGCTTCAGGATGTCGACATCTTCCCGGGCGCTGGCGATCCGGGCGCCGAAGCCGATCCCCTGCCGGCTCAGGCGGCGCTGAATGATCGGGACTATGTCGGTGAAGGCGCCGCTCATGATGAAGAGCACGTTCCTGGTGTTCACCGCCACCTTTTCGCGTTTCCCGGTTTTGCGGAAGCGCTCGATTTCCTGCATCATGGAAATCGGGTCGTGGGGCACCTTCAGGTCGACGTCGGTCTCTTCCATGGGCTTGAGCAGGGCGCGCTGGACCCCGGTGCGGGAGACGTCGGCTCCGATGAGATTCTTGGCGGAGGCGATCTTGTCGATCTCGTCGATGTAGATGATGCCGTGCTGCGCCAGCTCGATGTCATCGTCGGCCTCGCGCACCAGGTCGCGCACCAGGTCCTCCACGTCACCGCCGACATAGCCGGTTTCGCTGAACTTGGTGGCGTCCCCCTTCACGAACGGCACCCCGATCTTGGCGGCGATGAGCCTGATGATGTAGGTCTTACCGACGCCGGTCGGTCCGATCATGAGGACGTTGTTCTTGATCCCGCCCGGCAGCTCGTCGAGGAGGCCCTGCTCCTCCTGGGTGCGGCGGATGCGGTTGAAATGGGTGCAGATCTTGGTGGCGAGAATCGCCTTGGCCTGGTCCTGTTTCACCACGTACTGGTCCAGGTAGGCGATCAGCTCCTCGGGTTTCAGGCTGAAATTGATCTTCTTTTCCCGGGCGGTTTCCTTGGGCTTGCCGGTGATCGCCTCCTGGGTCAGAACCATCGGGGACAACAGTTTCACCTGACCGCCGAACTTCTTGGTCAGAAATTCGCCGATTTCCTTTTCGAGTTCCTTGGGGTCGGGGATTTTTTCGTCATGCTCGCTCATGGTCGAAAAATATAACCATCGCCCGCTCAGATTGCAACCGTGGAGGCCCCCTCGCACTCGCCGTTCGTGCTGGTTGTAGCAAGGGAAACAAAAAGCCGCAACCCGCATGGATTACGGCTTTTTGAGCAGATGGTGCCCAAGGCCGGACTTGAACCGGCACGGGTCTCCCCACTACCCCCTCAAGATAGCGTGTCTACCAGGTTCCACCACTTGGGCAAAAAGGTTGCGGGCCATGTTCGGGCTACTGGGACTTCGCCGGTGCGTCGGGCTTGGGTTCGGTGGCGGCAGGCGCTGGGGCGGCGTCCGGCGCCGTGGTTTCGACGGCTGCCGGCATCTCGGTGACGACCGAACTCGAAGGGCGCTGGCTCGTCAAGTAGGCCAGCGTCAGAGAGGTCAGCATGAATACGATGGCGGCCACCGTCGTCGCTTTGCTCAGAAACGTAGAGGCTCCACTGGTGCCGAAAAGCGTGTTGCTGGAGCCTCCTCCAAAGGCCGCGCCGATGTCGGCTCCCTTTCCGGTCTGAAGGAGAACAATCATGATGAGCGCGACACACACCACCACATGAATAATCACCAGTAAGACTGTCATAGGCCGGCTTTCGCCACCTCGCTGCTAGTCAGTTGAATTTTACGATTCGGCTGAATGAATCCGGTTTAAGACTGGCGCCTCCCACCAGGGCGCCGTCGATATCGGCCATGGCCATAAGCTCGGAGATATTTTCGGGCTTGACGCTGCCGCCGTAAAGAATCCGCGTCGCACCGGCTCGTGGTGAGCCGAGCAACCCCGCGACCTGCGAGCGGATGAACTGGTGGGCTTCCTGGGCTTGATCGGTGGTGGCCGTTTTGCCCGTGCCGATGGCCCACACGGGCTCGTAGGCGATGACCAGTGAAGCCAACTCATCTGCAATCAAATTCTTTAATCCATTTTTAAGCTGTTTGTCAAGGATAGGAAAGGTTTGGCCGGCCTCGCGCTCCTTTTCCGTTTCGCCCACGCACATCACCGCAGCGATTCCCGTCTTCACCGCCGCTTGCATTTTACGGCAGACGGTTTCATCGGTTTCCCCGAAGAGCTGCCGACGTTCGGAGTGGCCAATGATGACGTAACGGCACCCGCAGGCGACCAGCATGCGCGGGGCCACCTGGCCGGTATAGGCCCCCTCGTCCTCCCAGAATATATCCTGGGCGCCCAAAGCGATGGATGTTGACTTCAGCGCACCGGCGACCGCCTCCAACGCCGGGAAGGCCGGTGCGATCATGATGTCCCGATCGGTGATCCCGTCAACCAGCGGAGCAAACTGGCGGACGAAATCGACCGCTTCAGCGGGCGTCTTGTACATTTTCCAATTGCCGGCGATAAGTGGTCTTCTCAAGGTGAATGCCTCCTTATTCAACAGGGCACTGAAAAACAAGCATCAGGCCGGCAGCCAAGGCGCATGGCGCATTGGAAAGCACAGCATATCGGCCGATAGGTGAGCATTTGCAAGAGCCATGCAACGCCGGATCACGGCCTGAGGCGCCGTTTTTCAAAGCTGTTCGCCGATCATCGCGGCGAGATCCACCATGCGGGTGGAGTATCCGGTTTCGTTGTCGTACCAGGACAAAACCTTGACCATTTCGTCGATGACGTAGGTCGTGGGCGCGTCGACGATCGATGAGAGCGCACAGCCGTTGAAATCCGCGGAAACCAGCGGTGCTTCACTGTACCCGAGGATGCCCTTGAGGGCGTCTTCGGAGGCCTGCTTCAAGGCGGCGTTGACCTCGGAGACGGTGACCCCGTTCTTGTCGATATTGACCACCAGATCGACCAGCGACACGTTCGGGGTGGGTACCCGGACCGCCAGTCCATTCAACTTGCCGGCCAGCTCCGGAAGGACCAGCCCGACCGCCTTGGCGGCGCCGGTGGTGGTGGGTACCATGGAAAGCGCGGCGGAGCGCGCCCGGCGGAGGTCCTTGTGCGGGAAGTCGAGCAGCCGCTGATCTCCGGTATAGGAGTGCACGGTGGTCATGAGGCCCCGTTTGATTTTAAAATTTTCATGCAGGACTTTCGCCACCGGCGCCAAACAGTTGGTGGTGCAGGAGGCGTTGGAAACGATATGGTGCTGCTTCGGGTCGTAGCGGTGGGAGTTGACGCCCATGACGATCGTGATGTCCGGGTTGGTCGCCGGCGCGGAGATGATGACCTTGCGGGCGCCCGCAGTGAGGTGCTTGGCGGCGTCCTCGCGCTTGGTGAACAGTCCGGTGCACTCCGCGACGATGTCCACGCCCAGGGCCTTCCAGTCGATTTTTTCGGGATCCCTGACCGAGCGGATAGCCACCGCCTGCCCGCCGACTTCGATGGCGTCGCTCTTGGCGGACACCGAGGCCTCCATCGTTCCGTGAACGGAGTCGTATTTCAACAAGTGCGCCATGGTTTCGGCGTTCGTGAGATCGTTGATGGCGAGCACCTGGATTTTCGGGTTTTTCGCCGCCGCCCGGAACAGCAGGCGTCCGATTCTGCCAAATCCGTTGATGCCGATCTTGACTGTCATAGATCCTCCTTGTGTTAACGTTAGTCTCAGTATGAGCGCATCCTCGTGACGGTCGGAATAATATCCGCGGCGCGTGGCGACCGCATGGAAACCAAATCGGCGATACAACGCAACGGCCTCGGTGTTGGAAGGCCGCGCTTCGAGAACGGCGGCCGAGAGCCTGCGGGCGCGTGCAGCGCCTAAACACTCGGCCACCAGCCGGGTGCCGATGCCACGGCGGCGGCACTCCGGGGCCACTGCGATCCGAAAAATATGGGCCTCGTCGGCGATGAAGCGAAAGAAGATATAACCGACGATGCGCTTTTTCCCGGAGCCGGTCTCCATCCAGGCCAGCCGGCTGTCTGCTTCCGCGGCGGCCAGCTCCCCTTCGAACGACAGACGGCCCCAGGGCCAGTCGAAGCAGCGGCGCTCCAGGGCCACCAGCGGCGCAATGTCCGTCGGCCTGGCGCGGCTGAGTTCCCACGCGGCCACCCTCAGCTCCGTTTGTTGCCCTTTAGAATGCCGCTGGCCAGGGTGATGCTCTTTTTACCGAAGGCTTCCAGGGATGCGGCCAACGGCCCGAGCGGCATCCCGGTGCGGTGGTCCAGCGCATGGACCAGGACCGGCAGGTTGACCCCTGATAGCACCTCAATGCGCCCCTCCTCCAGAAACGAGTAGCTGATGTTGGACGGCGTGCCTCCGAACATGTCCGTCAGAATCAGAACGCCTTCATCCTGGGCGACCTTTTTGACGCCGGCCGCGACTCTTTCACGCAGACGGTCCACATTCTGATTGAGGTCGATGGAGACGGAGACCACCCCCGGCGGTCGGCTGCCCAGAATGAACTCCGCCGCATCGATAAGAGCTTCGCCCAACTGGCTGTGAGTGACGATGAGAATTCCGATCATAGAAGTCCTTCGCTGACCGGGCATCCGTCGCCGCATGGCCTACTGCGGCTGGTGGATGTCGCGGTGAATCAACTCGACCCGATGGCTGCGTGCGGCGATATGGTCGTAAAGGGCTCGGGCGATCACGACCGATCGATGCCGCCCCCCGGTGCAGCCGACGGCGATGCTGAGTTGGGTCTTGCCTTCTGTTTTGTACAATGGAATCAAGAAATCGACTAAGTCGGTGTACTTCGTGATCAACGCCGATGCATCGGCGGTTTCCAGAACAAACTCCCGAATGTTCGCATCCTCGCCGTCCAGATCCTTTAACTCCGGAACGAAGAACGGATTGAGCAGAAAACGCACATCCATCACCATGTCGGCCTCTGGAGGGAGGCCATACTTGAACCCGAACGAGATGACATGAATTTGCAGGGGTTCCAGGGACCGCTGGGCGGCCACCATACCGACCACCTTCTGCTTGAGCTCGTGCACGTTGAGGGCCGAGGAATCGATCCGGTGGTCGGCGACGGCGCGCAGGGGTTGGAGCAACTGCCGTTCGCGGCGGATGCCCGCCAGCAGACCCTGGCTGCGGACCAGCGGGTGTTGGCGGCGTGTGGCGCTGAAGCGTTGCACCAATACCCTTTCGTCGGCTTCAAGGAACATGAGTTCGAATCGGAACCCCTGTCCGCGCAGCGCGTTCAGCACCCGCTCATAATTCGAAAGAAACCCCTTCTCCCGCAGGTCCATCCCAAACGCGATGCCGGTGGCTTCCGCTGCGGAAGGCGGCGGCAGTTCCAGGAATCTCGGCAGCAGCGTCACCGGCATATTGTCGACGCAGAAAAATCCGACGTCCTCCAACGCCGCGAGGGCGGTGCTCTTACCGGAGCCCGACAGCCCGGTGACAATGAGAAGGGGGAGATGGTTCACGTCCGGTCGCCGCAGGCGAAGGTTAGAAGTCTTCGTCCTCCTCCTTGATGATGCTGTAAATCTGCTCGCGGTCGGGCGCCTGCAACAACCGCTCCTTGAACGGTTCGTTCTTGAGGATGCGCGAAATGCGGGCCAGCAGCTTCAGGTGGAGGCCGGTCGAGTTCTCCGGGGTGACCAGCAGGAAAAAAAGTCGCGTCGGCGCGCCGTCCAAGGATTCGAAATCCACTCCTTTTCGGCTCAGCCCGAATCCGATCATCAGATGATCCAGATTCGGGAGTTTGCCGTGCGGAATGCCGATGCCTCCGCCGATGCCGGTACTGCCCAGGCGTTCCCGCTCCAGCAGTACTCGTACCAGCGCCACCGGATCGACCTTTGCCAGCTGCGCCACGGGCGCGGACAGCTCCTCGATCACCTCCTGCTTGGTGTGGGATTTCAACTGCGGAAGGATCGCTTCCGGCTGCAGTACATCCAAGATCTTCATGGCCATGTCGCCTGAAACGTTCCCGGTTGCCGGAGACGGCCGAGGCAGTGCGGCAACCCGGATCGTTCAGCCTCGAGGTTGAATGAGGCCGTAATGCCCGTCCTTACGGCGATAGAGCACATTGATCTGCGAGGAGCGAGCGTTGGTGAACACCAGAAACCCCTGATCGGTCAAATCCATTTGCAGCACCGCCTCCTCGATGTCCATGGGCTTGTATTCCAGGCTTTCCACCTTGATTTCCGGAGCGGAATCCTCTTCCGTCATCCGCGCCGCTTCCTCGCGGATGGTCCGGGTCTGGCCCTTGGCGCTGGCGCGGCGCTCACGGATTTTTTGCTTGCTGCGTTTGAGCTGTTTCTCGAGCTTGTCGAGCACCATGTCGATGGCGGAGTACATGTCGCCGGTTTCCTCTTTGCCGTTGATGCTCATGCGGTCGCCGTTGATGTTGACCTCGGCGATGTGGCGGTGTTTTTCGACGATCAGCACCACCCCGGCCTCCGCCGGGTTGTCCAGCAGTTTGTCAAACCGGTTCAGCTTTTCGGTTACGTAGGATTTCAGGTGTTCGGAGGGGTCCAGATTCTTGAAGGTCACCGAGGTTTGCATAAAGAAGACCTCCCTATATTTCCTTGCGCTTGTTGGAGGGCAACACCCTCATCATTTCACGGTATTTGGCGACGGTTCGGCGAGCAATTTGGATGTTTTCCCGTTTGAGCATCTGGGCGATTTTATCGTCGCTGTGGGGCCGTTTGGGATCCTCGGAGGCAATCAGCTGCCGTATTTTGTCCATCACGCTGGCGGAGGCGATGGCGCCGCCTTCATCGCGTTTGATCGAACTGTTGAAGAAGTACTTCAGTTCAAAAATCCCCTGAGGCGTGTAAGCGTACTTGTTGGTGGTGACGCGGCTGATCGTGGATTCGTGCATGCCGATGTCCTGGGCGACGTCTCTCAGGACCATCGGCCTCAGATGCGCAATCCCGTTTTCGAAAAACTCGCGCTGAAAGCGCAGAATACTCTCCATGACCCGGTAGATCGTCTTCTGGCGCTGATGGATGCTTTTGATCAACCAGGCGGCCGAGCGCACCCGGTCCTGAATGTAGTCTTCGGCCTCTCCGGCGACACGCCGCCCTCGGCCGATCGACCGTCTGAAAAGCGAGTTCACGCGCAGCTTGGGCATGCCGTCGTCATTCAGCACAATGACGAATTCATTTTCCATCTTGTGGACGTAGATGTCGGGAATGATGTACTGCGGCGTGTCGTCGCTGAACTGCCGTCCCGG
This sequence comes from uncultured delta proteobacterium, assembly GCA_963700055.1. Lineage (GTDB taxonomy): Bacteria > Desulfobacterota > Desulfobacteria > Desulfobacterales > SpSt-501 > SpSt-501. The sequence continues at coordinate 397,254 of CAVOWH010000020.1, read as the reverse complement.
CCGAGGCTCCATGGCCTTGATGACGGCCACGGCCGATACGACCTCCTCCAGGCCGATCTTGAGGGCCTTGCAGATCGCCTTGTAATTTTTCTTCTCCAAGTTGGGCAAATGCTCGGAGAGGATGGCGGTGATGATCGAGTGCTCAAACCCCAGATAGCGGGCTTGGATCAGCAGGCATTCCCGCAGGTCGCGGGCACACACTCCGATCGGATCAAAGGTCTGCAACAGCGCCAGCACCACGGCGACCCTTTCGGGGGTCGTGCCGCCGGCGGCGGCAATTTCCTCATCCGACACCTGAAGGTACCCGTCCTTGTTGAGGTTGCCGATGATCAAGCTGGCAATGTCCTCGTCCTCGCGACTGGGTTTGGTCATGAGGAACTGCCACAACAGATGGTCGTTCAAGGATTCCTTGCGAGTGATGAACGCCTCGTATTTGGGAGCTTCACGATCCTCGGTTTCCACCGGCCCTCGCGAGGGGGTGCTGAAGTCATCCAGAAAACCACTCCAGTCAAACTCCTCTCTGCCCTTGCTTTCCGCGGCGACGTCCGGAGTCGACGGCACCTCATTCAGCGGCATTTCCGTCGTTTCGAGGGACTCGCTCAGCGGCTCTTCCCCCGTTCCGTCGGCGACTTCCTCCAAGGCGGGGTTCTCTTCCAGCTCGCGGGAGATGGTATCCATCAGCTCCAAACGCGAGAGCTGCAACAGCTTGATCGCCATCTGCAACTGCGGCGTCATGATCAGCTGCTGGGTGAGTTTCAGTTGCTGTCGTAGTTCCAGCGCCATGTCAGAGCCTGAAGTCGTCTCCCAGGTAGGAGCGGCAAACCGCTTCGCTGCATACAATGGACTGGGGCGTGCCGGATTCGATCACCTTCCCATCGACCATGATATACGCCTTGTCGCACACTCCCAATGTTTCGCGCACATTGTGATCCGAGATCAGTATCCCGATGCCCTTCCGTTTGAGGTGGCCGATAATCGCCTTGATGTCGGCGACCGCCAGCGGGTCGATCCCGGCAAAAGGTTCGTCCAGAAGCATAAACGCCGGGTTCGTCGAAAGCGCCCGTGTTATTTCCAGTCGCCGCTTCTCGCCGCCCGAAAGCACGTTGGCCATTTGATCGGACAGGTGGCGGATGCCCAACTCTTCCAAGAGTTGGTCCGCACGCTGGTTCCGATCCTCTCTTGACAAAGGCAATAGCTCCAGAATGGCCAAGATGTTCTTGCGGACCGATAACTTGCGGAAGACCGACGTTTCCTGGGGAAGATAACCCAGTCCGCGCCGGGCACGAACGTGCATAGGGTAACCCGTGATATCTTCCTCGTCAAGAAATATGTGCCCCCCGTCAGGCTTCACCAAACCGATGGCCATGTAAAAGGTCGTCGTTTTTCCGGCGCCGTTCGGTCCCAGCAGGCCGGCGACCTCGCCGCTGTTCACCTGGAGGCTGACGCCGTTGACCACCTGGCGACCGCCATAACTCTTGATCAGATCCTCGACGCGCAGGACGGTCATCGTCCCTTCCGATGCATCCGTAACATCAAATGAAAAAGGTTCATCATGGGCGAGCAGCCGGAATTGCTATTCCGGCAGCCCGCGGGGCTTGTTGGGGGCGTGACCGATTTGGAGGTGATGAGTCACCGGAGCCATGTCATCCTCCATCCGCAGTCCTGCATCATTTAAACTTTCATTTTAGTGGGTCCGCTGGGAAAATGCAACCATGGGCCAGGGGCCCTCCGCAGGTTTCAGATGGCTAGCGCGCGGCCGTTGGCAACAGGGTGATCCGGACCCGCGAGGCGGGCGGCCTTTTTGCCGCCCGGCCCACACGCGTGCCTCCCTGCGAGACCTTGGCCGGGGTCGTTGCATCATCCGGCGCGAGCAGCCAGATCTGCCCGGAGTCGGGTTCGTAGACCGCCTGCTCGGCGCTGGCGGTGAGGGCGTCGGTCCGGATCCGTACCTGCCCGCGCGCGGCTATCCGGGAGATTTCCTTGGCCGAGATCGTTCCGGTGAGGGGATTCCCGCCGGCGGTTCCCGGTCGAAAGTGGATGGTGAGGTGGTCGGCGCTGATCGTGTATCCGTCGCCTTCCACACGCACGGCGCCGCTGAACTCTGCGGTGTCGGCTGCCTTCTCGGCCACTAGTTGCTCGGATTGGATGCGAATCGGACTTTTTTTTGGATGCCCGGCCTCGGCCCCGGGATCTGAAGCTCCCATAGCGATCGCGCCCCATAAAAGCACGACAAGCGCAGCCCCCCCGAGGGGGACATCCACGCCCCTAGTTGTTCGTTTCGTTTGAAGCCAGGGTTCCATGGACATGGCCCCTCATCACCAGACGGTTGGTATTCAGATCCAGTATCAGGGAGTCCGCCATGAGGTCCCCGGCGGGGCCCGTGATCTTCACCGGAGCATCGGATGTGATTGTCCGGGAGTCATGCGAATAGGCCATCTTTTCAGTTTCCAAACGATAGGCGTCATTGTAAATCACGACGTGTCCGTGCGCCTCCATGTCGTGGGAGTCCGTCCTCACGGTCCCGTGGCGGGAGGTGAGGTGCACCTTCTGATCGTCACGGGTGAAAAACGTGACGAAAAGGTCGGTCAGCAGCACTTTTTTTTCGGAAACTTGATACTGTGCCGTCGCGGCATCCAGGCTCCACTCGGTGCGTCCCTCCCGGGTGGCCGACTGGTGGACGCGTTCGACCACCATCGCTTCCCATCCGGCCTTAGGCGCCAGCGCCACCTCGGGCAGCAAAGTGAAGCGTCGATAACCAAAGTAAGCCGCCATCGCGATGCCGGCCGTTGTGAAAACCACGGCCCAGACGATCCGTTTCAATAACCGCTTGGGGATGTGCAGGGATAACGCCATGCCGTCTGTAACCTTGGTCGCCCCGCCGGACACGTGGCCAACCGCAAGAATCGTGCAATTGGAGAGCAACTACCTTCCGGGCATGCAAAAGTCAAGCGCAGTTGACTATCCTTTGATGGCTTGCTAAATAGAAATGTTTAATTTCAGCCTGTGTGGATCTAAGGATGGAAGGCGTGGAAAGAGCCCGTAGACTAGGAGGGAACTGGCTGTTGCGTGTGGCCGCCGTGGTTTGCTTGGGCCTGGCGGCGGTCGTGGTCTGGTATGTCGCCCTGAAGTTGGAGGGCGAAGCGCCCTTGGTCCAGTGGGATGTGCCCTCGCCCCTGCATCTGGGCCAAACGGCGGAATTACCGTTGACGGTGGCGGATCCCAAAAGCGGCGTACGCCGGCTGCACGTGGTGCTGAATAAGGACGGCAAGGACCTCGTGCTGGCCGATGTCACGTTTCCCACCTCCGGGGTGCTCGGGCTGGAAAAGATGCAGAAGGACAGCGCCCGGATCAAGATCGATCCGGCCGCCATGGGGCTTGCCGACGGCAAAGCGATGCTGCGGATCTCCCTTTGGGACCATTCCTGGCGCAACTGGTGGCACGGCAACATGACCGAGCTCCAAACGGAGGTCATCATCGACACGCGTCCTCCGGTGATCGAGAACCTGATCCCGCAGAATTATGTCAACCAGGGCGGGGCCGGGTTGGCGATATATCGGCTCTCGGAGCCCTGCCCGACCAGCGGGGTCAGGGTGGGCAACCATTTTTTCCCGGGCTACAGCGGCTATTATGCCGACAAGGCCATCCACATCGCTTTTTTGGGGATGAGCCATCTGCAGGGGACCGCCGCCGAGATCATGCTGGAGGCGAAGGATGCGGCGGGGAACGGCAACCGCGTGCGGTGGCCTTACCAATTCCGCAAAAAGGCCTTTAAAAAGGATGCCTTGCAGGTCAGCGACAGCTTCATCAACCAAATCCTGCCGGAATTTCACGCGCTGCTGCCAGCCAAGCCCAATTCCACTTTAAAAGATAAATTTCTTTTCATCAATCGCGATTTGCGCCAGGCGAACTATGAACGGATCGTCGCGGCGACCGGCAAGACCGAAAGCGCCATGCTCTGGAAAGGGCCCTTCTCAAGGCTTCCCAATTCAGCGCCGCGCGCCGGATTTGCCGATCATCGCACCTATCTCTACGAGGGTAGGGAAATCGATCAGCAGGATCATCTGGGCGTGGATCTGGCCTCGCTCGCCCGTTCTCCGGTTCCGGCGGCCAACAGCGGGGCGGTGGTCTACACCGGTTTCGCCGGTATTTACGGCCAGACGGTCATCCTGGACCACGGGTTCGGCCTGTTCAGCATGTATTCCCACCTGAGCCAGATCGCCGTAAAGGCGGGCGAGCGCGTGGCCAAAGAGGCGATTCTCGGCCACACCGGCAGCACCGGGCTCGCCGCCGGCGACCATCTGCATTTCAGCATTCTCGTTCAACACATGTTCGTAGACCCCATCGAATGGTGGGATCCCCACTGGATCCAGGACAACATCACCCTCAAGCTCGACTCCGTCAAAAGCGCTTCCGGCCAAGCAGGATGACATGAAGAAACACCGGATCACGAAAACCATCCAGGAGATCAACGCCAAAATCCAATCCGGCGATGTCGTGGTCGTGACCGCCGAGGAGATCATCGACATCGTAAAGGCCGAGGGTCCGGTGGAGGCGGCGCGGCGCGTGGATGTGGTCACCACGGGGACCTTCGCTCCCATGTGCTCATCGGGCGCCTTCATCAACTTCGGCCACTCGAGTCCGCCGATCAAAGCCTCACGGGTCTGGCTCAACCGGGTACCGACCTATGCCGGGCTGGCCGCGGTCGATTGTTATATCGGCGCGACCGAGCCGGCCGAGGACGACCCGCTCAACAAGGTCTACCCCGGGGAGTTCAACTACGGCGGGGGGCACGTCATCCAGGACCTGGTGGACGCCAAGCCGGTGCACCTGGTCGCCGAGGGATACGGCACCGACTGTTACCCCAACCGTCGGGTGGAAAAAGAGGTCAGCCTGCGAACGCTGCCGCAGGCGACCCTGTGCAACCCCCGCAACGGGTATCAAAATTACAATTGCGCGGTGAACCTCTCGAATCGGACCGTATACACCTACATGGGGACGCTCAAGCCGGGGGCCGGCAACGCCAACTACTGCTCGGCCGGCCAGCTGAGCCCGCTCTTCAACGATCCCTATTACCGGACCGTCGGGCTCGGCACCCGCATCTTCCTGGGCGGCGGGGTCGGGTATGTGACCTGGCACGGCACCCAGCACCACCCCGGGGTGCCGCGCACTCCCAAGGGGGTCCCGGTTCGAGCGGCCGGAACCCTCTGGGTGATGGGCGATTTGAAACTGATGAACTCGAGCTATCTGGTCGGGGTCGGCATTCAGGGCTACGGATGCTCGCTGGCGGTGGGGCTGGGGATTCCCATTCCGCTGCTCAATGAGGAGATCGCCGCGTTCACCGGAATCTCCGACGAGGAGATCTTCACCCAGATCGTCGACTATGGCCGCGACTACCCGCGCGGGGAAGTGAAGAGCCTCGGGCAGGTGAGCTATGCCGAGCTTAAAAGCGGCGTCATCCGATTCCAGGGGAAGCAGGTGCCGACGGTCCCGCTGTCCAGTATGATCAAGGCCCGCGAGATCGCCGCGGCCTTGAAGGAATGGATCCGGCAGGGCCGGTTCCTGTTGAGTGAACCCCAGTTCACGTTGCCGACCGCGTGAACTCGCAACCTCCTGTGCTCGGCGCCTTGCGCGCCTTCGTGGCGGTGGAGATTCCGGCGGACCTTCTGAAGACGCTCGCACGAGTGCAGGCGGAGATCAAGGGCCGCGGGGTTCGGGCGCGCTGGACGCGAGCGGAGAATCTGCATCTGACCCTTAAATTTCTGGGTGAGATCGCGGCGGGCCAGCTCGACGTCGTGACGCATGCCCTGCGGTCCGCCGCTGCCGCCCATAGTGCTTTCAAGCTGACGGCGGCGGGCATCGGGGTGTTTCCAGGGCTCCGACGCCCGCGAGTGCTCTGGGCCGGACTCTCGGGAGCGACCGACGCGCTGGCGCAGCTGCAGCGGGAGCTTGACGACCAACTGGAAGCCGTTGGCTTCTCTCGTGAAGCGCGTGGCTTTCACGGGCACCTGACGCTCGGCCGTTTCACGGAGGAGGCGGGGGCCGGGGGGATCGCCGCGGCCATATCCGCCTATGTATCGGAGCGCTTCGGTAGCTTTGACGTGCAGGAAGTGGTTTTGTTCCAGAGCGATTTACAGCCCAAAGGGCCGGTCTACACGGCACTGGCAAGAGCTCAGTTGAGGGAGCAGGGTTAGGCTCACCTCCAGCCGCCGGTGCCAAATTCGAAATGTGCCATCAGGGAATTCGGTTTGCCGCTCTATTGCACCGGATTTCACATTTAAGTTTTTGCGCTGTGTTCATGCAGACAGCGTCGGGAGGGTCCAAGGTTTGAACCGTGCCAAGGCAAAGAAAAAGGAGGAATCTATGACGATATCCACCGACAAGCAAAAAGCGCTCGAAAGCGCGATGAGCCAGGTGGAGCGGCAGTTCGGCAAGGGCTCGATCATGAAGCTCGGCAGCCGGCCCATCGTGAGCGTGCCGGTCATCTCCACCAGCTCGCTGGCGCTCGACAAGGCGCTGGGCATCGGCGGGCTTCCGCGCGGCCGGGTGGTCGAGATTTTTGGGCCCGAGGCCTCGGGGAAGACGACCTTGGCGCTGCATGCCGTCGCCGAAGCGCAGAAACAGGACGGCATCGCCGCCTTCATCGACGCCGAGCACGCCTTGGACACCGTCTATGCGAAAAAGCTCGGCGTCAACTGCGACGAACTGCTTGTCTCCCAGCCGGACACCGGCGAGCAGGCCCTGGAAATCGCCGACATGCTGGTGCGCAGCGGCGCCATCGATATCTTGGTGATCGACTCCGTGGCGGCCCTGGTGCCGCGGGCGGAGATCGAGGGTGAGATGGGCGATGCCCACATGGGGCTGCAGGCGCGGCTGATGTCCCAGGCCTTGCGCAAGCTGACCGGCACCATCAGCAAGACCAACACCTGCGTGATCTTCATCAACCAAATGCGCATGAAGATCGGGGTCGTCTTCGGCAACCCCGAGACCACCACCGGCGGCAACGCACTGAAGTTCTACGCCTCGGTGCGCCTGGACATCCGCCGGACGAACACCCTCAAAGAGGGCCAGGACATCGTCGGCAGCCGCACCCGCGTGCGGGTCGTCAAGAACAAGCTGGCGCCGCCGTTCATGGAGGCGGAATTCGATGTCATCTACGGCGAGGGCATTTCCCGCATGGGGGACCTGATCGATACCGCGGCCGAGCAGGGCATCATCGAGAAGAGCGGCGCGTGGTACTCCTTTGGCGGGGAGCGCATCGGCCAGGGCCGGGAGAACGTCAAGCGGTTCCTGAGCGATCATCCGGAGGTCTTCGATGCGATCTACGGCAAGGCCCGCGAGGCGCTGGGGCTGGCGGCGAAGGGCAAGGAACCGCAGGGGGAGGAGTGATTCGATGACCGGCAACGAAGCGCGCAGGACGTTTCTGGACTATTTCAAACAGCACGGGCATCAGGTGGTGCGCAGCTCCTCCCTGGTGCCGCACGACGATCCGACCCTGCTGTTCATCAACGCAGGCATGGTGCAGTTCAAGCGCGTGTTCCTGGGCGAAGAGAAGCGCGATTACCTGCGGGCCGTGACCTCGCAGAAATGCGTGCGGGCGGGCGGCAAGCACAACGACCTGGAAAACGTCGGCTACACCGCGCGCCACCACACCTTCTTCGAGATGCTCGGAAATTTCTCCTTCGGCGATTACTTCAAGGAGCGCGCCATCGTGTTCGCCTGGGATTTGCTCACCAACGGCTTCAAGCTGCCGGCGGACAAGCTCTGGGCGTCGATCTACCTGGACGACGACGAGGCCTACCAGCTGTGGCGCAGCGCGGTGGGCCTGCCGGATCACCGCATCGTGCGCTTCGGGGAGAAGGACAACTTCTGGTCCATGGGCGATACCGGCCCCTGCGGGCCCTGCTCCGAGATCATCATCGACCGCGGCGAAGCCTACGGTTGCCGGCGGCCGGAGTGCGCCGTGGGCTGCGACTGCGACCGCTTCCTGGAGATCTGGAATCTGGTGTTCATGCAGTTCAACCGCGACGTCTCCGGCGCCATGACGCCGCTGCCCAAACCCAGCATCGACACCGGCATGGGCCTGGAACGCATCGCCGCGGTGGTCCAGAACGCGGCCACCAATTTCGACACCGACCTGCTCCGGCCGATCATCCGCCGCACCGAGGAGCTGACCGGGAAGGCCTTCGGGCAAGGGGAGGTCGCCGATGTCGCCATGAAGGTCATTGCGGACCACAGCCGCGCCGCGGTGTTCCTGATCGGCGACGGCATCCTGCCCTCCAATGAGGGCCGGGGCTACGTGCTGCGGCGCATCATGCGCCGCGCGATCCGTTACGGCCGCAACATCGGCCTGACCCGGCCCTTCCTGCACGAGACGGCCCGGGTGGTGTGCCACCTGATGCAACCGGCCTATCCGGAGCTGAGCGAGGCGCAGGCCTTCATCACCAACGTCATCGTCAACGAGGAGCAGCGCTTCCTGAACACGCTGGACACCGGGCTGAAGCTGCTGAACGAGACCCTGGCGGACCTCAAGGCGCGCGGTCAGCGCGAAGTGCCGGGGGCGGTGATCTTCCGGCTCTACGACACCTTCGGTTTTCCGGCCGACATCGTAAGGGACGTGGTGCGCGACGAACGCATGACCCTGGACATGGAGGGGTTCGACCGCGCGATGGAGGGCCAGCGGGCCCAATCGCGCACGGTGGCGGCCTTCGCCCGCATCGGCGATGCCTACAAGCACCTCTCGGCCAGCGGCTTCAAACCGGAATTTACGGGCTACGACCTGCTGACCGGCGAGTCGCAGGCCGTGCTGCTGGTCGCCGAGGACCGCGAAGTCCCCGAAGCCGTCGCCGGCAGCGAGGCGGCCGTGGTCACCGAGCGCACGCCGTTCTACGCGGAATCCGGCGGCCAGGTCGGTGACATCGGGCGCATCATCGGCCCGGACGGCGAGATGGAAGTGACCGACACGCGGAAGGACCCGACCGGCCTGATCATCCACACGGGCCGGGTGCGCGCCGGCCGTCTGCGCAAGGGGGATACCCTGACCCTGCTCGTGGACGCCTCCGCGCGCGAAGCGACGGCGCTCAACCACACCGCCACCCACCTCCTGCACGCGGCCCTGCGCGGCGTGCTGGGCGAGCACGTCAAGCAGGCGGGGTCGCTGGTGGCGCCCGACCGGTTGCGCTTCGACTTCACCCATTTTTCCCAGGTGGACGCCGAAACCCTCGATCGCATCGAATCCCAGGTCAACGAACGCATCCGCGCCAACCTGCCCACGAGCGTCGCGGAGATGGCGGCGGAAGAGGCGTTTAAGAGCGGGGCCATGGCCCTGTTCGAAGAAAAATACGGGGATCGGGTGCGGGTGGTTTCGCTCGAAGACTACAGCAAGGAACTCTGCGGCGGCACCCATACCGCCCGGACCGGCAACATCGGTCTGTTCAAGATTATTTCCGAAACCAGCGTGGCCGCCGGGGTGCGCCGGATCGAGGCTCTGACGGGTGCGGCCGCGTTCGCGTTCGTGCAGGCCCAGACCCGCACCCTCCTGGAGGCCGCCCACCTGCTCAAGGAGAAGCCCGAATCCTTGACGCAGCGCATCACCAAGGTCGTTGCGGACGTGAAGGCCCTGGAACGTGAAATCGAACAACTGAAGGCGCGCTTGTCCGCCGCGGCGGTGGCGGATGCCGGCGCCGATGTGCTCACGATCAACGGGGTCAGCGTCCTGGTGAAAAAGGTCGCGGCGGATTCGCCCGCCGCGTTGCGGGACCTGATGGACCGGTTCAAGGACCGGATCAAGTCCGGCGTCGTGGTGCTCGGCGGCGCCAGCGACGCCAAGGCGATGTTGATCGCCGGTGTGACCAAGGACCTCACCGGGCGGTTCCATGCCGGCAACATCATCAAGCAGGTGGCCGCGCGGGTCGGCGGCAGCGGGGGCGGGCGCCCCGACATGGCGCAGGCCGGAGGCTCGCAGCCGGAGCACCTGGAGGCGGCGCTGGCCCAGGCGTTGGAGATCATCCGCAACGGGTGAGGCCTTCCGGCCGGCGGGCCCGATCCCCATCCCTCTGGCGCCTCAAGCCCCCTTGAGCACGTCGATCATGCTGAAGACGCGGCCGCGCGCCCCGGCGGCGATTTTCTGCGCCAGGTAGACGAGCGCATCCAGGGTGCCGAGGGCGTAGATTTCCCTGCCGTTCACGTTGTGGGTGAACTCGAAGCGGACCGTGCCATCCGCCGAAATCAAGGTATACGTGTGCCACCCGTGCCCCTCCAGGTACTCCCCGGGAATGCCCCAGCGGGTTTTTTGCAGCTCCGGGTCGCGTTCCATGCGGATCTGCTGCGGGTCGAAGGGAATCCCCAGGCGGTTGAAATAGCCCACCATGGCGCGGGCGGTGCCGCTCGTGTCGGCCTTGCCCGTTTGGTGGCTTTCGCGGATTTCCAGGCGGTAGTCCTTGAACAGGCCCGGAAAGGTCTGGGCGGCGAACTCCATCATGGCCTGGAAGCCGACGATCTGCTTGGCCATGTTGGGCGCGATCACGGCCGCGATGTCGGACCGCCGCACCGTGTCCTCCAGCTCCTGGCGGTTGCCGCCGGTGGTGCCCATCACGAACGGCAGGCGCTGACGGCAGTAGAAGTCAGCGTTGGCGTTCACGGCCGTGGGATGGGTGTAGTCGACCACCAAAAAAGCGCCGTGGTTCTGCCGGAGCCCGGGCAGGGCGGCCTCCCGCCCGTCCGGCCGGAGGAGGCGCACCGCCGCGCCTTCCACCTCGTGCTCGTTGGCCTGGATCTCCGGGCCGGTGAACGAGCAGGGGATGAACCTGAAACGCGCGTCGGCCCGCACGTGTTTGGCGACGACGCTGGCGACTTTGCCGGGTAGGCCGTTGACCATGACGGGGATGGACTGCATCGGGACTCCTCCTGCTTGCATCGTTGTGCGCTAAGCCGTTCAAGAACCTAATTTCTGCCGTGCCTGTTCGACCCGCCGCTGCAGCCGCGGAAAGCCGTTCGGCCCCAGGGCTCCCAAGCGGGCTTCGAGGCCTTGCAAGGCGGCGGGAATGTAGCGCGCAAACTGCGGCTTGCCCTTGACCTTGGAAAGATAGCCGAACGCCCCCAAAACCTGCAGATTGCGCGACAGCGCACAGTAGCCGAACGCGCGGCGGAATTGGGCGGCGTCGACCGGGCGCCGCAGCGACATGCGCCCGATGGCGTAGTCGAGCAGGCGCGCCTGCTCGTCCGGCGCCAGTTCGACGTAGGGGTCGATCAGCAGCGCGGCCAGATCGTAGGCCGGCGGGCCAATCCGGCCGCCCTGAAAATCGATGAAATAGAAACGGCCGTCTTTGAGCATGATGTTGCGCGACTGAAGGTCGCGGTGCATGAACCCCGGCTCCCCCCCCTGCAGGGCGCCGTCGGCGATGCGGCTGAATTCCTCGCTGAGGTCGTCGCCGGCAGGGTCCACGCCGGCATAGCCCGCCAGGAACGCGTTGCAGAAGTACCGGCATTCGCGTTCGAGGATGACGGCGCGATGGAAGGCCGGCGTCTGGAAGGTCCAGCCCGGGTCGAATCCCCGGGCGCCGTCGACCGCCATGCGGACCACCTCGTCGATCACCGCGCGGTAGGCGGAGAGGACCCGTTCGCGGTCCGGTTGCGCCCGCACCACGGCCTGCAGGCTGGTGTCGCCGAGATCCTCCAGGAAGACCAATCCGGCGAACGGGTCGGCGAAGTAGATGGTCGGCACGGGAATGTCCTTTGCCTTTAAATGGCGGCCAATCGCAACGAATGCGTCCACCTCGGCGACGGCCGCGGTGGTGCGCAGCCCGTGCTCCGCCAGGACCATCGATCCTCCCGCACCTTTCCAGCGGGACCATTGCCGGTCGGAGCCGTCACCCTCGATCCGCTCCACGCCGAGTCTTTCTGGCCCGGCGCCCGAAAAGGCCCGGTGCCAGGCTTCCCGGACCGACGCTTCGACTGCGGCCTGGCGGTAGCGGTCCGGTGTTCCCAGGTCCTGCCAATCGCCCCGGTCCGGAACATAGGCCAGAACGGTCAGCCCCGCGGCGATCATGGCACGGAACGCGTCCACGCTATGGTAAGCGCCGTGTTCCGGAATGTAGTCGAGGACGACGGGGTCCAGGACCTGGATGCCGGTAAAGGTCAACGCGCCGGCCGGCGCGTCTGCGCGTGAGCCCGCAAACCCCCTGACCCGTCCGGCGGCATCCAGGCTCACCGTGTTAAATTCGGGATCGTTGACCAGCACCAGGGTCGCGGCCGGCCGGCGGCGTCGGTGAAATGCGTAGACCTGCGTCAGGTCGATGCTCGCAAAAATATCGGCGTTGATGACAAAGAACGGGCCGCGATCCAAAAAGTCTGCCCAGTTCTTGATAGCGCCGCCGGTGCCCAAAATGGCCGGCTCGTAGCGTAGATGAACCGGGATGTCAAAATGCTGCGAGGCAACGAACGCCTCGATCGCTTCGGGCAGGTGATGGGTATTGACGCCCACGGCGTCACAGCCGGCTTCCGCCAGGTTGCGGATGTGAATGGCCAGCAGGGGCCTTCCGGCCAGCGTGAACAGCGGTTTGGGGGTGGTCAGGGTGTACGGCTGCAGCCGGGTTCCAAGACCGGCTGCCAGGATAAGCGCTTTCATGACTTCAAACACCGCAAGGCGGTCTCGATGGCGCTGGCGCAACGCTCCAGCGCCTCATGGTTCTCGGCGCCTTTGATGGTTTGGCTGGTGAAGAATTCCAAGGCGTTCTCGTAGGTCACCTTGGACAGCGCTTCGCGCTGGTCGATTTCCTTCAGCCGGTGCATGCGACTGCCGAAGGAGGCGATTTTGCGGACGCGATCCTTGGCATCCCCGATCGCCGCCGGGCTGTTGTGCCGGAGGTAGTTGAGAACCACCCAATAGGATTCCAGAAACGTTTTCATAAACATGGCAAACAGCCGCAGCTTGCGGAATCCGACCGCGGTGACGTTATAGGTGTCCGGCAGGCTGGGGTGCGGGATCAGAACGGCATCCTCGATGAACCGGTTGAGCGCGGCGCGCAAATGCTGTTCGGCCGGAGCATCTGCGTCGAAGACAAATTCGTATCGGAAGAGGTCCTGCAGGAACTCGTAACGCGTGTGCAGGTCGGAAGCCGAGAGCTGAAAGGCATCCTCCTGAAGAATGGCCAACGCCGTGAACGCGGCTGGAATGAAGAAGGCCACGCAGGTATTCTTATAGTATTCCAGGTGCGGGCGCCTGGAGCCTTTCAAAAGGTAACCGCACGGATGATCGGGAACGCGGGGGGCATCGTCGGCGGGTTCCAGAATCTTGCGTTGGGCATAGGAGTCCAAGGCATGCAGGGCCGCCCGGCGGTGGTCCATGACCAAGGTGTCGGCGAGTTTGGCCCCAACGGCATACAGGTGGCTCATATAAATCTCCACGGCCGCCATCACCTCCTCCACATCGAGGCGCTCGCGGCCGCTGTTGAGGATGGCGGCGGCCGTGAGGGCATGCGGGGTGACGACACCCACCAGGTTGATGGCATGGACGATCCGGTGACCGAGGCTGCGGCAGAAAATGCTCAAGTCCTTGGGCGGCATGGCCGCGAGAGCGCTGCCGCTGCGGCTCGCCAGGTCGTTGACAGATATCGGCGCCGCAAATTGAAGATAGACCTTGCCGTAGCGGCGCTGCAGGAATTTGCGGGCCTTGAGGACCTGCCAGATGTTCTCCGGCTGCTTCTGCCCGCCCTCGATTTCTTCCAGGTAGGATCTCTCCTCGAGCACGCGGTCGTAGCCGATGGACACCGGCACGAAGATCAAATCCCGGCAGGCGCCGTTGCGTTGTGCCGTTAAAAGCATGGTCAGCAGCCCCAGCTTCGGCAGGAGCACCTTGCCGGTGCGGCTGCGGCCGCCTTCGATGAATTGCTCGACGAAAAACCCCTCTTCGAGGATCTTGTGCACGTACTCCGCAAAGGCCTGAGCGTAAAGGGCGGCACCCTTGAAGGAGCGGCGGATGAAAAAGGCCCCTCCCCGGCGGAAGAGCGGGCCGATCGGCCAGAAGGACAGGTTTTTGCCGGCGGCGACCAGGGGGCAGGGCATATCGTGGTGAAAGAGCATATAGGAAAGCAGCAGGTAGTCGACATGGCTTTTATGCGAGGGAACAAAAACGATCGGCGCGTGCAGGGCCATCCGCTTGACGGCGGACAGCCCCTCCGCGTCCAGCGCGACACCGTCGAAAATGGTTCGGAAAATCCATCCGACGATGACCGAATAGAATCGGATCCAGCTGGGATGGAGGGCGGCCGAGATCTCGTCGATGCAGTCGCCGGCCTCGGCCCGGACCTCCGCCAGCGGAAGCTGGTGGCTTTCCGCATGGGCCTGCAAAAATTGTTGGAACCGTTCGCCGGTCAGGATGCTCTCTTTCAACTCGCTGCGGGACTTGAGCACCGGACCGGTAATGCTCCGGCGATGGCGGCTGACTTGGGCCAGGATTTCGCCGCGGAGCACGGCCGCCTGGTAGTCGCTGGGGTGCGCTGCCATCCCGGGCCGTGCCAGAAAGCGGCGCACGTCGATCGGCGGGGAGATTTCAACGAACACGTTGCCCGGGGTCTTGAACAGGGCGGTCAAGAGCCGCAACCGTCCGGGTTCATCCTCGGGGCCGAAGATCATATCCAGGAGGGTCAGGCGCGCCCGGCGGGGGCTCTTGCTGAAGAACATCAGTTGCGGGACGAGCAGGACCGGGCAATCGATCCGCTTTTGCAGCGCGATGAGCCATTCCACCGGATCCACGCGCGGTCGGCCGAACCGGCGCCAGAACCTTCGCTTTTCGATTAGGGTCAAGAACCCGGGCTTGCCCTGCAGCAGTTCGTTTTCCAAGAAGCCGTTGCCAATCGGGTCTGGCCACCGCCGGAGGTGCCATAGGCAGTCCATGTAAGCCAGCAGGATCCGGAGCATCTGCGCGAGCGGCTGCCAAAAGAACCAGCGGCACCCGAGGCCGATCGTGGGAAACGGCAGGCCCATGGCGGCGTAACGCGTGAAGGCAAACAGAAAGGCGAAGGCGCATCGGAACCGCGTCGTGAAAACGATGACGGCATCCGAGGGCAGGTCGCGCAGCACCCGGGCCTGGGACGCTTCCAGGCGAATGCCCGAGTAAAAGAGCTTCAGGCCCAGCGAGCGCAGACGGCCGATACGGCGGGGGAGAACGTGCGGGTAGTGGTGGCGGCTCCCCTGGAGGAACCGGTTGACCCATCGGCGCACGACTCCTGCCGGAGGCGCCGGCGGCTGGCTTTTAAAAGGTAGATCCATGATGCCACGCTCGGGGATTGGCGAAACGTCCTCGCCGTCATCGGCTTCAGATGATCGGCCGTTGATCGATATCGCTCCGTAACAAAATCGTTCTGGTTTTGCAACTTCCGGTTAGTGCTAACCCTCCGAAAGCCTTTCGTATCCTCGGTCTTCGTCAGAGACTGGCCCAGGGGGGCGATCTGTAAATTGGCCTTGTCAGAGGTTCGGCGGTGTGCTATAGACATCGCTACTGTTTTTTTATGATGCGGCGGCGTGGGTCGCAGGGCGTCGCGCTCCGATCGGTTTTCCGCAAGATTGCGATAAGAGGCAGCATTCATTTTTCACCCACATCACGTTTGGAACAGCAGGAAAGGAGAAGGCAGCGTTATGAAAACTTTGATTGGCGGTGCGGTGGCGGCGGCATTGGGCCTGATTGGCCTCGGCTTCTGGTGGAAGGAGTTCCTGATGGTTCTGGGCGGAACCATTCCAGCGGTCCTGCTGCTGGGCGGCGGCCTGGCGATTTACCTCGGTTTCGACGAGATGAAAGACACCTGGAAGAAGGACGAGCCGGCCACCTCTTCGGTGACTGCTGACGAGCTCGATAAGTACAAGAGCGAGATCTCCGACCTCAAGAAGGAACTTGAGGGTCTGAAATCCGAGAAAAAATCCGAATAGCGTCAACCGTTGACGGAGCCCGGCGTTTCTCGATTCCGCCGGGTTCCGTTTATCCGCCCGCCTGGCGGATGGCCGATGTGGCCAGCTCATCGGCGCGCTCGTTCTCCACCAGCCCGTGGTGCCCCCGCACCTTGACCAGCGCCACATCATCAAACGCCTCCATGGTCCTTCGAATCGCGGTGATGATCTCCGTGTTCTTTTTGGGCTTCCAGTTCAGGGCGAGAACGCCGAAGGCATAGCCGCTGTCCGTGTAGACACGGACGGGAAGACGCCTGGTTTTCACCGCCGCCAGCCCCTTATGAATCGCCAGCAACTCGGCGATGTTGTTCGTGGCCACCCCGATGTATTCCGAGATTTCCTTGCGCTGCGAACCGCAGAGCAGCACCACGCCGATCCCCGATGGCCCCGGGTTCCCGGAAGAGGCTCCGTCCGTGTAGATGTGCACGATCCGCCCCCCGGCCGGATCGGCTTGCGGCGTAACGCGCTCGGCGGGACGATGCACCGGCGGTTGCGGCACATCCTCCGGCGTATCGTGCATGCCTCTCACGTCCTGTCGCCTGACCCGGTACTCGTGCGGCTGGTCCAGCTGGTACTTGATGCGCACCCGGCCGTCCTTCTGAAGCGGACGGCCATCGGCGTCCGCTTCAACCCAGACCTTGTTTTTTTTGAAGCGCATCCGGATCCAGGTGATTCCCGTGGAGTCGGTTGTGGGTGTTAAAGGCGTTGAGTTCATGCCAGTCATGGATACAAGTGATACTCCCGGCTCATGGCCCTGAACGCTTCGATCTGCGCGCGCCAGGACGCCTCGATGCTTTCGATGGGGTCCAGTTGTTCGATGCGTTGCCGGACGGACCGATCGCCGATGAGCAGATCGATCGGCAATTTTTCGTATTCGTACTCATACGGCGGCGGACGCCAGGCGAATTCCAGCGGGTGATGACGGATGACCGCCTGCAGCAGGCGCAGGGTCGCGGTGTACGGCGCATAGCGCTGAGGGTCGGTCAGGTGGATCTGGAACCCAGTGCAGCACCGGCCCTGCCACTTGTTGGAGGTCGGCTCAAACGCCACCGGCCTGAGAACCGCCCCGCCGATGGGGGTCTGGCTGAACTCGGCTTCAAGCCGGGATAGGTCGAAAAAGGGCGCTCCGAAGAGTTCGAACGGTTGCGTGGTGCCGCGCCCCTCGGACACGTTGGTTCCCTCCCACAGGACCTGTCCGGGATAGACCATGGCCGCGGCCGGTGTCGGTAGATTGGGGGAGGGCGCCACCCAGGGCAGGCCGGTGCCGGCGAAAAACATTTCCCGATTCCAACCCGCCATGGGAACCACATCGAGGTCGCAGGCGATGCCGAATCGGGCGTTGAACATCCGGGCCAACTCGGCAACGGTTAATCCGTGGCGCATGGGGATGGGAAAACGGCCGACGAAAGAGCGCCATTCGGGGTTCAGCAGGTTGCCCTCGACGGCTTTTCCGCCGACGGGGTTGGGCCGGTCGAGAACAAGCACTTTTTTGCTGCAATCCCGCGCCGTTTCCATGCAGTACGACAAAGTATAAATGAACGTGTAAACCCGGGTACCCGCGTCCTGGAGATCCACCAGCAGAACGTCGATGTCGCTGAACATTTCCGGACGAGGGACGCGGGTGGCCCCGTAGAGACTGAAAATCGGTATGCCGAGGACCGGGTCGGTCATATCCGCGGATTCGATCATGTTGTCCTGTTTTTCCGCAAAAAATCCATGCTGTGGACCAAACAGGGCGCGCAGGGCGCCGGGGAATCGACGGTTCAAAAGGTCCCGGGCATGGCTAAAACGGCGATCGACCGATGCCGGGTTGCACAGCAGGCCGAGGCGCCGGCCTCTGATCCAGGGGGGCGGGTCCGCGAGCAGTCGTTCAAGGCCGGTTTGGACGCAACCCATGGCCGGTGGAAACCTCCTGTCAGGCAGGGGATGGGAATCGTTCACGGTCTTCGTCTTACCACAACCGCCCGTCGGGCGGAAGCCCTGATCGCCGGTTGATCGTTTGAAAACCGCTCGTCTAAAGTGCTTGACAGTCCTACGATTAACCTCTAAAAAAAGCATTTGCGTTTTTGTTTTCATCGGCTGGCGGGACCCGCTTGGATGCGACGCGATCCCGGCCTGAAAGATGGGTTCCGGGAGGTCGGGGTGGATCTGAGACTGGAAGGCGTCGTCGTCATTGTCGGTAACTACGGCAGCGGCAAATCCGAGGTGGCGGTCAACCTCGCCGTTCACCACCGCCGGGCGGGGGTGAGGGTGCGGATCGCGGACCTGGATCTGGTGAACCCCTACTTCCGGTCGCGCGAAGCCGAAGCCCAGCTTACCGACCTTGGCATCGACGTGGTCCTGCCGCCGAAGCCATACCTTCAGTCCGAGCTGCCGGTGCTGAGCCCGCTGGTGGCCGGACTGATCCGCCAGCCCGGAGGGCTGTCGATCCTCGATGCCGGTGGCGACAACGTCGGCGCCATGGTGCTCGCGGCCCTCGGCGACGCGTTTGCCGGGCGCCGCTGTCAAGTGCTGCAGGTGATCAACCCTTTTCGGCCGGACACGCGCACCGTGGCGGGCTGCACCCAGATCCGCCGCCGGATCGAGGCATCGGCCAAACTGGCGATCACGGGCCTCATCGGGAATGCCAACCTGATCGACGAGACCACCCCGCGGGAGATCGTCGACGGCTATGCATTTGTAAACGAGGTGTCCGCGGCGAGCGGCCTGCCGCTGGCGTTCGTCACGGTCGCCGAGGAGTTGCTGCCGCAGGTGGATTCGGCGCAGTTCGACTGCCCGGTTCTCACGATCCGGCGGCAGCTGGTGCCGCCGTGGAAGAAGGCGTGCAAGCTGTGAGGAGGATGTGATCCATGGCCTATGAGCATTTGGTGGACAAGGACCGTTGCAAGGGATGCGGCCTGTGTGTCACGGTCTGCCCCAAGAACGTTCTGGAGATCGACAAGGAGATGAACACCAAGGGGTATTTTCCCGCCTATCAGGCGCGGCCCGAGGACTGCATATTTTGCGCCATCTGCTGTACGATGTGCCCCGATGTGGCCATCACCATCAACGAAATCGCCGAACCAGCCGCCAGTCCAGGCAAACGGAGGAGATGAGATGGGCAAGGTGCTGATGAAGGGCAACGAAGCCATCGCCGAGGCGGCGGTCCGCGCCGGGTGTTTGAACTATTTCGCCTATCCGATCACGCCCCAGTCCGAGGTGGCCGAGTATTTGTCCAAGCGGCTGCCCGAGGTGGGAGGGGTCTTCCTGCAGGGTGAGAGCGAAGTGGCGGTGTCCTATATGATTTTCGGTGCTTCCGCCTGCGGGGCGCGGGTGTTCACCACGTCCTCCAGCCCGGGCATCAGCCTGATGAGCGAGGGCATCAGCTACATCACGGCGGCCCAGTGTCCGGCGGTGTTCGTCAACATCATGCGCGGCGGCCCGGGGCTGGGCGGCATTCTGCCGTCCCAGGCGGACTATTTCCAGTCGGTGAAAGGCGGCGGTCACGGGGACTACCGGCTGCTGGTGCTGGCGCCGGCCAGCGTGCAGGAAGCCGTGGAGATGGTCATGGCAGCCTTCCCACTGGCGGAGAAATACCGCAACCCGGTGATGATTCTCGGCGACGGTCTGATCGGCCAGATGATGGAGCCGGTGGCGTTTCCTGACCACCTCAAGAGTGCGCCGTCGAACAAGGACGAGTGGGCCACCAGCGGGCTGGACACGCGCAAGAGCACGCGGCGCAACCTGGTTCGGACCCTCTACCTGGTTCCGGAGGAACTGAACGCCCACAACCTGAAACTGAAGGCCAAGTACGAGCGCATGAAGCAGGCGGAGGTGCGCTGCGAAACCTACAATCTGCAAGGCGATTACCGGGTCCTCATCGTGAGTTACGGCACCATGAGCCGGGTGTGCCGCACGGTGATCGACAACTTCAAGGAAAAAGGCATCGAGATCGGAATGGTCCGGCCTCAGACCCTTTTCCCGTTCCCGCAGAAGGCCGTTTATGACGCCGCCTCCAAGGCGAGTTGCCGGGCGGCCATCAGCATCGAGATGAGCATGGGCCAGATGGTGGAGGACGTGGAATTAAGCGTCAAGGGGGCCAGGCCCGTTCACTGGTACGGCAAGTGCGGCGGCGAGGTGCCGACGCCGGAAGAGGTGATGGAAGTAATTACGAAGCTCATCGCTTCGTAATTAATTAAAATTTTTGTGGTGGACTGAGCTGCACAGGTGCCGCAATGCATGGCATGGCGCTCTAGACTGAAAGCATAACAGCGCTTTGACAGCAGCAAAAATTTTAGGAGCCGAAATCATGGGTAAAGCGTTTCATCGTCCCCAAGCCCTTGCCGACGTGGCCACGCATTATTGCCCGGGGTGCACCCACGGGGTGGCGCACCGCATGCTGGCCGAGGTGATCGACGAGCTCGGCATCCACGGTCGTACGGTTGGAATCGCCCCGGTGGGGTGCGCGGTGCTCTGCTACAACTATTTCACGTTCGATTTCCAGGAGGCGGCCCACGGCCGCGCTCCGGCCATGGCCACCGGCATCAAGCGGGTGCGTCCGGACCTGATCGTCTTCACCTACCAGGGCGACGGCGACCTGGCGAGCATCGGCATGAGCGAGATCATCCACGCCGCCAACCGCGGGGAGAAGTTCACGACCATCTTCATCAACAACGCGGTCTACGGCATGACCGGCGGCCAGATGGCCCCCACGACCATGCCCGAACAGCGCACTACCACCTCACCCTTCGGCCGCAAGGTGGCCCAGACCGGCATGCCGGTCAAGATGGCCGAGCTGCTCTCGGCCCTGGAGACTCCGGCCTACATCGCCCGCGAGGCGTTAATCCAACCAAAGTATATCAACAAGGCCAAGAAGGCCATCCATAAAGCCTTCAGCTACCAGGTGCAGAACACCTGTTTCAGCATGGTCGAGCTCATCAGCACCTGCCCGACCAACTGGGGAATGACGCCGGCGGACGCGCTGAAATGGGCCGAGAAGAAGATGTTGCCGTATTTTCCTCTCGGCGAATTCAAGACTCCGGAGGCGGGCCGTACGGCGGCGGCCGGGGGGAGGAAAAAAGATGCAAAGTGAGGTCCAATTCGCCGGATTCGGCGGGCAGGGGGTCATGCTGATGGGGCAGATCCTGGCACAAGCCGCCATGCACGAAGGCCACGAGGTGGTGTGGATCCCCTCCTACGGTCCCGAGATGCGGGGCGGAACCGCCTACTGCACGGTGGTGATCAGCGACCGGCCCATCGGCTCACCGATCATTCGCAACCCCCGGCACCTGGTGGCCATGAACCGGCCCTCCCTTGAAAAGTTCGCGCCGACCGTGAAAAAGGGCGGGGTCGTCTTCGTCAACGCCTCCATCATTCCCATCGGATCCGGCCGCAGTGACGTGGACGAACTGCGGGTGCCGATCATCGAACTGGCCCAAGAATTGGGAAACGTGAAGGCGGCCAACATCGTGGCGTTGGCGGCTTTCGTGGCCCGCAGCCGGATCGTGAGCTTTGAGGCCTTGATCGCCGCCGTCAAGGACAAATTCGCGGACAAGGCGAAGCTGATTCCGCTCAACCTCAAGGCGCTGGAGGCCGGCCGCAGGGCGGCCGCCGGTGACTAATATGGTGCGCTACGAGTATTTCATCTAAACGGAGTCGACGGCCCGCTTCCTCATGCGGCTGAAACCTAGAACCAAATTCGAAGCACGAAATCCGAAAGCAATCCAAAACAACGTGAACCTTAAGGTCCCCGAACACATCCGCTCCATCCCGCTCTACGTGCCCGGGAAGCCGATCGAAGAAGTCGAGCGTGAGCGCGGCATCCGGCACTCCATTAAGCTGGCCTCCAATGAGAACCCGTTGGGTCCCTCTCCCAGGGCGTTGGCCGCTCTCGAGCGGACGCTGGCCGGGGTGCACCGCTACCCGGACAGCGCCGGCTACGAGCTGATTCGCAAGCTTGCCGCCCGGCATCGGCTGGACCCGAGTCAAATCGTCCTCGGCAACGGGTCCGACGAAATCATCAGCATGCTGGCCAGGGTATTTCTTCAGCCAGGAGACGAGGTGGTCATGCCCCGGCCCGCGTTTCAAATGTATGAAATCGAGACGCGGGCGTCCGCCGCCGTGCCCGTGGAAGTCCCCCTCAAGTGCTTTCGCACCGACCTGGAGGCCATGGCGCACCGGGTCACGGCGCGCACGCGCATGGTGTTCGTGAACACGCCCCACAACCCGACCGGCAGCCTCGTGACGCGCCCCGAGCTGGAGGCGTTTATGGCGCGGCTGCCGACCGGCGTCCTCCTGGCGCTGGACGAGGCCTACATTGAGTTTGTGCGCGATCCGGCCGGGCCGAGCAGCCTGGATTACGTGCGGGCCGGCCGTCCGGTGGTGGGGTTGCGGACGTTTTCCAAAGCATACGGGCTGGCCGGCTTGCGCATCGGATACGGATTCATGTCGTCCGACGTGGCCGAGGCCCTGAACCGGGTGCGGCCGCCCTTCAATGTCAACCTGCCGGCTCAGGCAGCCGCCGCGGCGGCGCTCGACGACGAGGCGTTTTTAAAGGAGACCTTGCGGGTGGTGCACGAGGGGGTGGATTACCTGCAGGCCGCGCTCGCCGGCCTGGGGCTCACCAGCCAGCCCACGCAGGCGAACTTTCTCATGGTCCGAGTCCCGGGAGAGGGTCGTCAATTCTTCGAGGGGCTCCTTGACCGAGGGGTGATCGTTCGACCGCTGGCCAGTTACGGATTCCCGGATTGCATCCGTGTGAGTGTCGGGCGGCCGGAAGAGAATCAGCGTTTCGTCGAGGCTCTGAAAGAAGTTCTCAATCGGTAAATGCGCATTTGGGCGGCAAGATTCTCGATCCTCGATAAAAGACTTCAAGACCAATCATGAAGAAGCCGCCGCGCCGGCCGTCTTGTTGCGAGCATCGGGCAGCCCGAATCGAGTAGCACCTGACCAAACGACGGAATAGCGCTATCGCCATCTCGGCACGAAAGATTCAGCCCCCATGCACAAGCTACTGATCACCATCGACGGCCCGGCGGGTGCGGGCAAGACCACCGTCAGCCGTACGCTGGCCGACCGGTTGGGCTACCGTTATATCGACACCGGCGCCCTCTACCGCGCGGTGGCCCATATCGCCGCCGCCCGGGGGGTCGCACCGCAGGACGACGCCGGATTGAGCGCGCTGCTGGAAAGGCTGACATTGAACTTCTTGCCCGGAAGCACCGGGCAGCGCTTGACGGCCAACGGGGTGGACATCACCGACGCGATTCGAACCCCGGAGATTTCGATGCTGGCTTCGGCGGTATCGGCGCGGGCGGCGGTGCGAGCGTTTCTGCTGAAGATCCAGCGCGAGCTGGGGCGGCAGAAGGCGGCGGTTTTCGAGGGCCGCGACATGGGCACGGTGGTTTTTCCGGAAGCCGATGCCAAGTTCTTTCTGAACGCCTCAGCCAAGATCCGGGCGCAGCGCCGGTTCGCTGAAATGAAAGCCCAATCCACCGTGTCGGTCGAAGCGGTGGAACGCGACATGCAGCTTCGGGACTTGCAGGACAGCACCCGGACGCTGGCGCCCCTCCAAGCCGCTCCCGATGCCGTGATGATCGACTCCACCGCTCTGGCCGTCGACCAGGTGGTGGAACGGATGCTATCGCATGTGCGGGCGGTTCTGGGCCGCAGCTGACCACCGTCAGGCTTTTTTGCTCGCTGGCCGCCTGTCGGCGCCGACTTCCGGGACATCTTCGTTGGCGCCGACTGGATGGGAGGGGATCGCCGGGTGGAGCGATAATGGATCGGCGACCGCCGGTCGTGCCATTTTCTCGTTGCATTTTCCAGCCAATCTGCTACAGATAACCGGTTATTGATATATGGTTTGAAAATAATGCTCAGGCCAAGGGGGATAAGGCGTGTATGGTCAACATCACAACCAACTCTGAAAAAGATCAGATGATCGAAAAAAAACCTGCGACGAGCGTCGCCGAAGGAAAAGAGTTCGGCCTGGAAAGCCTCGAAAGCGCTGAGCCCTCCATGAACATGTACGAGGACAGCTTTGGGCAGTTCAAGGAAGGCGAGGTGGTCACCGGGGTCATCACGGCGGTCGACAAAGACCTGGTGCTTGTGGATATCGGCTATAAGTCGGAGGGGCAGATCCGCATCAACGAATTCCGGGCCGAGGACGGCAGCATCACCGCCCGAGTCGGAGACCGGGTGGAAGTGATGGTCGAGTGGTGGGACGACGAGGACGAACGCGTCATCCTGTCCAAGGAAAAAGCCGCCAACATCAAAGTCTGGGAGAACATCAAGAAGTGCCATGACGAGGACAGCACCATCCGGGGAGCCATCACCAGCCGGGTCAAAGGCGGCTTCTCGGTGGACATCGGCGTGCCGGCCTTCCTGCCCGGCTCGCAGGCGGACCTGCGTCCGATCCGCAATCTAGACGACATGGTGGGCAAGACCTACGACTTCAAGATACTCAAATACAATCGTAAACGCAGCAACATCGTGCTTTCGCGCCGGGTGCTGCTCGAGAAAGAACGCGAAAGCAAACGCGCGACGACCCTGTCCTCGATCCACGAAGGCAAGGTGCTGCCGGGCACCGTTAAAAACATCACCGAATACGGCGTTTTCGTGGATCTGGGAGGGGTCGACGGCCTGTTGCACATCACGGACATCTCCTGGGGGCGGGTCAAGCATCCGTCCGACTTGTTCAAGATCGGCGATCAGATCAACGTCAAGGTGCTCAATCTCGACCTCGAAAAAGAACGGGTTTCGCTCGGCATGAAGCAGCTTGCGGCCGATCCCTGGAGCATCGCGGCGCAGAAATATCCGGTCGGCGTGCGCGTCACCGGTCGCGTGGTCAGTCTGACCGACTATGGCGCCTTCGTGGAACTGGAAGAAGGCATTGAGGGCCTGATCCACGTCTCCGAAATGTCCTGGACTCGCAAGGTCCGGCACCCGTCCAAGGTGGTCTCGGTCGGGGAAGAGGTGGATGCGGTCGTGCTCGACATCAAGCCCGAGGCCCGCCGGATTTCGCTGGGCATGAAGCAGGTGGCGCCCAACCCCTGGGATGTGATCGCAGAAAAATACCCGGTCGGAACCACGATCGAGGGCAAGATCAAGAACATCACCGACTTCGGCATTTTCATCGGCATCGATGAAGGCATCGACGGCCTCGTACACATCTCCGACCTTTCCTGGACCAAACGGGTCAAGCACCCCTCCGAGCTCTACAAGAAGGGCGACGTGGTGCAGGCCATCGTTCTGGACATCGAGAAGGACAACGAGCGCTTCTCCCTTGGCGTCAAGCAGCTTCAGGAAGACCCCTGGAAGACGGTGGGGACCCGCTACCGGGTGGGCAGCGAGATCACCGGCACCATCACCAATGTGACGGACTTCGGCGTTTTCGTGGAGTTGGAGGAAGGCATCGAGGGGCTGGTCCACGTGTCCGAGATCAGCAAGGAAAAGATCAAGACGCCGGTGGGTAAATTCAACGTCGGCGAGATGATTACCGCCAGGGTGATGACCATCAACAGCGACGAACGCCGGATCGGCCTGTCCATCAAACGGCTGGAAGTCGACCGTGAGCAGAGCATGCTCAGCGAGTACGTGAGCACTATGGGTCAAACGACCACCACCACCTTTGGGGAGCTTCTGCGGGAGAATCTGCAGGAGAAGCTGAAAGAAGAATAGGAAATGAAGTATCGAATCAACTCCTTGTCTTGATAAGACCGCTTGTTCGCATGCATAACCCCACCCCGTCGAGTGGGGTTATTTATTTGCGAATTGCCGAGGACTATAAAAAGAAAAAAAAGGGGAACATCCTATATTCCTCCGCCGCCGGATAGAGGGCATCACGTAAATCCGCCTTGCCTTTCTTGGAGATCACCGGCACCGCGGTGTTGCTTTTCTCGCCGCTGCGGCTGGCGCACAGATCAAAACCGGCCAACCGGATCAGCTGGGCGCGGTTCTCAAAACGATGCGAGTTGCCGATCGCCGCCAATGTCATGGCGGAGACGTATGGTCCGAAGCCGGGGATGGTTTTCAGATAATCATATTCCGGATGGCCTTCGGCCAGCTCTTGGATCGCCTGCCCGACATGATCCAGTTCTTCCTTGGAGGATCGTCTGGTCATTGCCATTTCCAAAGAACGCGTGGTGCTTGCGCTGGCCGATACCCAGGCCGACAACCGACTCCCCGGTCGAGCCTCGAATCCGTTTCTTGAATGGTTTTTCCTGGCTTGATCAACCAAGCGAATTGACATATCCTCTTGGTGAATCATGAAATGCCAGCGACCAACGCCATACCCGGGTGGCCGGTTTTCCGGCCGTGAAAGGAGGACTAGATGCAAAAAATGGGATTGATCCTGTTGGGTTTGCTTGCGGCGGGCTGTATCCAGAATACTTATACCATCGCGCCCGAATTCCACAGCAGCGGAACGGTAAACATCGATGGCCGCGTCGATGCGGATGATCCTCGGGTCACGGTTACCGTCGATGACGTAAGCGTCGATTGGAAGGAGCTAAAGGAGTTGGTCGAGAAGAAGATGGCAACGATGCCTAAAGAGGCCAAAGAAAAGACGCTGCTCAGCGCGGCCTCTATGCCGGCGGCCGCGCCGCTGCCGGCTCCCAAGGTTGATTCGCCTGGCATGGAAACGCCGACTCAGATGACCCATTCCGTTCAGGTCGGAGCCTACCGCCAGTTGGAAAATGCCGAGCAGCAGGCCGCGCGCCTTATCGCCAAAGGCTACCCGGCTCAGCTTTTCAAGATTACGGACTCGCGCAAAAGGGCCTGGTACACGGTGCGCATCGGTGACTATCCGGACCATGAATCGGCGCGCATAAAAGCGGAGGAGTTTACGAGGCGTGAAAACATGCAGACTGTGGTGCGTCCGTTCGGAAGCCTGTAACGGATGATCCCGGCTGGCGCATCAATGTCCGCAAGGGGCGCCCCGGAGCGACGACCGAGTGTGGGCTGTGCGCGGACCGCAAAACAGACCGCCGCGGTCCTGGCGGGCGGGGGCCTGAACCACCTCACCTCCACGTGACGGCAGCATTCCTGCAAGGAGATCGGGCGATGGCCAAAATCAAAGTCAACAGCCCCATCGTCGAGATGGACGGCGACGAGATGACCCGCATCATCTGGGCGCTGATCAAGGAGAAGCTCATCCTGCCTTTCCTCGACGTGGATCTGAAATACTATGACCTCGGCGTCCGGAAGCGCGACGAAACCGACGATAAGATAACCGCCGAAGCCGGCCACGCCATCAAGCAATACGGCGTAGGGGTCAAGTGCGCCACCATCACCCCGGATGCCGAACGCGTCACCGAGTACCACCTCAAGAAAGAATGGCCCTCGCCCAACGGCCAGATCCGTTCGATTCTGGACGGAACGGTCTTCCGCAAGCCCATCATCGTTCGCACCATTTCCCCCGCCGTGCGCAGCTGGAAAAAGCCCATCATCATCGGCCGGCATGCCTACGGCGACATTTACCGGGGAGTCGAGCTGAAGGTGGACAAGCCCGGCAAGGTGGAGCTGGTTTACACCCCGACGGACGGGCCGGAAAGCCGGGTGCTGGTGCACGAGTTCAAGGGGCCCGGCGTGGTCATGGGCATCCACAACCTGGAAAAATCCATCCGCTCCTTTGCCCGGGCCTGCATCCACTGCGCCCTTAGCGAGCGCATCGACCTGTGGTTCTCGATGAAAGACACCATCAGCAAGCAATATCACGCCTTCTTCAAGACGGTTTTCGCGGAGGAGGCGGCCGCGCGCCAGCCCAATTTCGACCGGGCCGGAATTCACTACCGCTACATGCTGATCGACGATGCCGCCGCCCAGATGATGAAGAGCGAGGGCAACATGCTGTGGGCGTTGAGCAACTATGACGGCGACGTTTTCTCGGACGTGGTGGCCTCCGGTTTCGGCAGCCTGGGCATGATGACCTCGGTGCTGGTGTCGCCGGACGGAAAGTTCGAGTTCGAGGCCGCCCACGGAACGGTGCGGCGTCACTACTACGAGCACCTCAAGGGCCGTTCCACGAGCACCAATTCGGTCGCCTCGATCTTCGCCTGGACCGGTGGCATCAGGAAGCGCGGGGAGCTGGACGGCACGCCGGCGGTGGTCGCCTTCGCGGAGAAAGTGGAGCAGGCCGCCATCGGATGCATCGAGTCCGGCATCGTCACCAAGGACCTCCTGCCGCTGATGGATCCCAAGCCGGCCGGCCACCAGAGCACGGAGGGGTTCATCGACGCCGTGGCGGCGCGGCTCAAACGTTCCGGCCTTTGATCCGGATCAGGACCGCGGCGGCGGCAGGACCTGAGTATGCAGGATGGTCGGCGGGTCCTGAAAATATTCCTTCATGGCCATGACGGCATAGGCCGCGGCGCGGGTGCCGATATAGGCCTCGTGGGCGACGACCACGGCAACCACCATCTGCCTGTTTCTCTGCGGTTCGCGGGCATACCCGACAAACCAGTCGTAGTGCGCCTCTCCGGTACCATCCCCCATGGAGCCTGTTTTTCCGCCGATTTCCAGTCGTGATAGAACCCTGTCGCCGTGGTGTTTTTGAAACTCCTTGTGCGCGGTTCCGGACTGCACGGTGGCCTGCATCAGCTGGCGGAGGACCTTGGCGGTGTCCCGGTCGATGGCCTGATCCCGGAAGACCGCCTGGCTCTGGTAGATCGTCTGGCCGGCCTCGCTGCTGATCCAATCGACAATCGTCGGCTCCACCCAGCGGCCGTGGTTGACGATGGTTGCCGCCATGGCCGCTCCATGCAACGGTGAGATGCGCGTGGTGCGGTTGTAGCCGCTCGCCACTTCGGCCAGCTCAAACGCGCCGTCGGCCAGTTCGATCCGGCTAGGGCGCAGCGGCAGCTCGAAGTCGATCTCGCGGTTGAAGCCGAAGGCTTCCGCATAGGCTTCGATCACATCTTTGCCGAGAAGGTTCGCGCCGAGCTTGCCGAAGACCGGATTGACGGACTGGGCGAAGGAATCCTTCAACGACATCTGGTTGGCGTTTTTGGGCGTCTTCGAGTTGATCTGGGATTTGTAGAGCGTGTATTTGTCGCCCGAGAACCGCAACATGGCGCCGGGGTTCAGGTCGCCCGCCTCCACGGCCGCTGCGGCCGTGATGATTTTGAAAATGCTGGCGGCTGGAAAACGATTGTCCAGGCAGGGATTGCCCCCCGGATTGGCTTTGTCGTATCCCGCCATGGCAAGCACCCGTCCGTCCGTCGGTTCCATGGCCACGATGCCGATGTAGCGCGAATTCTTGCGGTCGAGACGTGCGATGAGGGCCTGCTGCAGGTCTGTGTCCAGCGTGGTTTGCAGCGTGAAGCAAGCGTGACCGTGCCGGAGATCGACCCGGTTGTCGGTCAGGTTCAAAAAATTCATTCCGCCAATGAGCCCCTGGACTTCCTGCTTGGCAATCGGCCGCGGCGCTGGGCGGGGTTTCGGCGCAAGCGGTTGGGAGCGCAGATCCGCGTGAAGGCGCGGCCGGGAGTTTATCGTTCCGATGACGAGTCCCGATGCCAGAAGCAACAACACAGACACCGCCGTCAGGGTTTTCCAACGCAACCGGGTCGCCGCGCGGCGACCTTTCGAGTGCGGCCTCCTTCCAGCCGCTGGCCGTCGCGTGTCGTTGGGAAGCGCTGGGGCGGTTTTGCATCTTAGGTGATACATGGTGTCTCCTCAGGAGATTTGGGACGACGGGAGGCTGATCAGTTCCAGCAGAGCCCCGACATCCGGCCGGATGCCCGTCGCCACCGAACGGGTAATGCAGGAATTGCTGACGCCGAGGTGACGTGCCACATCGGCACCGGAATAGCCGATCTCTCGGACGGCGATCCACGCCACCGTGTAGCGCGCCCTGACCACGGGGCGCCGACGACTTCCGGAACACAGCTCCCCGGGCGAGACCCCGTGGCAGTCGCAGACCTGGCGGCAGATTCGGTCGATTCCCGGCCGCGTTTTTAAAAGCCTCAGGTTTTGCCGCTGGCATTCATCCATCCGATTGATGACGGCGCGCACAAAATCGCTGTCGCCGAGAATCCTCTGGTCACATACCGTCGCCACGCTGCGCCGCCGCAGCGCCAGAACCTGCGACCATCCCCCTTGGCTGCGCACCAGGCCGCCGCCGACCAGCTCCGGTTTTCGTCCAACCCCTTTGGCGGCACCCATAAAACGGCTGTAAGCCCGCCGCGCCTGGGAGCGGCTATTCCCGAACAAAGCCAGCACATGGCCGATGTCCTGCCAGGGCCGGCTCACCCGGCCTTGGATGGCGCTGTGGCCGCAATAGGGGTAATCATCAAGCGCCTCCAGACTTTGGACCACGCCGGACCGCAAGGGGTTGAGGTGGATGTAGCGGACCAGTTCCTTGAGGTAGCGATCCTCCTGGCAGACGATCGACTTGAACCGGTTCTGGAACAAATGACCGTGACGGCGGCGGCGCTTGTTGAAATTGACGGCGTAGCCGGTGAGCAGCCGGTGCATGCTGATGGATAGCGGTTGGAGCCGGGTCTTGCAGAGCAGATGAAAGTGGTTGGGCATCAGGGCCCAGGCGTAAATATCCACCGCGCCGCATTGGGCCAGAGAGGAAAGCCGAACCAGAAAGTCGGCGCGGTCCGCATCATTCAAGAAGACCATGCGCCGCTCGATGCCGCGGCCGATCACGTGATGCAGCACTCCCGACGCATCTATCCGCGCTGATCTGGGCATAAGATCAGTATACCAAAAATGGCGCCGGTAATAAATCATTTTCTGCATGAACGTCCCATTAAACCCATAAAAGATGTTTCGTAGGCACGTTCCGAATTGTCTTCGGCTAGCTCGCCGCCCAGGCAATTTCAACATCGCCGCATCATCGGAGCGCGCGTTCCGTCGCCCGAACTCAAGGCCTGGGTTCCTCCGGTGGCCTCGCGTGCGGATTACGGCTACGTCGACTTCGAGTGCACGCTGCCGTTCGAGAATGCGCAGGAATCGCGCCAGCTCAAGATCCTCCCGCGCAACGATCCCCACTTGCGACCCGCCGCCTAGCCGGAGGAGTCCGGGCGGGTTGACAATTCCGCCGGAAACCGCGTATGGTTTTCGCCCAATGCGGCGGGTCGTCGCGTTTCAAAGGCGACCCGCTTCGCCGAAGCCTGCTTCCAAGCGGAGGAAACGATGTCGGACATTCTCGCTGCCATCCGGGCCCGGGACCCCTGGGAAAAGGAATTCCACCAGGCGGTCAAAGAAGTGGCCGAAAGCGTGCGGCCGGTCCTAAAGCGTCAGCCCCATTATGTCCCGGCGGCCATCATGGAACGGATCACGGAACCGGAACGCATCGTGACGTTTCGCGTACCCTGGCTGGATGATCAAGGCAGCATCCGGGTCAACCGCGGCTACGCGGTTGAAATGAACAGTGCCATCGGCCCCTACAAGGGCGGGATTCGATTTCACCCGTCAGTGAACCAGAGCATTCTCAAATTTTTGGCGTTCGACCAGGTGTTCAAGAACGCCTTGACCACGCTGCCGCTCGGCGGCGGGGCCGCCGGGTGCGATTTCGAGCCCAAGGGCAAGTCCGATGACGAGGTCATGCGGTTCTGCCACAGTTTAATGGCGGAAATGTATCGTCACGTGGGGGCGCACACGGACATCCCCGGAGGCGACATCGGCGTCGGCAGCCGCGAGATCGGGTACCTTTTCGGGGCGTACAAAAAACTCACCAATCAGTTCACCGGCGCATTGACGGGCAAGGGGCTCCAGTGGGGCGGCAGCCTGTTTCGTCCCGAAGCCGCCGGTTACGGCTGCGTGTATTTTGCCGCGGAGATGCTGGCCACCCGCGGCATGGCCATCGAAGAGCAGACATGCCTGGTGTCCGGCTCCGGCAATGTCGCCCAGCACACGGCCGAAAAGCTCATCCAACTGGGGGCCAAGGTGGTGACCCTCTCGGATTCCAGCGGGTATGTCTTCGATCCGGATGGCATCGACGCCGAAAAGCTGGCCTTCGTCAAACGCCTAAAGAACTTCCGGCGCGGCCGGATCCGGGAATACGCCGACAAGTACCCCCATGCCCGTTTTACGCCGAGCGACCCCACCGCCGATCACCACCCGCTGTGGAGTCACCGGGCGGACTGCGCCTTTCCCTGCGCGACCCAGAACGAGATCGGCGAGAAGGATGCCTACGCGCTGATCAACAATAGCGTCAAACTGGTGTGCGAAGGGGCCAATATGCCCTGCGTTTCGGAGGCCATTGCTGTTTTTCTCGGCAAGAAAATCCTCTATGCGCCGGGCAAGGCCGCCAATGCCGGCGGCGTTGCTGTAAGCGGGCTGGAAATGGTTCAGAACAGCATGCGCTTGAGCTGGTCGGGTGAGGAGGTGGACGAGCGCTTGCGGATCATTATCCGAGAGATCCATCGCACCTGCCTGGAAGCCGCCGAGGATTACGGCACCCCCGGGAACTACCTCAACGGCGCGAACATTGCCGGTTTTGTCAAGGTGGTCAGCGCCATGGTCGATCAAGGGGTGGTGTAATCTGAACCCCTGCGCGTGCGGGCACCATCAACTGGCCATTGGGCCGCCGACTGGCGCCCGCCGCCTGTGAAAGCGCAACGGATGCCCGACCTCGACCGCCTGATTCAACAAATCCAACGCAACTGCGACATCTCCGATGCTCACCACGGCGGCGTCTTCTCGATCTGCGGGCTGGCTCTGCGCTTGAGAGATCTCTTCAAATGGGAACGGGGCCTGGCGCCATGGGAAGAAGGCGATCCTTCGGCGGTGTTGGAGTGGATCGGCGTTCGCGAGACCTACTGGGAAACGCTGGTCGGATCCGAGCTGGGCACGCTTCCGGTAAACGGCCGCTCGGTGGATCCGTTCGATACCGAAACCGTCAACGCCGCGCTGGAGGCCCATCGGCTTTACTACGGCGCGGGTTATGGACGTGGGCTCAAGCCCACCTTCTTTTTGGCGGCGGTGGACGTGGCGCAGGAGATCGAGGACTGCCGCGTTTACCGATTGGGCCGTGAGCTGGCGCGCGATCTGCTGACGCTTCCGGCCCTTTCGCAGAACGGAACCATTCTGCTGCGGCGCCAGTCCGCGCGCAGCATGCTTTGGGACCAGATCGCATATGTCCCGCCTTCGGGGCAGCGGTCACTGGATGCGGCCCTGGCTGCCTGCGGCATCACAGGCCGGCGGCCATCCGAGTTGCGACGGAAATGGGGCGCGTTGGTTCGCCTGCAGGAGGTGATCCACCTCCGCCACGAGCTGGGCGAGGTCAAGGAGAGCGGCTTTCCGCGCGATCGCTGGCAGGAGATGATTGCGGCCTTTCCGCTGACCCGCATCGAGCTGCTTGCGCGGCATGTCAAGGACCTGCTGGCCGACACTCACCCCCTCGGTCCGCTTTGCTATCTCGGCCGCACCCGCAACCGAGCGGGAGTGGGCCTCTACCTGGCCTTTACGGACCGCTTGACACGGGACCTGTTCCCGGAACTTCTCCCGGCGGCAAATGAATGTCTGCGCACCGGAGACTGGACCCTCCTATCGCGCGCCGTTGCTGCCGGCCGGGTCGCAGCCAAGCGGTGCGCCGACATGATGGTTTCTGCCTACGACGAGGCCAAATCGCGTCAGAACCTCTCGAAGCTGCCCAGCGATATCGACCTCCTGATGGGACGCCATCTGGGGGGCGAACCGGAATAACGGCAGTCCTGGCACCAAGGCTCTTGACAAGATCTCTTCGGTGATTATCATTCTGCCAACTTCGAATAAAAACCCCGTGTAATAAGCTGAAATTAATACCAAAACATGAAGCCCTGTTTTCAATGGGCTAAGGAAAGGCCCGTATGGCAAGCTTGGTTTGCCAAATTCAACCTGCGGCGCAGTGGCGCTCAATCAACTCACCAAGGAGGTAAGCAGTCATGAAGATCAGGCCGATGAACGACAGGATCTTGGTCGTGAGGGTCGAGGAGGAAAAAAAGACCGCCGGGGGGATCATCATCCCCGACACCGCAAAGGAAAAACCGCAAGAGGGCAAGGTGGTGGCCGCCGGCCCCGGAAAAATGGGCGATGACGGCAAACGAATCCCCATGGAACTCAAGAAGGGCGATCGGGTGCTGTTTTCGAAGTATGCCGGCACGGAAATAAAAATTGACGGAGTCGAGCACATTTTCATGCGTGAAGACGATATGCTTGGAATTCTGGAATAACCATAGGGAGGAAACAACATGCCAGCCAAAATGATTTGCTACAGTTCTCAGGCCAGGGAGAAGATGCTCAAAGGAGTGAACGTCCTGGCGGATGCCGTCAAGGTCACCCTCGGACCCAAAGGCCGCAATGTGGTCCTCGATAAGTCCTTCGGGTCGCCCACCGTGACCAAGGACGGCGTGACCGTGGCCAAAGAGATCACGCTCGATGACAAGTTTGAAAACATGGGCGCCCAGATGGTCAAAGAGGTCGCCAGCAAGACCAGTGACGTCGCCGGGGACGGGACGACCACCGCGACCGTGCTTGCCCAGGCCCTATACGCGGAAGGGCAGAAGCTCGTGGCGGCCGGCTCCAACCCCATGGCGATCAAGCGCGGCCTTGAGAAGGGCGCTGCGGCGCTGGTCGCGGAGCTCAAGAAGATGTCCAAGGCCATCAGGGGCAAGAGTGAAATCGTGCAGGTCGGCAGCATATCGGCCAACAACGACGAAATGGTCGGCAAGCTGATCTCCGAGGCCATGGACAAGGTCGGCAAAGAGGGCGTGATCACGGTCGAAGAGGCCAAGAGCATGGAGACCACCCTCGAGGTGGTGGAAGGCATGCAGTTCGACCGCGGGTATGTGTCCCCGTATTTCATCACCGACCCGGAGAAAATGGAAGCTCATCTGGAGGACCTTTATATCCTGGTTTACGAGAAGAAGATCAGCTCCATGAAGGACATGGTGCCGATCTTGGAGTCGGTAGCCCAGAGCGGAAAGCCGCTGCTGATCATCGCCGAGGACATCGAAGGCGAGGCGCTGGCGACGCTGATCGTGAACAAGCTGCGCGGTACGCTCAAAGCGGCGGCGGTCAAAGCCCCCGGATTCGGCGACCGTCGCAAGGCCATGTTGGAGGACATCGGCGTCCTGACCGGCGGACAGGTGATCTCCGAGGACCTCGGTCTCAAGCTTGAGAACGTAACGCTGAACGACCTGGGGCGCTGCAAGCATGTTCGCATCGACAAGGACAACACCACCCTCATCGACGGTGCCGGTAAAAAGGCCGACATCGAGGGTCGGATCAGCCAGATCCGGGCGCAGATCGAGGAGGCCACCTCGGACTACGACCGCGAGAAGCTGCAGGAGCGTCTGGCCAAGCTGGTTGGCGGTGTTGCCGTGATCCACATCGGCGCCGCTACCGAGACGGAAATGAAGGAAAAGAAAGCCCGGGTGGAGGACGCGCTCAACGCTACCCGCGCCGCTGTGGAGGAAGGCATCGTCCCCGGCGGTGGCGTTGCGCTGCTGCGATGCATCGGAGCGCTCAACGCCTTGAAGGTTCCGGGCGAGGAAAAAGCCGGAATCGGTCTGCTGAAACGGGCGTTGCAGGAACCGCTGCGCAACATCGCGCAGAACGCGGGCATGGAGGGTTCGGTGGTGGTAAACGCCGTGCTGGAAGGCAAGGACGCTTACGGGTTCAACGCTGAAACCGGTGCGTACGAGGACCTGATGAAGGCCGGGGTGATCGATCCTACCAAGGTCGTGCGGTTCGCCCTGCAGAACGCCGTGTCGGTGGCCGGCTTGATGCTGACGACCGAGGCCATGATCACGGAGAAGCCGGAGAAGAAGAAGAAAGGCCCGGCCGCTCCGCCCATGGATGATGACATGTATTGATCGCAACTCGTATCCAAATTAAAAAGGGGGGCGGTCGTACGACCGCCCCCCCCTTTTTTATAGGGATCTGATCTCTTGGCGCATGAAAACGGTGTACGACACCGCAAAGCAGATCACGGTGATCGCCAGCAGCGAGATGATGTGCGGCGTCACCACCAGGATGCTCTGGAAAAGCGGCAGGGGACCGGAGAACCGCGTCATGGAAATGGCCTCCAGCGGGCCCACGGGCAGGGTGCTGCGAGTGGATTTGCGCAGGGGATCGATCACGGTCGCCGTGGCGTCGGAATAAAGCTCCATGGGCGATGCGAGCACCACATATCTGACGAATTCGGCTCTGCGCGCTGCGGACTGGGGGTTGAGCTCGGCGTCGCTGGCCAGGGTGTTGGCCAGGATGCTGGCGCCGATCGTGACAAAGAAGGAAAAGAAGATCCAAACCGCCAGACTGGCCAGTGCGGAGGTGGCGGTGCTGCGAAACACAATCGAAAACAGGATCGCGACCCCCAGCCAGAATGCGATGTAGACGATGCTGATCATCAGATAGACGAGGATGCGTCCGATTTCCTCTGCCCCTGGAACGATCCCGACCAGCATCAGTCCCAGGCCGGTGATCACGAGCACGATGGACAGGAGCATGACCCCGATCAGGATGAGGCCGGCCAGGAACTTGGCGTTGATGACCACGTCGCGGTAGATCGGCTGGGCGAGCAGTTTGCTTAGGGTGCCCTCGCTGCGTTCGCGGTTGATCGAGTCAAATCCCAGGATGAGACCGACCAGCGGGCCGAAAAACGCCACGAACTGCACCAAGGAGAACATGGCTCCGGGTTCGGTGAACAACAGGAGAAAGACGAACTGCGGCTTGAGCTGTCCCTCCACCGCGCGGATCTTGATGCCCACCATGTATGCGGTGATCAGGCTGACCATGGCAATCAAGGCGAAGAGGATAACAAACCGGTGGCTGGCGAAATGATCTGCCAGCTCCTTCTTCAAAATCGCGGCCAGTCCTTTCACCCCTACCCCTCCAGAAAGTACTTCATGTAGATTTCTTCGAGAGTGAACTCCTCCCGGTCCAGGCCGAACTTTTCCCGGGCGAGCTGGTCGATGGGCCCATTGGCGACCATGCGGCCCTTGATCATAATGCCCACTCGATCGCAGATCCTCTGCACCTGGTGCAGCTGGTGGCTGGACAGCAGGACGGTCATGCGCTGCTCGCGGGCCAAACGTTGGATCAGGTCGGTGACCCGCTGGGTGGCGTCCGGGTCCAGCCCCAGGGTGGGTTCGTCCAGAAAGGCCACCCGGGCATCCTTGATGAGCAGCTCCGCGATCCCCAGGCGCTGGCGCATGCCTCGGGAGAAGGCGGCAATTTTTTTGGAGGATTCCTCGTCCGCTAGACCCACGTCCGCTAATGCTTGCTCGATGCGCGCCTCCGATTCGCTGCGACCGATCCCGTTTAGTTCCGCCACGAACCGCAGCATCTGCCGCGCGGTCAGGTCAGAGTAAAACCCCATGTTCTCCTGCAGGTAGCCGACCTTGGCCTTGACCTTGATCGGCTCACGAGCAGGGTCGATATCCAGGATCCGCGCCCGTCCGCTGGTGGGCTCGGTCAGTCCCAGCAGCATGAGCAGGGTGGTGGTTTTGCCGGCGCCGTTTGGTCCTAGAAAACCAAAAATTTCGCCCTCGTCTACCGTGAATGTCAGGTAATCCACGGCCACCTGGTGCCGGTAGATCTTGGTCAGGTCTTCAGTGGCAACGACCGGTGCGGGGCTCATGGTCAGCGCCTTCCCAACGCACGAAACAAGCCGAACAGACCGGCGATCACAGCCACGATAATGCCGATGCCAATCCAACCCCAAGCGCCGGATGCTTTCACGCTCGTCCGGAACTCAAGCGCCTTGGCGGCTTTTTCGCCTTCGACCTTGATTCCGATCGAATAATCCCCTACCAGTGCCTCTTCGTAAGGGGTGATGATCATCTCCACCTGCTTGAGGCCGTTGGGCTCGATCTGATCGATGCGTTCCGGCTGGAACTCAACTTTCCAGTTCTCGGGCTTGAAGGTCATGAACTTGATGTCGTGGTTGACGGCGCTGCCTGTGTTTTTGACGAAAAAAGACACATTCGCCGGCATCCCCTGCCGCGCTTCGAGCGACAGCAGGCCGGAAGACGTCCCGGCATCGAGTGCATAGGTGCCGGTCAGGATCACCGTCAGGTTAGCCTCGGTCTTGGCGTCCCCGGAGCTGACCCGCAGGTTGATGGAATATTCTCCAGCGGGGGAATTGAGGGCCGGCTTGACTTCAACGGCGATGGTTTGGCTCTGGTTGGCCTTGAGCCGAATGCTCGAAATGAATTTGGTCTCATAGGCCGGTTTGAAGTTGAAGTCCCAACCTTTGGGGCCCTGAGCGAAAAGGTCGAAGATGGCCTCCTTGTCCAGCCGGCTGTCCACCTCCACCGAGAACTCGAAGGCGGCATCCGAGGGCCCGCGGATCACCGGATAGGAGGCGGTCAGCTTCACCCCCTGGTCCCTTTCCGGGCCCTCCTGTTCCCGTGCGAGCGTGACGTTAATCTTCTGGGAGATTTTGAATCGACCGTCGCGGGTCTGGGCTTCCACCACGAAAGCGTAGTCTCCCGGCGGCACCTCTTTCTCCGGCAGCGCCTCAAAGGTCAAACTCTTTTTGTCGTCGGCCGGCACATGGACGCCGGTCACGACGTAGCGATAAGTCTTGATTTTGGTTTTCCACCCTTTGGGCGTTTGAGTCACCTGGACATCGAGGGTCTCATCGGTGCGGCCGCGGTTGATGAAGGAGAGGTCCATGCTGATCTCTTTGCCCGGAGCGGTGATGACTCCCGGATATTCCGGGGCCATGAGGATGAGTCGTTCGGGTTTGTCGGCGATGTCCGTTTTCTCGGCGCCGAGAGCAACTGGAGCGAAAAAGGCGAGAATGCCAACTGCCATGAAGCCGACTGCCTGGTGGATCCGCTGCATCGTGCGTTGACCTCCTTGATGGTCCGGCGGTCAGGTCCGCCGGGAGCATGCATCCATCTGGTTGCGGTTTTGCGAAAGAACGTGTCCAGCGCGTTGCACGTCTCGATGATTCGGACGAGACGCGTATCGAAGAGACGAGGGCCAGCGGCGCTGAAATTCTAATCACCGTGACTCGCCTGTCAAGACGTCGCGAACGGAGAGGGGCTTCCAGTGCGGCGTTGGCGCCAGTTGCAGGATTTGGATGAAACTGATATCCCGATTCAGGGAGGCTGCCTGCTCAGTCTTACAACTCCGGCAATTTTCCGGAGCAAAAAGTCCGATGGCCTCCTCGAACGCTTGCCCGTGGCTATCGAGTTTAGCGCCCATGCTTCCAGCTGACCTTGAGAAGTTGATTGCAGAGCCCGCCGGACTGACTGCCCGAATCATCCAGGCGCTGGATGCGCATGCATCGAAGGCGCCGCTGTTTGATGCGGCCGCGGCGGACCTGACAGCGACTTCCGCCGTGTTGCTGCTTCTAAGCCGCGGCGGGGAAGGCCTGGAGAAGCCGGCGGACATCTGTCTGATCCTGAACAAACGTTCCACGCGCGTACGCCAGTCGGGAGACCTCTGCTACCCGGGGGGCAGCGTGTCCCCGCGCTTCGATTTCAACGCTGCACGGCTGTTGGGGTTGCCGCTGGGGCCGCTGGGGCGTTGGCCGCGGTGGAAAAAATGGCGCCAAGAGCGGCTGCTTGAGTCACGCTGGCTGGCGCTTTACTTCGCCACGGCGCTTCGGGAAGCTTTTGAGGAGATGAAGCTCAACCCTTTGCGCGTGCGTTTTCTCGGGCCGCTGCCGCATCATCGCCTGGTCCTGTTTCGGCGGATGATTTATCCTCTAGCGGTTTGGGTTCCGCGCCAGCAGCGCTTCAAACCCAACTGGGAAGTGGCGCGCATCGTTAGGATCCCGCTGCGCCAACTCTTTGATCCGGAACACTACGTCCGCTACCGGCTGACCATGGCAGGGTCCTCCCCGGCGACGGAACAGGTTCGCGAAGTGCCGGCCTTCCGCTTCCGTTCGCGCACCGGCCGGGACATCCTGTGGGGGGCCACGTATCGGATCACCATGTCCTTTCTGCAGCTGGTATTTGGTTTTGCTCCTCCGGAAATGGAGAGCCTGCCGCGGGAGGACGGGCACCTTGGGAAAAGCTATCTCACCGGTGAGCGCTAACCGCTATCCCGGTTCAACTGACGCGGGTTGGACGTGCACCCGGTATAGCGCCGGAGTCATGTTGACGCCGGAACCGACCTGTGGCTATATGGGGGACCCATGCGCTGGCCTGGGGGAGGGCGGCGGTGCCGCCGAATGCGGGCGGCCTTTAATGCGACCGGTGACTGAAAGATGCCGCAGAAGAAAACACACTCCCTGGTGGTGAAGGAATCGTCCATTCACGGCAAGGGCTGCTACGCCGGGGGGTTCATTCCCGCCGGCGCCTTCATTGTTGAATATGTGGGCGAGCTCATCCCCGCTGAAGAGGCCTACCAGCTCGAGCAGGATTCGACGCGGAGCGGGATTTACACATTCTGGACCGACGACGAATGGGCGATTGACGGCTACCGAGAGGACAACACCGCCCGCTTCATCAATCACTCGTGTGCGCCGAACTGCAATTATCAAATCGAAGGCCAGCGCGTACTGATTTTTGCCGCGCGGGATATTGCGGCGGGTGAGGAACTCAGCATCGACTACAGTTACGGCGCGGACGGTGAGGAGGTCCCCTGCTGTTGCGGAGCGCCCGGATGCCGGGGCCGAATCAACGCCTTGGACGACGCTGCTGAATGATCGGCCCCCTCCCGTATTGCCCTGCGCGGATAGCGGGGTTCCAAAATCAAGGAACACGGGGTTACGGTCATTGCCGTACCCCTTTATTGTTTAGGAGATGATGAACACACAGAATAGCGCCCCCCCACAATTAAAAAATGCACCGCTTTATTCATGTCCCCGCTTCCTGCTTCTAATTCAATCGACTTCACCTTAATTAAGATCGGCGTTTTTCCTGAAAACTTTAGCACGGAGAACACTCCTCTGGATAAGGCTTTTGGATTCAAGTTCTTTCAGTTTCAGGGCGATGAAACAGGTTAAAGGGATGGCATGGATATCATTATTGGAAAAATTTTCTTTTTGATCAGCACGGTCTGGGCTGTCATTGTGTTCTATAGAATTGCCGCCAGCCTGCTGACTCGCCGCCGCCGAGACGACTCTGCGCAGCCGCCTGACCAACAGATTTTTTCTGAAAAGCCAAAGCGGGTCCACAGCCGATAATAAGCCCATGGGAGAACTAGTCAGAGTACATAGAAGGCTGGCTTAAAGACCGCAAATCAAAGGGGTTGGAAATATTACCATCTCCAACCCCTTGATATTTATGGTAGGCGCTGCTGGATTTGAACCAGCGACTTCTACCGTGTGAGGGTAGCGCTCTCCCGCTGAGCTAAGCGCCCGCAATCAATTGGGCCGTGCACGTGGCTCCCGTTCGATCCCTCTTTACGTGGTTCCCGCATCGAAATCAAGTTTTTTTTCGGGGCCATCGTCCGCGGCGAAAGATGCCTGCAGGGCTTCCGTTTCGTTGTCCGCATCGGCGACGGGCGTCTCAGTCCCGACGACCGCCTGCGGCTCAACGGGTATCTCGGCGCCTGGTGCTGGCACGGCGGCTTCCTCGTCGGGCTCGATCGCGATGTTGCCGCGCATCTCCAAGGGCGCCTTGCCGAACTCCTCGATTTCTTTCGGAGTGGGCAGGTCCTTTAAGTCCTTCAAGTCGAACGTTTCCAGAAATTTGCGGGTGGTGGCATAGATCAGCGGGCGCCCGGCGATCTCCTTGCGCCCCAGCACGCGGATCAGCTTGCGCTCCAGCAGCTGGCGCAGCACGCCCCCGCAGTCCACCCCGCGGATATGCTCGACGTCGGAGCGGATGATCGGCTGCTTGTAGGCGATGATGGCGAGGGTTTCCAAAGCGGCCTTGCTCAGACGCACCGGCCTGGGATCGACCAACCGCCGGATCCAGCCGTTATACTCCGGGCGGGTGCGGAACTGATAACCGCCGGCCACCTCCGCCAGATAGAAGCCGCCTTGGCGGGAGTCGTGGTCGGCGCGCAGCGTTGCGATGGCTTCAGCGATCGCTCCGGCCTGCGCCGGTTCCAGGATCTTTTTAAGCCGTTCCGGGCTGAGCGGTTCCTCCGCCACGAACAGCAGACTCTCAACGATGTTTTTCAGGTCCTGCATCATTATTGATAGAATATCCTGATGATTCCCGAGTTCACATGCTGGGCGAGACGGATGAGGGCGAGCTTGACCATTTCCAGGATCGCCAGAAAGGTGACGACGATCTCGCCGCGCGTCGGTCGCTCCGAAAACAGTTCAAAGAAGGTAAGCGACCCGCGCGCTTCCAGCAGGTCCGCGATCTGCGAAATTCGTTCTTTGACCGAAATGCTGTCGGCAGTGAATTCGATGCGCGCCTCGTCCGGTAGCCCGGAGAGAATCCGCTGGAAGGCGTCGATCAATTCGAACAGCCCGATTTTGATGACCTCGTCATCTCCTGCCGCTGCCGCCAGCGCTGCGGTGCTCGTCGGTCGCGTGAACGTATCCTCTCCCAACAGAGGCCTTTCCGCCAACTGTTCTGCCGCCGACTTGATCCGCAGGTATTCAATCAGCGGTCGGACGAGCGCCTGACGCGGATCCTCCTCGGCCCCTTCCTCTTCGGCGTAAACCGGCAGGAGCATACGGGACTTGATTTGGGTCAGGGTGGACGCCATGACCACGAATTCCGCGGCATACTCGACGCTCAAGGCCTTGAGCCATTCGAGATACTGGAGATACTGCTCGGTGATGAGTG
This sequence comes from uncultured delta proteobacterium, assembly GCA_963700055.1. Lineage (GTDB taxonomy): Bacteria > Desulfobacterota > Desulfobacteria > Desulfobacterales > SpSt-501 > SpSt-501. The sequence goes on along the minus strand of CAVOWH010000020.1, from coordinate 354,691 downwards.
CGATGGGAATGTCGTAGATGTTGATCTCGTTTTTCTTGATCAGATGGACCAACAGATCCATGGGGCCCTCGAAGATGTCCGAGAGCTTCACGCGATACGGTTCGTCTGCCACTGCCGCCATCTGTTCCGTCACCTGGATCCCGTCCTTTAAAGTTTGGTGGCCGTGCGCACTTCATCCATGGTCCGGCAGGCGGTCTGCCGGGCCCGGTCGCTGCCGGCCGTGATGATCTCCTCCACGAGGCCGGGCCGTTCCTGGTAAAAGCGGCGCCGCTCGCGGATGGGATCCAAAAAGGCGTTCAGGTGCCGGGCCATGAGTTGCTTGCACTGCACGCAGCCGATGTCGGCGCTACGGCAGCGCCGATTGACCTCCGGCACCACCTCCGGCGGCGAGTAGAGCTTGTGGAAGTCATACACGTTACAGATGTCCGGGTTGCCGGGATCGCTCTTGCGCATGCGTTGGGGATCGGTGACCATGGCGGCCACCTTGGCGGCGACCGTCTCCGGCGAGTCCGATAAGAAGATGGCGTTGCCGTAGCTCTTGCTCATCTTGCGACGGTCGGTGCCCAGCAGCTTCGGGGTCTCGGTCAGTATAACCTCGGGTTCCGGAAAGATGGGTCCGTAGAGATAGTTGAAGCGTCGAGCGATCTCGCGCGTGATTTCCACATGGGGCGCCTGGTCCACCCCCACCGGGACTCCGTAAGGCTTGTACATGATGATGTCGGCGGCCTGCAGCACGGGATACCCTAAAAACCCAAAGGTGGAGAGGTCCTTGCTGTTGAGCTGCTCGATCTGGTCCTTGTAAGTCGGATTGCGTTCGAGCCAGGGAACCGGGGTGATCATCGATAGGATCAAAAAAAGCTCGGCGTGCTCCTTGATCCGCGATTGGATGAAGAGGGTGCTTTTCTCCGGTGTGAGCCCGGCGCTCAACCAATCAAGAAGAATGTCGCCGGTGAACCCCCGGATCCCACCGGGCGATTCGTAGTCGCTGGTCAAGGCGTGCCAGTCCGCGACGAAAAAGAAGCAGTCGTATTCCTCCTGCAGCCGAACCCAGTTGTCCAGCGCACCATGGTAGTTTCCCAAATGCAACGGCCCGGTGGGCCGCATGCCGCTCAACAGCCGTTTTTTCATGGGCGATGATGTGCTCCTGTCGTATCGTTCGCCGCTGGGTCAGTTCTAAGCGTCCAGGCGGCATCCGCGCGTATCCAGTTGGGTGCGGGCGAATGCCAGTTCGTCCTCATAGGACTCCAAGCGCCCGTTCAGCTTGGCATTGAAGACGGCCTGAAGCACCTCTCGGTAGATCGGGCCGGGGCTGGCCCCGAGGCGATTTAAGTCTTCCCCTTTTAAGGCAATCGACATCCGGCGCAGGGTGGTGAAATAAAGCGAAATCGCCTTTTTGACCTTTTCATGCTCGCTGGCGGCCATCATGAACAGGATCAGCTCCGTGCGCAGGCCGGCCAAACGATGGTAGAGCGTGCTGTTGTCAACCGGCAGGCGGCGTATCAGCCAGTGTAAGGATTCCAGGGCGTTCGCACGGCCGGCCACGAAAAGCGTTTGCTGCCGGGGCTTCAGCTCAAGGCGCTGGCAGATCGCTTCGGCCTGCGGCCGAGTGCAACGGTGAATCAGGGCCAGGAAATAAACGGCCCACTTCATATAGGATTCATCCAGAAAAAGCAAATCGTGCCAGGCGACCACCTGCCGAACCGCGTTCAGCAGGGCGATGACCTGCTTGTCGCACGCCAGCGAAGGATGCACCACCTTGAGCAGGCCAAAGTCATTCAAGCGGGCGATGGCCGCCGCCGGGTTGTCCTCCTGTAGAATCAATTGCAGCTCATTGAACATGCGGCGACCGGAAAGCTCGCGGAAAAAGTCCATGCCCACGGCGTTTTGAATCAGGCCGGCGGTCAGCCGGCTGATGGTAAAGCCGAAGCGCTGTTCGAAGCGGATGGCCCGGAAAACCCGCGTGGGGTCCTCGACAAAGCTCAAGTTGTGCAGGACGCGGATGGATTTCTCCTTGATGTCCTTCTGGGCGTTGAAGAAGTCGACCAGCAGCCCGAAGCGATCCGGGTTGAGCTGGATGGCCAGGGTGTTGATGGTGAAGTCGCGGCGATAGAGGTCGAGCTTGATCGAGCTCATTTCCACCACGGGCAGAGCCGCAGGAAACCGGTAGTATTCCATGCGCGCGGAGGCGACGTCGATTTTGAAACCGTCCGGATAGATGATTACCGCCGTGCCGAATTTCTCATGGGTGTGGATGCGGGCGCCGGAAATTCCGGCGTATTTCTTGGCGAACGCGATCCCATCCCCCTCGATGACGATGTCGATGTCCTCGTCGCCGCGATATAAAAACAGGTCGCGCACAAATCCGCCCACCACGTAAGCGCCATACCCCAGCGTGCCGGCCACCTCGCCGACCGCCCTCAAAAGGCTCATCAGGCGCGAGGGCAGCCGTTCGTGCATGAAGCGGGTGACGTTGCGCGTGCGCGGAGTGAAGGACTCCCGCAGCGGTTCGGCAGCAGCCCCGGGTTCGGAACGCCTCTGGCCCACGAGCACGTTCAGCAGGTCGGTGCGCGTGATCACTCCGGCGATGTGCTCGCCCTCCATCACCGGCAGAATGCGCTGTTTGTTTTCGATGATTTTCTTTTGGATCTCGGCCAGGTCGGCCTCCGGTCCGACACTGGCTACCTCCGTGCTCATGTAGGTGCGCACCGGCACAGCGCCGAGCTTATGGAAAAGTGCCTTCTCGATCACTTGGCGCGTGATGTAGCCGCGCAGCTCTGCGCGGCTGTTGGTTTTCTCGATGACGAGCAGTGCGTTGATATTGTAGCGGGTCAGCATCTGGTTGGCGTGCTCGCAGGAAACCTCCGGTTCGATCGAGATGGCCGGAGACGACATCAGATGTCGTGCCAAGCGCCGGGCCCTGATTCTTTCGTATAGTAACTCCAGTAGCTGGTTTTCCGTCTGAGCCAAGGTTTGACCTTTGACGGCGGCGGCTGCGGCATAGGGATGGCCGCCGCCTCCCAGTCCGCTCAAAACGGCCGCGACATCCACCTCGTCGATCCGGCTGCGGGCCACGATATAGATCTTGGACTCCATCAAGGCCAGCGCAAATATGACATCGAGGTTTTCCATCTTGGCCATCTTCTGCACCAAAAAGGCGAAGTCCGGAACGTAGGTCTCGAGGGCGATGCTGGTCATGACCACCTCGACGCCGTTCACATTCGAACGAACAGCCGCCTGGATCATGTCGTGGAGAAGGGACACCTGATCCGGGCTGAGTTCGCGCGCAATCAGATCGGAGACCACGTTGAGGTTGGCGCCATTGGATAGCAGAAAGGCGGCGGCCAGAAAATCTCTGTCGGTCGTGGATGAGAAGGTGAACGATCCGGTGTCCTCGTATAATCCCAAGCACATGACCGTGGCCTCGTCGGGCGAAATCGCCACGTTTCGGACGCGGATGGCCTCGATCAGGATCGTGACGTTGGCGCCGGTCGGCTCACAGACCTCGATGCTGCCTCGGACATCGTTTTCGGAGGCAGGGTGGTGGTCATAGATGTGGATCTCGACATCGGGCCGACCGACCAGTCCGGCGAGCTTACCGATACGGCCGATGTGGCGGGTGTCCACAAGAACGAGACGTCGGACTTGCTCGAGGTCGATCGAGTGGATGTCCGCCATGTTGAAGAGATAAACCATCGTGCTGATGAAAAAATTTCGCAAATTTTTTTCCTGAGCGCCCGGAAATACGACGCGCGCTTCAGGATAGAGCTTCTGAGCGGCCAGAAGCGAGGCCAAGGCGTCGAAATCCGCGTTGATATGGGTCGTGATGACCGTCAGCTTCGAGGAATCCTCGAGTCGGGTCAAGACGCTGTCCAATCCATTGAGTTTGCGTTCCATGGTCGCGAAGGCGTTCAGGTAAGTCGGATAAAGAATTTTTAGCCTACCATATTCGCTGATGAAAGCCAAATAACCGTGCGCTCGGTTGGTCTAAGCGCTCATTTATAAACTAATTAATTGAAATAAATAGAAATATTAGTTTGGATGCGGTGATTCCGATCGACTGCGTCAGCGGGCTCCCCCTTTCCACGCATGCCGTCCCTAAAACGCTTAAGTTTTTTAAGGCAAAGCCGATAGATATTCAAACGCCTTCAGGGAGGATTTGCGCATGCCAGTCTACCAATGGATAGGCAAAAACCGGTTAAACAAGGTGCAAAAGGGCGAAATGGAAGCCCAGAGCGAGGAGGCCGTGCGCGCCAGCCTGCTCCGGCAGAAGATAACGCCCAGCCGAATCAAACAAAAATCCAAGGACTTGTTCGAAAGCATCCGCTTTTTACAGCCGAAGGTCAAACAAAGCGATGTCATCCTATTTGCCAGGCAGTTTTCGACCATGATCGACGCCGGCTTGCCGATCATCCAGTGCCTGGACATTTTGCACAACCAGCAGAGCAACTCCACCTTCAAGAAAATGTTGAAGCAGGTTAAGGAATCCGTCGAAGGCGGTGCTACCCTGGCAGAAGCACTCAAAAAGTTTCCCAAGCACTTCGATGATTTATTCGTTAACATGATCGCTGCAGGCGAAGCGGGCGGGATTCTGGATGCCATTCTGCGACGGTTGGCCGCTTATATGGAAAAAGCTGCCCGCCTGAAAGCGAAGGTCAAGGGAGCCATGACCTATCCCTTGGTCACTTTGGCCATTGCCGTGATGGTGCTGGCGGTCATTCTAATCTTCGTCATCCCGGTTTTCGAGGAAATGTTCGCCGATTTTGGCAGCGAACTGCCGGCACCCACGAAATTGGTCGTCGCCATGAGTGACATGGTGAAGTCCAAAGTCCTCTATATCATCGGTGCGTCTATCCTATTTATGATCGCGTTTAAGAAATATTACGCCACAGACAAGGGGCATGATATGATTGACGCCCTGGTGTTGAAACTGCCCGTGTTCGGGATGCTGTTGCGCAAAGTGGCGGTGGCGAAATTTACGCGCACCATGGGTACCATGCTGGCCAGCGGCGTAGCCATTTTGGAGGCCTTGGACATTGTTGCGAAAACCGCCGGCAACCGCACCATTGAAAAGGCCATCTATAACGTGCGCTCCGGTATTGCCGAAGGCCGAACGATGGCCGATCCGCTGAACGAAAGCGGCGTGTTCCCGCCCATGGTCTGCCAGATGATATCGGTGGGAGAATCCACCGGCGCGCTGGATGCCATGCTAGAAAAGATCGCCGATTTTTACGATGAGGAAGTGGACCAAGCGGTGGACAACATGACGGCGCTGATCGAACCGGTGATGCTGGTGTTTTTAGGAGTGACCATCGGCGGTTTGGTGGTGGCGATGTATCTGCCGATCTTCAAGATGGCCGGCGCCATCTAGTAGCGGACGCAGTGGGTTGCTTACGAGAACCGAAAACCGGCAGGGCCTAAGGACCGCCTGATCTCAGGCGGTCCTTAGGCTTTTTTTAACGCACCCGCGAGAAAACCCCATGAACGCTGAACGCGACCTGAAGAAGTGGCTCCAGAAGCTCATGGGCGCCCGGATCCTTTTTTCCTGCCTGTTGCTCGGATCCACGGCCTTTCTGGAATTCTACCGGCCGCGACCCCAGGAAGCGTCTCCATTGAACCTTCTCTACGGCCTGATCGGCGTCATTTTCTTCCTTTCCATGGCCTACGCCATCGCCTTGAAGCGGGTTGAAAATCTGCGGGCGCTCGCTTATCTTCAAACCGTCATCGACAGTCTCCTGGTGACCGTGATCTTGCATGTGACCGGCGGTTTCTCAAGCCTTTTTTCGTTCCTGTATCTGGTGGTGATCGTATACTCCAGCCTGCTTTTACCGCGCCGCGGCACGGTACTGATCGCCGCCCTTTGCGGCCTCCAGTTCGGTCTCATGGTGGACCTGGAATATTACGGCTTTTTCAATTCGTATGACAGCCCGGGCAACTCGCTGACGGCGGTTTACGGAGGGGATCAGGCGCTCTACAAGATGCTGAGTATGATGATGGCATGCATCGTGGTGGCCTGGCTGAGCAGTTTCTTGTCCGAGCAGGCCTTGATCACCCGCCGGGAGTTGCGCATTATGGAGCAGCATGTTAAGCGGGTCGAGAAAATGGCAGCCATCGGCGAAGTGGCGGCCGGCCTGGCCCATGAGATCAAAAACCCGCTGGCATCGATCACCGGCGCGATCGAACTGCTGCGCGACGATATCCGCCCCGACCCCGATCATGACCGTTTGATGCAGATCATTCTGCGCGAAGCCGATCGGTTAAGCTCATTGGTAGGCAATTTTCTGTTGTATGCCCGGCCGCCGTCCGGCAAAACCGAAGCGGTCGATCTGGAGAAAGCCGTGCGCGAGACCGCCGAGCTTTTTGGCAAAAAAGCGGCTGTGGACGGCCGGATAGCGTTCTTTGAAAAAGTGCAGCCCGGAATTTGGATCGCCATGGACCCCGCCCACCTAAAACAAGTGCTCTGGAACCTGTTGATCAATGCCGCCGAAGCCATTGAAGGGCAGGGGGAGATCCGTATCGAGCTGACCATCACCAAAGACCATCTGGCATGCCTGCAGGTCTGCGACACCGGCGCCGGAATGCCACCGGAAACGCTCCAATCGATTTTCGATCCTTTTTTCACCACCAAACCCAACGGCACCGGTCTGGGGCTGTCCATCGTCCACCGCATTCTCGATTCGTATGGATGCCGGCTGGATGTCGACAGCACGCCGGCCTGCGGAACCATCTTCAGCGTTTACTTCCAGCCGATCGAAAGGCCTGGGCCCAACCGCGGCCTCCCATCGGGCGTCCACCGCGTCTGCTATAATTCTTGACAGCTCTCCGCAAATAAGCTATTGAAAAAATTTAAACTTGTTCATTTGTGCCTTCCGCTTTGACCGTACATTTCAAGCCGGAATCAGCCATCGGAGACCATGGACACCCTTAGCGACATCTTTCAGAAGCGTTGCGAGAAAATCGAAACTCTGAAGCGCAGCGGAATTAGTTTGTATCCGAACGATTTCAAGCCGTCTCATACCATCGGCGAGATCCTATCGGTCGTTCAAACCGCGGCTGAAACGCTGACCGAGCAGGGTCCCTTCTTCGAGATCGCCGGCCGGCTCATGGCCGTCAATCACTTTGGCAAGGCCGCTTTCGTGCGGGTGCGGGACCGCTCCGGCCAGCTGCAGGCCTATCTTCGCAAAGACCGCATCGGTGAAGCGGCCTTCGCCCTTTTCAAGCAGTTGGACATCGGCGATTTCGTGGGGCTGAAAGGCACCCTGTTTCAAACTCGAACCGGGGAATGGACGCTGCTCGCCGATGCGCTGCAGCTTCTGACCAAAGCGCTGCGGCCCCTGCCCGAGAAATTCCATGGACTTAAGGATCCGGAAAAGCGTTACCGCCAGCGCTACATCGACCTGCTGATGAATCCCGAGGTGCGGGAGGTGTTCCGCCGTCGCAGCCGGATGATCCAGGAGATCCGCGCCTTCTTTCTCGATCGGGAGTTTCTGGAGGTGGAAACACCGATGATGCAGCCGATTCCCGGCGGGGCCGAAGCTACCCCTTTCAAAACCCATCACAATGCCTTGGGCATGGACCTTTACCTGCGCATTGCGCCCGAGCTCTACCTGAAACGATTAGTGGTGGGCGGCTTCGAGCGCGTGTTCGAAATCAATCGCAATTTCCGGAACGAAGGCGTTTCCACTCAGCACAATCCGGAGTTCACCATGCTCGAATTCTATCAGGCTTACGCCACTTACGACGACCTGATGGAACATACGGAAGCCTTGTTGGCCCGCGTGGCCGAGAGGGTCACAGGGTCCTCGATCGTGGGCTACCAGGGTCAGGAGATCGATTTCTCCGGCCGGTGGCGCCGCCTTACTCTGTACGATGCCTTGGTGGAGATCGGCGAAATTCCGCGCGGAATGCTTCGCGATCGCGAGGGGCTGCTCGAGTTCGCGGCGCGACGGAAAGTGACCGTCACCAAGACCGGCAAGCTGGGCAAGGTCATCACCAAGCTGTTCGACGCGCTGGTGCAACCCCATCTGATCCAGCCTACGTTCATCATCGGATACCCAGCCGAAGTATCGCCGCTATCGCGGCGCAACGATCAGGTGCCCGAGCTGACGGAGCGCTTTGAACTGTTCATCGGAGGCCGTGAGATCGCCAACGGGTTCTCCGAGCTGAACGATCCGGTGGACCAGCGGGCGCGGTTCCTTCAGCAGGTGAACGAGCGGGAGGCCGGAGACGCCGAAGCCCACTGGATGGATGAGGATTACGTCGAAGCCTTGGAATACGGGATGCCGCCCACGGCCGGGGAAGGGGTCGGCATCGATCGCCTCGCCATGCTGTTGACCGATGCACCGTCGATCCGGGAAGTGATCCTGTTCCCGCACATGAAGCCGCGCGAATGATGGCCGCGCCGAAAGCCCAATTTCCACGTTGCGCCTCAGCCCGCAGCCGCTGCGGCGTGCGATAAGTACGCCTCGCGTTGCGAGCTTCGCGCGCCTTGAACTTGGGCTTTGGGCACGGCCATCGGCAGAGATGGACAGACACACCCGAAATAAGAACCAATCGAGATCGGCTAAACGTCGCCTGCGTCATCGTCGGGGGCGAACTCTGTGGGGTGGCTTGAAAAGATATTATGTCGTTTGAACTGTTCATTGGCGGCCGGTATTTGAGGGCCAAGCAGAAGCAGGCGTTCATTTCGCTCATCACCTACCTGTCGATTGCGGGCGTTTCGGTGGGGGTCATGGCATTGATCGTGGTCATCGCGGTGATGGCCGGGTTTGAAGCCGACCTCAAAGCGCGCATTCTTGGCGGGCAGGCCAACGTCGTTCTCCTGCGCTACAACGGTCCGTTCGACGCATACCGGGAAGTGATGCACCAGGTCGAGTCGGTGCCGGGAGTGGCGGCCTCCACGCCGTTCATTTACAGCCAGGTCATGCTGCGGACGGCGGCCAACACCACCGGCGCCGTTTTACGGGGGATCGACCCAGCCACCATCGGTGGCGTTTTAAAAACGCTCGAGCACGTAAAGCTGCCCGAAACCGCCCCTGCCGCAGGCCCGGAGCCGACCGGTACCGCTCCGCCCGGAATCGTCCTCGGCCGCGAACTGGCCAAGAACCTTGGAGTCGTGCCGGGGGATGTGGTTCAGCTCATCTCCCCGCGCGGCATGCTCGCGCCCACCGGCCATGTGCCGGCCATGAAACCCTTTCGTGTTAGCAGCTACTTCGAATCCGGGATGTACGAGTTCGACCAGACCTTCGCCTACATCCACCTCCACGACGCCCAGCGCCTGCTGCGCATGGGCGATTCGGTGACCGGGGTCGAGGTGCGAGTCGACGACATCTACCAGGCCCGCGCGGTGGCCGACGCCATCGTAGCGCAGCTGGGCAGCGCCTATTACGCCCGGGATTGGATGCAGATGAACCGCAACCTCTTTAAAGCCCTCAAGCTGGAACGACGCGTGATGTTCATCATCCTGACGCTGATTGTTCTGGTGGCGGCATTTAACATCGCCAGCTCGCTCATTATGATGGTGATGGGCAAGACCAAGGACATCGCCATCCTCAAGGCCATGGGCGCCACCAACCGCAGCATCCGGAAAATCTTCGTCTTCAACGGAATGGTGATCGGTGCGATCGGCACCGGCTTGGGGCTCGTGCTCGGCGTGGTTCTGTGCAGCCTGCTCCAGCGCTACAACATCCATGAACTGACCGGTGACATTTACTACTTTACGACCCAGCTGCCGGTAAAAATGGAGGCGCTGGACGTGGCCTGCATCGTGGCCGCCGCGTTGGGGATCTGTTTTTTGGCGACGATATATCCGGCTCGTCAGGCGGCCAAATTGGATCCGGTGGAGGCGATCCGTTATGGCTGAAGACCGGCCGTTCTTGGAAGAAGACCGGCAGGGGCCGCCGCCTGGCTCCGCCTTCATCAATGCTTGCGGGCTGTGCAAACAGTTTCGGAACGGGGGCGCCGTCGTGGACGTGCTGCGGGATCTCGACTTGGACTTGCAGCCGGGCGAGACCATCGCCATCATTGGCGCCTCCGGGATCGGAAAGTCCACTCTGCTGCACATCCTCGGCACCCTCGATCGGCCCGACAGCGGCCATCTGCGATTCAACCATGAAAGCCTTTTCGATTACCCGGAGGAGCGACTGGCGAAATTCCGGAATGAATGCATCGGGTTCGTGTTTCAGTTCCATCATCTGTTGCCCGAGTTCAGCGCACTGGAAAACACCATGATGCCGGCCCTCATTCAGGGCTGGAGCAAACCGAGAGCGGCCGAGGCCGCTAACAAGATTTTGGTGCGGGTCGGGCTGAAGCACCGCATCGGATACCGGGTCCGAAAGCTTTCCGGCGGTGAGCAGCAACGGGTGGCCCTGGCGCGAGCGCTGCTGCTCAAGCCTCCTATGCTTCTCGCCGACGAGCCCACCGGCAATTTAGACCGGGCCAATAGCGAGCAGGTTCATCGGTTGTTGATCGAACTCAATGAGGAAATAGGAATGACGCTGGTGGTGGTCACGCACAATCTGGATTTGGCCGCCCGCATGTCCCGGCGGGTGACGCTGGCAGACGGCCGAATCTCACCGGTGCCGTGAGGGAGTAGCAACCCGCCCAGCCGGCGTTGGCGGATCTTCATCGGATGCCTTTTATTTGGCGGCAGGAGTCTATGCGCATGCTTTTCTGCAATCGAACCGTTTATCGGACCGTTCACCTGGCGTGGGTCTTAGCGGTCGGCACGCTCTTGTGTGCTCACCCCGCCATCGCCCAGCCGATGGCGGGGGTCATCGTCATGCCGTTCACCGTTCATGCCCCGGCGGAGCTGGCCTATCTGCGGAACGAGATTCCCGCGGCCATGCAGCAGCAGTTTGAAGAAGAAGGCGCCAACGCACGCATCCTGGAGCCGGAAACGGCTGAGGTCTGGGTGAAATCCGGGGAGACGGATACGGATTTGGCGCGGCTGGCTATCCAGACCGGCGCCGACTATGTGGTTCGAGGAAGCCTCACGTGGATCGGACAAAATTTCAGCCTGGACGCTCGGCTGCTCCCCTCCGCGGGAGATCGGCCGGCCAAGGTTTTTTCGGCCGTAGGGCAGGGGATCGAGAATCTGCCCGGCACCGTGAAAAAGGTGGCGCGCGATATGGGCCTTACGATTTTTAGACGACAGCGAGTCACTGATGTCGAAGTACAGGGCAACCAACGCATTGAAGCCGAAGCCATCCGTCGGGTCATCAAGACCAAGCCCGGGGATGTTTTTCTCGCCAAGAACGCGGCCGATGACCTGAAGGCGGTATTTGGGATGGGCTATTTCGACGATGTCCAGATTCAGGCCGAACCTCGAACGGACGGCATCGCGCTGGTATTCACCGTGACCGAAAAGCCGACGGTGCGGTCGATTCAGCTGGCAGGCAACGTGGTGTTCGACGAGGAGGATTTGCGCAAGAGCCTGACTCTGAAAAAAGGGTCTATTCTAAACATTTATACGGTCCGCAACGACATCCGGCGGATCGAGGAGATGTACAAGGAGAAAAACTACCACAACGTCAGCGTCACCTATCAGATCCAGCCTCAAAAGAACAACCAGGCCGACGTGGAATACAAGATCGATGAAGGCAGCAAGATCCTTATCAAGAAGATCCTTTTTACAGGCAACGCCGCTTTCACCGACAGCAAGCTGAAAAAGGAGATCACCACCTCTGAAAAAAGCATCCTCTCATGGTTCACTTCTGACGGTGATTTAAACCAGGAAATCGTGAACCAGGACTCCACCCGGCTGACCGCGTTCTATCACAACAACGGATACATCCGGGCGCGCGTCGGAGATCCTCAAGTGGACTTCGAGGAGGACGGCATCGTCATCACGTTCAAGATCAGCGAAGGACCGCGTTTCAAGGTGGGCAAGGTGGACTTCAGCGGAGATCTGATTCTGCCCAAGGATGAGCTGATGAAGAAGATCAAGATTGCCAAGGAGACGTTCTACAATCGTGAAACCTTGCGCAGCGACGTGATTGCTCTGACCGACATTTACACCGGCGAAGGATATGCCTACGCGGATGTCTCTCCCAAGGTGGATCAGGACAGTGAAAAACTGGTGGCCAATATTACCTTCCAGGTCGACCGGGGCAAGCAGGTCTATTTCGAGCGTATCCAAATCAGCGGCAATACCAAGACCCGCGATAAGGTGATCCGCCGCGAGCTGCGCGTCTACGAGGAGGAGCTTTACGGCGGCCAGCGGCTCAAGCGCGGCATCCGCAATCTGAACCGGCTCGACTATTTTCAAAACGTCAAGGTCGACACCGCCAAAGGCAGCAGCGACGACCGCATGAAGATGAACGTCGATGTGACCGAGAAGAGCACGGGTGCTTTCACCTTCGGTGCGGGCTATGGCAGCGAAGAAAATGCCTTTGTCACCGCTTCGATCGCCGAACGCAACCTGTTCGGCCGCGGCCAGACGCTTTCCCTGCGCGGTCAGCTGGGATCCAAGACCCAGAAATACGTCTTGAGCTTTACGGAACCCTGGCTGTTTGATATACCGCTTTCGGCCGGTGCCGAGGCCTACAAGTGGGATTACGAGTTCGACGAGTACGACAAGGACAGCATCGGCGGCAAACTCAAGTTGGGCTATCCGCTTTTTGATTTTGTCCGTGGCTATCTCACCTACAATCTGGACTTCACCGACATCCGCAACGTCGACGAAACCGCGGCGCTGTCGATCCAGAAGGATGAGGGGTTCCACACCAAGAGCAGCATCAGCCCGATGGTCAAGTACGATTCGCGTGACAGCTTATTCAACGCCAAAGAGGGCTCTATCAGCAGCCTCGATTACGAATTCGCGGGAATCGGCGGGAATGTCGGTTTCAACAAGATCATCGGCGATACCGGATGGTACTTCCCGCTGGTCTGGAAGCTGGTGGGGGTGGCCCACGGCCGGGCGGGCTACGTGCATAAGCTTCCGAACTGGGACCTGCCGGACTATGAAAAGTTCTATCTCGGCGGCATCAATACCTTGCGGGGCTTCGATCGCGACGACCTTGCCCCAAAGGAGGACGGCTCACCGGTCGGGGGGGAAAAGTTCGTCCAAGGCAACTTCGAAATCAAGTTCCCGCTGGTGGAGGAGGCCGGTGTCTACGGGATCCTTTTCTTCGACACCGGTGCGGTCTATAGCGAGGATGAGAGCTGGGATTTCAACAAACTGAGGGAAAGCGCCGGTCCGGAGATTCGGTGGCTGTCCCCGATCGGACCGATCCGCCTGGCCTATGGCTTCGTGCTCGACCCGAAAAGTGGCGATTCGAGCAGCGGAGGGTTTGAATTTTCCATGGCCTCCGCGTTTTGACGGGAGCATGGGGCGATTGAGCAATGACGTATCTGTCGGGTGGTCGATGGCGGGAAACGTTTAACTTCCAAATGTGAAAGGAAACTGGAATGCGGTTCACCACAGCCTTAACCGTGATGGCGGTCGCCATCTTGAGTGTCACGGGAGGCAGCCCGGCACTCGGCGCCGACGCTCCCAAGATCGCCGTTGTCAACCTGCAGACCGTGCTGGAGACCTCCGTCGCCGGCAAAGCCGCCCAAAACGAACTCAAGACCCAGAAGGACAAACTGGAGGCGGATCTGAAACAAAAAGGAAACGATCTTCAGGAACTCGAGAAGCGCCTGCAGCGCGAAGCCATGGTGATGAGCAAGGAAACACGCGAGGACAAGGAACGGGAGCTCCGGATCAAAGCCAGTGATCTTCAGGCGCTGCAGAAGAAATACCGCAGCGATTTACAGGAACTCGAGCGCCGCTTCATGGGTCAGTTGCAAAAGGACATCAGCGACCTGGTGGCGGAAATCGGAAAGAAGGAAGGGTATACCCTGATCGTCAGCAACATCGGGGTGCTTTACTCCCAGCCGGCCATGGACATCACCAACCGGCTGATCCAGGATCTGAACGCCAAGTCCGGAAAAAAGAGCAGTCCCTAAATCCCCGGGCGGCCGACGGACGAATGACGATAACACGCTGCTCACTTGCCACGGAGGGATCCGATGGGAACTACCCTGGACGTCCTTGCCATCATGCGGCGGCTGCCGCACCGCTATCCGTTTCTCTTGATCGACCGGATCATCACCATCGTGCCGGGCGAGTCTATCGTCGCGTTAAAGAACGTGACCATAAACGAACCGTTTTTTCAAGGGCATTTTCCCTCCCAGCCGGTCATGCCGGGGGTACTGATCATAGAGGCCATGGCCCAAGCCGGCGGCGTTCTGGCCAGTGAGAGCCGCGGGGCGGAGCAGCCGGGCGCGATCATCTATTTCATGGGGATGGATCACGTCCGCTTTCGTCGGCCCGTCGTGCCTGGGGACCAACTCTTCCTGGAGGCACGGGTTTTGAAAATGCGGTCGAAAGTCGCTAAGATGGCGGGCCGGGCCTTGGTAAATGAGAAGCTGGTGGCCGAGGCCGAGTTGATGGCCTCCTTTGGCGATGGCGCCGAAAGTGCCTGAACGGGCCATCTCAAGCGGCGGAAGGCCGAGCTCGTGACGATATGGTCAATCGTTCCAGTTAGAGAGGGATGTTTTATGCCGATCCACCCAGAATTATTGGAAATTATTGCTTGTCCGCGATGTAAGGGGGAGGTACGATTAACCCCTGCTCAAGACGGCTTGGCTTGCGACCGTTGCCGGCTGGTTTACGAGATCCGCGACGACATCCCCATCATGCTGATCGAAGAGGCCAAGCCCTTTGTGGAGAACTGATCACCGGTCTTCATCGACTTGCGCATGAGCGTTCCCCACCCGCCTCTGCCCGCCAAACTGGTTATTGGCTTGTTTTTGGCTCGCAAAGACCTCTTCACGCACTTGGCTGCGGAACTTGAGGCCGCTTTCGGGCGCCTGGAGCTTGTGAGTGCGTGGATGCCCTTCAACTATACGACTTACTATGCGAAGGAGATGGGCGCTGATTTGTTCCGGCGCGTGCTGGCGTTCCGGACGATGATCGCTCAGGAACGGCTTCCGGAGATCAAATTGGCCACCAATGCGATCGAGCAGGCCTATGCGGTGGACGGGCGGCGCAGAGTCAACATTGACCCCGGCTACCTGTTGCACGAACGCTTTGTGCTGGCTACCGGAAAAAATTTCAGCCATCGGATCTACCTCGGGCAGGGCATTTTCGCCGACTTGGCGCTGATTTATCGTCGAGGAGCATTCCAGGCGCTGCCCTGGACGTATCCCGACTACGCCGATCTGCCGCTGCGGCGCTTTCTGCTCACCGTGCGTGGCAAATACGCGCTGGACATCCAAGCGGAGGCCCCTGCAATCAGCAACGGAGGAGCGCGCGCTGATGATTAAAAGCATGACGGGATTTGCTTCCGCGGCTGCGGCGGTTGGCAGCTGGTCCTTGTCTGTTGAAATCCGTACTTACAACAGCCGTCACCTGGACATGGCGGTCAGGCTGCCGCCGGGCTATGCCGACCTGGAAGAGCCAGTCAGGTCTCTGATCGCCGCCCGGTTGACACGGGGGCGCGTGGAGGCCAGAATTCACATTGAAGATGCCGCCACAACCCTTGGGTCTGTGGAGGCAGACATGGCTCGTGCGCGGGCGGTGCGGAGTGCGCTGGAGCAAGTCAAGACCGAGTTGGGCCTGCCGGGCCCGCTCACGCTTGAGCTGGTAGTGGGGGCCGGAGGCCTTCTTAAGACGGTTCAGCCAGAGGCCGACCTTGCCGCTGCGGGATCGCTGCTCGAAGGGGTCATGCTCAGGGCCTTGCAGGACCTTGACGGCATGCGCACGACCGAGGGCCATGCACTGGCCTTGGATCTCAGCCAGCGGCTGACCGTCATCGAAGGTGCTTTAATTGAAATCGGCCGGCACGCAGAGGGCTTGCCCGCTGCCTATTTGGAACGCCTAAAGGACCGCCTATCGGTTTTAACCCAAGGGCGGGTCGAGATTGACTCGGCGCGGCTCGCTCAGGAGGCTGCCTTGCTGGCGGACCGCTGCGACATATCGGAGGAAATCGTGCGGACCAGAAGTCACCTGCAGCAGTTCCGAACGATCATGGACGCCGCGGAGGCTGGGGGACGCAAGCTGAACTTTCTGCTGCAGGAGCTCAATCGTGAGTTCAATACGATGGGATCCAAGATCGGGAACGCCGCGGCCGCCCATGAGATTGTTGCGGTGAAAACCGAATTGGAAAAAATCCGGGAACAGGTTCAGAACGTCGAATGACTTTTCCCCCGTCGGCGACAGCAGCCCCGAGAGGCAGGACGTCTGGCGGGTGCCCTTGGAGGATCGATGGACCAAACCCTGCTCAACATCGGATTCGGTAGCACGGTGGTCTCAGATCGGGTGGTGGCGATCGTTTCCCCGAACTCCTCGCCGATGAAACGGTTGAAAGACGAGGCGCGTGAAGATCGACGGCTGATCGATGCCACCTATGGCCGCCGAACCCGATCCATAATTATCCTGGACAGCAACCATGTCGTGCTTTCCGCCATTCAGGCGGAAACGATCTCGCAACGCTTTGCGGTCCTCAAGGACGCCGGCGAGCCTTCGGCCGCCCGGCAGCTGCTTTAGGCGAGCCATGAAGCGCATGCCCACTGATTCGCGATGGACCGAACCCGCCCTATGACGCCGCCAACCGGCGGATTGCCCCTGCCGCCGTCCTGCCGGGAAGGTCGTCTTTTCATTATTTCAGCGCCCTCCGGCGCTGGCAAGACGACCTTGCGCCAAGCGGCGTTAAGCCGATTGCCCGATCTAAGCTACTCGGTTTCCTTTACCACCCGCCCGCCGCGACCAGGAGAGCGGAACGGCCACGATTATATGTTCATCTCCCCGGACGAGTTCGAGGCCGGCATCCGGGAGGGCCGTTGGGTGGAGTGGGCCCGGGTTCACGGCCACTACTATGGAACCTCCGCGCTGGTTCTGGAACGGGCTCGGGCCGCCGGGCGCGATGTGCTGCTGGACATCGACGTTCAAGGGGCGCAGCAGATCTGCCGTCGCTTTCCGGAGAGCGTGACCATCTTCATTCTGCCGCCCTCCCTGGAAGTCTTGGAACAGCGGCTGCGGACGCGGGGCACGGACCGTCCGGAAGCCATTGACGTGCGGCTGCGCAACGCTCGGCGTGAAATGGAGCACAGCGACAGGTATGGCCATGTTATCGTCAATGATAATCTGAATGCGGCCATCGAGGAACTGGTTGCGATCTTAAATTCCTATCGTAGCGCTTGTGAAAACTGAAATACTTTATGGCTTCCACGCGGTAAAGGAAGCCCTATCGGCAGGCCGACGGGAGCTGCTTGAGCTCTATGTCGAGCGGAGTCGCACCGAATCGACTCGGCTGAAGGGCCTTTTGAATATGGCCGAAGCGCGGGGAGTCGTCGTTCGGGCGCTGTCCGCCGCTCAACTGGATTTGATGGCCGGATGCGCCGCTCACCAAGCCGTGGCGCTGCGGGCATCCCCGTATCCGCTCGTGGATCTGGCCCGTGTCATGGATGCGGTCGAACCGGAAGCATCCGGACCGATCCTCGTGCTGGACTGCATCATGGATCCTCACAACCTCGGCGCGATCGTGCGGTCTGCGCTTTGCGCCGGGGCCGCAGCGGTTCTCATACCCAAGGACCGCTCCGCTCCGCCGACACCGGCCGTATCGAAGATTTCAGCAGGAGCGCTCGAGCACATCCGTCTGGTTCAAGTGACTAACCTGGCCCGCAGTCTCGGCCTATTAAAAGCCAGGGGGCGCTGGGTGGCGGGATTGGATCGACTGGCCGCTCTCACCGTGTTCCGTGCCGATCTGACGATGCCGCTGGCGCTGGTGATCGGAGGCGAAGCGCGTGGCATGCGGACGCTGGTCCGCAAGGCCTGCGACCTGGTGGTGTCGATTCCGCAGTCAGGCCCGATAGACTCTTTGAACGCCTCAGCCGCCGCCGCGGTCGCCCTTTACGAGATTCGTCGCCAGCGCGAGGTCGACCGTCAGCGGCCCGGGGCTGCCGAGACCGATGGTCAGCGCGGCGGCGCATAACCGCCCGCTGCGGCGGCGGGTCGCCGCCGCGCTGGAGGCGTTGCGCGCGGCCGTATTCCCGGCCCGGTGCCTGCAGTGCCACCGGCTGCTGCCCGCTGCGGGAGGCGAGGGCCCTGCGCCAGATCTCGTGCAAGCGGACGGAGAGCTACTGCGCCCATACTTCTGCAGAGATTGCCTGTCGGCGGTGACACCGCTGGAGCCCCCGTTCTGCCTCCGCTGCGGCGTCATGTTCAAGAGCCGTGTGGGTCCGGACCACCTCTGCGGTCGGTGCCTGGAACAGGCACCCCACTTCCATATGGCGCGCGCCGCGTTTGCCTATGACCGGTCGCTGGTTGATGTCATCCACTGTTTCAAGTATAGAGGAAAGACGCGACTGGCCGGGCCCTTAGGATTTTTTTTATGGCGGACCTTCTGCCGGTACTGGCGGGATGAGCCGGTCGATCTGGTCCTGCCGGTGCCGCTGCACCGCCAGCGCCTGCGGGGGCGGGGCTTCAACCAGTCGGATCTCCTGCTGCGAGAATGGAAAAAGCACTCACACCGGGCGGCGGTACCTCCGCTTGCCCCTGATGTGTTGGTGCGCACAAGAACGGCCGTTTCGCAGGCGGGCCTCAGCCGGCGTGAACGCGAGTCCAACATCCGCGGCGTTTTCGCCGTCCGACATCCGGAGCAGGTGCACGGCCGACATGTCGTCTTGGTGGACGACGTCATCACGACGGGGGCGACTGCCGGGGAGTGCGCCCGGGAGCTTCTGGCCAACGGCGCGGCACGGGTGGATGTGCTGGCACTGGCGCGGGTGACCTAAGAGCCGTTCTGCCGGCCGGCTGATGACGGGGTTGAACTCGGATCGCTTGGTGCGGTTCTTCAAGGGAAATCGCCTGCGGTGATATTTAGAAACGACGATGGGGTCGACTACTGCCAGTTCGAGCAGCTATCGGCGTGCAACGATGTCGGCCACGCTATTTTTTTGAGGACGCGCGGCTTCAGCGACGCGCCCTTCGACCGTTTGAATGTCAGTTTCGCGGTCGGCGACGAGGTGAAGCAGGTGGCGCGCAACCGGGACCTGGTGGCCGGCGCTTTGAATGCCGCCGAGCTTGTTTTCATGCGCCAAGTGCACGGTTATGGCCTGCGGGTCATCGCTGACCGGCCGGCCAACGATGGCGCGGACCCCCCGGAAGCCGACGTTCTGATAACGGATCGGGCGGGAAAATTTCTGGTGGTGCAGGTGGCCGATTGCCAGCCGATCCTGATGTACGATCCTGTCCGTCGCGTGGTGGCCAATGTTCATTGCGGCTGGCGCGGCAGTGTGGCCAACGTGCTCGGCCGCACGGTGGAGGCTCTGCGCAGCGGTTTCGGCTGTGCGGCGAAGGACCTCCTGGTAGGCGTCGGTCCGTCGCTGGGGCCTTGCTGCGCCGAGTTCGTCAACTATCGCAGGGAAATTCCTCCCTGGCTTTGGAGCTACCGGCGCGACTCGGTTTATTTCGATTTCTGGTCCATGACGCGTGATCAGCTCACGGCCGTCGGCGTGCGCGACGATCACATTGAGATCAGTCGGCTGTGCACGCGCTGTCACCCCGACCGGTTCTTTTCCTACCGCGGCGAAAAAAGGACCGGACGGTTCCCGGCGGTGATCGGATTGAAAATATGATCCAGACGGCAGCCATGGTGCTGTATAACGCGAAGCTCGGCTCGTCCTATGGCCGCATCGGCCTTTCCTGCGGGAGGGCCTTCGTGCGATCCAAACCCGGCCAATTCGTGATGCTAGGGTTTCCGGAAACCCTGCATCCCCTCCTTCGGAGGCCGTTCTCCATTCATCGACAGATTGATCCCGAGGGGTCTTCGGGCGGGATCGAACTGCTCTACAAAATGGTCGGGCCGGCGACGCAGCAGTTGTCACGGGTGACGGCGGGGCAGTCCGTCAGCCTGCTCGGGCCGCTGGGAAGCGCGTTTGTTCTGCCTCCCGGAACCCGCCGGTTGTATTTGGCGGCGGGAGGAGTGGGAGTGGCACCGCTGCTGTTTTTCGCCGAGCATCTGAGCCGCCATGATTCGCCGCTTGAATGTCGGTTGTTTCTGGGAGGGCGCAGCCGTGACGACCTTCTATGCACCGAAGATTTCGAGCGCCTGGGCATCGCCGTTGTGCCGACCACTGACGACGGCACCTGCGGGGATCATTGCCTGGTGACGGCCCCGCTAGCGGAAGCCATCCGCCGGGCGCCTCCGGATTTGGTCCTGGCGTGCGGGCCCAGGGAGATGCTGACTTGCGTTCTGGGCATCGTTCGCCAGCATTGCATTCGCTGCCAGGTCTCCATTGAGACCATGATGGCTTGCGGGATGGGGGCGTGCCTCGGCTGCGCGGTCAAAGGTCAGAGGGACGAAACGCGCTTCCTGCACGCCTGCATGGACGGACCGGTGTTCGACGCCGAGGAGATTGTGCTGTAAATTTTCCGTCATCCTGATCTTTTTCCAACCCCCCGCCGCCGGATAAGGATTGGGAGAAATTTAAGTTTGGCGTTGACTTGCTAGAGACGATATGTTAGGTGCAGTCGTTCCTTTCCGGCGGCAGCTCGCCGATGAGACTCCAGATTTATGAAGCGTGAGACCAGACGGGCGTGGCGGGATCTGGCGTATTACAGCAGTATCGGCTTCTCCGTGGCGCTCTCGATTGTCATCGGGCTTGTCGTCGGGGTCTACTTGGATCGGCGGTTAGATAGCGCCCCCTGGTGCCTGTTGATCTTCTTGGTTCTGGGCATCGCCGCCGGGTTTCGTAACATCGGGCATGCGATTCGAAAGAGCCGCAACCTCTGAGCCGCATGCGAACGGGTTGATTCGTGCCGACGCCGTGCAGATTCAACAACGCATATTGAATTTCGTCACCCGCGCCAATTGGATCATCCTGACCGGGGCGACGGCGGCGGGAATTGCGGTGGCACCGTTGGATTTTGCCTTGGGTATTCTTTGCGGAGGGTTGATCGTCACCATCAACTTCTACCTGCTGGCCAAAACCCTTCGACGGGCGCTGACACCACCCCATCTGGCGTCGCACAACGCGGTGATCGCCAAATATTATCTGCGCTTTCTGGCCAGTGCCTTTGTCATCTTTCTGCTGATCGCCGGAGGTGTGGTGAATCCGCTAGGGCTTGTCATCGGCCTTTCGGTCGTGGTGGTGAGCATCATCCTGGCGACCATTCGTGAAGTGAAAAAAATCATATTTAAGGAGGCGGTCTAAGGATGGAACACCCTTATCTGTTTCTGCCCAAGGTTTTCGAGCTCTTTGGTCTTGGTCATTTCGCGAATGCCTATCCCCATGTGGTATATTCCTGGCTCGTCCTCCTGATCTTGATCGTTCTGGCCTATTTGGGCGGTCGCAAGATCAGCCTCGTCCCCGGCAAGGCTCAAAACTTCTTCGAGGTGGTGGTCTCGGGAATGGAAGAGTTCATGGTGGACGTGACCGGCGAGGAAGGTCGCTGGTTCTTTCCGCTGGTCGGCAGCATTTTCCTCTACATTGTCACCTGCAACTTGATCGGCCTCATTCCGGGATTTTTTCCACCGACCGCCAGCATCAACACCACGCTTTCCTGCGCGCTGGTGTCCTTCACGTTCACGCACTTCATCGGGCTGAAGTACCACGGCGTCAAGTACATCAAGCATTTTCTGGGCCCCATCTGGTGGATGATTCCCATCATCTTTCCGATCGAACTGATCGGCCATCTGGCCCGTATCATGTCGCTGTCCTTCCGGCTTTTCGGAAACATGATGGGCCATGAACTGGTTCTCATGATCCTGTTCGTGTTGGCGGGCGCTTTTTTCGCTCCGCTGCCGATCATGGCGATGGGGATCTTCGTGTCGTTTGTTCAAGCCTTTGTGTTCTTTTTGCTGTCGATCATGTATTTCAGCGGCGCTATGGAGCATGCGCACTGATCCCTGCGGATCTGTGCCTGCGGTTGACTCGCGCATCATGGGATCATGGAAGAAGCCCATCACATACCAATCTAAAGGAGGAAGACAAACGTATGGAAGCCAAAGCATTGGAGTTCTTCATCGCCTGTGTGACTGCCGCCGGGTTTGGAATCGCGATCGCCGCCTTCGGGTGCGGCATTGCCCAGGGCCTCGGCCTGAGGTCCGCGGTCGAGGGCATTGCCCGGAACCCGGAGTCCTCCGGTAAGGTCACCGTGACCATGTTGATCGGTTTGGCCCTGATCGAGTCGCTTTGTATTTATGCGCTGGTCGTCGCCCTGATCCTCATCTTCGCGCATCCCCAAGCCACGGCGATTGCCAAGCTGTTCATGAAGTAATCGTTTTTTTGCAGCGCAAAGCCCGCGGAGAGCTCCCCGCGGGCTTTTTTCATCTTGAATTCACCATCTTCAGCCGTTGGCGGTTGTGCCGCTCGAAGTCCGCATGGCGCCCATCGCCAGCAATGGTTTCAGATATTGTCCGGTCCATGAGCGCGGGTTGGCGGCCAGGGTCTCGGGCGTCCCGCATCCGACCAGGTGTCCGCCGTCCTCACCGGCGCCGGGGCCCAGGTCGATAAGATAATCGGCCGTTTTGATCACGTCCAGGTGGTGCTCGATGACGACCACCGTGTTGCCGGCGTCCACGAGCTGGTTCAGAACGGCCAGCAGCCGGCGGATGTCGTCCGCATGCAAGCCCGTGGTCGGCTCGTCCAGAACATACAAGCTCCGGCCGGTGCCCTTTCGGCTGAGTTCGCGCGAGAGCTTGACGCGCTGGGCTTCTCCGCCTGAAAGGGTGGTTGCCGCCTGCCCGATGGGTACGTACCCGAGCCCCACTTCGGAAAGCGTCCGCAGTTTTTCGCGGATGGGGCCGATGCGCCCAAAAAACTCTATGCCTTGATCCACCGTCATGTCGAGCACATCGGCGATGGATCGGCCCTTGTACCGGACTTCCAGAGTTTCTCGATTGTACCGTCGCCCCGCACATACGTCGCAGGCCACATAGACATCCGGCAGAAAATGCATTTCAATCCGCAGGGTCCCGTCTCCCTGGCAGGCCTCGCAGCGCCCGCCCTTGACATTGAAACTGAAACGACCGGCCTTGTAGCCGCGCAGGCGGGCCTCCGGGGTACGGGCGAACCGCTCGCGGATGAAACTGAAGAGCCCGGTGTAGGTGCCGGGATTGGAACGCGGCGTGCGGCCGATGGGTGATTGATCGATATGGATCACCTGGCTGAGGTGTTCAATGCCACCCAGCCGCCGGTGGCAGCCGGCGGTCATACGGGACCGGTACAGTTGTTGAAAAACGGCCGGGTAAAGGGTTTCACACACCAAAGAGGATTTTCCCGATCCCGAGACTCCCGTGACGCCGATCAGACAGCCCAGCGGAAACTCAACGGAGATGTCTTTCAAGTTGTTCTGAGAGGCGCCTTCCAGGACGATTCGGGCACCGGAGCCCGCACGGCGGCGGGTCGGGATCTCGATCGCCGTGCGTCCCGAGAGGTATTGGCCGGTCAGCGAGGCCGGGCTTTTCATGAGATCCGCCGGGGGGCCGGCGAAGACTACGTGGCCGCCGTGTATGCCGGCGCCGGGGCCCATGTCGACGATGTAATCGGCCGTCCGGATGGTGTCTTCGTCATGCTCGACGACCAGCACGGTGTTGCCCAGGTCACGCAGTCGCAGGAGCGTGTCCAGCAGGCGGCGGTGGTCTCGCGGGTGCAATCCGATGCTGGGTTCATCAAGAACGTAAAGCACGCCGGTCAGCTTGGAGCCGATTTGAGTCGCCAGCCGGATGCGTTGGCTCTCGCCTCCGGAGAGCGTTTGAGCGGATCGGTCCAGGGTGAGATAGGCGAGGCCGACGTCTTCCAAAAACCCGAGACGATCGGTGATTTCCGCCAGAAGCCGGTGGGCGATCCGCCGCCGCTGGCCATCGAGGGCGATGCCCGTGCAGAAACGGCGCGCCTGGGCGATGGTCATGGCTCCGAGATCCGAGATGCTCACGCCCTGCAGCGTGACGGCGCGGCTGACGGGGTTGAGCTTGGCGCCGTCACACTCCGGGCAGGGTTTGAACCGCATAAAACGCTTGATGTCCTCGCGCACCGCATCGGAATGCGTTTCCCGGTAGCGGCGTGCAAGATTCGGAATGATTCCCTCAAAGGGGCGCTGATACCGTACGCGCGTGGAACCCCGCTCGAAGATATACGTGATGGATTCTTCTCCTGAGCCGTGCAGGAGCACGCGCCGAAAGGACTCGGGCAGATCGGCGAAAGGGGTGTAGATGGTGGCCCCGTAATGGGCGGTCAACGCCTCCAGGAAGTCGATAAAATGCCCGCTGGTGCGCCTCGCCCATGCGGCCACCGCTCCTTCGCGCAGAGATAGGTGCGGCTGAGGGACAATCAGATCGGGCTCAAATTCCGTCGTAGACCCGAGACCGCCGCACTTCGGGCAGGCACCATGGGGTGAGTTAAAAGAAAAACTGGCCGGCGTGAGTTCCGGGTGCCGGATGCCGCAGGCGGGGCACGCTGACGCCTCATTGAACTGGATAGGCTCCCCGTCGACGACGTCGACCAGGATGTTGCCGTTGCCGCGAGCCAGCGCCAATTCCAGCGAATCGCTGAGCCGGTTGCGAATGGAAGGCTTGATCACGAGGCGATCCACCACCACATCGATGCGGCGGGGCTGACCGGCGATGACCGTGTCCACTTCATCAAGATCCAGAATGGCCCCATCGATCCTGACGCGTGCAAACCCTTCCTTTTTAAGGCGCTTGAGCAGGGCGGCGCAAGACCCTTTTCCCGCGGCGGCGAGCGGCGCCATGATGATGATGCGGCGACCTTCATTTACGGACATCACCCGGTTGACCATCTGATCGATGGTCCAAGAGGTAATCGGCTGGCGGCAGCGCGGGCAGTGGGGCTGACCGACCCGGGCGTAGAGCAGGCGCAGGTAGTCGTAGATTTCGGTCACGGTGCCGACCGTCGACCGCGGGTTGTGGCTGGCCGTTTTTTGTTCGATCGAGATGGCCGGCGACAACCCTTCAATCAAATCGACCTCCGGTTTTTCCAGACGCTCGAGAAACTGGCGGGCGTAGGCGGAGAGCGATTCGACATATCGGCGCTGCCCCTCGGCATAGAGAGTGTCGAAGGCCAGGGTGGATTTCCCTGACCCAGAAAGCCCGGTGATTACTGTCAGTTGGTTGCGGGGGATTTCCAGATCGATGTTTTTCAGGTTATGCTGGCGTGCCCCGCGGATGATGATCGCTTCGTTTGGTGTCATCGCTCAAGTTTCCTGAATCCGTCCGCAGGGCCTCTTCCGGGACCATGCGGAATGATTTGAAAAAATCGTCCATAATTCCCTTAGACCCGCGATAACCAAGAATCGCACCAGGTGCCGTCTTCGCCAGCTCTTGACCCATAACGCTTTGGAGGGATCGCACCGACGCGAACCCGCTGGCTCTGTGGCTTTGCCGTTCAACCGGTTCTATTTATCACATTATTGCATTAATTTCAGTCGGTTTTTCAAAGATAGGCGCTCGTCTGGAGGCCTGCTCCGCCGGCGCAGCGCAAATCCCAGCGCGCTTTTTAGGGCAACGCCTTGGCTCCGGCGGTAAACGTGTCGCACAGTGGCTCTTTTCGCGCCCAATAATTCAAAAATCGTAGAAAATGATAGATAAAATAAGAAATCAGAAGATGTCTTCAGATAGGGTCCAACTCCGAAAGGATTGGATTCCCCGAAATTGTTTGCAAATCCAACAATCTCCGGGAAGGTTCTCATTCGGCCAAGATTCGCTGCCGTCTGAAATTAAAATCATGATAACAAACAGATATAAATTGTTCATAACCAGAGGCCCGGGGGGCGCAAACGCCAGAAATTCAGGTTTGACTTTACGCGGCCCATTGCTTAAAA
Organism: uncultured delta proteobacterium; assembly: GCA_963700055.1. Lineage (GTDB taxonomy): Bacteria > Desulfobacterota > Desulfobacteria > Desulfobacterales > SpSt-501 > SpSt-501. Next base: position 328,866 of record CAVOWH010000020.1, on the reverse strand, counting down.
CGCTGCCTCATTGATGCTGAGCATCACTCACGGAGCGCGGGGCCTCCGCCACTCTCTGATTCCTTCACTGCATCCTTGGGGCTACGGCCACTCACGACAGCACTGAAAAATCGATGGACAAAACGTGGAAAGACATCAAGGCAAGTCTCAAGAGGCGGGTCCCGGCGCATAGCTTTCGGATGTGGATTGAGCCGCTTGAGCTGCACCGCGACGACGATGACGATTGGGTGATTACCTGCCCCAACGCATTCTCCCGGAAGCGGGTGCAGGATCACTTCGGAGCGGCGATCGAGGCCGAGCTGCGGCGAGTTCTGGGGGATGTTGCCAGCCGCGTCAGTTACCATGTGGCCGGCCGGCGTAATGGACACCGGCTCAACTCCGAAGCCCACCTGCAGTTGCCCCTGCCCAGTGAAACCATCCGTCCCCACAACGGCCGTCTGCTGCGGAGGGACTTTACGTTCGACCACTTCGTTGTGGGTGCCAGCAACGATTTCGCCTATTCGGCCTCGCTTTCTCTGGCCACGCGGCGAGAATGCCGCCAGCCAGCCCTTTTTCTGCTCTCCGGAACGGGTCTCGGAAAAAGTCACCTGTCCCAGGCGATCGGCCACTACATCCTGGACCAGGCTCCGGATGAGCGGGTCTATTACATGACCGCCGAAGATTTCAGCAACGAGATGGTTCAGGCCTATCGTCACGATGCGATCGACAAATTCAAGACCAAATACCGTCAGAACTGCGATGTTCTGTTGATAGAGGATGTGCACTACTTGAGCGGAAAGGAGCGCACGCAGATCGAGCTGGCGATGACCCTGGACACGCTTTACGAGGCCGGCAAGCGCATCATTTTTTCAAGCAGCTGCCTGCCATCGGACATTCCTAAGCTGCACGAGAAGCTGCGGTCGCGCTTCTCCTGTGGGCTGATCTCCGCCATCGAGCCGCCGAACTACCGCACTCGTGTGCGCATTCTGCAGAAGAAAGCCAGCTTGCTCGATTACCGCCTGCCAGAGCCGGTGCTCAACTACCTGGCCTCGGAACTGGTGGAGGACGTGCGTCAACTTGAAAGCGGCCTGAACGGTGTGGCCGCCAAATCCTCTCTTTTGGGAGTGCCGATCGATCTTGCCTTGGCCGAGAGTGTCGTCAAACACATCGTCAGCCAGCGCAAGAAGATCACGTTGGACGTGATCAAAACACTCGTTTGCAAATATTACAGCCTCTCCCTTGCGGATCTGGTTTCACGCTCGCGCAAGCAGCATCTCGTGCGGCCGCGTCAGATGGCGATATATTTGGCGCGTCGCTTCACCGACTCTCCGCTCCAAGCCATCGGCAAGGCATTCAACCGCTACCACGCTACGGCCCTGCATTCGATTCATTGTATCGAAAAAGGGCTGAAGTCGGACAGCTCCATCCAGCAGCAGGTGGAATTCTTCCGCCAGAAACTAGAATCCGGAAAATTTAGTTAGGCCGGCCGAGTGCATTCGCCGAGTTCCTCGAAAATCTCCAAATAAATTTCTTGGTCCCGCTCGATGGCGCAAAGGATTCGAATCGCACAATGCCTGCCACAGATGGGATCCTCGGATTGAAAGCGTCCGAAACACCCAAGGGGGATCATGGCCGATGCGCGGCGGACGTGTTCTTTTTTCATCAGTGCTTTCGCCCCCCTATCAGCTTAAGCATGGCTGCATGAATGCGGCCGTTGGTCGCTAGAACTTCGCGGCCATCGGTTCCTACCGGTCGGCATGCAAAATCAGTGGTGATTCCGCCGGCCTCCCGCACGATCAGTGCCCCGGCGGCCGTATCCCACGGCTGCAACCGTTCCTCCCAATAGCCGGCAAACCGCCCGCAGGCCACGTAGCACAAGTCAAGCGCCGCCGAACCGAAACGTCGGACGCCTCGCGATGCCTTCAGACAGCGCAGCAATCGGTCGGCCATGGTTTTAAACCCGATGGAACGTTCGTAAGGAAAACCGGTGGCCAACAGGCTGTCAGAAATTCGGGTTTCCGGGCTGACGGCGATCGGCTCACCGTTCAAGAAAGCACCTCTTCCGGTTTGCGCCGAAAACAGCTCGCCGCTGACCGGATTGAGCACCACGCCGACCAGCACCTCATTGCCGCGAGCGAAGGCAATTGAGACGGCGAAAAAGGGAACCTGGTGCGCATAATTGACGGTCCCGTCCAGGGGGTCCACCAGCCACCGCTCCCCCGATGATCCGGGCTGGGTCCCGCTTTCCTCAGCGACGATGCCGTGTTGCGGATAAACGGATCGGATGGTGCCGATGATCGCTTTTTCAGAGGCGACATCCGCGTCCGTGACAAGATCGTTGGGCCCCTTCAGGTCGATCGAGCTCAGATGCTTCCAGCGGGAGCGCAGGACATCCGCGCTCTCGTAGGCGGCTCGGACCGCCACTCGCATGATCGGTTCAAACTGCATACCATAATCACGATATATCGGTTCAAAGAATCGTGTCAACCCCAATCGGTTGTGGTGAATCGGGTTTGCGGCGCTTTCAGTCAGGCGCTTCGGCCGCATCACGGCCCCCCGCGCCGGGAAGCATCCCGGTCCCGCGCGTTGGAGGCGAAGCGGCATTTTTAAAGGCCGAAAGGGATGCGACCATCGACTGCATGCGCTCGCTGAGCGCTACGAGAGTGGATTTGTCCCGCGCGCAAACGGTCACTGCCGCGTGCCGGCGAGCCAGGCTCTCGGCGACGTCGGGTGCCACGAGATCGCGCTTGTTGAAGACCTTGAGACAAACCTTGGCGCTGAGCTGCAGATCCTCAAGGACGGTCTCGACCGCCTGGATCTGGTCTTCGAATTGGGGGTGGCTGAGATCCACGACATGCAACAGCAGGTCGGCGCTCTCCAACTCCTCCAGGGTCGCGCGGAAGGCCACCATCAGGTCGCGGGGTAGATTGCGGATGAAACCCACGGTGTCCGTGATGACCACCTCGATGTCTCGCGGAAACCGCAGCCGCCGACTGGACGGGTCCAGGGTTGCGAAAAGCCGTTTTTCGGCCAGCACCCGGCTGTGCGTGAGGCTGTTCAGCAGCGTGCTCTTGCCGGCATTGGTGTAACCGATGATCGAGATGATCGGAACGCGCTTCTTGTCGCGTTTGGCGCGCAACTGGCGACGGTGGCGTCGCACTTCCTCGAGCTCACCTTCGAGCTGGGCGATACGCCGGCGCACTCGGCGCCGGTCGATCTCCAGCTTGGTTTCGCCGGGACCCCGTCCTCCGATACCGCCCGCCAAACGGGACAGGGCCGTGCCCTTGCCCACCAAGCGCGGCAGCAGGTACTTAAGCTGGGCCAGTTCCACCTGGAGTTTGCCCTCACGTGACCGGGCGCGCTGCGCGAAGATGTCAAGAATGAGCTGGGTGCGGTCGATGACCTTCAGTTCGGTCTGGTCGGTGATGGAACGGATTTGGGACGGGTTCAGCTCCTGGTCGAAGACGATGATGGAGGCCGCTTCCTGCAAGGCGTGGATCGTCAGCTCCTGGAGCTTGCCGGCGCCGATCAGAAACCGGTGATCCACTTTTTCGCGCTGCTGGATCACAGCGCCGACGACCTCGATGCCTCCCGAACGCGCCAGCTCTCTCAGCTCCGCCATCGATTCCTCGGACTGGCCTCGAGGGGCGGCGGAGACGCTGACCAGCAGCGCCCGATCGCGGGTGAGGCCGGCCGCACGGCCCGTGGCCAGCCGTTGCATTTCGTCCTCCAGAGCTTGGGTGAGCGCCAGGCAGTCAAGGTTCAGCGCGCTCGGTGCCAGCGCCGGCAACAATCGGTGGGGCAGCCGCTCGGAGGCCCCTGGCAGCACGTGGGCCGCATACACGCTGCGCGGCAGGCCGTCCGTTCCCATTCCGATCGCCGCCATCAGGTCCAGCCGGAGCAACGCGAGGTCGGTCAGGTCGTCGCGGGTGAGGGGTTCGTCGTTGAGGTGGGTGTGGATGCAGCGCAGTCCGTTGAGCCGCCCCGGGGCGGCTCGGTATTCGGCCATGGCGGGAATGACGATCTTCTTAGAGTCGCCCACCAACACGAAGCTGATCCGTCCTTGCCGATTCACCAGCAGGCCGATCTGGCGGCGGATTTCGTGAGACAGCAGGCTGAGGTCCCGGGCGAGTTCGGTCGTAATCAATACCTCCGGCGGGACACGCCGGCGGTAGAGGTTTTCTATCCTTCGAACCTGACCGGCCTTCAGACCGGCGAGGTTGCCAAAAAGCCTCTTCATTCGGTTTGGAGTGGTGCCTCCTTAGTGCATTAATCCGGCAGTTCCGGGATGGATTCCCCGACCACGCTTCATGCCGTTCCGCGCATGGCCTCGGGGGCCATATTTTCAAAGCGGGTGTAGGCGGACAGAAAGGTCAGGAGAACATCGCCGGTAGGTCCGTTGCGCTGTTTGGCGAGGATGACCTCGGCCGTGCCTTTATGGGGATTGGTCTCTTCTTTGTTGTAAACCTCGTCGCGGTAGATGAAGGCCACGACGTCGGCGTCCTGTTCGAGGGCGCCGGACTCCCGCAGATCTGACAGCCTCGGCCGCTTGTCGTTGCGTTGTTCGAGCATCCGGTTCAGTTGCGAAAGGGCGATGACGGGCAGATTGATTTCCTTGGCCAGAGCCTTCAACGACCGGGAAATCTCCGAGATTTCAAGGTCGCGCCGTTCAGCGCTCGCTCGGCCCTGCATGAGCTGCAGATAGTCGATAACGATTAAACCGACGTTTTTGTCCATCTTCAGACGCCGGGCTTTGGCCCGCACCTCCATGGCCGACAGGCTCGGCGAGTCGTCGATGAAAATCGGAGCGGCCGAGAGCACACCGGCCGCATCCGTCAATCGTTCCCAATCCTCCATGCTGAAAAAGCCGCTGCGCAGCCGCGACGAGTCGATGCGCGCCTCGGCGCACAGAAGGCGCAGGGATAGTTGCTCCTTGGACATTTCCAGGGAGAAGATGGCGACCGGCACCCCGGCGTCGACGGCGGCATTGCGCGCCATATTCAGCGCCAGAGCGGTCTTGCCCATGCTCGGCCGGCCTGCCAGGATGATCAGGTCGGAGTTCTGCAGACCTGAGGTCAGATTGTCGAGATGGGTGAAACCGGTGGGGACACCGGTCACCAGGCTCTTGTTTTTTTGCTTTTCCTCCAGAAAGTCGATGTTGCTGTCAATCAGTTTGCTGAGGGGATAGAACGCTTGGCGGGCTTTTTTATCGGTGATCTCGAAGATCGCGGCCTCGGCGAAATCGATGATGTCGTCCGCGCCGCCCTGCTCCTGGAAGCAGCGTTTGGTAATGGCGTTGGCCTTCTCGATCAGTCGCCGCAGCACCGCCTTATCGTGGACGATGCGGGCGTAGTGTTGGGCGTTCGCCGCGAGGGGCACCGCATCCAACAGGCGCGCCAGATAGGCGGCGCCGCCAACGGCATCGAGCTGCCCCTTTTCTTTCAAGCTGTTGTTGAGAGTGATGACGTCCACCGGCTCACCGTGGTTGAACAGGTCGGTCATGGCCGCGAAAATTCTTTGGTGAGCCGTGCGGTAGAAATCCGCCGGTGTCAGGGTCTCCACCACCTCCAGGAGGGCGGTGTTGTCAATCAGAATGGCGCTGAGCAGCGACTCTTCGGCCTCGATGTGCTGAGGCGGAACATTGAGCAGCGCTGCGTCCTTGGGGGTAGGGTGTTCCTTTTCGGCCATCGGTATGTGCGTTTCCTAAGCTGAGCGATACTGGCTTGCCAACCGGAGCCCGGCAAGGGGTTCACCCGGCGCGGCCGCAGCCCGATGATCGCGCGTCGTTTGCCAATGGATGAAAGCCGGGGACATTCAGCTTTCGCTGACCACTTCGAGCGTGATTTCCGGTTCGACCCCCTTATAGACTCGGATGGGGATTTTGAAGCTGCCGAGTTGCTTGATGGGTTCGGTCAGCAGAACCATGCGCTTTTCGACCACGATATTTTGGGCGGCCAGGGCATCGATGACGTCACGCACGGTCACGGACCCGTAAAGGCGGTCTTCCTCGGCCACCTTGGCGGCGATCCGGCAGGCAACGCCATCGAGCTTCTGCGCCATCTCTTCGGCCAGCTTGCGCTCCTTGGCGATCTGCAGTTCGAATTTGGCTTTCTCCGACTCCAGTCTCCTCCGATTTTCCGGGGTGGCTATGACCGCTTTTTTCTGGGGCAGCAGGAAGTTACGGGCGTAGCCCGGTTTGACTTCGACCTCGCTGCCGATGATGCCTAATGATTCAATGGTTTGCGTGAGAATCACTCTCATGGTAATATCCTCCATGGCGCCGTTAGCCCGGCGCGAGCGGTTTTTCCAGTTTTCGAAAGTTGAACCACGTGTCGAAAAATCCGACCCCGATCACCGCTAGCATGACCACCTGTTGGATGGCGATCAACCCGTAAAGCACCACACGCGCCAACCGGGGGATCTGCTTCTTCTGGAAAAAATAGGCCACGATCGCCATTCCCTGGAAGAAATAGATTACCATGAACACGATCAAGCCGTTCAGCCCCAACATTTTAACGCCGAGGCTCGGAGCCAGCAGAAGGGCTCCTGATCCGATCACCCCCCACACCATCAGCTCCGGAGCCTTCCAACGATCCAGCGCTCCATAGTCCGGAAAGGCCAGGCCCTGCCGCTGGCACAGCCGTCGAGAAGCCAGCAGGCTGATCCACGTCACCATCAGGGTCGAGCCGATGACCAACGCAGGCATTAACCCTATCAGGACCTGTTGGATGACGTCGATCGAGTTTTCCAGAAAATCAAGCTGTTCCCGGGAAAGCCCTATTTGCTGGTAAAGCAAAAGGCTCAGTTCCAGGTGATGGCGGACACCTTCGGAGATCGTCGCCAGCAAGCCCTGGCCGGTGCGCAGGCCAGCGGCCAGCACTCCGCCGAGGCCGGCCAGGACGACGGCGATGCACACGATGGCCACGGTTTTTTCCAGTGACCCATGACGCGCCATGCGCGCGCCCATGACAAAGCCGATCAGCAGCAACTCCCCGAAAAACAGCGCTTCCAGGGGGCCACCCAGCAGCAAGGCGCATCCGAGTGCGGTCAGGGCGATCACCATGGCGGCCGGGGGGCCGAGCTTGGCGCGAAAAAAGATCAGCGGTACCGGAAGAAAAGCCGATCCGATCAGGCCGACCATCGGAACCACCATGCAAACGGCAACGGCCAAACAGGTGATCACAACACCGGTGGCAAGATCTTTGCTCATGGTCCCGCTGCATGGGCTGAAGAAGGATCAGCCGGCCCGGATGCGCATGCGGCGCGCTCAGCCCTGGTCCATGGACCCGACAAAGGGCAACAGAGCGATCGTCCGGGCACGCTTGATGGCATGGGTGAGAGTCCGCTGGTGGCGGGCGCAACAGCCTGAGATCCGTTTGGGAATGATCTTGCCGCGCTCGGTGATGAAGTAACGCAGCATGCGCGGATCCTTATAATCGATGACCAGGCTGCTGTCTGCACAAAATCGGCAAACCTTCCGACGGTGAAAGACTCTGCGCTTGCGTTTGGGGCCAGCAGACGGCCGCGAATCTCGGTTGGTGGGTGCGGGCATGGGTTAGGCCTCCTGTTGGGTTTCCGCGGAATCGGTCGGTTGGGGTTCGGTGGCGGCCGTCGCCTCGGCGGGAGCCGCGGGAGCGCTGTCGGCCGGCTTCTGAGCCTCCGCCTCGGCCTCGGCCTTGGCCTTGGCCATTTCTTCCTGGATTCGTTCGATGTTCGGACTCTGATCCAGCAACGTCGACATGTGCTTGAGCACGCGCTCGTCGATGCGGAAGAACCGCTCCATCTCATTGACCATTTGACCGGTACCGCAGAAATCGAAGCGCACGTAGTAGCCGCGCTCTTTCTTGGCGATCGCGTAGGCCAACTTCCGAGAGCCCCACTCATCGATGCGGATAAGGAACCCGCTCATGTGGGTCAGGATGTCCTTCACTCTCTCGATGACCGGCAGCCGTTGGTCCACAGAGAGATCCGGATCTAAAATGATGAAGGTTTCATACCGTCGCATAAATCCTCCTTTCGGGTGTCAAGCCCTGGAGTCTGGCCCCAGAGCAAGGATGGACAGACGATCATTCCGATGAATAAAAATCATCTTTAATATCAGCTGATTTTGGCAAGGTCAACAAAATTTTCAGAAAGAGGGCAGGTTTGTCGCTTAGGAAGAAGACTAGCGGTTTACACCTTTAATCCCGGCTATGGTTGGTGGGCTGCATTGGAATCGAACCAATAACCTACTGATTAAGAGTCAGTTGCTCTGCCTAGTTGAGCTAGCAGCCCCCATGCTGTTTCCAAAAACAATAAATGCGATTTATACCCGCTTTGGGTACCCTTGTCAATTTTTTTTGCTCCTCATGCTGAATTAACATCCGTTTTATCGAGTGTTCGGCACCCCCCCCAGCACGGCGAAGGAGCGGAAGGGAGGCAAGGAACGTCTTAAAAAAAATAGGCCATCGGGGCTTCCGGCGATGGCCCATTATTTTCTCCAAGGCGGCTTATCCCGGCTCCATTTCCCGCGCTTGAGGCGTTTGGGGTCGATCTTGCGGCCGTTCCGGGTCCGGCGCTTCAAGGACTCCGGCACTTGCGACGCCGCGGCCTTTTCGATATCCATCGCGAAGCCGCCGGCTGTCGGCAAACGGTCCGAGCTGCTGCCCGGCCGCCGGGGTTGGCGACCCTCCTGCGGCGGTTCGGCGGGCAGGGGCGGGCCGCTGAAGCAGCCGGCCGGGATTTGATCTGCTAAGAACAGGGCTGCGCCAAATCGGGCAAACGCCACGCCGTGCTCTTGGGCGGCGCACACGTTCACGGTCAAAATCACCGCGTCCGGGTCGATGCGCCGCCCCAGGCGTTCGGCCAAGTCGCGTTGCGAGGCCAGCACCACCTGAGCCTGAGAGGATGGGTGAATCCCGTTGGCATGAACCCATGGGTAGGCTCGGCGGCGGACATGCGCGTAAAGCAGCTTCGGCGGCCGTTCCGTCGCCGACTCGGCGATCGGGACCAGCCGTTTATGGGCGCGGATCCGGTGCGCTTCGATTTCGAACGCCGGGGCGGGGACGGTGAGCAAAACTTCGCGCAAATGAAATTCGCTGACATACCCCCAGCCGTCTTCCTCGTGCAAGGCCTTGAGCAAGTCCTTGATTTTGATGAAACCGTCCGCATCCGGGATAAGACCGAATTCATCCGGCTGGCGACCCAATACATAGGCCAGCATCTTGGCGAGATATTGCGGGGAACGCGTTTTGCTCATGTGGGTTGCGGCCGCACTGGGCGGATCCTCCGCCGGCTTATGGGTGTAAGAGGTACCAGCGATGGGCTCATTTCGCTTTGACGGCCCGCTGGCTTGACCCGTTTAGTGGCTTCTGATATTTTGCCGCATCTTTGAAAAAGTCAACAGGATATCCTCGAACAGAAAGGATAACCGTCGTGAAAACACCTAAGAATTCATGCCGGCTCTACAGCCGTGCCGTCAAATCCATTCCCGGCGGCGTGAACAGCCCGGTGCGGGCCTGCAAATCCGTAGGGGCCGACCCGCTTTTCATCAAGCGCGCCGACGGCGCCGTGATCGTCGATGCAGACGGGAACCGTTACATCGATTACATCGGCTCCTGGGGACCCATGATTTTGGGGCATCGCCATCCGGCCGTGCTGGCGGCCATTCACAAGGCGATGGAGCGCGGCACCAGCTTCGGCGCGCCCACGGACCTCGAGATCACCCTGGCGGAAATGGTGATCGCGGCCGTGCCGTCGGTGGAAATGGTGCGCATGGTCAACTCCGGCACCGAGGCCGCCATGAGCGCGATCCGATTGGCCCGGGGCTATACCCGCCGCGACCTGGTCATCAAGTTCGACGGTTGCTACCACGGCCACGCCGATACCCTGCTCGTGGCGGCAGGCTCCGGGGTCGCTACGTTAGGGATCCCCGGCAGCCCTGGTGTCCCCCGGCCCACGGCGCGGCACACCCTTTCACTGCCCTATAACGACAGCGCCTGCTTCAGCCGGGTGATGAAAAGGCAGGGGGACCGGGTGGCTTGCGTCATCGTCGAGCCGGTGGCCGGCAACATGGGCCTGGTGGCGCCGGTGAAGGGCTTTCTTCAGACCTTGCGCAAGCTCACGGCGAAACACGGTGCGGTCCTGATCTTCGACGAGGTCATGACCGGCTTCCGGGTCGCCTACGGCGGGGCGCAGAGCCTCTACCGCATCCAGCCGGATCTCTCCTGCTTCGGCAAGATCATCGGCGGCGGCCTTCCGGTAGGCGCCTATGGCGGCCGCCGCAAGATCATGTCCCATATCGCCCCCCAGGGGCCAGTCTACCAGGCGGGAACCCTCTCCGGCAACCCGCTGGCCATGGCGGCCGGCATCGCCACTCTCACTCAGCTCCAGAAAAAGGGTTTCTACGAGAAGCTGGAGAAGAAAAGCGCCCGGCTTTGCGCCGGCCTCGCCGAAACTGCTGCGCGGTCCGGCTTTCCGGCCCAGGTCGACCACGTCGGATCGATGCTCGGCATGTTCTTCTGTGCAGATCCGGTAAGAAGTTTCGAGGACGCTAAAAAGAGCGACCTGGCGCTCTTTACGAAATTCTACCAGGGCATGCGGAACGAGGGTATATACATCGCTCCCTCGCAGTTCGAAGCGCTCTTCCTGTCATCGGCGCACACCCCTGAGAACATCCAGCAGACGGTCCGGGCGGCGGAAAAAGTTCTCAAGAAGCTTCGCAAGTAGTCCCATTTATGGACCCGAACAACAACCGCATTCCCCCGAAGGCGCGGCGGATTCACCTGATCGGCGTCTGCGGAACGGCCATGGGCGCGCTCGCGTGCATGCTGAAGGACCTGGGCTACGAGGTCACGGGCTCGGACCAAAAGGTCTACCCACCGATGAGCCGCTTCCTTGCCGACCGGGGCATTGCGGTTATGGAAGGCTACCGTGCCGAGAACCTGTCGTACGGCCCGGATCTCGTCGTCGTGGGCAACGTGGTTCCGCGCACCAACCCCGAAGCGGTCGAGTGTGAGCGACAAGGCCTGCCTTACTGCTCGATGCCGCAGGCCGTCAACCGGTTCGTAGCAGACGGCAAGCAGATCTTGATGATCGTCGGCACCCACGGCAAGACGACGATGGCCGCTCTGCTGGCCTGGGTCCTGCAGACCGCGGGGCGCGACCCTTCGTTCGTGATCGGCGGCATCCTCAAGAATTTCGACAGCAACTACCGTCTGGGCCGCGGCGGTGTCATCGTGATCGAGGGCGATGAATACGACACTGCGTTTTTCGACAAGGGCCCGAAGTTTCTGCATTACGCGCCTGCGGCCACAGTGTTGACCAGCATCGAATTCGACCATGCCGACATCTATCGCGATCTCGAGCACGTCAAGAGCGCCTTCCGTAGGCTGGTGGATGGGCTGGGCCGCGACCGTCTGCTCGTCGCGTGTGACGGGGATGCGGCCATCGACGAGGTAATCGCTGGCGCGGCCGCGACCGTCCAACGCTATGGAAGCGGGGCAGGCTGTGAGTGGCGCCTGGGAGCGATCACGGCGGAACCGCCGTGGATGTCCTTCGAGGTGCTGCGGGCGGGTAAGGCCTTCGGGCGCTTTTGTACGGCCATGATGGGCCGGCACAACCTGCTGAACGCCTTGGCCGTCATCGCGGTGGCGGACCATCTGGGGATTCCGGGCGCGGCCCTGGCCGAAGCGCTGGAAAGCTTCCAAGGCGTCAGACGCCGCCAGGAGATCCGCGGTGAGAAGCGCGGCATCCTGGTCATGGACGACTTCGCGCATCATCCCACGGCCGTGCGCGAAACGATAGCGGCCGTGCGATCGGCCTACCCCGGCCGGAGACTGATCGCCGTCTTCGAGCCGCGCTCAAACTCGAGCATGCGCAAGGTGTTTCAGCCGGTCTACCCGCAGTCCTTCGACGCTGCGGACAAGATTTGCATTCGCAGACCTTCGATGCTGGAGAAAGTGCCCGAAGCCGAGCGCTTCTCGGCCGAGGCGCTGGTGGACGAGCTGCGGCGGTTGGGCCGGGATGCCGCGTTTTTTCCGGACACCGAAAGCATCATTGCCTCCATCCTCGAAACCAGACGCAGCGGCGATGTGGTGCTGATCATGTCCAACGGCGGCTTTGACAATATTCACGAAAGGCTGCTGGAAGCCTTGTAAGATTCACACCGCCTGCTTTTCAGGGTGCGCCTGGGTCGCCTATTGGCGCGGATAAACTTGACCCTTGGATAGAACTTGTACTGGCTGGCTGATCAAGCTTTCTCCCCGGCCTGGGCCACTATCATTTCCTTACTCTTAGGTTTTTAGGAGGTGATGGTGGCGGGTTCGGAGAAGCATTTCTATAAACGGCCCACATGTCGTCCACGAAGGTTCGATGAGGTGCACGGTAGCCTCCTCCAGACAGGATCTTCCAAGACTGGCCCTGCAGGAAATCACTATCGATGCTCATGCCTGTAGCAAGCCGAATGGCCTCGAGATCATTAGGATCATCCGGCGAAAGCATCCATCGATCCACGTAGGCAAAAAACTGTGGATGGTTCCAAGCTTCTTTCATTCCTGGAATGAGATGCGCGGCAAGCGCCTCTCCCACCCAACTCATACTGGTGCAGCACCGGCGATATGACTCCCCGATGGTGCTTTTCCAGGCAGAAGGGGAGAGGTGCTCATAGGGACCCCAGCCAGGATTGACCGACTCGCCGTTGACGCCGACATGGCCGCCATAAACAGCCGTCTCGGGCTTTGTGTGCCAGGATTTGGTAAAGGAGCCGGTCGGTAGGGTTTCACTGACCCAAATGGTCTGCATATCTTCGCCGAACTTGGCTTGGGCCGATTTTATGCTTTCGTCATTCAACATCACGCCAGTGAATACAATCGGGAACTTTCTTCCGCTGCCATGTCCGCCATGCGCCGGCCACCCGTCATGACCCTGTTCGATAAGCCCGAACAAATCTATTCCATATTGGCACAGGTAGACTATAAGGGGTTCCTTTTGCTGGTCGGGATAATCCAGGGTAAGAAGAAGCCCCGAAAACGACATAACATAACCGTTTTCGCGGCCATAGCTTGGCATATATTCCGAGGGGATATCAAAGTTGAAAAACACAGAGTCCAACCACGAACGTTTCAGATACCCTTCGAATTCCGAAAGCGGAGGGACGTTTTTTACCAGCGGAAGCTTGGGCAGAAGGTGGCGGTTCAAATTTCGGGACAGATAGACTTTGGTCGAGCCTTGGGCATAAGAGGGTCGAAACGCATCAGGGGGGAGAGGGTTGCTCACGCTGGTGAGGATGGAGACCGAGGCCACAGGGCTGTCGGATGTGTCGTTGGGTCGCATGACGCAGGGCAGGTTTGAGCCTTCAATGCTTCTCGAAGATATCAGTTTGTTCCCGGGGGTTAGGGTGATGGGAGGATAAACACGCAGGCTCGCGTCATAGCGGCCAGACGAAATGCGGTTGTCTAGGCCACTGCGTTGAATGTTGGGCTGAACATTCAGCATGGAACCATGGCGTCCATTCGCGGGGGTGGGGAGGGGCTGAATATCTATGACGGTGGCCTCGCCCACCACATAATAGTCGCCGTTCACGAAGCGACCTACGCGAACAGGGGTTGAAAATGTCCATGTGATGCCGTGCTGAGTGATCTTGGAGAGAAGAGGGAGTTCCCCGAGCGACGGAGCAGACGGTGGATTACTGGACGTATAAAGCATTACTTGAAAAGCATCCTGCCCGAGAGCATCTATGGGAGCAAACGCCAGGAGAAAGCAAATTAGGGCAGTGGTCATCAGAACAAAAGAGATACGTTTGAGGAATTGGGATGAACGATTGGCTTTGTTCAATTCTACCTCCGTGTAAGTTTTGGCTTTGCATATTAGCACTGCAAAAAACGGGCAAGCATTTCATGCAGATTGGGTTTGGCTATTGACCCTTCTGAATTTATTATATTATATTCCCGCTTCGCGAACGGCGGCTCCGGCAATATCCGCGCCCACACAAAAACTGCACGGCAACGCGAATCAACTTCCATGGAACTTACCATTTTGATGCCCTGCCTGAACGAGGCCGAGACGGTCGGTACCTGCGTCGACAAGGCGCTCGGGTTCCTGCGCCGCGCTGGAGTGGACGGCGAGGTGCTCGTGGCCGACAACGGCAGCACGGACGGCTCCCAGGCGATCGCGGCCGCGCGCGGGGCGCGCGTCGTGCCGGTCGCCGAGCGCGGCTACGGTGCGGCGCTGATCGGCGGCATCGCGGCCGCCCGCGGCCGCTACATCATCATGGGGGACGCCGATGACAGCTACGATTTTTCGCGGCTGGACGGGTTTTTGAACGAACTGAGGAACGGGGCCGATCTCGTCATGGGCAATCGGTTTCAGGGCGGGATCCAACCCGGCGCCATGCCGCGGCTGCACCACTGGCTGGGCAATCCGCTGCTCAGCTTCATCGGACGCCTGTTCTTCAAGATCCGGGTCCACGATTTCCACTGCGGGTTGCGCGGGTTCAATGCGCAGGCCATCCGGGCGCTCGATCTGCGCACGACGGGCATGGAGTTCGCGAGCGAGATGGTGGTGCGCGCGGCGCTGGAGAAGCTGAGGGTGGTGGAGGTGCCCACGACGCTCTCTCCGGACGGCCGCTCGCGGCCGCCGCACCTGCGCACATGGAGGGACGGCTGGCGGCACCTCAAGTTTCTGCTGATCTATTCCCCCCGCTGGCTCTTTCTTTACCCCGGCATCGGCTTTCTGGCGCTGGGGGCGTTGGTCACTACGCTGCTTTTTCCAGGGCCGTTGCGGCTGGGCGGCATCGGCTTTGAGAACAAGACCTTCATGGCCGGATGCCTGTGCCTGCTGGTGGGGGTGCAAAGCAGTGCCTTTTCGTTGCTGGTTCGGCGCTACGCATCGAGGCAGGGGTACCTGCCGCGCCACCGGCGTTATGCCAATTTTCTAGACAACCTCACGCTGGAACGATTGGCTTTGGCGGCCCTCGGCTTGTTTTTGCTCGGCAGCAGCGGCGTTGCCTGGTGTTTTTTTAAATGGTGGGGCGCCTTTTTCGGCCCGTTTGACAGCCCCGTCGCCACCCGCTTGATGGTGTTTTCGATTTCCCTCCTGGCCGCGGCCACCCAGATCCTGCTCGCCGCCTTTCTCGGCGCCATCATGGATGTCGGCAGGAAAATCGAGGAGCGGTGAGCGGATGCAGGCCCAAGGCGGTCGACCATGTCGATTTGGACGCACGAACGATTGAACTGGCGGTCTGTGGAGTGGATGGCTTTCAGCCTGGTCTTCGGGCTGCTGCTGATGCCCCCGCTGGTGAATGGCTTTCCCTTCCTGTTCCCGGATTCTTGGGGATATTCCGGCGCCTGTCCGGATGAAATGCGCAGCCCCGTGCTCGGCTGCGCCATGCGGCTGTTCACATGGGCCGGCGGAAACTGGGCCTACGCCGTTGTCCAATCTGCGGTGACCGCGGCTGCGATTGTCCTGCTTTGGTTGCGCGCCCTGAAGCGGCGGCACCTCGGCGCCCTTCTGTCCGCGGTGATCGCCTCGGCCGTGGGCGTGTTTTCCGGCTGGGTCTTGGCGGACGTGTGGACGCTGACAGGGCTGATCTGCCTGTTCGTGATCGCCGCCGGGCATTTCCACCCGGCCGCCGCGGGGATGCTCGCTTTCGCCTGCGGCACGCATTTCGGCAACTTTCCCACGTTCGGCGCCACGGCGCTCGCGATGCTGCCTTTCGTCCACGAAAGACTGCGGTATGCCGCTAGGGTCGTGCTGTGTTTGGTGGGCGCCGTTGTTCTGGTCGTGGCCGCAAACCTCATCGGCGGTTCGATCAAGTTCGGGTCCGGCAACGGGTTTGTTTTTATCGCGTCGCGGATTCTGCACGACATGCCGGATGTCCTGGAGCTCAAATGCCGGCAGGATCCAGGTTTCCAGCTGTGCCAACGAAAGGATGAGGTCCTCGCCTGGAGCGCCGAGAATCACCAAAGCTTCACCTGGGTGGGGTTCTACCACCTGGGTCTCGCCTGGCCGGACTACAACCGCGTCTGCCGGGAGCTGGTCTTCTTCAGCCTGCGCGACGGTCCGCGCGGCCTCTACGGCCATGCGGCCGCCGCGGTTCGAAACACCTGGAGGCTGCTGCTCTTCCCCGAGCTGTCCAACGGCTTGGAGCCCTTCGGCCCGGATTCGATCGCCGCAGAAGACCTGCGCGTCGCCTTTCCCGCAGATGTGGTGCCCTACCTGAGCTCCCGGCAGGCCAGCGGTGCATTGGAGCGGCTTCTAAAAAAACTGGATGCGCCGTTTGTCGCGCTGGTCTGGCTGTCGACCTTCGGCTGCCTGCTGTCCGCCGTCATGAGTTGGAAACGTCGCCGCCAAGACATGCTTGTACAGTTGGCGCTCTTTGCACTGATCGCAGTGGTTGCCAACGCCGTGTTCATGTCCAACCTCAGCGGCGTGTTCGGCCGCTACCAGGCGCGCATCGAATTTTTACCGATGTTAGCGGCCATGGCGTTAATCTGGCGCAGATGCCAAGAAAAAATTGAGCCACCGGAGCTCCGCCCTGCGGCATGAATCGACGAAGCCGTACTATCCAGTTCGCCCGGCCGCTTCCTGCCCTTTCGGCCCATCAAAGCGCTTGACTTGCCGCGCCCTTTTCGTTAACTAAGACCTTTCTTTGGGTTAACAGAAAACATCCAAGAAAATTGATTTGCGTTGCAGCTATTTTCTTGTGGGAGCGGCTTTCAAGCCGCGATGAGCCGACTCCGCCAAAGCAACCTTGGCTGCGACGGCGGAATCGAGACTGAAAGCCTTCCACACTATGTTTGATGATAGAACAGCGCTACGCCGAGTATGAAATCCCGAATCCTTACGCTGCTGCGCGAATCAGACGGAGTCATCTCCGGGAGCTCGATTTGTGCCCGCCTGGGCACATCGCGGGTGGCCGTTTGGAAACATGTTCGAAAACTCCAGGAGATGGGCTACGCCATCGAGTCCAGCGCGAAGGGGTACCGACTCTGCTCGTCGCCGGACAGCCTTCAGCCCTGGGAGTTCCCCTGCCGCGAAGACCGCGTGGTCTATCTGTCGGAGACGACCTCTACCATGGATCTCGCCAAAGACCTCGCTCGCAAGGGCTGCCCCGCCTTCACGGTGGTGATCGCCGGCCGCCAGACCCAGGGCCGCGGCCGGTTGCGACGCGCCTGGGGCTCGGAGGAAGGGGGGCTTTATTTCACAGTGGTGCTGCGTCCCCACATTCCGGTTCTGTGGAGCTCGCGCGTGAACTTTTTGGCATCGCTGACCCTGACCGGCGTTCTTCGGGAGGATTACGGCGTGGATGCGAGTTTGAAATGGCCGAACGACATCCTGGTTCAGGGCCGCAAACTCAGCGGCCTGCTTTCAGAGATGGAGAGCGAGGCCGACCAAGTCAATTTCATCAACGTCGGGATCGGTCTCAATGTCAACAACCGTCCGCCGGGAGTGGAGCCTCCGGCGGTATCCCTTCAGGAGTTGCTGGGCCGAACGGTTTCTCGCCGGGACATCCTTGCGCGGTTCCTTGGGGAGCTGGAGCAACGCATGCACACCGAACCCTGGGATACGGTCGTCGCTGCGTGGAAGGCCCTCTCGGTTACGCTGAACCGGCCGGTGCGCATCGTGACCGCGCGGGAAGACATCCGCGGGGTGGCTGTGGATGTGGACGAAAACGGCGCACTGTTGCTGAAGCAGGCCGACGGGACCATGACGACCGCTGTTTACGGCGATTGCTTTTTATCATGAGTTTCCAGGCCGAAGACGCGCTGGTTTTGTTCTGATTTCGGCATGGCGATGTTTGCAAAAGGAGCAATGAGTCTACCCCCGACATATGAAAACATGGCTGCGGGCGCTTTGCGTCCCATCGTCCATGCCTCCCTTTTTGCAGCATTGACGGCTGTGGGAGCTTACCTGTCTATTCCCATCGGTCCCGTGCCCATCGTGCTGCAGAACATGTTCGTGTTCCTCGCGGGGCTTTTGCTCGGAAGCCGCTGGGGGCTTGCGAGTGTGGCGGTATACCTGCTGGCGGGCTTTTGCGGGCTGCCGGTCTTTGCCGGCGGTGCGGGAGGGATCGGTCGCCTTTTCGGGCCGACCGGCGGATTTCTCCTGGGGTATTTGCCGGCGGTTTTTCTGATCGGATTGATCGGCGAGCGGCGGCCGGGGCGCATGCTTTGGGATGTGATCGCCATGATCTTGGGCTCGGCGGCCCTTTATGCCTGCGGCGTGCCGTGGCTCAAGGCCGTGACCGGAATGCCGTTTACGAAAGCCACAGCAGTCGGCATGCTCCCCTTCCTCGCGGGGGACGCGCTCAAGATCGCCGCCGCCGCGCTGATTGCCAGGGCGGTTCGCCCCCGCATGAACAGGCAAAACATCACGGTGATTTGACGCCCAACGCGCAAGGCAACTTTTTTTATCCTTAATTTGGCGCCTAAAAGGCGGAATATGCTGATCTGGAATGGCTGCCATTATTGAAATTGACAACTTGACTCACCGCTTTGCGGACGGCACGGTCGGTCTGGATGAGATCACGCTCGAAATAGAAGCGGGTGCCTTCGTGGTCATCGCCGGAGCCAACGGATCGGGCAAGACCACCCTGCTGCGCCACCTCAATGGTCTGCTGCTGCCGACTTCCGGAACCGTGCGCGTTGCCGGCGCGTGCGTGCGGAAGAACCCGATGCAGGCCCGTGTGTTGGTGGGGATGATGTTTCAGGATGCGGACAGCCAGATCGTGGGCGAGACGGTGCGCGACGACGTGGCTTTCGGACCCGAGAATCTAAGGCTGGACCGCGCCGAGATCGACCGGAGGGTGGGCGAGGCCCTGGCCGCCACGGGGTTAATGCCCTGGCGGATAAACGCCCCTATTTGCTTTCCGGCGGTGAGAAGCGGCGGTTGGCGATCGCCGGGATACTGGCCATGCGGCCGCAAGTGATCGTTTTCGACGAGCCGTTTTCGAACCTGGATTACCCCGGCGTGCGGCAAGTGCTCGATCAGATCCTCCGGCAGCATCGCGCGGGCTGCACGATTGTGGTGACGACCCACGATCTCGAGAAAGTGCTGGCCCACGCGGACCGGCTTGTCTTCATGCGCGGCGGCAAGATCGAGGCAGATGGTCCGCCGCCCGTCCTGATCGCGCGGGCGGAGAGCTTCGGGGTGCGCAGCCCGCGGGCCGCGCATCTCGGTGTGGAGGCCCTCTCATGGCTGAACTGACCGCTTTCGCCTATCAGCCCGGGACCTCGATCCTGCACTTGATAGACGTCCGTATGAAGTTGGCCCTTGTGGCGGCGGCGTCGCTGATCGGCTTGCGGTTGGATTTCGCGGCGCTGGGGCTGATGGCGCTGCCGCTCTTGGCCGTCGCGGCCGGCTGCCGCCCGAGCCTGCGGATTCAGCCGGGCGAACTGCGCTGGATCGCACTGCTGCTCGCTTTCGTTTTTGTTGCGCGGGTGCTGTCCACCGAAGGTGCAACCGTCTTCTCGCTAATGGCATTCGATATCACGCGGGAGGGCCTGCGTGAGGGATCGCTGGTCTGCCTGCGCCTGGCATTGGTTATCATGCTCGGATCACTGCTCATGGCCACGACCCGCTCGGCGGCGATCAAAGCCGGCGTTCAATGGTTTCTCAAGCCGCTGCCGTTCATTTCCGCGGAGCGGGTCGGCACCATGCTGGGCTTGCTCGTCCGTTTCATCCCGGTGATCTTCGAGGAAGTTTCGCGGACATCCGATGCCCAGCGGGCCCGTGCGGTGGAGAACCTCCGCAATCCGATCCGGCGCGCGGTGAAGTTGGGGATTCCGATCATGAGCCGGATTTTCGAAAGATCGGATCAACTGGCGCTGGCCATGGAGGCCCGCTGTTATTCCGAATTCCCTACCCATCCCGTACTTAAGGCGGGTCTGAGGGATTGGGGTGTTTTCGTGCTTGGCTGCGGCTGGTTGGCTGCGCTGCTGGCGGTTTGACGCCATGTTGTTTTTTATTGACAAAAAGCTACCGAATAATTATAAAAATCGCTTCAGTACCGGGCCGTTAACTCAGGTGGTAGAGTATCTGCCTTTTAAGCAGAGAGTCGCTGGTTCGAGTCCAGCACGGCCCACCAGTTGCACAAGGTCAATTTTCGTCCCCATCGTCTAGCCAGGTCCAGGACACCGGCCTTTCACGTCGGCAACACCGGTTCAAATCCGGTTGGGGACGCCAATAATAATATCAAGGGCTTAGGATAAATTCTAAGCCCTGATTTATTTTATGCAGCCTGTTTCCCCCACAATATCCCCCACAATCAAAAGCGATTCTTCGCGTTCTCGTAAGGGATGGAACTCCTGAGCCATAATTTGGTCTCTTTTATCTAACTGTGACCGTATCTGTCACCATGGCCTGGTAAGCTCAGCTCAGAGAATGGATCTGCCCCACCCATCAACCAAACTGAGCGGAGGTTACACATGGAACAAAGCATCCAAGGATATCTGGGGTCCCTGCAGCTTGGGGAGGTTCAGCAGTTCAAAAACCTGTCTATGGTGCCGGTAAACTCGGATTATGACGACGGCCTGGACTACATCACGCTTGGGGAGGCTCTCGGCGCTGGATCAATCGAAATCAGGGAGGTCAGCGAGGGCGGGTCGGTGCCCGAGTTGCGGGTGGTCAACCGTGCAGGAAAAATGGTGCTAATCCTGGATGGTGAGGAACTTGTGGGGGCCAAGCAGAATCGGATCGTCAATACGACCATTCTGGTAGCTGCTGATGCCGAGATCGTGATTCCGGTCAGTTGTGTCGAGCAAGGACGGTGGACCTACAAAAGCGATGTTTTCAGCAGCAAGCAGCGGATGATGAGCCCATTGATCAGGCAGGTCAAGGCCAGGGATGTGAGCGCTTCCCTCCGTAGCACCGGTCGATACCGTTCCAACCAATCAGCTATATGGGATGAAGTGGCCGGGCTTGCTTCTCGGCGGGGAGCCGTGTCCGAATCAATGGACATGGATCTTGTTTTTGATAAAGAGGCTCCTGCCATCCGTAAATACATTGACCGGTTCGCTCCTATTGCTTGTCAGATCGGAGCCTTGTTCCTTGTGAACGGTCAGGTAGTGGGAATGGATGCTTTCGGGAAAGCTGAGACCTTCTCGCGGGTCTTCAATAACCTGCTCCAAGGCTATGCACTGGACGCCGTCGATCGTTTCGAGAAGGAGACTGATGCAGGTGTTGGGAAAAAGACGGCTTCGGACGTGATCGCGGCCGCCTCGGCAGCTAAGGCCGAATCCCGCCCCTCGGTTAGTCTGGGGATGGATCTATGCCTTGAGTCGAACAAACTGATCGGTTTCGTCTTGGAGCATAAAGGTCGAGTTGTCCACATTTGCCTGTTCCCAAATGCCGGGAACCGAAATTCCAAAGATTCAGGCAGGATGGCGAGGCTCTCGGCCCGGCGTCAAAGCAGAGGATTGTAAGTTTTTGATAGCGATTCCTGTTTTGTAATTAATTTGAATAGTTGGCAAAATCTGATAAGATGAAAAATTAATTTAGCCGCCAACGGATGGAAAACCGAGCGATGAGCAAACTCGAAGACCTCCGACCCAACGCTTCCGTCAAAGGCATCCTTCCCGACTGTCTGGTGACAGTCGTAAACGCCCAGTGGTATGGTACTGAAGCCCTCGAACTAACCTACAAAGACCCGTCAGGCCGGGTCTCCAACCAGCTCCTTTACCGGGATTCCGAAGGTCGTATAGAAGTCGTCGAGCAAGGCCGTCCCTGGAGTTTCGACGGCAACGGTGATCTGTTCCGACTGGTATCGGAAGCAAACCGCATCCGCTTGGCGCATCTTTTCGATCCAGTCCTGGCCGTCCACACCTCGATGGTCGAACCCCTGCCGCATCAGATCACGGCGGTCTATGGCGAGATGCTTCCCCGCCAGCCGCTTCGATTTCTGCTGGCCGACGACCCTGGGGCCGGCAAGACCATCATGGCCGGGCTGTTCATCAAGGAGCTGATCGCCCGCGGTGACCTGCAACGCTGCCTGGTGGTTTGCCCCGGCAGCCTGGCGGAACAATGGCAAGATGAGCTTTGGAGAAAATTCCAGCTGCCATTCGAGATTCTCACCAACGACAAGCTTGAGGCTGCCCGCACCGGCAACTGGTTCCTGGAGACCAACCTCGTGATTGCACGCCTGGACAAGCTCTCCCGCAACGAGGACGTCCAGGCGAAACTCAAGACGCCGGATTGCCGCTGGGACCTCGTCGTCTGCGACGAAGCCCACAAAATGTCTGCCACCTTTTTCGGCAGTGAGATCAAGTACACCAAACGCTACAGACTGGGGCAGCTTCTGTCCACTCTGACGCGGCATTTCCTGCTCATGACAGCCACACCCCACAACGGCAAGGAGGAAGACTTTCAGCTTTTCATGGCCTTGATCGACGGCGACCGCTTCGAAGGCCGCTTCCGCGACGGCGTGCACACCGCAGACGTCTCCGACCTGATGCGCCGCGTTGTCAAAGAGGGCCTGCTTAAATTCGACGCGACCCCGCTTTTCCCCGAGCGCATCGCCTACACCGTGCCCTACAAGCTCTCCGGCGCGGAAGCTCAGCTTTACAAAGAGGTCACCAACTACGTGCGCGAGGAATTCAACCGAGCTGAGGCCCTGCAAAACGACAAGCGCGCCGGAACCGTGGGGTTTGCCCTGACCATTCTCCAGCGGCGTCTGGCCTCTTCGCCCGAGGCGATCTACCAATCTTTACGTCGGCGCCGTGAGCGTCTTGAAAGCCGGCTGCGCGAATTGGAGCTTCTGCAGCGCGGGGCGGCGGTTGGATCGAACCTGGCGGGTGCAAAGGTCCTCGACCCCGAAGATCTGGAAGACCTGGAGGATGCCCCGGACGATGAGGTTGCTGCCACCGAGGAAGAGGTCCTCGATCAGGCAACCGCTGCGCGCACGATCGTTGAGCTCAAGGCAGAGATTGCGACCCTGAAACGCCTTGAAACCGTTGCCCAATCCGTGCGCCAGAGCGGTGAGGACAGAAAATGGCGGGAGCTCTCCAATTTGCTGTGTGAGATCTTCACGCCTGCGGGGATCGCAACCTGCGTCGCAGAGCCGTCAGCACCCTACGGCTCAGGCCCCATTCCAAAGCACACCCCTTCTCCCCGTCAGAAGCTTGTCATTTTCTCTGAGCACCGCGACACCCTGAAGTACCTGGCCGACCGGATCGCAACCCTTCTCGGCCGAAGCGAGGCGGTCGTCGTCATCCACGGCAGCATGGGCCGCGAGGAGCGGCTGAAGACCCAGGAGGCCTTCAAGCACGACCCCGAAATCCAGGTACTCGTCGCCACCGATGCAGCCGGGGAGGGCATCAACCTGCAGCGCGCGCATCTCATGATCAACTACGACCTGCCCTGGAACCCCAACCGCATCGAGCAGCGCTTCGGCCGCATCCACCGCATCGGCCAGACCGAGGTCTGCCACCTGTGGAACCTCGTCGCCGAAGAAACCCGTGAAGGTGATGTTTACCGCACCCTTCTCGAAAAGCTGGAGGAGGCCCGCATGGCGCTGGGCGGGCAGGTGTTCGACGTCCTGGGGAAGCTTCAGTTCGAGGGCAAGTCCTTGCGGGACCTGCTGATCGAGGCCATCCGCTACGGCGAACGCCCCGAGGTGCGGGCGCGTTTGACGCGGGTCATTGCCGATGCCGTCGACCGCAAGCAGCTCCAGGATCTGCTGGAAGAGCATGCCCTGGCGCACGATGCCATGGACGCCAGCCGGGTGCGGCGCATCCGCGAGGATATGGAGCGCGCCGAGGCCCGGCGGCTTCAGCCGCACTATATCGAGTCTTTTTTTCTGGAGGCCTTCAAACGCCTGGGCGGAAAGGCGAAGCAGCGCGAACCCCGGCGCTATGAAATCACCCATGTGCCGGCGCCGGTCCGCAACCGTGACCGACTGATCGGCGTGGGCGAGCCGATTCTTCCCCGGTATGAACGCATCGCCTTCGAGAAGCCGCTGGTGGCTCCTTCCGGCCAGCCGCTGGCCGCTTTTGTCTGTCCCGGCCACCCCCTACTCGATGCGGCCATCGATCTCACCCTGGAGCGCAACCGCGACCTCTTGCGGCGCGGAACGGTGCTCGTTGACGAGCGCGACCCCGGCCATGCGCCCCGCATGCTCTTCTATCTGGAGCACGGCATTCAGGATGCACGTCCCACCCGTTCCGGGGACCGGCGAGTCATATCCAAGCGCATGCTCTATGTGGAAATCGATGCGGCCGGCAACACGCGGCACCTTCATTATGCGCCTTATCTTGACTACAGAGCGCTTAAAGATGGAGAGCCCGGGATCGAGGCGCTTCTTGCAAGGCCGGAGTCCAGCTGGATCAGCCGGGAACTGGAGCAGAAGGTGCTCGGCCATGCGGTAGCCCATGTCGTTCCTGAGCATATCTCCGAGGTACGCCCCCGCAAACTCGCGCTTGTAGATAAAACCGAGGCCGCCGTCAAAGACCGCCTGACCAAGGAGATTATTTACTGGGACCACCGTGCCGAAGAGCTAAGGCTTCAGGAGCAGGCCGGCCGGGTGAACGCGCGCCTGAACTCGGCCGAGGCCCGCAAGCGTGCCGATGCCCTGCAGGCGCGCCTTGAGAAGCGTTTGGAGGAGTTGAAGCTTGAGCGGCAGATTGTGCCGCTGCCGCCGGCTGTTCTCGGCGGACTGCTGGTGGTGCCCCTTGGATTGATAGCGGCGATGACGGGCGCCTCGGTCCCTGCTGCCGCCTCTCCTGCCGATACTCAGGCTTCCGCCGCCCGGGCGCGTGCGATCGTGATGGAGGTTGAACGCCACCTTGGATTCGAGCCGACCGACCGGGAAGCCGAGAAGCTCGGCTATGACATCGAAAGCCGTGTTCCCGGAACCGGCAAGCTGCGTTTCCTGGAAGTAAAAGGCCGGGTATCCGGCGCCGCTACCGTTACCGTGACTAAGAACGAAATTCTTTATTCACTCAACAAGCCTGAAGATTTCATCTTGGCTATCGTTGAGTTTTTGGACACCGGGTCGCACCGTGTGCACTATCTGCGCAAGCCGTTTCGAAGGGAACCGGATTTTGGCGTGACAAGCGTCAATTACGGCTTTGCCGACCTGCTGGCCCGCGCGGAGGCGCCGGCATGACCAGTCTGGATCAATTCAAGGCAATTACGGATAGCCCGGAGGGCAGCCATATCGAGTTTAAATTCTCTGCCGGCGGGTCCAATTTTAAAAACCACGTCAGCATCGAGGCCAGGGGCAAAGTGGCCTAATTGCAACCAAGAAGGGGCAGAGATTGCAATCGAAAGATCACATTTCTTAAAAAATTACATTGAATCAAACCGGTTACGGTTTCAACTCTATTGCAACCTGATTGCAATCAGTGCAACGTAGAGCGATATGCAAAATAAACTGAACATATTTGTCAGTTCGGTGCAAAAAGAGCTCGAAGATGAACGGGTTATCATCCAAAATCTTCTGAGCACCGACCCATTTCTGGCTGCAAACACAATCCCCATCCTCTACGAATTCGAACCTGCTTCAACTGAAAAGGCTTTGGAAGGTTGCCTCAAAGCGCTTGGCGCCTGTCAGGTTTATGTTTTGATTGTTGCGACTCAATACGGTACCCGTGTCGGCGATCTGTCGATCACCCATACCGAATACCAATGCGCCAAAAAGGCGAAGTTGCCCACTCTTGCTTTTATAAAGGGCGACCGCGGATTGAAGCGTGAAGAGGGCACCGTTGCGCTCCTCAAGGAGTTGGAAGCCGACGGATTCAAATACAAGCGTTTCGGAAATGTGATCGAGCTGCAAAAGGAAGTTCGGGCCGCATTGGTCAAGTTGCTTAAAGAGCGGTTTGGGATAACCCCTTCGACGGATGAAAACGAGATCGCCCAGCAGACTATCGAGGCCACATCCGCCTTTGAGTCGCAGCTGCTGAAGCGGCTTTCCTGGAAACAAATCGACCACCAAGTGGCTCGACGGATGATTGCCGCGGCCGATTCGAGGAAGCCGGAAAAGGTTACCCAGCCCCAGCTCATCGCAGGTGCATCGCTGCGCGGACTTGTCTGGCACGATTCATCGTCGGGTGAACACTACGCTACGGCCGCCGGCATCGTAATGCTGGCCAAAGACCCCTCGGCCGTGTTTCCGCATTGTCGAATTCTGGCGGATGCCTATCGCGGAGCTGAACCAGATGGCGATCCCCAGGATCACGAAGATATTCGCTTGCCCATGCCGCTGGCCATTGACCGGGCCATTGCTTTTATCGACCGCAATACGCGCCACCCCATGAGGGTGGTCGGCCTGAACCGGGTGCGGCTGGACGAGTATCCGGCCGAGGCGCTGAGGGAGGCCCTTGTCAACGCCGTAGCGCATCGCCAGTACGAGGACGCCGGCCGTAAGATCATGCTGGAAGTGTTTTCCGACCGGGTGGTCGTCTCCAGCCCAGGGTTGCCCCCTGCGCCGATCACACTTGCCAATCTTCGCAAGGGCAAATACCGGCCCTGTTCGCGCAACCCGGTTTTGGCTCAATGCCTTTCGTATTTCCATCGCATAGAGGAACGCGGCAGCGGCTTTCGCCGCATGCGCGACCTGATGATCAACCATGGCCTGGAACAGCCGACAATCGGCACGGATACAGGTTATTTTCAGGTTGTTTTTCCAGGGCCAGGGAATAACATCGACCGGCTTACAGTACCAAGAGCACAACTTGTGGTTACGCCGGCGATTGAGCTGGAGCTGAATGATCGCCAGCGGAAAATACTAAAGCATGTCGCAGAAGATGGTTCTGTAACAACCGGATGGTGCATGGAGGCCTTGGACATTGTGAGAGATACAGCCCACCGTGATTTAGTCGCTCTCGTTAAGCTTGGCATACTGGTTAGAAGAGGTTCCGGCAGGAGTGCGGCTTATGTCTTGAGGGGTGAAAAAACCTGAATCCGAAATCATCCGAAATCATCCGATGTATTTGCTGAAATCATCCGATAAAGGCCGAGCGGAAGCTTGCAATCATCCGAAAGCATGCGTCCGAACTTTACGGCAAGAAAATGTCTTGACCATGATTGGAGACTTGCCTGATGACAATTGCCCGTAAGAAGATCATCGAAGTCGCCCTACCGCTGGAGGCAATCAACAAAGCCTCCGCGCGGGAGAAGTCTATCCGCCACGGGCACCCGAGCACTCTGCACCTGTGGTGGGCGCGGCGGCTGCTGGCGGCGGCGCGGGTGTAGATTCGTTGGGGGATAGCGGACGGCATTTTATCCATTTGTTTCAGCTGTGGAGTGGAAGGGAATCCATGCTAACTAAACTTGCCATTCAGAACTTCAAGCTTTTCGACAAAGCCTTGATCGAGCTCGCACAGCGCGTTGTTTTCGTTGGCCCGAACAATTCTGGCAAAACCTCAGCTCTTCAAGCGCTGGCACTCTGGAACGCGGGTGTCCGTCGTTGGGTTGAGAAACGTGGTTCCGGAAGTGTTCGCAAGGAACGCGCCGGAGTCACTATAAACCGTCGGGACCTCGTCGCGCTGCCGGTACCTTCTGCGAATCTGCTTTGGCGGGACCTCCACGTGCGCGAGGGTTATAGGGACTCCGGCAAGCAGAAGACTCGGAATATTCTGATAGGAATAGAAGTCGAGGGGGTTGACCAGGGCCAATCGTGGAGCACTAGTTTTGAGTTTGACTACGCCAATGAAGAATCCATCTATTGCCGGTCTCGACTCGGGCCGGGCGGAAACCGCATAGAGGTTCCTGATGCTGCCGCTTTAGTGCGACTCGCCTACTTGCCCCCGATGTCAGGGCTTGCATCGAACGAGACACGGCTTGACGAGGGCGCGATCGATGTCCGAATTGGTGAAGGTCGCACTGCCGAGGTGCTTCGCAATCTCTGCTGGCAGGTGCTCCAAAAAGAAAAATCCGTGTGGAATGGTATCGTCGATCGTATGAAAGCTCTCTTCGGTGTTATTCTGGACGAGCCACGCTACATCAAGGAGCGGGGAGAAATAGTGATGTCGTTTAATACTGCCGGAGGAGTGAAACTCGATCTGTCAGCCAGCGGGAGGGGGCAGCAGCAAACCTTGTTACTTCTTGCGCACATGTGGGCAAATAGGGGCGCCGTGCTGCTTCTCGACGAGCCTGACGCCCATCTCGAAATCCTCCGCCAACGTCAGATATACGATGTCCTTTCTGAAGCGGCAGCCGAAACGGGAAGCCAGATCATTGCCGCGAGTCACTCGGAAGTCATTCTTAACGAAGCCGCCGATCGAGACACCGTTATTGCGTTCGTCGGCCGGCCGCATCGCATCGATGACCGTGGAAGCCAAGTGTTAAAGGCCCTGAAGGAAATCGGTTTCGAGCACTATTATCAGGCCGAGGAGGTCGGGTGGATCCTTTATCTCGAAGGCTCGACCGACCTCGCCATTTTGCGAGCATTCGCAGCAAGGCTTGATCACCCGGCGAAAACCGCATTGGAGCGCCCATTCATCCTCTACGTTGCCAACCAACCACGCAAGGCTCAGTCCCACTTTTACGGGTTGCGCGAGGCGAAGCCTGACCTGTTTGGCTTGGCCATATACGATCGTCTTGAAGCACACCCTCCGGCTGACCCGAATCTGCGCCAGACCGAATGGCGGCGTAGAGAATTAGAGAACTATCTTTGCCAACGTGACGCACTGCTGGCCTTCGCGGAGGCCCAGGGGCGTGAGCAGCAGGGTGAACTATTTGGTGTCAATTGGCGGGGCATCATGGAGGGGGCAATTGACGAAATCGAATCAGCATTGGGGGCACTGGGGAAGCCCTCTCCCTGGGGGTCTGATCTTAAGGCCAGCGATGACTTTTTAGATCCGCTGTTCAAGAAGTTCTATGAGAAACTCAATTTGCCCAATCTCATGGGGAAGACCGGCTACCACACGATAGCTCCTTTTGTGGCTGCAGCAAACATTGATGCTGAGGTCCGAGAGAAATTGGATGCAATCGCTGAGGCCGCCTCGTTAGCTAAGCCGCGAAGGGATTAGAGCAGGATGTACAAGAAAAAACTCATCGAAGTTGCTCTGCCGCTGGAGGCAATCAACAAAGCCTCGGCGCGGGAGAAGTCCATCCGGCACGGGCACCCTTCAACCTTACACCTTTGGTGGGCGCGACGGCCGTTGGCTGCTGCGAGGGCGGTAATCTTTGCCCAAATGGTGGACGACCCTTCAGCGCATCCGGACCTTTTCCCTACCGAAAAAAAGCAGGAGAAGGAGCGGCAAAGGCTGTTTCGGATCATCGAGGAACTCGTGAAGTGGGAGAATACCACCAACGAGATGGTCTTGCAGCAGGCGAGGGACGAGATCTGGAACAGCTGGCGCAGGGCCTGCGCCGAAAACGCCGATCACCCGCGGGCCAAAGA
Organism: uncultured delta proteobacterium; assembly: GCA_963700055.1. Taxonomy (GTDB): domain Bacteria; phylum Desulfobacterota; class Desulfobacteria; order Desulfobacterales; family SpSt-501; genus SpSt-501. Next base: position 299,567 of record CAVOWH010000020.1, on the reverse strand, counting down.
GCTTTTCGACCGTCACAAGTTGCCCGCTTTCCACGATCCATTTGCCGGCGGCGGGGCGCTGCCACTCGAAGCGCAGCGTCTGGGGCTTGAGGCGCACGCCAGCGACCTTAACCCGGTGGCGGTACTCATCAACAAGGCCATGATCGAGATCCCGCCGAAGTTTGCCGGCCAGCCGCCGGTGAATCCCAACGCCAAGAAGGGGAAGCTGCCAAACCAGCTATGGAAGGGGGCGGCAGGTCTGGCGGAGGATGTTCGCTATTACGGTAACTGGATGCGCAATGAGGCCGAGAAACGCATTGGCCATCTCTATCCTAAAATCGAGATCACGACGGAGATGGCAAAGGAGCGGCCGGACCTGAAAAAATATTTGGGTAAAAAGCTTACCGTGATCGCGTGGCTCTGGGCACGCACGGTGAAGAGCCCAAACCCGGCTTTTGCGAAGGTGAATGTGCCGCTCGCCTCAACTTTCATGCTTTCCACCAAGGCGGGCAAGGAGGCCTACGTCCAGCCGGTGATTGAGAACGGTGGCTACCGATTCACGGTGAAGGTGGGAAAGCCAAAGGACACTCAGTCAGCGAAAAACGGAACCAAGCTGGCGCGGGGCGCGAACTTTAAGTGCCTGATGTCCGAGTCGCCGATTGCTGCGGGCTATATAAGGCCGGAAGCCAAGGCTGGCCGGATGGGAGCGCGATTAATGGCCATCGTGGCAGAGGGAGAACGCGGGCGTGTTTATCTTTCGCCAACGCCGGAGCACGAAGCCGTGTTCAGACAGGCAAAGCCGACCTGGAAGCCGGAGCTGAAAGTCCCGACGCCCTGCCATGATGTTGACCGACTGCCGATGTACGGTATGCCCACCTGGGGTGATGCTTTCACCCCTCGACAGCTCGTGGCGCTGACGACCTTCTCGGACCTTGTGAGCGAAGCGCGCGGGCGCATACGCTGCGACGCTCTCGCCGCCGGTCTAACTGACGAGCCAAAGCCCCTGGCAGACGACGGCACCGGCGCCAACGCTTACGCCGATGCGGTTGGGGTGTACCTGGCTTGTGCACAGAGTCGCATATCGCAATACTGGTCCAATATTACCAGTTGGCACAACAAGGGTGAAAAGCTTCAACCTGTTTTCGGCCGTCAAGCTATTCCGATGGTTTGGGATTTCTGTGAGGGTAACCCGTTCTCCGATTCTACGGGAAACTTCCAGGGTTCAGTCGATTGGGTTGAGAAGTGCATTCAAGCTTTCTCGTGCAACAGTAAAGCGATAGCAATGATTGCTGATGCATCTCAGCAGGCTCTAAGTGATGGGAAAATAGTATCTACCGATCCCCCTTATTATGACAACATCGGCTACGCCGACCTGTCGGACTTCTTCTACGTCTGGCTGCGCCGGTCGCTGAAGTCCGTTTTCCCTGACCTGTTTGCCACGCTCGCTGTGCCCAAGGCCGAGGAGCTGGTTGCTACGCCCTACCGCCACGGGAACAAGGAGAAGGCCGAGGCCTTCTTTCTCGAAGGCATGACACAGGCGATGCACCACCTCGCGGCGAAGGAGCACCCGGCCTTTCCGGTCACCATCTACTATGCCTTTAAGCAATCCGAGAGCGACGGCGCTGACGGCACGACGAATACCGGCTGGGATACTTTCCTTGCCGCTGTCATCGAGGCAGGTTTCGCCATCAGCGGCACTTGGCCGATGCGGACTGAAATGAGAGGTCGTGCGCTTGAACGATCAGGTACCAACGCCCTCGCCTCAAGCATCATCCTTGTCTGCCGTCCGCGCGCGACCGACGCTCCCACAGCCACGCGCCGCGAGTTCGTTACTGCGCTAAAGGCCGAGCTACCCTTGGCGCTCGCCCAACTCCAACGCGGCAACATCGCACCGGTGGATCTCGCGCAGGCGGCCATCGGTCCGGGCATGGCGGTCTACACCCGCTCCGCCAAGGTGCTCGATGCCGAGGGAAAGGCACTTACCGTGCGCGAGGCGCTGGCGCTCATCAATCAGACCCTCGACGAGGCGCTGGCCGAGCAGGAGGGCGACTTCGACGCAGACAGCCGATGGGCGCTGACTTGGTTCGAGCAATCGGGCTTCGCCGAGGGTGAGTACGGCGTGGGCGAACAGCTCTCCAAGTCCAAGAACACGAGCGTCGCCGGCATGGTCGAGGCCGGCATCGTTTCTTCGAGCCACGGCAAGGTTCGGCTGCTAAAACCTGCTGAGTTGAATGAGAACTGGGACCCGACCTCCGACAAGCGGCTGTCGGTGTGGAAGACCACGCACCAAATGATCCGGGTACTTGAGTCAGGCGGCGAGCTTGCTGCAGCCGAACTGGTGGCAGCGTTGGGAAGTCAAGCAGAGGTTGCTCGCGAGTTGGCCTATCGTCTCTACACGGTCTGTGAACGCAAAAAGCGGGTGCAAGAGGCGCTGTCCTACAACGCCATTGTCCAGAGCTTGCCCGAGATCACACGCCTGGCCCGGGAAACTGATAGACCGAAATCACAGCAGAAGAGTCTATTCGATCAGGAGTAAGCCATGGCGATTACGAACCACGAACGCGTCGGAAAGGCCCTGGAGCTTCTCAAGACTGGGATGGCACCTTTTGTTGAGCGTGAGTTTCAGAACGCTTACCAATCAGAGGCGAAATCCCAGGCAGAATCCTTATTGGGTGAGGACCGGCTTCTCGCAAACAAACCGATTTCCGAGTGGGACGCGGCAGCTCTTCTGAGGCTTATGTGGGAAGGGTGGCGAGGTGTTTTCCGTCGTATTCTGGGAAATGCAGAACGAAGCCTCCTGAGCGAGCTCCGTGAACACCGCAACAAATGGGCGCACCAGGAGGCTTTTTCCAGCGATGATGCCTACCGGGCGCTTGATTCCGCAGGCCGCCTCCTTGCTGCCGTTTCAGCACCCCAAGCGCAGGATATCGAGAATATGAAAATGGAGCTCCTGCGCGTGCGCTTCGACGAGCAGGTACGTGGTGAGAAGCGCAAGAGCGCCGGGACAGCAATCGAAAGTGCAGCGGCAAGCAATCTCAAACCCTGGCGCGAGGTCGTGACCCCCCACAAGGATGTGGCAAGTGGTCGCTATCAGCAGGCCGAGTTCGCGGCCGACTTATGGCAGGTTTACCTGGGCGAGGGGACCGATGAATATAAGAACCCAGTAGAGTTTTTCCGCCGCACCTATTTGACCGAGAGCCTGAAGCGAATGCTGGTGGGCGCCGTCCAGAGGCTGTCCGGGAAGGGCGGCGACCCGGTGGTGCAGCTTCAGACCAATTTCGGCGGCGGCAAGACCCACTCGATGCTAGCCCTTTACCACCTGTTTTCTGGGATTTCGCCGAACGAGCTTTCCGGGATCGATGCGGTGATGAAGGAAGCCGGCGCGAATAAGCTGCCGACCGTGCGGCGGGTGGTTCTGGTCGGAAACAAGATTTCCCCCGGCAACCCGATCAAGAAACCCGACGGAACGCTCGTGTGCACGCTTTGGGGGGAACTGGCATATCAGCTGGGCGGCAAGAAGGCTTTTGCCCGCATCAAGTCAGACGACCAGAAGGCAACGAGCCCCGGCGATGCGCTGCGTGAGCTGTTCAAGGAGTACGGGCCCTGCCTGGTCCTGATCGACGAGTGGGTGGCCTATGCGCGCCAGCTCCACGACCAGGGCGACCTGCCGGCGGGCAGCTTCGAAACCCAGTTCTCATTTGCTCAAGTGCTGACCGAGTCGGCCAAGCTGGCGAAGAACTGCTTGCTGGTAATCAGCCTTCCAGCTTCGGACACATCAGGATCTCCGCACGTCCAGGCGGATGATACGGAGGTGGGCGGCCAGCGCGGCCGCGAGGCGCTCGACCGACTGAGAAACGTGGTCGGGCGGCTGGAATCCTCCTGGCGGCCTGCGAGCGCCGAGGAAGGGTTTGAGATCGTACGGAGGCGGCTGTTCGAGCCGCTCGCCGACTCGGCGCAATTCAAAGATCGCGACGTGGTGGCACGGGCTTTCGCCGACCTCTACCGCACTCAAGCCGCCGAGTTCCCGCCCGAGTGCCGCGACGCCGATTACGAAAAGCGTATCAAAGCGGCCTACCCCATTCACCCGGAAATCTTTGACCGGCTCTACACCGACTGGTCCACGCTGGTGAAGTTCCAGCGCACCCGCGGCGTTTTGCGCCTGATGGCGGCGGTGATCCATAGCCTATGGGAGAAAGGGGACAGGAACCCACTCATCCTGCCGGCGAACATTTCAGTCGATGAATCTCGCGTGCAGTTCGAGCTGACCCGCTACCTATCGGATAACTGGGTGCCGGTGATCGAGAAGGACGTGGACGGACCAAACTCGCTACCGCTGCGGATGGACGGCGAGGTCCCAAATCTCGGCAAATTCGCGGCCTGCCGGCGTGTGGCGCGTGCGATTTACCTTGGGTCGGCACCCACGGCTGCGGCTGCCCATCGCGGCATCGAGGATCGGCAGGTGAAGCTCGGCTGCGTTATGCCGGGAGAGTCGCCCGCGGTTTTCGGAGATGCTTTGCGGCGGCTTGCAGGTGTGGCTACCTACCTCTACCAGGACGGGCCGCGGTACTGGTATTCGACCCAACCCACGGTCACCAAGTTGGCGGAGGACCGCGCCGAGCAGCTCAAGCGCGACCCTGATATGGTAGTGCAAGAGCTTGATGGGCGCCTCCGAGCCGACCTACGCAAGGCCGGAGACTTCAGCCGGATCCATCCGCTACCCCAATCCGGTCAGGATGTACCCGACGACCTCGATGCGCGTCTTGTGGTTCTGGGGATCGACCATCCCTACAGGAAGGAGCCCGACAGCCCCGCTGAGATTGCTGCAAAGGCAATCCTGGAAACTCGTAGTAACACGCCCCGCCTATACCGCAACACTCTCGTCTTTCTTGCGGTTGACAAGACCCGTCTGCAGGATCTCGACGAAGCGGTACGGCATTACCTGGCATGGGAATCCATTTTGGCCGAAAAGGAAATGTTGAACCTCGACCCGCAACAGGTGAAGCAGGCCGAAACCCAAAAGACGGCCGCCGAAGGCGCGGTGACAGCCCGGATACCCGAGGCCTACCAATGGTTGCTGGTGCCGGTACAGCCGGATCCAAAATCAGCCGTGAAATGGGAAGCCTACCGGTTGACGGGGCAGAATCCCCTGGCGGTGCGTGCAAGCAAGAAGCTGAAAAACGATGAGCTGTTGATCACCAGCTTTGCGGCCTCGCGGCTGCGGATGGAGCTCGACAAAATCCCTCTGTGGCCTGGAAACCATGTAGCGGTAAAGCAGCTTGTGGACTACTTTGCGCGCTACCTCTATCTGCCACGGCTGGCCGACCCTCGGGTGCTCCTCAATGCAGTCCGTGAAGGCTTGGCACTTATCACCTGGGAAAGGGACGCGTTCGCCTACGCAGAGAGCTTTGATGAAGGGGGAAGAAGGTATCGCGGCTTACGCGGCGGCCAACATGTGCCCATCGCCGACAGCGACACGCCGGGGGTGCTCGTAAAGCCCGAAATAGCCCGTCGGCAAATGGATGCCGAAAGGCCGACCCCTCCAGTTTCTCCGCCTGGCCCGTTACCCCCCGGAGGAGGGGGCGGTGCAGCTTTGCCGGGAAGAGGCGCTGTAGTGACACACCCACCAGCAGGTCCAGCAGAAACGCCCAAACCTAAACGCTTTCACGGCACCGTGGCTCTCGACCCTACGCGAGTCGGCCGCGATGCCGGTAGAATTGCCGACGAAGTCATATCCCACCTGGCGGGGCTTGTTGGTTCGGATGTGACCGTAACCCTTGAAATTGAAGCCCAGATCAACTCCGGAGCCCCCGACAACGTCGTGCGCATCGTGACGGAGAACTGCCGGACTCTGAAATTCATGAGCCAGGGGTTTGAGAAAGATTGATGGTATCGGTTGTTAACCGTAACGTCCTATTTTTTTTATTTCATTTGCATGATTCTACTTTTCTAAAGAGATATTGAGCTATGAAAGATGCAACTGAAAAGCTAAAGGCAGCGTATGATAGGTCAACTGATTCAGATTTGATTAAGGCCTTTACAATAGACCGAGATAAGTACGAAGATATAGCGCTCACGGTTATCGGCCAAGAGATTGAAAAAAGGAAGCTCAAAATTCATGAAACTGAAGATAAAAATGCTCTAGTTATTCTCGAAAAAAATCATATCGAACCCTGTAATGTTTATAGCTCTAAGTATACCATCCCCTTGATAGTTTTTATGATTTATTTGCCAATTGTATCCTTTGCTAACATTTACTTTTCTTTATCTCAATTTATCAGAACCGAGCCACCTAAGCCCATATCCTTTGAATTTTGGCTTTTTGTTGGTTTTGCATTTGTTGGTATGTACGGATTTTTATGTTTGTGGCTATTAATCAAACGAAAAATAGAAGCACCCAAGAATGCAAAAATTTGGCTAATATTAGATTTTCTAATAAGGCTGTTGGGGGCTGGATCTCTCCAAAATTATATTTATTGTGCTATTCCAATAGCCTGGATTGTTTATCTGTCTAAGTCTAAAAAATTAAGAGGAATTTTTTCGAAATAATTTTAGATATGAATAGCCAAATCAAAGAGGATTAAAAGTTGGAACAATTAATAGAAGATGTTGGGTTGACCGTAAATCAAGATTTCATATCTGAAATCGGTGGGCTTAAGATTCCCAAGGTGACCATATCCTCTATAGAGTATAAATTCGGCCATATTTCCAGGTTCCCCCTTATACAACTCCTTCTTTCCTTGATTGTATCTGTTATTGGCACTCTTCCAATATTACATTTGTACATAGTGAGCGTCTATGGTGGAAAATTTAAGCTTTTTGAAGCTTTAGGTGTATCTTTCCTGATAATTGGGATCTATCTACTTTTCTCAAGCCTTAGAAAAGGTGCGTTCTTAGAAATACGTACAAACTTCGGTACAAAAAGAATTGTCTTTCGAAAAGGTGTTGAACAACATAAAATCAATCAATTTCTTAACTCAACGCGCTGTTTTGATTATCCTATATTATGAATGGGACATCCCGTCTAAAATTCTTTAACGCTGTCGACGGTGGTTTCATGGCCATATCTTCATTGGCTCATCGGGGCGAACGTGACCGTAACCCTTGAAATTGAAGCCCAGATCAACTCCGGAGCCCCCGACAACGTCGTGCGCATCGTGACGGAGAACTACCGGGCTCTGAAATTCATGAGCCAGGGGTTTGAGAGCGAATAGCCTTAAAGATTACAGGACCTTGGAATTATAATAGAAAGCCAAATGGATTAGCTTCAACATTCATATAAGAGAGGTGGTCTTTATGGATGATAAATTGATTTTGTCGGAATTTAAAGAATACCCGAAAGTCTCAAAAGGCATCGCGAATATGCTTTCCATGTGGAGGGCAAACCAACTCGAAATAGCATTAAACATTGAATCCGTCAGTTTCAAATGCTCCGGGCATCGGGTTGCTTTCAGGGTTGAATTTCCAAGACGAGAAAAAATACCAAGAATCGTAGTCTACTCAGGTGCTAATGACCCTGAAAGAGGGAGCCCTCTCATTAAAGGGGCTAACCAGCGAGATCTCAATGACTTGAAACATCTCTTGGGAATGGAAGATGAAGAGAATGAAAAACCAGACTGGAAAAGAGATCTTTACGAGAACGTTAATGAAGATTTTTATCGTGATTTCGTAAATCATGCCCTAAAGATGTGTAGAAATGCCTGACTGAATGCGAACATTCGACCAGCATATCGGCATTGATTATTCCGGTGCGGCGACCCCAATTTCAAGCCTGAAAGGGCTGAGGGTCTATATTGCCACCCGGGAACTACCTCCTATAGAGGTTTTACCTCCGCCGAGCCCGCGCAAGTATTGGACGCGGCGCGGCATCGCCGAGTGGCTGGTCGAGCGGCTCAGCGAAGACAGGCCGACTCTAGTCGGTATCGATCACGCTTTTTCCTTTCCTCTGCGGTATTTCGATACCTATCACTTGCTGTCCAATTGGCCCTCCTTCCTCGATGATTTTCAAAGGCACTGGCCCACCGATGACGACAACACTTCCGTTGATGACGTGCGGTATGGCCTTTGTGGCAACGGTGATGCCCGGGCCGGGGATTCGCGCTGGCGGCGCCTGACAGATGTGCGGGCCGGCGCCAAATCGGTCTTTCATTTCGATGTGCCGGGCTCGGTTGCAAAGTCAACTCATGCAGGGCTGCCATGGTTGCGATTCATCAGACAAAAGGCTGGCGGCCGAGTTCATTTCTGGCCGTTTGACGGGTGGAAAATTCCGCCCGGGCGATCGGTAATAGCCGAAGTCTATCCATCCCTGTGGAGCCGGGGCTTCCCACGCGAGGAACGGAACTCAGATCAGCATGACGCCTATTCTGTCGCTGCATGGATGCTCCAAGCTGACCTTGATGGTAGTCTAAAAGGATTTTTTGAACCTACCATGCCAGTGGCGGAAAGAACGAAAGCCCAGACCGAGGGATGGATTCTGGGGGTCAAATGAAACCTGATTTGCAGAAAAGGTTTCGAGGCTGCCTCTTGGGGCTGGCCTGCGGCGATGCCGTTGGAACCAGCGTTGAGTTCAAGGGCGATGGCCTTTATGAGCGATTAGGTAAGTCTTAAAGAGCACTGGAACTACAACCCTACCAAAATCATGCATCAGGATAACAGAAGGATTTTCGAAGGCTTGATAGAAAGCCGCCAGATTAGGATTCAACTGGGGGAGTTGTTTGACAATGGACCTGGTCCGGTGCCGGATAGTTTCGATTTTGGCCGGGTTGAGGGGATGATGCTTGGGCTTGCCATCGGAGACGCTTTGGGAAATACCAGCGAGGGGATGCTTCCAAGCGAGCGGCATGCTCTTTACGGAGAAGTCCAAGACTATTTGCCCAATCGTTATGCAGGCAACCAGGTCGTCGGTTTGCCATCCGACGACACCCAACTCGCTTTTTGGACACTGGAGCAGATGATCGCCGACGGTGGATTCATCCCGGAAAACGTGGCCCAGCGGTTTTGCCAGGAACGGATTTTCGGAATCGGCAACACGGTCAGGCAGTTCATCGCCAATATGAAGGTGGGCAAGCCTTGGTTTAAAAGCGGGCCGCCATCGGCTGGAAACGGGGCGTTGATGCGGATCGCCCCGATGCTCATCCCTCATTTGGCAACCGGCACGAAAAACATATGGGTCGACACCGCCCTTTCCTCCATGATCACTCACAACGATGCCGGCTCAATAAGTGCCTGCTTGGCATTTGTTTACATTCTCAGGCAGCTGATGCTCCTGGAGGAGCCGCCGGAGCCCGCTTGGTGGGCGGAGACCTATGTCCGGATCGCTCGCGATCTTGAGGGCCAGACCTGCTACCACCCGCGTGGGGGGCCGTTGCATGATGAGTTTTGGGGGCCTATTTGGAAAATGGTGAAAGATAAGGTCACGGAAGCTTATTCCCGCTCCCTGTCTGTAGAAGAGGCATGTTCATGCTGGTATTCGGGGGCCTATCTGCTCGAAACAGTTCCCAGCGCCATCTACATCCTCATGCGTCATGGCCATGACCCCGAGGAAGCTATCGTTCGCGCCGTAAACGACACCAAAGATAATGACACAATCGCCGCCATAGTTGGCGCAGCGGTCGGTGCCCTCCACGGTGCTGAGAAGATCCCGGGCCGATGGGTGAAGTGTTTGTCTGGACGGACAACCGACCGTGATGACAGGAAGATATTCAGGCTACTTTCGATGGCGCGAGAGAAATTCTGGCCATCAGATCGTTTAAGGACCGGGCAGACGCTAAGGTGTGGATAGTAGTATGTTATATAGAGGGGGACTTGGTTCGTACTTTCATCCGACGTATCACTGAGTGCTTTAGAATTGGGATATTGATCAATAAGAAGCCTCGGTGGAGGGTTTTGATACCGGACATCCAAGGCATCGCTCTCCTGCAGAGCCTGAGGAATTAATGCTATATGGCTGAGGGCTTTCCCGAACGAATGTTCGCGAGAGCGGACGAGCTTCGAGGTGATGGACTCGATCCGCTCCAAGCAAACAGCATCGCATGGCTTGAGGAAAGAATCCGCCAATGGCCGTCGGCGTGGGGCGATGACCTGCGAGTGTTGTTGTACGGCGATTTCCAAGCTCCCGATAATACCCTTACGTATCCCTCGCTCGGAATCACGGTTCACCCCGAAAAGATGGACAACACGATTATTAAGGGAGCAATTACGGTCCTTGAAGCGACCGTCAACGTCGAAGCGAAAAGTGTTCCTGCGTTGATCGACGCCGCGAGAAGAGTAAATCTATTGCTTGGCACCTACACGCTTTTTGAATGGGGCAACGCAGGATGCGGATGGTGGTCATGGGTAACTCATGACAGTGGCGGCGGCGTACTAACAAAGCTAACGCATGACGGTATAGAAAGGTCAACTATGGCCGTCCTCAAACTCCCACCGGAGGTCCGCAGAAAGGTCGAAGCGGCGTTGTTCTGGGTGCGCGAACCTCGCAAATTGTTATTGGAATCGTATCGAACCGACATCCTTCGAGTCTATTCTTCCTACTGGAATGCCTTTGAATGTCTTGTTGAGGGAGTATGCATATTGAGGCCGCGCCCTACTCCCCCTAAGCCGGAGAAACAAGCGTAAATCGATGAATTTGTGCGGGCACGAGGAGGACGCCTCACCGCCGAGGATGTCCAAAAATGCTACCAGAAACTCGTCAACCCCGGTTTTGTAAGCCAAGCTTCGCATGCGCTCAACGTGTGTTTTGGTAGCATTGGAGAACGTTACACCGAGGAGTGCTTTCGACTTTTTCCCAAAGAGGATCGACTTTATGATATCCGGAATGCAATAAATCACGGTGACATTGACGCTGAAAACCTTAACAAGCTTATCCGAGTCGAGGCAAGGTTGTATCGTCTCTGGATGATCGTCTTCCGCATGTTCGGCTGTTTCATCCCGTTCCCTACGCCGGTCGACTCCAAATAGGAGGGAGTAAGAAGCCAAGGCTACAAAAACGGTGCTTCCTTCGCAGCGAGTTGTTTATGCGTATAGGAAAAATGCTTCCTATTTTTGTGATATTTATTCAATTTTTCTCATAGACAACTAATCTTGTTAGACAGTTAACCTTTCGATATTATAAGAACCATTTATTACTATTGAATTTTGCATGCTTTTTGCAATTATTTTTTGAAAATTTTGCTTTTTTCGAGTAGGTTACTAATACAGAAAGGTATTGATAATGTTGTTCAAAAAAATATTGCTTTTGTTTGTTGGAATTGGATTGTTACTTTGCCATATCGATGCCAACGCAATAACTATAGACTTTAATAATTTACTCTTTGAAGATTCTTCGTTCCACTTTGTGTCATCTCCCTATACAGAAGATGGTTTTGTTCTTTATCGAGATGATGTGTCACCAACCAACAACTTTTGCGTTAGAGGTTCTTTAAGTGCAGTATATAAAGGTTCTCCGTCTATGGTAATAAATGGGAATATTTTTAATGGTTTCCCAGAGGCTTTTCTTGAAAAACAGGACGGTGGATATTTTGATCTATTATCAATCAACTTAGCATTAGAAGATATTTTTCAAACTTATGTAAGTACTAATATAACATTTATTGGTGAAAAAGCAGAAGGGGGAACAATAACGCAATCTTTTACATTAACAACACCCTCTAATGTGCTTCAGACCTTCTTTTTTAATGATTTTTTTAACTTAAAATCGATTCGTTGGATGCAATCTGAATATATCCATACCTTTGATGATATTGTCGTTAGAAATACAACAAACCCCGTGCCCGAACCCTCTTCAATGCTTCTTTTTGGAACCGGCCTTGTCGGAGTTTTTGGGTACATGAGGGGGAAAAGGAAAGTCTGATTTCGGAAGCATATTTAAGGGCATGAGCCGGTTCTATTTTTAGGTCGGCGCTTTTTGGTAAATTGTTGCCATGAAGGTGAAATTTTAACGACCTCCCAAAATTTCTGATTACCTTACGCTAGCTATCAAATGAAAAGGGATATCCCGAAAACTGGCGATACTGACAGCATAGTGCGCCACGAGTGCGAACAGGAGGTAGTTTTTTTTCATCTGTCATCGCATGCAACTGCGCAAGGGATGAGGGGAGGCCCCTCGGAGCCGACTTGCAGGAGTTGGCTTTAAACCACCTCAAGCTGCTGTGGTCAAAAGCCATGGTGGTGAGCGTTGTGGAAAAGTCACGGCACAAGACTGTGGCAGGTGTGGATCAAGGAGATGAGCGCAAGCAAACCACTGATGAGGTGTCGAAACAGTAAAGTTGATGTCAAAACCGGAGTTCTATGCTGGTCCCGGGATAAGCACAGAGGAAGCCTGCTTACTGGCCGTGCGGCATCCGGCATAAAGGTGGCATGACCTTGATTCAGGCTTTTGCGCGGAACGTGGGAACCCTTCCTGTGATGGTAAGAGAAAACCCTATAAGTGAGGACCACGAAGGGGGAAAGTATCGATGCACAGGAAGGGGGCGGATCATCCTGTAGTAGTGATGAAGGCCCTGTAATGGGGCTGGAGCGAAGGGGATGAGCCAGCTTGTAGGGAGTGACAGCCAACCAGGAAACTGGGAGGAGCTGGATAGCTTCCTGCATCGGCTTGGGACCGAGAGGTTCCAAGAGCAAGGCTGGCAGGAGCCGTATGAGTCGAGAGATTCACGTACGGTTCTGTGGGGGACTGGAGGTGAAACTCCTCCGGTCTACCCGACGTGCGCCACGAGTGCGAACAGGAGGTAGTTTTTTTTCATCTGTCATCGCATGCAACTGCGCAAGGGATGAGGGGAGGCCCCTCGGAGCCGACTTGCAGGAGTTGGCTTTAAACCACCTCAAGCTGCTGTGGTCAAAAGCCATGGTGGTGAGCGTTGTGGAAAAGTCACGGCACAAGACTGTGGCAGGTGTGGATCAAGGAGATGAGCGCAAGCAAACCACTGATGAGGTGTCGAAACAGTAAAGTTGATGTCAAAACCGGAGTTCTATGCTGGTCCCGGGATAAGCACAGAGGAAGCCTGCTTACTGGCCGTGCGGCATCCGGCATAAAGGTGGCATGACCTTGATTCAGGCTTTTGCGCGGAACGTGGGAACCCTTCCTGTGATGGTAAGAGAAAACCCTATAAGTGAGGACCACGAAGGGGGAAAGTATCGATGCACAGGAAGGGGGCGGATCATCCTGTAGTAGTGATGAAGGCCCTGTAATGGGGCTGGAGCGAAGGGGATGAGCCAGCTTGTAGGGAGTGACAGCCAACCAGGAAACTGGGAGGAGCTGGATAGCTTCCTGCATCGGCTTGGGACCGAGAGGTTCCAAGAGCAAGGCTGGCAGGAGCCGTATGAGTCGAGAGATTCACGTACGGTTCTGTGGGGGACTGGAGGTGAAACTCCTCCGGTCTACCCGACGTGCGCCACGAGTGCAAACGGGTGGGTGGTTTTTCCACCTGTAATCGCACGCAACTGTACAAAAGATGAGGGAAGGCCCCTCGAAGCCGACTTGCAGGAGTAGGCTTCAAACCACCTCAAGCTGCTGTGGCCAAAAGCCATGGTAGTGAGCGTTGCGGAAAAGTCACGGCATAAGACTGTGGCAGGTGAGAATCAAGGAGATGAGCGCAAGCGAACCACTGATGAGGTGTCGAAACAGTATAGTGGATGTCAAAACCGGGGTTCTTTGCTGGTTCCGGGATCAGCACGGAGAGAGCCTGCTTATTGGCCGTGCGGCATCCGGCATAAAGGTGGCATGACCTTGATTCAGGCTTTTGTACGGAACGTGGGAACCCGTCCGGTGATGGTAAGAGAAAAGTAAGCGGTAATTTATCCGCACTTATGCAGCGACGGGGTTCAGGCAGGATGCATTCATATAGGGCGGCAGCAGGTTGCGGTAGTCCTCTTCGGTTTTGGCCAGGGGCAGTCGATCGAAGAGGTGACGCATGTAGAGATAGGGCTTGAGGCCATTGGCCTTGGCGGTCTCGATGAGGCTGTAAAGAAAGGCACTGGCCGCAGCCCCGCGGGGATGCCCCGAGAACAACCAGTTCTTGCGGCCCACGACGAAGGGACGGATCGCGTTTTCCACGAGATTGTTATCCGGCCGCAGACGGCCGTCCTGCAGATAGGCGATCAGCCGTGACCACTGGTTCAGCGTATAGCCGATCGCCTTGCCCAATAGCCCGCCCGGAGGGGTCAGGGGCGCTCTTTCCTCCAGCCAGTTTTTAAATTCTTTTAGAACCGACTGGGCCTGCTGTTGGCGCAACTCGTAGAGCGCCGGTACAGAAAGCGCTTTGACACGGGCCTCTTTTTCGATCCGGTAGAGCTGGCGGATGAACTCTATGGCATCTTCTGCGGCCAGCCTTCTTTTGGCCACCTGGGGACCGGCGGCCTGCAGCACGTCATGGAACTTTCGCCGGGCATGCGCCCAGCAGCCCACCATGACAATGCCGGGTTTGCGGCCCAAGGCATCGTAGCCGTTGTAGCCGTCGGTCTGCACGTAGCCCTTGAAGCCTTCAAGATAGGAAAGCGGCACGCTGCCCGCCCGGGTCGGATGATACTGATAGCGCAACACGGGCCGCTCGGGGTCCCCACCGCGGAAGACCCACATGTAGGACTTCTGGGTGTCTGCGCGGCCGGGCTCCTGAAGCACCTGCACGGTGGTCTCATCGATGTTGACGATCGGCCCCTCGCGGATCGCCCGGTCCATGAGATCCGCCAACGGGGAAGCCCTCTCGGCTGCTTGCCGCGCCCAGTTGCAAAGGGTGGCCCGCGGCAGGTCGATGCCCATGCGGGCAAACTGCTTGCTCTGGCGGTGAAAGGGCAGCGCGTCCTCGAACTTGGAGACCACGATATGGGCCAAAAGCCCGGCGGTTGCCATGGTCTTGGGGATCAGCTGCGGGGGCAAGGGGGCAATTTGTACCGTCGGGGTTTCACTCTCAACGCCTTCGCAGCCCTTGCAGGCGTATTTGTAGCGAATGTGTCGGATCACTTGGACTTTGGCCGGAATGATGTCGAGCTTCTCGCAGACCTCCTCCCCGATGCGGCTGAGGGCAGTTCCGCAGGCGCACTGTTTCTCGGACTCGGCAAGATCGTGGATGACCTCGATGCGCGGCAGATCCGCGGGCAGCGGCTTTCGGCCGGCCTTTCGCCGATGATGGGGAGCAACCGGGATAGGCGCTTGCTCCTCCAAGCGGCTTGTTTCCTCGGCCACCTGGCAACTGTCATCGGTGTCAGCGGCGGCGTCAAAATGCATCAAAAACGCTGGGATAAAAATGCATGGTTTTTTTGATGAGGCGTGTGAGCAACCGGGGGTGATGGCGCATGCCGCCGGGGATTTTCGGTCGGCGCATTTCATTGAGGGAGGCTGTCTTTCATACGGAAGCTTTTGCCTTCGATGATGATGGTCTCGGCGTGGTGCAGCAGCCGGTCGAGGATGGCGGAGGTGAGTGTTGAGTCGTTGTTGAAGATCTCCGGCCAGTCTTTAAACGCACGGTTGGAGGTAATCACCAAGGCGCCCTGCTCATAGCGCTGGCTGATGACCTGGAAGAGCAAGTCGGCGCCGGCCTTGTCGATGGGCAGGAAGCCGAGTTCATCAAGGATGAGCACGGCGGGGCGGGTGTATTTTTTGAGCTCTGCTTTCAGGCGGCCGGCAGTTTGTGCCGCGGCAAGCGTGTTGATGACATCGATAGCGGTGGCAAAAAGAACCGAGTGTCCTTCCAAGCAGGCCTGGTAGCCGAGGGCGGCGGCCAGATGGGACTTTCCCAGCCCGACGCCGCCCAGGAAGATGACGTTGGCTTATCGGGGATGAACTGCAGGCGGAAGAGGTTTTTGACCTGCAGGCGGTTGAGTTTTTTGGGCCAGCTCCAGTTGAACTGATCCAGCGTCTTGATGACCGGGAAGCGCGCCTGTCGGATGCGGCGTTGGATCGAGTGGTCGCGGCGGAAGGCGGCCTCGCCGTCGGCGAGTTTTTCGAGGTAGTCGATGTGGGGGAGATGTTTTTCAGTGGCCTGTACGGCGAGCCCCTGGTAGTGCTCGCGGATAAAAGGCAGTTTGAGGTATTTGAGGTGCTCATCGAGACGGCGGTTATTCTCACTCATCGCTGATCCTTTCGTAGACGGACAGATCCGGGTGTTCGAGTCTGATGTCGAGCAGGTCTTCACGCCGGGTGAGGTGAAGGGCGGCGGGCTCTTTGTGGAAGCGGGCGCGCTGTTGGAGCAGGTTGGTGATGTACTCGCTGGAGAAGGCCTCGAAGATAAAGGCGTCCTCGATGGCGCGGGCGACGGGCTCGGTGCCGTAGATTTCGCTTAAGGCGACGATCTTGCGCACATGCTGCTGGGGGTTCAAGCGGCGTTCGGCGAGCTTGCGGTAATAAAGATCGGCCTTGGGCGAGAGCGCGATGAAGCGCATGAAGATTTTCTGGTCGCGGGCTTTTTTGCGCTGGGCCAGTAAGGCCTTGGGGTGGTCGGGATCCTCGAAGTCCTGATAGCGCTCATCGCTGCGGATATGCCGTGCGATGAGTTTCTCGCCGCGCATAGACACAAATGCGTTCGGGGTCGGTTTTGACCGTGAGTCTTCTTCCGGCATACTCGGCGGGCACCGAGTAGCGGTTGGTGTCGCAGGTGATGCGGAACTGGCTGGAGGCGCGCTGCTGGCTGACGGTAGCGATATCGAAGCCGTTGACCGGCAGCGGCAGCAGGCAGGGCCGTTCGGCCTCGAAGAGCTCCACGGGTTTTTTACGGGTCTCTCCATGCAGGCGCACGTTGGCGACGGTCTCCAGCCAGTTTCTTACGGCCGGGCCGATGGCGGCAAAATCCGGGATCTCGAGGCCTGCGAGGAAGTTTTTTTTGACATAGCCCACCGCGTTTTCCACCCGGCCCTTTTCGTTGCCGCGGCCCACGTTGCAGGGGGTGATCGTAAAGCCGTAGTGGTTGGCAAAGTCGAGGTATCTGGGATTGAACACCGGGGGCCGTCCGAGGACGCGTCGTAAGACCGCCGATTTGAGGTTGTCGACCATGATTTTTTTGGGCACACGCCCGAAGAAGTCAAAGGCGTTCTTATGGCAGTAAAGGAAGTGCTCCAGGCTCTGGCTGACGGTGAACTCGACGTACATCATGCGGCTGTAGCAGAGCACCATCGCAAAGAAGCTCAAGCGCTTGCGGGTGTTGCCGGCCGCTACCGAGCCGTAAGCGCCCCAGTCGACCTGGGCGCACTCGCCGGGGGCGAAGGCCAGGGTCAAGTAGGCTGGGCGCTTCGAGGGCCGGATGGCGCGCACGTAGTCCTTGACGATGCTGTAGCCGCCGGCATAGCCCTGCTCGCGGATCCGCACCAGGATCTGGGCGGCGGTAAAGGCATGAGATTGGAGCAGGCGGGCGATCTCGGCTTTGAAGGGGTCGAGCTTGCTGGTGCGCAGGCTGGCTTTCCGCGGACCGAAGCGCTCGCGGGCGAGCCACTTGGCAACCGTGCGCGGATCCATGGCGAGCTCACCTGCGATCTGATGGGCGCTCAAGCCCTCGTGGTCTTTGAGATGGCGCAGTTGGCAATAAAGCTCGTAGTCGATCATGCGGCACCTCCGATCCTCTTGAAGATTTCTTTTATCGAACAGATCCCGGTGCCGCGTTGAGCCCCGAGTGCAGGCGCATCCAACGAGAGCACCTGGTAGAGCGGATGTCGGTAGGCGATCAGCTCGGCATGCAGAAGTTGCTCTCTGGCGGTATCCAGCCGATCGGCCGCCATGCACAGATACCGGCCGATGGAGCGCTCGGAGTAAAAGCTCAAGCCTCTGGCATCGGCCACGGTGACCAGAAACAGGTAAAGCGCGGCCGCCGCGTGGCTTAAGCGCTCGATGTGGTGCTCGCGCACCAGGCGCTGGTCGATCCAGCTAAACTGCGGGGGGATCTTGCGCAGCCTCTCGGGGTTAAGCAGGTGTTTTTCCATACCGTCCTCCTTCATGTGGGGGGATAGAGGATATCGTTTCCTAACTGTTGCATACGCCGGGCGGCCCTGGCTATGTCATCTTGTAACGCACAGCCGGTCAATTGAGCGATTAAACCAACCATAACAGCGGGTTGCATGATTAAGACATCTTGTAACGCATCTTTTTCGGCTGGGTGTTTATTGGTATTATTTACAGCTACTTGGGCGATTAAGGGATCTTGTAACGCAACGCGGCTTCGGTTGGCCCTTCGCCAGTAGCCGGGGTTAGCCTTTCGCCAGCGCTGAACCCGCAGCACATGGTCCGCCCCACGGAAGTAGTCGCGGTTCTCCGGCTTTTGCAGCCATCGGCTCTGGCTTTCGGCCTTGCTATGCTTGCGGCAGGCGGGCTTTGAGCAGTACCGCTGACGGGTGGCGTTGCTGGCATCGGGGGTGAACAACTGCTGGCAATGAGAACATTTTATTCGGATTATCCCTGACATCGGCCGATGATCTCCTTTGGGCCGATGCTACCGGAAAGATCGGTCAGGACGGAACAAAATCCTGGGAAGAAGACGGGGGAAGAAAACCAGAAGAAGGGAAATTTATAAATAGGCTGGGGGAAGAAAACGGACCGAAGAAAAACCGCATGTTCAAACCGCCAGGATCAAGACATTTCTATAACACCGCTGGGACATCGGTCTCATCAAAGAGCCGCTGTTGTCGGTCATCTTCCGGTACAGGGCGCTTTTCGGATTTGCGGCCGAAGATCTCGTTTCGCAACAGCCGAACATGGTCTTCCAGGTGACCGATCTTTTCCTGGAAAGAGGCGATGATTTGCTTGAGCTCGGTGGGGTCATCCGGGAGGCTGTGAACGTCCAAAAGCATGCATGTCGTATAGCAGAAGCCTAAATCGATTGCAACACTTTTTTACTAGTTTTTTACTACCCAGTCAAAGAATAATGAAGCGCTTCATGCGAACGGTACTGCCGGATATCGAGTCCCTCCAAGAGCCAGTGCAGTTCCCGGCCATCGAGGCCAAGCACCTGGTTTTGACTCTCGGGCCAGACAAACCGGTGCCGCTCCAGCCGCTTCTGCCAGAGGCAAAAACCGTTGCGGTCCCAGTAGAGGATCTTGACCATGTTCCGTCGGCGGTTGCAGAAGGCAAACAGATGCCCGGCGAACGGATCCAGCGCCAGGTGCATCTGCACCAGCAGGCAAAGACCGTTGATGGACTTTCGCATGTCGGTGGCACCCACTGCGAGGAAGACCTGCAGGTGCTGAGGAACCATCATCTGATCCCTCGCAGGGCCGCCACCACCTGCTGGAGCGTGAGCGGATCGAAACCCGGGGAGACTTCAATGGACAGGTCCGGGGCCAGCGCCACCCGCAGAGCCGACGACCGCGAGCCGTAGCCGGCCGCCTGCGCTACGGCCGTTGCGGGCACCTGAACCAGAGAAATGGGAATTGCAGGCGTGGGGACGAACTTCCGGCGCCAGTAGACGAACTGATGAAACTTCAGCTCATGCCGCCGGCAGTATTCGGTCTGGCTCAGCCGGCTGGTCTGCCAGCCGGTGATGTGGGTGTTCCAGTCGCGCCGCTTCCGTTCCAGTTCCTGCTGACGAAGGGTGTCTTCCGGTGCCATGGATCCTCCTGCGATGGTGAAATTGTTCTCCAACCCTCGCTGTGAACCATGACACGGCGCGCGTGGCCTGTGAAGATGGGGTTAATTTGACGGTTACAGAGAAAACCCTATAAGTGAGGACCACGAAGGGGGAAAGTATCGATGCACAGGAAGGGGGCGGATCATCCTGTAGTAGTGATGAAGTCCCTGTAATGGGGCTGGAGCGAAGGGGATGAGCCAGCTTGTAGGGAGTGACAGCCAACCAGGAAACTGGGAGGAGCTGTTTTATTTCCTGCATCGGCTTGGGACTGAGAGGTTCCAAGAGTAAGGCCGGCAGGAGCCGTATGAATCGAGAGATTCACGTACGGTTCTGGGGGGGACTGGAGGTGAAATTCCTCCGGTCTACCCGACCCTCACCATATCAGTTTTCTGAAAGCGTGAGGTTGACGGCCTGTATCTCCCAGCACGGGGGTCCAAGGTCATCCAGTTTGGGTTTGACATGGATGGGCCAACGGAGGCAAGGATAGAATACACGGCACTAATCTGCAATAAATTTAAATTGTTGGATGCCTGAAATTTCATCCGACGTATCCACGAAGGGCCCTTTCTGATATATTTTCAGCCAATCTCAGGAACCGATAGCCTCCAGACTCACCGTAAACCGCAACTAATCTGCAATTCACCGAATCGATGCCTTTGATCTCCTAAACCAACCCCACCTTCAGCCCATGCAAGGTGTGGACTTAGGCACGCTATGTGAACCTCAAACCGCTCCGAGATTCGTTTGATTTCTATTGCCGTTTCAACGCTGGCAAGACCTCGTCCGAAAATCGTTTTTTACGAGCAGATTAATCAAAAAGATGAGTTGTGTTTTATAACACTGCTGATTATGTTCTAATTCCAATTTGCATTCAAGATGACACTATGCTATATTCTCGCCATGGAGGTGAGCCATGGCGAGAAAAGCTCAAATTCGAGAAGAAGAAATTGCCCGGGCCAAGCAACTGCGCGATACTACCAAGAGCGTTGCCGATTTTCGCAAGGCGCTGTCGGTCATCTTGGCAACTGAACTTGATCTGGATGCCGATCGGACGGCTGATATTTTGGGGACAAGCCGTCGTACAGTCTTTCGGCACCGGGACGGTATTCGCAATCAAGACGACACCCCGCCCAGATCATGGGGTGGCCGTCGCCGCTGCTGCATGAGCATCGAGGAGGAACAAGAGTTTCTTTCCCAATGGGAAGCCAAAGCCTCAGAAGGCGGCGTGCTGACGGTTCCTCCCATTCATGCAGCGCTGGTCAAACGGTTGGGTTACGATGCTCCGATGTCAACCACCTATCGCTTGTTGGCACGGCACGGCTGGCGCAAAGTCCAACCGGACACCAAGCACCCCAAGGGCGATCCGGTAAAGCAGGACGAGTTTAAAAAAAACTGCCCGAAGAGGTGGCTGCCGCCAACCGGCAGAACATAGACCGGCTGCCGATTCGCCTGATGTTCCAGGATGAGGCTCGCTTTGGACGAATGAGCGACCCGCGAGCATGCTGGGCACCCGCACCGCAGCGGCCGGTAGTCAATCTGGCACTGGTCCGGGAGTTCCGCTACGAATATGCCGCGGTCAGCCCGTGGGATGGCTGCCTGGACTACATGACCGCCGAGAAGATGAACACTGAGAACATGTCAATCTTTCTGGCGCAGGTTAGCGAGGCCCACCGCGATGAGTTTATCATCATGGTACTGGATGGGGCTTCATCCCATAAAGGCAAAGAACTCAAGCTGCCAAAGAACGTATCGCTCGTGCCGCTGCCGCCCTATTCACCGGAGCTGAATCCCGCCGAGCAGATATGGAACACTCTTCGTCGAGACTACTTTGCTAACCGTGTGTTCGATTCTCTTGATGCGGCTACCACACAAGCCGAAAAAGGTCTGGCTGAAATGGCTGTTAAGAAAGAAGCAATGCGCCGCTTAACCAACTGGCCATGGATTAGTGCCATCTTGAAAACTTAATGGAATAAAAAGAATTTATTCGCCCCTAAGACGCTGGTTATCTGGATCATAAAGAGGTCTGGGCGCGACGCGGGCTTGGAAACGTTCGTCCAGTATCTCCACCTCCAGCTTCGTATCTTGCGCGGACACCTCAGGCCAGACGTAGGCCAAGGCAAGGCTTTTCCCCAAGCGATGTCCGTACCCGCCCGAGGTGATCCGTCCCACGATCCGGTCGCCCTGGTAGATCGGTTCGTCCCCGAAGGCGTCGGCCTCGCCGGCTTCGATATCCAGCAGGACCAGTCTCTTGGCCAGCCCACCCCCTTCCAGTTGCCGGAGCAGAGCGTCCCGCCCGATGAAGTCTCCTTTGTCCATTTTGACATAAGCCTCCAGCGCGGCCTCCCAAGGCGTGTCTTCGCCGGAAAGCTCGGCCGATCCGCAATATCCTTTTTCTAGGCGGAGCGAGTTCAGGGCGCGCATGCCGCAGTCAGTCAGACCAAATTCTTCACCAGCCGACATGATCGCTTCATAAAGACCTCGTTGATACTCAATAGGATGGTGCAACTCCCAGCCTAGTTCACCAACGTAGTTCAACCGCAAGGCCCGGACCGGGGCAAGTCCGACCTGTCTTTCCTGCCAAGAGTAGTAAGGAAAGGACTGGTTAGACCAGTCTTCTTCGGTTAGTTTTTCCAGGATCTGTCTCGATTCGGGACCGACCACGGCAAGCATCCCGAACCGGCTAGTGACGTTTCTGATGGAAACCTGGACATCTTCCGGTTTATGATTTTCCAGCCATTGAAGATTGCGCAGCTCTGCCGCGGCTGCGGTCAGGACATAGAAATGATCCTGAGCCAGACGGACCAGAATATAATCCGATTGAAAGAGACCCGTCGCCGTCAGCATCAAAGTAAAAGCGGCCCGGCCTTCCCGGGGCAGCCGATTCGTGCAGAGACGGTCAAGGAAAGCTTCCGCGCCCGGCCCGCAAATTTCGTATTTAGCCAGGCTGCTCAACTCATAGACTGCTGCGCTGTCCCTTACGGCCCGGCATTCTCTTCCAATCTGGTCAAAGTAATTGGTCCGGCGCCGGAAGCTAAGGCGGTCTTCCCGCGGCTGTCCCGGCGCGGCGAACCAATTTGCCCGCTCCCAGCCGTACCGGCTGCCAAAAACGGCGCCCTTAGAAGCCAGAAGGTCGTAAATAGGACTGGTCTTGACCGGCCTGGCCGCCGGCCGTTCCCGGTCCGGATAGGCCGGTTCCCAGTTCACGGGATAGGATTCATGAACTTTGATGAAAGCGTACCTGCGCGTCACCCAGTTGCCGAAACGCCGTGGATCGTAGGCCGAGAGGTCAAGCCCGGGATCGCCGGAAACGATCCACTGGGCCATGTGCCGACCGAAACCACCGGCCAGGGTAATCCCAAAATTGATACCGGCCAGAATGAAAATGTTCCGATGCCCATAAACGGGCCCCAAAAAGGGCGTTCCATCCGGCGTGTAGGGTATGGGGCCGTTGATTACATGTTTAATGCCGGGCCGTTCCAGAACCGGGACCCGTTCTATGACCCGCAATAGGTTATCATGGAACCGCTCCAGATCAGGAGGAATGCTGCTCCGAGAAAATTCCCATGGCACCCCGTCCGGTTTCCAAGCCCGGCATTGTTTCTCATATGGCCCCACCAGCATCGTGTTCAGTTCCTGCCGCAGATAGAAAGGCACGTCGGGATCACGCAGGACAGGCAGTTCCTTGGATAGAGCCTTCAGTTCCGGGATTTCGTCGAAGAGAACATGATGGTGTTCCATGGAAATGACCGGCAGGTCTATACCGATCATGGCCGCTACCTGTTTAGCCCAAGGGCCCGGCACCAGCACTACAATTTCAGCCCCAAGCTTCCCCTTTTCGGTTTCGATCTCCCATTTGCCACCGGGCTTGGCCTTCAGGCCGACCACACGGTTGTAGCGGTATATTTCCGCTCCACCCTGTCTGGCTCCGGCGGCCAGGGCCTGGGTTACGCCGTTAGCATCCACATGCCCGTCCTGGGGGTGAAACAACCCGCCGATCACGCCGTCCAGCGACATCAACGGGAACAAGTTTTTCATTTCCATGGGCCCAAGTAGTTCGGACTCGATCCCCAAGAACTTATCTTTGCCTCGCACGTGCTTGAATTCATCCAAGCGGTCCCGGGTAGTGGCCAGACGCAGGCTGCCCACACCATGCCACCCCGTGGCCTGGCCAGTTTCCGCTTCCAGTTTTTGATAAAGTTCGATGCTATATCGAATGAGCCGCGTTGCAGACCTGCTTAGGCTGAACTGAGGTACGTTGCCGGCCGACAACCAGGTCGAACCGGACGTAAGCTCGTTCTTCTCCATCAGGACCACGTCGCGCCAGCCCAACTTGGTTAGATGATAGAGGACGCTGCAGCCGACTATTCCTCCACCGACGACGACTACCCGGGCGTATTCCTTCATCATCCTTCCTCCCTTAATTCGTTTTCGCATCAGAGTTCCTGCCTTCTCGCTCATCCGGCAGGAGCCATCATTTCTTGACCAAGATCATGTCCTTGACCCGCCAGGAAACAAAGACTGTTTGCCCTGGTTCAAACCTTACACTGTCCTGAGCGTTACGAAGTTCCACGCTCAAAGTCTGATTCAGCTCCGGAGCATGGACTATGTACCGGGTTATATTGCCCACGTACATGTTCTCCTGAATTAGACCGGTAAAGGCATTTCTCGAATCATCAGGCCGTTCTATATGCAGGTTCAGCCTTTCTGGACGGAGTACAATCAGGACCTCAGAGTTTTTTTTCAACCAAGGCAGGAGAGGCGCCGTCACCGGCCGGCCGTTGACTCCAACCTTGGTGGAATCTGGGTTAGTTTCGATCACCTTTCCTTCCAGGAAATTGGATTCGCCAATGAAGTCGGCCACGAACCTGCTAGCAGGCGACTGGTAGATGTCGTCAGGGGATCCTATCTGTTCTATCTGGCCGTCTTTCATAATGGCGATCCTATTGGACATGGTCAGGGCTTCTTCCTGGTCGTGGGTGACGTAGATCACTGTCATGCCGAGCCGCTCGTGCAGATGTTTTAGCTCGATCTGCATGTGCTTGCGGAGTTTCTTGTCTAAGGCGCCCAGAGGTTCGTCCATTAGGAGCAGCGATGGATTGAAAACGATGGACCTGGCCAGAGAAACCCTTTGCTGCTGACCACCACTCAGTTGATTGGGGTAGCGCTTGGCATAACTGGACATGCGCACTAGATTCAGCACTTCTTTCACCAGAGTGCTTGCTTCCGTCTTGGATTTTTTCCTCATCTTCAAAGGAAAGGCGATATTCTCCTCCACGGTCATATGGGGAAAGAGGGCGTAGTTCTGGAAAGTCATGCCCACGTCCCGCTTTTCCGGCGGTAGGAGCGTAATGTCCTGGTCGCTGATCACGATCTGGCCGCTGGTCGGCCGGAAGAAGCCGGCGATGAGGTTGAGCAGCGTGGTCTTGCCCGAGCCGCTCGGCCCGAGCAGGGTCAGGAATTCGCCGCTTTTTATGACGAGACTTACATCATCCACGGCCTTCACACTGCCGAAACGCTTGGAGATGTTGTTTATGTAAACATTCGCCTTTTTAGCCGATTCCATGTTCAATATCATCCTCTCGGCCTGTCTGACCAGCTTCATGGGAATATTTTTTGCGGCTTTTATCCCGGTATATCTCCATGGTCAGGAGTATAAGCAGAGAAAAGACTATTAATAATGCGGAGACCGATGCCACCACTGGCGATATTTCCATTCTGATACCTTCCCACATCCGTTTCGGCAGGGTTTTGACTTCTATCGAACATAAGAATATGGAAACAACCGTCTCGTCAAAGGACCGGATAAAGGCAAAAAGGGCACCGGATATAACCCCCGGCTTGATGATGGGAAAAGTCACCTTGAAGAAAGTGGTCAAAGGTGAAGCCCCCAGGACGCGGGCCGCTTTTTCCAGGTTCTCATCAAATCCGCGCAGGCTTGCCGAGATGCTCAGAATGACGAAAGGTGCGGCGACTAGGGTATGGCTGATGACAAGGCCGGTAATGGTATCGGTCAAGTGGAGCAAGGAAAAAAGACCATAAATGGAAATGGCGATAATGATGAGGGGTACGATCATCGGCGAGATTAGGAAAGTAAATAGGGTCTGGCGGCCCCAGAAGCGGCCGCGGACCAGACCGAAGGATGCCAGGGTCCCCAGAATGGTGGAGAAAATCATGGTCAGTATAGCGATCTGAAAACTTTGGGCTGCCGGCTTAAGCCAAGACATATCGGTGAAAAAGGTAATATACCATCGCCAGGAATAACCAGGCGGAGGGAATTGCAAATACGCTTCACTACTGAAGGACATGGGTATCACAATGAGTATGGGCGAGACGAGGAAGAAACCGATCAAGAAGCAGATAACATAATACATGCTTCTTAGGACAGCATGGGCTTCGTATTCCGTGGCCTCTGACATCAATCACCCCCCAGAACCTTAAGGATTCCAAGGTAATGGTTGTAGATATAGACCAGGATCAAGGTTATCAATGAAAGGACGACTGCTATGGCAAAGGAAAAACCCCAGTTGAGGATGAAATTCACCTGGTTTTCTATCAGTACGGATATGACCATGTCACGGGGGCCTCCAAGCAGGGCGGGGGTGACAAAAAAACCTATGCCCATGATAAAGACCATCAGGCTTCCGCCAGCTAAGCCGGGCAGACTCAACGGAAAAAACACCCGCAAAAAGGCATTCAGCCGGTTGGCGCCCAGGTTTCTGGCCGCCTTGACCAGTCCCAGATCAATTCCTTTCATGACGCTGTACAAAGATAGAACCATGTAGGGTAAAAGGATATGGGTCATACCGATAATGACGCCCTTCATGGTGTAAAGGAGATTTAAAGGTTCGGCGATGACTCCCAGATTCAACAGCAGTGAATTGATCAGCCCCTTGCGGCCTAAGATGACTATCCAGGCGTAGGTCCTGACCAGGAGGCTGATCCAGAAAGGAATAAGAACTACGGCCATGAGTCGGTTGCTCAGCTTTTCGTTCACCGTGGCCAGAAGATAAGCGAAGGGATAGCCAAGTATGAGGCAGGCCACGGTGGTTACCAGAGCCAGCTTCATGGTATTGATGATGACCTGGATATAGAGCGGCTCTTTGAAAAAATGAAAGTAATGTTTCAGAGTGAAATCAGGGTCCCAGAAGCTGCGGTAGAAGATAAAGACAAAAGGCAGAATGAAAAAGACAACGAAAAACGCGGTCAGCGGTAGGATAAGAATCAGATTTTTTTTTCGTCTTTGATCATGTCCGGATATAGGATAGGCCTGGACCCCTTGAAGCGGCCCAGGCCTCGCCAAGTTCAATTTACTGCATCATCCATTTGTTCAATCTTTCTTCGACCGGCTCGCCGTTGACGCGCCAGTACTCGAAGTCAATCATAACCACCTTCTTAAAGTGTTCCGCATAAGTCGGCAACTCTTTGGCCGTCTTTTCATCTATGAATTTGAAGGCCTTGAGATTGGTCGGGCCATAAAAGATTTCGTTAGCCATGATAGCCTGGTTTTCGGCTCGCTGGGAATAAGCGATCCACAGGTTGGCTTCTTTAGCCCGAGGGGTGCCTTTAACCACGGCGTTAGCAGCCTGATAGTAAAGGCCCTGGTTCCAGACCGCTTCCACCGGCACGTTCTGTTTGACCTTGAGATTGGAGGCCCGGCCATTCCACATGGCGATCATGTCCACTTCACCGTCCCGGATCAGGGATTCGGATTGGGCGCCCGAAGTCCACCAGGTGGCGATATGGGGTTTGAGCTTGTCCAGGCTTTTGAAAGCCCGGTCCAAATCCAATGGATACAGTTTTTCCGGTGGGACACCGTCCGCCAGCAGAGCGGCCTCTATGGTATAGGGCGCGCGCTTGGCTAGGGCCCTCTTGCCCGGGAAATTCTTGACGTCCCAAAAATCTTTCCAACTGGCGGGCGGGGTTTTGTACTTGTCCGTGCGATAGACGATCAGAACGGTTTCGACTTCTCCGCCGACCGCGTAATCATGGACGTACTGTTTCTCCACCAGCGACGCGTCTACGGCCTTGTAATCAATTTTGTCTAAGAGACCAGCGTAGTCCGCCTTGACCATAAAGTGCATGCCGGCCGCTGCAATAACGTCCCATTCCGGCGATTTAGCTTCCACCATAGCCTTGAGCTTGCCGAAATCAATGGGGGCCGTCCAGACGACCTTAATCCCGGTCTCCTTCTCGAAGGGTTGGGTGAACGCTTTCTTGGCGGCCTCCTCCCATGCCCCGCCCCAGCCGGCTATGACCACTTTCTTATCCTGGGCCATAGCATGACCGGTCAAGAACACAGCGACCAACAAACCCGCCAGCAACATCAGCCACAAAGATTTTTTTCTCATGCTTTTCCTCCTGTTCATGTTATAGGTTTCAGTTGTTGAGGCTCTAAATGGAGCCAACTCTGAGCCGATCCGGACAGCTTGGCCTATATGTATACAAGTTGGAAAGTAGACTGTTGACTCACTTAAACCTTACTATCCTTACTATCCTTTCAAGATAGAATCTCTTCTTGGTAATGGACCATAATCTTCCTCTTTGCCAGTTCCGCGAAAAAGCCTTCGGGTTCGATCATGGCTTCTGGAGCATTGACGCCTGGTTTGACCTTACCTTCAGCAATCAGTTGGGCGCAAACGCCCAGAGGCAGACCAATATTGTTGGCATAGGCATAAGGAACTCCCCATTCCGACATGGATGGATGAGTGGACCAGTAGGTTCTTTTGACTCTTTTTCTTGACACCTTGCCTATCACGTCGACATTGATACCAAAGCCGTAAAGTTCCTCCCTGACAGTGGCTTCCGGCATCTGCAGGAAGGCCTTCCTAACAAGTTCTTTAGGCGAAATTTCCAGGTCTTTTATTTTGATCGGGTGCGTGTCATAGAAACCATAATCAAGCAATGAATGAATAAGGCGCATGCTCTTGGGAGTAAATGTTCCGCGCACAAGAACTCTTTTTGCCCTCAGGTTCCTGGGGAATGACCTAGTTTCACCGTGGGGGACGAAATATACCTTCTGGGGGCCGATGGGATAAGGAAACTCTATCACTCGTTCACCAGCGAAAGGCGGCACAGGATGGAATTGGCCATCTTGGTAATAGGTTCTGGTCGAAAGTCCAGGCTCGAACTCCCATAAAATAGTGTCCAGCAAGGCCGGTGACAAGGCAAAGGGTCTGAAGGCAGCAAAAGAAACGTGAACTTCCTCGACTTCATCCAACCTGTCCGCAGCGTGTTTGGCCATGACATTGGTGATGCCAGGAGAAGCCCCCATACCGGCCACGTAAGATAGGCCAAGTTCCTTGGCTTTCTCGTCCAGAGCTAGAATTCGCTCATCCGGGCTACCCAGATCACAACAAGATACTTTGGTCTTAAGAGCTGTTTGCAATATATTATATGCAAAAGGCTTGGGCAGGCCATTGATCACGATCTGGTGCCCCTGCATTACTTCCTTGACTTGGCTCAAGTTTCGGGCGTCCACATGGACAACATTCTTATGGCTGACGCCTAATGTTCGAGCCATTCGCTGCAGTTTTTCGATATTTAAATCCGCCAAGGTTACTTGGGGAAAAATGCCGCGCTCAATAAGGTCTTTAGTGGCTGGGGAGCAAGTTTCCCCTGCCGCTCCCAGAATCAACAGTTTCATGGTATTTCACCCCCAACCTTTAATAACCCAAACGAGCCATTCTCTATAACTATCTCTGCGGGCCTCGGGACTATCTGCAGGAAACTTCAATCATAAGATGGCAAATTGCTTAACCTCATAATGGACAAATTTCTTCGCGGTAATTGACTTTGATATCCCTCTTTGCCAGTTCCGCGAAAAAGCCTTCGGGTTCGATCATGGCTTCTGGAGCATTGACGCCTGGTTTGACCTTACCTTCAGCAATCAGTTGGGCGCAAACGCCCAGAGGCAGACCAACGTTGTTGGAATACGCATAGGGAACACCCCACTCGGACATAGGCGGATGGGTCGTCCAATAGGTGCGCTTCACCCGCTGGTTCCATTGCTGGCCAATAACTTCAACATGGAGCCCATAGGCATATAGTTCTTCCCGGGTTGTGGCTTCAGGCATCTGCAGCAGCGCTTGGCTGATTAACTCTTTAGGAGAAATGTTCATGCCCTTGATCTTGATGGGATTGGTGTCATAAAAGGCGTAGTCCAGTAGCGACCGGAGAAGCCGCATGTCCTTTGGGGTGAAAGTACCGCGTACATAGACTCTCTTGGCCTTGAGATTCCTGGGGAATGATCTGGTTTCGCCATGAGGAACAAAATATACCTTCTGGGGGCCGATGGGATAAGGAAAGTCAATTTCTCTTTCTCCGGCAAATGGCGGAACGGGATAGAACTGGCCGTCCTGGTAGTAGGTCCGGGTGGGCAGTCCCGGCTCGAACTCCCATAAAATAGTGTCCAACAAGGCCGGCGATAAGGCAAAGGGCCTGACCGCGGCGAAGGAAACATGGATTTCCTCAACTTTATCCAACCTGTCCGCAGCGTGTTTAGCCATGATATTGGTGATGCCCGGGGTGGCTCCCATTCCTGCCACGTAAGATATTTGGAGTTCCTTGGCCTTGTCGTCTAAAGCCAGCATGCGCTCATCCGGACTGCCCAGATCACAACAGGAGACTTTTGCTTGGAGAGCGGCCTTGAGGACGTCCAGGGCAAATGGTTTGGGCAGACCGTTTATCACTAGTTGATGTTCCCCCATCAATTCTTGAATGCGCTTATGGTCTCTGGCGTCAAGCTGTAAGACATTTTTCTTGTTGACGCCCAATTCCTGGGCCATCTGCCGAAGCTTACCGATATTGATGTCGGTCAAAGTCACCTTGGGAAATAGGCCTCGCTGGATGATGTCTTTGGTTGCTGGAGTACACATCTCGCCTACCGCACCTAATATCAATAACTTCATAGTAACCTCCTGATGCAGACTTCAATTTTTATGGTTTCGGGTTTCAATAGCAGCCGATCAGTTTGACCACTTGATCCGGCGGTCCAATGTCAATCATCCTCCAGTTCCTTCGAGCTTCATGGGTGCAGCATCTTCGTAGTCATCTTCTGGGAAAACGATGCAATCAATCTCCGACTTCAGCAACTCCGCGATCTCCGCCCTGCGCCGGGCTTCCATCCTTTCGGATATGGCGCATACGCTCAGCGCAGCCTTTACTTCCCCTCGGAGGTTGCGGATGGGCATGCCAACACCGGTGACGCCTTTGGTATAAAGGCCGGTGGTAACCATATAACCTAAATTTCGAGCCTGTTTGACAGCGTCTCTGATATCTTCCAGAGTCCGGTTATGATGTTTCCGGTAGCGTTGCTCATTGGCCGTCAGAATGGTTTCCAACAATTGATCGGGCAAGAAAGCGATCAGAGCCAGGCCCCCAGCGCCCATCCCGAGAGGAACCCGTTTGCCTACGTGGTAGCTCATGATCCGGATCGGTGACATGCCGCCGATCATGTCCACGCAGACGCTGTCGTATCCGGACCTGGTGACCAGGTAGACCGAATCTTCGGTTTGCCTGGCGATGCGTTCAAGTGCCAATCGATAGTAATTCCGTAGTTTGAATTGCCGAGCCAAGGCTCCCAGGGAATACAGTTCCATTCCAAGATGATATTTTTTGGAAACGTTGTCGTAAGAAAGTAGGCCTTCCCTGGATAGGACACCGAGCATCCTATGAGTGGTAGTCACATGTAAATTGACCTCACGGGCGACTCTGGACAAACGAACACCTTTATGTGTGTGATTGGCCACGGCTCTAATTAGAGAGATGGCTCTCTTGATGCTCTGGGCCCCTTGGCGGCCATGAAGATCCAATTCGGACATTTGAAGTTAATTAGCCTGGTTTCTGTTCTGGCCAGCGCCGGCAGTCTCAATCCAAAAACGGACGGAAAATGTTTATGATTAACGTTTATTATTTGATTTAGGATCATAATGTCTAGGCATGATTTCTTTTGTCAACAAAATAAATCACGATATAAAATATTTATTTCCACATTATGATAATATTATAAAAAAATGATGAATTTTTAGTATAACATCCAGAAACGCGCGGATCTGGTGACGATCCATGACCTCTTACGGCACAAGTGGATCATGACAACACAGCACGATCCAGGGAGAAGAATGCCCGCGCGACGAGGGCCTTGGCATCCTCCTGGAGCCGCCGGAGGTGGTCCGCGCCGAGGAATCTCTCGGCGTACAGCTTGTAGACGTCCTCGGTCCCGGGGGCGGGCGGCGAACCAGCCGTTCGCGGTGACCACCTTCAATCCCCCGATAGCGGCGCTGTTCCCGGGGGCGGTCGTGAGCATCGACTCGATCCGCTCCCCCGCCAACGTGTCCGCGGTCAGCTCCCTGGGCAACCCGATGGCGGTCACGAGATCATCCAGCCGCTGGTACTTCAGGGTGGTCAGGCGTTGCCGATATTTTTTCCAATTGCTAAAAGTATTCGGGCTGTTCATAATAAATCGCTCATCTGCCCCCCACATTATCCGTCGATGCTGACGTTTGGACTCCGGCGATGAATAGAATCTTCTGGGGATTTGTATGTGTTTGATGGTATTGATCAGGTAATCGCAAAGAAATCTTACTTCCAAAAAGTGTGGATATGATCTTGGTAGGGGCACACTTGGATAGATTGTGTCTCCGGAATATATCCAACGAAAATTGGTTGCCGTCGTCTTGATGATACTGACAGCAAGGGGCAGCATATCACGTTTCTGAAAACGTGAGGTTGAATGCCTCAATCACCAGCAACAAGGGGTGGCCCCGGTAACAGGACCACCCCGTTGAATTTTAGGCGTACAGGTTTTCAATCCATCTCATCGCCTCGGTGTCGGTGATCTTTCCAAGGTAGCGCTGGGTCGTCGAAA
This sequence comes from uncultured delta proteobacterium, assembly GCA_963700055.1. GTDB lineage: Bacteria > Desulfobacterota > Desulfobacteria > Desulfobacterales > SpSt-501 > SpSt-501. The sequence continues at coordinate 267,188 of CAVOWH010000020.1, read as the reverse complement.
GATTGGAATGACGCAGGATCACCTTGCTGACAATCTCGATGGGAACGCCGGAGCGAGAGGCAAAGGTGGCAGCGTACCGGCGCAGATCGTGAGGTCGGAGGGGAACGCCAACCATTTTCCCGGCCTTGGCCACCATCATCCGGGCTGTCTCATAGGAAATCGGAAAAATTCGATCCTCGCTGGTCTGGCAGCGGTTGGCGGCATATTCCCGCAGCCGGTCGGCAACCTTCTGGAGAATGAACACAACCTCGTGCTCTCTGCCGCTCTTAGGTTCCCTTAACGTCAGCTTTCGGTCTTGGAGGTCACTGGCGGTGAGCTTCAGCACCTCACCGATTCGCATTCCTCCCCTGGCCATCAATTCCAGGATTAGACGGTTTCGGATCTTGCCCGACCGGAAAATGATCTCGTCAACAGCATCCTTTTCGATGATGTTCCAGTTGGTGGTGATTTTCGGACGGAAAAGTTTGCGCAGCATCGGTGAATTGCAGGGGTTCTGAAAATCCGGGCTCAGGTTATTGTGGATGAAATTGAAAAACGATGTAAGGTGGGCGAATCGGATTTTCCGGGTCTGAGGTTTGCGACCGTTGGTGATGCTTTCCGGAAACGCCTGGACAAGATCAACCGTGAGTTCCTCCAGCTCCAGGTTGCCGTGGTCCCGGCAGAAGGGCGTGATTACCGACTCATAGGATCGCAAGGTGTTTTTTTTGAATGCGACCGGTGATAATCCATCCAGATCTTGGCGGCATAGGCTACTTTCATGGCTTACCTCCTTCGGTTTGGGTTTGACACGAATGGGCCAACAGAGGTAAGAATAGGATACGCGGAACTAATCTGCAATGATTTTGAATTGTTGGATAGTTGACAGATCATCGACTAATCACCGAAGCGGAAAATCTGTGATATCGTTTCGGTCCTCCATCACGATTTGATTTTCTCCATTTGCCCAAGGCATATTTCAAACTGAAAATGGTATCTTTGAAATTGCACCTGACCTGATTGGAAAAAGGATTTAAACAGTGCGATAGAGAGATTACCTGTAACTATCTGTGAGGTTATCATGGTTGTTCACAGCGAACTCAATTTTTCGGAAGAGCAGTGGGGTTTTTTATTCATAGAGACAAAAATGATGACACGAACGACCCTCTTGCTTATTTCAATTCTTTTTCTATTTCCATCCTGTGTAGCTCCTCCAATACCAAGATCAGTGCGGCTCTATGATATGGACAAAGGTGTCACGATAGAAGCAGTTATCAATGATGCACGACAGGTACATGGAGAAATAACAGCTAAAAATCAAATAACAGGTGAATTTTTTATTGGTGAATATAATTCGATCAGAGATGATGTTGTACGAAGCTCAAGCGCATTAGGAGGTTCCTTCGGTTCTGGATATGGATCAGTTGGCCCCTACTCATTATCACAATCTGGGTATGGTTGGGCAACAGCATACGGCTTTTCTTTCGAGGAACGCAACAGGATATATGGAGCAGCCACCATGGTTGGAGATAAGAGTACGATTATTGAGGCGGTTTATTCAGTGGACCGCCAATCCTTACATGGATATGGTGTTGCACGAGATAACCACGGAGGATTTTATAAGCTTCATTTTTAGAGATATCATCGACATATCTGGAGATTCGGCAACTTTGTGATATTTTCAGTATCAAATCCGAATCCGGAACATAGTGCGGATAGCAATTTATATTATTCTTGTTGGGGGATATGAGAAAAACCATGCGAATACATCTCATCGCTTTCTTATTGCTGATTCCTTTATGCGCATCCGTTCAGGCATCTGAGCTTCCCATCGGAATGATGATATTTACGCTTGGCTCCGATCAGACTGTCGTTATGAAGGAAGTTCAGTCAAGATTTCGCGTCGTTTCGGTAAAAGGCGATCTGAATAAGTTCGTCCTCTATAATGCAAATCCTCCGAACAACAAAGTTCCATTAGGCAGCATCGCTTTCGAGAACGGCCGATTGGCTATGATCGAAAGGAACTGGGGGTTCTTCGAAGGCAAGATCTCCCCCACCGAAGTGATGAATGCGCTTTTTGCAGCCCTTGAGAGCGCGATTGCAGCGGCAGGAGCATCCCCAAAGGTTTCAACCGAGGTGAATCGTGCTCCAGGTATTGAGTTTAAGTCCATTTACTTTGGATTTCCAGGCAGAAAAATCACCGTCGGATCGGAAGACTGGGCTACCAAGGAGGGACGCCAGCTACTCTCCATCGATGAGAGTGTTTCGCTTGGCCGGTAATTGTGCGCTTAGGTGATTTCATCCGACGAAATCTCCAAAGCACCAAACATTTGATATGCTACCGCTGTGTCGAGCTTGGTGGAACATACGTTTTTTTGACCGCAGGTATATGGTGAAAGCACAGGAGAAGGTGTTTGAGGGTCGCCGAGCCGTAAGGTACGTCGGGCAGTATAAACCCACCCGACCATACGCGCTCTCCAGCGGCATAATTATCCTCCCAGCTGGATCAGACATGTTCCAAGACGGTCGTGCTGGTCAGGTGGGCCTTAACATCTGCTACTTTACAGGGCCGGACGGGTTGTCTGATACCGAGCTGACGACCAGGTACCGCGAGTGGTTGGCCTTCGATGCGTTCGTCTTGCATGATCACTATCCGATTCAGTTTTATGACGAAAATGAAACAGGTAGAGTAGAATCGGTTCCCGCTGGCGTACCGCGCAGCTCAAACCTGCTCGCCGACTACAAGCAGATCGACTACGACCGTATTGCCCCTGTCATGTTGCGGGCCGAAGGTTTGGCAAATGAAGGGGTTTCGTCCCTCTCGTACGCTGACCTGTTTGCGGCATATGAGAGGCTACACTTTGAACTCAAGGACATGATCGAGTGGTACGTTTCAGTGCCCCATAGCTACTTTACGCGCCCGAATGCTTTTTTCAGCGTCAACTACTGGCAGCTCGTTCACACAATGATTCTGCTTGAGAGACTTATTGGGTTGCCGCCCGACTGCCCACACCACTTCGAGAAATGTCCCGCATGTGGGTCCTCGCCTCAGTCGCATTACCGCCTGCCACGACGGGAGTGGAGAAAGCAGTTTTTGGCAACCCAGATTAAGGACTTTGAGGTTGAAGAGGAATACGCACAATTAATCGACGCGGGTGTATCGGTGCGTAACAAAATTGCTCATGTGCCATATTTCGATCGGTCGACTTACCCCGAGTTGTTTCCTGGGGAACGACAGGCATACGAGATTAACCGGGCTGTCACAGAGCACGATTGCGATCGCGTTGCCCTTCATTCATTATTGATCTCTCTCCGGGAGGTCGCGCGGTATCTCTTGCTGGATAGAGCGTTTGGGACAAAGTACTTTGGGAGACTGCGGTCGCTAAATGTGATTTGCATTGGGAGTAGCAAAACTTCTGATGTTGGTTCAGGAAAGATTGCGCTTTAACTTTCCGCTCGTTACACTTGCGGGTGATCAATTCGTTGAAATATATCACCGTAAAATTCGACTTCCATAAAATTCACGATACTGACAGCTTAGTGCGCCACGAGTGCAAACGGGTGGATAGTTTTTTTCTGCCTGTAATCGCACGCAACTGTACAAGAGATGAGGGAAGGCCCCTCGAAGCCGACTTGCAGGAGTAGGCTTCAAACCACCTAAAGCTGCTGTGGCCAAAAGCCATGGTAGTGAGCGTTTAGGAAAAGTCATGGCACAGACTGTGGCAGGTGAGAATCAAGGAGATGAGCGCAAGCGAACCACTGATGAGGTGTCGAAACAGTATAGTGGATGTCAAAACCGGGGTTCTTCGCTGGTTCCGGGATCAGCACGGAAGGAGCTTGCTTACTGGCCGTGCGGCATCCGGCATACAGGTGGCATGACCTTGATTCAGGCTTTTGCGCGGAACGTGGGAACCCGTCCGGTGATGGGAAGAGAAAACCCTATAAGTGTGGACCACGAAGGGGGAAAGTATCGATGCACCGAACGGGGGCGGATCATCCAGTAGTAGTGATGAAGGTCCTGTAATGGGGCTGGAGCGAAGGGGAGGAGCCAGCTTGCAGGCAGTGGCGGCCAACCAGGAAACTGGGAGGAGCTGTTTTACTTCCTGCGTCGGCTTGGCACCGAAAGGTTTCAAGAGTAGGGCTGGCAGGAGCCGTATGAATCGAGAGATTCACGTACGGTTCTAAGGGGGACTGGAGGTGAAACTCCTCCGGTCTACCCGACGTGCGCCACGAGTGCGAACAGGAGGTAGTTTTTTTTCATCTGTCATCGCATGCAACTGCGCAAGGGATGAGGGGAGGCCCCTCGGAGCCGACTTGCAGGAGTTGGCTTTAAACCACCTCAAGCTGCTGTGGTCAAAAGCCATGGTGGTGAGCGTTGTGGAAAAGTCACGGCACAAGACTGTGGCAGGTGTGGATCAAGGAGATGAGCGCAAGCAAACCACTGATGAGGTGTCGAAACAGTAAAGTTGATGTCAAAACCGGAGTTCTATGCTGGTCCCGGGATAAGCACGGAGGAAGCCTGCTTACTGGCCGTGCGGCATCCGGCATAAAGGTGGCATGACCTTGATTCAGGCTTTTGCGCGGAACGTGGGAACCCTTCCTGTGATGGTAAGAGAAAACCCTATAAGTGAGGACCACGAAGGGGGAAAGTATCGATGCACAGGAAGGGGGCGGATCATCCTGTAGTAGTGATGAAGGCCCTGTAATGGGGCTGGAGCGAAGGGGATGAGCCAGCTTGTAGGGAGTGACAGCCAACCGGGAACTGGGAGGAGCTGGATAGCTTCCTGCATCGGCTTGGGACCGAGAGGTTCCAAGAGCAAGGCTGGCAGGAGCCGTATGAGTCGAGAGATTCACGTACGGTTCTGTGGGGGACTGGAGGTGAAACTCCTCCGGTCTACCCGACTGTGCTTGTGGTTCTTCCTGCCTTCGGCATGAGATATCGCTATGCAATGACAGCCCTGTTTATGATAGGCATGCAATCGACAGTAGTGAAATAATCTGCCTTTGAAGTTTTTCACAATTTTTTTTGAATGCGGCCGAAATTTGAAGAATTAAGGCAAGGCCGAAAGAGAGCACCTTGACCTATCAATGTGACTTTTGTTACTTTCCTTGCATGCCAATAGAAATCGAATCACTCAAAGCTGCTTACGACAAATGGGTTGAGGAAGGCTTGGCCGAATTCCAGCCCGGCAATGAGCTGAAAGTAGTCAAGCGCTATTCGAGCTTACGCACCTCGCGCCGCACCCTCTCAAGCCTGCCCTGAACAGCGACAATCTCGCGCTCGATGCCAGACACCGCGTGGCTCTTGCGCTCAAGGCGGCGCGCCATACGGTCCTTGAGGATCTCGGCCATCGACTCGCCGTTCACATTGGCAGGATTCACAAATGATGCAGGGGAGGGGAGGGTATTTGAGGTTTGTAGTGCACTATGCAGCAACACTGAGCCAAGAAGAATTCCCAGTCCGGATTGACTCGTTGACAGACGAAACCGCCTACGCTATTGAAGCGAAAAAGCACCACATCAGCACGATAGAACCTCGCAAACCTTCGCAGGGCGCCGGCATGCTCAGCCCCGCGCATAGTCCTGCGTAGCTGGGCCTGACTGACCCAAACAACCGAAGGAGATGCATGATAGTTACCATCGCCCTCTTCGTCGTTGCTTTGCAGATGAACTATTTCCTGTTCAGGTGGCTGGCACGGAACCGGTTCAAGCCAAACGAGCCCGGCACCTTCCTGAGGAATGTCACGGTCGGTTTCTTCGGCGGGATAGTGCCTCTCGCAATCCAGGCGCTGGTGCCGCCGATGATACCGCCACCCTTTCGGGAGGCGCCCTCATGGAAACTGATGCTGGCCTTCATTGTCATAGCCATCATCTTCGATAGCAGGCTATGGAAGATCCATAAGGACACCCGAGAACAACTCAGCCAATGAGTCGGCCAAGCGGGCTTGCATCAAACGGCACGATAACTGCGCAGCAATTCGGCAGTACAGAGGCAGTACAGCCCCTCCAAAAACCGGTATTTTGAGGGCTTTCCGGGTACGTCCAAGTATGATCGATAAAAGAGGCAACTGACTGTTAATTTGAGAAAATCGGGTGATATCCTGCTGTTAGCGCCTGCTTGTGGTACGGACTTTCACGTCGGCAACACCGGTTCAAATCCGGTTGGGGACGCCATCAGCATCATCGTTAAGGCGCGTACATGGCTTTCGATATGTATGCGCCTTTTCCATTTTTTTCCAGTTGGGTTTTCTTTTGGGTAAAGCACTATTCTTTTTATAAAACGTCATGTTGACCCACCCTCTTGATCTTAGCGGCTTGCTTTCTGAGTAGCCGCTGACAGATCAGACGAAATGATTTGGCTGACACTATGTACCTCTCCTCACTTCCGTGCGAGCTTGTGAGGGGGATCGAGCATGGAGCGCGGTCGTTTCACGCGGGAGGGTCCGGTCCTTGATTGGCACAGCACTCATGCAAGCGGGTTGGGCGAAGGATCTGGCTTGGTTAGCCGAACCGTGCCTTGTCAATCGGGTCCAACCGAGAGAGAGCACGGCATAACGAGGCGCTGCACCGGAAGGAAATTTCGATGCCGCCCGCCCCCACCGGTTTGGTGGTTGACATCTTCGTCTGAATCCATCTAAATTATTCAGATTTCATCCATTCCTTCTACGCTTTCGGGGATCCCTCACATGCCACTGGAACAGGAATCGCCTTTCATCAAGATCGCCGTCCTCGAAAACGCCATCGAGGCTCAGCTCCTGAGTTCTGTCTTAACTCAGTACGAGATCCCCCATCGGCTGCGCTCGTACCACGATACCGCCTGCGACGGCCTGTTCCAGGTACGGGGTCCAAACGGCGGTGCCCGAGAAGGGTGCATCTGTTGTGGAAGGCGTAAAATCCTCCGTCAGCACCACCCGATAATGAGTTCTCCATGACCGGTTTTCTCGATGTCTTTCCCTGCTTGGATTATCGCCCAGGCCAGGGTTGTCTGACGCATATCGCTCTCAGGGTTGGCTCCTTGTCAGTGAACAATTCCGGCTGAGAGAATATTCGATGACCTATACGATCTTTGCCCCATGTTCCTGGAAAAGCTTCTTCAATATTAACCTGTGGCAGCGTTCCTCTGAACCTGAGTAGCAACTAGGAAACACGGAATGTCTGATGAAACCCGCATCGGGGTGTTCGTCTGCGACTGCGGCACCAACATTGCCGGGGTGGTGAACGTGCCGGAGCTGGTGGAGTACGCCCGGACGCTGAAGCACGTGGTGATGGCCGACGAAGGCAAGTGGTCCTGTTCGGTCGACTACCTCGGCCGGATGCAGGAGCTCATCCGCGAGCACCGCCTCAACCGCGTGGTGGTGGCCTCCTGCACCCCGCGCACCCACGAGCCGCTGTTCAAGCGCACCACCCGCGAAGCCGGTCTCAATCCGTATCTCTTGGAGTTCGTGAGCATCCGCGAGCAGGTCTCCTGGGTGCACATGCGCGAGCCCCGGGTGGCGACCGAAAAGGCCAAGGACCTCGTCAAGATGGGGGTGGCCAAGGCCGCCCTGCTCGAGGAAGGCGAGGAGATCCGCCTGCCCGTCCAGACCGACTGCCTGATCATCGGCGGCGGTGTGGCCGGCATGAACGCCGCGCTGAGTGTCGCCGCCCAGGGCTTCCAGGCCCATCTGGTCGAAAAGGAGCCGCGGCTGGGCGGTGTCTTAAACAAGCTCTGCTTTCTTTCCCATGACCGCCGCCGCGTGCCGGCGGCCAAGGTCGTGGAGGCCCTGGCCGCCCGGGTGGCGGCCCACCCGGGGATCAAGGTCTACACCGGCACGCGGGTCGAGTCGGTCAAGGGGTACATCGGAAACTACACCGTGGTGCTCAAAGCCGACGGCAACGGCACGGCCGAGGCGCTGGACATCTCCACCATCATCGTCGCCACCGGTATGCGTGAAATCGAGCCGGTCGGACAGTTCGAATACGGCCGCGATCCGCGCGTGATGACGCAGCTGCAGCTGGATACGGCGCTGCGGAACCGGGCGCTGGGCGACTTCTCCTCGGTGGCGATGATCAACTGCGTAAACTCCAAGAACGATGCCCGCGGCTGCTGCAACGTCGGCTGCCACGTGTCGGTCAAGAATGCCGTCGCCCTCAAGACGCTGCGCCCCGAAGCGGAGGTCTTCATCCTCTACCGGGACATGAGCCTGGTGCGCGAGGAGGCCGAGGTTCAGAAAAAGGCCAAGCAGCTGGGGGTCAAATTCCTGCGCTTTCCGGACCAACGCTATCCGGAGGTCCGCACGCAGGGCGGGCGGCTGCGGGTCAAGGTCTATGACCTGCTGGTGGGGCGGGAATTCGAGATCCCGGCCGACCGGCTGGTCCTGACTACGGCCCTGCGGGGCGATGACAGCGTGGAGCAGGTGAAGGGGCTGCTCAAGGTGTCCGCCAATGCCGACGGCTTTTTCCAGGAGGCGCACGTCAAGCTCGGCCCGCTGGAGTTCGCCACCCACGGGGTGGCGCTCGCGGGCTGCGCCAAGGCCCCCATGTTCTGCAAGGAGAGCTGCGAAGCGGGGATCGGCGCCGCGATGAAAGCCTCGATTCCCATGAAAAAGGGCTATATCGAAACCGAGGGGATCGTGGCCGACATCGACCTGACGGCGTGCAACCAGTGCGGGCTGTGCTCCAAACGCTGCCCCTACAATGCGATCCGCGTCGACGCCGAGGACAACCCGGCGGTGATCAAGGCCCTGTGCAAGGGCTGCGGCCTGTGCGCCGCCGACTGCCCGAAGGAGTGCATCAGCATCGTGCACTACACCGATGCGCAGGTCCTGGCCCAGGTGGATGCGGCCCTGGAGGAGAACCCCGGGCGGAAGATCATCGCCTTCGTCTGCCACTGGTGCGCGCTGGGCGGGGTGGACATGGCCGGGGTCAGCCGCCTGCAGTACCCGCCGAATGCGCGCCTCATCCGGGTGATGTGCTCGGCGCGGATCTCGATCAAAATGATGCGGCGCGCCTTCGAGGGCGGCGCGGCCGGGGTGCTGGTGGCCGGATGCGAATTTCCGACCTGCCACTACATCCAAGGCAACTACGCGGCCGAAGCGCGGGTCAAACGGGCCAAGAAGAAGCTCGCCAAGGCCGGCTTCGACCCCCAAAAGCTCTGGAACATCTGGTGCTCGGCCGCCGACGGGCCCAAGTTTGCCGGGACGATGAGGGAGATGGTGAAGAAATTATTCCCTTAAGAGCGAAATTCTGGACTTAAGGAAGACGGCATGATTTTCAAACGGTACGTGGTGCTATAAATTCGAAGCACGAAATTCGAAATCCGAAACAAATCCGAATGCCCGAATGACCGAAACGCTAAATAACCATTATAGATCACGGCTCAGCGGTTTTGGCCATTCTTCTTTTTGAACATTTGAATTTGTTTCGAGTTTCGTGCTTCGAATTTCGAATTTAGTTCAGGGATCTTGGCACTAAGTATCTGGCAGCGAGCATGAATCTGGCATCATGTTGAGGCAGCAGCCGATGAGCACCCAACCTAAATTCGCCGAGCGATTCAACGCCATCGAGATGTTCCGCTTTTGCGAACAGTGCGGGCGCTGCAGCTCGGCCTGCCCGATCACGGGCGTCAACGGCTTCAACATCCGCCGGCTCGTCCGGCATGTGGAGCTGGACCTGATCGAGGAGATCGCGGCCTCGTCCATGCCATGGTTCTGCGCCGCCTGCGGCCGCTGCGAGGACGCCTGCCCGAACGGGATCAAGATCCTCGACATCACGCGCACGCTGCGGGCGATCGGCCCCGAGGAGCGCTTTCCGCTGCAAGCCCCCTGCACGCGGGCTTGCCCGGCCGGCATCGACGTCCCCGGCTACCTGCGCCTCATCGCTCAGGGCCGGAACGACGAAGCCTATCAGTTGGTCATGGAGAAAGCGCCGTTTCCCGGCGTGCTCGGCCGGGTCTGCCCGCATCCCTGCGAGACGGCCTGCAAGCGCGGGGAAATCAATGCCCCGATCGCGATCTGCACCGCCAAACGCTTCGCCGCGGACCACACGGGAGACCTTGACCGCTGGATCGCCGCCGTGCCACCAGACACAGGTCACAAGGTGGCGATCGTTGGAGCGGGGCCGGCCGGGCTCACGGCGGCCTTTTATCTGCGCAAGAAGGGTCACGCCGTCACCGTGTTCGAAGCCCGGTGCAGGCCCGGCGGCATGCTGCGCTACGGGATTCCCCGCTACCGGCTGCCGGAGGATGTTCTCGATAAAGAGATCAACCAGCTGCTCTCCGCCGGGATTGAGATCAAGACCGATTGCAAACTGGGCGCCGATTTCAGCGTCGAAGAGCTGCGCGAGAAAGGGTTTGAGGCGGTTTTCCTTGCCGTGGGAGCCCAGCTCAGCCGGCGCATCGAACTGGAGGGAAGCGGCCTCGATGGCGTCCACTGGGGGGTCGAATTTTTATCGCAGGTAGCCGAGGGGCGGCCTCCGGCCGTGCGGGAAAAGGTAGCGGTCATCGGCGGCGGCAACGTGGCGGTGGATGTAGCCCTCAGCGCGCTCAGGCTCGGGGCGCAGAAGGTTTCCCTCGCCTGCCTGGAGACACGTGAGGAGATGCCGGCCAACCCCTGGGAGATCGCGCAGGCCCAGGCCGAAGGGGTCGAGATGCTTTACGCCTGGGGGCCGAGCCGGGTTCTGGGAAACGACGGTAAAGTGACGGGGCTCGAGCTTGTCCGTTGCACATCCGTCTTTGACTCACAGGGCAATTTCTGCCCCTACTTCGACGAAACCATAATTACAGTCGATGCCGACCAGGTCGTTCTGGCCGTCGGCCAGGCCAGCGAGACCGCGTTCTGCCGGGATTTCTGCTTTCTGGAAGAAGAGGGAGGCCTGCCGATACAAAAAGGCCTGATCGCCATCGATTCTGAAACCCAACAAACGGAAATGCGCGGGGTGTTTGCCGGCGGCGATGCCGCCAACGGGCCCGCCACTGTAATCCAGTCGATTGCAGCCGGACGCCGGGCGGCCGCTTCCATCGATCGCTACCTGGGCGGGGACGGGAAACTGGAATGGGGAATGGGGAAGGCGGAATGCGGAAACGCGCAGGCATACGACGGCAACCGGGAGCGTGGGTTCGCGGAGCGGGAGCGGGTTGAGATTCCGTCCCTGCCGTTTTCCGAGCGCAGCGTCGGGTTTAATGAGATCGAATTAGGCTGCGCCGAGCCGCAGATGATAGGCGAAGCCAGGCGTTGCCTGCAGTGCGATCTGGAGATCTGCCTTGCGCGGGAGAAGCGCCAGGCCGAAACCGACCGATAGCCTTTCCGAGAAAATGGGTTGACGGCAAATTTTCGCCGTGACGCTTGCATATTTTTTTTATTCCAGCTAATATCCGTTAACTTTGGCAAATCGTGGTCGCATGACCATGTCGAGTTTTTTTTCTGTTGTTCGGGAATCCCTCGGTGTCCTTTTTTTAACATTCAGACTGGGTTTTCAATCGTCACGATGAAAGGAGTAGCCATGGAGAGAAACCGTAAGCAAAAGCGTCAATGGGGTTGGATGATGGGACTTCTTGCGATCGGATGCATGTTGCTCCTGCTGGCCTGCGGCCAGGAGGGAGGGCAAAAGGCAGGACAAGCGGGCGGGCAGGCCGGTTCCCTGGCGAACAAGCCGCCTCCCAGCCTGGGGGCGATAGCCGAAGTTGACGGCTCCGATGATACCAAAAAAGAAGGCAAGAAACCCCAGGCTGGCACGGAACAGACGCCCGCGCAAGCTTCGGCGGCAGGCCAGCCTGCCCAGCCTGCTCCGAAACAGTAGCCAACCTGCGCAGATTCGGATCCGCCTCGACGGGCCAGCGAAGGATTTTCATGGAAGCCGGTCACGGCGAGTTGCGCCACTCTATGTGGAACGAAATCCCCCCTCGCCCCCTTGGTCAAAGGGGGTTTTGGGGGGATTTGACCATAATCGCTTTCGCAAGACGGACGCAGCGCGCTGCGCGGCCCAATTGTGTAGCGAAGCCGGCTATTCTCCGATAGGGGCTTCCAGCCTCGATCGTCGCGGCTGGAAAGCCGCTCACACAAAAATGGTCGCAACGGAGACAGGCTTGCTCGCCATCCGCTTGCGGCGACCTGTGAAGCACGCCGCCGGCAAAAACGCTTCAGCTCAGCGTTCCCTTTCACCGCTTTCAACCCCTTCCGAAATCTAAAGCTCTGAGTCTCTTCTGCCGATAAAAACTGTGAAAAGGTGCCTTGCCCCCGAACGTTTCCAGGAAAGTTGAAATCGGGAAATTCTGCTTTATGATAATTGTGGCTCACTAACAATTACACTATCCGGCAAGATTTCCGCGGTAGGTTTTGCGATCGGTTCGAGGATAGGAAAGAGGTTGTCATGGTCAACTGGACGGCATTTTTTTTTGTCATGCTGGTGATGGCCTACTTTGCTGCGCTGGCTCTTTTGGAAAACCAGCACTCCAAAAAAGCCTTCATCAGCAACGATGAATTTCTCGCCAGCCTGGCGATAGTGCGTAAATGCAGCATCTACGATCTGTTTATCCACTCAGGGGGGGACTGGAGATTCTCCACTTCAAAGATCGAGGAAGACTTCAGGTCCTATCTGAAAACCGGACATATTCCGCACTACGTCATCAACTACGTCAAACAAAACATCCGGCCAGAGGATGTAAAATCGCTCCGCCGCGTCGGCCGGCTGTGGTAGACTCGGCGGACGATAAAATAAGACGGGCCGCTTTATTCCATCAGCAGCTTTAACGGCCCCAGCACCATTTCCACAAAAAAGTAAGTGACGAAGCTCAGCGCCATCACGATGACAGCTGTGAAATACAGGGTCTGGCGGCGGTGGGCTTTTCTTTCCTGCTCGTTGTAGAAAACATGTTTGCCGCACTTGATGCAGAGGAGTTTTATAGTCGTCAGGTTGGTAATATGGCCGCAGGAGCAGGCCACGTCTTTGGGTTGCAGTTGCATGATCCCTTCCTCCAGATGTTCTTGCACAACGAAGTAGACCTCCGCCCCATCTCCACTCTATCTATCCTGTTCTTCTGAATCTTGGGCGCTGAACCCATCACTTTGGCTGATGCGCCGAATCATCGCCTTCCTGTTCCTTGTCTTTTTCGGGCGGGGAGAAAAACTGAGCGGTTTCTTTTTTGAGCAAATAATAGAGCGAAAAAGCAAACGCCAGTGCGGTGAACGCCGTGAGCGCGAAAAGGCTTATCTTGCCGCCTTGGGCGAATGCAACCGCAAAAAGAAAATACATCGGCACCATGACGACGTTAAAAAAAATGCACATCCTTCGCGCCCACTTTCTGATGGTCGCCACGCAATAGCAAATCCCGATACCAACCCCGAGCTGGAGGTAGGTAACCCTTTCGGTCTGGTCTTCGGCGATGAAACCGAAATAAAAAATGTAGTGCGCAGCCCACCCGACCAGCAGAGCGATGATGGCATATCTGACGTTGGGAGGCATCTCCTCCCACTTGTGCGGCATAGACAGCATATCGGCTCCTTCCAGATCGAATTGGCGACCATTTGCTTTCGCCGTGTTTCAAATCAAGCGGTAGATACCCCACCTCGTATGGCCATTTCAAGCTATTCTTGCAGATGGGCATCATGCGGCTCCCAAAAAAAAATGGCTGCAACGCAAACCAACATAATCGGAAGCGGGTTTCGGCGTGTTGCGCCATGCTGAACTCATATTACAATGTAGTATAAATCAGTGTTTATAACATTTTTAAAAAAATGAAAATATTTCTCTTGACAAACAACGAAAAGATTTTTTATACTGTTCATACGATGAATTAAATTCATTAACTAAATGGCGATACACGAAAGACAGCTGAGAGAACGCGAACGACGACGCCAGCAGATCATAGCGGCATCCAAGCGGGTTTTTATATCAAAAGGCATCAAAGCCACGATAAAGGACATTGCCGAAGAAGCCGAGCTGAGCCCCGGAACGCTTTACATCTATTTCAAGAACAAGGATGAGCTCTACGCCTCCTTGTCCATACGCCTCCTAAAACATTTGAATCTGCATCTGCAGCGTGTGCGGGAAAAAAGGGAAATGCTTCTTGAGCAGCGGATAAGAGCAATCCGGGAAGCGCTCTGCGAATCCTATGAGATCGACCCGCCCGTGTTCATCACGCTCTCGCACCTGCAGGCCAGCGAGACGCTCGACAACATTTCCCCCGATCTCTTCGAACAGATCATGGGGCTTTTGCGACAATCGCTCGGCACGCTGGCCGATATTTTCGCTAATGAAATAGATCAGGACGGGATTCTAGAACGGGATCCCGAAAAACTGGCCTTGATTTCGTGGGCGCTCTTTTCCGGATTGGTGCTCTGGGAAGAAAGCAAGCGCACCCTGGATCCGCGCAAAGATTTCCTGAAACCGACGCTGGACATGGCCTTCGAGGTGTTGGGGCGCGGCTTGATGCAACGCAACCGGCAGTCGCATGCAAGTTCACCCATCGTCGGCGATTACAGCCATGAAGAACTCTAACGGGAATGTTGTGTATGTTGTTGGCGCCAGGGATTTCATTATGGCAGCCGTTGGCGACCGATTCGGTTCAACGGCTGCTCGATCTTCAACCCTTATACCGGAAAGGAGGTCACGGCGAGCATAAGTCCACGGTTCATGAAATCATGATGCGTTCTGGCTGCGGCTTTACTACAAGAAAATAAAGGAGGTCAAGAATGGCAGAGAAAGAAGTCACCGGGGGATCCGAAGCTGAAATTGCGGTACACTGGGGGGAGGAAGGCTTAATTCACCCCACACCTGAATTCATCGCCCAGGCGAACATGACCGATCCGTCCATCTACAAGCGCTTCAGCCTGGAGAACTTTCCCAACTGCTTCAAGGAATATGCCGATCTGCTCACCTGGTACGAATACTGGCACACCACCCTGGACACCAGCGACGCCCCCTGCTTTAAGTGGTTCGTGGGCGGCAAGATCAACGCGTCCTACAACTGCGTCGACCGGCACCTAGCGAAGAACAAGAACAAGACCGCCATCCATTTCGCGCCCGAGCCCATCGACGAGAATTACCAGCACATCACCTATCAAGAGCTCTACGTCCGGGTGAACGAGTTCGCAGCTGTGCTGCGCGACTTCGCCAAGCTGAAACGGGGCGACCGCGTCACCCTGCACATGCCCATGGTGCCGGAGCTGCCGATCACCATGCTGGCCTGCGCCCGGTTGGGGGTGATCCATTCCCAGGTGTTCGGCGGGTTTTCGGGCCGGGCCTGCGCCGACCGCATCGTGGATTCCCAGAGCCGCGTGCTGATCACCATGGATGCCTACTGGCGCAGCGGCACGCTGGGCGACCACAAGCAGAATGCGGACATCGCCTGCGATCTGGCGGCCAAGGACGGCCAGAAGGTGGACACCGTGCTGGTCTGGCAGCGCTACCCCGGCAAGGCCTCCAGCCCCACGCCCATGGTCAAGGGCCGCGACCACTTCGTGAACGACGTGCTCAAGGATTTCTACGGCGCGCGGGTCGAGCCTGAAAAGATGCCGGCCGAGGCGCCGCTCTTTTTGATGTACACCAGCGGCACCACCGGCAAGCCCAAGGGCTGCCAGCACGGCACGGGCGGCTACCTGGCCTACGTGGCAGGCACCTCCAAGTACGTGCAGGACATCCATCCCGAGGACGTTTACTGGTGCATGGCCGACATCGGCTGGATCACCGGCCATTCCTACATCGTCTACGGGCCGCTGGCGCTTTGCGCCTCCACGGTGATCTACGAGGGCGTGCCCACCTTCCCGGACGCCGGCCGGGCCTGGAAGATCGCCCAGGACCTGGACGTGAACATCTTCCACACGGCGCCCACCGCCATCCGCGCCCTGCGCAAGCTCGGACCGGACGAGCCCGCCAAGTACAATTACACCTTCAAGCACATGACCACGGTGGGCGAGCCCATCGAGCCCGAAGTCTGGCGCTGGTATTACAACGTCGTCGGCAGGGGCAAGGCCGCCATCGTGGACACCTGGTGGCAGACCGAGAACGGCGGCTTCCTGGCGAGCACCATTCCGGCCATCAAGGCCATGAAACCGGGCAGCGCCGGGCCGGGCATGCCGGGCATCCACCCCATCATCTTCGACGACATCGGCAACGTGGTTCCATCGGGGGCCGGCCGCGCCGGCAACATCTGCATCCAGAACCCCTGGCCGGGCATGTTCCAGACCATCTGGGGCGACCGCGACCGCTTCGTGAAAACCTACTTCGAGCGCTACTGCAAGAACCCCAAGAGCAAGGACTGGCGCGATTGGCCTTACATGGCCGGGGATGCGGCCGTGGAGGCGCCGGACGGCTACTTCCGCATCCTGGGCCGCGTGGACGACGTCATCAACGTCTCCGGTCACCGCCTCGGCACCAAGGAGATCGAATCGGCGGCCCTGGTGGTGGAGGAAGTGGCTGAAGCCGCGGTGGTGCCGGTGGCCCACGAGATCAAGGGCCGCGAGCCGGACCTCTACGTAGCCCTCAAGCCGGGCTATAAAGCCAGCCCCGAGCTGGAAAAGAAGATCTCGGATGCGATCAGCCGCGAGATCGGCAAGATCGCCAAGCCGCGCCGAGTGTGGATCGTCAGGGACATGCCGAAAACCCGCTCCGGCAAGATCATGCGCCGGGTGCTGGGGGCCATCTCCAACAAGAAGGATGTCGGCGACGTCACGACCCTTGCCAACCCCGAAATCGTGGACGAAATTCGCAAAATGTCCAAATAATGCTGGACAAGGGCCGCGATAGGGTGTTTTTCATGAATTTCGCCCGGAAAGCGGCCACAAGGCCACCCTCTCCCAACCCTCCCACTGAGGGGGAGGGTTGGGGTGGGGGTAGCTCGACACATGTGACGGTATTTATTGAACCATTAATCCAAGCGAATGCAAATGGCGTTGCGGATTCGAAAGGAGGTGAACCGGCAAATCTCTCTTCGTGACACGCGTATCGCGCATCGTGTGAAGCGCTTCACCTAACTTCAAAGGAGGGATCATCCATGAGCGGCATTACCTGGGTATATATCATGCTCGGTATTTACGTGATCTACGCGTTCTGGCAAGGCCTTCAGGGCTTTTTCGCGGAAAAAACCTCGGCCGGCTATGCCATCGGCGGCCGTGCCGTGCCCTTCATCGCCTTTCTCATGGCCGCGACCGCGGCCTCGTTCTCGGGCTGGACCTTCATCGGGCACCCCGGCCTGATCTGGCGCGACGGCATCGCATATGCTTTCGCGTCCTTCTACGTGCTGACGATCCCCATTTCCGGGACCTTCTTCGCAAAGCGCCAGTGGCTGCTCGGCAAGCGCTACGGGTTCATCACGCCCGGCGACATGTACGCCTACTTTTTCAACAGCGAGCCCCTGCGCTTCCTGGTGGTCGCCACGGCCCTGCTGTATTCGCTGTTCTACTCGGCCGTGCAGATGATGGCCTCGGCGGCGCTTTTCCAGTGGGTGGCGGGCATCGACTTCGTCTGGGGCGCCTGGATCATGGCCTTCATCGTCTGGTTCTACGTCTGCACGGGCGGCATGAAGGCCAGCGCCTGGGTCGGCGTGTTCCAGTTCGTGTTCCTGGTGGGCGGCATCGTCCTGCTGGGCTACTATGTCATCAACCGGCCCGAGTTCGGCGGCTGGACGCAGTTCTCGGCGGCGGTCATGAAACTGAACAAGAGCCTCATCGAGGTGCCTGCCGTGATCTTCTGGACCAGCGACGCCGGCGCCTACGCCAAGGCCAACAAGACCGTCATCTGGACGGCCGTGATGTGCCTGACCTACATGTTCTCGCTGATGGGCATCCAGTCCTCCCCGGCCTTCACCATGAACTTCTTCGGGATCAAGAGCCCCAAGGTCCTGGGCTGGCAGCAGGCCTTCATGTCGACCTTCGTGGTCGGCTTCGCCCTGTTCTACTTCACCGCCATCCAGGGCATGGGCGCCAAGGTGCTCGAGGTCAGCGGCATCCTGAAATTCACCAAGGACAGCGACGTGGTGCCGATCCTGATGGCCAACTACCTGCCGCCGTTCGTCCTCGGGATCGTGTTCCTGGGGGCCATCGCCGCGATCCACTCCACGGCCGCCCCCTACATCAACACCGGCGGCTCGATCCTGCTGCGCGACGTGTGGTGGAGATACATCCGCAAACAGCAGTGCGGCCACGCCGAGCAGATCTGGATGAACCGGCTGTTCGCCACCATCCTGACCATCGCCGCGGTGATGATCGGTTTGAATTCCAAGGCGGCCCTGGTCATCCTGGGGGCGCTGGCCACGGCCTTCGGCTTCGTGATGTACGTGCTGCTGATCGCGGTATGCTGGGGGTTCCGCTATCCCAGCATCGGCGCGGTCCTCGGGGTGCTCTCCGGCATGATCGCGGTCTTCCTGACCTACTATGTCTGGCCGAACCTCCTGACCATGCACTGCGCCTTCTGGGGCGTTTTCACCGGCCTGGTGGTGGCCTACCTCTGCAAGGGTCTGGGCCTGAAGGACAAGGAGGAGACCATCAAGCGCCAGAACGAGATGCTCGCCTTCCTGGACAGCATCGACGCGCCCAGCGAGTCGGCCAAGAAGTGGCGCGGGGTCATGAAGATCGGCACCCCGCTGTGGTATTTCTTCGCCATCGGACCGGCCTGCATCCTCGGCAACACGGCCTTTTCGTTTGCCGGGTTCCCGCCGCTGTGGTCCTGGCAGATCGCCTGGTGGATCATCGGCATCATCATGATGTGGGCGCTTTGCTTCAAGTGCGAGCTGTCGACCACCAACGCGGTGCAGCTCGAGCGCGCCGAGAAGGAAAAGATGATCGTGGTCAAGGAAGCCTAACCCGAGGGATGAAATCCCTTTTCCGGAAAGGAGAACTCGAACGATGAAACCCGAAGATCTTTGGATGCTCGGAATCGTGGCCTTCTGCATCCTCTTCACCGCCAGCTTCGGCATCGGATTGTGGGGCTGAAGCGGCAGAGGTTGAGGTTGCATAACGAACGCCCCCTCCCCAGGTCATTACCGCCGGGGGAGGGGGGAACCTGAATAGAGGTTGCTTTATCTTTATTAGTGAGGTTCAAGGTTCAGGGTTCAAGGTTCAACTGATGCATGTGCTTTTCCAACCGTGAACCGTGAACCTGAGCAACTGTGAACCTGTGGTTCTTTTCCAACCGTGAACCGGCCAACCGTGAACTGTAGGCGTCACCTTGTTCTTGTGGGAGCGGCTTTACAGCCGCGGTAATCGAGACTGAGAGCCTCTCCCACACTTTGTTGCCGACAGGCTGGCACCGTGCGCCATAACCTGCTTTTGACGAACCTCAAGGGGTCGCCTCTGTTCCGGGCGAAGACCGGCAGTCGAGGCATCCCTTATGATATCCCTGTTTGAACCCTGCCGTTGATGCTGACCTAAAAAATGACAAGGAGGATCACTCATGACCAACCCTTATGATGCCGCCCACGGCCAATCGATCAAAGACCCGAACGGCTTCTGGGGCAAGATCGCCGAAGACTGCCACTGGTACAAGAAATGGGACAAGGTGCTGGACGACTCGCGCAAGCCGTTTTACCGCTGGTTCACCGGCGGCGAGCTCAACACCTGCTACAATGCGCTCGACCTGCACGTGGACAAGGGCCGCGGCGGCCAGGCGGCTCTGATCTACGACAGCCCTGTCACCCAAACCGTCAAGACGTTCACCTACTCCGAGCTGCGCGACGAGGTGGCCCGTTTCGCGGGCGTGCTATCCGCCCAGGGGGTTGCCAAGGGCGACCGGGTGATCATTTACATGCCGATGATCCCCGAGGCGCTGGTCGCCATGTTCGCCTGTGCGAGGCTGGGGGCCGTGCACTCGGTGGTGTTCGGCGGTTTTGCGGCGCCGGAGCTGGCTGTGCGCATCAACGACGCCAAGCCCAAGCTGATCGTGTCGGCCTCCTGCGGCATCGAGGTCAACCGCGTGATCCCCTACAAGCCGCTTTTGGACGGGGCCATCGATATAGCCAGCTTCAAGCCGCAGCACTGCATCATCGTGCAGCGGCCGATGCAGAAGGCCGAGATGAAGCCCGGCCGCGATCTGGACTGGAACGAGGTCATGGCCAAAGCCAAGCCGCATGAGTGCGTGCCGGTCAAGGCCACCGACCCGCTTTACATCCTCTACACCTCCGGCACCACCGGCATCCCTAAGGGTGTCGTGCGCGACAACGGCGGACACGTGGTCGCACTGAAGTACACTATGAAAGCCATCTACAATGTGGACGCCGGCGACGTTTACTGGGCGGCCTCGGACGTGGGCTGGGTGGTGGGGCACTCCTACATCGTCTACGGCCCGCTGTTCAAAGGCTGCACCAGCATCCTCTACGAAGGCAAACCGGTCGGCACCCCGGACGCCGGCGCCTTCTGGCGCGTGATCTCGCAGCACAAGGTCAGGAGCCTTTTCACGGCGCCGACCGCTTTTCGCGCCATCAAGCGCGAAGACCCCAACGCCACGCTCATGAAGAATTACGACCTGTCCAAATTCTACGCGCTGTTTCTCGCCGGCGAGCGTTTGGACCCGGACACGCTGCGCTGGGCCCAGAACTGCCTGAAGGTGCCCGTGATCGACCACTGGTGGCAGACCGAGACCGGCTGGGCCATAGCCGGCAACTGCCTCGGCCTGCACCACTTTCCGGTCAAGGAGGGCTCCCCGACCAAGCCCGCACCGGGCTGGAACCTGGCGGTCCTGGGTTCCGACAAGCAACCGATCAAGGCCGGTGAGATCGGCGCGCTGGTGTCCAAGCTGCCGCTGCCCCCCGGCACCCTGCCGACGCTCTGGAACAACGACGACGGGTACATCAAGTCCTACCTGGAGGAATTCCCCGGCTATTACAAGACGGCCGACGCCGGTTTCATCGACAAGGAGGGCTACGTTTTCGTCATGTCGCGCACCGACGACATCATCAACGTGGCCGGCCACCGGCTGTCGACCGGCGCCATGGAGGAGATCCTGTCCGACCACAAGGACGTGGCCGAGTGCGCCGTGCTGGGCGTGGACGACGCGCTCAAGGGCCAGGTGCCGATAGGCTTCATCGTCCTGAAGGCCGGGGTCACCCGCAGCAACGAGGAGATCATCAAGGAAGTGGTCCAGATGGTGCGGGACCGCATCGGCCCGGTGGCCTCCTTCAAGACGGCCACCGTCGTCAAGCGGCTGCCCAAGACCCGCTCCGGCAAAATCCTGCGCGGCACGATCCAGAAGATCGCCGACAACAAGGAGTGGAAGATGCCGGCCACCATCGACGACCCGGTGTGTCTCGATGAAATCACGCAGGCGCTCAACACCGTCGGCTATGCCAAAGGACGGAAAGCCTGATAAAAACGGTTCAACGGTTCACGGTTCAGCGGTTAAAAAAAAGAACTAAAGGTTCAACGGTTTTACAAATTTGAAGAAGGAAATAAGAAGCAAATCCGAATGACCGGAACGCTAATTAGGAACTTTCTTCTTCCCCCCAACCGTTGAACCGTGAACCCTGAACCGTGAACCCTGAACCTTTATTACTTGTAAGCGGGCATCCTCGCCTAACGGGTTGACATTTTCTTCTACGCAGGTCGCGAGGCAAGCCATGTCCAAGAAGGTTCTCATCGTGGACGATGAGCCCAGCATTATCGTGGCCCTGCAATTCTTGATGGAGCAGAACGGATATGCGACGATGGTGGCGTTCAGCGGCGAAGAAGCCATGGAGGCCGTGGCCGCGCATCATCCCGATCTGATGCTGCTGGATATCATGCTGCCGGTGGTGGATGGTTTCGAGGTCTGCCAGCGCGTCCGCGAAAACCCGGCCTGGAGAGACATCCGCATCGTGCTGGTCACCGCCCTGGGGAACGAGGCCAACGTGACCAAGGGCCTGGACCTCGGGGCCGATGCCTACGTCACCAAGCCTTTCTCCAACGCGGATCTCGTCGCCAAAGTCAATGAGCTGCTGGAATGCCACGGGTGACGAAAAGCCGCACCTTCTGGTGGATCGTCATGGCGGGCACCCTGTTTTTCATCGCCGTGACGGTGGGGCTGGCTTATATCCTGTGGACGCAGCTCTCGACAACCGAACGCGACTTCATTCGGGATTTCATTGCGGCCCACAGCATCTATATATTCGGCGCGGGGGTCATCCTGTTCACTGGGGTCGGCTTTGCCGTCGACTGGGTG
The DNA here is from genome assembly GCA_963700055.1 of uncultured delta proteobacterium. Taxonomy (GTDB): domain Bacteria; phylum Desulfobacterota; class Desulfobacteria; order Desulfobacterales; family SpSt-501; genus SpSt-501. Next base: position 245,111 of record CAVOWH010000020.1, on the reverse strand, counting down.
TATTGGATGTACATCCTGCCGATGCATCGCATCGCCGAAGAGACCGGAATCATCCATAGCGTCAACCCCGCCCACCGCATCAAGCTCACAGGCAGCGGGGATGTGGTGCGACTGGCCGATGCGGTCAACCTGGCCGCCGACCGGTTCGAGGAGCTGCACCGCTCGGTGGAGGAGCGCATCGCGGAAGCGCGCGCCCACATCGAGGAAGAGAAAAATATCCTGTCCGTGGTGCTGGCCGAACTGCCCGAGGGGGTCGTGATCTGCACGGCGCAAGGCCAGATCACGCTCTACAACCAGCGTGCCCGGAAGCTTCTGGAGGCCCCGGGCGACCCGCGCTCCCCTGCAGACCTGCGGCCGGCCGGAGGGCTCATCGGCCTGGGCCGCTCGGTTTTCGGCGTCGTCGACAAGCCGCTGATCACCCACGCCCTGAAGGACATCCCCGAAAAGCTGCGCAGCGGGCAGCACGATCTCACCTCATCCTTCGTGATGGTCGCGCGGAACAGCCGCCTGCTTCAAGTGGTGACGGTTCCGATCCTAAGCCCGCTGCGGGAGCTGTCCGGGTTCGTTTTAATTTTAACGGATTTCACGGTCCAGATGGAATCCTTTCGGCGGGTGGATGCTCTCTTCCAATCGTTGTCCGTGGGGGTGCGCAGCGCCATCGCCAGCGTCCGATCGGCCGTCGAAGTCATCCAGGAATATCCGGACCTGCCGGCATCCAAGCGGGATGAGTTCCAACGGATCATTCACCGGGAAGCCCTCTCCGCCGGTGCGGTGATGGACCGGTTGGCGGCTGAATACACCGGCTCCATCCGCCCCCCCGTATCCCTTTCCCAAATGCGGCTGAGGGATTTTCTCGAAGCGGTGCGGATAAACGCCGAAGCGAAGGCTGGGCTGATGCTGTCGGGCGAACCGGCTGAAGATCATCTCTGGATCAGCGTGGACAGCTACTCCATGACGCTGGCCACGGTCTTCATCCTGCAGCGAATCGGCACCGAACTCGGAACCGGCACGTTCCGGTGGGCGCTGGACCGCAAGGAGAACCACCTCGGGCTGGATTTCATCTGGACGGGCGCACCCCTGCGGTTGGATCTTCTGCGCCGGTGGGAGCAGCAGCCGGTGGTTGTTGCGGATGAAAGCGTGAATGCGACCCTCAAGGAAATCCTCGCCCGGCACCGCGCCGAGCTGTGGTCCCAAGCCTGCGACACCGGCCCGGATGCATGCGTGCGCATTCTGCTGGAGGCCGCCGAACCCGCCCCTCCGACCTATCCCCGGCGGCAGACCGTTTTGGCCACCGCCCGCCCGGTCTACTTCGACTTTGACCTTTTCAATCAGCCCGACCAGGCGCCCGAGCTGGATGACCGGCTGCTCGCGGAGCTGGCCTATACGGTTTTCGACACGGAGACCACGGGGCTGGAAATTCGCGAAGGCGATGAAATGGTCGCCTTGGCCGCGGTGCGCGTCGTCAACGGCCGGCTGCTCGAATCGGAATGTTTTGAACAGCTGGTGAAACCCGAGTGCATCCTCCGCCATGATTCGATCCGCATTCACGGCATTCAGCCCGAAATGCTGGAGGGGCAACCGGATGTGCGGCAGGCGCTGCAATTGTTTCAGCGTTTTGCCGAGGGGACCATTCTGGTGGCCCACAATGCCGCCTTCGACATGCGCCTGCTGCAGCTCCAGGAAAAGCGCACCGGCGTTCGCTTCGGGAACCCCGTGCTCGACACCATGCTGCTCTCCGCCGTCGTGCATCCGGCCCACCGCCGGCATGATCTCGCAACGATCGCCGAACGTCTGGGCATCACCATCATGGGGCGCCACACGGCGCTGGGCGACGCGATCGGCACGGCGGAGATCTACCTGAAGCTCCTGCCGCTGCTGGCGGAGATGGGGATTCGAACCCTCAAACAGGCGCGCGAGGCGTCGCAGAAGACCTACTATGCGAGGCTCAAATACTAGCTCCGGTGATGGAGGGTGTTTCAAACCACTCAGAGCCTGCACAAGGGCTACTAATTCCAATTTGCATTCAAGATGACACTATGCTATATTCTCGCCATGGAGGTGAGCCATGGCGAGAAAAGCTCAAATTCGAGAAGAAGAAATTGCCCGGGCCAAGCAACTGCGCGATACTACCAAGAGCGTTGCCGATTTTCGCAAGGCGCTGTCGGTCATCTTGGCAACTGAACTTGATCTGGATGCCGATCGGACGGCTGATATTTTGGGGACAAGCCGTCGTACAGTCTTTCGGCACCGGGACGGTATTCGCAATCAAGACGACACCCCGCCCAGATCATGGGGTGGCCGTCGCCGCTGCTGCATGAGCATCGAGGAGGAACAAGAGTTTCTTTCCCAATGGGAAGCCAAAGCCTCAGAAGGCGGCGTGCTGACGGTTCCTCCCATTCATGCAGCGCTGGTCAAACGGTTGGGTTACGATGCTCCGATGTCAACCACCTATCGCTTGTTGGCACGGCACGGCTGGCGCAAAGTCCAACCGGACACCAAGCACCCCAAGGGCGATCCGGTAAAGCAGGACGAGTTTAAAAAAAACTGCCCGAAGAGGTGGCTGCCGCCAACCGGCAGAACATAGACCGGCTGCCGATTCGCCTGATGTTCCAGGATGAGGCTCGCTTTGGACGAATGAGCGACCCGCGAGCATGCTGGGCACCCGCACCGCAGCGGCCGGTAGTCAATCTGGCACTGGTCCGGGAGTTCCGCTACGAATATGCCGCGGTCAGCCCGTGGGATGGCTGCCTGGACTACATGACCGCCGAGAAGATGAACACTGAGAACATGTCAATCTTTCTGGCGCAGGTTAGCGAGGCCCACCGCGATGAGTTTATCATCATGGTACTGGATGGGGCTTCATCCCATAAAGGCAAAGAACTCAAGCTGCCAAAGAACGTATCGCTCGTGCCGCTGCCGCCCTATTCACCGGAGCTGAATCCCGCCGAGCAGATATGGAACACTCTTCGTCGAGACTACTTTGCTAACCGTGTGTTCGATTCTCTTGATGCGGCTACCACACAAGCCGAAAAAGGTCTGGCTGAAATGGCTGTTAAGAAAGAAGCAATGCGCCGCTTAACCAACTGGCCATGGATTAGTGCCATCTTGAAAACTTAATGGAATAACTATGCCGAAGTCTAAATCCGAAATTCGAAGCTCGAAATTCGAAACAAATCCGAATACCAAATGACCAAAATTCTAAACGGGTTTAGGTCATTCGAGAATTTGAATTTCGAAATTGTTTCGGATTTCGGATTTCGTGCTTAGAGTTTTTTAACGTTCAACGGGGTATGAATGCCTTGGCAGGAATGACCGACTGAGCTTGATTGCAACAAAAACCGCTATTCCTCCTGCTGCTGGAAGGTGAAGGGCAGAGTGAACGCAAAAGTGGACCCGTGGCCGGGTTCGCTTTCGGCCCAGATCCGGCCGCCGTGATGTTCGACAATCCGCCGGGTGATGGCCAGCCCCAGCCCGCTTCCGGACGGCCGCCCCCGGGGCATATTTTTGGCCTGCCGGAACTCTTCGAAAATGATCTTGAGATCCTCGGGGTGGATCCCCGCGCCGTTGTCGCTCACTTCCACCTGGAGGTGATACGGATGAACCGACAGCCGTAGGCCGATTCGTCCGCCGGAGCTGTCGCAGAATTTAACCGCGTTGGAGAGCAGGTTCAGCACCACCTGCACCAGGCGGTCCCGGTCCCCGCCAACCAGGGGAGCCTGGTGCGCCAGGTCGAGGCTTAAATCGACGTGCTTCTCGTCTATCAGCGGCCGGACGGCCGTCAGCGCCTCGCGGCAGATCTCCCGGAGGTCGACGGACTGCATCTGCCACGCCATCTTGCCGGTTTCCAATCTCTGGAAGTCCAGGACCTGGTTGATCAGGCGGGTCAGGCGCTCGCTTTCCTTGACGATGATGCCGGTCATGTGCTGGTGCTGACTTTCGGGCAGCTTCGGATTGTTGTTCAGGATTTCGGCGATGGACCGTACCGCCGTCAGCGGGGTGCGCAGTTCGTGGGTGACGGTGGAAATGAACTCGTTCTTGATGCGATCGAGCTCCTGCAGGCGTTCGTTGGCGGATTTGAGTTCGGCGGTGGCCTTTTCCAGTTCGCGGCTGTAGGCGATCACCCGCCGCGTCTCGTCGAGAATGTTCATGACCTCGCCCAGGCCGAGGGGCTCTTCCTTGACGACGGAGGCGACCATGACCCGGGCCGATGCCGAACCGATGGCGCCGGCGAGGAGCTTTTCGGCATAGATCACCAGGCCCGGATCCGCCGAGGAAAGGGGTCCCCAGCGTATTTTGTGACGGCTGGAATAGGCGCTCAGCGCCTCGCCGGTGCGTTCCGGCCCGAGGATCCGTTCCAGCAGAGAACGCAGGTCCGTCACCAAGGCCGTGCCTCGCCAGAAGGAAGGGTCCTCCACCTCACCCGGGTACGTGAATACATCCACGAACAAGGCCGCTTGCGTGTGTTCGAGGGGGCTTTGAGCGCTGAAGAGAGAGACCCCCACATACAAAAAGGAGTTGGCCAGCAGGCTCCAGAATACGGCGTGGGCGATGGGGTCGAGGCCGGTCAAACCGAAGAGTTCATAGGGCCTGAGCAGGGCCAGCCCGAAGGGGCCGTCCGCCATCACGCGTTGATGCAAAAGGCCGACGCGCTCCAATGAGGGCAGCACCAGCGTGTAGGCCCAGACCAGAAATCCGGCCAACAGCCCGCTCATGGCGCCTGAACGCGTGGCGCGTTTCCAGAAAATTCCGCCGACGATGGCCGGCGTAAACTGCGCCACCGCCGCAAACGAAATGAGCCCGATGGAAACGAGGGAATAGGCCTCGCCGATGAAATGAAAATAAGCATACGCCAGGAGAAGTACCAGGACGATGGCGCCGCGACGGACCGCGAGCACGACGGTGCTGAGGTCCTTGCGCTGGGAGACGGCGCCGGACGGGAGCCGCAGGAGCACCGGCATGACCAGATCGTTGCAGATCATGGTCGAGAGGGCGACGGTTTCGACGATCACCATGCCGGTGGCTGCGGACATCCCGCCGATGAAGACCAGCAGCGACAGGCCTTCCTGGTTGTCGGCCATCGGCAGCGTCAAGACGAAGGTGTCCGCATCGACGCCGCTGGCAAATTGCATCACGCCGCCGAAGGCGACGGGCAGAACAAAGATATTGATCGCCAGCAAATAGAGGGGAAACAGCCAGACCGCCTGTTTCAAGTGATCCTCATTGACATTTTCCACCACGGTGACCTGAAACTGCCGGGGCAGGAATACGACCGCCGTCATCGACAGCAGCACATGCAACGCCCAGCTGAAGTAATCGCCGGTGCCGGCCCCCAGAGTGAACGCCTGCCGCAGCGCCGACAGGTCCTGTGCCTTGGCGAACAGATCGCCGAACCCCCCGTAGATCCCGAAGGTGACAAAGATGCCAACCGCCAGAAAGGCGACCAGTTTGACCAGGGATTCGAAGGCAACGGCCGCCACCAGGCCTTCGTGGCGTTCGGTGGCGTCCAGGTGCCGGGTTCCGAACAAAATGGCGAAAACCGCCAGCAGCAGTGCCACGTAGAAGGCGGTATCCTGGATCACGGGAATTTCCGGAAAATAGCGCGGCATCACAATCAGGGGATACTGATTGATGATGAGATAGCTCATGGAGACGGCTTTGAGCTGCAGGGATATGTAGGGGATGATGCCCAGCACGGCGATGATCGTCACCACACTGCCGATGGCCGTGCTCTTGCCGTAGCGCGAGGCAATGAAATCGGCAATCGACGTGATGCGGTGAACCTTGCTGATGCGCATGATTTTGCGGATCATCCAGGGGCCCAGCGCAAAGACCAGGGTCGGCCCGAGATAGGTCGGGAGAAACCCGAGGCCGCTGCCGGCGGCCCGCCCCACGCTGCCGTAAAACGTCCAGGCCGTGCAATAGACCGCCAGCGACAGGGCGTAGATGGTGGGATTGCTGATGAGGCTGCGGCCCTGGGCGGCGCGGCGATCGGCGAAATAAGCGATGGCAAAGAGGAGCCCCACGTAGCCGAACGCGGTCAGAAGGATGGGCTCTGTTTTCAGCATGGGGCTATCCATCCGTGTCGCGAGGCGGCCGGTCGGAAAGAGTGATGAGGCCGACCAGGCCGACGATCAGGGTCCAGGCGGCGAACACGAAGGCATAGAGCAGTGGAATTCCCCCGAGCGTGGTGGGATGGTTGAAGAGCGAAAGGATCGGGTAGTTCAACAGCACCCAGCCCAGCAGGAACACACCTACCAACCTGCGCGTTTTGCGACTGTCGGGGCTCATGGGCATGACCCGGGTTAGGATTTCCGAAAGCGGTCGACGCGGGAACAGAACATTTGCTATATAAATAAAAGCAACGGGTGTTGTCAAACCGGGGGCTGCGCGGAGCTGCGGGGCGCTCGAATACGAGGGGCGATCGGGGGGATTGGAATGGCGATGCTGACCCGCGCCTCCATAAAAATAAAAACAACCTCTTTAGCAGAAGTCGCCACGAAAGGGATTCGTTATGAGCTCAGACGCCCTTGATCTTCTATCGAAAATCGAACCGTTCGCGCGCCTGTCCGGCGATGTTCTGGAAGCCGCGGCCGCTCAAGCGGCGTTGATGACCTTTCCCAGCGGGACGGTGCTGGCCGAACAGGGCCGCACCACATTGAACCAGGTCTACATCGTCAGCTCCGGCAAGCTCGAGCTCTTCTTTGAAAGCCGGGGTGAAAGAAGCCTGCGGGGCGCGCTGGAACCGGGGGACATCTTCGGCGGCATCACCATCCTGATGAACGCCGGTTTGGCCATCCGCAGCCTGACAGTGATATCCGATTCATCCTTGTACGCGCTTCCCAAGCATGTATTTCTTGACCTGTGCCGGCGTTACAGCCCGTTCAAGGATTTTTTCATATCCTCCTTCAACCGTCGCATGCAGGACGAATCCTACGGGGCGGCGATTGCGGCCTCTCAGGTCGTTTACTTCCTGTCCCGGATCATCCCTTTCTCGTTTCTCGATGAAGAAGAGATCAAGGCGATCGCACCTTCGGTCACGGCGGTGCATCACTCCAAAGACAGCGTGGTCTTCGTGCAGGGGGAATCACGGGTGGACGGCCTCTACATCGTTCAAAAGGGGGCGGCCGAGCGCTACTTCGAGGACCACCAGCGCAAAACCCTGCACAGCATCCTGGGCGAGGGCGAAATGTTCGGCGGCATCTCCATGCTCGTGAACGACATGCTGGCGGTGCGCACGCTGCGGACCATCGAGGACACCACGTTTTACAATCTTCCCCACCAGGTGTTCTTCGACCTGTGCCGGCGGTATGAAGCCTTCGGCGAGTATTTCACCGACACATTCGGCAAACGCATGCTGGACCGCACCTATGCGGCGGTCATCGCCAAGAGCGCGCCCACCCGAGCCGACTCGCTTTCGCTGTTCAGCCAGCCGGTGAAAGAGGTCTGCAGCCGCGACCTTTTGATTTGCAATGCCGATGTCTCCATCCAAACGGCGGCCGGGTGGATGAGCCGCCGCCGGTGCAGCAGTATTTTTGTGCGCGGCAGCGGAGGCGCCATCGTCGGGATTCTCACCGACAACGACCTGCGCAAGAAAGTGATCGCGGAGGGCTTGTCCATCGAAAAGCCGGTGGCCGAGATCATGTCCACCCCCGTCGTGACCATCCCGGACCAAGCGCTGGTGTTTGAGGCGCTGATGGCGATGATGCAGCAAGGCATCAAACACATCGGCGTCACCGACCTCCGCCAGCAGGTCGTCGGCGTGGTGACCAATCAGGACGTTTTGGGCGTCCAGGGCCAGTCCCCGCTGTTTCTGATCCGGGATATCGCCGCTGCCGCGGAAGTAGAGAAAATCGAGCAGGTGCATGCGCGCCTGCCTCATCTGGTACAGAGTTTGATCCGGGCCGGGACGCCGTCCAAGCAGCTCAACCAGTTCATCACGACGGTTTCCGACGCGGTTCTAAGGAGAGTCATCGAACTGGCGCTTAAAGACATGGAGCCCCCGCCGGTAAGGTTCGTGTTCATGATCTTGGGGAGCGAAGGCCGCCACGAACAGACCCTGAAAACCGACCAGGACAATGCCATCGTGTATGACGATCCCTCGGAGAGGGCCGCGGATGCCGTTCACGCCTATTTCCTGAAGCTCGGCGAACGGGTCTGCACCAGCCTCGACCAATGCGGCTATCGGTTTTGCACTGCCAACGTCATGGCCCGCAACCCAATGCTGTGCCAGCCCCTTTCCGTGTGGAAGCGCCGCTTTTCGGACTGGATCCACACCGCTGAAGCCGAAGACCTTCTTTACTCGAGTATTTTCTTCGATTTCCGGGGAGGCTATGGACAGATGGCGCTGATCGATCAATTGCGGGTCTACCTGATGGAATCGTTGGTGGGCTGGTCGGGTTTCTTTCGCCATCTGACCCAGAACGCGCTGCTCTATAAGCCGCCGCTCGGGTTCTTCCGTAATTTCGTGGTGGAGTCCAAGGGAGAGCACCGCAACAAGTTCGACATCAAACGCGCGATGTTGCCCATCGTCGACTATGCCCGGGTCTATGCCCTCAAGCACGGGATCGCCGAGACGAACACCCTCGACCGACTCCAGCGGTTGATGCAGAAGGAGATTCTTCCGGCGAAAGATTACAGCGAGATCGAGCAGGGCTACAGTTTCATGATGCAATTGCGGTTCGCCCGCCAGGTCAAAGCGATCGTCGAAGAAGAGGCTCCGCCTGACAATTACGTCAACCCCAAAGAGCTCTCGGGCCTCGAGCAGCGCCTCCTGAAGGAGATCTTCATCCGCATCGGCAACCTGCAGACGCGCATGAGCTTCGACTTCACGGGCGAGCCTTGACGGCGTTGTGAATAGCAGATGACGGCGCGCAGCGCCGGCCTACCAGTGATGCAGGATCGGTCTCGTGGGAACAGAATCAGGATTACGCGAAGGCGGCGCGGAAGCTAACCCTCAAGCTGCTTCAGAGTCTTTTCCGGTTGCCAGACTATTTATGTGAGGCCGTATTTCTTTCTTGGGGTCGCGGTACAGAACAATCCCCAGCAGGACCGCCAACGCCAATCCGCCCAGCAAAAAAACGATTCCAAAAAGAATGCTCATCGATGGGCCTCCTCGGGTGTGCGGCGGTGGCTACCCGCCGAATTTCCGAATCGCCGCCATGATGCAGGTAAAGGCGAGCAGTCCCAGGATGGTCCACTGCAGCACGATTCGGACGATCCTTCCGGCCTTGCTCTTGGCCGCAGAATCCGGTGCAACGATCGGTTCGCTCATTCAAGGCCTCCTGAATCGGGAAAAGCAGTTAGAAAGCGGACGGGGTTCATCGCATTGATATAAGTTTGCGATTACTATCATAGTATCGAGATAAAAACCGGATGTCAAGTGATTGTTAACAAACATATTGGCTTGCGTGCTGAAGCGTCCGAACGTCGCTTGCCAGCGGCGTTTCAGGTGCGGGACGATCGGGCGGGATATGGTGGAAAGAACATCGAAGCGGGAATCGGGATGGCTGTTCCCGGCTCGTCCGCAGCCATCGACGCAGAAGGGCTGAGGACGCAAATGGAGGCGATCAGGTTGATTCCCTCGTCCGTAGCGGTTGGATGACTTGCCGGTAGATGGCCCAGAGTGCTTCGTATTTCTCGGCCAGGTCGAAACTGTACCCGCTCAGGGCCCAGATGTTGGCAAGCCCCTGGGTCATTCCGAAAAGCATAAGGGCGGATGCCCCCAAATCGATCTCTGCGTTGACATAGCCGCCGCGGACACCTTCGGAGAGCAGGGATTTAATGCGATCGATGTAGGCGTTGAGTTTTTCGTAGACTTCTTTGTTCAGCTTCTTGTCTCCCAGGCTGATGACCTCGGCGATGATTTGAAAGGACATGCCCTTGCGTTGTTCGATTTCAGACAGATGGTGTTTCAGCGCCTGATCGATCGTATCCAGGCCGGGGGAGTTTTCGATCGCCGTAAGCTCCAAATCGTGCAGCATGGTGTCCATGATGTGGTTCATCAGGAAGGACAGAATCTCGCGCTTGCTTTTGAAGTGACGGTAGATGGCCGCCTCGGTCAGCTGCACTTCCCTGGCCATGGCTCTGACGGTCAGATGTTCGCTGCCCTTTTTGATGATCAGCTTGCGGGCGGCATCGATGATCTGCTGCTTGCGGATGGCCGTGCTGCGGCGCTTTTGTACCATGTCTCTGAATCCTCCTGAACCGACACCCTTCAGTTGTCCCCTGAATTTGAAGCGATCATGCGGACATCGAGTAATTAAAATCTCTTTCTTTTAGCTCACTTTTTCTGAAAATGTCCATAAAAAATAATTAGGATGTTGATTCTGCCGGCGGGCTTTCCAAGAAGGCCGGTCACCGGTGGGGCCATTTGCCAGTGGGAGCGGCTTTCCAGCCGCGATTCAGCCGTCGATTGACTTGTACGTTGCAAGTGGCTAAACATACAATAGTTTCTTAAGAGTCTCCGATCGCGGCCCAGCCGGTTTGGGCCATTATCCTTTTGAACATTTGAATTTGTTTCGAGTTTCGTGCTTCGGATTTCGAATTTGGTTCCGGCTTGTCCCGGGGTGGGAGGGTGAGTTTATGCGTGCGCGGCAAAGATGGATCCTCAGTTTTTTCATCGTTTTTCTTGTGGCAGCCTTCTTCCAAGCCGCCGCGTTGGCCAAGCCGCCCAAACTGCCCAAGACCGGTGCGGCGCCGGCGCAGGCACCGGCGCTGAAGCTGCCGGAGAACGCCACCCCGGAACAAGTGGATGCTTTCCTCGCCGGCCTGAGCGACGAGCAGGCGCGCCAGCTCCTTCTGGAAAAAATGAAGCAGGAGGCGGGGGCGCGGCTCTATTCCGGTGCGGCCGGCGACAGCTCTAGTGAAAAGAGCGGCATCGGCGCGCTGTTCGACAGCGCCGAGGATGACATGGGCGCACTTTTCAATCGGCTGGGCGGCGTGTTCGCCGGCGCCGAAACCGCCCCTTCCGGCTGGCCCGAGGCCTGGGCCAAACTGACCGGCGGGAAGGGGTTCGGCCAGTTTGCCGCCAACCTGGCCATCATGCTGCTGATTGTCCTCGGGGGTTTGGCGGCCGAGCGCTTTCTGCTGCGGATGATCGCGGGGATGCACGACTATCTCATAATAACCGTCCCCCTCGGCCGACTTCAGAAGTTTGGTTTCATCGTCGCCGACATCCTGATCGGCGGCTTGGGCATCGCCTGCTTCGTGCTGGTGAGCTTCGTCCTGTTTGGCGTCATTTACAGCCCGCAGGATTCCGGACACCTGCCGGCGTCGGCTTTCCTGGTGGCGAGCTACTACTTTAGGCTGATCATGTTCGGCGCGCGGGTCATCCTATCGCCGAAAGCGGCGGGGCTGCGGCTGGCGCCCATGTCCGATGCGGATGCCGGCCTGATCTACCGCTGGATCATGCGGATCGCCGCCGTATGCGCGCTGATCGCCGTGATCGCCTTCACCCTCCGGGAGGCGGGCATCAGCCGGGATATTTTTCTGCTGATCTACTCCTCGGCCGGCGTTGCCGTGAGCGCGCTGCTGATCGCCCTGATCCTGCAGATCCGCGAGCGGGTGGCGCGGGCCATCGCCCCGGCTGCCGGGGAGATCCTGATGCCGATCGAGGCGCTGCAGGCCAAGCTGTCGGGGATCTGGCACTGGGTCGCCATTCTTTACGTGGCCGCCGCCGGCATCTACTGGACGGTGAGGATGCTGACGCACGGGGACGTCCACATCCTGAATTTGATTTACAGCCTGTTTCTGATCCCGGTTTTCATCGGTCTGGACCAATGGGTGCAGAAGCTGCTCGGGATCGCATCCGGCGGGTCGCGGGAGATCATCGAGCTGGGCCAGCCGGACGATGCGGAGCTCGCATCCGGCATCCGGATGAAAGAGCCGGAAAAAGCGGGGGTGCAGACCTATATTCCATTGATCAAAAAAGCCTTCCGCGTGGTGCTGGTGGTGTTTTTCTTTTTTGCCACGCTGAGGCTGTGGGGCTTCGACATCGCACTGGGGCGATTGATCGCTCGGGATGTGGTGAGCGTCTTCCTCGTTCTGATCCTTGGGGTGATCGTCTGGCAGTTGATCAAGGCCCGCATCGACCAGAAGCTCAGAGAAGAAATGCCCATGACAGACGAAGACACTGAGGAGGGAGGGGGCGTCGGCTCCCGCAGTGCGACATTGCTCATGCTGCTGCGGAAGTTCGTTTTCGCCGTTCTTTTCGTGATCGTCTCCCTCATCATGCTGTCCACTCTCGGGGTCGACATCGCGCCGCTGATCGCGGGCGCCGGCGTCGTCGGGTTGGCCATCGGTTTCGGCGCCCAGACCCTGGTCAAGGACATCATCGCCGGGATCTTTTTTCTCATCGACGACGCCTTCCGGGTGGGAGACTATGTCGAAGCCGGGGCCGCGAAAGGCTCGGTGGCGCAGATCGGCTTGCGATCGATGAAGCTGCGCCACCCCCGCGGGCAGGTCTTCACGATCCCCTTCGGCGATCTGAAGACCGTCACCAACTTCAGCCGCGACTACATCATCACCAAGCTCGATTTCCGGGTGCGCTACGACGCCGACCTGGAGAAGATCCGCAAGATCATCAAGAAGATCAACAAGGAACTCATGCAGGACGAGGGGATCAAGCGCGTCATGCTGAGCGACATCCGTTCCCAGGGCATACGCGAGATCCAGGACTCGGCCATGATCATGCGCGTCAAGTTCAAGACCGTCCCGGGCGAGCAGTTCGTGATCCGGCGCGAGGTGTTCCACCGGGTGCAGAAGGCCTTCAAGGACAGCGGGATCGAATTCGCCCACCGAAATGTTACGGTGTACCTGCCGCCGGAGATCCAGTCCAAGCGGCCGGAGGATTTGACCGAAGCCGAGAAGAAGGTGGTCGAGGCCGGCGCGGCCGCCGCGGCCGCCCTGTCCCAGCAGGAAGAGGAGGAGAAGGCCAAGGCGGAAGCAGCGTCGAAAAAGAAGTAGTATTTTGTTTTGTGAATTACTTATATTAGCAGAACACGGCGTGGTGGCACAAAACTGTGGAGTGGAAATCCGAAATCCGAATATCGAAATTCAAAATAAATCCGAATTTCCGAATGACTAAAATTCAGAACCGGTTTAGAACATTTGAAATTTCGAATTTCGAGCCTTGTTTCGGATTTCGGATTTCGTGCTTCGAATTTTTCAATCGGTATACCCTTGTTATTCAATTTTAATGATCACTAGCGTGACATCGTCCTGGTAGGGCATGCCGCGGCAGAAGCGGCTGACTTCGTCGAAAACCGCCGTCACCATTTCCTGAGCGCTGCTTGCGGCATGCTGCCGGAGGATATCCCGAAAACGCTCCCTTCCGAAAAACCGGTCCTCGGGGTCGCGTGCCTCCCAGATCCCGTCCGTGCCCACAGCCAGCAGGGTCCCCGGGTGCAGGAAGGGCAGCGTCTGCTCGGCGTACCCGGCGTCTTTGTCAACGCCCAGGGGCAGGCCGACTCCGGTGAGTTCTTCAAACTGGTCCCGCACCGGGCAATACAGCAGCGCCGGTTCGTGGCCGGCGCGCACCCAGCGCGCGGTGCGGCCGGCCGGGTCGATCTCCATGTAGAACAGGGTCATGAAGCTGCCGCTTTCGCCCATGTCCAGGGATAGGTCGCGGTTGATGTTCGCGACGACGACGGACGGCCCGGCCGGCTGAACGGCCCGGGTGCGCGTGAACGCCCGGGCCGTGGTCATCAAGAGAGCGGCGTCCACGCCGTGGCCGGAGATGTCCCCCACCGCCACCCGCAGAATCCCGGCGGGAAAGTCGGAGCCGTAGAGAAAATCGAAATAATCGCCGCCGACCTCCTGGCAGGAATCGGTGCGGCCGGCAAGGTCCAGGCCGTCGATGCGCGGCGGCTTGGCAGGAATGAGGCTCCTCTGCACCTTGCCGGCCAGCTCCAGGGCCTTCTTGTGTTCGGTCAGGTCCACGACGAAAGCGGCGTTTCCGATCTTGACGCCGTCATCGTTGCGAAGGGTGTTGCCGTGAATCAGGACCGGCACCCGCCGCCCGTCCTTGGCGACCAGTGAGCCTTCGAATTTGCGGTAGTCCATGGCGAGCAAGCGGTCGCGGCTGCCGGCAATGAACTGGCGGAACTCGTCGGTGGCCAGATCGAAGGTGGTTTTGCCGAGGAGTTCCTCCCGCCGGTAGCCCAGCGTGCGGCAGTAGGAGTCGTTCACCTCGACGATCCGCAGGTGATCGTCCATCAGGACGAAGCCCTCGCCGGCGGTTTCGACGATGCGCCGGAATTTCTCCTCGCTTTTGCGCAGCTCTTCTTCGGCGATCCGCCGCGGGGTGACATCGACCATGATGCCCTGGTGATAGACCTTGCGGCCCTGCTCGTCGCGCACGACGGAGGTCTGGTCGTCCACCCAGCGCACCTCGCCGCTGCGGGTCAATATGCGGTAGGACTGGGTGTATTCCTCGGCGTCGGCCTCCGCGAAATGCTTGATCTCTTCCATCAGTCGGTCGCGGTCGTCCGGGTGCATGATCTCGCTGAACCGTATCTTCCCTCTCAGGAAATCACCGGCGGAATAGCCGAACTGGCTGATGTTGCTGGAGACATAGACCAGGGTGGGTTTTTTGCCTGCCAGCCGCCGGAACAGCACCGCCGGGCTTTGGGCGATGATTACCTCGGACAGGCGCAGGGCCTCCTCGGTCTGGTCGCGCAGGGTGCATTCCTGCCGCAGGGTCCGGGTCTGCTCGTCGCAGCGCGCCTCCAGGGCGTGATAGTCGGCCCGCGAATTCTTCAGGTTTTGGTTTAGCTTTTTCGCCCGATCCGCCTGCCGGCGAAGCTTGGCGAGCTCGGCAATCAACTCCGATTTGGTCTTGCGTTGGTCGGCGGCCATTGTAGATTATCTCGTAAAAATGAAGGTTCAACGCCAATGGCAAGTTTAGCCAGGGTTCGGGGATAAAATACAAGGGTTCGGGGTTCGGGGCTGAGGTGCAAGGGGTTCACGATTATCGCTGTCTTTTTCCTTTTTTTCCTGAACCCCGAACCCTGATTCCTCTCCTCGCAAAACCCTTACTTCTCAAAAACCGGCCGGCGCTTCTCAAGGAAGGCCGATATGCCCTCCCTGGCGGCTGCCGTGCAGGCGACCTCGCCGAACCCGCGGTAGCCGATTTCGAGAGCGTCCTTCAATTTCACGGCCGCCGAGGCGGCTTGAATGGTTTTCACGGTGATCGCCACGGCCTCGCGGCTCAGGGGCTGGCCCGCGGCCATGGGTTCATCCGGGAGGGCGAACGGCGGCAGATCCACTTTTTCAGCAGCCGGCCGGGGGAGGTTGCCCTGCAGGGAATGCACTTCCTCGACGGCCTTGACGATGAGGTCCGCGTAGTCGTCGGCCAGCCGGCTGACGATCCCGCGCTCGGCGGCTTCGACCGCCTTAAGGGGACGAGCCAAACAGATCATGTCGTGGAACAGCGCGGCGGCGGCAGGCCAGCGCCGATAGGGAACCACGCAGCCGCCGATACCCGGAAGGATGCCCAGGGTGATTTCGGGGAACTGCAGCGTGGCGTTGCGCGTGGCCAGCAGGCGGTGGCAGCGGATGGCGATCTCCAGTCCGCCGCCCATGGCGTAGCCGTTTATGGCGGCCACCACGGGCTTTTCGAGGCGGTCCATGAAAACCTGGACCTTGGCGCAGTCCCGCGCGTACTGGGCCGAGGCCTTGGCGTTGCCGAGCATCTGCGGGAATTTGCCGATGTCCGCACCGGCTGAAAAAGCGGTGTTGCCGTAGCCGGTGATGATGAACCCCTTGACGGCCGGGTCGTTGGCGTATTGGGTCAGCACGGCCAGGATTTCATCGGCCAGCTCGTCGTTCAGGGCGTTCATGGCCTGGGGCCGGCGGATGGTGATGATCTTCACGCCGTCGATCTCGTCCACCAGGATGAAGCGGCGGAAGTCCTGGTAGAAGGCGAAAGGCTTCTTCGCCTGGGGGAACCCGGGGCGCTCCTTTTGGAATTTCTTCATGATGCGGCGGACTTCGCGGGCCCCCAGGGACCGCATCAGGTCGAGCGGGCCGCGGCGGAACCCGAGCGCCACCTGGCAGCCGAAATTCACGTCCTGCGGCTCGCCGATGCCGCGGTCGATGATGTCGAAGGTCTGCGAAAAAAGAATCCCGAGCAGGCGGTCGCGGATGCGTTTGCGAGTTTTGTCGCTAACCTCCACGGGGCTGCCGGGGCGAGGGGTCAGCCAGCGGTCGACGGACGTGAGGATCGGCGCCGGCCGGTAGTGCCGGCCCTCCTCCATCTGCAGGGTGTTGGTCTCGACGATGATGGGGTTGCCGTTCGCCAGGTTGAGAACGAAGAAAGGCCCGGCGAAGACGAACTCCTCGGCGACCTTGTCGATCTGCGCCGCCGTCGCCTCGGCGAGCAGGTAGGCCGATTCATTGCACCAGTTGTCGAAGATCCGGTCCAGGACGAAACAGATGGCGTCGTCGGTGATGATCGGCGCCTTGCCGGTTCGGGCGAAGAACCAGAACAGATAGTCCAGGGTTTCCTGGCTGACCCGATCCCATGCGATCACCTCCACCGGCAGGCTGCGCCAGGCCGGGGCGAAGAAATGGGTCACGGTGGCCCGCTCCGGTCGTTTCATGTCTCCGAAGAGCCGGTCGGCGGGGATGGAACTCGTGTTGGAAGTGATGATCGCCGCTGGAGAAACGATGTCTTCGATGGCCGCGAAAATTTTCTGTTTCAAGGGAATGTTTTCGGTCGCGGCCTCGATGACCAACCCGCAGTCCTTTATCCGGCCGTAGTCGGTCGTGAAAAAGACGTTCTCCAGAACTGCGGCGGCCATTTCCGGTTTCATCTTCTTTTTTTCGACCGCCTTGGCGGCGTAGTCGGTCAAGCGCTGCTCGGCGCGTTTGAGCGGGGCCTCGACGACGTCAACCAGATATAGCCGGCTCGCCGGCATGGCGCTTTTGAGGTAGTATCCGATGTCCGGCCCGATCGTGCCGGCTCCGATCACGGCTACATCCGTCGGCAGACCCCGGCGGGGGCGGATCAACAGTGGATTCAACGCGGTCCGGTAGAGCATCCTGTGCTTGGCCATGGCGAGGCGCTCCTTTCGTCTTGATAAAGGTTAATTTAGGTTCAGAGGTTCAAGGTTCAGCGGTTTGCATGATTGCCCGTCGATAGGGCCTGCGTGCCAGTTTCCGCGCCGACTGCCAGGGTTCGTTGTCTTCAAAACAACAGATTTTCATTTTTTTCCAACCTTGAACCGTGAACCTCTGAATCGCGCAATCGTGAACCGTGAACCTGTTCAGTTGCTGCTCGTGTTTCTTTTCTTGACTCAAATTGGGTTAACGTATAAAGGCTGAGACATAAAAAATTTTTGAATCAAGTTCATAAACTGGAAACCGTCCAAGTTGAAACCGCTCAAGGAGACGCTCGGCTTATTGCGTTTCACCTACGCACCGCCAATCCATCAGAATAGAAGGAGGGGGCATTATGGAAAGGAAGAAAGTCTTATTATCCGAAGATGAAATCCCGCGTCAATGGTATAATGTGCTGGCCGACATCAAGATGAATCCGCCCCTCGGACCCGATGGAAAGCCGGTAAGCCCGGACATGCTGGCGCCGGTGTTTCCGATGAACATCATCGAGCAGGAAGTGAGCCCGCAGCGTTGGATCGACATCCCCGAAGAGGTGCTCAACATCCTTGCCATCTGGCGGCCGAGCCCGTTGATTCGTGCAACGGCCCTTGAAAAAGCTCTCGGTACCCCGGCGCGCATCTACTACAAGTACGAAGGGGTCAGTCCTCCGGGGAGCCACAAGCCCAACACGGCGGTGCCGCAGGCCTATTACAACAAACAATTCGGAATCAAGCGCCTGACCACGGAAACCGGTGCCGGGCAATGGGGCAGCGCGCTGGCGTTCGCCTGCTCCCAGTTCGGCCTGGAGTGCAAGGTCTTCATGGTCCGTATCAGCTTCGACCAAAAGCCCTACCGCAAGACCATGATGCAGACCTGGGGCGCCACCTGCATCCCCAGCCCCAGCACGGAGACCAAGGCGGGTCGCGACATCCTGGCAAGAACCCCGGATACCCCCGGCAGTCTGGGGATCGCCATCAGCGAGGCCGTCGAGGCAGCCGTGTCCGATGCCTCCGGGAAGACGCGCTACTCCCTGGGCAGCGTGCTGAACCACGTCATGCTGCACCAGACCATCATCGGCCTGGAAGCCAAGAAGCAGTTCCAGAAAATCGGTGAATATCCGGATGTGGTCATCGGCTGCGCCGGCGGCGGCAGCAACTTTGCCGGGCTGGCCTTCCCGTTCGTATACGACAAGATGAACGGGAAGAAAATCGACATCCACCCGGTCGAGCCGGCGGCGTGTCCCACTTTGACCAAAGGGCCATTTGCCTATGACCATGGCGACACGGCCGGCTACACTCCGCTGCTCGCCATGCACAGCCTCGGGCACACCTTCGTGCCGCCGCCCATGCACGCCGGCGGCCTGCGCTATCACGGCATGGCGCCCACCGTCAGCCAGCTGGTGGTGGAGGGGCTGCTCGAGCCGAAAGCCTACGGCCAGGTCGACACCTTCGAAGCCGGCATGTTGGCGGCCCGCACGGAGGGTGTCATCCCGGCGCCCGAAACCAACCATGCGCTGGCCTGCGTGGTGGACCTGGCTCGCAAGGCCAAGGAGGAGGGCAAGGAAAAAGTGATTCTCTTCAACTGGAGCGGCCACGGGCTCATCGATCTCGGCTCCTATGAAAAATACCTTGCCGGACAAATTAAGGATTTTGAGTTTCCGGCCAAAGACATCGAAGAGGCCGAGAAGATCCTGCAGCAGTATCCTAAGCCGCAGATCTTGAAGAGCCGATAGAATCGCCGGCGGATTTTATTTCATCTCGGGGTTGGGATTTGTTTCGGATTTCGATATTCGTATTTCGGATTTGATTGAGGGGGAGCCTAACGGAGAAAAGTAATTTTTCTCGGGCAATCACTGATGAGCAGTAACGCCACTCCATTGGTTCGCCGCTGCCCTCGTTTGGGGGGGCCTGTCGGCTTCGCCTATTGCCTGTGCTGCGAGCTAGAGCAGCCCTGCTTCAAGGTTGTGGACTGCTGGTGGGAGACCTTCGACATCGTTCAATACCTCAAGGACCATCTTCCCGGGGATCAATTCGACCGGGTCATGAACGCGCGGCCCAAACCGAAGATATCCTCTCTGGTGGAAGTGATCGCGCAGGCCAAGCAGCGCCTGCGGGAGTAACCCGGCCGCGCGCCGGTCGAACCCGCAGCCGCAGCGGCGGCAGGGGCCGCGCCAGGAGCTTGTCACGGCGCACGCCGCCATCCGAATCGGTAACGAAGCGTCGTTCTTGTGGGAGCGGCTTCCAGCCGCGATAGCGTAGCAGCCAGATGCCGCTCCCGCATAAAACCAACTCACAAAATCGAAGACAAACAGCGGTCGCATTTTGGGGCCGCTGCTTTGTGTTTTTGGGTGTATTCTGGTATCAGATCCAGGAGGCGCTCAGGAGGGAAGAAAGGCGGCGGCCCGCGGCGCGCCGGCCGGCGTTGCTTGGCAAAGACATCGGCTCAGGATCCTAATACCATCAGGAGGCGCACATGATGAAAGTTCTCGTCAGCGACAATCTGGAGGACGTCGGCCTCGACATCTTGCGCAGGGAGCCGGAGATCCAGGTCGACGTTCGGGCCGGGCTGAAACCGGAGGAACTCAAGGCGATCATCGGCGACTACGACGCGCTCATCATCCGCAGTGCCACCAAGGTGACCGAGGACCTGCTGAATGCGGCCCGCAGCCTCAAGGTGGTGGGGCGGGCCGGCATCGGCCTGGACAATGTCGACATTCCGGGCGCCACCAAGCGCGGCATCATCGTGATGAACACGCCGGCGGGCAACGTCGTCACCACCGCCGAGCACGCCATCGCCATGATGATGGCCTTGAGCCGCAACATCCCCTGGGGCACGTCCTCGATGAAGGCCGGCCAGTGGGAAAAGAAGAAACTGCAAGGCCGCGAGATCTTCAACAAGGTCCTGGGCGTGATCGGATTCGGCAAGATCGGCTCAATCGTCGCCGACCGGGCGAGAGGGCTCAAGATGCAGGTGATCGTGCACGATCCTTTTGTGACCAAGAATGCCATCGAAGCGGCGGGCTTCGAACCGGTCCCCTTGGACGAGCTTTACCGGCGGGCGGACTACATCACGCTGCACGTTCCCAAACTGAAAGACACCGCGGGGCTGCTGAACAAAGCGGCCTTCGACAAAATGAAAGACGGCGTGATGATCATCAACTGCGCCCGCGGCGGGATCGTCAACGAGGCCGACCTCAACGATGCCCTGCGTTCCGGCAGGGTCGCCGGCGCGGCGCTGGACGTGTTCGAGAAGGAGCCGCCGGGCGAGTGCCCGCTGTTCGAGATCGACCGGGTCATCTGCACGCCGCATTTAGGGGCCTCCACCGTCGAAGCCCAGACCAACGTCGCCGTCCAGGTGTCCGAGCAGATCCTGGCCTTTCTCAAGACCGGCACCATCATCAACGCGGTCAACGTGCCGGCGGTCAGCGGCGAGCTCCTGAGCAAGATCGGCCCGCTGTTGACGCTGGGCGAACGCATGGGCTGCCTGCTCGAGCAGCTTTGCCGGGGCCCGGCAGCCGAGATCGCCATCGATTACGCCGGCGAGTTCCCCGAGCAGGACCTGTCGGCCGTCACCACCGCCATCCTGAAGGGGTTTCTCACGCCCATGGTGCAGGAAACGGTGAACTTCGTGAACGCCAAGGTCATGGCCGGCGAGCGCGGAATCAAGGTCACCGAGGCGCGGTCGGCGTCGGATGAATACATCAATCTCGTCACGGTCCGGGCGACGGTGAACGGCGCCCGGCACAGCGTGGCCGGGACCATTTTCGGGCGCAAGTACCCGCGCGTGGTGAAGATCGAAAATTTCCGGCTGGAGCTGCCGCCCCAGGGCAAGTTCATCCTGATCCACAACCACGACCAGCCCGGCGCCATCGGCAGCATCGGCACGCTGCTCGGCAACAACCGCGTCAACATCAGCCAGATGCGGGTCGGCCAGCAGGAGGACGGCGACAAGACCATGATCTACTTCAGGACCGACAACCCCATCCCGGAGCACGTCATGGACGAACTCAAGCGCCTGCCGCTGATCATCGACGTCATGGCGTTCGAGCTGTGAGCTTGCGCCTGGGAGGCCTCATACTACTTCATTAAGAGTGGGCTGTTATGCAGAAGGGAAGCAGCTAGAATTTCAAATCGTGCACGGCGCAAGAAATCCGAAGCACGAAATCCGAAATCCGAATTTTCAAATGTTCGAAACCTGGAAACAACAAGTGAACACAACCCGTCGCCGAGAGTTGCTGTTTATTTGTTTGGGTGATTCGAATTTGGATCATTCGAATTTGTTTCGGGTTTCGTGCTTCGGATTTCGGATTTGGCCCCGGTCCAGAGGGGCTGGATCCAAGAGAAGTTAAAAGCGACTCTGGCGAATGTGCCAGGGTTGGATGGTCAGAGGGGGAGCCTCGTGAGCGGACGCCGTTTACTGCTGGGAAACGAAGCCATCGCCCGGGGGCTGGTTGAAAACGGCTGCCGGATGGCGACCTCGTATCCGGGAACGCCGGCCTCGGAGATCCTGGCGGCGGTAGCTGGTTTCAAGCTCGAGGAAAAGCTTGCCATGCACGTGCAGTGGGCGGTCAACGAGAAGGTCGCCTTCGAGATCGCCTACGCCGGCTGCATGGCGGGGCTCCGCACGGCGGTCAGCATGAAACAGGTGGGCCTGAATGTGGCCTCCGATCCCTTCATGAGCGCCGCCTACATGGGCGTCAAGGGCGGGTTCATCGTGATCAGCGCCGACGACCCCGGCCCGCACTCCTCGCAGACCGAGCAGGACAGCCGCATGCTGGCGATGATGGCCAAGGTCCCGGTGCTCGATCCGGATTCGCCGCGCCAGGCCAAGGAGATGATTGCGACGGCCTTCGCGCTCTCGGAGGCGTTCAAGACGCCGGTCATGCTGCGCCCGACCACGCGGGTCTGCCATTCGCGGCAGGACACGGAGCTGCATCCGCTCAAGGCCGCCAGCGCCGAGGTCAAGTTCGACAAGGACCCGGCGCGCTGGGCGGCGACACCCAAGTTCCGCCGCCAGCTGCATCTGGAACTCGAGGAGAAACTGGCCGCCATCGCGGCCTACGCGCCCAGCGCGCCGCTGCGGTTGAACCCGGAGGTTTCCTCCCGGAGAGCCGTGGTTGCAGCGGGCGTGGCCGCCGCGCACGCCCGCGAGATCCTGCGCGAGCTCGGGATCTGGAAGAAGGTGGCCTTTTACCAGGTGCGGCAGCCCTTTCCGCTGCATGTCGAGTTCATCGAGCACCTGCTCGGCGCCTACCGCGATATCCTCGTGCTGGAAGAGACGACCGGCGTCATCGAGATGCAGCTGGCCGACCGCACGCGGGTCAAAGGCAAACAATCCGGGGCCGTGCCGCGCGTGGGCGAGCTGACGCCCGAGCGCATCCAGACCCTGCTCGGCGACTTCGCCGGCATTTCCACCCAGGCGGTCGCTCCGGCCGGCGCCCCCGGCCGGCGGCCGACCCTTTGCGCCGGCTGCCCCCACCGCGCCAGCTTTTTCGCCATCAAGAAGGCCGCGCCGCGCGGCATCTACCCGAGCGATATCGGCTGCTACACCCTGGGCATGAATTTAGGGGCCGTGGACACCGTCCTGTGCATGGGGGCGGCCATCACCCAGGCGGCGGGCTTTTACCACGCCTTCAAGAACGCCAAGAAGCGGCCGGACATCGTGGCCACCATCGGGGATTCGACCTTCTTCCACGCCGGGCTGCCGGCCCTGATCGATGCGGTGGTGCAGCAGGTGAAGTTCACCCTGGTCATTTTAGACAACCGCACCACGGCCATGACGGGCAACCAGCCCACGCCGGCGAGCGGATTCGGCGCCTGCGGCGAACGGCTGGAAACGGTAGACCTGGAAGCGCTCGTGCGCGGCTGCGGGGTCAAGTTCTGCCGCACGGCGGACCCCTATCAGCTGAAGGAGCTCATCGGACTGATGAAGGAGGCGGTGGCCTTCAGCCGCGAGAGCGGTCCGGCCGTGGTCATTGCCCGCCACCCCTGCATCCTCGACCGGGCGCGCAAGGGCGAAGGCCGCGAATTCATCGCGGTTGAGATCTCCGAGCGCTGCGACGGGTGCGGTTACTGCGTCAAGAACTTCGAGTGCCCGGCGCTGGTCCATCACGGCGAAGACAAGGCGCACCAGCACACGAGCATCGACCCCATGCTGTGTGCCGGCTGCGGCGTGTGTCTGCACGTGTGCCCCAAGGGGTCGTTTCAAATCAAATGATCATGCGTAAAGGACAGGCATGACCTCATCGGTGCGGCAGCAGATTCTGATCAGCGGGGTAGGGGGGCAGGGGGTTCTCTTCGTGACCCGTTTGCTGGCGGAGGCCGCCATCGTCCAGGGTCTTCCGGTGCTCACCTGCGAAACCCACGGCATGGCCCAGCGCGGCGGGACGGTGATGTCCCATCTCAAGGTCGGCGACTTCCACAGCCCGCTGATCCGGGGGGGGCAAGCCGACGGCCTGTTGGTATTGAAGTCTGAAAACCTGTCCCTGCACGGCGTTTTTCTGAAACCCGGCGGATGGGTGGTCGCCAATGCGGGCGAAAAAGAAACCTTCGATTTTCCGGGGACCTTGTTTTCCATAGACGCCGATCATCTGGTACGGAAGAGCGGCGAGGTGAAATCCCTCAATCTGGTCCTGCTCGGGTTCGCGCTATCCGTTGCAGATAAGATGCAGAAGAGCCCGGGCCGGCTGTTCTGCAGCCGGTCCGACATAGAAAAAGTCCTCGAAAGCAACTTCAAAATTAAGGGCAAGCAGGTCTCGATCTTGCTGAATGCGTTAAGGGCCGG
This sequence comes from uncultured delta proteobacterium, assembly GCA_963700055.1. GTDB lineage: Bacteria > Desulfobacterota > Desulfobacteria > Desulfobacterales > SpSt-501 > SpSt-501. The sequence continues at coordinate 221,228 of CAVOWH010000020.1, read as the reverse complement.
CTACGACGCGCGGATATGACCAGGACCCAACGAAGAAAGGGTGGAGAGATGGACAAGGGCTTTAGGATGGTCGTCTTGGGTTTCGCTGTAATTGGATTTCTATCGGGCTGCGCCAATAAGCAGATGCCGTCACGGGAATTCTACCAGCCGGTTCAGGCGAACCTCGCTACCCACTCCCAGAGGTTCGATGCCTTTTTTGTGGTTCTGGACACAGCGTCCTCAATGGAGAATAGCTACCAAAAACGCCGCGAAGCCGAACGCGCCCTTGAGATGGTCTCGCGGATGAACCAGACGATTCCACCCCTCGACTACCGGGCGGGGCTGCTGGCCTTATCCTCGGGAAGCTGCCTGAGCTGCGAGGACGCCGCGGTGCTCTATGGGCCGGCGCCTTACCACCGCGACGATTTCGAAGCCGCATTAATGAAGTACCATGCGGCGGAGAGAACCCGCCCCGCCGGCGGCCGGGGCGGCGGCCCGCAAGCCAGCCGCTTCATCCTGCAGGACAGTCCCGGCCGGGTCGCCTTGATCGTTGTCGGCGATTCCGAGAACATCCTGCATGGTCGGGCGTTCAAAACCGTCCAAAAACTGAACGCGGCCATCGGGCCCAGGCTTTGCATCTACTCCATTCTCGTAGACCGGGATTGCGACGGCCGCGTGGTGGCGGAACAGATCGCCAAGGTCGGCGGCTGCGGGTTTGTGGTCAATGCCGATGATATTGCCGCACCGGAATCCATGGCAGGCTACGTGCGGGAGGTCTTCCTGGCGCCCGCTGCGCTTCCGGTTCTGACCGGTCCGGCATCCGCGGCCGCGGATGCCGACGGCGACGGGGTTCCGGACAGCCGCGACAAGTGCCCGAACACGCCCAAAGGCGTGCATGTCAATGCAAACGGCTGCTGGGTGCTGCACGGCGTGTATTTTGACGCCGGCCAGGCCATTATCAAAGACACAAAAGGACTGGATGAAACCGTCGGCGTCCTGAAGGCCTATCCCCAGCTCGTTGTTGAGATCCAAGGCCACACCGACAGCACCGCTTCGGCCGGGTACAACCAGACGCTTTCGGAGGCCCGGGCCAAGGCCGTCCGCGACTTTCTTGTCCGGCAGGGCATTGCGGCTGAGCGGGTTCGGGCCAAGGGCTTCGGCGAAAGCCAGCCGGTAGCCGCCAACGACAGCGCGGATGGCCGCGCCCAGAACCGACGCGTGGAGCTGCACCCGGACATGCGCTAGCACAACCGGGGGTCATGGTTTGAAAAGTTTGAGTTTCAGATCATTGATTGGGGGCGCAATGCTTTCGATCGCTGGAAACAAGGGGTAAGTTGTTTTCTATTGCCGTTGCTGCGATGATGGCATCTCCGGCGCGGATGCCATCGCACAAAGGCGAAGGGAGGCGGCGATGGAAATTGAACGTGTATTGGTCGTCGGATCCGGCTTGATGGGCAGCGGGATCGCCCAGGTGTGCGCCCAGTCGGGTGTGCGGGTCAGCCTGCATGATGTGTCCGATCAGGCGCTTTCCCGGGCGGTCAAGAACATCGCTTGGTCGGTCGGCAAGTTCATTGAAAAGGGCCAATTGCAGGAGAGCAGGGAGTCCATACTCAGCCGAATCACGACCGTTGATCGCCTGCCCGACAAGGTGGATGCGGATTTGGCCATCGAAGCCGCTTTCGAAGATCTCAAGATAAAGCTGGAAATTTTCAGGCGGCTGGACGCGCTGATTGCCAGCAATACCTCGGCGATCCCGATTACGGAACTCGCCGCGGTTACGCAGCGGCCGGAGAAGGTACTCGGCCTGCATTTTTTCAGCCCGGTTCCGATGATGCCAGCCGTGGAGGTCATCACCGGAAGCCGAGCGCGGGTTGATCGGTCAGAACTTGCCGAGGATCTCCCTGGAAATGACGATCTTTTCGATCTCCTTGGTGCCCTCGTAGATCTCCAGCACTTTGGCCGCGCGGTAGAAGCGCTCGATGTCGTAATCGTTGAAATACCCGTAGCCGCCGTGCAACTGTAAGGCCTCGTCCACCACCTCCACGGCCACGTGGCAGGCGAAGAGCTTCGCCATGGCGGTCAGCTTGGTGTCGGGCCTGCCCTGGTCGAGCAGCCAGGCGGACTTGTAGACCGAGGTGCGCGCCATTTCGATTTTGGTGGCCATCTCGGCGATCTTGAACTGGGTGGCCTGGAAGGCGGCCAGGGGCTGGCCGAACTGCCTGCGGCCCTTCACATGCTTGACCGCCAGGTCAAGCGCGCCCTGGGAGATGCCCACGCCGTGGCCGGCCACGTAGGAGCGGGAGTGGTCGAAGAACTTCATCAGCTGGATGAACCCGCTGCCTTCGGCGCCGAGCAGATTCTCGCGCGGCACCCGCACGTTGCTGAAGTAGACCGCCGAGGTGTCCGAGGCGCGCAGGCCCATCTTGCCGTGCATGGGATCGGCCTTGTAGCCCGGACGGTCGGTCTCGACGATCAGGATGCTGTGGCGGCCGGTCTTCTTCGGGGCCTCGGGGTGGGTGAGGCAGAACACCAGGAGAAAGGTCCCCACCGTGCCGTTGCCGATCATGACCTTCGAGCCGTTGACGACATAGTGGTCGCCGTCCCTGACCGCCGTGGTGGTCGGCCGCGGAGGTGTCGCTGCCGGCGTCCGGCTCGGTGATCGCGAAGCCCATGATCCCGTCGCCCTCGAAGAGCGGCGGCAGCCATCGGCGCTTCTGCTCCTCGGTGCCGAACAGCAGCAGCTCCTCCGCCCCGAAGGTCAGCGAGCACAGCTGCTGGCCGATGCCGGGGTCGACCTTCCAGAACTCCTCCAAGACCAGGGCCTGTTCGAGGTAGCCCAGGCCCGGGCCGCCGTAGGCCTCGGGGACGAACAGCCCGATCAGCCCGAGGCCGCGCGCCTTCTGGATGATGTCGAAAGGCACCTGCTCCTGGACGTCGCAGGCGAGCGCCACCTTGGGAAATTCGCCGCGGGCAAACTCCCGGGCCGCCTTTTGGATCTCCTTCTGCTCGCGGGTAAGATCGAAATCCATCCGGTGCAATCCTTTCTGGAGTGTCGTTATATCAGTTGAGAAAAATTATTACTCTGGCAATTCAATATGTTCAATGCGGCCATATCACTCATCGGCGGGGCGGGTTTTCGGCCGCAGCGCGCCGCAACCATCCGTTCAACGAACCTCCGTACGGCAGCAAGCCCGCTTCATATGGTTCCGGACAGCCCCGGAAGGCCGATGCCCACGCAGCCGCCGGCCGTCTCTGCCTGTCTGCAGTTCCTCTAGACGGCTTGGGGGCGTGGCAGGATCACTTGAAGAATTGGTTGCGGCGCGCTGCGGCCGAAAACCCGTCCCGCCGAACCTCAGCCCAAGTTGAACCTGTTTACTTGCCGGAGTAATTACGTAAAAAATTCGCCCTGCGAATTTTTTATAGGGGTATATTCCCATGCCGCTTCGTCGGCGCCGGCCTTTCTTTGTTGCGAAGCATTCGAAGCGCTTTGATGAGCTGGGGCCGCGTCTCCCGCGGCCGGATGACGGTGTTCACCAGCATGTTGGAGGCGGCGTGGAAGGGGTTCGAGTACTTGTAGTCGTACTCCTCGATCTTCTGGCGGCGGTAGTCCTCCGCGCTGTTCGGCGCTCTGGATTTCCCTGCGGAAAATCAGATCGACCGCGGCGGCCGTGTCCAGCACGACCAGCTGGGCGATCGGCCAGGCCAGCATCAGGTCCACGCCCATGCCCACGCAGCACATGCCCATGACGGCGCCGCCGTATTCCTTGCGCAGCGCCAGCGTGATCTTCGGCACCGTGGCCTCCGAGTAGGCATACAGCATTTTGGCGCCGTGGCGGATGATGCCGGCATGTTCCTGGGCGACGCCCGGAAAGTAGCCCGGCACGTCCACCAGGTTGACGAGGGGGATGTTGAAGCTGTCGCAGAAGCGGATGAAGCGCGCCGCCTTGTCGGAGGCGTCCACGTCCAGGCATCCGGCCTTGAGCCGCGGCTGGTTGGCGACGATGCCGACGGTGCCGCCCTCCATGCGGGCGAAGCCGACGATGATGTTGGCGGCAAAGCGCGGCAGGACTTCCAGAAAGGAGCCGCGGTCGACGATGCGCTCGATCACGGCGTGCATGTCGTAGGACTTCTTGAAGTTGGCCGGTACGATCTGCTCGAGGGTGTCGTCGACCCGCTCGGGGTCGTCGCCGCCGGCCGCCACCGGCGGCGGCTCGTTGTGGTTGGAGGGCAGGTAGCTCAAGAGCTTCTTTATGGTGGCGATGCACTCCGCGTCGCTCGCGGCGACGAAATGCGCCTGCCCGGTGGTCTCGCTGTGCACCTTGGCGCCGCCGAGCGCTTCGAGGTCGACATCCTCTCCGGTCACGGCCTTGATCACTCCGGGGCCGGTGATCACCATGTGGCTCGTGCCTTTCACCATCACGATGAAATCCGTCAATGCGGGTGAATACACCGAAACCCCGGCGCAGGAGCCCATCATGCCCGTGATCTGCGGGATCACCCCGGAAGCGGCGGTGTTGCGGAAGAACATGCCGGCAACGCCCCGCGAGGCGAAAAACCCTTCGTGCAGGCGCCCGCCGCCGGAATCGTTCAATGCCACGAGGGGCGACCTGACCTTGAGGGCCTCGTCCATGATGCGGCAGATCTTTTCGCCGTGGACGGTCCCGACCGAGCCGCCCAGCACCGTGACGTCCTGGGCATAGGCAAAGACCCGCCGGCCGTCGACGGTGCCGCAGCCGGTGACCACCCCGTCCCCCGGCACCTTTTTGTCCTGCATGCCGAAGTCCAAGGCCTGGCTCTCGGCCAGCTGGTTGATCTCGACGAAACTGCCGGGGTCGAAGAGCAGGGCGAGGCGCTCGCGGGCGGTCAGCTTGCCGCGCCGGCGATGCCGGTCGATGGCCTGGGGGCCGCCGCCCGCCTCGGCGCGCTGTTGAAGGGCGGAGAGCCTTTCCAGTTCACTCGGGTGGGTCTTGGGCGTCGTCATCGTGTCCGTCCTTCCCCCGGGGAGGCAGGGCCGTTGACTGATGGCTGCAGGACCGGAAGGCGGCGCGAGCGCGAAGCGGATCGCAATCGGGCGCCGCCGCCCGGCAGGGTTTGAGATTGCCGCCGAGGGTTGTATACGGTATACACATCGACGATGTCAAATGGTTCCTGCTGCCGGACCGGGCCCCGGAAGCGCCGCGCGCCCAAAACGGCGCTTCCGCCGTCCCGCCCGGCGGCCGCGAGGTGACCGATGCCTTCCAATGAAACCCCGCTAATTAGTGACCGTCGCGGCCGGGTGTGTGTCCTGACCCTGAACCGGCCGGACCGCAAGAACGCGCTGAGCCCCGAACTGGTGGACGCGCTGACCCGCGAGCTGGCCGAGCTTGCCGCAGAATCCCCACCCCCCGTGCTCATCCTGCGGGGAGCCGGGGACGAGGCCTTTTGCTCCGGGTACGACCTGGCCTTCCTGCCGGTAGGGCGCTCCGGCGCCGATTCGGACGAAAGCCTCCACGCCGTCGAAACGCTTTTTCAGAGCGTGGTCGGCTTCCCCATGCCGGTGATCGCCATGATCAACGGGGCGGCCTTCGGCGCCGGTTGCGAACTGGCGGTCTGCTGCGATATCCGGGTCGCGGCCGATCACGTGCGCATCGGCATGCCGCCTGCCCGGCTGGGGCTGGTCTACCCCTGGACCGGGCTGAGGCGGTTCGTTCAAACGATCGGCCTGCGCAGCACAAAGGAAATGCTCTTTACCGGCCGAACGTATCGGGGAGAAGAGCTGAAACATATCGGCATCGCAAACGACGTCGTGCCAGCCGTCGACCTGCAGGCCGTCAGCGTTCGGCTGGCGGATGAGATCGCCGAGCATGCTCCGATCGCCCTCAGGGGGACCAAAAGGGTCCTGAATCTTCTGCAGCAGTCTCTGATGCTCGACCCGGAGGCCGAGAGGGAAGCCCGCGGGCTGGTGGCCGAGGCTCTCTCCAGCGAAGACCTCCAGGAGGGCCAGCGCGCGTTCCTGGAAAAGCGCCGTCCGCAGTTCAAGGGGAGATAGAGGCGTTCATCCAGAGAGCGCGCATTCGGGGTTCACGCAGTCTTCAGGCGTCCGTCCCCTTCTTGCTGCAACCCCCCGGTATAAAAGTTGATCCGGGAATAGACGCCCGGGCGAGTCGAATGCATGGCATCGGAAGACCCTGCCTGAACCCTCCGAATCCAGGGGCTCCCTCCGCATTAGTTTTTTCTTGACAAACCGCGGGGAACTCTATAACTGCTTTACAGCTAAATTGTAGTTATCTTGTAGCTAAAAGGGGAAGGAAATGAGGTACGCAGAGACAGGGTTCAATTTAGAAGTTGATCTCACCCGGGGAAACATCGAGAGGGTAGCCACCGACCCAAGAGACACGGAACTCTACCTGGGGGGTCTCGGCACGAACGCCAAGATATTGTGGGATCGGGTGCCCCCCGAAATCGAACCCTTTTCGCCTGACAACCTTCTGATATTCAGCGCCGGTCTGTTGTGCGGGACCCCTGCGACCGGCTGCAACCGCACCATCGTTTCCACCATATCGCCACAGACGCAGTTGATGGCCTTCTCAATGATGGGGGGCTTCTGGGCGCCGGAGTTGAAGTACGCCGGATATGACAAAGTGGTCCTGCGCGGCAAGTCTCCCAACCTGGTCTATCTGTGGATCAACAATGACAAAGTCGAAATCCGGGATGCCTCCCATCTGCGGGGCAAGGGCGCCACTGAAACCGCGGAGCTGATCCGGCAGGAGCTGAAGGAGCCGAAGGCCCAGGTGGCCGCCATCGGGGTGGCCGGTGAAAACCGGGTCTATTTTGCCTCCATCGAGCAGGGCCGGTCCAGCGCCAGCCGAGGGGGGATCGGCGCCGTCATGGGCGACAAAGGGGTCAAGGCGATCGTCGTCCGCGGGACAAAAGACATCAACCTCGCCCGGCCGGCGGAATACATGGAGCTCTGCGACGAAGTCATGCAATACATCAAGTGGCGGAACCAGAACCCGGTTGAAGGGGTGATGACTATTCTGCAAGGGCTCGGCTCCCCCCAAGAGATGGCCGTGCATGATGAGAAGTGGCACACCGAAAACTTCATGTGGGGCAATTCCCGCCATCGGCGAAAAGATTTTTGGAACAAGGAAGTCGCCGAGAAGTGGATGGAAACGTTGGACAAATTGCGGACCCGGCTGATCAGCTGCTACAACTGCCCGATGAAATGCGGGGCCACCATTTCCGTCCCCGGGCGTCCGACGTACATGATGAAATGCTTCTCGAAGCTCACATACACGATGGCGGCCATGTCCGACCTGGAATTCGGCTTATCGATCGCCCAGCGCGCCACCGAGTATGGCGTCGACGGCTACTCCGCACCCCAGGTAATGGCCTTCGGCCTCGAGCTTTACGAAGCCGGCATCCTGACCGACCAGGACATGGACGGGATGCCCGCCGCCAACGAGGAGCGGTTTTACTGGCTGCTCGACCGGATCGTCCGCCGCGAAGGGATCGGGGATGTTCTGGCGAACGGCACCTATTGGGCGGCCCAGCAGATCGGAAAGGGCGCCGAGGCCTATGCGCACAACACCATCAAGAAGCACGAGCAGCTGCCGCTCAAGCTCTCCATGCTGAACCCCATCTACTTCCTTATGTACTCGACCGGGGAGAAGATCAACATCACCCAGATCGAAGGGCAGTTTCCCCAGGCGCCCTTTGCCACGCGCGAGGAGCGCGAAGCGTTCGTGAAGGACTGGTTCCAGGTTCCTGATGATCGGTTCAAGCAGATTTTTCTAGACTGGGAGATGCGCGGGGAAAAATCGATGCCCTTTTACCCGACCGTCCAGATGTGCTGCGAAATCGTCGACTGGCAGGAAAAGATGCACTACATCGACGACGCCCTCGGCATGTGCGCCGGATTGTCGTCTTTTCCCCTGAAGCCTCCGTATCACATCCACAATTACCCCAAGTTCATCTCGGCCGGAGCCGGGATCGACATGGACGAGGCCAAGCTGACGAAAGCCGTCAAAAGGTACCGGACCTTGGTCAGGGCCGTCAACATCAGAAGGGGCATGCGGCGCAAGGACGAAAAGCCGCCCGAGAACCACTGGAAAAAACGGTTTCCCGAACTGGAGAAGGAACTCCTGGACACCTACTATAAGTTCAAGGGATGGAACGAGGACGGCATCCCCACCCTGGAGACGCTGAAGGATCTGCAGTTGGACTATGTGGCCGAGGACTTCGTCAAGCGTGGGATCCTGACGGACGGCGAAGAAGGCGTATCCGCAAAGGCTGCCGCACAATAAATGATGAACTCGCAACAAGTTATGCAATTTGACGACTTCGTAAGAAGCCCAAGATCAAGGCGCGCGTTATCCGGCCGAGGGAGGCGTACTCTCTGTACGCCGAGCAAGCGCGGGTCAATGCGCAACGCCGAGATTGGGTTTCTTACGAAGTCGATTAGGCTGGAGGGCATAGACCGTGAAGGCTGAAAAGAAAAAAAAAATCGTCAAATCCATCAAGATCGATGTCGATAAATGCAACGGCTGCCGGGCCTGCGAGCTGATCTGCTCCGCCTTTCACGCCGCGCCGAAATACAGCAGCAACAATCCCGCGCGCGCGCGCATCAAGGTCATCCACGAGCCTTTGAAGGACATCTACCTCCCGGTGCACGCGGGCGAGCATGCCCGGGCCGAATGCATGGGCCGGAACAAATACACAATCGACGGGAAGCAATACGAGGAGTGCGCTTTCTGCCGCGCGTCCTGCCCCTCCCGCGGCGACTTCAAAGAGCCCGATTCGGGGCTGCCTCTCAAATGCGATATGTGCGAGGGCGAAAAAGAGCCCCTGTGCGTCAAGTGGTGCATGGTGGATGCCCTGACCTACGAGGAAAGGGAGGAGGAAGTCGAAGAGCAGACGGAGCGGGAGGAGCTTGAGCTGGGGTTGGAATCATTGGCCGACAAGTTTGGGATGGACAAGCTCAAGGATACCCTGGTCCGGTTGTCGAAGAAGACCTAAACCCTCAAGGCGGGACAAGAGGTTCGATAGAGCCAGTGGAAAACTTAGCCGACTACAAAGAAATCGTCGATATCATCAAGGCAAAGGGCGGCGAAGCCTTCAAGCGATGCTATCAATGCGGGTTGTGCGACGCGGTCTGCCCCTGGAACCGGGTGAGAACCTTCAGCATGCGCCTGCTGGTCCGGGAAGCCGCCTTCGGCATGACGAACATCGAAAACGACGAGATCTGGCGCTGCACGACCTGCGGGATCTGCCCGCAGCAGTGCCCCCGGGACGTGAAGCAGATCGAGTCCGGGGTCGCCCTGCGCCGGATCGCGACCGAGTACGGCGTCTTCGCCGCCACGGCGCGCCCGGTGCGTGGGGTGAGCGCCAGCCTTGCGGCGGAGGGCAACCCATTGAGCGAAAAGCGCGAGAAGCGCGCGGACTGGGCCGAGGGTCTTGCGGTCAACGCCTTCGCCGAGGGGATGGAAATCCTTTACTTCCCCTGCTGCTACATGAGCTACGATCCGAGGTTGAAGAAAGTCGCACGGGCCACCGCCACGATTCTAAAACGGGCGGGGGTCGACTTCGGGATCCTCGGCACCCTCGAGAACTGCTGCGGCGAGAGCATCCGCAAGACCGGCGACGAAGAGCTGTTCCGGCGTCTGGCCAAGCAGAACATCAAGACCTTCATCGATCATGGCGTGAAGAAGATCCTGGTCTCCTCGCCGCATTGCTACCACACCTTCAAGAACGAGTACCCCGAATTCCGGGTGAACTTCGAGGTGGTGCACATCTCCCAGTACCTGGCGGAGCTGATCGAACAGGGTCGATTGACGCTGACCAAGGCCTATGACCGCAAAGTGGCGTACCACGACCCCTGTTACCTCGGACGGCACAACCAGGTCTACGACGCGCCGCGCGAGGTCCTGAAAAAAATCGCGGGGCTTGAGCTGACCGAGCTGCCCGATGCGCGGGCGACGAGCCTTTGCTGCGGCGGCGGCGGCGGCCGGATATGGATGGAAACGCACAAGGGCGAAAGGTTCTCGGATATCCGCATCGGACAGGCGGCGGGCACCGGAGCCGCGGTCCTTGCGACCGCCTGTCCTTACTGCATCAGTCATTTCGAGGAAAGCCGGTTGACCCTGGCGGACAAGGAAAGCCTGGAGGCCCGGGACATCACGGAAATAATCGCCGAAGTGATCTAGGCAACCGAAGCAGTCTGACGAGGTGATAGAAGTGGAAAAAGAACAAGCGCTGCAAGAAAACATCCAGCACATCAACCAGAGTCTTTTGGACGGCAATTTCGGCGACGTCATGGTCGTCGGCGGGGGCATCAGCGGCATTCAAGCCTCCCTGGACCTGGCGACGGCCGGTTTCAAGGTTTATCTGGTGGAGAAGGCGCCCGCCATCGGCGGTCACATGGCCCAGCTCGACAAGACCTTTCCGACCAACGACTGTTCCATGTGAATTCTCTCGCCCAAACTGGTCGAGGTCGGCCGGCATCCGAACATAGAGGTCCTGACGCATACCGAAGTTGAAAAGGTCGAGGGTGAACCCGGAGACTTCAAGGTCGCCCTGGTCCGCAACCCCCGCTACATCATCGAAGAAAAGTGCACGGGCTGTGCGACCTGTACGGAATACTGCCCGGTGCAATACCCGGATCCATTCAACCAGGAAATTTCGAAGAACAAAGCGGTCCATATCTATTTCTCGCAGGCCATCCCGCTGATCGCCTACATCGATCAGAGCTGTCTTTATCTCAAAGAGAAAAAATGCCGCATCTGCGAAGGCGTCTGCAAGAACAACGCCATCGATTTCCGGCAGACGGCGGAGAAGATCGAGGTCAAGGTCGGGGCCGTCCTTCTCGCGGCCGGCCTGGAGCCGTTCGATCCCAGGGTGCGGGAGGAATACGGTTACGGGCGGATGCAGAACGTCGTCACTAGCCTCGACTTCGAGCGCCTGCTGTGCGCGACCGGGCCTTTCGAAGGCCAGGTGCTGCGCTCCTCCGACAAGAAGCATCCGCATAAAATCGCCTGGATCCAATGCGTCGGCTCCCGGCGGGTGATCCCGGGAAACAACAGCTACTGCTCCGCGGTCTGCTGCACGTACACCCAAAAGCAGGTGATCCTCGCCAAGGACCACGACGCAGCCACCGAGTGCACGGTTTTCCACAACGACATCCGTTCGCACGGCAAGGATTTCGAAACCTACTACCAGCGCGCCGAGAAGCTTCCCGGCGTGCGGTTCATCCGCAGCTACGCCTCGATCGTACGCGAGGTTCCGGATACCCATAACGTGGTCGTCCGCTACGCCACCGCCGACAAGGGTGTCGTCGAGGAAGAGTTCGACATGGTGGTGTTGTCGATCGGGATGAACCCGCCGGCCGGTTACAAGGCCCTGGCCGAGAAATTCGGGGTCGAGCTCAACGCTCACGGGTTCTGCAAGACCGTCCCGGCGAACCCGATGGCGACCACGCGGCCGGGGATCTTCGTCAGCGGCGCCTTCCAGAACCCCGTGGACATCCCCGAGTCGGTTTTCTCCGCGAGCGGGGCGAGCTCCCAGTGCGCGCAGTTCCTCGATTACCGGCGCGGCAAGCTCTCCCGCGAAAGAGAGTATCCGACCGAAGAGGATGTCGCGCAGGAAGAGCCGCGGGTCGGCGTTTTCGTCTGCCACTGCGGCGCGAACATCGGCCGGATCGTGGATGTCCCCGCGACCGTAGAGTATGCCAAGACCCTGCCCAATGTGGTCTACGCCCAGGAGCAGCTTTTCTCCTGCGCGACCGATTCGGCCCAATCCATCACCGAGAAAATCCGCGAAAAGGGGCTCAACCGGGTGGTGGTCGCGGCCTGCTCCCCCCGGACCCTCGAGCCGCTTTTCCGCGACACGCTGAGGGAGGCGGGCCTCAACCAGTATTTCTTTGAAATGGCGAACATCCGCGAGCATTGCTCCTGGGTCCACCAGCGCGAAAAGGAGAATGCCACCGACAAGGCCAAGGACATCACGCGGATGTCGGTCGCGCGTGCCTGCCACTTGAAGCCGCTCGGTGAAATCGACCTGCCCGTGAACCGTTCGGCGCTGGTGGTCGGAGGAGGCATCGCCGGGATGACCTGCGCCCTCTCCATCGCCAACCAGGGACATGAGGTCCACCTGGTGGAAAAGGATACGGAGCTTGGCGGGATCGCCCGACGGATCCACTTCACGCTGGACGGCATGGACGTGCAGGCGTTCGTGCGCGAGCTCACGCGCAAGGTCTACCAGCATCCCTTGATCCATGTGTACACGGATGCCGTTGTTGCCGATGCGACCGGCTACGTAGGCAATTTCGTCACCCGGATCCAGTCCGAAAGAGGCCCGGCCGAGATCAAGCACGGCGCCACCGTCATCGCCGTCGGCGCCCAGGCCTACAAGCCCACGGAATACCTCTACGGCCAGAACGAGCGCGTCTTGACAAACCTCGAGCTGGAGGAGCGCATCGTTAAGGGCGACGAGTCTCTGATCCAGGCCCAGACCCTCGCCATGATCCAATGCGTCGGCTGCCGGCAGGAGGACCGCAACTACTGCGCCCGGATCTGCTGCAGCCAGTCGATCAAAAACGCGCTCAAGCTGAAAAAGATGAACCCCGGAATGGACATCTACGTCTTCTTCCGGGACATCCGCACCTACGGGCTCGCCGAAGATTACTACCGCGAAGCCTCCGAGAACGATGTCAAGTTCATCCGCTGGGAGCCGCAGGAAAAGCCCCGGGTGGAAGCGGCCCAGGCGGCCGGCCGGCCGGTGCTGCGGATCTCCGTCACCGATCCCATCCTCGGCAAGCCGATCGCCATCGACGCCGATTACCTCTCGCTGGCGGCGGCCGTGGTTCCGGGGGCGGACAACCGGGATCTCTCCCAAATGTTCAAGGTGACCCTGGGACCGGATGATTTTTTCAAAGAAGCTCACGTCAAACTCCGGCCGGTGGAATTCAGCGCCGATGGCGTCTACCTCTGCGGCATGGCCCATTATCCCAAGAGCATCCCCGAGGCGATCAACCAGGCCTATGGGGCGGCCAGCCGGGCCCTGACGCTGCTCTCGCACGACACCGTAACCGTCTCCGGTTCGGTCTGCGAGGTGAAGGATCACGACTGCGTGTCCTGCGGGGCCTGTATCACAGCCTGCACCTACGGTGCGATCGAATTCCGTGAAACCGCCGAGGGTCGGAAGGCCTGGGTGAATCCGGTGCTCTGCAAAGGAGACGGGGTCTGCAACGCCGTGTGCCCGACCGGCGCAGTCTATCTGAAGCACTTCACCGATGAAGACCTCATATGCCAGATTGATGCGGCTGTGGCGGATGTAAAATAGAACCTGAATCCTCCTCACGCTTTCCTCCCTCCCGAGACCGGGGGGGAGAGGGTAGCGTGCGGGGGCCGTGAGCACCGACAAAGGAGCTTAAATCGAATGAGCGCAGGAATTGACTTCAAGCCAAGGATCTTGGGCTTCGTATGCCACTGGTGAGCGTACGGCGCGGCTGACATGGCTGGAGTTTCCAGACTACAATATTCGACGGAAATCAGGCTGATTCGCGTTATGTGTTCCGGTAGGGTCGATCTGTCCTTCATCCTCCGCGCCTTCACGAACGGAACGGACGGGGTGTTGGTCGGCGGCTGCCGCCTCAGGGAATGCAACTACATCACCCACGGCAACTTCCACGCCTTGAGCGTCGTGCTCATGTTTCGCAAGATCATGCAGCACATCGGGCTCAACCCGGAGCGGCTCAGGATCCAGTTCCTGTCCTCCGGCGAAGGGATCCTGCTGACCGAGGTGATCAACGACTTCTGCCGGTCGATCCGGGAAATCGGTCCTTTCGGCAAGAGCGAAGGCTTGAATGAAAATGGGTTGAAGTTCAAGCTCGCCGCCGTTTCCCAGTTGATCCCCTACCTCAAGCTGGTGGAAAGGGAGCGGCTGAGGCTGCCTTTCAAAACGGAGGAGGAGTACAACCGGTTTTTTGCCGGCGAGGAGCTGACCCGCCTGTTCGAGGAGCTGGTCATCGAAAAGCTCGCGGTCAGCGAGATCACACTGCTCCTGAAGGACAACCCGCTTTCAACCGCGGAAATCGCGAAGGCTCTCGACCTGAACCCATCTGAAGTCTCCAAGCACTTGAACATCTCATCCCGGCACGGGTTGGTGCGGTACGACGAAGGCCTGAAGCGCTATGCGCTGGCGTGACCTCGAAGCATCCGCCGGTCGCTGCGGGGGCAAGTAAACAAATTAGGACAGCGGATATGGACAACGAGCGAATCGATCAGATCATCGACAAGTACCAGGCCGAGCCGAGCTACCTGATCCAGGTGCTCCTGGACATTCAGGCCGAAAACCATTGGCTCCCCAAGGACGCCCTGGAACAAGTCGGCCAACGGCTGAAAGTCCCCATGACCTGGATTCAGCACATTGCCACCTTCTACAAGGCCTTCAGCCTGGTCCCCAAGGGCCGCAACAAAATCCATGTCTGCATGGGAACGGCCTGCCACGTGCGCGGCGCGATGCGCGTCCTCGACACCGTCCAGGACCTGACCGGGATCAAGGCGGGCGAAACCGACCTGGATCTGAAGTTCAGCCTCCAGACCGTCAACTGCCTTGGCTGCTGCGCGCTGGGGCCGGTGGTTGAAATCAACGGCAAGACCCACGGCAAGATGGCGCCGGGTAAGGCCGCCGATGTATTGAAAAACTACGAGTAGGACAATAGGATCATGCCGCGGATAAATTCATACGCTGAATTGGAAGCCTTCCGGAAGAACATCCTGTCGCAACGCGACGCCCGCCGGACCTGCATCACGCTGTGTTCCGGATCGGCCTGCCATGCCACGGGCAGCGGAGACGTCGCCAAGAGCATCGAGGCGGAGATCCAGGTCCAGGGCCTGAGCGGCCAGGTGGACTTCCGCCGCACCGGCTGCCACGGCTTTTGCGAAAAAGGCCCGATCATCGTGATCCACCCCGAGGAGATCTGCTACTTCCAGATCGAGCCCAAGGACGTCCCCGAGATCGTTGGCCAGACGATCAAGGCGAAGAAGATCGTCGACCGGCTGCTCTACACCGATCCCCAGACCGGAAAGAAGATCGTCCACGAAAAGGATATCCCCTTCTACAAATACCAGGAGCGGATCGTCTTCGGATCAAACGGCAGCATCGATCCCAAGAGCATCGAGGACTACCTCGCGATCGGCGGGTATTCCGCGCTGTCCAAGGCGCTCTCAAGCATGAAGGCCGAAGAGGTCCTCGCAGAAGTCAAGAAAGCCAACCTGAGAGGACGGGGCGGCGGCGGCTTTCCCGCGGGGCGCAAGTGGGAGGGCTCGCGCGACGCCCCCGACAACCCCAAGTACGTGATCGTCAACGCCGACGAGGGCGACCCCGGCGCCTACATGGACAGAAGCCTGCTCGAAGGCAACCCGCACTGCGTCCTTGAAGGGCTGACTCTCGGGGCCTATGCCGTCGGCGCCCACGAAGGCTACATCTACGTCCGGCAGGAATACCCCCTGGCGGTCGAGAACGTGCACATCGCCATCCGGATGGCCGAGGAATACGGCCTGCTCGGCAAGAACATCCTGGGCTCGGGCTTCGATTTCGTCGTCAAGGTGCACCAGGGAGCCGGGGCCTTCGTCTGCGGCGAATCGACGGCCCTCATGACCGCGCTCGAGGGCCGAGTGGGCGAGCCCCGGCCGAAGTACGTCCGCTCCAACATCAAAGGACTCTGGGGCAAACCGAGCGTACTGAACAACGTCGAGACCTGGGCGAACGTCCCGCTGATCATCAACAAGGGTGCGGACTGGTTCACCGGAATCGGCACCGAAAAGAGCAAGGGCACGAAGATCTTTTCCGTGGTCGGCAAGATCACCAATACCGGTCTCGTGGAAGTGCCCATGGGCATGCCGCTCAAGGATATCATCTACAAGATCGGCGGCGGGATCCCCGGCGGCAAGAAGTTCAAGGCCGTCCAGACCGGCGGCCCCTCCGGCGGCTGCATCCCCGAGTCGCTCCTCGACCTGCCGGTCGGCTTCGACGAGCTCAGCCAGGCCGGCTCCATGATGGGATCGGGCGGGATGATCGTCATGGACGAGGACACCTGCCTCGTCGATGTCGCCCGGTACTTCATCGCGTTTCTTACGGATGAATCCTGCGGCAAGTGCGTGCCCTGCCGGGAGGGCCTGCGGCAGATGCTGAAGGTCCTGACCAACATCACCGAAGGCAAGGGCAAAGAAGGCGACATCGAGCTTTTGGAGGATCTCGCCGAGACGGCCAGGGAGGCATCGCTCTGCGCGCTGGGAACCAGCGCCCCCAACCCGTTCCTCTCCACCGTGCGCTACTTCCGCGACGAGTACGAGGCCCATATCCGCGACAAACGCTGCCCGGCGCTCTCCTGCAAGAAGCTGACCGCCTTCTACATCGACCCGGAGAAATGCTCCGCCTGCGGAATATGCCTGCGCAAGTGCCCGGTCGAGGCGATCGACGGCGGCAAGAAGATGATCCACATCGTCGACCAGGAAACATGCACCCGCTGCGGGACTTGCTTCGAAGTCTGCCCCGAGCGCTTTTCGGCGGTCCGGAAAATTTCAGGCGAGCCCGTTCCACCGCCCATTCCGGAAGAGAAGAGAATCATAACCAGAAAGAGCAATGAAAAATGACTGCGGTCCTTTTGAAAATTGACGGCAAGGACGTCCCAGCGCAGGAAGGCATGACCCTCTTGGAGGCCGCCCGCAGCGCGGGGATAACCATCCCGACCCTCTGCCACCATGAAAAGCTGGAACCTTTCGGCGGCTGCCGGCTCTGCCTCGTCGAGCTGGAATTCAAGGGCTGGGTCCGGCGCGTGGTCGCCTGCGTTTACCCGGTTGAAAAAAACCTGGTCGTCAGGACCCGGTCGGAGACGATCGACCGGATCCGCAAAACGATCCTGGAGCTCCAGCTGGCGCACGCACCGGACTCGCCGGATCTGCTGGCGCTGGCCCAGGAGTATGGCGCCGACAAGGACCGCTTCGGAAAAGAGGCCTCTTTCTGCATTCACTGCGGCCTGTGCGTGCGATACTGCGCGGAGGTCAAGAAAAAGAACGCCGTCGGATTCGTCGACCGGGGAATCCGCAAAGAGATCAGCTTCATCCCGGAAATTGCCGCCAAAGAGTGCTGGGACTGCAAAGAATGTTTTGAGCTCTGCCCGACCGAGGCATTGCAGGCAGCCTATGTTTTGACTAAAGCGCTGCGCCCTCACCCGCAAGCGTCCGAGCCCGCTTCCAAGAAATAGCCAACGATTCATGCGGAGGCATTCCCTTTTCCCACCCGGCCCTGCCCGGCAGCCCGGGCCTTGACCCGGGAGGGGGGGAGTATTACCAATTTCGAGAAGGGATGGGGACCGTGGACGTTACCGGCAAAAATACCGCGTCTTATTCAGTGATCCGCTGTGACCGTGGAGCCTGCCGAACCGATACCAACGAATTGATCGGCGAGGAACCTCTCTTGATTCGCATCGACGGCAAGCCTTATTCCGTGGTGATGCGAACCCCCGGGGAGGAGCTGTTTCATGCGGCCGGGTTCTGCCTGGGGGAGGGAATTGCGGATTCACCCGATGATTTCGGCGCTATCGGATACTGCAAGGACTTGGATCCGAACGTCATCGATATCCGGCTCAAAGCCGAACGACGGGAAAAGATCCATGATCTTCTTGAGCGGCGAGGCTTTATCAGCCAGACCAGCTGCGGCATCTGCGGCAAGGAGATGCTCAAGGACCTCTATCAGCTTGTGACCCCGCTCGAAAACAGCTTCCGGGTCGAAATCCCGCGGGTTTTGGATGGCATCAACCTGCTCTCCGCGAACCAGCAGCACTATCAGAGGACCCGAGGCTCCCATGCGGCGATGATATTGGGCCGTCAGCTGGAGGTGGTCTCTTTCGCCGAGGACGTCGGGCGGCACAACGCACTGGACAAGGCCATCGGAAAGGCGTTTGTCGCTGGAAAACTGCCCCTGGCCGTTATGCTGATTTTGTCCTCGCGGATCAGTTATGAGCTGGTTCAAAAGGCCGCGAGAGCGCGTCTGCCCATGGTGATCAGCATGTCGCGACCGACCGTGCTTGCCGTCCAAATGGCGCAGTCCCTGAACATGACGCTGGCATGCGCCGACAGGGATTCCGGCTTAACCTTCTACTGCGGCGAGAACCGCATCCTGTTTTGACGACTTCGCAAGGCGGATGCCTGCCGGCCCATCCGGGGCCTTCCCGCCGCCCCTCCCGTATTGAAAACTCAGCTTGACATCGCAAATTTGTATACTGTATACAGTCATTGAATATGGTTCAATCGCTGGTTCGTTCTCCAGGCCATTTTTTCCGTTCAAACCGCAGGCGTTGCGCTTCACACCGCGATCCCGCAGGGGAGGAGCGATGAACCCCTTCAAAGACCTGACCGTGCTTTCCCTCGAACAGGCCACCGTTTTGCCCTACCTCACCTACCGGCTGGCCCAGGACGGCATGAACGTCATCCGCCTCGAGCATCCGGTCTACGGCGACCCCAACCGCATGATCGGCGACAACGTGCTCGGGGAGGAGCGCATGAACGCCTACTTCCTGTGCATCAATGCCGGCAAGCGGGCGCTCACTTTGAACCTGGCCGAACCGAAAGGGCAGGCGCTATTTCACGAGCTGATGCGGAAGCTTGCGGTGGACATCTTTGCCACCAACCAACTGCCGCGCAACTACGCCAAACTCGGGATCGACTACGACACACTGAAGAAAATCAGGCCGGACCTTATCTGGCTGGGGGTCACCGGCTTCGGCCCGGACAGCAACGAGGGGGCCTATGACCCCATCCTGCAGGCGCGCTCCGGATTGATGGAGCTGACCGGCGAAAGCGGCGGCGATCCGCAGGTCCTGGGAATACCGCTTCCCGATATGGGCACCAGCGAGCATGCCTACGGGTTAATGATGAAGGCGCTCTTTCAGCGCAAGGCGACGGGCGCGGGTGCCTGCTTGCACCTGTCGATGTTCGAATCCTCCGTGTCCTGGCTCACGGTTCCGATCACGTTTAGCGCCAATTTCAACAAGACGTTGTCGCGCCGGGGGAACACCCACGAGTTTTTCTGCCCCGTGTCGGTTTACCCGACCCAGAACGGATTTATCTACATGGCGGTCGGCAACGACCGCCAGTGGAAAGCGCTGGTCTCGCTGGAGATGTTCAAATCGCTGGATCAACCGGCCTACGAAAAGAATGCCGGCCGCATTGCCGCGGTGCATGACCTGAACCGTTCGATCAGCGCGATCACGCAGCATCTGCGCTCGGAAAAGCTGATGGAAAAACTCAACGCGATCACTGTTCCGGCCAGCAAGATCAAAACGATCCGTGAGGTGGTCGCCGACCCGTTGGTCGAGCGTCGGCTGCTGCATGCGACGGACCCGGTTACGGGCAGGCGCATCGCCCTGGCGCCGGCGCCTTACATGACGCCGTTTCTGGAAGCATCCGACCGGGCACTTTCCTTCCCCCCGCGCTTCGGAGAACACAACGCGGAGATCTACGGCAGCCTTCTCGGCAACGCACCGGCCGATCTCGCCGAGTGGGAGGCCAAGGGAATCATCTGACGGGCCGCCTGCTGCCATGGGAGAGCTAAAACCCGTGCATCCCGAAACTACCTTCAGAAAACGGCTGCGCCCCATGCGGGGGGTTAAACGGCGCAAGTCTCTGGGGCAGATGGTGTACGACCACCTCAGACTGGCCATCGTGCGGGGCGACATCGCTCCCGGAACGCGGCTGGTGGAAAGCCGAATTGCCGGTGCACAGGGGATCAGCCGCACCCCGGTTCGAGAAGCCATTCACAAACTGGAGCGGGAGCGGTTCATTGCAAGGCTTCCCCACGGGGGCTTCAGCGTTTTAGGTCTGAGCCGGCAGGATATCGCCGAGACCTTCGGCATCCGCAGCGTGTTGGAAGGTTATGCTGCCCGGCTGGCGGCCCTCAATTGCCGGCCGGATGATCTGAACCCGCTGGATGAAACCATCGCGGAATTCGAGCGCCTCCTGGAAAGAAAACAGCTCAGGCGGCTGCCGGAAGTGAACACCCGGTTTCACGATTTGCTTTACGCCTTGAGCCGCAGCCCGCGTTTGGTCGGGATGATCGATGCCCTCCGGGACCAGATCTTCCGCTTCCGGCAGATCCTCCTCAAGAACGAACGGCAGGCCCGGGTCAGCAACGAAGACCACCGTCTAATCCTGGAGCACATCCGCCGACGGGACGCCGACGGGGCGGAGCGGCTGGTGCGGGAGCATATCGTGAGGGGCCAGGGGATGGTCCTGAAGACCTTCGACCACCCATTCGAATAAGGTGAGGCGATGTCTGACAAAACCATCAAGATACTGGTGGGCAAGCCGGGGCTGGACGGCCATGACCGCGGGGCCAAGGTGGTGGCGCTGGCCCTGAGGGATGCGGGCATGGAAGTCATCTACACCGGGCTGCACCGGACGTTGGAACAGATCGTGCGCGCAGCGGTCCAGGAAGCGGTCGATGTCATCGGTCTCAGCATCATGTCCGGCGCGCATCTGCCGATCTGCCGCCGGCTGCTCGATCGGATGGCTTCCGAAAGCATCGGCGACATTCCGGTGGTGGTGGGCGGCGTGATCCCCAAGCAGGATGTCGCCAAGCTGAAGGAGATGGGGATCAGAGGGGTCTTTCCCGGCGGAACTCCTTTTGACGAGATGGTGGCCGAGATCCGCGCGGTTGCTGCGGGACTTGGACCGCAGCCGCCGGGCGCGGCCCGGCCCATGGGGGCCGAATGAATCGGGGCACTCGGCCGTCCCCGCAACAGGCATGGAGATGAATGAGGAGCCATGGGAGTTGCCAGATACATCAAAGACGAGAAGGACGCCATCCGGGAAGTGGTCTACCAGTCCGGCATCCGGATCAAGCCCAGCTACTCGCCTGAGGACCTCGAAGCGGTCGGGTTCGACTATGCCAGAGACCTCGGCGAGCCCGGCGAATACCCCTTCACGCGCAGCCTGCATCCGCTGGGCTACCGCAGCCGGGCCTGGACGACGCGCCAGTACACCGGGTTCGGAACGCCGGAGGAGACCAACCAGCGCTTCAAGCTGATGATCGCCCACGGCCAGACCGGCTTGAACGTCGCTTTCGATCTGCCGACCCAGATGGGCTACGACTCGGACGACCCTTGCGCGTGGGGAGAGGTCGGCCGGGTCGGCATGGCCGTGGATTCGCTGCGGGATTTCGAAACCGCCTTCAAGGACATTCCGCTGGACCGGATCGGGTCCGGACTGACGATCAACGCCGTCGCGTGCATCATGCTGGCCATGTACCAGGCGGTCGCCGAAAAATTCGGCTATCCGCCTGAAAAGATCAGCGCGACCCCGCAGAACGACATCCTCAAGGAGATGATCGGCCGCGGGGCCTGGATCTTTCCGGTGGACCCGGCCGTGCGGCTGGTGGGCGATGCCATCGAGTACGCGGTCAAGGCGCTGCCGCGCTGCAACCCGGTCAGCATCTGCGGCTACCACATCCGGGAGTCCGGAGCGACACCGGCGCAGGAAATCGCCTATGCCTTTGAAATCGCCAAGGCTTACATCGCCGAGGTGCAGGCCCGCGGCCTCCAAGCGGACGAGTTCGTCGGCAGCTTCTCATTCAATCTGAACGTTTTCGGCAACCTCTGGGAGCAGATCGCCAAGTTCCGCGCCGCGCGCAAGCTGTGGGCCAACTTGCTCAAGGAAGAATTCGGGGTGACGCAGAAGAAAAACCTTTTCCTGCGGGGGCTCTTCGGAGGCGGCGGCAGCGGTCTGACCAAGGCCCAGCCGGAAAACAACATCATGCGCAGCGCGTTCTACGCCCTGGCGGCGGCCTTGAGCGGCGCCCAGACCACGGCGCTGTGCTCCTTCGACGAGGCCTACACCATTCCCACGCCGCGCGCGGCCCTGCTGTCCCTGCGCACCCTCGAGCTGCTCATGGACGAAGTCGGCCTGCGGGACACGGTCGACCCGTTGGCGGGCTCCTATTTCATCGAGACGTTGACCAAGCAGATGGAGGCCCGGATTATCGAGGAAATGAAGGAGATCCAGAAGATCGGCGGCATGCGCCGGGCCGTGTCCCTCGGCCACGTCCAGCGCAAGGTGTCCCGGCAGGCCTACGAATTCGAGCGCGGGATCCAGCGCGGGGACTACATCAAGGTGGGCGTCAACAAGTACACCGAGGGCGTCGAGGACCAGCCCGACGTGGAACTGCACGCCTACGATGAATCCTGGGCGGAGAAGCAGATCGCCGGGCTCCGCGAGCTGCGGCGCGTGCGCGACAGCCGCGCGGTGAGCCGAACGCTGCAGGACCTCGAGCAGGAAACCCGCTCCGGTAAGAACGTCATGCCCTGCCTGGTGGACTGCTGCCGGGCCTATGCCACCGTCGGCGAGATGACCGGCGTGCTGCGGCAGGTGTTCGGCGAGTGGGAAGAGCCATCCATTTTCTAGCGCCGAGGTTTTGAAAGAAACAGATATAGCACACGCAGATTACTCGTTTAAAACCTGAGGACATTATTTAAAATTCGAAGCACGAAACCCGAATTTCGAAACAAGCACGAAATTCGAATTATATAATGTTCAAAACCGGTTTTGGATTCTGGTCATTGGATATTCGAATTTGTTTCGGATTTCGAGATTCGGATTTCGTATTTCTATGGATCTTCGGAATAGTACGGTAGCCGCAATATCTTTATTAAACGGAGGCATGATTGGCAAAGGAATTCTACCGTCTGGGTTGCGATATCGGCGGCACCTTCACGGACTTCGTGCTGCTCAACGACCGGGCCGGGCAGTTCTACGTCTACAAGTGCCTCACCACGTCCACGGACCCGTCCGATGCCGTGGAGCAGGGCATCCGCGCGCTGCTGGATCAGATCCCCGGGAAAAAACCGGACATCGACGAGATCATCCACGGCACCACACTGGTGATCAACGCCATCATCGAGCGCAAGGGGGCTGTCACCGGTTTGATCACCACGCGCGGGTTCCGGGACGTGATCGAGCTCGGCCGCGAGCTGCGCTACGACGCCTATGACATTTTCGCCGAATACCCGCCGCCGCTGGTCCCGCGCCGGTTGCGCCTGGAGGTCGACGAACGCATCACGAGCGACGGCCGGGTGATCCAACGGCTGGACCGGCAGGAGGTCCGAGTTGCGCTCGCGGAGCTGCGCCGCGCCGGGGTCGAGTCGCTGGCGGTCTGCCTGATCAACTCCTACCGCAACCCCGACCACGAGAAAGAGATCAAGGCGCTCGTGGAACAGGAGTGGCCCGAGGTGTTTCTGTCCACCTCGGTGGAGGTATTGCCTCAGATCCGGGAATACGAGCGCACCAGCACCACGGCCACCAACGCCTACGTCAAGCCGATTACGGCGCGCTACCTGAAGAAGCTTTGCGCGCGGCTGGAATCGCAGGGGTTCCGGGGCAAGCTTTACATCATGCTCTCCAGCGGCGGGATCACGTCGGTGGAAACCGCGCGGGAATTCCCGGTCCGGATCATCGAGTCGGGGCCGACGGCGGCCGTCATCGCCTCGCAGCACTACGGGCGCATGTTCAAGATCGCGGACATCTTCTGCTTCGACATGGGCGGGACCACCGCCAAGTCCTGCCTGATCCAGAACGGGCAGGCGGGCCTGGTCTCCACCTTCGAGGTCGGCCGGGTGCAGCGCTTCAAGAAGGGCAGCGGGCTGCCGATCCAGGTGCCGGTGGTCGACCTGATGGAGATCGGCGCCGGCGGCGGAAGCATCGCCCGCATGGGCAAGATGGGGCTGCTGCAGGTCGGCCCCGCGAGCGCGGGCGCCGACCCCGGCCCGGTCTGCTACGCCCGCGGCGGTCAGGAGCCGACGGTCACGGACGCCGACCTGATGCTGGGCTACCTGGATCCCGATTACTTCCTCGGCGGTACCATGCCCCTGGACAAGGCTGCCGCCGAGGCCGCCATCGCCGCGAAAGTGGCCACGCCGCTGGGCACCTCGCCCCTGGAAGCCGCCTTCGGCATCCATGATCTGATCAACGAGACCATGGCGGCGGCCGCCAAGACGCACATCGCCGAAAAAGGCGGCAATCCCAAGGTCATCACGATCGCGGCCTTCGGCGGGGCCGGGCCGGTGCATGCCTACGGATTGGCGAAGAAGATCGGTGCGCCGCGGATCATCGTTCCGCCCCTGGCCGGTGTGGGCTCCGCCATGGGGTTCTTCACGGCGCCCGTGGCCTTCGACCTGTCCCGCAGCCAGCGCACCACGCTTGAAGACGCCGATTTCAGCCAGGTCGAGGCGCTGTTCCAGGAGCTCGAGCGCGAAGGGGCGGCCATTCTGCAGCAGGCCGACCGGCGCCGGCGGGTGAGCTTCGAACGCACCCTCATGATGCGTTTCGTGGGGCAGGGCGCCGAGACGGACCTTGCGATCGAGCGCAAGCCGTTTCAGAAGTGGAGCAAAACCACCATCCGTGAGCGCTTCGACGGCGTCTATCAAAAGCTTTACGGCCGGACCTACCCGGAGAACACGGTTGAGCTCGTCACCTTCAAGGTGCGGGCGAGCCTGCCGGAGCGTCCCTTCCGCCTGCCGCCGCTGGGCCGCCGCAGGGGCCGAATGGCCGAGTGCATCAAGGGTCGGCGACCGGCCTATTCCGTGCTCAAGAAGAAATGCGTCCCCTTCACGGTCTACGACCGATTGAAGCTCTACCCAAGCGCGCGGGTGCCCGGACCGGCCATCATCGAAGAAAAAGAATCCACCATCGTGATCGGCGAGGATGCCCGGGCGCAGGTGGACGAATTTGGGTTCGTGTGGATCGATATCAAATGAAGGCGGAAGCTTGAAGTGAGAAGTTGGAAGTTTGAAGGCGGAAGGCGGAAGTGGGAAGGCGGAATTTAGCCTTGAACCCTGAACCTCGAACCCTGAAGACCCGGACACCCAAAAGTCTTTTCCGGCAGGCCGTTCAACGGCGATTCGGAGTGGAGCTGAGGACATGCCAAGCAAACGCAGCCAGTTAACAAGCAGGACCACGCCCAAGGGACGGGTGCGGCCGAGATCGTCGCGCCGCCGCTTCGACCCCATCACGTTGGAGATTCTGTGGCGGCGGCTGGTGTCCATCGTGGATGAAGCCGATGCATCCGTGGCGCGCACGGCCTTCTCCAGCCTGCTGCGCGACGCCCACGACTACACCTGCATGTTCACCGACAGCCGCGGCCAGGAGCTCGTCCAGGGGACCTTCTGCACGCCGGGGCAGGCCGGCGCCATGGCCCTGGGGGTGAAGCAGATCGTCCATTCCATGCCGCTCGGCGACTACCGGCCGGGGGATGTCTTCATTGTCAACGACCCTTGGCTGTTGGCCGGGCATTTGAACGATGTCTGCGTGCTGAGCCCGATTTTCTTCAAGGGACGGCCGGTGGCGTTCACCGCCTGCGTCTTCCACCATGCGGACATCGGCGGGCGGGTGGCATCGGACAACCGCGAGGTGCACGAGGAGGGGCTCTTCATCCCGCTGACCCGGCTCTATCAGGGCGGCAAGCTCAACGAGGATGTGCTGCGCATGATCCGCTGGAACGTGCGCACCCCGGAGGAAGTGACCGGCGATATCCGCTCCCAGGTCGCGGCCAACCATGTCTGCGCCCAAAAAATCGTTGAAATGATGGACGACGAAGGGCTGGACACGCTGGACGACTTGGCCGATGAGATCATCACCCACACCGAGCGCAGCATGCGCGCGGCCATCGGGCGGATCCCCGACGGGGTCTACCCGTACGAGGGGGTGATCGAGGGCGCCGGCCAACGCCAGGATGTGACCATTCGGTTGACCGTTCGCGTTAAAGGCAGTGATCTGCATGTGGACTTCAGCGGCACATCGCCTCAGGTGGACTGGGGCGGGAACGTGGTCTACAACTTCACGTACGCCTATGTGTTCATGGCCGTTAAGAGCGCTTTCGACCCGGAGGTGCCCATCAACGAAGGGGCCATTCGGCCGGTCAAAATGACCGCTCCCGAGGGATGTGTCGTCAATTGCCGCTTTCCGGCGTCGGTGGCTGCGCGCATGCAGATCGGTCATTTTATGACGGAAATGGTGTTCAAGGCCCTGGCCGCGGCCGCGCCGCACCAGATCATCGCCGGCAGCGGCGGGACGCCGGCTCAGACCAACATCTTCTACGGCCGGCGCCACGACGGTAAACCCTGGCACACCATGATCATCCGGGGCGGCGGCCTGGGCGCCAGCAGCCGCATGGACGGCCACCACTGCGCCATCTTTCCCGCCAACGGCGCCAACACGCCGGTCGAGATTTTCGAGAGCGACACCCCGCTGCTCGTATCCGCGCGCGGATTAGTGGCCGATTCCGGCGGTCCCGGCCGGATGCGCGGCGGCTTGGGCCGCCAAATGGTGATCCAGGTGCCGGAAGACGAATTCGGGCCTCAACCGCCGGTCACCGTGGCGGTGCAGGCCGGCCGGTTCCGATATCCGCCGGAGGGTCTGTTCGGCGGGGGGCCGGGCTCCAAGGCGAAATTCGAGCGCAACCGGCAGCCCGCCGATCCGAGCGGATTGACGCACTGCCAGCGCGGCGACGTGATCGAATTTTACAGCGCCGGCGGCGGCGGCTACGGCAACCCCTTGGAGCGCGACGCCGAGGCGGTGGAATCCGACGTCTTGAACGGCTACGTCAGCATCGAGCGCGCCCGCGAAGATTACGGGGTGATCATCGAGCCGGACACTCTGAAGGTGGACCTTGCAGCCACCCTGGGGCTGAGGAAAGAGAAGAGAGTAGTAGGTAATGATTGAAATTCGAAGCACGAAATACGAAATTCGAAACAAGCACGAAGTCCGAATTTCAAAAAGTTCTAAACTGGTTTCGAATTTTGGTTATTCAGGAATTCGGATTTGTTTCGGATTTCGATATTCGGATTTCGGATTTTGATTCCGGCGTGCCCCCGGCATTGCCTATCGCGATTGAGGAGCGGTTGGATGTTAAAGACCTTCATGCCTTCTTTTAAGAGCAGCGCTGAACTTTATGACCACCAGTTGAAAGGCCTGCAGTGGACCGTGGCGCACGCCTACGCCGGCTCGTCTTTCTATCGCCGGCGGTTGGATCGGGCCGGGGTCCGGCCCCAGGACGTGCGGTCGCTCGAGGATATCCACAGACTGCCCTTCACCGCCGCCGACGACCTGCGCGAGGACTACCCGTTTCCGCTGCTGTCGGTGCCCGAAAGCCGAGTGGTGCGCATCCACGCCTCCTCGGGCACCACCGGGAAGAAGAAGGTGTTCGCCTACACCCAAAAAGATGTCGACGACTGGGCGCAGTTTTTCGCCCGGTGTTACGAGATGGCCGGGCTAACGGACGAGGACCGCGTGCAGATCGCCGTGGGTTACGGGTTGTGGACCGCCGGAGTGGGGTTTCAACTCGGTTGCGAGCGCTTCGGCGCCATGGCGCTGCCCATCGGCCCCGGCAACCTGGAGATGCAGTGCCAGTTCCTGGAAGACCTGCAGCCCACGGTCATGTGCTGCACGGCCTCCATGGGCCTGCTGGTCGCTGAGGAAGTCAACCGCCGGGGTCTCAGAGAAAAAATAAAACTCCGGAAAATGATTTTCGGCTCGGAGCGCAGCAGCGATGCCATGCGGCGGCGTATCAAGGAGCTGCTGGGGCTGGAGGACATGTTCGACATCCCGGGCATGACCGAGCTCTACGGCCCGGGGACCGGCCTCGACTGTTGCAAGCACGAGGGCATTCATTACTGGGCGGATTACTACATTCTGGAGGTCCTCGACCCGAATACGCTCCAGCCGGTCGCTCCCGGCGAAATGGGCGAAATGGTGGTCACCACTCTTTGCAAGGAAGCGTCGCCGTTGATCCGCTACCGCACCCGGGACCTGACGCGGATGATCCCGCAGCCCTGCTCATGCGGGAGCCTGCTGCCGTTGCACGACCGGATCCTGGGCCGCTCGGACGACATGATCATCTTCCGCGGGGTCAATATCTATCCGTCGCAGATCGACCAGGTGCTGTCCAAGATCCACGAGGCCAACTGCGAGTTCCAAGTCGTTATCGATCGCCGGGAGGACGGCAAGGACCACATGACCATCCGGCTGGAGTGCTGCCAGGGGCTGGACGCCGAGCGCAGGCCCGGGCTCGCCCGGAAGGTGCAAGAGCAGATCCGCGGCAGCATCATGGTGCGGCCCGAGGTGGAAATCGTGGATGACTGCACCCTGCCGCGTTCGGAGCGCAAGTCCAAGCGCATTTTCGACAACCGTCCGCTGTAAGACCCGGGCGCCGCTAAAGCCGAGAGGAGCGCATGCACCCATTCACCTACCTCGTGCCCCGCAGCCTGAACGAGGCCATCTCCTTGCACGAATCCCGCAACGGGCGGGCCAAATACATTGCGGGCGGCACAGACGTGCTGGTCAAAATGAAGGAAGGCAAACTGGCGCCGGACGGTCTCATCTCCCTTAAGCACATCATCGGTCAGGACCGTCCCTTTTTGAACGCCGAAACCGGCGAGCTTTACATCGGCGCGTTCATGACCCACCGTTCGATCGAGCGTTCAACCCTTGTTCAACACCGCTATCCGATCCTGCACGACGCGGTCAAGAACATCGGCTCGGTGCAGATCCGCAACGTGGCCACGATCGGCGGCAACCTGGTCAACGCCGTGCCGTCGGCCGACGGTGCCATCCCGCTCATCGCGCTGGACGGCAAGGCGCACATTTACGGGCCCAAGGGTTACCGCCTGATCGAGCTGACCCGTTTTTTCCTGGGGCCGGGTCAGTGCGACCTGCAGGGCGCCGAGATCCTGACCGAGATCATCATCCCGCCGCAAGCGCTCCGAACCGGCGGGGCTTACACCAAGCACGGCCGCCGCGAAGCCATGGAGCTGCCGATGCTGGGCGTCGGAGTTTTGCTCAGCCTTGAGCCGGACATGGTCACCTGCGCCAAGGCGCGCATCTGCCTCGGGGTCGCCGCGCCCACCCCGTTCCGTGCGCGGGAGGCCGAGAAGTACCTGACAGGCCGGCCGGTCGCCGACGAGACGCTCGCGGAGGCCGGTCGCATCGCGGCCGGCGAGTCGCGGGTGCGGGACAGCATTCGCGGGCTCGCGTGGTATCGGCGCGAAATGGTGGGGGTGCTGGTCAAACGCATGGGCATCCTGGCGCTGGAACGCGCCAGGATAGCAATAGAGCCATGATCATCCAGTATCCAGCATCCCGTATCAAGCAGCAAAAACACCAGTCCCATTCTTGCCACCAGCTTTAGAGCGAGGAGTCATATGTCAAGGGAGATCGCCTTTACTTTCAACGGTAACAATATGACCGCCCGAGTGGAAGACCACTGGACGCTGCTGTACTTCATCCGGGAGGAGCTCGGCTACACCGGGACCAAGGAGGGCTGCGGCAGCGGCGAATGCGGGGCCTGCACCGTGATCGTCGACGAGGCCGCCGTCAACTCCTGCCTCTATCTGGCCGTTGAGCTCGACGGCCGCCGCCTGACGACGATCGAGGGGTTGGCGGCGGCCGATGGCAGCCTGCACCCGCTTCAGAAGGCCTTCGTGGAGCACGGCGGCATCCAATGCGGCTTCTGCTCGCCGGGAATGATCCTGTCGGCCAAGGCGCTCCTGGATGAGAGCCCGGCGGCCTCCGACGAGGACATCCAGACGGCCATCGCCGGAAATCTATGCCGCTGCACGGGGTATATCCAGATCATCGACTCCATCAAGCAGGCGCGCGGCGGCGCGCAAGAGGGACCGCGGGTGGTGGCCTGGCGGGATGAAGAACGGTGAAAAGGTTCAGCGGTTCAGCGGTTCACGGTTGCAAAACAATAAACAGCTAACCCGTTGAACCCTGAACCTTGAACCCATCTTCCGCCCGAAATAGGATGCTTAAAGATAGTAGCAGCCGCTCAAGGAGAGATAGTTGATGCACGATTTCAGCACGATCGGAAAACGGATCCCGAAGCTGGATGCCGCCGACAAGGCGACCGGGCGCAGCCGCTACATCCAGGACCTTAAACTGCCCGGCATGCTCTATGGGCGGATTTTGTACAGCAAGTACGCCCATGCCCGCATCGTCAAGATCGATGCCTCCAAAGCCCGGGCCCTGCCGGGGGTGCGGGCGGTGTTGACCGGCGAGGACATCCCCGACATCAAAATGGGGGTCTACAAGGACAACCGCCCCCTGAAGAAAGGCAAGGTCTGCTCCTTTCGCGACGAGGTCGCCGCCGTTGCCGCCGTCGACCCTCAGACCGCACGCGAGGCCCTCCAACTGATCGACGTCGTCTACGATCCCCTGCCGGCGGTCTTCGACCCGGAAACCGCCATGCGGGAAGGGGCGCCTCTGGTGCACGAGGCGCACAAGACCAACGTGCTGCGCCTGCCCTGGAAGCTGCACTACGGCGACGTGGACGCCGCGCGCCGCGAGGCGGCCTTCGTGGTGAGCGAACGCTTCACCACCACTTGGGTGACGCATTGCTGCATGGGCACCAGCGGGGCCATCGCCGAATTCGATCCGGGCAACAACCTGACGATTCACACCAACACCCAGATTCCGTCCCTGGCCCAGAAGGACTTTCTGGAGGCCCTGGCCGCCATGGGGCTTCCGAATCGGCGCGTGCGCGTGATCAAGCCCTGCATCGGCGGCGGGTTCGGCAGCAAGCTCGACACCTACGCGTACGAGTATATCGCCATCCTGCTGGCCTATCATACCCGCCGGCCCGTGAAGATCGAGTTCGACCGCAGCGAGGAATTCATCGCCACCTCCACGCGCCAGCCCACGATCACCGCCATCTCCCAGGGCTGCGACCGGAACGGCAAGCTGCTGTTCCGCGACGTGAAGATGATCCTGGACAACGGCGCCTACACCTCCTGGGGGGCGACGACCCCTTCGGTTATGATGATGCCCATCACCACCCTTTACCGGGTTCCCCACGTGCGCTACGAGGCCGCCTGCGTCTACACCAACAACACCTATTCCCAGGCCATGCGCGGCTATGGCAACCCTCAGGCCACCTTCGCCATCGAAAGCACCATCGACATGCTGGCCGTGGCCGCCGGCATCGAGCCGTTGGAGTTTCGCCGCATCAACGCCAATCAGTCCGGCGATGTCTCCACCCAAGGGCTGCGCATCACGACCTGCGGGCTCACGGAATGCATGGATGCCGTGAAGGCGAAGCTCGAGTGGGAGCGGCCCCGGACCCCCGGCGAGGGGGTGGGGATCGCCGCGCTGATCCACGTGGGCGGCGGGGCACGGGTCTACAAGTCGGACGGCTGCGGCGCGATCCTCAAGATGGACGACTTCGGCAAGGTGGATCTCTTCACCGGTGCGACCGACATGGGGCAGGGCTCCGACACCGTCATCGCCCAGATCGTGGCCGAAGAGCTGGGGTTGAACATCGAGGACATCCATGTGATCCACTCGGACACCGACATCTGCCCCTGGGACGTGGGCGCGCACGCCAGCCGTACGACCTTCGTGGCCGGAAACGCCGCCCTGGGGGCCGCGCGCAAAATCAAGTCCCGGATCCTGGAAATGGCCGCCAAGGAGCTCTACGCCCCGCTGGAGAAGCTGGTCTTGGGCAATCGGCACATCCAGCACGCGGACGAGCCCGATCGCAAGGTGGAGGTCGGCAAGCTCCTGCGCAAGGCGCACTTCAGCCACGGCGGCCAGATGCTCATGGCCGAGAGCTTCTACGACCCGGCCAACGAGAACATGGGCAAGGATTTCCGGGGGAACATGTCCATGACCTACACCTTCGGCGCCCACGGCGTGCGGGTCAAGGTCGACGAGGAAACCGGCAAGGTCAAAATCCTTCACTATGTGGCCGCGCACGATGTGGGCCGGGCCATCAATCCCATGCTGCTCGAAGGCCAGGTTTACGGTGGCGTGATGATGGGTCTGGGCTACGCCCTGAGCGAGCAGGTGATCCTGGAAAGAGGGGAGAACATGAACCCCAATTTCCGCGACTACAAGATCCTCACGGCCAAGGACGTGGCTCCCATCGAGGCGCCGGTGCTCGAAACCCACGACAAGGACGGACCTTACGGCGCCAAGGGGATCGGCGAGCCGGGGTGCGTGCCGACGGCCCCGGCCGTGGCCAACGCCATCTACAACGCCGTCGGTGTGCGCATCAAGGACCTGCCCATCACGCCCGAGCGCTTGCTGGCCGCCATACGGGAGAAGCAAGGACTGGATCTGTGCGGGCAAAAAAGCGGGGAGGCTTCAAGCGAGACTTGCGTGATAGAGGAGTAATAAAGGTTACAGGGTTCAGAGTTCAGGTAGAAAGATCAGGGTTGGGACCTGTTTATTTTTTCCTGAACCCCGAACCCTGAAACCTGAACCTGAGGCCCTTAACCTTTGAACCTCTCAACCCTGGACCTTATTTTTCCGGTGGCTGCCGGGATTTCAGCAACCGGGCGATCAACTCGGCATCCACCCGGCGATCGATGTCGAGGAAGACCACCGGATCCGGGACTTCCACCGCCAGCACCTGGTCCGGGTGAGCGGCGATCACCTCGCGGGCGCCCCGGTCGCCCGTGAGGTTCAGGATGGCGGGGTAGAAGGCGCTCGCGAACAGAGTCGGGTTTCCGCGGGTGCCGCCATGGGTCGGGACACAAATCGATTTTTCCGATTGGGCGAATTTTTTCAGCAAGAGATTGATATGGGCCGCATCCAGCATGGGTTGGTCGCCGAGCAGAAACATCGCGGAGAAGCAGTCGTTCTGTATCCGGGCGACCCCCGCTTTCAGCGAAGTGCTCAGCCCGTCCCGGTAAGCGGAATTGACGAGAACCTCGCATTTCGGGTGACCGGTCCATGCGAGCAGGCTGCGGCGGATCCGTTTGTGCTCGCATCCCAGGACCAGCACGATGCGGTCCAGATCGGATTCCAGGGCCGCGCCCAGGACCCACTCGATCAGGAAGCGCCCGCCCAGCGGGAGCAGCTGCTTGGGCTCTCCCAATCGTTTTGACTCGCCGGCTGCGAGAATGATTCCCGCCGTTGGCGTCTTCATGACCGTCCTCCCGGAGGGGCAGGGCATCAGCAATGTTGGATTATAGAGTCCTTTCGTGACATATGTCCACTGCTTCCGTGAACGACAGCTTGAAAGCCTACCTATCGCCGACAGCGATCATCGACTCGGAGCACCCGGCGGTGTGCGCCTATGCGCAAAACGCACTCCAGGAAACCGCGGACGACGCCGTGGCAAAGGCGGTCCGGCTCTACTACGCCGTGCGGGACGGAATCTGGTATGACCCTTACCAGCCGTTCTACAAACCCGAGCACTACCGCGCCAGCCGCGTGCTCCAGATCGGCCGGGCCTTCTGCGTGGGCAAGGCCTGCCTGCTGTGCGCGTTGGGCCGCGTCTGCGGGATCCCGTCACGCGTCGGGTTTGCCGACGTGCGCAATCACCTGACGACCCGACAGCTGCGCGAATTCATGGGAACGGACCTGTTCGTGTTTCACGGGTACACCGAGTTCCTGCTTGCCGGCAAGTGGGTCAAGGCGACCCCGGCCTTCAATCTCGAACTGTGCCGCCGGCACCGCGTGAAACCGCTTGAATTCGACGGATATGCGGACTCCCTCTTCCAGCCCTACAACGAGGCCTCACAGCTTTTCATGGCGTACGTAGGTGACCATGGGGCTTTCGAAGATGTCCCCGTGCAGCGGCTCGTGGCCGCTTGGGAGCAAGCCTACGGCAGGGGTCGCGTGCGGGGCTGGATCCGGAAATTTGAGGCCGCAGCCGGCCGCCCCGGGAAGCATTTTGAGCGCGAAGACGTGGTTGACCGATGAAAACCGCGAGTCGGGATGAAGAAAAGCGAGGTTGAAAAGGCGACCTGCGAAAAGTGCCGGTTTCCGGTGTGCCCCTTCGGGAGATAAAGCCCCTTCACAGGAAAGGAGGTGCAACGAGATACAGCAGGCTGGATTCACCTTACCTTCACCCTTCAAGGAGGTGTCAAAATGAAACGGCAGACAGCACGCATGATGTTCGCAGTGTTGATCACCACCCTGATCGCGGTCACGATGACGCCGGTCAGCTACGGACAAGAAATCAAGCTCACCTATGCCAACTTCCCGCCGGCGCCCACCTTCCCCTGCGTGCAGATGGAGCGCTGGGCCAAAGAGGTCGACCAGCGCACCCAGGGCAAAGTGAAGGTCCAGACGTTTCCCGGTGGGACGCTGCTGGCCGCCAAGAACATTTTCGACGGCGTCATGTCCGGTACGGCCGACATCGGCAATTTCGCCATGAGCTACCAGCCGGGCCGGTTCCCGGTTTCCGAGGCGATCGACCTTCCGCTCGGCTTCACCAGCGCCAAGGCTGCCAGCATGACGCTTTACGACCTCATCGACAAGTACCAGCCCAAGGAATTCGAAGGTGTCAAGATTCTGACCCTGTTCACCTGCCCGCCGGCCAACATCATGACCCGCACCCCGGTTAAATCCCTGGCGGACCTCAAGGGCATGGAGCTGCGGGTCGGAGGCACCCAGGCGGACATCATCAAACGCCTGGGCGGGATCCCCGTGGCCATGCCCCAGTCCGACACACCGGAAGCCCTGCAGAAGGGCGTGGTCAAGGGGCATGTCTCTTCCATGGAAGTGCTCAAGGATTTCAACTACGCCGCCTACACGGCCAACGCCACCATCGCCAACCTGTGGGTGGTCAGCTTCGGTGTCGTGATGAACAAGGACAAATGGGCGGCATTGCCGGCGGAGGTCAAGAAAGTCTTCGACGATCTGAGGAAGGAACAGGCCCTGTGGACCGGCAGGTACGTGGACGATCATGTGTTGGAGGCCGTCCAATGGTCCAAGGAAAAATACAATCTGCAGATCTTCGAGCTTCCGGCCGACCAACAA
The DNA here is from genome assembly GCA_963700055.1 of uncultured delta proteobacterium. Lineage (GTDB taxonomy): Bacteria > Desulfobacterota > Desulfobacteria > Desulfobacterales > SpSt-501 > SpSt-501. The sequence continues at coordinate 186,453 of CAVOWH010000020.1, read as the reverse complement.
GCGCAAATGCCCCAGTTGCTGGCGCCCATGGTGGACGAATATGTGAAGAAGGTGACGGCCGCCGGCCTGCCGGGGGACCAGATCGTACGGGATGTCATGGCGCTGAAGGCGAAGTACGAAAAAGAGTACAAGTAACGAGGTCGGAGATCTTCGAACCGAGGTGCTCGCCCCCTTCTCGCCGCTGAACACGGGGAGAAGGGGGCAACCATCCTGGACCACCGGTGGGAGGCATTGATGGCAGTTCTGGAAAAGCTGAACCAGGTCCTGAACAAATGGCTGCTGGTCATCGGCGGGGTGGCCGTGCTGGCCCTGATGGCGCTGGCCACCGGCAACGTCCTGCTGCGGATTTTCGGCTTGCCGTTTCGCGGAGCCTATGAACTCGTCTCCTTCCTGGGGGCCGTGGTCACCGCATTTGCCTTGGGCTACACCCAGAAGCGCAAGTTCAACATTGTCGTGGACATCTTGTCGGACAAGTTCCCGGAGAGCGTCAAACGTTTCCTCGACGGCATCGGCTACCTCATCGGCCTGCTGTTTTTCGCCGTCATCGCGTGGGTCCTTCTCCGATGGGGGCTTAGGATCGCCGTTTCCGGAGAGGTCTCGGAAACCTTGAAAATCGTCTACTACCCTTTTGTTTGGTGTGTTGCCTTGGGTTTCGCCGTGTTGTCCCTGACGCTGGCGATTGATTGGATCGGCTCATTCCGGAAGAAGGGAGGCCATTGAATCCATGAGCGGCCCAACGGTCGGAATCATCGGAATTCTGGTGATGTTCGCGGTGCTGTTCATCTTCCGACTGCCCGCCGCGTTCACCATGATGCTCGTGGGCTTTTTGGGGGTGGCCTATGTGACTTCCTTCAAGGCGGCCCTCGGAATGATCGGGCCGGAGCTGTGGAACATTTTCTCGAGCTACGGCCTGACGGTGATTCCGATGTTCATCCTGGTGGGTGAGTTCGTTCATTACGGGGGGTACAACAACAGTCTCTACTTCGCTACCTATCGGTGGTTCGGTCATTATCGCGGCGGGCTGGCGATCACCACGATCATGGCCTGTGCGGCGTTCTCGGCCATCAGCGGCTCCAACACCGCCACCGCCGCCACCATGAGCACGGTTGCCATTCCGGAAATGAAGAAGTACAACTACCACCCTATCCTCAACGCGGGTTCCGTGGCGGCCGGCGCCACCCTGGGTGTTCTGATTCCGCCGAGCATCGTGCTGGTGGTCTACGGGCTGTATACCGGGCAATCGATCGGCAAACTGTTCTTCGGCAATGTCATCCCGAGTGCCATCCTGACGCTGCTGATTGCGGCGACTGTGCTCTTTATCTGCCTGCGCCATCCGCAATGGGGTCCCAAGGGTCCCAAGAGCAGCTGGGGCGAGCGGATGAAGGCCCTGCCGGAGATCACCGATATCCTGATTCTGTTCGCCATCATCATGTACGCGCTCTTCACCGGCGTGGTGACCGCCACCGAGGCGGCCGCCGCCAGCTGCGCCCTGGGGCTCGCCATCTGCCTGATTCGCCGCAAGCTCAGCTGGCAAGGGTTCATCGACTCCATCACCGGCACCCTGCGCATTTCCTGCATGGTGTTCATGATCCTGGCCGGAGCGACCGTGTTCGGACGGTTCCTGGCCGTCACCCGGCTGCCCTTCGAGGCCGCCGCGATGATCAGCGCCCTGGCTTTGCCGAAGTGGATGCTGTTCTGGCTGATCCTGGCCTGCTACATCATCGGCGGCTGCGTCATGGACGCCCTGGCGTTCCTGCTGATCTCGCTGCCGATCTTCTTTCCTCTGGTCATGCAGATGGGCTACGACCCCGTCTGGTTCGGGCAGGTGGTCTGTATCGTCACCACCATGGGTTCCATCATGCCGCCGATCGGCATCTGTTGTTACGTGGTGGCCGCGATGGCGCCCGGCATCGCTCTCAGGACCGTGTTCCGCGGGGGGATTTACTACATTCCCGCATACATCCTTTCAATTATCATTCTGATGCTTTTCCCCTACTGGACGGTCCTGGTGCTTTCGGACCTTGTTCCCTGAAGGGTCGCGCGGAGGTTCCATCCGGTTGCAAGAGATCCTCATAGCGATCAAGGGGGCCGGCGAAATGGCCAGCGCCGTCGCCTGGCGCCTCTATATGGCCAACATCCGGCGGATCGTGATGCTGGACACGGCCATGCCGCTGGCCGTGCGGCGGGGGGTGGCCTTCAGCGAGGCGATTCACGCCGGTTCGAAAACGGTCGAGGGTGTGGAGGCGGTGAAGGCCCCGGGAGTCGAGCCATTGCATGCCATCTGGGACCGGGGCCAAATCGCCGTCATGGTTGACCCCCGTGGGGAGACACTTCGTAAAATCAGGCCGGATCTGCTGGTGGATGCCATCCTGGCCAAGCGAAATCTCGGCACCCGTTTGAACCATGCCGCCCTCGTCATCGGCTTGGGGCCGGGGTTTGTCGCCGGCGTCGACGCGCACGTGGTGATCGAGACCCGACGCGGCCATGACCTAGGCCGCATCCTCACGGTGGGGTCGGCCGAGCCCAACACCGGCATTCCCGAGCCGATCGACGGCATTCGCGTGGATCGGGTTCTGAGAGCGCCGGAAGAGGGCGCGTTTCTGTCAGCCGGCCGGATCGGGGATCGCGTCGAGAAAGGCACGGTCATCGGCCGCGTTGCGGACACAGAGGTCATCGGCCGCATCGGCGGGGTCCTGCGGGGGCTGATCCGCCCCGGCACATGGGTGACGCGCGGGCTCAAGATCGGCGACATCGATCCGCGCGGAAACGTTACGAACTGTTTCACCATCTCAGACAAGGCGCGGGCCATCGCCGGCTCGGTCCTGGAAGCGCTGCTGAGGACCTATAACCGTCCATTTGGGATATAAGAAATAGTTTTCGGTTCGGATGCTCGGGTTTGGGGTTTCAATGGCGAATGCGATGTCGGATCGACTGCGGGACGCCCTGCTCCTCGTCGAAGGCGGGGGGGTGGTCAGCCTGGTGGGGGCGGGCGGCAAGACGAGCCTCATGTACCGTCTGGCGCGCGAACTGGCTGGAACCGGCCAGACGGTTCTAACGACCACCACGACCCGCATCTATCCTCCCGCAACGGACCAGTGCGGCGTTTGCATCCTGGCGCCGACGGTCGAGCAGATCCTGCAGCGCACCGCAGGGGCACTGCGCGAACACCGGCATATTACCGCCGCCGCCGGCCGAAGCGCCGAATCCGGAAAACTCTCCGGCCTGGCCCCGCAGGAGATCGATCGGCTCTGGGTGTCAGGGGTTTTCGATTGGATCATCGTCGAAGCGGACGGGGCCGCCGGACGCCCGCTGAAGGCGCCCGCCGCGCATGAACCGGTGATACCGTCCTGCTCCGGGTGGCTGGTGGGGATGGCCGGTTTGCAGGCGATGGGCAAACCCTTGGCGGACCAGTGGGTGTTCCGTCCGGAGGCCTTTGCCCGGATCACCGGCCTGACGCCCGGCGCACTGATCAGCGCGGATGCCGTTGCAACGGCCCTCGCGCACGAGCACGGCGTGCTGAAAGGAGCGCCGGCGGGATGCCGGTGTCTGGCGTTTTTGAACCAGGCCGATGAATCGGACGGGCAGGCAGCCGGTCTGGGAGTCGCCGCCGCTCTCAAGCGAATCGGCGGCGGCCGGATCCGAAGGGCGATCGTCGGCCAGGTGCGGATCGATCCGCCGGTATCGGCGGTTTTCGATCTTCTTTGATCGGGTGTCCAGCTCTTTTTTTCTGCCAATGCCGAATCGGACTCCGGCGCATCCGGATGAGAGGTTCTTCGCATGCTCGACATTTACGCTGAACTGCTTCGAGCTCTGACGGCGGGTGAAAGATGCGTTCTGGCGCGGATCATCCGCCAGGCCGGCTCGGCGCCGCGCACGGTGGGAACGAAACTGCTTGTCAAGGCCGGCGGAACCCTGGTGGGGACCATCGGCGGCGGGCTCCTGGAGCACGAGGTGGTCGGCAAGGCGCAAGCGGTCCTGGCCAGCGGCAAGACCGCCGTGCTTGAGGTCCGGCTGGCGGGGATGGACGTGGCGGCCGGTGAGATGCTCTGCGGCGGCCACGTGGACGTGCTGCTCGAGCCCGTCTTTCCGAAGGACGCGGGCGCCGCATCCGTGTTTGCGGAGGCCGCGGCGATGACCGCGCAGGGCAGGCGCGGCGCGCTCGTCACCATCGCGGCGGACGGCCGGCGCGGCGTGGAGCGCTTGATCGTTACCGAAGAGGGGCGCGTCATCGGCGATGCACCCGGGCCGTCCGAGGTGGACTCCGCCGATCTGAAACGTTGGGCCGGCGCGCGCGGGTTTGCGATAGAGACCTTGCCGCAGCCCTCGGGCCAGGCATTGGTCGTTGTTGAACCGCTGGAGCCAGAGGCGATGCTGCTGCTGTTCGGGGCCGGACACATTTCGACCTTTGTGGCGCCGCTCGCCCGCATGGTCGGTTTTCGCGTGTGCGTGATCGACGACCGCGTGGAGTTCGCCAGCCCCGAACGATTTCCAACTGCCGATCGGCTCCTGGTATGCGCGCTGACGGAGGCCTTCGAGCGCGTCGCCGTCACCGCCGCATCCTATATCGGGATCGTCACGCGCGGGCACATCCACGACCGGGACGCCCTCCGGGCCGCCCTGACGACCCGGCCGGCCTACGTCGGCATGATCGGAAGCCGACGCAAAAGGGACCTGATCTATGCCTCGCTGATGGAAGAGGGGGTTCCGGCGGAAGACCTGCGGCGCGTCCACTGTCCCATCGGGATTTCGATCGGCGCGGAAACACCGCAGGAGATCGCGGTCAGCATCGTGGCCGAGCTGATTCAGGTCCGGGCCCAAGCGTCAAGCGGCCGTCGGCGTCCCGTGAGGATCGGCGGATGAGCGCGCCGACGCCAGACGGCGCCGAAGCTGCCGATTCAGGGCGTGCCGAGTCGTTCCGGTCTAACCTGGGACAGTTGTTCCTGCTCACCCTGCTTTTTTTCATGAATTTCATGGCGCGCATCGTGCAGGCCCCTCTGATGCCGGCGATCGAAAACGACCTGAACATCACCCATGCCGAGGCCGGCTCACTGTTCTTAATTTTGTCGATCGGATATTTCATAACCCTCATCGGCTCGGGATTCGTGTCCGCGCGGCTGACCCATCGCTGGACGATGGTGCTTTCCATCGGCTGTGCGGGAGGAACGCTGCTGGCGACGGCCGCCAGCGAAGGCGTGTGGGGAATCCGGTTCGGGCTTTTTCTGACCGGGCTGTCCACCGGGCTGTATCTGCCCTCGGCCATCGCCGCGATCACGGAATTCGTGAGCCCGCGGCATTGGGGCAAGGCGATCGCCATTCACGAGGTCGCACCGAACTTGGCCTTCGTCACGGCACCGGTCTTTGCCGAGGCCGTGCTCGGTTGGTATTCGTGGCAAGCCGTTCTGGCCGTGCTGGGAGTGGCGGCGTTTCTGTCCGGGATTATTTTTGCGCTCTTCGGTCGCACGGGGGCGTCGGCCGGTGAGGCGCCCAATCTTCGATCGATCGGCGTGTTAGGCCGTCAGCCGTCCTACTGGCTGATGATTCTGCTTTTCGGCCTCGGCATCAGCGGCAGCCTGGGAATCTACACGATGCTGCCGCTTTTCATGGTGAACGCGCACGGCCTCGAACGTGACTTCGCCAACACGCTGCTCGCCGTGTCGCGGGTCCCCGGTGTGCTGGCGGCGTTCGGCAGCGGCTGGTTCACCGACCGGTTCGGACCCAAGCGGACCATCCTGGGGGTGCTGCTGCTCAACGGGCTGTTGACCATGGCGCTCGGATGGGTATCAACGGATTGGCTGCCTTACCTGGTGTTTCTGCAGCCGGCGCTGGCGGTCTGTTTTTTTCCGGCGGGGTTTGCGGCGATCGGCCTGGTCGCACCGCCCGGCGCGCGGAACATCGCCGTGTCCATGGTCACCCCTTTTGCTTTTATCCTCGGTGCCGGCGCAGCTCCGGCGCTGATCGGGTGGGCGAGCCACCTGCATTCCTTCTGCGTCGGGTTCCTAATGGTCGGCGCCCTGATCTCGGGCGGCGCCCTGACGTCGCGTTTTCTGGTTGTCAACCGCCGCCCGTCCGGTGGCGGATTCCAGGAGGAGGTGGCGGATGAACCTTGATATTTTTGAGGACATGCCGGCGCAACAGTTGCGGGGCTATATTGAGTTTCTGCTCTGGCATTACCGGGTGATGGATTCATTCTGGTATCTCAACATCGCCGAGCAGTTCGACGAACCTACGGCCGACCGGCTGAACGAAAGGGTCTGGGACCGCATCGCCGCGATGGCCGCCAATGATCTGGTCAAACGCTTCGAGATCGCCGAGCGCGGCTTGAAGGGGTTTGTGCATGCGCTGCGCTATTGGCCCTGGTGCATTCTGGTCGGCTATCACATTGTCGAGCGCCCGGAGGAGGTCGTGATCACCGTTCCGTCCTGCCCTACCCAAGAGGCCCGGACACGGCGCGGGTTGCCGGAATACAACTGCCGTGAAATGCACCGCCGCGAGTTCAGCAGCTTTGCGCGACAGATCGACCCGCGCATCGAGACCTCTTGCCTGTTCGCCCCGCCCGATCCGCGGCAGGACGGGATCATGTGCAAGTGGCGCTTCAGAATAGAGCACAAGGACTGAGGACTGAGTGCCGCGGGCGGAGACGAAGAGAGATTTTCGAAGCCTCAAGCAGCGACTTTCCGGTATCATTACAGGCTTATGCCGCTCGCGTTTCAATCGTTAAGCCACGGAACCGTGGCCTTCGGGTTCTTCAATATCGAATCGGACCTGCTGCTGCTCGACCGTTGTTTTTTCTTTGCGAGCGACTTCTGCAACCATGTCGTCGCGCTGGCGGATGCCCAACCCGTGGGGGGCGTCCTCCGGCCGGCATGGGTCATCGAGGAGTCCGCCGAGATCGGCGATCTCATGGGCGCCATTGCGGGGACCCGCCATACCGGCTTTATCGGTGCGGTTTACCGGAGGTTTCCGTTTTCGCAGGAGCCTGCGGGGTTCAAGCAGAAGCCGGATGGATGGAAGACGAGGCCGATCCTGTTCGAACTGCTGCGGCATTTTGCCGTTCGCCGCGATCTGCCGGTTGCCGTTTCGGAAGTCGGCGCCATGATTACCATCGGGGACTATCGCTTCGGTCGGTCCGGGTTTCACGAGCTTCTGGACTACATCTGGCGCGGCGGATACCCGCGCTGGGAAAGCGGCACGCGGCCCGAATATGTCCTGCGCATGGCGCAGGCCGCCCAGGCGAGTTTGAGCCCCATATTTGCAGGCCTTGCTTTTTCGATTTCTGGGAAGGAGTGTCAGAATGATGACCGCAGGCATTGATTGCGGTGCCAAGAACACCAAGACCGTCATTATGAGGGACGGAACCATCATCGGCAAGAGCGTGGTGCCGACCGGATTCGACCAGAGCCGAGCGGTTGAGGCTTGCCTGGCCATGGCCCTGCAGCAAGCCGATATCGGGCGCAGGAATATTGAGCGGATTATGGCAACCGGCTCGGGCAAGGATGCCATCAAGATCGCTGATGCCTCCATGAACGAGATCAAAGCCATGTCCAAGGGGGCGTTCTACTTCTTCCCGTCCGCGCGCACGGTAGCCGATGTCGGCGCCGAAGAGGGACGGGCCGTCAGGCTGGACGCTAAGGGCAATCCGATGGACTTCGCCATCAACGAGAAGTGCGCGGCCGGTGCCGGTGCTTTCATCGAGGCCATGGCGCGGGCGCTCGAGGCCTCCGTCGACGAGATGGGGCTGCTCAGCCTGCAATCCGTTCAGGAGATCTCCATGAACGCGCAGTGCGCCATCTTCGCCGAATCTGAAGTGATCGGGCTGATTCACGCCAACATCCCCAAGCCGGACATCAGCAAGGCGATTCACGATTCGATTGCCGGCCGGATCGTTTCCATCATCCGGCGCATCGGCATTCATGAGGATGTCGTCCTGATCGGGGGGCTGGCCCGCAACCCGGGCTTTCGGTCCTCCCTCACCAGGCAACTGCAAGTGAGCCAGATCCACTCGCCTGAAGATCCCGAGTTCGGTGCGGCCGTGGGCGCGGCGCTGGCCGCGGCCGACGCACTTTACCGAAACGATCGGGTCTGATGGCACCGGGGTGGAGCGAGCGTTCGTCGCACGGTTTCAGCCCGGAAAGGAAAACGCAATGGCTGAGGCAACGAAACCCGAATTCTGGCGCTGGACGGAGTCCAACTGGAGAAACCCCGATCTGGATTGGCGCACCGCCAAATGGGTCGCGGTCGGCATCGATGTGGGCTCAGTCAGTTCCCAGGCCGTTCTGATGGCCGACGGCCAGATGCTGGGATACGGAAATATGCGGACCGGCTCCGATAGCCCCAACAGCGCCCGCCATGCGCTGAAATTCGCCCTGGAGGCCGTGGACATGCCCGAAGACCGAATGAATTACTGCATTGGAACGGGCTACGGCCGGGTCAACGTGCCCTTTGCCAAGCGCACCCTCACCGAAATCGCCTGCCACGCGCGCGGCGCGAACTTCATCTACGGCCCGGACGTGCGCACCGTGCTCGATGTCGGCGGACAGGACATCAAGTGCATCCAGTGCGACGAAAAGGGCAAGGTCACGAACTTCCTGATGAACGACAAGTGCGCAGCCGGCACCGGCCGCGGAATGGAAGTCTTCGCCGATCTGCTCGGCGTGCCCATCACCGAAGTCGGCGACCGCTCCTTCGAATTCGAGGGCGAAGAGCCCGCCGCGGTCTCCAGCACCTGCGTCGTCTACGCCAAGTCGGAAGCCACCGCTTTGCTGCGAAAAGGCTGGACCAGGGAGGCGGTGCTCGCGGCCTACTGCAAGGCCATGGCGGACCGCATCTTCTCTCTGGTGGAGCGGGTCGGGCTGCGGCCCGGCTTTGCCGTGACCGGCGGCATGGCCAAGAACCGCGGGGTCATGGACCGGCTGATGAAAAAAATCGGCCTCGACCGCATGCAGACCCAATGGGACACCCAGATCGCCGGCGCTGCCGGAGCGGCCCTGTTCGCCCATGCCCTGTGCCTCAAGGGAGCCAAGAAGTAACGATGGCGACGAGCGATTATTACTCCGGCAATCAAATATGCCAACCCTTATGCGGGTGAAGGCGGAGCGGGGTGCCCGCCGCGGCGAGCCGCAACCACCCGTTCAACGGCCCAACGCACGGCAGCCATCCCGCTCCATACCGATCCGGACAGCCCCGGAGGACCGACCCCCACGAAGCCGCCGGCCGCCTCTGCCTGACTGCGGTATCCTTGAGACGGCTGGGGGGCGTGGCAGGGTCGTTTGAAAAATTGGTTGCGGCTCGCCGCGGCGGGCACCCCGCTCCGCCTGTGCGTGAGATGCTGAATTTGGCATAATTGATTGCCGGAGTAATAAAGTAAAATGCCGCCCCGACGGGCGGCATTTCATTTTAGGACCTTGCGCAGATTGATGAAATTGCTGCGGTCGAAGCCGAGGGTTTTAAAGAAGGACAACATGTCCGTCGAGTCCCAGCGGACCGAGGTGTAAACGTTTTCGATCCCCCGGCTGCGGTAGAAGCCAAAGATCTCCTGCGCCAAGGCGGCGCCGATCCCCTGGCCCATCTGATCCGGGCTCACTCCCAGGGTGGGAATCCATGCGCTTTGCGTCATGCCGAATCCTGCGGTCAGAATGTAGCTGATTATGAATCCCACCACCTTACCGTTGATTTCAGCGACAAAGCAGGCGCTGTCTTCACGGTCGGCATGGTCCGCGACAACACGCTTGAAGTCGGCGCTGACCGGCTTGCGGGTGATCGCCGCATAGATGCGGTCGACGTCCTCGGCATCCTCTTTGACCAGTCTGCGTATGACCATGTTCTTCACGGCGGCGTTCTCTCCCTTCAGTCGATCCGGATGATCTTCACTTTGTGCCCGACCCAGTCCGGAGGCAGATAGACCCTGCCGCTGTTGCCGCTGGCCTTGACCCGCTTCTCGATCATCTCTTCGCCAAAGATCTCGAACTTGACCCGGGTGCTGGAAGGCGCTGGCGGTCGGTCCGCTTCGGCAGCATAGGCGGACTCGACGCTCTCGCGGGAGAGATTCAGGGCCAACTTTTTTTCTTCTGCCACGTCGGGGTATCTCCTCACGTTTGAGCAAGCTTTACGGAAAGCGGGGCGTGACGTTGTTCGGATTCATCTAAAACTTGCCGCAGTCGGTGGACGCAGCATTCTATATCGGGTCAGGCCGCGGCACGCTTTTGGTTCGCAGGCCCCAAGGCTGTGCCGCGCACAGCAAAGCTACACTAAAGCTACATTGTGATGGAGTCAAGCAAAAAACATTCTGCGGCCAGTGGTGATATTTGCGCTAACCCGGCTTTACGCTTGGTTATTCAGACTCCTCGCAACACCCACTCGGTTGATCGGCAATGCGCATGTGCTCCGGAACGATCATGGCTTCGCGGATGATCTCCTTGAACGACATGACCTTGACGCCCAATCCATACTCCTCGCTCAAGTCGTGGATCTGGTCGTAGCAGTTGTGGCAGGGCGCGATGACGATCTTGGCGCCGGTGGCCTTTATCTGTTCGGCCTTGACGCGACCGTTCGCCAGCCGGAACGGTTTGTAATCCGGCCCCATCGGCAGGATGCCGCTGCCGCCGCCGCAGCAGTGGTTGTAGTCGCGGTTGGGCGACATGTCCCGGAAATCCTCGGCAAGGTGGGCGACGGCCTGGCGTGCCACCTCCCACAGGCCGCCGTTGCGGGAGATGTTGCAGGGGTCCTGGTAGGTGACCGGGACCTTGAGCTTCTTCTGCGGATCGATGCGGATACGGCCGTCGCGCAGGTATTCGTAGACCAGCTGAACGAAATGCTTGATCTTGACGGGCGGCTGGCCGTCCTTGTAGCCGGCCATATAAGGGCCTTCGTACACCAGGGAGCGGTTGGCGTGGCCGCACTCGGTGATGAGGATCTGCTCGGCTCCGAGTTCGCGGGCTTTTTCGTAGAGGTTCTGGACCTGGCGGCCGCCCATCTCTCGGTCTCCCGCCAGCATCGGCAGGTTGGTGCAGTCCCAGCCGAAGCTGGGCATCGTCCAGCTTTCCTGGGCGGCGGTTAAGAGGACGGCAGCGTCGGTGATATCCTGGGGAAAGAACACCACCTCGCGCGGGTTGATGGTATACATGTATTTGACGTTCGGCTGGTCGATGGGGATTTCAACCCCGCTGAACTCCTCGCGAACTTCCTCAACCACCCATTCGCAGGTCGCGATGAGCTCGTCGGGCGGTAACCCCATGTGATTGCCGCTGCTTCGACAGTTTTCGGTGAACTCCGCCAGGCGGCCGGCGCGCATACCCTGCGAATAGCACACATTGCGCGCTGCCATGATCATCGAGGCGATGTCGATTCCGAAGGGACAGTAGATCGAGCAGCGCTTGCACATGGTGCACTGCAACCAACAGATTTCGTATGCTTGTTCGAGAAAGGCGCGGTCCAATCTGCCTTTGCGGCGGTACATTTCCCCCAGGCTGTGCCGGGCCTTGTAGGCCGGGCTCAGGCGGGGATCCCGGTCGTTCGACAGGTACACGAAGCAGCTGTCGGCGCAGAGGCCGCAGCGCGAGCAGATGCTCAGCCACGTCCGGATGCGAGCCCCATTGTGGGCTTCCAGGATACCTCGGGACTTGAAGCGATCGATGGGCAGTTCAGTATTTCCGAATTCTTTGTCGAGAACCTTTCGGGGATTCTGCATGAGTCTGTCCTCAAGGCATCGTGAGACGTTGCTGCAGACAGGGGAGCCTGCTTGGAAAAGCTTCGCTTACCAGGATCGCGCCCCCCGCCGGGCGCCCAACTCAAATCCAATGAACGCACGGGAGAAGAAGAACAGCAGCATGTGCGCAAGCTTGGAAAAGGGGATCACGATTAAAAGGATTTCGGCGAGGCCAATGTGAAGCGGAAGCATCAGCTCATATGTGCCGATCTGGTGATACGCGAGAAAGCCGGTCAAAAAGGGCAGGCCGGTCAGTGCAATCAGCGTGTAGTCCCAGGCGCTGGTTAGGATGCGCACCTCCGGCCGCACCATGCGGCGTACGGCCAGGAACAGGCTCGCCGCTAGAAAAACGAGGGTCAAACCATCGGCCCAGTCATCCGGCATGGACCAGAGGCTGACACCGAAGGCCTCGTCCCAGAGAACGTTGTGGGCATAGAGAAAGATCGGGACGGCCAGCAGGCAGAAATGAAACAGGAAGACGGCGCCTGCAAAAAAAGGCTGGGTGCGCAGGGAAACGGTCCCCCACGGCACGAGCCAGAAAAGAATGGATTTCAGCCCCCAACTGAAACTGGCGTGGTTGTAAACCACAAGGTCCTTCTTGCGACTCAGCCAGCCAAGGTGAGCCAGACGCAGCATGAGACCGCCGAGGAACACCGTCATCGAAAACCACAGGGCGGGGCCCGAAAGGAAAAGGTAGACCGTTTGTGAAGTGAGATTATCCATCAACCGAATCTTATTGTGTTGGGGGGCATTTGAAGGATCTGCGGAATAGAAATCCGAGTGGTCATTTGACGACTTGCAGGATTTGCTTGAATACCGGCCCCTCGGCGACTTTCAAGAGCTCAAACAGCGCCGTTTCGACGCTGGTCACCGCGGCCCCGGCGGCACGCATCTTCTCGAGACCGATCTGCTTGTTTTCAGGGGTACGCGACGAACATGCGTCGGCGACCACCTCCACGTGATAGCCTTTTGCCAGCAGTTCCAGCGCGGTCTGGTAGACACAGACGTGGGTTTCGATTCCGGCTATTAAGACATTGCGGCGGCTGGCGGCCCCCAGGGCGGCCACGAAATCTCCGCTGCCGAAGCAGCCGAAACTGAACTTGATGATCGGCTGCACTGCTGGCAGGAAGCCAGCGATTTCGGGAACCGTAACCCCCAGCCCTTTCGGGTTCTGCTCGGTGCACAGAATCGGCAGATTCAGCACGCGCGCGCCTTGAACCAGCTGCTGCGCTCGGAGCAGGAGCTCCTCGCGGGCATGCATCGCCCGGACCAGTTTTTCCTGAATGTCGACGATCACAAGCAGCGTATCCGTGCAGGTGAGCATGGCAGACCCTCCGTTCAAAAAAGGCCGACTGAAGCGATAGCCGGCAATTGGTGGACCACCGACCGAAACCTGCCATCCCAACTGCGGGTGTTGCACGCGGTTGGGGATTCAACATCGGTGCATGAACGTGCGCTCGGTCAATTCGGCCAGTGGCCGCGAAGACAAGCCGTCGGATGGGCAGGCCGTCGTTGACTCTATTTTCCCGAATCAAAAACGCTGATGCTGCGCCACTTTTCAACCTGCAGCCAGCCGTCGCGGCGCTCTGCGGTTTGACGGCGGTCGTCCGCTCTGCGCCGCTCCTTGCCGCCCCCGAGAAAATAGACTCGACTGGCACTGCGGCGCTTGTCAGCGCCCGAGCGCCGCTCCAACCCCGAACGTTCGATCCAGGCATTGTTCGAGAACGGTGCTGCTGCCGCCTTCACCTCAGATCCGTAACCCTTCACTGCGCCACCTTTCAAGCCAGCATTCCGTGTCGTCAGGATTCGATCCAATTGCCAGAGCGATCCCCTGAAAGAATATGTTCCATGATTGCGGCAAAGCCTTAGAAAAAAGCTTGAAGGTACTTGAATTAATACGGGTTCAGCCCGATTATGTCAACAAAAAAACACTCCCTGCATTAAGTCCTTGCCAGAGATCGGATGGCTCTGATAATGAAGAAGCACACTTTCGGCATTCTCAACTATCTTGTGCCGGAAGCGATTTTTTGGTCTGATCGGAAACTAGGCGCGGTTTTCTCTTCCTGACCAGGCTCAATCCGACGACGGCCTTGGATTGGCTGCTTAAATTTTTTCGAGGCCATCAATTTGTAAATTGCAAATAATTAGGAATTAAATTACTGCAAATTATATGCCTCTATCTACAATATTAATGATCAATTTTTTTATTTTATTTTTTAACAGTTACAAGACGGTAGGCTGATTGAATTTTTGTGCTATTACAATTTATTTACAATATTGTTTAATCTTGGTTACACATATCGTGTCGTTAACACCTCACATCGCTTCCCCAACATGCTGAGTTGTGAGCAGGATGCAGCCTCAATCGAACCCCACTGTGACCGCTGAAATTCTTGCTACCGGAGAAGAGATTCGTACCGGCGCTTTGGTGGATTCCAACTCGGCCTTCATCGCCGAACAGCTGGAACATTGCGGTGTGAAGGTGGTGCGGTTGAACGGGGTGGGAGATGAGCTGGATCGGCTCACCGCCGTCCTGAAGGAGATCGGCGGCCGCGCCGACGTGTCGGTCGTCACCGGCGGTCTGGGACCCACCGTGGACGATCTCTCTGCGCAGGCGGCGGCCGACGCCGCCGGTGTCGCCCTGCGCATGGATCCGGCCGCTCTATCGTCGATCGAGGCGTTTTTCCGTCAGCGCAACCGCCCCATGAATCCCTCCATCCGAAAACAGGCCCTGCTGCCCGCCGGTGCGGAGGCGCTCTGCAACCCGGTCGGCACGGCGCCCGGCTTCCAGCTGAGGATCGGGCGTTGCCTGTTTTTCTTCCTGCCGGGGGTGCCGTTTGAGATGAAACACATGCTGGCGGACCACGTGCTGCCGCGAATGGCGGATCTGCCGGGCGGCCGCCGAGAGGTCCGGCGGGTCAAGACCCTGTCCTGCTTCGGGCTGACGGAATCCCTGACCGGCGAACGGCTCGACGGGCTGGGGAAAGAATTCCCTGGGATTCGACTGGGGCTGAGGGCCCGGTTCCCCGAAATCCAGGTCAAGCTTTACGCCAGCGGCCCGGATGAAAAGCAGGTGACGGAAGCGCTGGAAAAGGCGGCGGCCTGGGCCCATGAGCGCTTGGGCGACATCGTTTTCGCCGATACGGGCGAGCCGATGGCGGCGGTCGTCGGACGCCTGCTGCGGGAGCGGAACACCACTCTGGCCGTGGCCGAGAGTTGCACCGGCGGGTTGATCTCGCACTGGCTGACGGAGGTCGCGGGAAGTTCCGATTACTTCCTGTTAGCGGCGGTGACCTATGCGAATGACGCCAAGACGCGCATGCTGGGAGTCGCCGGAGACACCTTGGCGGGCTGCGGAGCGGTGCACGCGGAGACCGCCCGGGAAATGGCCGCCGGCGCGCGCCGGCTGGCGGGGGCGACCTACGGCATCGCCACCAGCGGGATAGCCGGTCCTGCCGGAGGCTCTGCTGAAAAACCGGTCGGCACCGTCTGCGTCGGCTTGGCCACCCCGCGCCAGGCGGTCGGATACCGGTTTCATTTTGACTACGGCCGGCGCTCGATGAACAAACAGATGTTCGCCATGAAAGCGCTGGATGTGCTCCGGCGGGAGTTGCTTGGCCTGCCGCACATCTCCTAACCCATCTTCGCCGACGATTCGCCCGTGCAGACATTGCTTTACGCCATCGGTGGTTTGATAGTTGCTTACCTGCTGCTGTCGCTTGTTTTCACGTATCTGGTCCAGGAATATCCCCGCAACCCTTTTTACGACCCGCCGGATTGGGGCCGAGTGACGGACGCCAAGATTGCAACGGCCGAGGGCGGACGGCTGGAGGTGTGGCGCATCGATCCCGATGGGCCGTCCCGCGGCATCGTGGTGCTGGCCCACGGCTGGGGGCGCAACCGCGACCGCATGGTGCAGCGCGCCCGTCATTTCGGGCGCTGGGGGTTCACCTGCGTGATCCACAGCGCCCGGGACCACGGCCGCTCCAGCCCGCGGCGCTTCATGAACGCCGCCCGGATGGCCGAGGACATCGAGGCGGTGCTGAAGTGGGTCGGCGAGCCGGTGTTGCTCTACGGCCATTCGGCCGGCGCCGGCGCCGCCATTCTCGCGGCGCACCGCCGCCCCGAGCGCGTCCGCCTGCTCTTCCTGGAAGCTTGTTATGCGGACACCCGTGAAGCGCTCTTAAGCCTCTACCGCTGGTTCAACCGCTATTTCGGAATGGTCTTCGGCCCGCTGATCGTGTTCTGGATGAACCTGTTTTACCGCAACCAGCTGAAGGACGTGAGCCCCGGTCGATTGGCTCCGTCCCTGCAGATGCCGGTGATGATCATCCACGGCGCGGACGATCGGCGGTTTCCGGTGGCGTTCGCCTTCAAACTCAAGGCCTGCTTTCCGCCCGACCGGGTCGATCTGTTTGTGGCCGCGGGCGCGCGGCACAGCGAATCCAGCTTCGACCCGGCCTATCCCGGCGCCGTGCGGGAATTCATCGCGCGGTATCTGGAAGGGCGGCCGGACGGCGGGGGGGACACATGAACCTCACGGATCGGCTCGCCGCTTGGTTGACGCGATGGAAGGCCCCGCAGGGGAGCCGGGCAGAACACGGCGATCGCGCGAAGACCGCCGCCGATCGATTGCCCCCGCCGCCGAGTCCGCATGCGGCCGGGGGGCCGTCCGCCCGATCCTTTTTGCTCCTTGCCGGATGGCTCATCGACGGAAGCGGCGGAACGATCCGCCAAAAGGCCCGGCTTGAAATCGCAAACGGGATTTTGCGTCGCATCGACGACGCCCCGGCGTCCTTCAGCGCTGCGGTCGAGCCTTTGCCTGATTCCGTCCATGATTTCGCTGAATGCACCGTGCTTCCCGGTCTGGTCGACAGCCACGTGCATCTGTCCATGGCGGGGTCCATGGACGAAGAGCGGCGAACCCGGTTGCGCCAGGCGCCTGCTGAAGTCGTTTTTCAGACGATTCATGAGAATCTGCGGGAGCACCTGCGCTGCGGGGTGGTGGCCGTTCGCGACGGGGGCGGCGCGCGGGGCAATGCGCTGCGGTTCGCCAAAGGGATTCAGCGCCGCGCCGGACCGCGTGTGAGGATCTTTGCCGCGGGCCTTGCCTGGCATCGTCACGGCCGCTACGGTCGGTTCATCGGACGGCCGCCGGATGAAGGCCTGCGCCTGGGTCCGTCCATTCTCCGCGATGACAATCCGTGCGACCTTGTCAAAATCGTCAACTCCGGCGTGAACAGCCTGACCGAGTTCGGCCGGCGCACCGCTGCGCAGTTCAGCCTGGAGGACATGACCGCTGCCGTGGAGGCCGCCAGACAAAGAGGGCTGTCCGTGATGGTTCACGCCAACGGCGAAGAACCCGTACGAATCGCGATTGCCGCAGGATGCCGCTCGGTGGAACACGGGTTCTTCATGGGGTCGGAGAACCTGAAGCGCCTTGCGGAGAAAAGGGTGGTCTGGGTGCCGACGGTCGCTCCCATGCATGTCTATGCCCGGCGGCTGGGGCCATCCGACCGGCGCGCCCAGGTGGCCTGCCGAACCGTCGATCATCAGCTCGCGCAACTGCAGCAGGCGCGTCGGCTGGAAGTGCCGGTGGCGCTGGGCACCGATTCCGGCAGCCCGGGCGTCGACCACGGCCATGCCGTGATCGACGAGATGAAGCTTCTGCTGGCGGCCGGGTTCTCGCTCGCCGAAACCGTTCGCTGCGCCGCCTTCAACGGAGCAGGTCTGACCGGGGGCAGCTTCGGTCTGCTGGCGGAAGGCCGGCCGGCGACGTTCGTCGTGGTCCCGGGGGCTCCCTCCGAACTGCCCGATTCCTTGAGGCGAGTCTGCGCGGTCTACGTGGAAGGCGAGCGGGTGCTGGCGGCGGGGTGAGTTGCCGACCCCAGCCCCAGACACCCGGCTAAGGTCCAACTCGAATGGCAAGCGCCCGCTTGAACCAGAGCGCCGCTGTGCGAATGAACTCCTGCTGGTGTCCAGGATCGCTCATGGGGTGATCCCCGTTTTTCTGGATGATCAGGCGCTTGGGGGCGACGGCGGCCTGGACGATTTCATGGGCGTGGGCAACGGGTACCACCTCGTCTGCATCGCCGTGGAAGATGAGAATGTTGCGGACCTTGGGCAGATCGTCTTTGAGGTCGAATTCTCTTTTCAGGAGCGACACCGATCGGCCGTGAGGTTCGGCGGCGCTGAAGACCGCTCTCAGGGGCCGGCTGCGGACCGGAGCGGCACAAGTGACCAGCGCGGCGGCACCGGATGGGGACGCCGCCCGGATGCATACGGCGCCCCCCATGCTGCTGCCGAACAGCCCCAGCCGCCCTTGGATGTCCGCACGCCGATGGAGGTGCCGGACCGCCTGCAGCAGGTCGCTTACGCGGTTCTCCAGGGAAGTGCCCTTTTCCAGGCGGCCCTCGCTTTCCCCGCAGCCGCGGTGGTCGAACCGAAAATAAGCCAGGCCCCGGCGCTGGCATTCCTCAGCCAACGCCAGCTGCTTGGGCGAGCGGCGGTCGCTCAACAAGCCGTGGCACCCGACGACCAGCGCCGCCGGGCGGCTTTCGGGCAGGTGCAGAGTCCCGCGCAGGCGCAAACCGTCTGCGCTGAATTCCAGTTCCTCGTTCGTCTGCTCTTGGAAGGTGATCTGCATGCCTGCCTCATACGACTACGCCGGCACTGATATATTCTTCATGCGGTCATGTCAGCCATCGCCGCGCCGGACCACGGCTCAAGACACGCCCGTTCTACTGTCGGAGGAATAAAATCGCTTGCAGTTCCAAACGCCTTTTTTTAGTCTACCCCCGATATGAGCAGAAAGAAATACCCGCGGGTTGCGGCCGAGATCAGCGGCCTGGCGTTCGGAGGGCGAGGCATTGCCCGGATCGACGGTCTGGCCGTCTTCGTGCAGAACACCGTGCCGGGGGACCGGGCCGTCATCCAGATCACGCGCAAGAAGAAGAATTTCGCAGAGGCCTATCTGGCGGAGCTGGTCGAACCGTCGCCCGACCGGGTGGCCGCGCCGTGTCGCTACAGTGGGGTTTGCGGCGGATGCAGCTGGCAGTTCCTGCGCTACGAAAAACAACTGGAGTACAAGCGTCGGCATGTGGCCGAGTCGCTCGAGCACATCGGCGGGATCAAGGACACGCCGGTTCACGCGACCATTCCGTCGCAGGCCGTTTTCGAGTACCGCAACAAAATGGAGTTCACGTGTACGGATCGGCGCTGGCTGATGCCCGACGAGCTGCTTGATCCTGAAGCGCAAAAAGGCTTCGCCCTGGGTCTGCACGTGCCCGGGGCGTTCCACAAAGTGATCGACACGCAGGCCTGTCTGCTTCAGCCGGGGCTCGGCGACCGAATCCTATCCGCGATCCGCGAATACATCCAATCCTCGGGGCGGCCCGTCTACGGTCTGCGCAGCCACGAGGGGTTTTGGCGGTTCGTGGTGTTGCGCAGCTCGACGTCCAGCGGGCGCTGGATGGTCAACCTCGTCACCGCTTTTGAAGAACTCGGCGTTTTGAGGCCGCTGGCCGAGCGCTTGCGTGCCGTATTCCCTGAAGTCGCTGCGATCGTGAACAACGTCACCGTCCGCAAAGCGGCCATCGCCGTGGGCGAATTCGAGCGCCGCGTCGCGGGGGAGAGCTGCCTTCGCGACCGCATCGGCCGGTATGAGTTCGAGATATCGGCCAACTCGTTCTTTCAGACCAATACCCGCAGCGCGGAGCGCCTTTATGAAATCGTGGCCGACTACGCCGGGCTCGACGGTCGCGAGACCGTGCTCGATCTTTACAGCGGCACGGGCACGATCCCTATCATGCTCTCCGCGCACTGCCGCGAGGTCATCGGAATCGAAATGGCTGCGAGCGCCGTGGCCGATGCGCGCACCAACTGCCGGCTGAACGGGATTGCGAACTGCCGGTTTCTGCTCGGCGACATTCAGGACTGCCTGCCCGGGCTGGCGATGCGACCGGAGGTGGTCGTCATCGATCCGCCGCGGGTCGGCATGGCCAAGGAAGTGACCGAGCAGGTCCTGCGGCTGGCGCCGGAACGAATCGTTTATGTTTCCTGCAACCCCGCGACGCTGGCACGCGACCTGGCTTCGCTCCGGCCGCACTACCAGGTGCTTGAAATTCAACCGCTCGACATGTTCCCGCATACTTTTCACGTGGAATCGGTCGCCCGCCTGGCCAGAAGACACGAAAGGAGGCCGTGATGAAGGTGATCTTTCATGCCGACTTTTACGAGGTGTACACCGACGACCCCGCCGCCGCTCCCGGGCGAATGGAGGCCATCCTATCGGTGATCGCGCCGCACGTCGAATTCGTGCAGGCCCGTCCGGCCACGGAAGCCGAGATCACCGCCGTCCACACCGTGGATCACATCGAGCGCATCCGGCGCATCGGGCTCTACGACATTGCCGCACTGGCTGCCGGCGGCGCCGTCCAGGCCGCGACCCTTGGCCTTACCGAGCCCTGTTTCGCAGCGATCCGTCCACCCGGTCACCATGCTTCGGCAGGGTCCTGCTGGGGGTTTTGCTTTTTCAACAATATGGCGGTGGCCATTGAGGCTCTGAAGCAACAGGGCCGGATTCGATCGGCCTATATCCTGGATTTCGATCTCCACTTCGGCGACGGCACCGAGAACATCCTGGGCCGCAAGAACTATGTCAGCATTCACAATCCCGGTTCTTACGACCGTGAGGCCTATCTGAAGGAGGTGGCGCAGGAACTGGAACGGTTTCCCGTCGACATGATCGGCATCTCGGCCGGCTTCGACAACCATCGCCAGGACTGGGGCGGCCTGCTGCTGACCGACGACTATTATGCAATGGGGCGCATGGTGCGCGATGCCGCTCGGCGAAACGGCGGCGGCTGTTTTGCCGTTCTCGAAGGGGGCTACAACCACGATGTGCTGGGCCAGAACGCCTTGGCGCTGATCAACGGGCTAAGCCCTTAGGACCGGTTGGCTCCGGCTTGTTCGGGTTCGGCTGGCTGCGCATCGGGTGCCGGGAGGGCCTGGCGGATCAGTCGGCCGTTTCGAAGTTCAGCAGACGCTCGGCGGTGGCGGGGTGGGTGGACAGGTAGTTCGACCAGCGGCCCTGCAGGTCCAAACCCTCCGGCTGTTTTTGCTGTTGAAGCCGGTGCATCAGGGCGGCGAAATGCCGCGGCGATATGGCCTGGGATCGCAGGTAGCGCAACGCGTATAGATCCGCCTCGCGTTCGAATTCGCGCGAATAGGCGAGTTCCGTCAACATTGCCGGCAACCCCAGAAACAGCTCCGAAGTTCCCGACACGTCTCCCGTGATGGCGCGGATGGCGAATGCCAGCATGGAATCCTGGATGATCCGCTGCACGCCGTGGCGATACGCCACATGCCCGGCCTCGTGCGCCAGGACGGCCAGCAGTTCATCGTCGCTGCGGGCGAGGCGGACCATCTCATCCGTGAAGATAACGGTGCCGTTCGGCAGGGCGAAGGCATTGGCGCCCAGCCGGCCCCCCTGTCGGAAATCCGCCTGAAGGTTGAGACCCGCGTGTGCTTGAACCAATTTCTGGAAGTGGGCTTTCAGGCGTTCCTGCTCCGAAGGGTCGAGACGGGAGGGCATTAAGAGCGAGCGATCCAGCATCGCCAGGGTCTGGCGGCCGACGTTTTGGACCACGGATGGCGGCAGATGATCTGCGATGACCCGCGCGACGGCGGGAACCCCATAGCGACCGGCGATCCACACGATGGCGAAGATGGCTGCCAGGCAGATCAGGAGATAGCGTTTACGGCTTTCCAGCAGATGGACGGCGTGCAGCCACGACCGTTTCTGGTATCGGGCGAGCGCTTCGTCCACGGCGAGGTTGTCTTCGGTTTCGAAGGTCTGGCCCTGGGGGAAATAGAGGTAGCGCTGGGTGTTGGCCAGGCGGGGCGAGGCCTTTAACTCGAGGCGGGGCAGCTTGAGGAGAGCACCCCCGTTCGTGGCAGCGCACACCTGCACGGCGCCGTTGTCATACACCCGGCATTCCGCCGGTACTTGGGCCGAGGTTTTGCCGTCATAGAAATAGCCGCGGATGACAATCATAATCCCAGATCGAAGTCGAAGAAATCGCCTGAAGCATCGCCCACGGCGCTGACCGTTTTTTGCTTGCCCGCGACGAAGGCGTTCAGGTCGCCGGCCGGCAGCAGGCTGAGATGCCGGGCCTTGTAGCGCAGGGTGCGGACCTTGGCCCAGGGATGGAAAACCCCCAGCGTCATGGCCGTGGCCAGGGTATTGGTCAGCACTAATAACAGATAGCTTTTGACCTCCATGGAGGAGGCCAGGCGGTGGCGGTTCAGGCGGGTCGAATGGTAGAAGAGGTTTCCGCTTTTAACCGAAAAATAGGCAAAGACATATAAATAGATCGGCAGCGCCAGAAGCACGAGCGGCCCAAACGTGAAGGCGGCGACACCGACGACGGCTATCGCCAGGAGCGACAGGAGCGAGGCCACCACCACGATGCGGTAGTAGTCCTTCCACGTGGCGTGAAAGCTGAAGCGGCTCTGGCCGAAGGAGCTGTTTTCGACAAGGAATTTTTTCTGGCGGTAGAAGACGTAGGGCGAGAAGGTGCCGAGCGTCAGAACGGCCAGCAGCGGCAAGAGAATGTATACTTTAAAGGCCTCCCTGTAGCCGGCGGAGAAGCCGAAACGGATGCTTCTCCAGGCGCTGTTGTGCGCATTGAACGCCAGCGAACGCACGATCAGCCAGGGGAACAGGAATACGAACGCCAGGACGAACACCGCCTCGACGTAGGGCACGACCATGCTGAGACCCCCGTACGCAATCAAAACGGCGCCGACCAGCGCGCGGCCTTTGAGGATTTGGGTCGGACTGGCCAAGTATTCGAAACCGGCGCCGTGCAGCCGGGTGTTTCCGTAGAAATACTGTTTGTTGCGGACCTTGGCCCAGGCTGAATAGATTCCCAGGGTGGCCATGGTCAATAGGATGTTGACGATCCAGATTCGGAAGTACTCGGAGCCGCTGCCGTTGAACTCAAAGGGAATGCGCGCCGCAATGGCTGTCCCCACAGGTCGAGGCTGATCGCCCCCGAGGGCTTTACTTTCGACAGGCGCGAGCGCCGGGCCGGTCGCCGCTATCGGCTCGGAAGCGCGGGCGGACGCCGGAGCCTTGGGCTCGTCCGCTGGCGGGCTGGCGGCAGCGCTATCTGCTTTGGATGAGGGCTGGGGCACACCCAAGGCGACCCGGATGCCGGCTTTCTTGAAGAGCATGCACTGGCTTCTGGCCGTGGCTTCATCCAGGCCTTTTTTCAATACGACCCGGTTGCCGTTGATGATCTTGGCAGCCGATTCTGCGCTGACGGCCATTATTTGGGCCACATCCCGGAAGACCGCCTCTTTCTCGAAACCTTCAAGAATTTCGCCCTTGTAGATGACCTGATAGTTTTTTACGTCCATTCCCCGCCGCATCCTTATTGAGTTTTATCGGAAATTAAAAAAATGATACTGATGGGTGAGATTGATTTAACTATCGGCCGAACCGGGCTATACTTTAGAACCAACGATACTTATAGTGCCGAAAATGCATGGCGGATAGAGGCAGGGCATTCGATGCGAGAATTTTTTACCGATCGGCTTGGTGAAGGCATGAGTGCGAAGACACGTTTTGGAATCATTCTGTTTTCAGTTGTTCTGGCGATGGCGCCGGCTTCCGCATTATGTGAAACGGTGACCTACACCTGCCAGTATGAGTCCTACAGCAACGAAAAAGGGCTTCACATGGTGCAGGACGAATTCAAACTGGTATTTATCGTGGATACCGTAAAGGGAACGGCGCAACAGGTTACCGATCGGGGAAAATTCGATGTTGAAATGATGCCGGCGCCAAACGGAGGCATGACCCTGGTTGAGATGATCGACGGAGGCAAGATTCTGTCGACTTCCATCGATAAAGCCGGCAGATCGGTGCATAGCCGAAACATCCTCCTTGAGGGACACGTCGCGCCCTCGCAATACTATGGAAAGTGCTCAAAAAGATGAGGGGCAGGAGCGCGTTGCGTTCGCCAACCAGCCCAGCGGCCCGGGTCATGCCGGTTTCCTTGCCTCGACCACCGGCTACCCCAGCTTATGCAGAGCCGCCGCAAGACGTATTGCGCGTTGGCTTCCTGGGTGAAGAAAAAAGATAAACGGGTTTCATAACGGCTATCGGAGGGTCTCATGAAAAGAGTTCATGCCTGGGTCATTGCGCTTATTTTTCTCACGGCGGCAGCGCCGACTTCGGCCCAAAATGTCAGCACGGGGATCTCCATCGCCAACGGCGCGCTGACCAGTTTTTATTTGGCCGTCGGCGACTATTATCGTGTGCCCGAACCCAGGGTCGTCCACGTGAAAAAGCATTACCGCATGCGCGACGAGGAACTGCCGATCGTATTTTTTCTCGCCAGCCGCGCGAACGTGGAGCCGGAGGCGATTATGGATCTGCGGTTCAGACAGGGCATGAGCTGGCTTAATATTACGTTTCACTACGGCTTTACTCCGGAAATCTATTATGTGCCGATGCAGCGGGTAGGCCCTCCCTACGGCAAGGCTTACGGCCATTACAAGAAGCACAAGCATGACTATCGGAAAGTGGTCCTGGTGGATGAAGACGTGGTCAACCTGGTCAACCTGCGCTTCATCTCCGACTACCATGGCGTGGCGCCCGAGGTGGTCATGGACATGCGGGGGCAGGGCACCCGATTTGTGGCAATTAATGATGATTGCCGCAAACGGAAAGACGGCTACCGCGGCGACGATGACGGAGGCAAGGGCAAAGAGGAGCACCCATCCGGAGGCAAAGGAAAGGGGAAGGGAAAAGGAAAAGACTGAAGTGGTCGCTTAACACCTGCTATCTTCTGATGATTGCCGGATTTCCTGAAGCCAACCTTCGTACCATCGGTCAATTTCAATCATCTTTCTTGCAACGGTTGTTTTCAACATTGAGCGGGCGAGCTTCTTGCCCGCTTATTTTTTTGCCGCTAAGGCACCCAGTGGAGTTGACCGAAAATAGCCAATGACGAAATTTCAAGCAACCGCTGTCCAGAATTATCATTCTGAAAAATTAGCGCAAAAGAAGCTTGGGTCGCTGAAAGATATTCCAGGAATTTGCTGCAATAAAAAGCTTGATTTGTAAAAAATAGCCTGATAAAAGCTGCAGCGTTTTGAGATGCGAATTAAAAAAACATTAAAAAAAACTTTTCAAAGGAGAATCGCAATGCCTAGGAGAAAAAAAATCGATCCTAAAACGCTTATCAAGGCGGTGGAAGCCGGCAAAACGCAAGCTGAAATTATGTCGGGGTTCGGATACAAGACTTCGGCCCAAGTCAAAACTGCCTATATGAATGCGTTGATCGAGGTTGGAAAAGTGACTCCGATCACAAGCGGCCGTGGATCGAAAGCAGCAAAAGCTAGAATGCTCGGTGTCGGCAAGCGTGGCAGCATTATCATTTCAAAAGAGTTTGTCGATAGTCTTGATATCGGCGCTGATGACAAGTTCACAATCCGGAAAACGAGGGCGGGGATTGCGTTGAAGAAGATCTGATGTAATCTAAGCCAAAATGTATTTTGAACGAAGGGCAGGATTGATCCTGCCCTTCGTATTTTTTGTGTGACGAAACCCATTTAGATTTTTTCCCTTTGAAAATTCGCGCCCTCGCGCCAGCTATTAGTTCGCCCGGCCATCGTGTTGGTATTTCTCTATCGGCATGGCTTTTGAATTAAGTAGAGATAAGCCGGATAGAATTATAAGAAGTGACTCATATCTTATAGAAACGTCGAGGTCTCATTATGTCGAAAGTGAACGTTATGGGGCAGTGGAAGGACTTTTTTTCAGCTTTGGTTGTCGCTCTCACCCTCTGCGCTTTTTCAGGAGCATCGACCGCCCAGAGCGGTCCGACCGTTGAGGGATGTCCGGTATTTCCGGTTGACAACATCTGGAACACCTCGGTGGCGGATCTTCCGCTGGATCCCAACTCAAACGCGTTTATCAACACCATCGGTCCGACACGGGGGCTTCACCCCGATTTCGGCTCCGGTACCTGGAACGGCGGACCCATCGGAATTCCTTACAATGTGGTGGATGCGTCTGCGCCGAAAGTCAATGTCCTCTTCGACTACGCCGAGGAGAGCGACCCCGGCCCTTACCCGATCCCGCCGGGTGCCCTGATCGAGGGCGGAAGCCAGTCTTCGGGAGACCGCCATGTGCTTGTCCTTGAACGCGGCAGCTGCGTTCTCTACGAGCTTTATTCCGCTTATCCCCAGCCGGATGGAAGCTGGCAAGCAGGCTCCGGCGCCGTCTTCGATCTCAATTCGAATGCGCTCCGGCCGAGCGGCTGGACGTCGGCGGACGCTGCGGGGCTGCCGATCCTCGCCGGGCTGGTACGCTACGACGAGGCGGCTGCCGGCGAAATACGGCACGCGCTGCGTTTTACGGCACCCCAAACCCGTAGCGACTATGTCTGGCCCGCTCGCCACCAAGCTTCGAGCCTCACAAGGGCCGAGATCCCGCCGATGGGACAGCGCTTTCGCTTGAAAGCAGATTTCGATAGTTCACCGTTCTCAGCCCCGGTCCGGGTCATCCTGCAGGCCATGAAAACCTACGGTCTGATCCTAGCGGACAACGGCTCGGCCTGGTACGTATCCGGAGTGCCGGATTCCCGCTGGGACAACGACATGCTGGTCAGCGAACTGGCACGGGTCCAAGGATCCGATTTCGAGGCGGTCGATGTATCCTCGCTGATGGTGGACCCCGATTCCGGCCTCGCTGCCCAAAGCACGGGTTCGGGCGGAGGTTCAAACAACGACGGCGGATCCACCGCGGGCAGCAGCGGCAGCGGTGGAGGCGGCGGCTGCTTTATCTCGATTCTTCTCGGGAGAGTGGGCGCATAGCCGTTCCCTCGGGGTTGAGGGGACGTGCGCGGATTTAGGGCACGCCCTTTAGATATTTAGATTTATTCAAGAAGATTCACAGAAGAAGAAAAAAGTGTCACATCTGGATTAGTGATTTAATAGTCATTAATCCAGATGTGACACGAAAGATTCGCTGAAAAAGAAAAGCAGAACCGTTTGGTTCCGCTTGACATTGAACCCGAGATCGACCTCTGATGCCGGCTGGCCGCCGCGAATACTCCAGTTGTCGAGCTGTAAATCATCGCATGATCCGGCCCGACCAGAGGTCCGCTAAAAAGACCCTCCATGGCATGATCTCGATGCCTTGGTCCGTCAGCCGCGGCCGCGGGTCGCAAGATACCAGTATTCGCCGGCGGGCTTTGTATTCATCTGCGAAGGCAAAGAGTCCTCTGAGGTGGTGCGACTGGGCGTTCTCGGTACTCTTGACTTCCACCGCCACCTCATGATCCCCCAGGACAAAGTCGACTTCCAGCTGGGAGGCCGTGCGCCAGTAAGATAGCGGATACCCCAGTCCCGAATAGCGGGAATGCGCGCAGAGCTCCATGAAGATGAAATGCTCGAAAGCCTTTCCAAACAGCTCGGATCCCTGGACCACTTGCCCGCGTTTCGCCAGGAAGTTGACCACGCCGACATCAAAAAAATAAAAACGCGGCGCCGCAATTATCCGTCGTTTCGGACGCTTGCGGTAGGAAGGCAGAAACCGCCCGATCAGCGTATCTTCCAGTATCTGGTAATAGGACTTGACCGTCGGAACGCTGACTCCGCACTCCCTGGCGATGTTTGAAAACTGGAGCATCTCCCCATTGCCGAGAGCGGCCATCTCCAGAAAACGGCTGAAGGCGGGTACATTTCGCGTTAAGGCTTCGGCAGCGATTTCCTCCTTTAAATAATCCCCGACGTAGGATTCCAGGCGCTGCCTCGCCAGCCGGCTGCCATAGTGCGGAGGCATCAGGCCGTTGTTCAAGGCCGTATCGAGCGAGAGGTCCGGTATTTCAGAGGAGGTCAGGGGAAAAAGCTCATATCGCAGGGCGCGGCCGCCCAACAGGTTCCCATGACCCCGCCGGAGCTTGCGGGCGCTGGAGCCGCAGAGGATGAACTGCAGATGGGCGTTTTCGATCAGCCAGTGGACTTCATCGAGCAGGTCCGGAACCTTCTGAACTTCATCCAGAATAATCGGAGACCCTGAGTCGGCCCCCTTTTTCGCCAGAGCCAGGCACTCTTCACGCAACAGTGCCGGTTGATGCAGGAGCCGGCGGTATTCGTCGGACAGGAGAAGATCGTATCGGCGCGAATGCGGAAAGCGTTCGCGCAGCAACGTGCTTTTCCCGGTTTGACGCGGCCCCCAGAGAAAGCAACTCGAACCCTCGGGCAAATCGATGTTCACACTGCGCAGATACATGAAATTATAAATATTACTTTTAAATAATCATGTCAATAGCCGAAGCACTCGATGGCCTTTCTGTCTTTGCGCCAGTTTTTCTCAACTCGCACGAACAGCTTCAGGTAGACCTTCGCTCCGGTCATCCGCTCGATGTCCTGCCGGGCCTCGGTGCCGATCCGTTTCAGCACGGCGCCACCCTTGCCGATGACGATCCCCTTCTGGGAATCGCGCTCGAGGTGGATCGCCGCCTCGATGCTCAGCCGCTTGCCGTTGTCGCTCGGTTTGTAGGCTTCCACGGTCACGGCGGAGGCATAGGAGATTTCCTCGCCGGTCAGCCGGAAGAGCTTTTCGCGGAATATCCGTCCGGCGGAAGCGGGGAGAGCGCAAGCTGGAACGGGACCTGGTGGTTTACCGGCTTTGAAATTTGGGCTTGTACACGAACGAGGAGATCGGCCGGCCCTCCGGGATGAGCTCTTTGGCGGTAAGCCACAGTGCCCAGGCGATGTGCGGCGCTCTAAAAAGCAACGACCGGCTGCGGGAAAAGTACGCCCTGTTTAATTCATAATTCCAGGTTTGACCCCACTCATATCTCAATTCTTCTCGGGAGAGTGGGCGCATAATCGTTTCATGGGGTGGGGCTATTTACCCCTGTGCTCCAGCAGCATGATTACACCTGCAACGATAAGGGTGACCGGCCACCACTTTCGAAGGAGCGGCCAGACTTGCGGGACCAACCCGAAATTTGACAAAAGAAAAAGAACCCCCACGACAATCAGCACAAAAGCACCGAAACTGGATCGCATAGACCGTTTGCCTCTCCTCCTTGATTTTTAGGGACGCCCTTTAGATATTTAGATTTAATCGAGTGAAATCATATAAGCGTGAAGCCGGCATCCGCGGCCAATTTTTCTCCGCGCATCACCGCGAAGGTGACCGCTGGAGCAGAGATGTTGAGCTTTCGGGAAAGCTCTGCCTGGTGGATGCCCAATTCCCGCGATGCCCAGTAACATAGCAGGCTCCGTGCCCGCACCCTGCGCCGTTCTTTGC
This sequence comes from uncultured delta proteobacterium, assembly GCA_963700055.1. Taxonomy (GTDB): domain Bacteria; phylum Desulfobacterota; class Desulfobacteria; order Desulfobacterales; family SpSt-501; genus SpSt-501. Next base: position 157,408 of record CAVOWH010000020.1, on the reverse strand, counting down.
CCGCAGCCCAAAGCTCGGATTCAGTGATGCCCATGAGCGCACACACACGCGCGGCTACTTTCTCAAGATCAACCCCCTGTTCTTGGAGGCGGCACTTTCGCTGCATCTGCTCCCGGGCTACTGACAGCGCCTGTTCAACGAAATCGCCGTCGCCCAAGATGCGTTCATCGGATTTTTGAAACCGCTGTTGCCGTCGCAGCTCCTTGACCGACACCCAGCCCCCGCTGCTACGGATTAACCCCCCGCCGACTAACTCTTCGCGTTTGCCCAGGGCGATGCCCTTTTCAACGAAGCTGCGGTACCGGCTCCGGGCAGTTGACGGCCGCTGGCCGAATAACCGCAAGACCCCTTGTGTATCCTGCCAATTATTCTGGCAGAGACCCAAAACAACACTGTGCCCGCTATAGGCGTATCGATCCAGCTCATCCAGGGAAGCTACCACCTTAGCACGCAGAGGGTTCAGGTGAATATAGCGCACCAGCTCCAAAAGGTAAGGATCTTCCTGGCATAGAATCGACTTGTAGCGGTTCTGAAAGAGATGCCCGTTGCGCCGGTGGCGCCGGTTATACGAAACCGCATAGCCGGTCAGAAGACGCTGCATCACCTGCATGACCGGGTTCCGGCCGGTCTTCAATAACAGATGGAAATGGTTGGCCATCAGAGACCAGGCCAGGCAGCGCGTTTCAGTTTCTCGGGTAAGTTCGGCCAGCCGATTTAAAAAATGATCCCGGTCAAAATCATTTTGGAAGATAGGGGATTTTTCGATTCCTCGCGCCATGATGTGATGCAGTGCGCCGGGAGCGTCTATGCGGGACTTTCTGGGCATGGGAAAACGTATACCATGGCATCTGGCAATTTAAAACTAAAAATCTAAAGGGCGTCCCTATAGCTGCTTGCAGCCAATGTTCGGCGAGCCCTCGGGAGGCGTTATCCGTGGTTAGAGGAAGCCTGCGCCCGAGCGTTGTCTGGCCCGTATCAGAACGTCCCGCAGCCCGAGACTCAAGGCGTGTCAAGATTCTCCAATCAGCCATCCCCCCTTGCACCGACCGAACAGTGGCGAGTTTCCAACTTCGTGAGGCAGTTCGTTGAGAACCTGCAACGCACGACCGATCCACCAGTAGACGAGCGGAGCTCGTATTTGGAGATTGGCACAGCGCCCCAAACATGGGAGCGGGCGCATTGGATCGACGGCGAACGGCTTGAGAGAGATCTGGTTGGTGTTCTGGAGTACGCGTGGGTTGACGAGTCACTCGATAGTCCGCGGAGTCTCGTATCTGAAGCAGTAATCAGGAGGAATGCTTCCTTCGTCGCGCTTGTCGATAGTGATCGTCGCTTTGTTGGTCTAGTCGATCGTTTCGCGCTGCTAACTCAGATGTCGATAGCGAAAAACAGAGTGGGAGACGGCGATCAGGGTGCCAGCTAACAATGGAATGAAGCGGAAAATGTTCATGTTGAGCTACTCCCGCTTAATTCGAGCGTACAATATCACCTTAAACTCAACTTCCCAAAAAGCCGTGTTTGTGACAGCAAGACTCTGATTGCGTATTCCGCTGATTCCGGCCACTGATTCCGATCGAAGGCGGCCACCCATTCCGGAGCAAGGCGGCCGGTTTTTGTCGGAGCGAAGCGACGCTGGTTTTTCATGAGTTCTCAGAGTCCCGGGGTTAAGTCAATTTGTTTTTCATTTTGCGCATAGATTCTCCTTTTAGTGTGATGCGGTAGCCGTTGTGAACGAGCCGATCGCAGATGGCATCGGCGACGGTGGAGTTGGTGATCAACTCGTGCCAGTGATCCACCGGCAGTTGGCCGGTGATCAGGGTGGAACGCAGGCCATGGCGGTCTTCAAGGATCTCCAGCAGATCGTGCTGCTGCTCGGTGCTGAAGCCCTTGAGGCCCCAGTCGTCAAGTACCAGCAGATCGGCGCGGGCGATGGTCTTGAGCAAACTGACATAGCGGCCGTCGCCCTGAGCGAGAGCCAGCTCCTGCAGCAGTCGAGGCAGGCGGAAGTAGAGCGCGGCATATCCTTCGCGACAGGCCTTGTGGGCCAGCGCGCAGGCCAGATAGGTCTTTCCCACACCGGTGGGACCGATGATGAGCACATTGTGATGCTCTTTGATCCAGGCGCATAGGGCCAACTGCAGAAACAGCGCCTGATCCAGTCCTCGGCGGTGGCGGAAGTCGACATCCTCCACACAGGCGTTTTGTCGCAGCCTGGCTTTTTTAAGCCGCGCGGCGAGCTGGTGGTTTTCCCGGTCGGTGATCTGCCGGTCCACCAGCAGCCCCAGGCGATCCTCGAAGCTAAGGCGGTCGACTTCGGGGGAGTTCATCTGTTCCTTCAGGCCGAGCAGCATGCCCGACAGTCGCAGTTGGGCGAGTTTTTCATAGAGGGGATGGGTGAGCATTGTCGGTGTCCTTTCCTATGTTCAGCGGTAGTAGGTGGCGCCGCGGATGTTGTCGTGCTCAATGGCACGTAACGGCTGCGGCTCGGAGAGCCCCTTTCGCTCCAGGCCTTTTTTGAGGATGGACTGCAGGCTGCGGTAGCTGGTAGCCCCGATGTCAAGTGCCCGCTGGCAGGCCATCTCCAGACGTGTGGCATCGTAGCTTTTCTCCAGCCGCAAGATGCCTAAAGCCGCGCGGAAGCCCTGCTGGGGATGCGCGCGGGTGCTGATGATGGTCTGGATCAGGGTGGCACAGGCCGGTCCGATCTTCTGGCCCCAGCGGATAAAACGCTCCGGAGTCCACTCCAGCCAGCGCTGATGATTGGGCGGCATATGCTCCTTGAGGGTGGTGTGCCGGCCGGGCAAGTGGCTTCGTATGTGGCTGGCGAGCCGGGTGTTTTGGTAGAAGCATTCGACGGTGCTCTCGGTGTAGCGCAGATCGAGCTTCTTTCGGAGCAGCCGGTAGGGGACACTGTAATAATGCCGCTCAAGCTCCACGTGGTAGTCGATGTTCACGGTCGCCTTTTTCCATTCGGCGAACTGGTAGGGCTGAGCCGGCAGCGGTTTGAGGGCGGGCCGGTCGATCTCCTCGAAGGCCGAGCGCCGGGTGCCGGGTAATTTTTGGAAGGGCCGGCCGTTGAGATCCTCGATCAGCTCTCGCAGCCTTCGGTTGAGTTCACTTAAGCTGAAGAAGGTCTCGTTTCGGATGCGCGCCAGGATCCAGCGCTCGACCAATAGAACCGAGCCTTCCCCTTTGGCCTTGTCCCGGGGTTTTTCGGACCCGCGTCGGAAGGATGGCGGTCCCGTAGTGCTGGGCCATGTCCAGGTAGCTGGGGTTGATGTCGGGTTCGTAGAAGCAGGCCTTGGTGATGCCGGTTTTCGTGTTGTCGGGCACCAGAAGCTCGCTGACCCCGTTAAAGAAGGCAAAGGCCCGGCAGTGGGCGCCGATCCAGTCGGGCAGCTGCTGGGTGGCGGTGGCCTCGGCGTAGGTGTAGCCGGAGGCCGCCATGACCGCAACGAAGATCTGGGCTTGTTGAACTTCTCCGGATGGGGGATCGAAAATGTCCGCCGTCATCCCGGCCCAGTCGACAAACAGGGTCTCCCCGGCCGGGTGCTCCAGGCGCATGACCGGATCGATCTGCCCCTTCCACTGATGGTAGAGGTGGCAGAATTGGCTATACTGGTAGCCCTCGGGATCAGCCGCCTTGTATTCCTGCCACAAGAGCATCAGGGTGACGGCCTTGCGGCGCAGTTCCCGGTGGATTGTGACGAAGTCCAGTGGCTCGCGGGGCTTGTCGACCACGACGGGGGCCGGCGGGAACAAGCATTGCTCCAGCATCTCGTCGTCGGTCTCAGGGGAAAGTGGCCAACTGAGCCCGGAGGCGAAAAACCGCCGGAGGTACTCGGCGACGGTGCTTCTCGCAATGAGGCAGCTCTTGGCGATCTGACGCTTGGTCAGATGACAGTCGAAGGTCAGACGTAGCACTTCACGGATCTTTCGCATGGTTAACCTCGTGGCCGGCATGGAACCTCCTCAAATGAGTTTTTTGGAGGTACTCTTTACCGGCTGTTTGAAGGTTTAACCAGCGTCGCTTTCAGCTCCGTGAATGGACCAAGACGGGGTGGCCGCCTTGCGTCGGAATCGGTGGCCGCTTTCGATCGGAATCGGTGGCCGGCTTCGCCCGGAATACCCACTCTGATTTCCGAAAACATAAAAAAGAAAAGAATTGCCTCCTATATCGCAATGAGCCCCCTTTATTATTAACCGTCGTCAATCATCGGCAATCCCCTTGTTTCACCAGTTGCCGTCTCGGACTTCCCTAACGATCTTTATAATTGTGTGGTCGGGCATACGCTTTAAATTCCGAATGAGGTGGGCGAACAGCTGAGGGCGCTTCCTGATGATCTCCTGAACGTCCTGGGAAATCTTGCCGCTTAATGCCAGCAGCACGTCAGGGTCCTCATTCAGATACCCCGCCAATAGTCGTATCTTTTCCTCGGTCAAATAGGCGCTGGTTTCCCCACGCTCGATCTTGCTGAGATAGGACGGTTCAACGCCGATATGGCCAGCTACTTGACGCAGCGTGTAACGGCGGTCATTCTGTCTGAGCGCCTCACGTTTTTCACGGATATATTCACCAAGAGGGTTAATCATATTGTGTAGTATACAATACACAATAAGGGAAGTCAAGCGGGAAGTTTTGGAGGAGGGCAAGGAAATCCGGATGATCAAACGTTCTTCTTGGGAGCGAATTGTAGCTGAGGAAAAAGAATATAGCTGTTGATTTTGTAGGAGTTTTGTAGTAGTTTTAAGCCATCTTCAAACAAGATAACTATTTGAAATTAAACAAAAAAATGGCGGAAGTGCATGGGAATCGAACCCACCCGGGACGGTATCAGCGCCCCACACCGGATTTGAAGTCCGGGAGCTTCACCAGACAGCTGCGCACTTCCGAAAGCGATTCAGTCTAAGTTTTCCGAAAGGCATATTCAGATGGTTTCGGGTTTTTGTCAATCCCTTATTCCCCCGCACTCGGGCGGCGAAGCATGCTGAAGGCGGAGCGCCTTGCCGCGGCATTTTGTTCTCTCGCGGCGATCTCCAGTGTATCGCGGCGCGAGGGAGCACTGGCCTCAGATCTGAAACACAGGCTCAGCGTGCTGGGAGCTGAGACCGTTTTCGATGCGTCCGCAGCTGCCACCGGAAGCGATACCGGCAACCTGATCGCCCGCCTGAAAGGCACCCGCGAGGCTCCAGCGCTGTTGCTGAGCGCCCATATGGACACCGTGCAGCCGGGGGAGCGGATCAACGTCATTTTCAAGGACGGTGTTTTCACCAGCGACGGCACGACCATTCTAGGCGCCGATGACAAGAGCGCCATCGCCGTGGTCCTGGAAACTCTTAGCGTTCTCAAGGAAGATCGAATTCCGCATGGTCCGATCGAGATTGTCCTGACCACCTGTGAAGAAACCGGCTTGGCGGGCGCCAAGAGTCTCGACTTCAGCCTGGTTTCCGCACCCTACGGCTATGTTCTGGACGGCTCGGACACCGAAGGGATCATTGTTCAATCCCCCTCTGCCAATCGCTTTGAAATCCGGCTGATCGGTAAGGATGCCCACGCCGGGGCGCATCCCGAGAAGGGCATCAACGCCATTCACCTGGCGGCCAAGGCCATGGCCGGACTTGTTATCGGCCGCATCGACCAGGAAACAACATGCAATATCGGCTGGATCGAAGGGGGAGTCGCCACCAATGTGGTCCCGCCGCTCGTCGCCCTGAAGGGCGAGGTGCGCAGCCACGACGAGGATAAGCTCGCTCGAGTGACTACCGGGATTGTTCAAGCATTCGAGCGGGTGGTTGCCGAGCATCGGGAGCTTGCGGGGCAAGACGGCCTTCCGCGCTTGGAGACTCAAGTCAAGCGCTCCTATTCCCGGACCCGCATCTCCGCGGATCACCTGCTCGTTGCGCTCGCCCAGAAGGCAGCGGCCAATCTCGGCCGGACGATGAGAAGCAAAATATCCGGCGGCGGATCGGATGCCAATATCTTTTTTGAGAAGGGCATACCGCTCGGCGTATTGGGGACCGGCATGCGCGAGATTCATACGGTGAGAGAATACGTGCGGCTGGAAGACATGGCCCGCGCGACCGAGCTGCTGCTCGAAATCATTCAGCTGCACGCTTTGATGGCTTCGTAAACAGGCCAATTTCTGCGTTGCGCTTCATCTCGCTGCCGCTGCGGCGTACTGAAAGTACGCCTCGCGTCGCGAGATCCGCGCGCCTTGAACTCGGCATCTTTACAAAGCCCTCGGTTCGGATGGCTTTGTACGAGTTCATCATGTTTTGTCTTAAAATATATTCGACGAAGGCGAATTTATTATGCTGGCCTATTTGGACTGCTTTTCGGGGATCAGCGGCGACATGACCCTGGGGGCCTTGATCCACCTCGGGGTGCCGCTGCCGTGGCTCAGGGAGTCCATTGCCCGGCTGCCATTGGCCGGGTTCGACATCGCCGCTGCAGATGTGGAGTACAACGGCATCCGCGCCAAACGGGTCGAGGTCCACGCAGGCCATGAACACCCCCACCGCCGCTACGCCGATATTCGGATGCTGATCGAGAATAGCCCGCTGCCGGATTCTGCGAAGGGGATGGCGCTGGCCATGTTCAAGCGGCTGGCAGAGGCTGAGGCCAACGTTCATGGATGCCGGCCGGATGAAGTCCATTTCCACGAGGTCGGGGCGGTGGATGCCATCGTGGACGTGGTCGGGACCGCGCTTGGCTTCCAGCATCTCGGGATCACCGAGACCGCCTGCGCCCCCGTGCCCACCGGCCGGGGATTCGTCGACTGCCGGCATGGCCGGCTGCCGGTGCCCGCTCCTGCAACGGCTGCTCTTTTGCAGGGAGTGCCCACTATAGGAACGGAAATCGAATACGAGCTGACCACGCCCACGGGCGCGGCCATTGTCACGACGGCGGCCGCTTCATTCGGCCCAAGGCCTGCCATGACCGTTTCCGGCATCGGCTACGGCGCCGGGCGCCGCAACCTTGATCCGGGGCCCAACCTGCTGCGCATCCTGGTGGGAGAAAGAATTTCAAGCCAACCGAAAGACGATACCGGATTCAATCGTGATCGCATCGCCGTGGTCGAAACCAGTATCGACAACATGAACTCGGAGTTCTTCGGGTATGTGATGGATCGGCTCTTCGAGATGGGGGCACTGGACGTGGTCTGGATCCCCATCCAGATGAAGAAGAACCGGCCCGGAACCCTGCTGCAGGCGCTTTGCACCCAGGAGCGGCTGAGTGCCATCGCGCGCTGTATTCTCAGCGAGACCACCTCGCTGGGCGTGCGGTATTACGAGGCCGATCGTTACCTATTAGAAAGAGATCACGTGACGATGGACTCTTCGTTCGGCCGAATTCCCGTCAAACGGATCCGCTATCCTCACGGCGAGGTGCGCTATGTCCCCGAATACGAGGTCTGCCGGCGAATCGCGCTCGAAAAGGGGGTCCCGCTCAGGGCCGTTTACGAGACCGTTTCAAAGGAGGCGGCCGCGCAGACCTTTCAGCAATAGCCAGAAATCGCAGGGCGGGGAACGCTTGACAAACCTTCGGCCGGCGGGTACAAGCGGCGCATGAATTTCCGGGATCGAGCGGTAGTTTCGCTGGCGACAGGATTTTCGGTGGGACGCGTTCCTCGGGCACCCGGTACATTCGGCACTCTGCTGGGAATTCCGATCTGTTACGCTCTGAGCGGAATAGGCGTTGGCGCGACGGCGTTAATCGTCGGGGCGCTGATTCTCTTTGCGGTATGGGTTGCAGGCCGGGCCGAGCGGCTGTTGGGCCAAAAAGATGCAGCCTGCATCGTGATCGACGAAATCGCAGGGATGGTGGTCGCGCTGGCGGGCATGCCTGCGACGCCGTTCAATCTGGCGGCGGGCTTCATCGCTTTCCGGGTTTTTGACATCATCAAGCCTTTCCCGGCGCGTTTTTTGGAAGCCAGGGCGCCGGGCGGATGGGGCATCGTGCTGGACGATGTGGCCGCCGGTGTCTACAGCAATATTTTCTTAAAGGTTTTAACATCATTTTTTTTTCAAGGAGCCACAGTCGGGGCCGGATGAATGGCCGGTCTATTGCCGAGACCCCGGCAGGGCAGTAGGGAGGAGCCCTTGAAAAAAAAGAAAGGTAAGCAGGAATTTGAAAACGGAAAATGCGGCGCTTATCGACGGCGATGCTCCCAAACGCAGCCGTTTACGGGAGAATGTCGAAGCGATTCTCATCGCCATTGTGATCGCGCTCTTCATACGGACCTTCGTGGTCCAGGCCTTCAAGATCCCCTCCGGCTCCATGAAGCCCACGCTGCAGATCGGTGACCACATTCTCGTCAACAAATTCAGCTACGGGGTCAAAATCCCTTACATCGGCAAAGTGATCCTTCCGGTCGGCGATCCGCAGCACGGGGACATCGTGGTTTTCAAATTTCCCGTGGATCCGCGCAAGGATTTCATCAAGCGGGTGATCGGAGTGGCAGGGGATGTGGTCGAGATTCATGACAAGACGATCTACATCAACGGAAAGCGGCTCAATCATGATGTTGGGGTGTACAACGACCCCCGAACCATCGCCGGCAGTCTCAAACCGCGCGATAATTTCGGACCGATCACGGTGCCCAAGGGCGCGCTATTTGTCATGGGGGACAATCGCGACGAGAGCTTCGACAGCCGCTTCTGGGGGTTCGTGCCCGTGCGCGACGTCAGCGGGAAGGCCTTCATCATTTACTGGTCCTGGGACAGCGACGACTTCAAGGTGCGCTGGAACCGGCTCGCCGGCCTGCTGCATTGATTTTTCGGCCGCCGGCCGAAAAATATAATCGCCCCGCATTTAGAGCGGGGCGATAAGCAACGAACCCAACAAGACTTCCGTATTCTCCCACCAGGAGTCCTTTTCATGAACTTGCATATCACGGGCGGCAGGATCATCGACCCGGGGCATTTTGAAGGCACCGGCGACATCCATGTGGTTGACGGCAAAATTGCCGCCGTGGTTCCGACCGGCTCCCCGCTCCCTAAAGACGAGGCGTCAAAATCTCCGCACCAGGGCATCCGGATTATTGACGCTCGCGGCAAGATCGCCAGCCCCGGCCTGATCGACCTGCATGTCCATCTGCGCGAACCGGGATTCGAGCACAAGGAAACCATCGCGTCCGGCTGCCGCGCGGCGGTTTGCGGAGGCTTCACCGCGGTTTGCTGCATGGCGAATACCCGCCCGGTCAACGATGACGCCAGCGTCACGCAATTCATCCTATCGCGCGCCGGCGAGGCGGGCCTGGCCCGGGTGTACCCGGTGGCGGCTATCACCAAGGGACTCGAAGGGCGCGTAGCCTGCGATTACGACACCCTGAAGGCAGCCGGTGCCGCAGCGATTTCCGATGACGGACGACCGCTGCTGGACTCCCGCATCATGCGCCTGGCGATGGAAAAGGCCGCGGCGCTCAAAATGCCGGTCATCTCCCACAGCGAAGATCCCTACCTCGTCGAGGGCGGCGTGATGAATGAAGGCCCGGTGGCGCGGGAACTGGGGGTTGCCGGCATACCCAATGCCGCCGAGAGCATTATGGTCTTACGCGAGATCGCTCTGTCCGAACTGACGGGCGCTCCGGTCCACATCGCCCACGTGAGCACGCGCGAATCCGTGCGGGCGATTCGGGCGGCAAAGGACAGGGGAGTGCGGGTGACGGCGGAGACCGCACCGCACTATTTCATGCTGACCGACGAGGCCGTGCGCCGGCACGGCACCGATGCCAAAATGAACCCGCCTCTCAGATCAGAGGAGGACCGGCTGGCGGTCCAGCAGGGGCTGGCCGACGGCACCATCGACTGCATCGCCACGGATCATGCGCCCCATTCTCCCGAGGAGAAAGCCGCAGGTCTGGAAAAAGCTCCGAACGGGATCATCGGCCTTGAAACCGCCGTGTCCGTCAGCCTGAGCCTGGTGGCCGACGGGGTTCTGTCCCTCACCGGGCTGATCGCGAAGATGTCCAGCATCCCGGCTCAGATCCTTGGCATTCCCTGCGGGCTGCGGGTGGGGATGCCGGCGGATATCACATTAATCGATCCCAACTTCGAATACATCATAGACCCCTCGCAGTTCAAATCCCGCAGCCGCAACTCGCCTTTCGCCGGCATGCAAGCGAAAGGCAAGCCGGTCATGACGATGGTCGCCGGACGGATCGTCTTCAAAGATAATTTTCAGGCTTTCTGAGAAAGCCTGAAAATTATCTATTGGATTTGAAATGATTTTGCTTGCCTTGATCGGAAATAGTTGTCTCTGTTGATTGGACAACTTCTTTCCCATCGCATATAATAAAAAACATGTTAGGGCGCGCGGCGCCATCTTATCGGTAATGAAGTGTCGTCCTTGTGGGAGTGGCTTCCAGCCACGCTATCATCGCGGCAACATGCCGCTCCCACAGGAAAAATTTCAACTTCATTGGAAGGAGGCCGCGTCGCGCCGCATCTTTCCTTCCTTTTTCCCTTTGGCAAAGGGGGAGAGGGGGATTCCGAAATCGATTTTTGGAAGGCCTTATTTCACAATATCCATGCTTGATAATCCCGCATGACCGATACCACGCCCCACATCCTGATCGTTGACGACGAGCTGAGCATGCGCGAGCTGCTCGAGTACATGTTCAAGCGCGAAGGGTACCGCGTAGACTGCGCTGAAAACGGCCGCAAGGCCGTTGCGCTGGTCGGGCCGAACAGCTACGATCTGCTGTTGTGTGACATCCGCCTGGGCGACATCTCGGGGCTGGACGTCCTGCGGGCCTGCAAAAAGCAGCACCCCGACACGGTGGTCATCATGATCTCCGCTTACGCGTCCACCGAAATCGCCGTCGAGGCCATGAACGAAGGCGCTTACGATTATGTCCCCAAGCCCTTCAACAAAGACGAACTCATGGAAACGGTGGCCAAGGCGCTCAAGCTCAGGACCATCGAGCAGGAGAAGGAGCTGCTGCACGGCGAACTCAAGCGCAGCCTGAACTTCGGGATGATCGTCGGCAACAGCCCGGCTATGCAGCATATCTATAAAATGATCCGCCAAGTCTCCAAGACCAAGACCAACGTGCTGATCACGGGCGAAAGCGGCACCGGCAAGGAGCTGATCGCCCGGGCGATCCACCTGGAAAGCGACCGTCGGGGGCAGCCGTTTGTTGCCATCAACTGCGGCGGTATTCCCGAAACCCTGATGGAAAGCGAGCTTTTCGGCCATAAGAAGGGGTCTTTCACTGGCGCGATCCAGGACAAGCCTGGCCTTTTTCAGGAGGCCCACCGGGGGACAATTTTTCTTGATGAAATCGGAGAGTTGAGCCTTCCGATCCAGGTCAAGCTCCTGCGCGCCGTCCAGGAGAAAACAGTGCGCCCGGTGGGCGGCACCGAAGACGTTTCGGTCGACATCCGCATCGTCTCGGCCACCAACAAAAGCCTGGAAAAGGAGGTCATCGCCGGCAAATTCCGCGAAGATCTTTTCTACCGGCTCAACGTGATCGAAATCAAAGTGCCTGCTTTGCGGGAGCGCAAGGCGGATCTTAAACCATTGGCTCAGCATTTTCTGGAGAAATACGCGCGGGAGATGGGCAAGGAGATCAGCAAGCTGTCCTCCTACGCGCTGGACATGCTGCTTAAATACGATTTTCCCGGAAATGTCCGCGAGCTGGAGAACCTGCTGGAGCGCAGCGTGGCATTATCCACGACCAACATCATCCTTCCGGACAGCCTGGCCCTGGCGGTCCACAAGCGGCGCTGGATCGAAGGCGTCAAGGACCGGCGCTTCGACGTGGACGAGGTCTCCAAAGGGGTTGCGCTGGATTCGATCCTCGAAGAGATCGAAGCGGCCTACCTCAAAAAAGCCCTGGATTGCAGCAACGGCAGCAAGAACAGGGCCGCCGACCTTCTCGGTATAAGCTTCCGCTCTCTGCGCTACCGGCTCGAAAAGCTGAGCCTGGAGTAGGGAAACATGATTTGTCGAACGTTTATGAATCTGGTTAAATCATATATTTACAAAAAGGCACGTTGGGATGCCGCTAAATCTCCATTCGCAGAAAGAAGCTTGACGCCCAGCAAATTGACGATGCACCTGTAGGCAATGGTGCCGACAAGAACACCGCCCACCCTAAAGATTCCATTTTCCGCAAGGGCATTCACCACCCTCCATTCAATGGTACCATACAAAACCTATTTCGTATGGTAGCAAGCTGTGCTCACAACCGCATAGACTTGGGCTGGCTTCCATTCGGTTCGACCTAAAGTTTTTCTCATCTCTGCCGATTTAACGTTTGTAGCGAATTCGTTTCAAAGAATAATGGAGCAGGGGTCCGGTGACAAATTTCGGCAGCAAGCCCGCAAAAAAAGTCAGTTCAAGCGCCCAGCAAGCGTCAATACTTAGCGATTCGGAAAACAATAATGGTCTTTTTTATAAATATTTTCAGATAAATAAGCGCTTATTTAATCGGCCTAACATGACTTGGCACGTCACTTGCTAAGAATCAGGCTGACAAACGACGGAAAAAAACGAACAGAAGCAAAAGGAGGGGCGGGAACGAAACAATACACTTTGAAAGCTTTGGTAAGGAAAAGGATAAGGATAAGAATAAAACATCAACCCAATTTCACTCAACATCAACCCAACTAAACTTAAGAGAGGAGCAAAAAATGTTTAAGAGGAATCAAAAAGGTTTCACCCTGATCGAACTCATGATCGTCATCGCCATCATCGGTATTCTGGCCGCGATCGCCATCCCGAACTTCATTGAATACCGCAACAAGAGCTTCTGCAGCCGGGCCGAGTCCGACGCCAACAGCATCGCTGCGGCGATTGCAGATTATTTCGCCATTCCGACCAATCTTACACTTCCCTCGTTAGGCAGCGGTGTAAATGTAGCTATGAGTGGAACTAACACCGGAACCATTGGCGGCACGGTGGATCGGATCATCATTACCGTCACAGACGTCAGCACGAGATGCCCACAGAAGTATCGCGATGCCATGGCGGCTACCGCTACCAAGGACGGTTGGACTGGCAACCAGACAGTCAAATACATGACCGGGAACTAACTTAGCCCGTAACTCAAATATTTCTCAACCGAATTCTGTATTGATGCCAAGAGGGAGCTTGATGCTCCCTCTTGGCATTTTTTTTGCTTTGATCAACGCGGATCAAATTCCTTACCGTTGAGGCGGGGATGGTTTATTGAAAGCAAGAAACCTGACAATGGCGCCTGACATCAAAACGGCGAAGGTTGCATCTGCGCGTTCGAATTCGCGTGGGCTATATTGGGCCGCTTTGTTTCTTTTCGTTTCGGTTGGCCTCGCTTATTCCAACAGCTTGGATGCCATCTGGACGCTCGATGATAATCAGAATATCCTTGAAAACTCTCGCTTGCATGTCAAGGATCTTCAAATAGAAACTTTGTATGAGACTTTTTTTTCGCCCCTGCATTTAGACCAAGAGGGATGTCCTCGCCTCAACCGCCCGATTGCCCACTTGACTTTTGCGCTCAACTGGTTCGTCGGGCAAAATTCTCCTGTCGGGTATCGGCTGGTCAACATTCTAATCCATATCCTGACAGCACTTGTTTTGTTTTTCGTTATCCGCGGCTTACTTCGGACACCCAACATGAGGGGGGCTTATAGCGGACAGGAGGGCGGCATCGCACTATTGGCGGCACTGCTGTGGGCACTTAACCCCATACATACCCAAGCTGTCGTATACATCGTCCAGCGAATGGCTTCTCTGGCATGCTTTTTTTACCTGACAGGAATTTGGTGTTTCCTCCTTGCCCGGACGTCGGCAACTTTTTTGCGCCGCCTGCTTTTTTATTCACTAACAGGGGTGAGCCTATGCGCTGGTTTGGGGAGCAAAGAAAACGTTATCCTTCTGCCGGTCGCATTGATACTGCTGGAATTCACTTTTTTTGCGGATTGGGATAAACCCTCCGTCCGCCGCCGTGCTCGGTTCTTAGTCGCAATAAGTCTTTTAGTAGTTTTGATCGGAGGCCTCTGGTTAGCTCTTCATAGAGACCTCTCGTCTTTATTGGGTTACAACGGTCGGCTATTTTCACTAAATCAACGGCTGATGACGCAGCCGCGCATCGTTATTTTCTATATCAGCCAGATCTTCTACCCGATTCCGACTCGGCTCTCTATCGTGCACGACGTGGACTTGTCGCGTTCATTGTTAGATCCGTGGACGACATTGCCTGCGCTCCTCTTTGTGGTCGGTTTAATAGGATTTGGGTTTCTGCAGATTCGGAAGCGTCCGTTTCTAAGCTTCGCAATCCTTTTTTTCTTTCTCAATCATGCCGTTGAGTCGAGCATTTATGGACTGGAACTGATCTTCGAACACCGGAATTACCTGCCATCCTTGTTTCTATTTGTTCCCGTCGCTATGGGCCTCATATGGATTATTACGCATTATCGGTCCCGGAACTCCATAGTCCAATACGTGGTAATTGGCTTTGTCGTCTGTTGGGTCGCAGGTCTAGGCGTGGGAACGCATGTCCGAAATATGGCGTGGTTGGATTCACAAACGTTCTGGGAGGACGCGGCTCGAAAAGCCCCCCTATCCTTGCGGCCCGTGGCCAATCTCGCCTTCGAATACTATGAGAGGAAAGGAGATTACCGCCAGGCCTTCAACTTATACCACAGGGCTTTGGAGCTCCAAGATTACAATTTGGTGACAAAGAGTCTATTGCACATCAATATTGCTCTTCACTACTATAAGTTGGTGGGAGCCCTGTCCAAGGCGAGCGAACACGTGGATAAGTCCCTGGCCCTCTGTCCGGATTTCGAGCAGGCTCAGCATTTAAAATCGATCCTTCTCTACCGGTCAGATGATCTCGATCAGGCTTACGCCGTAATCTCATCCCTGGTCTTGCGACGACCCTATAAGTTCGAATACCACTACACCCTTTCCCAAGTATTACTCAAAATGGGCAGGATAGAGGAAGCCTTGAGTCGACTGGGATTGTGGTTGGGGCAATCCGCCTACTCCAACAAGGCCTACACTCAGATAGGCATCGCCATGGCGTTCGCCGGCGACTTTCAAAGCGCCGAATGGTTTTTAAGAAGGGCCGTCGACATGGAACCAGGTGATAGAAGAGCGTTGCTGTGGATGATCGATTGCAAGCTCAAGACCGAACAGGAAGCCGCCGCTTCTGAACTTGCACTCGAATTTCTGGTTGAAGTATCAGCCGAACAAATCGAGCCCTGGATCCACCATATCCTTGATGACGGCTTGATGGACTCGGACTCCAAACAAAAGCTTGTCGATTGGATTTCATCACAGGCAAGCGCACAACAGCACCGAGTATCGAAGCGCCCGCAAGCCGGGTAGCGGTCAATCCAATATGGAAATTGAAACGGATCTGAAAAATTCGCTGTATAGCGGATCCCGCGTAACTATGGGCTGGTTGCGGAAAAAACGAGGCCGGCTTCTCGCTTACCATACCTATCTAATCACCGTGCTGGTGCTGTGCCTTGCAGGCCTTGGGGTTTCAGCTTACCTGACGGTTTCCCACTACCGGGTTCACACCGACCCCGGCTACCAGAGTTTCTGCGCAATCTCCAAATCGATCAACTGTGACACGGTCTCCCAGTCGCAGTTTGCCGTGTGGTGGGGACTGCCTTTGGCGTTTTGGGGGGTGGCAGCCTACAGCTTCATTCTGATCCTCGTGCTCTTTTCGACCCTGCCGTCCGCCGAACGGCGACGCGCGTGGACGCTCAGTTTGGTGGTTGCCTGCGGCGGAAGCCTGGCAAGCATCGGATTTGCAATCATCTCTGCGTTCATTATTGAAACCTGGTGTATCCTGTGCATCGCTACCTACGGGATTAATTTTTTTCTAGTTTTCCTGATCTGGATCATCCGCCGCCGGTTTCAGCTCGAGCCGGTTGGGGCAGCCCTCGTAAAAGACCTTCGGTTTCTCTGGGGAAACCGGCGCTGGAGCGGCCCAGCCTTTATCCTTTTCGGAGTGGGCCTTATTCTAAGCGGCCTTTTGTTCCCGGCCTACTGGGAAATCAAGCCAGATGGCATGCTGGTGGATCTTCCTTCCGGTATGACGGCGGAAGGGTATCCCTGGACCGGTTCCGAGAATCCCCAACTTGAAATCATGGAGTTCACCGATTACCAATGCTTTCAGTGCCGTAAGATGCACCGCCATCTGATTCAATTGTTGACTCGTTATCCGGGAAAGATCCGGTTGATTCACCGCCATTTCCCCATGGACCACGAGTTCAACCCCATCGTCAATCAACGATTCCACGTCGGCTCGGGCCGAATGGCGATTCTGGCCGTCCATGCAGCCTTTCACGGTAAGTTCTTCGAGATGAACAATTGGCTTTTTTCCATGGCCGGGGCGGAGCCTGGTTCGATCCGGTTGGCGGAGGCTGCCGCCGCAACCGGGCTGGACGCTGGGAAGCTGTCCGCCGCCTTTCAACATACGCCCTACCGCCTGTTTCTGAAGAGAGACATCCACGAGGGGCTGAAACTCGGGATCGTAGGAACTCCCAGCTATCTGATCAACGGACGGATTTACGAGGGTATTCTTCCTGCCGAGGTGCTAAAACCCTTGATGGAAGTGGCGCCTACGGATTGATGCGGCCGAGGAATCAGGCCTGAAAATGCCGGCGCGTGGAAACGCTTTGATGTCATACTCGTAACTTTCAATGCAGAAAAATACCTATCAAATGTCCAGGCTAAGCCACCTAATGCACGGCGCCGTGGTCGCCGCACTTGCATCTTTGGTGGCTTGCGTGCTGCTGCTATCCGTTGTGCCGCCAATTGACCGCGACGCGCTGACCCACCATCTGGCGGTTCCCAAGCTCTACCTCAAACACGGCGGGATGTACGAAATCTCTCACGTGCTCTTTTCATATTATCCGATGAACCTGGATTTGCTCTACCTGATCCCGCTTTATTTCGACAACGACACTGTTCCCAAATACATCCACTTCGCATTTGCACTGCTCACTGCCGGCCTGATCTTTTCCTACCTGCGACGCAAACTCGACAACCGGTTTTACGCCATGCTGGGGGCATTGCTGTTCTTGTCCCTGCCGGTTATCATCAAGCTTTCCGTCACCGTGTATGTAGACCTGGGGCTCGTCTTCTTTTCAACGGCGTCCCTGCTGCAACTCCTACGCTGGTCCGAAACGAATTTTCGGCTGCGGCATTTACTGCTGGCCGGCATTTTCACCGGCCTGTGCCTGGGGACAAAGCCCAATGGGATGCTGTCAGGCTTTCTGCTGGCCATAGCGGTGCCATTTCTATATCAAGAACCAGACCCTGACCCACTCGCTCCGAACCGAGAGAATTCGCCCCGGCCTACCGGCGGCCGCAGTGCGTTTAGGCCCTTGGGTTGGACCGCATTGTTTGCTATAGTCGCAATGCTCGTTTATTCCCCTTGGATGATCCGCAATTTCATATGGACCGGAAACCCCATCTACCCGATGGCCCAGCATGTTTTCAGCCCAGCCGTCGCTTCGAGCAATGACCGTGCGGCAGAGAGAGAAGGGGCCGAAGAGTCCGGCGAAAGCGACGCTGCTGATTACAGAAGAGGTGCTGGGTTCGGGCATTTTGCAGTGCGGAAAATTGTCTTCGGCGAGAGTCTGTTTGAGATTTTGGCAATCCCCCTGCGGATCTTCATCCATGGGCAAGACGACAATCCCCGGCTCTTCGATGGCCAACTCAATCCCTACCTATTGGTTTTTCCGCTTTCGGCATTGCTTGCGTTCAAGGGGCGAAGCCGTTCTTCGCGGTTCAGGATGGAAATGCGGGTGATGGGGATGTTCGCCTTGCTTCATCTGCTCTTTGCCTTTTTTCTGGTGGACATGCGGATCCGGTACGTCAGCCCCATCATTCCCCCGCTGGTGATTTTGGCGGTCATCGGCATCGACGATCTGGCGGGATTCTGCCGATCTCGTTTTTCGGGGAATTTTCGTACCGTGGCGCTTGCGGCCTTCGGAATCAGCGTGCTAGGCTTGCTGGGATTGAATGGGGCATACCTGATGCGGCAGTTTAGCATCATCGAGCCCTGGAGATATTTGAACGGGGAAGTGTCGCGCGATGAGTATATCCAGAAATACCGGCCGGAATACGCGGCGATCTCATTCGCGAACCGGCATCTGCCTCTGGATGCAAGGATTCTGGTCCTGTTCAACGGAAACCGGATTTACTATATCGACCGAGAAACGATTTCCAGCACGGAACTTTTCCGCAGTTTAATCAACACGAGCCAGTCGCCGAAAAATGTTCGCGATGCGCTGGTACGCCAAGGTATTTCCCACCTGTTGGTGCGAGCCGGGATGTTCAACCCATGGGTGGATTCCCAGTTCGGTGAACGCGAGAAACGAATCCTCCAGGCGCTTTTTCAACAGCACTTCAAGAGTCTTTATCAAGGCCATGGCTACGTTCTCCTTGAAGTAATCGAAGGATGATCTTGAAAAGAGCAAGCGTTAAGTGTAGATTTATATCACCCATTCTTCCGAGAACACGGTTCGCCTGATGGAAGCCGAGAAACTATCCATAATCATGCCTGCCTTTAATGAGGCGCAGAGCATCGGCCTTGTTATCCGGCAATTGCGCGAGCTCTATCCGGACGCCGAAGTAATCGTGATCGATGACGGCTCAACGGACGACACAGCACAGGCGGCCCAGCGTGAGGGCGCCAACGTCTACCGCCATCCTTACAACATCGGCAACGGGGCGGCCATTAAAAGCGGGATCCGGGTTGCAACCGGCGGCATTCTGGTGTTCATGGACGCCGACGGCCAGCATAATCCCTCGGATATTCAAAAGCTGCTCGACTTCCTTCCGGAATACGATATGGTCGTCGGGGCTCGCGTCAAAGGCGGCCAGGCATCCGTCGGGCGTGCATTCGGCAACCGGATTTACAACTGGTTTGGCTCCTACGTGGCGAAGTTTCCTATCCAAGATCTGACGTCAGGGTTCCGTGCCATTAAGGCCGACTTAGCTCGGAGCTTCATTTACCTGCTGCCGAACACCTATTCATACCCGACGACTATTACGCTTGGCGTCCTTAGGTCTGGCAGATCCGTGAAATATATTTCCATCGAGGCCCGGCAGCGCAACCGGGGACACAGCAAAATCAAATTCTTTCAAGACGGCATACGGTTTTTTATGATTATCGTGAAAATCTGCACGCTCTACTCCCCGATGAGAGTATTTCTCCCGGTGAGTTTTTTCATGTTTTTTTTAGGGCTTTTCTGGTATGCGCATACGTTCATTACTGAAGGTCGCTTTACGAATATGAGCGCTCTCCTGTTCACCACCTCCATCACTATTTTTATGATGAGCCTTATCTCGGAACAGGTCTGCCAGATGCGATTTGAGCGGCGCGGCTCCGAACGCGTTCGCTTGGTTTATGAAGTTCCTGATCGCTCCGAATCGCCGCGCGTCGCTCCCCAGGCCCAATCTGGCAGCGTTCGGTCCATTCCCGCAAAAGCCGAAAGTCTGGACCCCTCTGCGTGAGCAATACTGCGTCGCGATCCTCCGTTTTGGTGTTGACATCCACCTATCCCCGCTGGAAAGGGGATGAGGAACCTCCGTTCGTTCACGAACTGTCCCGCCGTCTTTGTGGCAAATTCGATATGCACGTTCTTGCCCCGCATGCCCCAGGAAGCAAGGCAAGTGAGATGCTTGACGGAGTTTACGTCCATCGCTTCAGGTATGCACCCGACTGGCTTGAGATTCTGGCATACCGGGGCGGGATACTGGCAAATCTTAAGAAATCGCCCTGGGTCATCGGCTTGGCACCATTTTTTCTTTTGACGCAATTGGCGGCCGCAGTTCGCCTCATCACAAGTCGGCACATTCAGGTAATTCATGCGCACTGGCTATTCCCGCAGGGGCTGATCGCTCTTTTTTCGCGGGCTCTGGCTAGGCGACGAGTCAAGGTGCTTTGCACCTCTCACGGTGGTGATCTTTACGGACTGAAAGGCCCCGTTTTTAAGCGTATAAAAAGGATAGTTGCTGCCGGCTGCGACCACCTGACCGTGGTGAGTCAGTCGATGCACGGAGACTTGGTAAAGCTTGGAATCGACTCGCAAAAAATTTCTGTGATCCCGATGGGGGTCGATTTACAGCATCGCTTTATTCCGCCGAGCGATCCGCCGGCCGCCCAGATGCTGCTTTTTGTGGGGCGTTTGGTGGAAAAGAAAGGGCTGCGTTACCTTCTGGAGGCAATCCCAAAAATTGCGGAACGATTTCCTCAGGTGCATCTTACGATAGTCGGGGACGGACCGGACCGCATCGGGCTTGAAAAGATATCGGGTCAGTTGGGCCTGCGAGGGCGAGTCGAGTTTTTGGGTGCGCTGCCAAATGAACGGCTTCCGTGCATTTACCAGAGAGCCGGAATTGTGGTTTTCCCTTCGGTGGTCAGCGGTGACGGAGACCGGGAGGGTTTTGGGCTGGTTTTAGTAGAAGCCATAGGTTGCGGCTGCGTTACCGTGGTAACCGATTTGCCTGCGATGATGGATATTGTCCAGGACGGAAAAACGGCAATAGTTGTCCGGCAGAAAAGGCCCAATGAGATAGCCTCAGCCGTGATAAGGATTTTATCGAATCCCAAACTTAAATCTTCAATGGTTTTTGAGGGAAGGCAACATGTAATTAAGAATTTCGACTGGGAATCCATCGCTTTGGATTTTAGGGGAAAAATAGAAAAAATGTTAAACAGTTAAACCGATTGGCGCTGCCTGGAGAATTGGAAACTTACGAGGCACTCAAGACAATAAAGTTACCAACACCTTGTGGTGGTTAGAAGGTCTATTCAAACAAAATATTGAGCTCCATCAACCTCATCCATCGGTTTAGCCGATAGCCAGCCGGCCGGGGGCAGTCTTTTTGGACAAGCACGATATCCTAATTGTAGGTTCAGGGTTTGCGGGTTCCGTGATGGCGGAGAGGCTCGCGGACGCGGGCAAAAAGGTGCTCATTGTAGACAAGCGTCCTCATATCGCCGGCAACGCCTTTGATGAACACGATCAATTTGGAGTGCTAATTCATCCTTACGGGCCCCATATTTTTCATACCAACCGGCAACATGTCTTTGAATATCTTTCCCGATTCACCGAGTGGCGAAATTATGAGCACCGGGTTTTGTCGAGCATCAACGGACGGCTGTACCCCTTCCCAATCAACCGGGACACTCTGAATCTCCTGTACGATCTTAACCTGGATGAGGCCGGAGCCAAAGCTTTTTTTGAACAAGCTAGAGAACCACGAAAATCCATATCTACCAGTAAAGACTTGATTTTAAGCACGATTGGGAGAGAACTATATGAAATCTTCTATCTGAATTACACCCGAAAGCAATGGGGACTGGAGCCGGATCAACTGAAGGCCGGTGTCGCCGCTCGGATCCCGGTTCGCACGAACACTGACGATCGTTACTTCACAGACACGTTTCAAGGAATGCCCAAATCAGGTTACACGGCGATGTTTCGAAATATCCTTAAGCATCGCAACATCCGTGTTGAGCTCAAAACCGATTTTGAATCGTTGCGCAGCACCCTAAAGGCAAAGCACATCGTATACACCGGACCTATCGACTCGTATTTTCGATACTGCTACGGCAGACTGTCTTATCGTTCCTTGCATTTCGATCATGTCCATCTTTCGGAGACAAACCAATTCCAGGCGGTCGGCACGGTCAACTACCCGAATGATCATGCCTATACCCGGATCACTGAATTCAAACACCTGACCGGCCAGAAACACCCCGGAACTTCCATCATGTATGAATACCCCAAAGAAACAGGTGATCCGTATTACCCTATTCCTCGCGCAGAAAATGAAAATTTATTGAAACGCTATCAAGAACTGGCAATGGAGGAACCCAATGTTACCTTCGTTGGACGACTTGCCGAATACCGCTATTACAACATGGATGAAGTGGTGGATGTGGCTTTGAATACCGCAGCCGGACTGATCCAGCGGAACCCCTGACATGCAAATCGCGTTTCTCTGTAAACGCCGGTATATGCGGCACGATGTTATCGAGGACCGCTATGCAAGGCTATATGAACTGCCGCGCGAACTGGCGCGCCTTGGGCATCATATATTGGGAATCTGCCTGAGCTACCGGAGTGCCTCCTCGGGAAAATTTTTTCACGAGGCAAAACCAGGAACACTCGATTGGGCATCATCAAACATCGGTCGGATGTTGATACCGGGTTTTGCTAGATACCTCCGCAAAACGACCGGACTCCTTCGCCAGTTTAATCCGCAAATCATCATCGGAGCATCCGATTCGCTGCATATTGTTCTCGCCAGGTGCTTTTCCAGCCGATTCAAAGTTCCCTATGCCGTCGATCTCTACGACAACTTTGAAAGCTTCGGTTTAACCAAGGCTCCATTTTTGAAAAGAAGTTACCGTGACGCCGTACGAGAAGCGGATGCAGTATTCTGCGTCAGCGACCTTCTATCCGAAAGAGTTCGAAGGGTCTATCGCGCCACTGGCTGCATCACCACCATCGAGAGCACTATCGGGCCGGATCAATTTAAACCCAAAGACCGTATAGGCGCTCGATTGCGTTTGGGATTACCGACCGGCGTTCAGCTGGTAGGAACGGCAGGGGCGTTGGACTACTCTCGCGGGATCGATCGGCTCTATCAAGGCTTTGAAATCGTTTCACAGAACAATCCCAATGTTCATCTGGCGATAGCAGGAGATGCCTGGCGTACGTCGACCATTCCGACGGGAAACCGGATTCACTATTTGGGCCGGCTCCGGCACAGCCAAATTCCGGATTTTTATGCAGCCTTGGATGTCGGTGTCATTTGTTTGCAGGATACAAGTTTTGGGCGATACAGTTTTCCACAAAAGGCTTATGAAATGGCCGCAATGCGCATACCTTTAGTGGTTGCCAATGTCGGCGCGATGGGTCGGATGTTTTCTGGTTATCCGGAATGTCTCTTCCCGCCGAATGATTCCCGCGAGCTTGCAGAGCGAATTCGAAAGCAGCTGGTTAAGCCAGTGGTGCCGCGAGTGCTTATTCCAACCTGGGCAGATCAGGCGGTGAGGATGGAAAAGGTCTTGATGGGGATTGGGAATTGAGTGGATTTCATTACCCGCTAATGATGGATGTGCCAAAACTCATGCCGCGGGCCTTTGATCCCGAGCAGGCCGTCGATGCAGCCTGCGGCAAAGGCCCATAATTGTCGGCCTTTATGGGGCTCGAAGAACAACGCCCCGAGCAGGCGAAACAACAAGCTAGGGATTGTTTCGGTATAAAGACGCCTGCCGAAGTAAGTGCGGGACAGCAAAAGCCGATTCCGGGTGTCGTAATAGCGTTTCCATGGGGGAAGTTTCAAACAGTAGAAAGTTTTTCCAAGTGCGTTTATCCGGTAGGTGGAAGCAGCAGGGTGCTCGATCCGGCTTCTCCCGGCCTGAATAATTTTCGCGCCGGTTTTTCGGGCTCTTACAGAATATTCCACATCGTCCGCTGCGATGAAATATCCCGGATCCGGAAAACCGATTCTCTCGACCAATCGCCGATGAACCAAAAGACCCAGAAATGGTAAAAACTCTACTTCTGCACGATCGGGCATGGATGCCGCTTCTTCTATACGACGCTTGCCATTTGAGTCCTGAATCGTAACGGCCCAGGATAGTTGTTTGTCGCAAACCGGTGTAGAGCCATAAAGATTTCTTTCGTCATCGGCGACCGCCATTAATCTATCCAAAGCATCGGGATGCGGAATAGCGTCATCATCCATCAACCAAAACCAGTCACAATCGGTTTTCTCATACGCATAACGTATTCCTTCGCAAAAGCCCCCGGCCCCTCCCGAATTGGTCCCCAACAACAGGTAGGCTATGCGAGGTTCTTCGAAAAAGCGTTCTTGCTTTAAAGTATTGAAGGACCGATCGGTTGAGCCGTTGTCCACGATTATGATATTTTTTAGAGTTGAGTCTAAGTTCAATAAACCTGATATGCAGACTAAAAGTAATTCCTTACGGTTAAAGGTAACAACGATAGCGGCAACGTATTCCGACATCATTAAACTCGAGAATCGTTTGGGCGATTTATCGGCAGATAATAGACTGGCGGCGTGACTCAGCTACCACTTTAAAAATGTTGCTTTTTAAAATTGCACGAAACGCCTTTGCGGAACCCGTGGTATAGCCATGAATCTTTACATACAATCTGTTCATAACTAATTTATATCGATATAAAAATTTTGGAGTTAATTTATTTAAACAAGATCCGGTATCGGAAATGATCCAAAGCTCCTCGGCCAAAGTTAACAATAATCTGGGCCGGACTCCATTGAAAATCAAAGCGGTATTTACTTTTTCCCTTTTCATTTTCAACCCAATGGCAATTTCGCTGATAACCCCTTTGTCTATCCACAAATCATCCGGGTTCCACCAAGAATAAAGATGCTGCCGCAGATGACTGACTAAAAGGATGAGACGAATGTTTGGGGATTTCATTTTAAAATTATCTATTATTTTTTTTATTCGGTCGACAGGTTGGTCTGCAGATAAAAGTATTATTTTTCGGGTTTCGATCAGCGTTGCGTCGCGA
Source organism: uncultured delta proteobacterium (assembly GCA_963700055.1). Lineage (GTDB taxonomy): Bacteria > Desulfobacterota > Desulfobacteria > Desulfobacterales > SpSt-501 > SpSt-501. Next base: position 132,865 of record CAVOWH010000020.1, on the reverse strand, counting down.
TTTAAGCTTTTTTCAGAATTAGAAAACGAATTCAGAAGCCGCTTGCATTGGCCAAAATTACCGGTGAAAAAATCTAAAAAGGCATATTCAAATGCCTTTGAATACGGCAAGGTGGATTCCTCTTGGCAGGAGCGTATAAGGTTGGCATGTAGCAAACACGAGACATACCAGATATAAGCGATCCGTCTCAAACCCGTGTAGGTGGCGCTAATAAAGTAAAGGTGGTTCCGCCATGCATAATAAACAAACATGCAGGAAATCGAGCGCTCTGAAAAGCCAGGATGAATAACTGAGGAGGCATTTGTTGCAACCACTCGATAACCGTGGCGTCGCATTCGCATGCCCCACTCCATATCATCCCACATCAAAAAAAAGTTTTCATCCAGTACCCCACAGGTTTCTAAAGCACTTACTCGAATCAGAGCTGAACAAATAGCCACATAATCGACATCAAAGACGCCGGCATTCAAGGTCACGTTCAGGACATTCTGATACATGGGGGATGGGAATGTTGTCAGAGGGTTGATATTGGCACCCAATTCTACCACCACCTTCGGATCATCCCGGTGCAGAATTTTTGAGCCTGCCAGGGTGATTTTTGGATCGGATGTCATGGCGTCTAAGAGACCCTGTAGCGCACCGGGTAAAACCTCAACATCATTATCGAGCATCCAGACATAATCAAAATTCGTTCTGGTCGCATATCGCAATGCCGTATTAAATCCTCCGCTGCCTCCTAAATTTTCTGAATTCACTATTACATCGATACTTGGAAATTCTGATTTGACCATCTGAACAGAATTGTCTGTAGAAGCATTATCGATTACAACAATTTTCAAGCCATGCCGCGAATGAGTGGATAAATCATTCAACACAGATCGAATCAATCGTCTAAGGTCATCACACCGATTCCAATTCAATATACCAACCAAAATATTAGCCATAGCAAATCCTTGAACCGGGTCATACGTAGGGCATTTCAGAATGTAGATTTTATGTCTCTTTAGATTTTGCAGTTTCGAAGAAAGAGCAGTCGGCCTATGTGTAACCCAGAAATTGGTTGAATTTAGCCCCGTCGAATTTTAAGAAAATGTCTTCACATCGATCACTCCAGTATTCAATTTGATCAGATCGTTTTCCAGACCAAGTTTTCGTGGGTTTATTTATCGTATTATTAATAATAATTTCCGGTGTTTTACAGTGAGATTCTATCCCGATATAATTTAAAATTCGTTTATAGGCAGCAACCTGTTTGTCATGGCCATAATCTCCCATGAGGTCCTCATATTTCAATACTTCTATTTCATGGTGGTCCATCCAGCCGACAATCCCTTTTACCCACTCCATTAATTCCTGAATGAACAGGTTCAGAAAATGATACATACGATCCTTTTTACAGGGTATTGCCTTCCATTCCTTTCCATGTTGTTCGCCGCGCCCTTCATTTGAGAACCAGCGCATAAATGAAATCAAAACATCTCTTATATTTCGGATAGTCAAAAATATTTTAAACGCTTTTAACGCAGCAATGTTTTCTGTAGAATATGATAAATGCCCGACACAAAATTGGCCAGGCAAAACTAATTTTAATCCTTCAATCAACGGCATATTTACAGCAAATTCCTTATATCTATGCACCATTTCTGGAATGGTCTTATTGCGGTAATCGTGAAAACCATTTTCCCACATGTGGATGCAAGTATTCACCAAGCATGCCTTTTCAAGGATTGAAGCTAACAGGTATGTACCTGACTTGGGTATGGATAATACAAAAACACGATTACTCGAATTGCCCTGTTCTGGCTTGAATGCAACGCGGCCGTTTTGTAATAGGTATAAGGGCGCATTAATTCCAAAATGAAAAGGAGATAGTATTGAATTGAAATGAATACTTTTGTTTATAAATTCTAAATGTTCAGATAGTTTTATGAGGTTTGATGAGATGATGTCTAAACGATTTTCAATATTGGAGTTGCCATTAATTCTATGAAGTATGCGTAAGAATTTATTTTTCATAAGGTTATCATCTTATATCGGTTTCTATTTGCAGTGGGCCTTGAATGGTTGTCTGCATCATAAGCAATCCACTGCTCATCCAGCATGTATAGGGACGTGCGACCTCAACCCAGGCCAAATCCCGAGTCCAACCCAACACTTCTCCATTTTTACGGAAGCCTCCTGCTATGCGGTATCGTCCTGGAGATAAAGGCAGCAGATTGATTTTAATTTTAAAATGGTTAGTACCTTTTCGCATCGTATAAAACTGATTGCATGACTGCGACTGAAGAATGCTTAATAATTGTCCAGTAGAACTCCAGAACCTTAATTCCAAACCAGCATTCGATATTCCTTCAGATGAAACACAAAATATATCAATAATTGCATCCTCACCTGTTCTCAACGGGTTAGAAATTTCATCGTTATTTATCTTTATGGTTTTTATCTTCAAGGGTCCATCGTAAATAAACCCTATATCTGGATTCAATTCATTCTCAACGAATGTTTGGTGAATAGAGTTGTATTCCCAAAATGCAGAATCTATTTCATCATAAATACGGCCGCAGCCATGATGAAAAAGAATACAACGTTGAGCTGCTTCACGAACTTGAAGTTCATTATGGGAAACAAAAATAATCGCCGTTCCATTTTTTCGTAAATTCGCAATTCGATTCAAACATCGTACCGAAAAAGATAAATCGCCGACCGCTAGTATTTCATCGACTAATAATATATCTGGATCTAAATGAGCGGCTATGGAGAAGCCTAAGCGAACATACATTCCACTTGAATAACTCTGCACCGGCGCGTCAATAAAATCACCAAGTTCGGCAAATCTTACGATCTCTTCAAATCTTGCAGCGATCTCTTTTTTAGTCAGGCCCAGCACGGATGCATTCACATAGATATTTTCTCTTCCTGTCAGGATCGGATTAAACCCAGCTCCCAAGGCGATCAGCGCGCCCACTCGGCCGCGCATCTCGACCCGGCCCTTGTCCGGTTTGATCAAACCGTTCAACATCCGGAGCAGAGTTGTCTTGCCGGCGCCGTTTCGGCCGATGAGTCCTAAACATTCGCCGCGCTTCAGTTCGAAGCTGACGTCCTTCACGGCCCAGAATTCGTCCTTGCGAAGTTCTCCGTCACCGCCATGCGGGCGGCCCAGGATTTCGTTGCCGAGGTCTTTCATGCCGTACCAGAGGGAACGCTTGAGATCGCGGCAGAATTTTTTTGAAACGTTCTCGACGCGGACCAGGGTTTCAAGTTCGTCGTTCATGGCACTTCTTTATTTCGTATTCCGTCGATAAAATATTTTTGGCTCGGTACTCTCAACAAAGAACCAAGAACCCGGAACCAAGAACATCTCTTTTTATGCACTCATCCTCTCGATCAAAATCGGCATCGCGGCCCGGTAGACTACCCAGACTGCTAACAACAGCAAAAGAATCGATGTGTTGATGACCAGGAAGCTTGGCAAGTGCTCGGGCGAAAACCCTGTCACCCAGTCGCGGGTGGTCAAAATCAGCGGCGTCATGGGGTTTAGGTTGAAGACCGTTGCGGCCCAACCGGCGTCCGGCATGGGAAACACCACCGGCGTAAAATACATCAAGAACTGCAGCAATAATGGGGTGGCTTTGCCCACGTCGGTGTACAACACTCCGATGGGAGTGAGGAGCAACCCAAGTGCGGTGCCGGCCAAAATAAGGGAGAGAATGCCCACCGGAAACCAAATCAACTCCCATCCGGGATGGATTCCCAAAATCGTGAGAGCGGAAAGAAGCAGGACAATTTTGATGCCCCCGTTGAACAGGGTCTGGTAAATTCCGGACACCACCAGGGCTTCGCGGGGAAAGTTGATCTTGGCCAGCATGTGTTTGGCTGCAATGGTCTGCTGAAGGGGTGCGTTGACGGCATCCATGAAGATGGCCCACAGCATGGTGCCGGTAAATACATAAACAGAGTAGGGCAGGACGGTCTTACGCACTGAAACGATGCCCGCGCCGCTCAGAAATATCCACGTAAGTGTGTGCGCCAGGGGAAGGATAAATGCCCAGAGAAGCCCCAAAGCGGTCTGCCGGTATTGAGCGCGGATATCCCGCACAGCCAACTGCCATGAAAGCTCGCGCGCGGAGAGCAAATCATAGAGCATGCCACGCAGCATGGCGGCAGGATTACGCAGGCTCGATTCGGGGGTATAGACGATGATGTTTGTTTTTTTCTTTAAAGATGGCTTCAATGGATTAACCCACCTTGGCGGACCATCAATCTGAAGGCCTATAGGGAACTCCGGAAAACGATTTGTCCTTCGAATAAATCAGCAATTGAGGCTGTTTGCTCAGTTCGGCGACAAATGAATGAAGCTCATCGACTTTGAAGACTAGCGTGCGTATTTTCCGATGGATGTAGCGCTCTGTCTTTTGGATAAGATCATTCAGATGAAAGGAGTCGACATCGCCCACGAGTACCAAGTCGATGATGCCTGTATCCTTGCCTTCGGCATAATCGCCGATCAGATAGGCTTTCTCGAGGTTGCCCAATCGGTTTACGATGCTGTCCACCACCTGGTCGATTCCCATGACCTTTTGGACCATCGACCGCAGCTCCGGGAAGAGAGTGTGCTGCGTGTTGGCGCTGTAGAAGACGTTGCGGCCGTTTTTTTCAGCTTTGAGAAGCTGGGTCTGCGTCAGCTGGTTCAGTTCTTCACGAACAGAATTGGTCGAAACGTTGAATTCCTTGGACAGCTCCCGCAAGTAGGAGCGTGCCTGGGGATTCAGGAAAAAGCGCATCAGAAGCTTAACCCGGGTCTTGGATGAAATTAAGCCGGATAAAAGGTTGTCCAAACCCATCCTCTTATTGAGTAGAAATATTACTCATTATAGGATAAAATCCGCTGCGTGTCAAATAAGCAAAAAACATGCGCAATTACAGTCGGCAAAGCTTTTCTTGACAGAAGCGCAGCGATCCCCTATAGGACTTTTTCGGCTAACTACCTGAGAGACCAAACTTTTTTAGCGTATTGAATTCAAACCGGAAAAGGCGAACGGCGCCAAGGCAAGTGTTTTCCGACAGGTCCTTCGGACCGGCCGCCGCCAATGGGGAAGCGAAATGAAACAAGCTTTTGACATCAAGCCTGCCGAAGGTAAACTCGGAATCCTAATCCCCGGAATGGGCGCAGTGGCCACGACGTTCATCGCCGGGGTCTTCGCCGTGCGCAAGAAACTTGGCAAGCCGATCGGCTCTCTGACCCAGATGGGCACCATCCGTCTGGGGAAACGCACCGAAAAACGGGTTCCCATGATCAAGGACTTCGTTCCGTTGGCCGAATTGAAGGATATTGAATTCGGCGGTTGGGACATCTTCGAGGACAACGCCTATGAAGCAGCCTGCAACGCGGGGGTGCTCGAACGGACCCTGCTGGACCAGTTGCGTGCTGAATTGGAGCAGATTCGGCCCATGCCGGCGGTCTTCGAGCAGAATTATGTAAAGCGGCTGACGGGCACCAACGTGAAGCGTGGCCGGACCAAGATGGACTTGGCCGACCAGGTCCGGGAAGATATCCATAAGTTCAAGAAGAGCCGCAATCTCGCGCGCGTGGTCATGGCCTGGTGCGGGAGCACTGAAATCTACATTGAGCCCGGCCCCGTGCACCAGACCATCGAGGCGTTTGAAAAGGGGCTCAGGGAAAACCACCCCGGCATTGCCCCCAGCATGATTTATTCATACGCCGCGCTGGCGGAGGGAGTCCCCTACGCCAACGGGGCGCCCAACTTGACCCTTGACATTCCCGCGCTGCAGCAGCTCGCCAAGAAAAACAAAACCCCTATCTGCGGCAAAGACCTCAAGACCGGCCAGACCCTGATGAAGACCATCCTCGCGCCGGGATTCAAAGCGCGCATGCTCGGGATGAGCGGCTGGTTTTCCAGTAACATTCTAGGCAACCGCGACGGCGAGGTCCTGGAAGACCCGGAGTCCTTCAAGTCCAAGGAGGTCAGCAAGCTCGGCGTGCTGGACTTCATCCTTCAGCCGGACCTCTACCCCGATCTCTACGGGAACCTATATCACAAGGTGCGTATCCACTATTACCCGCCGCGGGGGGACAACAAAGAGGGCTGGGACAACATCGACATCTTCGGGTGGCTCGGCTACCCCATGGAAATCAAGGTCGACTTCCTCTGCCGGGACAGCATCCTGGCCGCCCCCCTTGTGCTGGACCTGTCCCTATTTATGGACCTCGCCGCCCGTTCCGGAATGAGCGGAATCCAGGAATGGCTGTCCTTTTACTTCAAGTCCCCCATGGTGGCCCAGGGCCTTTACCCCGAGCACGACCTGTTCATCCAGCTCAAGAAGCTGAAAAACACCCTGAGGCATCTTAAAGGGGAAGAGCTGATCACCCATCTCGGTCTCGAATACTACGACGAATGAATTTCACCGCAGCAGGCTGCGGTGAAATTCATAACCGGTTTCTGTCTCGGTTTTTTCTTTTCATGAGATCCCGCCGATTTGCCTTTCTCTGTCTGGTCTGGATAGCTGATATGGTCGTATTGGCCGCCATCGGCCCGTTGGGGCGGCATGTCGCCGCATCGATGGTTCTTTACGCGTGCGGGTTTTTTGCTCTCTTAATGATGCTCCGGGCCTTTCCGGCGCATTTGAAGACGGCTCATGCACTTTGCATCATTTTTGGCCTGGGGCTCTTTGTGCGCACGGCCTTTCTTTTCTTCCCGCCGAACTCCGATATCTACCGCTACATCTGGGAAGGTGCGGTCCAGAACCATGGCTTCAACCCCTACATCACCCCTCCGGACGATGCGTCGCTGGCGTTTCTATCGCAGGGCGACCTGAGCCTCTTCTGGCATGAAATCAACCACAAAGGGCTCACCAGCGCTTATCCCCCGGCGGCCATGCTGCTCTTCAGGCTGCTCGCCTGGATCAGCCCGACTCCGCTTTTTTTCAAATCCGTTTTTCTGCTCTTCGATACCGGGGTGATCGCGGTTCTGGCGGCACTCCTGCGAAGGCGTCAATTGCCGCTCTCCCGCCTCTTGTTTTACGCCGCGAATCCGCTGGTGATCGTCTTCATTGGCGGAGAAGGGCACCTGGATGTGCTGCAGGCCTTCTTTCTGTGTCTGGGGCTCTTTCTATTGTTGAACCGAAGCAGCGCCGGCGGCTATCTTTTTCTGGGTCTGGCGGTCATGTTCAAGTATCTGTCCGCAGCGGTTACCCCCTTCTGCTTAAGCCGCTACGCGAGATGGAAGTCGCTTGCGCTCTTCCTGCCCTTGGTTTTTTTCATTCCTTATCTTTCGGCCGGCTTGACCTTGTTTGCCTCTCTGGTCGAATTCGGGACCCGGATGCATTATAACGACGCTTTCACCGAATTGATGGGCATGATTTTCGGGGCATGGTCGCTGGAGGCGACTGGGCTTCTGTTTATAGTTTGCCTGGGATGGATCTGGCTTACGGAGGACGACCTGCTGCGCGGCGCCTATCTCGCCGTCGGCTGCTTGCTGGTGGTGCTGCCGACCCTGCATCCGTGGTATCTGGTGATGATCGCTCCATTTCTTTGTATTTTCCCTTCGCGGGCTTGGCTTTACCTGCAAGCAGCGGCGCTTTTTACTTTTCCGGTGCTGGGTCACGAATTCCGAAACGGTGTGTTCCAGGAGATCGCCTGGCTCAAGCTGCCCGAGTATCTGCCGTTTTTCGTCTTGCTGGCCTGGGGTCTTTTTCGAAAAGGCCATTTGGTCGGTCCTCCAACCTATCGAGCGCCCGAGAGTATCTCCGTAATCATTCCCGTGCTGAATGAAGCTGACAACATCGACTGGATTCTGGCGGATCTGCGGGGCCGGCCGTGGATTCAGGAGATCATCGTATCAGACGGGGGCTCCGCCGACGATAGCATGGCTGTCGCTAAGGCCCTCGGTGCGGAGGTTATCACGGGCGAGAAGGGCAGGGGAGTGCAGATCCGCTCGGCTGCCGAGGCCGCCACGGGGGATGTGCTTCTGGTTCTGCACGCCGACGCCAAGTTGCGGCAGGGTGCCACGGAACGAATCATCGCGGCCCTATCTACGGATCTCTCGGCCGCCGGCGGATGCTTCGGCATCCAGTTTGAGGATTCTAACATCGCGCAGCGCATCATTGCCACTCTCAACAACCTGAAGGCCGTCCTTACCGGCATCTCTTTCGGCGATCAGGCCCAGTTTGTGAGGGCCGAAGCCATTGGACGAATCGGCGGGTTTCCGGATCTTATGCTGATGGAGGACGTCGAGCTTTCGCTGCGTTTGAAGAGGGCTGGCGGAACTATATATCTGGCCGGTGGTGTCACCGTCTCGGGCCGGCGTTGGCGGGAGGGATACTTCTTGGACAATCTCTGGACGGTGATCAGGCTTTTCTTCGGGTATTTGCTGGCGCGCCGCCTGGGCCGCTGCCAGGGAACGGACGCAGCCTATTACCGAAAGTATTACGGGACCAATGTACAATAGCCTTGACAGTTTTTAAAAAAATATATACTGGTATATATCATGTGAAAAAGGATGGTCGTTATGGAATCCACAGCAAAGATTTTTAAAAACGGACGTTCCCAGGCCGTCAGGCTTCCAAAAGAGTTTCGCCTTAAGGGCACTGAGGTGAAAATCCGCAAAGAAGGAGAAAAAGTCATCCTGGAGCCTATAGAAAAAGCTAAATGGCCTGATGGATTTTGGGATATTTTCAAATCGGATCCGGAATTTGAAATTCCTAAGTCAATGCCATCCAAAGAATTTGATTTGGATTAGCCGAAATCCCTATGTATCTGCTTGATACCAATATTGTCAGCTATTGGATGCGTGGCCATCAACCGCTATTGGAAAGGATCAAAAGCCACAGTCCCAAGGATCTCTCGATAGCCGCAATCACACTGGCCGAAATTTATTACGGCATAGAAAAATCACCTGCAAGGAAGAAAGAGCGTCGCACAAAAATTCAGCAAATACGATCAGTTCTGGAGCTTTATCCCTTTGATGAATCGGCCGCCGCAAAATATGGAATCATTCGCGCACAGCTTGAAAAAAAAGGGATGGTGATAAGCGAAAGAGACCTTCAAATAGCTTCTATCGCTTTAGCGAGAGGGCTATGTGTGATCACGCACAACACGAAAGAGTTCTATCGAGTGGAAAAATTAAGAGTGGAGGATTGGGCGATAATCTAAAAAAGGTTGCATAATCTTGTATCCTATTTTGCTGGACCGAAAAAGCACTTACCAAACAGCCTCGTAATCCTTCGGCCCCAGGTCCCATTTCCGGCCGTACACATGAATGCGATGGGTCTCGCCGTTCCGGTCGTAGACCTTGCCTCCGGCGTGGACCCAGGCAAGCAGCCCGCCTTCCAGATTGAGCATCGCGATGCCCCTGGCCTTCAGCTTCTCGGCGAGTTTGCCGCTGCGATAGCTGATGGTGCAGTAGCCGACGATGACCTTGTCACCATAGCGTTCGGGGTTTTTCAAAAACTCTTTTTCGGTGACCGCGCCGGGCAGCATGGACACTTCCTGCTCCTTTTCCTCGCGCACATCCACGAAGACCATCCGGCCGGCTTTTAACAGCTCCATCGCCTCGGCCGGCGCGATGTCCGCAACGTCCGCAAAATCCTTCTTGTAGCCGCGGTAAATCGCTTCGATCTTGGTGCGTTTCGCAGCGTCGCTCATGGCATCATCCGCCCAAACCTGAAACTCAACTCCACTTACGGAGACCCATGCCAAGGCGGCCGCCCCCCACATGAGCAAAATCAACCGGGCCGGCTTCATGGGTCACACCATGGTCACGGCCGTTCGGACCATTTCGGCCAGTGCCCGCAGGGCAAGCAGATAACCGGTTGCACCGAGCCCCAGGATCTGCCCCGTGACCACACCGGCCGTCATGGAACTATGGCGGAACGGTTCACGCCGGTGGATGTTGGACAGGTGGACTTCGATGACCGGGATCTCCAGCACGGCCAGGGCGTCACGAATAGCGATGGAGGTGTGCGTGAACGCTGCGGCATTGATGATCAGGCCGTCGCAGCTGTCGGCGGCCTGCTGGATGCGGTCCACGATGGCGCCTTCGTGGTTGGACTGGAAGGCGTCCACCCCAAGACCGAGTTGGGCGCCCAGCGCGGACACGTCGCGGTTGATTTCATCCAGGGTGGTGCGGCCGTAAATTTCCGGTTCGCGCCGGCCCAGGAGATTTAGGTTGGGGCCGTGAATGATCAGGATGCGGGCAGGGGAGGTCGGCAAACGGCTCATGGCGTTCTCCTTACCGGTTGGCCAGCTGGCGCATGGATGAAATCGCCTGACGATAATCCGGGCTCTTAAATATGGCCGATCCGGCGACGAAGACATCTGCTCCGGCTGCGGCGATATCGGCGATGGTCTGTGGGCTGACACCGCCATCGACTTCTATCAGCGTCTGGAGTCCCATTTCCGAGATCGTCTTGCGCAGGCCGGCGATCTTGGCGATGCTGTTGGGGATGAACGCTTGGCCGCCAAACCCTGGGTTGACGCTCATTATTAGCACAAAATCCAGATATTCGAGAATCCATCGCAGCGTCTCGATCGGGGTCGCCGGGTTCAACACGACCCCCGGTCTGGCCCCGGAGTCCCGGATGAGCTGAATCGTGCGATTGAGATGCAAGCAGGTTTCCGCATGCACACAGATGAAAGTTGCGCCGGCTTTGGCAAAGTCGCCAATGTAGCGATCGGGGTCATGGATCATCAGGTGAACATCGATCGGCAGCCTGGTGACTCGCCGAACGGCCTCGACTACCATCGGTCCGAAGGTGATGTTGGGAACGAAATGGCCGTCCATGACATCGGCATGGATCCAATCGGCTCCCGCAGCTTCGACAGCCTGAATTTCCTTTTCGAGACGCGTGAAATCGGCGGACAATATCGATGGCGCAATCAGTTTCATGACTTCCTCTCGCTATTTATATATTGTACTTATTTATTATTTAAATTAGTTAACAGTTAGAATTTAAAGCTCAAGCTTTAAATTCTATGCGTACCGCGAAGAAGCCATCCATATAGCTCAGGGAAGGATAGGTTTGCAAGAAGCCGTGCGGATCGAGCATGGCCCGGATGGCTTCGGGCAATTCCTCGGTTTCGCGGTCCACCTGGAATTCAGGGTTCTTTGAGATGAACGCTTCCACCACTTCCACGGTTTCTTCCGGTTCGGGCGAGCACACGGCATATACCATGCTTCCCCCGGGTTTCAGCCAGGCAGACACCTGCTGCAGCAGTCGGGTCTGGATGCCGCGGTGGCGTTGCAGGTCTTGTTTGCGAGCGGACCATTTGATATCCGGATTCCGCCGCAGGGTGCCTAAGCCGGAGCAGGGCGCATCCAGCAGAATGCGATCGAAAGGACCTGAAGGCCGGCAGGCGTCGGGTTGCATGAGGTCGGCCTCGCAGATCGAAACCATTGATATCCCGAGGCGACGCATTTCATCCCTGAGCTGAGAGAGCCGGGCGGTGCTGTGGTCCAGCGCCACCAGCCTTCCCATATCTTTCATGAGCTGGGCGATATGACCGGTCTTGCCGCCGCGACCGGCACAGGCATCCAGCACGGTTTCGCCCGGCTGCGGGCCTAATAAGACCGTGACCAGCTGCGCAGCTTCATCCTGCACCTGGAACCAGCCTTGACGAAAAACTTCCAGCTCGCGCAGCGGGGCTTTGAGGTCGCTGACAATGACGCCATCGGGAGCGGCCCCGGCGGCGGCCGCTCCCGCCGCCAAAGAACGCATGGCCGTCAGCAGCGCATCCCGACTTGCTTTCAAGGTGTTCGCCCGCAGCGTCAGGGTCGGCAGGCGGTTGATGCTGGCACACAGGGCGGCCGTTGGCTCCGCCCCGTAGCGGGCCAGCCAGCGCGCGACCAGCCATTCCGGGCAAGACGCTTCCGCTGCCAGCGCTTGCACCGGCATGCTTTTCCGGTCCGGATACCCCACGGCGGCGTGCTGGGATGCGGCCCGGCGCAAGACGGCGTTGACGAAAGGGGCCACCCACGGCCCGGCCATGGCTTTGGCTGTCTCCACCGCGCGGTGAACCGCAGCCGAATGTGGAATCCGGGTGAGAAATAGAATCTGAAACAGCGCTATCCGCAAAATCGCGAGCACCGACGGTTGGATTTTGTGAAGCGGCGTATTCGAGCAATGCGAGAGGATGAAATCAAGGCGGCCCTGCCATCTCAGAACCCCGAATACCAGGGCCTGCAGAAGATCCCGGTCTCTTGGATCCCGGATGACTTCCGTCCGGTCGAGCTCCTCAAGAAGCGCTTCCAGAGTGCGCTGGCCCTGGCTCAGCTTAACCAGAAGAGCAACGGCTGAGCATCTGGCATCCGAACTCCAGTTCAGGGATGCAAGTTTGGAAGGTGGCAAGCGCCGCGTTGTCATGGGGTTTCGCCGGCAGAAGGGTGCGGATGGATTTTTGATCGACAACCTGCTGACGGCCGGGATCAGGCAAGCACCTCACCGGGCGCGATCCGGCATCCTCGCAGGAATTCGGATACCGGCAGCCGGCTTCCGGAAGCTTCCTGAATCTCGAAGACGGCAAGGGTGCCGTGGCCGGTCGCCACTGTCAGCTCATCCGCCAGGGCTTTTAATATGGTGCCCGGAGGCGCCGTGGCTGCCATCCGGGACATCTCGGCCCTGAAGATTTTCAGGCGCCGGTTGCCCCAGAAAGTGAAGGCGCCTGGCCACGGATTCATTCCGCGGATAAAAGATTCGATCAGGGCGGCCGGTTTGTTCCAGTCGATCAGCCCATCTGTTTTTTTTAGGAGCGGCGCGTACGTAGCCTGCGAGTGTTCCTGAGGAGTCCGCTGGAGCGTACCTTCGGCAAACTCGTCGAGGGTTCGGCAGAGCAGACGCGACCCCAGGGTTGCCAAGCGGTCGTGGAGAGTACCGGTCGTATCGGTGAGGACAATAGGTTCCTTTTCCCTTAGAAGAATGTCGCCGGTATCGAGCCCCTTGTCCATCATCATGGTGGTGACGCCGGATTCTTTGTCCCCGTTGATGACCGCCCAGTGGATGGGGGCTGGGCCACGATATCGAGGCAGCAGGGATGCATGCACGTTGATGCAACCCTGCTTGGGCAAGCCCAGAACCGTCTGGGTGAGGATATGGCCGAAGGCCACCACGATGAAAAAGTCGGCCTGGGCCTCTCTGAGCGCCTCACGGGCCGGCTCGTCTCGCAGAGACGGCGGCTGTATCATGGGGCGCTTCAGTTTGATGGCCGCCTTTTTGACCGGCGGGGCACTCAATTTGCGTCCCCGCCCACTTGGCTTGTCCGGGCGGGTGACCACCAGGACGATGTCATGACCGGCTGCATGCAAGGCTTCCAACGAGGGCACGGAGAAGTCGGGTGTGCCCATGAAGACGATTCTAAACCGCCGTTTCATTTTCGCGCATGGCCTTCCTTACCCGACGTTTGTAGAGCTCGCGTTTGAGGGAACTGATTCGGTCGATGAACAACCTGCCGTTAAGGTGGTCGATTTCATGCTGAAGCACAATGGCCTGCAACCCTTCCGCTTCGACCCGCAGAGGGTTGCCTTCGCGGTCAAATCCCCCCACCAGGATGCGCTCCGCGCGTTTCACGTCGGCGCGAAAATCGGGAACACTGAGGCAGCCCTCGTTGTCCGAGATGATTTGGCCCTCGCTGGAGATGATTCGGGGGTTGATCAGCACGTGCAGGCCGCGACGTTCATCGCGCCCGGTAAGGTCGTAAATCAGCACGCTTCGATCCCAGCCTACTTGGATCGACGCCAGACCGATGCCCGGCGCCATATACATGGTCTCCGCCATGGCAGCGATCATCTGCTGCACTCGGCCGTCGATGTTTTCAAGCGGTGCGGTCGCCTGAAGGAGAAATTTGTTTGGATAGGTCAGAATTTCCAATTTCGACATGCCGTCATCATAATCATCAGGGCTCATTGGGTCGAGAGGGCTTTGAATGTCTGTCGAGCTCATCGGTCAGAAGCTCCTTAAGTCAAACGTCTGGAGGCCAAACGCGATTTGTCACCAAAGCACTCGATCAGGCACCAAGACTAAGAGAGTTCCGGTGCCCGTTCATGCGTGGCAGTTGATGCCGTTTTGAGCAAGCAACCGTCGCGCAGTCTCCACGTCCGCAGCGATTTGGTCCTTGAGTGCCGCAAGGCTTGAGAACTTTTTTTCATCGCGGATGCGCTTGAGGAAGTTCACTCGCAGCCTTTGCCCGTAAATGATTTCCCTGAAATCAAGGATGTGCACTTCTACCGTGAATTGACGATCGTCGAAGGTCGGGCTGTAGCCGATGTTGGCGACGCCCTGGAGCAGACGTCCCTGGGCTTCCACCGTGACGGCGTAGATTCCAGCCTTGGGGCAGAGCTCGCCGTCTAATTTGAGGTTCGCCGTGGGAAATCCGAGCAATTTGCCGCCACGGTCGCGGCCGGCGACCACTGTCCCCCGGACCTGGAAATGGCGGCCGAGCATGCGGCAGGCGTACGGCATTTCCCCTGCTTGCACCAAATCGCGAATGGCTGTACTGCTGATGCGCTCAAGGGTTCCCTGAACCGTGCGGATCATGCCCGTCACGATCACTTCAAAACCCAGCTTGGGGGCCAGGGAATTCAGCATTTCGATGTTGCCCTCGCGGTTCTTGCCGAAGGCGTAGTCTTCGCCCACCACAATCGCCTTCATGCCAATTTTACGTAACAGCAGATCCTCTACAAAACTTTGCGCGGAGATGGCCGCGAACTCAAGCGTGAATGGTATCGAAATAAGGACGTCGATGCCTGATCGTTCGATCAGTTCTACTTTCTGTTCGAATATCGTAATGAGCGGAGGTGAGGTGTTTTTCTTTAGAACCCTCAGCGGATGAGGCTCGAATGTGATTGCGATCGAAGTGCCGTCGATAACATGGGCTCTTTCGATGACCTCATAAAAAAGGGCTTGATGGCCGATATGCACGCCGTCAAAATTTCCGATCGTGATGACGGCGCGCTTGAATGGAGTAGAGATGTCGTTAACACCCTGAATGTGCTGCATGTTATTCTTTTCCGGAACCCAACAATATGCTTGACATGTAATGCGAAACTCTATAAATAAAACAACTCTTACAGCAAATCAATTGTTTTGTGCCGGAGTGGCGGAACTGGTAGACGCGCTAGGTTCAGGGTCTAGTGAGGGTTCCCTCATGGGAGTTCGAGTCTCCCCTTCGGCACCACATCAAAAACCCCTTGTAACCACAAGGGGTTTTTAGCTTCTTGCCCCTCCTGCAAAAAAATTTACGCATCCGGAAAACAATCGCTTGCACAAACGCCAGGCAGATCTTTGTATTTTAACGCGGTGGCAGGTCTGACGGGGTAGAGCCGTTTAAGACTATCCTTCCCTTCCCATCTTCGCAGTGTGGACATTAAAAAAAGAAAAAATTAAAAATTTAAATAAAAAAAAATATTAATAAATTTTTATTGCAATAAAAAATTAATTAATATAATATTTAAAGCATGGGGCAGAAGAAGACCTTTTCCACACGCATCGACGATGATCTCCTTAAAGCGTTGAAGCACCTTGCCGTAGACACCGACAAATCGATCGGCGAACTGCTGGAGGAAGCCATCGCGGAGCTGCTCCGAAAATACTCCAAACCCAACAAGTGAAATGGGAGGGTGAGCGATGCGGGCAAAAAAAATGAGGGCACTTGAGGTTGGTGAGGATGGGTATGACATCCCGGAATTCCAATGCGGAGACGGGATCACCATGGAATGCGTTTGTCCCAAGTGCGGCATTACCCACCGCATGAAAATCCTTTGGGCGGGTCGAGGCAAGCCGAAGAAGTTTTGCCAAGCCTGCAAGATGTACATCTCCACGCTGGAGACGGTCGAACTGCCATGCATGCCGGTTTCTATCAACCGGATTGTGGGATGAGCTGAGCTGCTATTGGTTTTCATTTATTGATACCTATCCCCGGCGATGGACGGCGATCATGGTGATGTCGGATGAAATGCTCAGTCAAAGGTGCTTCTATTGCGCGTCTTCATTGTAATAATTTCTACTTTGCTGATCCCGACAATTCACGCGTGTGCCAGGTTCCTCCTGGGCCGCTGTAGCTAGCGCCTTCGCCCTATATGAGATGCGCCAAGCCTTCGGCATCAACGGCGATCTCGAAATAGTCGCCATAAGGGAAAGCATAACCGGTGTCCGTCTCATACGGTGCGCCGATCGACTGGTCGGATACCCTCACCGCTTCAGTCCAGTTATTGCCGCTATCGCTTGTTCGGCGATACCAGATGTTCCAGGCGAAGGTGCTGCCGCTGCGGTCGTCCTGCCACGCCAACCGGAAATCTCCGGGGTTTGGGCCGGCGGCCAAGGCGGAAAAAGCGTTGCTGACCGTTACCGAGCCGTTTGAAATTTCTCTTCGCTCATTCCAGTTCACCCCATCCGTTGAAGTGCGCACCCACATGCACTGCGGCGCGCCGGCGCTGTCGCCGGTATGAAACCAATAGCGCTTGTCGTTGCTCGTGCGTACCGGCTGGGAAAAGCTCGCTCCATAATCATAGGAGGCCGCGACATAGGAGTCGCTCGCATTGAACGCGATGTAGACCTCTCTGCGATCGGCTGAGACCGCCAGAACCGTCTTGTCGGACCAGTTGGGCTGGGTCGATTTGGTGGTGATGGTGATCGGGGCAGTCCAGGTGTTGCCCCTAGCGGAATCGATGGCGATGGCAGGCTCCCAGTCGTTGTAAGGCCCCCACAGGCGCTCGGACTCAACGCCGTTATTCGACTGGGAATTCGTCGGCCTTGCTTGAACGGCAACCAGGCTTTCGGTTGGTGCGGCTTCCGGAATCGCCTTCTGTTTGCCGGAGATAATCGGTTCATCTCGGAAGGTCGAGCATCCTAAAAATACGCCGGCGATAGACAGCGTAAGAAGCCCTATTATGACGTACCGAATGGATCCCTCCATTGTTTTCGACGATGGTATCATGACGATCACCTCCGAATTATTTTAATCCTGCACTGCGATAACCCAACGGCTTTCTCGCCAAATAAAATCGCATTTTAAAAATCCATTGCGGCCATCGATCACTTGGACGTTGATGCGCACCCGTTCGGCATCGCGTTGCACGCTGCCTTCAAGCAAATAACGCACCCCCCAAATCAACCTCGTCGGCTGGCGGCGGCGTGGGGCTCAGGAAGAACTGTCATAGTGCCACTCCGGCAATCACCACCAAGGCAACATCGGCGCTGAGGATGGCGGCGAGCCTGCGGTGAAAGCCTTTCTGTTGCATGGCGTCACCTCTGCGTTGTTGAAGGCTCGCCACGTGGCGAAAGGTATGGAGACCGCTGAAAGAGCTAAAATGGAACTCAGCTTGAAAAGGAGAGAGATGTTTTTTTGAATTTCTTTATGTCTCAGTTGGTTGGGGTTAATCAAGAACAAACTTCAACAACAGCCCTAGGTTTGTTTTAGGTGGGTTTTATACTTGGGGTGAACTCCAACTTATTAGCGCTGGACGTCATTGGCGGAAGGCGCCAATAAGTTTTTTATGGTAATAATCGAATGTGAGCCTTATTCCTGTGGGAGTGGCTTCCAGCCACGATAATGTCGCGGCAAGGTGCCGCTCTCATAAATTAAATTTCAACTTCGTCGGAAGGCTGATTTCCGCATTCGTTCAGCTTATCCTTCCGCCAGCATGCGGTCGAAGCGGGTTTTGATGATCTCCTCGGCTTCGCTCATGATGCGGTCCAGCAGTTCCCGGCAGGTGGGGATGTCGCGGATCAGGCCGATGCACTGGCCGGCCGCCATCGTTCCTTTTTCCATATCGCCGTCCTCCATCATCTCCTTGCCCACCAAACCGGAGACATAGGGGATGAGATCCTGGATCTGGGTGTTGCCCCGGCCTTCGATCTCGAGAACCTTGTCGGCGGCTTGGTTGTGCAGCACGCGTTCGGTGTTGCGCAGGCTGCGCATGATCAGACGGGTATCCGTCTCGCTGCGGCGCACCAGCGCCATTTTGAGGTTTTCGTGCACCGGCGCCTCGCGGGTGGCGACGAAGCGCGTGCCCATGTTCATGCCGTCTGCGCCCAGCGCCAGAGCCGCGACCAATCCGCGTCCGTCGGCAAACCCGCCAGAGGCGATGATGGGGACCTTTACCGCATCGCGGACCAGCGGGACGAGGATCAGGGTGGTTACGTCGTCCTCGCCGGGGTGGCCGGCGGCCTCGAACCCGTCGATACTGATGGCGTCGCAGCCGATCTTCTCCGCCTTGAGCGCGTGGCGCACCGAGGTGCACTTGTGGATGACCCGGATGCCGCCGGACTTGATCTGGGACATGTAGGGCTCCGGGTTGCGTCCGGCGGTCTCGATGAAGCGGATGCCTTCCTGGATACAGACATCGATCATTGCCGGGTAGTCCGGCGGCCGCAGCGTCGGCAGAAAGGTCAGGTTGACCCCGAAGGGCTTGTCGGTCATGGTCCGGCACTTGCGGATCTCGGCCCGGAAGCGTTCGGGCTCGGGGAAGGTGAGGGCCGTCATGAAGCCCATGCCGCCGGCATTGGATACGGCCGATACGAGCTCGGCCGTGGCCACCCACATGAGGCCGCCCTGGACGATGGGCCGTTCGATTCCGAAGAATTCGGTGATTCGGGTTTTCAGCATAAAGCCTTCCTCCTTCAGGGCAGCGCCTGAATGACATAAAAAACGTAGCCGTAGGAGTGCGAGTGCCGGCGGTAGAGATCGATTTCCGCTTGATTGGCGTCAAGCAGGGCGATCGCCCCTTCGGCGGACGCATACTTGACGCGCATTTTTTCTAGCGTTTGCTCTAACGGATCATAGAAATCCACCCACCAGGCAGCCTCCGGCAGCGTGAAATGATTCCTGAGGCGGTAACCGGATGCTGCGATGATGTCCAAATTGCCTTCGATCGAATTCATGGCGGGGTATTCCCGCGCCCAGAACGCTGCGGCTTCGGCCGGCGGGTTCGGGACAAGCCAGCTCAATTCGGTGAAGGCCAAGCAGCCGGACGGCTTGATCAGGCGCCGCCACTGCTTCAGCCCGCGCTCCAGCCCGATGATGTAGATGGCGCCCTCGGACCAGACGAGATCGAAGCGCTCGAGGGACGCATCGAGGCCGAACATGTCGGCCACGAGCGGTCTGACTCGCGATGACAGCCCCTCTCGTTGGACCTGGCGTGCGAGCACGTCGATGACCACGGGGTTGTTGTCCACGGCGACGATTTCGGCGGAGGAAAAGCGGGCCAGGTCCAGGGTCTGCATGCCGGCACCGCAGCCGATGTCGAGTATCCGCCGGACGGCCGAGGGGTCCGGCAGGGAGTCATACGCGCGCCGGGTGCACTGCGCATTCCCGGGCCCCTGGCGCGGCAGATCGTTGTAGATTTCGTAGAAGAGCTCATCCATGGCGCCGCATTTGGCCGGTGGACAGATAGAGGTTGAGCATTTTTGCAAGCGGCCCTTCGGAGGGAAAATCGGTCTTGAAGACGCAGTCCAGCTCTGCATGGCCGCTTTCCGAATAGATCATGCGACATTTCCAGGTGTCGATCCAATCGTATTCGCAGGTGGAGCAGAGCAGCGGAAAGATCTTCTCAGGGCTCGACGCGAGCTGCATTCGAAAGGATCGTCGGGTTCGAACCCCGTTCATTGACACCCCCTCTTAACGGACGGCGACGATTCGAAATCAAAAGCCGTATGCGACCGAGACGCATGCGGCTTTTGGGTCGATCTCAGCGCGGATGGATGGACGCAAGCTAAGCGTTTAGGCCCGGCTTGAAGGCCCGGTTGAGCAGCGGGTCCATGACGGCTTCGTAGCCGCTGAGACTGGCAATCACCTGGCCATCGTGATCGAGGAACGTGAAGTCGCCGCGCATTTTTTTTCCGGCGGCCTCGCGCACTTCCAGCACGATCTTGACGCCGTCCGCCGGGAAAGCCGTCCGAAACTGGCGGTAGGAATCGGCCCGGCTTGGCAGCGAGACGACACCACACTGTTCGAAGCACCAGAGGCTCGCCATCTGGAAAGCCGAATCCAGCACGAGCGGGTCGCACAGCCATGAGTGGCGCAAGGGCACGGCGATCCACTGCACCGGGGCGGGGGCGCCGGTGACCTCCGCCACCATGCCGTCCGCCGTGCAACATTGAACCCAGCGCAGGCCCTGGAGATGGCTGCCGTGGAAGAGGATCTTTTCATAGATCTCCGCCGCCGACCGCGGGTAGTGGTTGCAGGACAAGGCCGCCGGCAGGCGGTAAGCCGGCGGGGGGGTATACTTCTCGCTCAAAATGGCCCGCGCCCGCGAGTGCAGAAGGTCCCTGCCCTCGCCGAGGCCGTTGCGGAGTTCTAAATCCACCTCTGAGAAGCCGTTCCTTCTTCGGGCTTTCCCGGCCAGGACGCGGATCCGCCTGGGTTCCTGGCCTAAACGGATGCCTTTGAAAACCCGCACGTCTTCGAGGCCGTGCAGCACCATGCCGGGGTTCTCATGAAGCGCCCCGTGACCGAACCACTCGGTCATGAGCGCCAGGGGCACGACGGCGTTACCGTCGATGACGTGCGAGCGGAGAACCGGATGGTTCTCGAGGTCGATCTGACGCTCGAAAAGCAAGGCCAATGTCGAGGCAGGCCTCTCCGCGGCGGCCTCCAGCCGGACCGGATTCAAGGTCCCGCCGATCACCACCTCGGCCGGCGCGTCGGCCGGACGAGCGAGCTCGCGCAACAGGGAGTGGGCGCCGTCGGAGGCCGGCAAAAGGGTTACCCCCTGACGTTCGAACTCCCGCTTGATGGAGGGCGTGACCATGCCGCATTCCCACGGGCCCCAGTTGATGGACACGACCCGGCAGCCGGGCCGGCGCTGTGACTCGGCCTTGGCCAGCTTGTTGAGGGCTTCGTTCGCCATGGCGTAATCCGCCTGGCCGCGGTTGCCGATGCGGGCCGTGACCGATGAGAAAATGACGATCGTTCGAAGCTCGTCTTCGATCACGGCATCCAGCAGCGCCCGGAACCCCTTCAGCTTGGTGTCGAACACGCGTTCGAACTGCTCCATGCTCTTGGCGGTGATGAGTCGGTCCTCAAGGACGCCGGCGCCGTGGATCAGCCCACGGATCGGGCCGAAACGCGAGCGCGCATCCGCCAGCGCGGACTGGACCTGGCCGGCATCGCGCACGTCGACCGCGTAGTAGGCGACCGCAGCACCGGTCGAGCGGATGGCTTCTATCGTGCGGGCCACTTCCCGGCTGGACAAGAGCTGTCTCAGGCGGCGCTCGACCTCAGCCGGCGTGGCGGAAGACGCGACGAACTCGGTTTGCAGCAGGGCCTTCTTGATATCGGCCTCACTCTCCAAGCCGCGCAGCCACTCCGGTTCGGAGACAGGCTCGGGCGAGCGGCCCAAGAGAATGAGGACCGGGCGTGCCCGGCGGGCCAGCTCAAGGGCGCAGACGGCGGTGATGCCGCGTGCGCCTCCGCTGATCACGACCGCGTCGCCCGGCTGCAGGCCGATGTCGCCTTCGGGGTAGTCTTGCGGGACGAGCACCGGCGTGCTGCGGGAGGTCTCGGTGAACCCGATTTCAACCGGGCCGCGGTTCATGATCTCCCGGATCAGCGCTTTCGAGATCGCGCGCAGATCCGACCAGCTGGGGGGGATGTCCAGCGCGTGGCAGACAACCTCAGGCCACTCCGCCGCCGCGGTCTTGGCCAAGCCGGCCAGCGCCCCCTGAATGGGGTTGGCCAGCGGTTCAAGACCGAACCCGAATGCGCCGTCCATGCGGGTGACGGTGGTGAAAAAAGCGGCTTGGTGCTTGGCCGATTCCAGGAGATCAGCAGCCATGGCCTGAGTCAGTTCAAAGGCGTTCTTGAGATCCGCCTCCACGGCCTTGGATGTGGGGTTCTGGATAAGGACGAGCCCGGCCGCCGGAGGCAGGTGGCTTTTGTATTTTAGGATGTCGGTTGAGACCAGGACGGCGTTGATCCCCATGTTTCCGAACTCGGCCAGGACGGCCTGGGAGAGCCCCGTGCGGTCGTCGGTGATGAAGACCTTGCGGCCGTTGGGAATGGAGGCCGTCGAGGGGTCAAGCGCCGGAGCCGGCTTCATCATCACGACCTGGCGTGCCGCGAGCCGGGCATCGCCGTGCGCTTGGGATGGAACATGGGCCGGCGCCACTCCGTCTCTGGGTGCCGCCGGAGGGGATTCGGTCGTTTGGGGCGCTTCGGCGGCCGGCGGTGAACCCCTCAAGTGGTCGATGATCTGGCCGAGGGTTTTGAGCCGGCCCATGTCCTCGGGAGCCACGGCCGGCAGTCCGGGCAGCTTTTCTTCAAGGGCGGAGAGGATTTCCACGCGTTTGATGGAGTCGATGCCGAGGTCGGCCTCGATGTCCATGTCCAGGCCGAGCATCTCGACCGGGTAGCCGGTGAGGGCGCTGACGA
Organism: uncultured delta proteobacterium; assembly: GCA_963700055.1. Classification (GTDB taxonomy): domain Bacteria; phylum Desulfobacterota; class Desulfobacteria; order Desulfobacterales; family SpSt-501; genus SpSt-501. Next base: position 110,487 of record CAVOWH010000020.1, on the reverse strand, counting down.
CGTTCAACAGCTCGCGCGTGAGCGCCTGATGATCGGTGCGGTTCGTTGGCAGCGGCTCAGCCGGGGAAGGCGATGCGGCGGGCGTGGTTAGGTTCGCGGGTCGAGGCCCGGTAAGGAAAGCGATGATCTGGCCGAGGGTTTTGAGCCGGCCCATGTCCTCGGGAGCCACGGCCGGCAGTCCGGGCAGCTTTTCTTCAAGGGCGGAGAGGATTTCCACGCGTTTGATGGAGTCGATGCCGAGGTCGGCCTCGATGTCCATGTCCAGGCCGAGCATCTCGACCGGGTAGCCGGTCAACGCGCCGACCACCGACAGGAGGACCGTTTCAAGCCCCGGGGAGGGGGCCGCGGCGGCGATCGGCGGTTCGGGCGCGGCTGGCGAAACCGATACGACGGAGGCAGCGCCCGGCACGTGAAGCGCTGCAGCGGTCGGCGTTGATTGGACGATGGGCGGCGCCTGAAGAGCGGCGTCGGTCATGGCCGGCTTCGGCTCTTCCGGGCCGCTGGCAGGAAGACCCGCCAGATGGCTGGTATTCCTCACCAGTTCGAGCAGCACGCGGGTGGCTTCGCTCTGGGTTTCAAGAAACTTCTCGTGGGCCTGGGCGGTCTGAAGCTGAATGGCCTGAATGGCCTTCAGCGCCTCCTGGACCGATCGCAGTGCGTCCGTAACGGGTGCGGTGTTGCTGTTGATGTCTTTCGCCATGGTGTCTTTGCTATCAAATGGAATTGGCTGCGATGGCAGCGCGGCATCCAAAACGGGCGGCCGACGCTGCTTGCCAGCATGGGTGATTGGATCACGCTGGGGAATGTTGGCTTCCGGCGCGGTAGGACGGCGCTCTCGGGGCGGCGGTTCGGGCCTGCGGAAGTTGGCGCCGGCGACCGGTATCCGCATACGGGTTTCTTCCGCCGGCGGCGGGGGGGATTCCCAGTTCTCCAGACGGACCGAATAGCCAAGGGCCGCCAGGCGGCATAATGTCCTCGCCAAGTCTGCGAGGCCGGAATGCTTTCCCCCCGATGCGTCAAGTGCGAGCGCTTGGAACGGTCGGTCTTTGAGGATGGAGCCGACCAGCCCCGTCAGGATGTTGCGGGGGCCGACCTCCACGAACACGCGGATCCCGGCGGCGTACATGGCCTCGACTTCGCCGACGAAGTCGACCGGCTGCAGCAGGTGCCCGGCGAGCAGGTGTCGGGCCTTTTCGGCTTCTTCCGGATAGGGTCCGCCCAGGCTGTTGGAAAAGACCGGGATGAGACTTGGCTGGATGCGGACCGCGCCCAGCGCCTTTAAAAATTCCCCCTGGGCACTGTTCATCTGCGGGCTGTGGAAAGCGCCGGCTACCGGAAGAGGCCAAAGCGCATAGCCTTTTTGCCGGCACAGCGCGGAAACCTGCGCGATCGCATCCCGAGTCCCTGACAAAACCCCCTGATCGGGCGCGTTGCGGTTGGCCACCACCACCGGAAGGCTCGAACGGACGACCAGTTCGGCCAGCTCAGTCAGCGGCGCCCGCACGGCCAGCATGGCCCCCGGCGCGGCCTGAGCCATGGCCCTGCCGCGGGCGGCCGCAAGGTCAAGGAATTCGCTTTCGTCGATCCAGCCGGCGGCGCACAGCGCCGTCAATTCACCGAAGCTGTGTCCGGCGACGGTATCCGGGCGGACGCCGAACGCCTCCAACGCGCGCAGCATGGCCAGGCTGACCGCGCCGATGCCTGGCTGCGCCGCGTCCGTCTCCCGTAAGGCAATTTCGGCCTCTTTGGCTTCCGCGTCCACGCAAGGATAGATCACCTCGCTCAGCGGCGTCTTGAGCTTGCTTCGGCGCTCGGCGTTCTCGATCACCGCCATGGCCGTCGGAAAGAGACAGACCAGATCGCGGCCCATGCCCGGGTACTGGCTGCCCTGGCCGGGAAAAAGGAAACCCAGCTCGCCGCATTCCGCCGGACCGCCGAAAAAGGCATCGGGGAGCTTGAAGACGTCTTCTTGGGCAGGGGATTGGAGCGCCTCCGCCGCCTTCTCCAGCATGGGACGAGCCTGGGCCGGATCTTCGACCACTAGCAGCAAGCGGAAGCGATGGCAAGGGTCGAACCGGGCCCGGCTCAGAGCGGCGGCCCGCGCCCATTCGGATTCGGAAGGCGGATCCGCCATCGACTGCTTGAGCGCATCGATGGATGGCAAAAGGCCTTCACGGTCTTCGGCCGACAAAGCCAGAATCTCTACCGAGCCATCCCACGCGACGCACGGTTTGGCAGGCTGGTGTTCCTCGAGCACCAAATGGAAGTTGCTCCCGCCGAAGCCGAAGGCGCTGACGCCCGCACGGCGGGGAAGTCCGTCGGTCGCGAGCCATGGGCGGGAGCGGGTGTTCAGATAAAACGGCGACGCATCAAGGCCCAAAGCGGAGTCCGGCTCATCCGCTTTGAGGGTGGGCGGCAGGACTTTGTGATAAACAGCCAGAGCGGTCTTGACCAAACCGGCGGCGCCGGCAGCGGCCTTGGTGTGACCGATCATGGATTTGACCGAACCCAGCGCGCAGCGCTTGCCATTGACGGTGGTTTTTCCCATGACTTGGCAAAGTGCCTGGAACTCGACTTTGTCGCCGATCCGGGTGCCCGTTCCGTGGGCCTCCACCAGGCGGACGGTTTGCGGCTCGATTCCGGCCGCCGCATAGGCCGATTCGAGGGCCTTGACCTGTCCCTCGATGCGCGGGGCATAGATGCTCTGGGATCGGCCGTCGCTGGCAGAGCCGATACCCTTGATCACGGCGTAAACCCGATTGCCGTCGCGCTCGGCGTCCGCCAGGCGTTTCAGTACCACCAACCCGATGCCCTCTCCGAGCACCGTGCCGTCGGCGTTTTTCGAAAACGGCCGCGCGTCACCGGTGGGAGAGAGGATCTGGGTCTTAGCGAAGCACATGTGCATGAAAATATCGTTCAGCGTGTCGACCCCGCCGGTGATGACCATGTCGCTGCGCCCCGAAGCAAGCTCCAGCAGCGCGAGGTGCAGGGCGGCGAAGGAGCTGGCGCAGGCGGCGTCCACCACGCAGTTGGTTCCGCTCAGGTCCAGACGGTTGCTGATCCGGCCGGCGACGACGTTGCCCAGCAGCCCCGGGAAGGAGTTCTCCTGCCAGGACACGTAGGAATCGGCAATACTCTGGATGATCCGCTCGCAGTGTTCGGCGTCGATGCCCGCGTCCTGCAACGCCCGACGCCACTTGGGGAAACCGAGCCGAGCGCTCAACGGGATGACCAGCTCCTGGGTGCCCGTGACTCCGAGGATCACGCTGGTGCGGTCGCGTTCGAACGGCAGTCCCGCGTCCCGCAAGGCCTGCTTGGCCGCAGCGAGGGCCAACAACTGTGAACTGTCGGTTGCCTCCAACGAGGACGGCGGGATGCCGAATTCGGAAGGGTCGAAGTCGACGGGGGAAATGAAGCCTCCCCGGGTGCAATAGACCCGGTCCGGGGTGCGGGGGTCCGGGTCGAAATAATCCTGTTTCGCCCAGTGGGTCGCGGGGACTTCCGTAATAGCATCCCGGCCCCGAAACAAAAGCCGCCAGTACTCCTTCAATCCCGATGACTTCGGAAAGAAGCAGGCCATGCCGATGATGGCGGTGGGACAGGAATTTTCCTTCATGCTCACCCAGGCAACCTGATATGCAATTAGGCGGAAACGACGGGCTCGGGCTCGACCCTCGCTGGTGGAATCGCAGGAGCCCGACGGCCGCAAATTAAAATCAAATAACCTATATAGTTAATTGCTGCAAAAATATCAAGATTGAGCTTCAAAAAACGGTTGGCGTCATGACGATGCACCGATGCGCTTCTGAATTTCCGCCAATTCCATCGGTCGGATGGCCCCGGCGCCGCCGGGGATCGCGAGCCCCTGTGCTCGCAGCCAGTTGGCGCGGGTGATGACGGCGGCGCCGAATAGCAGATTCATAGCCACGGTGACCGTTCGGCGGTTCTCCGCCGGTTCGAGAAAGCTGCCTTTGACCCACTGGTTGAAGGCGCCGATGGCGGGCCCGCACCAGATCTGGTAGTCGATCTTGCGTGTCGGCTCTCCCTGGATGGCCCAGGTGGAGGATCGCCCCAGGTAGGAGCGGAACACCAGTGCCATTTGGTGTTTGGGGTCTTTTCTGGCGCGTTCGATCTGTTTCGGGTCGCGCTGCCTTAAAAACCGCTGGGTCTGCTCCCATTCCTGATCGAAGGAGCAGCGGAAAAAATCACGCTCAAGGGTTTCGCGCTGTTTGGCGGGGATCTGGTCGTAGCTGGGATAGGCCGTGTACAACTCGTAGAGCTTGGCGGCGCGGTAGGGAAACATCGTTCCGCGCTTGAGCACTTGAACCTTTACGCCCAACTCGAACATGTCGGCCGCGGGTGCCATGGCGACATCCGCCTGCCCGGCTTCGGCCAGCATGGCACACACGGCTTCGGAGGTGCCGGCCTCGACGCAGCACTGGTTGATGGAGCCCGTGAGCACAAAGGCCGCTCCGAGGGCGAAGGCCGCGGCCGTTGACTCCGGCGTGGCGATGCCGCCTGCAAGGCCGACGCACGGCGGCCGATCATAGCCGTGCATCGCGGTCAATTCATCCCGGAGAGCCAGCATCGTCGGCAGCAGCGTTATGGCCGGGCGGTTGTCGGTGTGCCCGCCGGAATCCGCCTCGGCGGTCAGCGCGGTCGCCAGCGGAACCGAGTCCGCCAGGGCGGCTTCCTCGGAGCTGATGCGTCCGCTCGCCACCAAACGGGCGAGGTGCCTTTCGGCCGTCGGCGCCAAAAATTTGCGCGCGACCTCCACACGCGACACCTTGGCAATGATTTGGTTGGGGCACACGACGCGCCCGCCGGGGTCACGGTAGGCACCTTTGGCGCGGATGTACGCCAGGGGCAGATTGGGTTCCACATAGGCGGAGGCGCTGACCAGCTGGACCTTTCGTTTCAGGAAAAGCTCTGCCAGAGCCATTTCAAGCTCCGGGTTGCCGGGGCTGTGGATCAGGTTGACACCGAAGGGGATGCATGGAGTTGCGCGCTGCAGCTGGTCGACTGCCGCCTCCACCTCCGGCACCAGCAAACCGCCGGCGCCAAAAAAACCCACCATGCCGGCCCTGCCGGCTTCCATGACCATGCGCGTCGAGGTGATGCCGTTGGCCATTTCACCGGCCACGTAGGCATAGCGCAGGCCGTGGGTGGTCTTGAAGGCCGCATCCCCCAGTCCCTGGGGGTGGAGCGGCGGAACAAATGCGCGCAGGGGCAGTCCGTTACCGGCGGCCATGGAGCCTGCGCCCAGTTCGGCCGTGCCGCCATGGCTGAGGCAAAGGCCGCGCGGGTGTTCGAACACGTAGATCGGACGAGTGACATTCAGCAGAGCGCCTTGAACCGAGACATCAAACGGTTCCGGGGAGGACTCGCCCTGGTGCCAGCAGCCGATGGTTTTTAACGGGTCCGGATATGTCATGCGGATTAATCTTGAGGCAGGCTCTCCCTGCGGAGGCTTGCACGCCGTTTGCCACACTTAGGTGAAAGCAAGCGCTTCTGTCAAGAACCTGATTTTAATAATGCTGCAAGAAGGCCAATCTCCGTCGAGCGTTTTTTCTGGAGATGATTTTCTAAAATTCTTTCTATTTTCGTATAAAATTTCATCCCCTGGGATGAAATTTTCGGTGCAGCTCCCTGAGCCGATCTTTGGTGACATGAGTGTAGATCTGAGTGGTGGAAATGTCCGCGTGGCCGAGCATCAGCTGTACCGCTCTCAGATCGGCCCCGCCCTCCAGAAGGTGACTGGCAAACGAATGCCGCAGGCTGTGAGGGGTGACCTTCTTGAAGAGCCCCGCCTTCGATGCATACCGGCGCATCAGCTTCCAGAACGCCTGCCGGGTCATGGGCCGGCCGGCGCGGGCGATGAACAGATAGGGACTGGCGTGATCCTTGATCAAGCGGCCGCGGGCGTGCTCGAGGAAGAAAAGGATCTTTTCGCGGGCATACTGGCCGATCGGCACGATCCGCTCCTTCGATCCTTTCCCGAAAACCCGCACAAAGCCGGCATCCAGGTGGATATCCTGAATTTTAAGGCGAGTGAGTTCCGAAACCCGCAGTCCCGCCGCGTAAAGGACTTCCAACATCGCCGCATCGCGGATTCCCTGGGGCGTGCGGGTGTCGGGTGAATTCAACAGGCACCGTACCTCCTCCACGCTCAGGACGTCTGGGAGTTTCAGAGTGGTCTTGGGGATGTCGAGCAGTTTGGATGGATCCAGGGCGAGGAGTTTTTCCTGGACCATAAAGCGATAAAAACCCCGCAAGGCAACCAGATGCCTCGCCCGGGAGCGTGCTCCGAGGCCCTCATTGCGCAGCTGAATCAGGTGTTTCAAGAGCAGCGGCGTGTCTTCCGCCGAAGCCGTGCTGCGTCCGTGCTGGTCCATGAAGTCCGCATACCGCAGCAGGTCGCGGCTGTAGGATTCGAGGGTCGCCCGCGAAAGCCCCTTCTCAACCAGGAGGTAATTCAGAAACTGGTCGGTCAACGCGGTTAGCTCCAACTCAGGTGGGTTCATGGTGCCGCCGTCCTCCCTCGGGCTCGAATAAACCTCTTTATTCGTGAGGTTTGAATTATATCACCGAAAAAGCGAATTTTACCACCTGCGTTGCAGAGGCATCCTGGTGTGGCTGGGCAATAGATGATTCGAATTCAGTTCAAAAGCTATTGACAATAAGTTTAGTCAAATTTAAAAGCAAAAAACCATTTTAGTAGAACTGGAAACCATGGGGACGACCGGCGATGGTCCGGAACCCCAATCAAAGCGCCCGATCCCAAGCGCGGACGGGCCTTTTTTTTCGAAAGGAGAAATTGCATGAACCTTCAACGCCCGAACGCCAATGACGCTTTGCAAACCGCCAACCGTTCCCGGAACGTGGCTCCGCAATCGGGGATCTGCAGCCGCTGCATCGACGGTTGCCGCGGCAACTGCGACATGTTCCGAGCGACCTTCCGGGGGCGCGAAGTCCTTTACCCGGAGCCTTTCGGCAACGTGACCGCCGGGGCTGACAAGGACTACCCGGTGGACTACTCACATCTCAACATCATGGGATATGCATTAGGGGCCAAGGGAGTCGAGGCCGACCCGGACAAGGCGACGTTTCCGAGCGTAAATACCGAGACACGCTTCGCCGCCGAGCCCGCGGTCAAGATGAAGGTTCCGATTTTCACCGGTGCCTTGGGCAGCACCGATATCGCCCGCAAGAACTGGGAACACTTTGCCGTGGGTGCGGCCATCAGCGGCATCAGCATCGTCTGCGGCGAAAACGTTTGCGGCATCGACCCCGGGCTCGAGCTGAACGCCCAGGGCAAGGTGGTCCAGTCGCCCGAGATGGACCGCCGGGTGCGCGAATACCGGCGCTTCCATGAGGGCTACGGCGACATCCTGGTGCAGATGAACGTGGAGGACACGCGTCTGGGGGTGGCCGAATACGCCATCGACAGGCTGGGGGTCGAGACCATCGAGCTGAAATGGGGGCAGGGGGCCAAGTGCATCGGCGGCGAGATCAAGGTCAACTCCCTGAGCCGCGCCCTCGAACTCAAGAAGCGCGGCTACATCGTCACCCCGGATCCCGAGCTTCCCGCACACCAGGCGGCGTTCAAGGCAGGTCCTTTGAAGCAGTTCGAGCGGCATTCACGGCTGGGATTCATCGATCAGGAAGGCTTCATGAAGGAAGTCGAACGGCTGCGCAAGCTCGGCGCCCGGCGCGTAACGCTCAAGACCGGGGCCTACCCCATGCGCGAGCTCGCCATGGCCATCCGCTGGTCGAGCGATGCCGGGATCGATCTGTTGACCATCGACGGCGCGCCGGGCGGAACCGGTATGAGCCCGTGGCGCATGATGACCGAATGGGGCATCCCCTCGATTTATCTGCATGCCATGGCCTATGACCTGTGCTCACGCCTGGAGGCCCGGGGGCTGCCCGTTCCCGACATTGCCTTCGCGGGCGGTTTTTCCTCCGAGGACCATGTCTTCAAGGCCCTCGCCCTGGGCGCCCCTTATTGCAAGGCAGTGTGCATGGGCCGGGCTTTGATGATCCCAGGCATGGTCGGAAAGAACGCGGAGAAGTGGCTGCGCGGCGAGGATGAAGGCCTTCCCAAAAGCGTTTCGCGCTACGGGATGACGAAAGAGGAGATCTTCATGAACTACGAGGTGCTCAAGGAGAAATACGGCGCCGAAGTGGACAAGTTCCCGCTGGGAGCGATCGGCATCTTCAATGCGACCGACAAGATCCGCGTCGGCCTGCAGCAGCTGATGGCGGGCACGCGCAACTGGGCCGTGAAGCACATCAGCCGGCAGGACATCTTCGCCCTGACCGAGGAGTGCGCCAAGGTTACCGGGCTGCCGTATGTGATGGAGGCTTTTCGGGAAGAGGCCCTGGCCATCATCGATGCCTGAAGCCGAGAACGATCACCGCATTCACGCAAAGGAGAATTCGCATGCTGGACATATCGAGAATACTTTCATCGCGCGATCCGGGCGAGAAGGAATTTCATCAGGCGGTCCGTGAGGTGCTCGAATCCGTTGCGCCGGTGCTTGAGCGGCACCCGGAGTATCGCCGCGAAGCCATCTTGGAACGGCTCATCGAACCGGAGCGCGTCATCGTGTTTCGGGTGCCGTGGATGGACGACCACGGCCAATCCCGCGTCCATCGAGGGTTCCGGGTGGAGATGAACAGTGCCATCGGACCCTACAAGGGTGGCCTGCGGTTTCACCCTTCGGTCAATTTGAGCATTTTGAAATTCCTGGCCTTCGAGCAGGTGTTCAAGAATTCGCTCACCACACTCAACATGGGCGCGGGGCAGGGCGGGTCGGACTTCGATCCCAAGGGCAAGTCGGACCACGAGGTCATGCGCTTCTGCCAGAGCTTCGTCTCCGAGCTGTTCCGCCACATCGGCCCTTACACCGACATTCCCGAAGGCGACATCGGCGTCGGCGCTCGCGAAATCGGTTATCTCTTCGGCATGTACAAGAAGCTGCGCAACGAGTTCACCGGGGTTTTCACCGGCAAGAGCCTGGACTGGGGCGGGAGCCTGGTCCGGCGCGAGGCCACCGGCTACGGTCTGGTCTATTTCGCCGCTGAAATGCTTTCTACCCGCAACCAGAGCATCGCCGGAAAGGTGTGCCTGGTCTCCGGCGCCGGCAACGTGGCCCAACACACCGCCGAGAAGCTGATTGAACTGGGCGCCAAGGTGGTCAGCCTCTCGGATTCATCGGGGTACATCTATGACGAGGAGGGCATCGACCGCGGAAAGCTGGAATTCGTGAAGCGGTTGAAAAACATCCGCCGCGCGCGGATCGAAGAATACGTCGAAAAATACTCTCAGGCGATGTTCGTGGAGAGGCAGTCGGGCCTCGACCACAATCCCCTCTGGAATCTCAAGGCCGACTGTGCCTTCCCCTGCGCCACCGAGAACGAAATCGGCACGAAGGATGCGGAACATCTGATGGCCGGCGGCGTCGGTCTGATCGCGGAGGGAGCTACGATGCCCTCGACGCCTGAGGCGGTGAAGGTGTTCCTGGACAAGAAAGTCCTGTACGCGCCCGGCAAAGCCGCCAATGCCGGCGGCGTCGCGGTGTCGGGTCTGGAGATGGCCCAGAACAGCATGCGGCTGAACTGGTCGCGGGAGGAGGTGGACAACCGTTTGAAGGTGACCATGAAAAACATCCATCGCACCTGCCGGGATGCGGCCGCGGAATACGGCAGCCCCGGCAATTACCTTGCCGGGGCCAACATCGCCGGATTTCTAAAGGTGGTCAACGCCATGCTGGACCAGGGGCTGGTCTAAGCCCTGCAGGTTTATCGGATGGTCACCCAAAAAAGGCGGACCGGCTCGGGGCCGGTGTTTTCCCATTGCTGCGGGGTTTCACGTGCGAGATAGATCGTGTCGCCGGATTGGGCGGTGTGAAGGGTGTTGTCGATGGTCATCCGGAGGCTGCCCGAGAGCACATATCCGAGCTCCGGTCCCTTGTGCGCGGTGAAGTGGCCGCTCAGTTTGTGGTGGGCGGGAATTTCGATGAGATACGGCTCCGCGGCAAGCTCGGTTTTGCCGGGGGCCAGAAAAAGGGCTTTCACCCCGTTTTTTGAGGAACTGGAGGACTTGACCGGCTGAACCCCGCTGCTAGGGAAAACCACTTTTCTGGATTGGCGATGGGCGTCGCCCAGAATGGAGGACACGTCTACGGACATGATCTCCGCCATGCGGAACAAGGCGGGTAGCGACGGGAATATGAGGTTGCTTTCGATCTGGGAAATGGTGCTCGCGGTCACCCCGGTCAGGCGCGCCAGCTCGGTCTGCGAAACTCCCTTTTGCAGGCGCAGGGTCTTGAGCCGGTCTCCCAGATCATAAGGACCCGCGGCGCGATCCGGCGATTCGAAGCGGACATCCATGTCGCGCGTCAGGTATACCAAGGACTTGTTCAGGGACGGCGTCCCCTGCTTTTCAGCTTTCAGGATGGTCATCAAGGTTTTGCCCCGTTTGACCGCTAGATCGACAACCACCTGAGCGATCTGGTTGATGCTGGACTTCAGGCGTGGTGAGTGGGCATCCCTCTCGATCAGCCAGTAAGCGATGGTGTTCAGCTCATACAGCCGGGGACAGGCGCGTGAATAAAAACGGATCAAGTGCTCCTCGCCGCCCCACACCTCCTGCATGCCCGTCAGACTCTCGAAGATCAGGCGAGCGCCACCTCTGGCGGCCTCGACGAGCCGGTAGAGTGTTTCGCTGAAACACTTGGGCTGACGCGGGTCTTCGACACAAAGGACCTGTTGGCGGGCCGTCGCTTTGAGAGTCTTGTAGAACTTGAGGAACACCTCCGCTCCGGCGCCCTTGCCGTGAGTGAAACAGTCGAGTACCGTGAAGGCGGGGGATAGAACGAGGGGACCCAGCTTGTCGAAGAGGTTTTTCGGGGAGCGGTCGAAACTGACATAGATGACGGGCATGCTCCGGTCAATGGCCGCCTGGATGAGATTCAGGCAGAACACGGGCGCGAGACTTCCGGCGTCATCATACCAAATAACGTTGTCACCGATGAACAATCCGCCCAGGAGCTTATCCAGTTGAGCGATCCCCGTGCTTTCGGGAACGGGATGGGCATGCTCGGGCATTGACCTGCCTCCATTCGCTGTGGGTGAGCCCGACCGGCACGTTATTGGAATCGGGAATCCCTGTCAATCGATTCATTTTTTCTCCGGGAGAGGGCATATGAATTTCAGGGCGGTTATTTTTGACCTGGACGGGACTCTTTTGAACACGCTCGAGGACTTGGCGGATTCCATGAACTGGGTCCTGGAGCGCAATCGGCTGCCGAAACACGAACCGGCGGCGTACAAGTATTTTGTCGGCGACGGCATCGACATGCTGGTGCAGCGCGCGCTTCCGTTCCAGGTCGCCAGTGAGCGCGAGCTTCAGCGCTTCGTCAGAGAAATGAAAGGCGAGTACGCGCGCCGCTGGCTCTGCAAGACCCGGCCGTACCCGGGCGTTCCCGAAATGCTGGGTGCGTTTGCGGCGGCGGGGGTCGCCATGGCGGTCCTCTCCAACAAGCCGGACGATGCCAGCCAAGCGATCACCCGGGCCCTGCTTCCGAACGTCGGCTTACGACTGGTGCTGGGGGCCGCTCCCGAGCGTCCCAAAAAGCCGAATCCGTCCGCCGCCCTGGAGATCGCCACTCGTCTGGGTATTCCTCCGCAGGAGTTCCTTTTCGTCGGGGACACGTCCATCGACATGCAGACCGCCTGTGCCGCCGGCATGTACCCATTGGGCGTGCTCTGGGGGTTCCGATCGGCCGAGGAGCTGATGGCGGCCGGCGCCAAAATGCTGGTGGCCGAAGCTCGGCACTTGATTCCCTGGATCGGCGTTGCAGCGATCGGAACCAAGGGCGGCGAACCCGCCGAAACCGAACGCGCTCCAGCCGGCTCGTAAAAAACGGGTGGGCGAGATCCCGGCGGATCCGCGCGCCGGCAACCTCCAGAAAACCTTTCGGACCATCCCTTCATCGATGGTCTTACATCCCACGGTTGTCATTGACTGCCCGCACCACTTTTTTGAGATAGCGCGCGCAATGTGTTAGAATTAAACGACTGGAATCGGTCATTCGGCATGCAAAATGAGCGGGGTTCAAACAGATGGACAAAGAGATAGACCTCCTGCGCCGCCAACTCGAAGACCTCAAGGCTGAAAATCTCAGGCTGCGGCAGAGACAGGAAGCTTTCCAGGCTGCACCTTCTGAAACAGCGCGCTGTCAAAGCGAAGAGAAATTTCGGTTGGCATTCCAGACCAGCCCGGACTCCATCAACCTCAACAGGCTTTCAGACGGAAGGTACATTGATATCAACGAAGGCTTCACCAAGTTAACGGGTTACACCCGTGAAGATTCCATCGGGAAGACCTCCATTGATCTCAATATTTGGGCGGATCCGCTGGAACGGGACCGATTGGTCCAAGCGCTGAAGCGCGATGGGTACGTTGAAAACCTGGAAGCCAGATTCAGGCGAAAGAATGGCGAGGTCGGCGTCGGGCTTATGTCCGCTCGTCTACTGCGCCTAAATCAGGAAGAGGTCATCCTTTCCATTACCCGCGATATTACCGAGCGCAAGCAAATGGAGGATGCACTGCGCGAAAGTGAAAACAGGTATCACCAGCTTTTCGATGCTTCCACCGATGCCATCCTTGTCCGCAGCGGGGAGACGATAGCGCAGGTGAATTCCGCCGCGCTGAAGCTGTTCAGGGCCAATCACACCGGAGACCTGGTCGGAAAACGCTATATCGACTTCGTTCATCCTGACGACCGTCCTGAATCCATTGAAAGAGTCAGAAGAAGTATGGGAGGCGATTGGATCGTTCCGCCGCGTGAGCATCGAGTGCTCGCCCTGGATGGCCAAGTGGTGCATGTGGAGTCCACCGGCATGCCCATCAAGTATCAGGGTGAGATCCAGCATTTCGGGATGTTCCGGAATATCACCGATCGCAAGCAGGTCGATGAAAAACTGAGGGAAACCGAAAGAAAGTATAGAGAGCTTGCTGAATCGCTGCCTCAAGTGATCTTCGAAGTCGATTCAACGGGCAACCTGATTTTCCTGAATCAAACAGGCTATGCGCTTTTTGGGTATTTGCCGGAAGATCTCGCCAAGGGTTTTAACGTGCTGGAGGCATTCATTCCAGAGGACAGGGACCGGATTGCCCGCGATATCATGCTGAATCTGCAAGGCCAGCGGTTGGGCCGGCAGGAATATACGGCCCTTAGAACGGATGGAACCCAATTTCCCGTAGGTGTTCACGCGAATCGAGTGATGCGGGGCCAATCGGCCACCGGTGTTCGAGGCCTTCTTATCGATTTGACAACGACCAAACGTGCGGAGGAAGAAAGAAAGAGACTCGAAATTCAGCTGCAGCAAGCGCATAAGATGGAGGCCATAGGCGCTTTGGCCGGCGGTATCGCCCACGATTTCAATAATATTCTATCCGCCATCATTGGATATACGGAGCTGGCCATGCTCGATGAGGGGGCCGAAAACTGCCGAGCTGAACTGCAGGAAGCGTTGCGAGCCGCGAATCGGGCGAAAGATCTGGTCAAACAGATTCTCGCCTTCAGCCGGCAGACCGATGAAGAGCGCATGCCGGTCCGGGTGGCATTGGTCACCAAGGAAGCGGTCAAATTTCTGCGAGCAACGATGCCGGCAACCATCGAAATCAAAACCCGCATTGATGAAAGGTCCGGGGCGGTTCTGGCCAATTCCGTTGAACTCCACCAGATAATCATGAACCTGTGCACGAATGCCCAGCATGCTATCGGCGAGCGGACCGGTCTGCTTGAAGTGGAGGTTCAGAATACGGAAGTCGGGCTTGCGCAGAAAAATGAATTAATCGAGCTGGATATAGGTTCTTACGTTGAGCTCTACGTTAGGGACAGTGGACAGGGAATACCCCCTGACGTCATCAAACGGATTTTTGACCCTTATTTCACAACCAAGGAAAAAGGTGTCGGGACGGGCCTGGGGCTTGCGGTTGTTCATGGCATCGTCAGGAAATACGGTGGGGCAATCAAGGTTGAAAGTGAGCTGGGAAAGGGCACCGTTTTTCACATCTACTTGCCCAAAGTCGAGATCGCTGCTCCCACCATGGCAGAGCCTCCGAAGCTCGCCATGGGAGGTGCTGAGCGAATCCTGTTTGTGGATGACGAAAAAATGCTGGTGGCCATCGGGGGACAAGCGCTCCAACGCCTGGGATACGAGGTCGTCTCCCGAACCAGTCCGATAGAAGCGCTCGAGCTTTTCAGAGCCAAACCCAATCATTTCGATCTGGTGGTCACGGATCAGACGATGCCGGGCATGACTGGCGATGCCCTTGCGAAAGAATTGATGAAAATAAGGCCTGGCCTTCCGATGATCATCTGTACGGGCTACAGTCACTCGGTAGACCAAAAAAAGGCGCTCCAGATCGGCGTCAAGGCGTTTGTCATGAAGCCGATACTGATAAATGAACTTGCTGCTGCCGTCCGGAAGGCCTTGGGCAAAGAAAGCGAATCTCATAAATGATTTTTTTTATTTGGCCAGCTTGGAAACGACGTTGCCATAGGAGCTTAAAATGGCTTCCAAATTTATGGTTTTTTTTGCCGTGATGTCTATATTATCGGCCCAAGGATGTGCAACTTATAGAACATCTCATACAAAAGCGACCAAGAAAGCGGATGAAGTACAGATTACAGCTGAAGGCATTATGGATGCCTCCAGTCGAGGCGATGTAGACAAAGTTCGAAAAATTTTAAGCCAAAATCCTGATCTCGTAAACACAAAAGATGCTGGCGGAGCAACCCCCTTGCACACGGCCGCCAATCCGATGTCAAGAGGGTTCATTGGGGCATTCGGAAATTACCGCGAAACGGTTTCCCTTTTGCTGAACAGCGGAGCCGAAGTTAATGCAAGAGATAATGATGGTGATACACCGCTTCACGCTGCCGCTTATTTCCAAGGCTGGGATACCACCAAGGAGAGAATCACCATAAAGGGTCGTACGGTTTACCCTGGGGAGTTAGCTACTGAAATTATTAGACTGTTAATAAGTAATGGGGCAGATATTGAAGCGAAATCCGGGAGAAATGCACAAGCCACCCCCCTCCACCACGCCGTGGCCCATGGTTTGAAAGAAGCGGTGATAGTATTAGTTCAGAGTGGCGCAAATATTAACGCCAGATTATCAGCAGGAGGAGGGCGACTCACTCCATTGGACGTTGCGCGCTTATCTAACCGGCTGGACATTATGAATTTCTTAAAAAGCAATGGTGCCAAGTGAAAGGACCAACCGAGGTAATAAGATCCTAACTCTGCAAATAAAAGTTCACTTTAACCGTTTATCTCGCCCGATCATCCTTTACGCCCTACCATTGTGATGCTCTATCCAGCACTTGGGAGAACCTAAATCGACCACTTCAGGCCGTTGCTCCTTGCGTTAATAAAAGTGGCCGCTGGGGGATTTCTGACCAGCGGGTTAAGCGTCGGCCTTCTAACCTTGTTCCCGTTTCGAGCCGGTGAGGTATGGGCACGCTTCGTTATACCCATTGTTGGACTGGAGAAGGCGGTGCATTTTATGCCTTCCACAGATTGAAGAGCGTAAAAATCCCGAAGGGTCAAAAGTGATTCCTGCTCAACAAGCTCTTCGGGATCATGCTTTCGGAGATTGCGGAGATGGAAGGCTTTGAGGAAAGCTCCGTTGTCCGGCAATTGATCATCCGGGTTTTCGATCAGCTCCGGGCGGGGGATATAAGGCTAATAGAGACCACCCCGGATGAAGCGACGGCGGCAAAGATCCGCCTTGACGAACATCGGAGAAAACGGCGGGAAAGGAACTTGAAATCCAAAACCGACCAGGCGGAGAGGTGAGCACGGTTTGGGGTTCTTCCACTTATCCTTACGTTTGATCCTGATTATATCGAGCAACGATTCTATCGGCTTCCGCTCGGGCAGCAGCTAAATCCGAACGTTTACCTTTACGTTTATGCAAATTGCCAGGCAGCATATTATTCAGTCTTTCTCTTTCCCATATCTCATACTCTCCATTCTCAGACTGCATTATCTGCGCCAATAGTCGTCCATCTTTGCCTTTGAATATTTTAATGCTTCTTCTGTCCATTCGTTCCTCCGTTCTTGCTATCTTTTTGATGACGGTGAGGGTGTTCCTCGATACCCACCGGGAACCAGGGGATCAGGGCGGATCATTCCAGCGGGCTTTCCGTTCCGATCTTCAATCCGATATTGGCCGGGGAATCACGGGATATGGAATGGGTTCAAATCTATCTTAGCACTTCCTTTGAAATCTTTCCACAACCATAATTCGGGCGATGTATGGCGGATTACGTTTTGAAGTCCCATCCAGTGACAGGACTAATGATGGGGCCGTTTATGCAAGAAATAAAGGGGTGGCGATTTTCACCGTAACCCCTTTATTATGTTGGTAGCGGGTAGAGGATTTGAACCTCTGACCTTCGGGTTATGATTCTGTATTTTAGATAATAATTACAATATGATGAATTTGGCCGGTATTACAGGCTTTCCCTCAAATTAGAAAAAAATCCCGCCGCGAACACACCCCTGGCAACGAGGAGAAAGTGAGCTTGCATGCTATTTTTCATCTCACCACCTCCATCAGGTCAATCGACTGATTGACTAGCGGTGTGGTAGATGAATCGGAAGCGATGACTCCGTCCGTGCCCCTGATTCGCCAATAGAAATTGCCTTGATTGGGCACGACACCCTCTTGGCCAGTGCCCGGATCCCGTACGAGCACCTGTCCACTAATAGAGCGCGTTAGATGCCCGTATGCCCTATCCATGATTTGCACACGTTCCTGCTGATGCCGTGCTATCATGTCGTTGATTGCAGTATTCCCCTGTGTGATAATCTGCCCCACCCTCGCCTGCAGCTGCTGCTCGGCCAGCGCCCATTGGAGGTTAATTCTTTGCCCTGTTATCATTTGGCCCAACAGAGCCTGGGCAAGAGGTTCTACCTCTGGTGTGCTCAGGTATCCAGCGAGAAAATCCACGTGCCAGTTTCCTTCGTACGCGGCCATGCCGATTCCTCGCTGGCGATGGCATAAAGCATGCCTTGACTCCCGGCTTTTATGCTGAGCACGGACCCGACACACGGTTGCCCGGCTCGCACAAAACGAATTTCTGCAATAGCGACATTAGGGTATTGAGGCCAGGACCGGACTGAGGAAACGATCGGATTTGGAAACCCATCTTGAAGCAAGCGTCCAACCGCCTGAACAACTTCTGTAAAAGACCCTGCCATATTCTCTAACGGCTGCACGACGACCAGAGGATTTGAGCGCTCCGGCCCAGAGGCTCGAAAAGCGCCCTTGCCATGGTCTTCGATACGCCAGCCCGCCGGATACCGCACCGCCAGTCCGGATTTTTTTGACTCGAAGAGCTTCCATTGAAAGCCTGGCCCAGCCAGCGTCTGAGCGCCAGTTGTCTGGCTTGCAGCGCCGGCGGTCCCAGTACTAGACGAAGGCGGTTGCGCGTGAGGCTTCGCGGGGGATGCTGGTGCGGGCGGATCAGGAACCGGAAGCGCGCCTCCGACACCGGAAGGGCCTGGCGCCATCTCCTTTTCGAGAGCCTCGCGCTCCTGGCGAGCGATTAACTGGTGGTTTCTTTCGTAATCGATCTGGCTGTTGGCGGCAGTCTGCTCCGATCGCCTGAACCATTCGATCGCGGCCTTTGAATACTACGTGATATCCGAGGTGAGAGCGCTTCTTCCGCGCCACCTGACGGTCAAAGATACGCCTATCCAAGAGGCCACGCCGGCACCGGCTATGGTCATCGGAAAACCGGAAAACAAAGGGAAGGGCTGCCCGAACTGTTCAGCCTCTCCAATCAGATAGACTTTTCCCATCCCTGTCCGAAATCGGCAAGCGGCCTGATTTCCTGCACCTCGAAGGTCAGCGCCGCATGGATCATCTTTGCGGCAGCCTCTCCGGCGTGCGCCGCAATCTTGGCTTTCATTTTATCGAGTTTATCGCCGGCGGTCGAACAATCGGTCATCTTGACGTAGATCCTCACGCCCCTCCACTCCGAAATCGACTTTCCCGGCTCCATGATCATAAAGACGGCGTTAGGATTATCATGCAGATTGAATAAGGTGCGATTCTTCGTCAGCCCCATGATGATCGTTTTTTCATCCACCATAAAAGGCGAACCGAAATAGGCCGAATTGACCTTCCCGTCCTTGCTGGCGGTGCTGAGCGTGCCCAGCCTCGGCTGCTTGTTGAAATAGTCCATGAGTTTGGATGACATTTGATTATCCTTTCGTTAGGGGTCGGGTTGAAGAACGTTATCGATATGCTTCAAAGCATGTGATTTCGTCGAGGCTCTTTCTTGTTCGTGCTGAAGCTTCCACGGCGGGGTAGCCTAAAGGCGATAAAGCAACAACCCGAACATGCTGAGGAACGCCGAGAACCGATTTCACCTCATCCTCTTTGAAGGCTCCTATCCAACAGGTCCCCAGGCCAAGCTCATAGGCCTGAAGCAGCATGTAAGCGAAGGCAATAGAAACGTCAACGGCATAGGTCGGATGGCCGCAGGTCATGACAGCTTTGGATTCGGTGGCACATGCAACGAGGACAACCGGCGCTTGGCCAATGAAGGATTGATTCATCGCGGCGCGGGCAAGCATCTTTTTCGTTTCTGACTCCTTAACGACGATGAATTTCCATTCCTGCCGGTTATTGGCAGAAGGCGAAAGCCGGCCGGCCTCAAGAATTTTTTCGACTTTGTCGTTTTCAACGTCCAGGTTCTTGTAAGACCTGACGCTCCTCCTACCCTTTATCGCGGCAGATACATCCATGGATTCCCTCCCCAAATGTGCCCCAGCGGCTTGCAGCGGGCACAATTTCAAAAAAGGTCTACCCGCCGCGTGTTCACGTTGTAAAAATTGCCGTTGTGGTCGCGCAGAAGGCCAGTGCCGTCTTTATTGATATACCCGCGCATGGTCCCACCATTGAGATTTCGCATGACCGTGTAGCCGTTGCTGCTGTCGGTCGTGCCTTTGAATGTGTTCATCGAGTTGTAATCGAATTTTCTCTGCATTTCTATATCCCGGCTGCCTGAGCCATGATTGTTGGAGGGAGTCTCTTGCTTGAATTGCCAGCGAGTATCCCAGGCGAACGCTGACCCTGCGCAGAGGGAAATGATTAAGATTACTTATGCCGATGGAGATCATTGCATTAAGGATGCTGCGAGATGCCCTTGCCAGTTAGGGATTGGTCTGTTCCGCCACCGCATGTGGCGCGACGATGGGAGAAGACTTTTCACAGGGCGGCCTGCCTAGGTCGGGCAGGAAAACCGTCAGCAAACCTAATAGCGGCAGAAATGAGCAGGCTCGATAGACAAATTCGATGCCCTGCAGATCGGCCAATTTCCCCAATACCGCTGCGCCTATGCCCGCCATGCCGAATGCAAGCCCGAAGAACAACCCGGCCACCATCCCCACCTTACCCGGCAAAAGTTCCTGTGCAAAAACCAGAATCGCGGGGAAAGCCGATGCCAGGATCAGGCCGATGATAAATGTCAAAGGTCCGGTCCATGCCAGGTCTACGTAAGGCAATATCATCGTAAAGGGTGCGACGCCCAGAATCGATGCCCAGATCACGCGCTTTCGCCCGATGCGGTCGCCGATATGCCCACCAAGGAGGGTTCCCAATGCCACGGCGAATGAAAATACGAAAAGGTGAAGCTGGGCGGATTGAACCGAAAGATGGAACTTGCTGATCAGAAAAAATATATAGTAGCTGTTGATGCTTGCCAGGTAAAAAAATTTCGAAAAAATAAGCACCATCAGCACCAGCATCGCCACTATCACCTTACGGGAAGGGAGCGTCTGCTGAGAGGGCTGAAACTTGCCTGGCCGCTTCGCTCCCGATTGCTTGCGCTTGTACCAGCCACCGACCTGCCACAGCACCAGCATGGCGAGAAGCGCAGCAATTGAGAACCAGGCAATACTGTTTCGACCATGCGGAATGACTATCAAGGCAGCCAGTAGCGGACCCATTGCACTGCCTGCATTTCCCCCCACCTGGAAAATCGACTGCGCCAGTCCATATCGGCCGCCAGAGGCCATGCGGGCAACTCGGGATGATTCCGGATGGAAGATGGATGAGCCCGTGCCAACCATGGCGGCGGCAACCAGCAGAATTCCATAGCCAGGCGCGAAGGCGAGAATTATCAGGCCTGTCAGTGTGCATCCCATGCCAATGGACAATGAATAGGGCTTCGGGTGGTGGTCTGTGTAAAGTCCGACCATCGGTTGCAACAATGATGCGGTGATCTGAAAAGTCAATGTGATCAAGCCGATCTGTGTGAAACTGAGGGAAAACGAGCTTTTCAACAGGGGATAAATAGCCGGAAGCAGGGACTGGATCATATCGTTTAGGAGGTGTGAAAAGCCGATGGCTCCAAGCACCTTGAAGGCTGTTCTTTCATTGCTCAAGGGGCGGATATCCGAAGTTGATGGAGGAGTTTGCATGATAATTTCCTTATGTGCTCAACGGGGTTTATGGTCCACAATCCAGAACGAAAATTCTGTCCCCGAACCAACAGAATCATATAGTTGCCTAGATTTCGAGAAATATATAGCGCAGAGGTGCCCTGAGCAACGGCACAATCAGGAGAAATTATGACGCGATAGACTGAAGAAGCCTGTTTCGAAATTCCGACGAAGACCATTTGCCATGGCAGGCAAGTGGTTTTTTCGTCTTTGAAAGGAGGTGATTCCAATGACCCTACCTGGTGAATGCGTTCGGGACGTTGAGACAAACTGTGTCGAGTGCGGCGCATATCTTGAAATACAGGTGTGTAAAAGCATGGCGGGCTACTACGTCGGCTTTTGGTGCGGCGCATGTGGCGCGCACTGTGTGGTCGAGGAAGATACGCTCACTGGCAATACCATCGGCGCCAAGTATTATACCGACGCGAAGCGTGAGGCCAAGATGCTGCCTGACCACCCGGCGCTGGTAAAATGTCCTGTGTGCGGTGGGCTATTCTGGGTCGAGGAGGCTTCGGAGGTGGACGTAGGCTTCGAGGCGGCGGAGGGGAAACAGAAGGTGCTGGCTCCATCAGAAAAGGAAATGCTGAAATTTCTGACCGGTCAGGCACTGCCCAAGGAGAAGGAATTTTACCTGCGTATGCGTTGCTGGTGGAATGCGAACGATGCCTGGCGCAGACTTTCTGACCCAAAACCAGCCTTCTCTCCGGAGCAGGTGAAAAATTTGAAGTCTCTCTCAGCGCTGTTGGATGAATCCTTGCCCGGCCAGCGAATCCTGAAAGCCGAGATTGCGCGAGAGCTTGGGCAATTCGACGAGTGCCTGCTGCTTCTGTCTTACCAGTTCGACGAGGGCTATGACTGGGCGGTGGGCTTCATCAAGAAACTGGCTGAGGAGAAGGTGCGGGCGGTGAAGCCTTTTGAGCCTGGGAAATGACCTTTTGACAGAGCTTGTCCGCTCCGGTAAGATTCATAAGCGCTACGGATGAGCAGGGCACGATGAGAAAGAGAGTCAGAAGACTTGCGAATTTGAAAAACCCTCCAGAGGCTTGGCTTGCTGGAATTTGTGAATACGTGATGTCCATTTTCAAGTGTGGTGCGTATTCCATCCACGGGCCAAGCCACTGGCAAAGGGTTGATACATTCGGAGTCAATATCGCCGAGAGCAGTGGTGCCGATCTGACCGTCGTTCGCCTTTTCGCCCTCCTTCATGACTCCTGCCGGAAGGACGACGGCGCTGACCTCGATCATGGGCCACGAGCGGCTGAAATGCTCGACCGAATTGTCCCTTCAATCTTCAGTCTCGACCGACACCGCTTCGACTTGCTCAAGGGGGCCATTCGCCTTCACACATCCGGTCTAACAACGAATGAACCGACCATAGGAACCTGCTGGGATGCAGATCGGCTCGATATCGGAAGAGTTGGAATGACGCCATCCGTGCAATACATGAGCACCGAGGCCGGAAAGGGTACGGCTGCTAATTCTATGTAAGCGCATAGTTTTTGTTGACATTTCAGTTTGATCCCGTCTATTTATCCCTGCAAATACATGAAAAAGCTAAATCTCGGGAAACCGGGAGACGGAAAGCCACGGGTCCTAAGACTGTTGCAGCTTAAAGCCGGCAGTACTTTTCCTGAGGGCATCTCCTGAACCACTGGCTTTAAGTCTTCAACTGATACGGATAGCCGGGTTGCCTTGAAAATATGGTGGCCCGGCTTTTTATTTGCCAATCAAAGTTCTAATTTCTTATCAAAAACCATTTTTTCAGGAGAAACGAAAATGAAAAAATCTGTTTGTGCTGCAAGTTTCATTATTCTGTGTTTTTTCTTTTTTGGATGTGTCGCACCGCAGCGCCAAATTCCTCTTTCAAATGACAACGCGAAAAAGCTTTCTGATAAAACTTGTGAAATTTCGAAATCTATACCTCCGAATTTTTATGCTCAAACTACTGGCAAAGCGTGGCTACCTCCAATGATTGGAATAGCTGCATCATACTCTGCTGGAAGTGAATTAGTCGCGAAAAATAATGTTGAAGACCCATCAATATATGTCGCACAAGAAATTTCAAATATTTTAAAAAGTAAATTTAATCTAAAAGCTATAACTCAATCAGAGATCTTGAGCGAAAGTAATGAGATTGATCTTTTGTGCAAAACTTATAACAAAAATGAATTCCTGTTAGATGTAAGAACGCTTGGTTGGTCATTTGGTACAGGAGCGGGCTCGAATCCTGCACTATCCGCCGAGTACGTGGTAAGCTTCGTTATAAGCCTTAAAGTTATTGAGGTTAAAAATAAAGAAGTTTTATCTGAGGCTGTTTATATTTACCCAATTGTAAAATCCGGCGAATCTTTTAAAACTTTTAGTTATGACGAGTTGATGGATAATAATGCGGCGGGGATAAAAAATGAACTTCGTAAAGGATCAGAACAAGCTGTTCAATTTTTTAAAGAAAAAGCATTAAACTTATAAATTTTTACATTTTATACTTCAACCAGAAAATCCGAAATGAAAGCATCAATCTCTATCAGCATTTAATATTTTTAATTTCAGAGGAGGCATTTATGAGGCAATTCAAGAATAACATAAATTTACGATATTTTTATATTCTGCTTAGCGTTATTATTGTGCATTTATTTTTATTTCCACTTTATTATGTAAATAATGGTTTTGCTGCACCAAAGGATGAAGCGCAAAAAACTTCTTCAAAAGGATCAAATAATCAAACAATTACTATTACTGGTAAAATGGCAAATATTGCAAAAGCTAAAAAATATTTTGATAAAAATTCACATCTTGTTTTATGCAACATTGATAAAGAGATAAGAACTACCATACACCTTACTGGCGATTTTATTGTTGAGGACTCTAATTTGCCAAAAGCCTCGATATCTGAAAAAGGTAATTTTATTTTTCAAACCAATTCGCTTGAACCCGGAAAATACATAATCTTTATGCAACCTGTTATGGGTTTTACCTCAGGCAAGTATAGTATGGCGCACGTTTTCGAAGAAAAAACCAACAAACAACTTGAAATAAAATTCCCACTTGAAAACAGTAGTACTAAAAAGATTGATCTTAAAAACGTATTACTTAATATTCCATAGGTTAATCATGAGAACAAAATATTTATTACGTATCCCAATTAGCTGCTTACGTTTGCCGTAAAAATAAAAACCAATCAAGACTATCGCGTTGGACATATTTAGGTTAGATACTCAGGATGATCTATCAAAGAACCATAAAGCCCGAACTGATAGCATAACGCTGTTGGTTCGGGCTTTTTTATTTTGAAATAAAATAATCAAACAATCTGGAGAAAATTGCCATGACATGCGAGACACGTTTCAAGAAAACACTTCTTATATGTTCCTCCTTCTTATTAGTCATGACTATACTTGCCGGATGCGCTTCCCAAAAAGCTCTCACGAAGAAGGATAAAGAATCAATTCAATCCGTCAGTATTAGCAAGGAAGTCAAGATGCCTGACGATTTTCTATACATGGGGCCAGCACAATCTTGGGGGACAGCAGGTGGCCTAATAGGGGCAATTGCTGACAAATCAAATGAAATATCAGCTAAAGCTCAAATTATAAGTGCGATGCAAGAAAACAAAATCGATTTGATGCAAATATCTCGAGAGCAACTAAAAGCCGAACTTTTTAGGGCCAACGTGTTTCCTTCAATCGTCCAAGAGGGTGGAGATGCGGAAATTAGATTAGAGGTCAGCTTTTGGGGGCTTGTCCAGAAAAACAGTTTTTCTGCTCAATTAAAACCTATGCTCGGAATAACGGGAAGCCTCGTTACATCTAATGGAGCTGTTTTCTGGCAGAAATACGATTATATAACGGCACTCAATGATCAAACACCTGAGCACACGATAGAGGAATACCTGTGAAACCCACAACTAATTCAGGAAGCATTCAATACCTCTGCAAAAATTATGGTTCATCCGACTAATGCGTACTTTGCCAAATGAATCGCCATGATTTTGAGTTTGAAGAATTCATTGTCGCGGTAGCCGTAAGCCTGCCGCTTCATGGTTTTGATTTTGTTGTTGGTGCCCTCCAGCGGGCCGGTTGAGATGGGGTAATCGTAGTAGGCCAATATGCCGTCCCAGAGGGTTTGCAAGGTCTTGGCAAACTTTTTCAACATGCCGATACCTGAGGCTTTGGCCCGTGCGATCCAATCGGCCATGAATTCCGCGGCGCGTTTTTGGGTCTTCTGAGACCACAACTGCCGGAGGTCTTCTTTCATGTAGTAGACGGTCGCCAGCGGCCGGTTGAGTTCAAGGGCTTGCTGCAGCCGCCTGTGTTCGTTTCGAGCCTCGACCAGGTTTTTGGGGTTTTTCAACAGCAGCCAGCGGATGCCCTTGAGAATGTTCTTCTCCGTAGCGCTGGCCCGGTTGAACATCCAGCGACGAAATTGTTGAAGCTTGTCATTAAACAGCTTGATCAGGTGAAAATGGTCAAAGACGATGGTGGCTGCGGGCAGATTCTTGCGCACCGCCCGGATATAGGCCTTGGACATGTCCATCGCCACCGCTTGGATGCGCGCCCGGCTGCGCCTGAGCCGCCGCCAGAAGGGTTTCAAGGCTTCGGCCCCCTTGCCGTCACCGACAAAGACCACCGCCCCGGTCGTGAGGTCCAAAACCACCGTCAGATACTTTGGCCCTTTACCGACCGAAATCTTGTCGATGGCCAGCTGGGAAAGCTTGCGCAGCTTCGGCCGGCTGAAGTGCTTTTGCAGATAGCTCTTTTGGATCTCCTTGATCAAATCCCAGCCGACGTTCAAATGCCGGGCGACATCCAGAATCGTCATGTGCCGGGAAAGCCCCAGCGCATAGCGTGCAAAGGCGCGGGTGTAGCTGCGCCGCTCATCTGCAAAGCCGACCGCAACCTGCCGGATGGTAGCGCACTTGCGGCACTCCACCCGGGGGATTCCCATTTGAATCACCACCGGCTTAGGCCCGATGGGAACCTCTCGCCACAGCCGATGGATACAACCGTGATGGAGCACATCCTGGCTGCCACAGACCGGGCAGGTCACAGAAAACGCATCCGGTTTCACGGTAAAGATGGCTCGCCCACCGACATACGCGGTGCGAACATACTGGTAGCCTCGGATCCCCCATCCATGGTACAGCAGACTCGTGGACATACGCTTGCTCTCCTTTCTGAATCGTGATTGGCCTGACTCAGAAACGAGCACGTATGTCCACGTTTTTCAATCAAAAGTACGCATTAGTCGGATGAACCCAAAATAGTCGGCAACAAAAGTTTTGCAGAGTGGCTGAAGAACCTTACCAACAAGAAAAAGGAATCTGACGCAGCGATTCTGCACAACCACCTCGTATTACGTAGAATTGTCTGATTCTTAAAAAGCTTATCTTCCTGCTGCCTTTTTTAAGCATTGCAAGCAAGCAAAGAATAACGTTTTTCTGGATCTGATTCCGAGACTTTTTCTGGTCACAGGGAATGACAGGGGCCATGTTTGGGAAGGTGTCTTGATGTTGGAGACAGTGAGACGGAGTTGGTAAGGGCGGAATCTCCATCCATTTATAAATCGCAGCAGGCTGCGTTTTTATTTGCGTGGGCTGCTTACCTGGAATTACCTCGGCTTACCATTTTTATGCGGGGAATAGTGCGGGGAATAAAACAATTCTCAAAAAAACAAGGACTCAGGATTGTATCCTAAGTCCTTGATATTTTTGGTGGTAGCGGGGAGAGGATTTGAACCTCTGACCTTCGGGTTATGAGCCCGACGAGCTACCAGGCTGCTCCACCCCGCATCAAGTTTTTGCAGCACTACTTATTAGTTGGGGCAGGTGGAAAAGTCAAGCAATAATCTGAGAAAACGTTTCAGGGGGGTGGGGTTATAGTGGTTGGGCGAAAGGTGTGCGCCGGTGGATCGGACCAGGCGCTAACCGAGAGTCAGATGCCGAACAGTTTTTCAAGGTGTCGCTTAATATGCGCTGCCGCCGTTGAGCGGCAGTGGATCAGGATGTTTTTCGAACGGCCGGATTGGCCCGAGGTGATTTCCAGGCACGACCTGGGCACGCCGAGCGCTTTGGACAGCAGTTCTATACAGGCTTTGTTGGCGGCGCCCTCGACGGGCGGAGCGGTAACTCTCAATTTAAGGGCGTCACCGTGCGGACCGACAATCTGGTTTCGCGAGGACTTGGGCTGCACCCGAATTTTGAATGAAATCCCGCAAGAATGGTCTTGGATAGCCAGCATGGAAGCTCATTTCAGATAACGCGTTCCCGCATCATGCCGAAGCGACCAGCTTGCGGATGAAATCCGGCGGGCGCACCACGCGGCCGGTCGGATCGACGAAAGCATGCTTGGTGAAGCCTTCGGCCAGAAGCGTTTGCCCGTCCTCACGGAAAATGCGGTAGTCGAACTTGATGCCGCCCTTGACCGAGCCGTCCACCGCCGTCTCAATCACGATGATTTCATCGTATCGGGCGGGGGCTGAAAATTTCGCACGGCACTCCGAAACAGGCAGAAAGAAGCCGCGGCCTTCGATGTCCTTGTAGGGGAGACCGCTGGCGCGGAACAGCTCGGTCCGGCCGATTTCGAACCAGCGAAAATAATTGCCGTAGTAAGCCTGGCCCATTCG
Source organism: uncultured delta proteobacterium (assembly GCA_963700055.1). Lineage (GTDB taxonomy): Bacteria > Desulfobacterota > Desulfobacteria > Desulfobacterales > SpSt-501 > SpSt-501. Next base: position 83,322 of record CAVOWH010000020.1, on the reverse strand, counting down.
ATCGGTGTCGCCGTAGATGACCCGGCAGCTGGTGCGGTGGACCACGGGGATCAGCCTCCCTTGCGCAGAATGGTTGCGATCATGGCCTTCAGTGCGGGGAAATCCGTCGCCACCGGGAACGCCGAGAACTCTTCGCGGACGTTGTCCGGCGGCCGGTAGAGGATGCCGTGGTCAGCGGCCGTGAGCATGCTGATGTCATTGTAGGAATCGCCGACCCCGATCACGGAGTAGTTGAGGCCGCGCATGGCCTCGGCCACTTTGCGCTTGCCGTCCGTCTGGCGCAGGCGGTAGTCCGCGATGCTGCCGTCGGCGGACACCGTGAGCGTGTTGCACAGCAGGGTGGGGTAACCCAGTTTTTTCATCAGGGGGCCGGCGAATTCGACGAAAGTATCCGACACCACCAGGATCTGGGTGGCCGAACGCACCCACTCGAGAAACTCAAGCGCGCCGTCAAGGGGATCCATCCCGGCGATCACTGCCAGGATGTCGGGCAGCTTCAAACCGTGCTCCCGGAGAATCTTCAGGCGGTGTTTCATCAGCACGTCGTAATCGGAAATATCCCGGGTGGTAAGGCGCAACTCCTGGATACCGGTCTTTTCGGCGAACTGGATCCAAATCTCGGGTAGGAAAATGCCCTCCAGATCAGAACACACCAAATGCATGCGCTTACACCTCCCTAGTCTTCCAGGCTCTCATCTTCGATCCGAATCAGCACCGGTTTGGCGGCCGTTTCATGCAGGGCGCCGATTTCCCCCAGGGCCTTTTTCACATCCGCTTCGCGGGCCCGGTGGGACAGCATCACCACCGGGACGGCGCCGTCGGTCTTGCGGCCCTTCTGGTGGACCGATTGGATGCTGATGCCGTGCGCGCCCAATATTCCGGCAATCGAAGAAAGCACACCCGGCCGATCAAGCGCCGAAAAGCGAAAATAATAATGAGACGAAATCTGATCGATGGGCATGATGGGGATCGGCCGGATCCTTTCCGCCTGAAAGGCCAGGGCAGGCACCCGGCCGGCCGCGCCGCTCAGCAGATTGCGCGCCAGATCTACCACGTCGCTTACGACCGCACTCGCCGTAGGCATCATGCCGGCGCCGCGGCCGTAGAGCAGGATGTCGCCGGTCGCATCCCCGCTGACCGTGACGGCGTTGAGAGTGCCGTTCACGCTGGAAAGCAGGTTGCCGAAGGGAATCATGGTGGGGTGCACGCGGGTTTCGACGGCGTTGCCGCGGCGCTTGCTGATGGCTAACAGCTTGATGCGGTAGCCGAACTGTCCGGCGAACTCGATGTCCATCGGCGTGATGTGCGAGATGCCCTCGATGTAGACGTCCGGCAGGTTGATCGGCATCCCGTAGGCCAGCGCGCTCAGAATGGCGATCTTGTGGGCCGTGTCGAAGCCCTCGACGTCCAGAGTGGGATCGGCCTCGGCATAGCCCTGTTTCTGGGCGACGGCCAGGGCATCGGCGAACGTGCTGCCCTCGTCGGTGATCTTCGAGAGAATGTAGTTGCAGGTGCCGTTGAGGATTCCCGTCATAGCGGTGATGCGGTTGCCCACCAGCGATTCGCGCAGCGTCTTGATGATGGGCATGCACCCGCCGACGCTCGCCTCGAAGTAAAGATCCACCTTCCTTGCGGCGGCGGAGCGGAAGATTTCGTTGCCGTGGCTGGCGATAAGGGCCTTGTTGGCGGTCACGACGTGGCGTCCGTTGGCAATGGCTCTGAGAATCAGCTCCTTGGCGATGCCCTCACCGCCGATCATTTCGACGATGATGTCGATTCCCGCTTCCTCGATGACTTGGCGGGCGTCGGCGATCAGCACCCCGTCCGGGAATCGGATGCCGCGGTCGCGGCCGATGTCCAGATCCGCCACTCGTTTCAGATTCAGGGCCGTCCCCAGGCGGGCGGCGATCAGATCGCGCTGCTCCAGCAGCAGCTTGGCCACGCCGGTGCCGACCGTGCCGCAGCCGAGCAGGCCGATGTTGATTTCACGCATACGAAGAAAGTCCTTTCTGCTTACATGATCTTGCGGATCCCGCGTACGGCCTGGTTGATGCGCATGGGGTTTTCGATCAGCGCAAAACGCACAAACTCATCTCCGTACTCCCCGAACCCGAGCCCGGGCGAGACGGCGACCTGAGCTTCGCGGATGAGGAACTTGGAAAATTCAACCGAGCCCATCTTGCGGTGTTTTTCCGGGATGCGGCCCCATACAAACATGGTGCCTTTGGGCTTTACAATTTTCCAGCCGGTCCGGTTCAATCCCCGCACAAGGGCGTCCCGTCGCTCCTTGTAAACGGCGCGCATCTCCTGAACGCAACCATCGGGGCCGTTCAGTGCGATGATGGAGGCAATCTGGATCGGCTGGAACACGCCGTAGTCGAGATAACTTTTAATCCGTTTCAGCGCCGCCACCGCCTCCGGATTGCCGCAGCAGAAGCCCATGCGCCAGCCCGCCATGCTGTAGCTTTTCGAAAGCGAAAAAAATTCGACCCCGACTTCCTTGGCCCCCTTGGCCTGCAGAAGGCTCGGCGCCTGATAGCCGTCGTAAACCAGGTCGGCATAGGCGAAGTCATGGATTACCAGGACATGGTTCTCCTTGGCATAGTCCACCACTTTCTGGAAGAAGTCCAGGTCGACCACCTCGGTGGTCGGGTTATGCGGGTAGCTGATAATCAGCATCTTGGGCCGGGGCCAGGTCTGCTTGGTGGCCGTCATCAGGTTTTCGAAGAAGTCCTGACCCGGCCCAACCGGTATCCCGCGCACATCGCCGCCGGCGATGATCGCTGAGAACGGATGGATCGGGTACGTCGGATTGGGGGCAAACACGACATCTCCCGGCCGGATGCTGACGAGCACCAGATGCGACAATCCCTCTTTCACCCCGATGGTGACGATCGCCTCCGAATCCGGGTCGAGGTCCACGTCGAAACGGCGCTGGTACCAGTTCGTGATGGCCAGGCGCAGCTTGGTGATCCCCATGGACGCCGAATAGCGGTGGTTGTGGGGCTTGCGGGCAGCCTCCACCAGCTTGTCGACGATGTGCGGCGGCGTTCCAAGGTCGGGATTGCCCATGCCGAGGTCGATGATATCCCGGCCTTCGCGGCGTGCCTGCATCTTGATTTGATTCACTGTGGCGAAGACATAGGGTGGCAGTCGGTCAAGCCTTGAAAATCTGCTGCTCATGGCGGCACCTCTAGATTCCGGAATCCCGCCGGCAAACCGGCGCGGCCTAAATATCTTTTGACTTTTAAGCCGATTAAGTCTAATTTTCAAGTGTTTTATGATGCTTGCGGACGAGAGGAGAAGCAGATGACGAACCCGATCACCTATGCCGATGCGGGCGTGGACATTGACAAGGCCAACACCCTGGTGAGCGCCATCAGCCGGATCACGAAACTGACCAAACGTCCTGGAGTCATCGGCGAGATCGGCGGGTTCGCAGGTCTTTTCTCGATGGAGCGGGTGATCGCCGATATGCAGCATCCCGTTCTCGTCAGCTCCACCGATGGGGTCGGCACGAAACTGAAGATCGCCTTCATGCTCAACAAACACGACACCATCGGTATCGACCTGGTGGCGATGTGCGTCAACGACATCCTGGTTCAAGGTGCAAAGCCACTGTTTTTGCTTGACTATCTGGCAATGGGCCGGCTTGACAGCCCGCGGGTGGAAGCCATTCTCGGCGGCATTGCGGAAGGCTGCAAGCAGGCCAAATGCGCGCTGATCGGCGGTGAAACCGCCGAAATGCCGGACATGTACCAGCCCGACGAATATGACTTGGCAGGATTCATCGTCGGCGTCGTCGACAACAGCCAGATCATCGATGGAACGGCCATTCGGCTCGGCCATCGGCTGATCGGCATCGGCTCCAGCGGCCTGCACAGCAACGGCTACTCTCTCGTCCGCAAGATCTGCTTCGACCGCCTAAAATTGAAATTGGATGCCCATATCCCCGAGTTGGGGAAAACCCTGGGCGAGGAGTTGATCGTTCCCACGCGGATTTACACCGACACCATCCAGGGACTCCTCAGAGACCTGCCGATTCACGGCCTGGCGCACATCACCGGCGGCGGGATGGTGGACAACATCGTGCGCATCATCCCGCAGGCCTTCAGCGTGATCATCCGCAAGGGCAGCTGGAAGATTCCCCCCATCTTTACCTTCCTTCAGCAGGCGGGAGACGTTCCTGATCCGGAAATGTTGCGGACCTTCAATAACGGCATCGGCATGATCGCCGTGGTGCCGGAAAGCGCCGCTTCCGAGGTCATCGAACGGCTCACAGCCATGAACGAATCCGCTTTTCTCATCGGCGAAATCATCGAGCGCAGGGAGGCCGGCGAAAGGCTGGTCTGGGGGTGATCGTTCTCGGGATCGAATCCTCCTGCGATGAAACCGCCGCCGCGCTCGTCCGTGACGGCAACACGATCCTGGCATCCGTGGTGGCCTCTCAGGAGGAAATTCATCACCGTTACGGAGGCGTCGTCCCCGAACTTGCCTCCCGCCGGCATTTGGAAGCCATCGTTCCGGTGATGCGCGAGACCCTGTCCCAGGCCGGGGTCGGGCTGGCGGCGATCGATGGAGTGGCCGCCACGCGAGGCCCGGGCCTGATCGGGTCGCTGCTGGTCGGTTTTTCGTTCGCCAAGGCGCTGGCCTTTGCCCTGCAGGTTCCCTGGGTTGGCGTCAATCACCTCGAGGCGCATATCCACGCCCTGTTTCTTGAAGCGCATCCGCCGCCATTTCCTTTCGTGGCGCTTTTGGTCTCCGGCGGGCATACCGGGCTTTATTTCGTCCGCTCCTTCATGGGCATGGAACTGCTGGGGCAGACTCGGGACGACGCGGCGGGCGAGGCCTTCGACAAGGTGGCCAAGATGCTCGCCCTGGGATACCCGGGCGGGGCGGTGATCGACCGGATCGCCAGACAGGGTGATCCGAATCGAATTCGGTTTCCGCGACCGTACATCGAGAAGGACAGCTGCGACTTCAGCTTCAGCGGCATCAAAACGGCCGTTGGCCGATACATAAGAGAGCGCCCGGACAGCTCCCCTGAGCACGTGGCCGACATTGCCGCCGGGTTTCAGGAAGCGGTGGTCGATGTGCTCGTCTACAAGCTGATCCGGGCTGCGCGCTGGAAGGAGTGCCGCCGGGTGGCCCTGGCGGGAGGAGTGGCGGCCAACAGCCGACTGCGGGAGCGGCTGCTGCAGGCTGCGAGCGCCGAGGGCGTGGAGGTCTATCTGCCATCGCCGCGGCTGTGTGGAGACAATGCTGCGATGGTGGCCGCTTTGGGCTGCCGGTTGCTTGCCGCCGGCAAACGCGCCGGCCTTGAAGACGACGTGTTCTCGCGCGTCGGCTGACCGAAATCGGCCGCCGGAAGATGGCAGGTCGCGGAGAGCGATCAAGCGAAATACTGCGCTTTTAGTGCCAGGATTCTGGCAGCCGATGCCTGCGCGCATACCCGATCCCTCTCCGCGGCGCCGATTTTTTTTACCATGACCGCATGGGCGCGGCGCAGCTTTTTCGCGCTATGGCAGATCAGCGCCACGTCGACATCCGCCCGGAGCACCTGCCGGACGGCGGCACTGAACCCATAGTGGCGGGCGATGGCTCCCATTTCGAGGTCGTCCGTGAGAACCACTCCTCCAAATCCCATCTGTTTACGCAGCAGGTCGCGGGCGATGAGCTTCGATAGGCTGGCCGGCCATTCCGGGTCCAGCCGCGGATAGAGGATGTGCGCAAGCATGACCCCTGCCACCTGCTGTTGAATGGCCGCCTGGAAGGGGATGAGATCGTAAGCTTCCAGCGAGCTCAGATCGGCGTCCAGGCGGGGCCGGTCGAGGTGGGAGTCGAGGCGGGTGCGGCCGATGCCCGGGAAATGCTTGGCTACGGCCATGATCCCGCCGGCCTGCATCCCTGCAATCACTGCCGCTCCCAGCCGGGCCACCCGCTGGGGATCGGAGCCGAAAACGCGCCGGGCCATGATGCTGTCAAACCCTTCCGGAGCGGCGTCCAGAACCGGCGCCAGGTTCATGTTGATCCCCACCCAGGCAAGCTCGATGGCCGTGATCCGAGCGAAGCGCGCGGCGTCCGTCGCATCCTCGATCGCCGGATTTCCCGGAAACTGTGTGAAGGGCGGCCCGAGGCGGGCCACCTGGCCGCCTTCCTGGTCGATGGCGATGAACAGCGGCGGCAGACCGCAATCGCGCGCATAATGCTGCACCGAGCGACAGAAGTCGTTTAGCTGGCGGACCGATTCCACGTTGCGTTTGAAAAGGATCAGGCCGCCTAAGCGCAGGTCGGCGACCAGACCTTCAAGCTGCCGGTCGAGATGTTTTCCGTCGAATCCGGCCATCAGCCGCTGACCGGCCAGCTGTTCCTCCGACCAGGATTTGAGATCCATGTTCATACCCCGCCCGATTGTATTTTGCGCAAGCGCCTGCAGGTTCTCGCCGCTTGATTCCTGCCATTAACGGGTGTCGCCTCAAATGCCGGGTGCACGTCCCAGCACGCCGCCGGCCGCTGACCCCTATAAGACTCGCACTAGTTCGACAGGCAAGAGGTGAGGGGATAGGGAGCGGCTCCGTTCTGTCTGGCGTAACGGGCCAGCTGCTCCACCAATTGATCCGCCTGGGTCTTCGGGATGGGCGGTGAAAAAAGATATCCCTGACCGAGTTCACAGGCCATGTCAAGAAGGATGGCGTACTGTTCAGGAGTTTCGATGCCCTCGGCCACCACGGTCATGCCCAGCTTGTGGGCCAGCGATACGATCGCCTCGACAATATTGCGGTTGCCTTCCGGCTTTTCAAGAATCTTGGAAATGAAGCTCCGATCGATCTTGAGGGTATCGATCGGCAGCCGTTGCAGATAGCTCAATGAGGAGTAGCCGGTGCCGAAATCGTCGATGACCAGGCGGATGCCGAACTCCTTGAGTCGCTGAGCCAGCCGCATGGTTTCATCGGAATCCACCATCAATGCGGTTTCGGTGATCTCCAGTTTCAGGAGGTGGGGCGGCAGTGCCGAGGCGTCCAGCGCATCTTTGAGATCATTCAGGAGGCTCGGCTGGAGGAAGTGCCGGCTCGAGATGTTGACGCTCACCGTCAGCTCAAGCTCACCCGCCAGGATCCACTGCCAGTCTTGCAGGTCCCGACAGGCCTGCTCCAGTGCATAACGAGTGATCGGGATGATCAACCCAATCTCCTCGGCGGTGGAGATGAACGCTCCGGGATATACCATGCCCAGCTGCGGATGGGGCCAGCGGATCAGCGCTTCAAAGCCGACGATGGAGGCTGTATCCAGGCGTACGATCGGTTGATAATGGTTCTCGAATTGGCTCTTATTAATGGCATTGCGCAGGTCTGTTTCTTGTTGGAGCTGATGCAGGGCCTTTTCGTGCAGTTTTCGGTCGAAGAGCTTGACTTGCGACCGGCCGCTTTCCTTGGCATGATACATGGCCGCATCGGCGTCGCGAATGATGGCTTCCGGCAGCTCGTAATCTTGAGTGTTCAGCACGACGCCGAAACTGGCGGAGGCGAAGACTTCCTTGCCGTGGATGCGGAAAGGCTTGCGCAGAGCGACCTGAAGCCTTTCGGCAATGGCCAAGGCATAATCGCCCGCTTCGATGTCTTCTAACAAGATGACGAATTCATCGCCCCCCAAGCGTGCCAGGATGTCGATTTCGCGCAACGATTCGCGGATGCATTCCGCAAAGGCCACCAGCAGGTCGTCCCCAGCGCTGTGGCCCAGGCTGTCGTTGACCAGCTTGAAGCGGTCGATATCCAGGTAAATGACCGCAAAATGGTAATCCGGCCGACGCCGAGAGCGTTTGATCGCCATGGCCAGGTGTTCAACGAACAGGGCTCGGTTGGGAAACCGGGTCAGGGTGTCGTGGAAGGCCTGAAAATAGATCTGACGTTCAGCTTCCTTCAGTTCGGAGATGTCGGTAAACGATGCGAGGCTTGAATCCGTCTCCGGAATCGACGCGAACGTGATCAAAACATCCTTGTGGTTATCCAGCTTGTCAATAAATTGACATCCCACGTGTTTGCCGGCGACAATCGAAAGGGCGCCCGTGGAGGGAGCCTCATCGCCGAAGAATTTGCGGTGGCCTTTTTCATCGATGAAGTCCAGCCATGACTTTCGGTTTTGAATTTCTCTGCGGCTGAAACCCGACATGGCCACGAATTGGGAGTTCGCCAAGGATATGCGCATGTCTTTTTCGATGATGATGGTGGCAGCGCCGGTGTTTTCAAATATCGTCCGGTATTTGACCTCTGAGCTGCGCAGCTCCTCGGTGCGGGCAATCACTTTTTGTTCCAGGGTCTCATTCATTTCTTGCAGAGCGCGCTTGGAGCTGTTGATATTGTTTACCAGCAATTGCGTGCAGCCGCTGATAAGCAGGATAATGCCGAGCGTAATAAAGATGGTAAGGTTGCTGCCCTGCAGCAGAAATTCAAAATAGAAATAAAAAAGGGCGGCGCCCCCGCCGATGATGAGCAGGCCGGCTTTATCCAGTATCACTGAACGACCGGCTGTAGCCACGGAACCTCACAATGGATGAATGAAATGGCCGGAATCTATAAGTCTATCGTCATGAAACGGCTGGAGCTTGAGTCCATTTGACCAAAAGAAAAAGGACAAAGCCGTGTCGACCCTGTCCTCTTTCTTCGGCTTCCCACGATGCCGTTATTCTCGTGGGGAAATCTTCGCAAGCATTGGTTGTTGGAAGCCCGCCAGAAAAGATGCACGCACATCTGAGAAGCCTTAGCTGAACAACTACAATTCAATATTTGTGCCAGATCGCTGAAATTTAATATAGTAAATAATTTCAATATTTTGTAATAAAATTCGCACGGCGGACTGTTCAAGCTTTCGGGCTTGAGCGTCAAAATTTCGTTCTGCCGGTTTCATTTCGCCTTGCGGCCGCTGCTGTCAGGAGGGCCGAAACCGAGCTGGTATTGCTGGACAGCACGGTGGTGATCAGCCAGGTTCGTTGAGAACTGATGGGTTCCATTGTTTTTGGATACAAAAAAAATAAAATCGGTTTGCGCCGGGTAGAGCGCTGCTTTCAGTGAATCCCTTCCGGGGCTGGCGATCGGGCCGGGAGGCAGACCGCGGATGAGATAGGTATTGAAGGGGGTCGGTGTTTCGAGGTGCTTGCGCGTAAGGTTGCCGTTGAAATCCGGGAGGCCGTATATGACCGTCGGGTCTGTTTCCAGCCGCATGCCGCGTTTGAGGCGGTTGTGGAACACCGATGAGATGAGCGGGCGCTCGGATGGATCGCCCGTTTCTTTTTCGATGATGGACGCCAGGGTCAGCGCCTCGTGCACCGAGAAACCGATTTCGGACGCACGCTGCTCCCACTCCGGAGGAAACGCGGAACGGAACGCTTGCAGCATGGCCGCAATGATTCCGTCCGCCGTGACGGTCCGCGGGAAAAAGTAAGTTTCGGGAAACAGATAGCCTTCCAGGGATGACGCATATATCCCTTGTGCCTGTACATAAGCGGGATCCTTGGCGCGCAGGACGATGTCCGCCGCCCGAGCCAGACCGGCCTTCTCGACCTGCTCGGCGATCTGCGAAATCGTCAGGCCTTCGGGAATGGTCAGCCGATGAAGCCGAACTATGCCTTTGGCCATCAGTTCCAGGATGTCGCGCGGCGACATGGAAGATGTCAGGCGGTATTCCCCGGCCTGGAGGCGCCGGTCGTATCCTTGCAGTCGGGCGAGCATCTTGAATTTAAAGGCGCTTTGGACCAGCTGAAGGTGTTGCAACGCGTCTGCTGTGGCCGCGAGGGGCTGGCCCGGTGGCACGATAAGGTGGTGTTCGTGCTGGCCTGAGCCCGCAGCGGTATGGGCGAATTCCTTGAGATCGAAATAGATCGCGAGGGCGGCCGCGAACAGAAGGCCGAACACACCGGCGGCGAGGACCGCCATTTTTTTCTTCATCGCTCGTTCCCGTATGGCTTCGACTGCGTCGCTTTCAGCCGGAAATGGAATAGGCCTAAATCGATGATATCACCAACCGCCGGAGCAGGGTGCCGGCGCCGTTAAAACCCGCTCAATTTGGTTTTCCCTAACAATAGAGCGAGCCGCTCCAGCTTGTCAAAGGTCTGTTTTTCTTGACTTCAACTACACCGGAAGATAAAATGCTTTCCTTCTGTCGCCTCCGTTGGCGGTGTTTTCGGCGGCAGGTGCCCGGCGAATGCCGGCGCAAATGCATTGCGAAATTCCCTATCAAAGGACGAATCAATGGCCAAGCCCAAGCTGAAGCAGCATCACATCAACCGCGACTGGTGCAAGGGCTGCGGAATCTGTGTGGACCTGTGCCCCAAGAACGTCCTCGAATTGGACGACCAGGACAAGGCGGTTGTTGTGCGGCCTCACGATTGCATCTGCTGCCGTCTGTGCGAGCTGCGCTGCCCGGATTTCGCTATCGAAGTGGAAACACAGGAGTAAAACCCTATGGGAAAAACCGTCAAGTTTGTGCAGGGCAACGAGGCCTGCGTGGAAGCAGCCCTTTACGCCGGGTTGGATTTTTACGCCGGTTATCCGATTACGCCGTCTACGGAGATCGCCGAGCATCTGGCTTACCGGCTGCCGCAGATCGGAGGCAAATTCCTCCAGATGGAGGACGAAATCGCTTCGATCTGCGCCATCATCGGCGCCTCGCTTACTGGACGCAAGGTGATGACCGCTACGAGCGGTCCCGGTTTTTCGCTGATGCAGGAGGCGTTGGGGTATGCGATCATGGCCGAAATCCCATGCGTGATCGCGGATGTGCAGCGCGGCGGACCATCCACAGGCATTCCCACGCACGTGAGCCAGGGCGATGTGAATCAAGCGCGCTGGGGCACCCACGGGGACCATTCTATCATCGCCTTGACGGCCTCCAATCACCAGGATGTGTTCGCCATCACGGTGGAGGCCTTCAACATGTCTGAAACCTATCGTACGCCGGTTATCCTGCTGTTCGATGAAGTCGTGGCGCACATGCGGGAACGGCTGGTCATGCCCGAGCCGGGTGAAATCCATCTGGTTGAGCGGCTGAGGACGTCGGTAAAGGAGGGGGTGGACTACCACCCCTACCTGCCGCGCGAAGACGGGCGGCTGCCGATGTCGGATTTCGGCGGTGTGCATCGGTACAATGTGACCGGGCTGGTCCATGACATGTGGGGATTTCCTTCCACCGAGCCGCGCGTGGTGCATGCCCTGATGCGGCACCTGGTGGACAAACTGGAAAACCGAACCAACGAACTGGCCCGCTTCAAAGAGTTTTACCTGGAGGATGCCGAGATCATCCTGATCTCCTACGGTTCCTCGGCACGCTCGGCCCTCCATGTCGTCGAGGAGCGGCGCCATCGCGGGGAACGCCTGGGGCTGTTGGAACTGCAGACGCTCTGGCCGTTCCCGCGCGACGTCGTGCGCAACCAATGCGCCAATGCCAAGGCCGTGGTGGTCGTGGAGATGAACATGGGGCAGGTGATGCAATCGGTGAAATTGGCGGTGGAGCATCCCGATCGGGTGTTTCTGGCCAACCGCATCGACAGCGTTTTTATCACGCCCGCGGACATTATCAATATCCTGCGGATCATTCAAGGCAAAGGGGTTTGATCGATGGCAGTCAAGGACTATCTGAGGGAGAGGTTCTTTCCGCACCTTTGGTGCCCGGGGTGTGGGCATGGAGAGGTCCTCGGCGGCCTCGTTCGGGCGATCGAAAGCTTGGGCCTGTCCAAGAGCGAAATCGTGATGGTGTCGGGGATCGGGTGTTCCTCGCGCATCACCGGCTATGTGGACTTTCACACCATGCACACCATTCACGGCCGGGCGCTGGCCTTTGCCACGGGGGTCAAGCTCGCCCGCCCGGAGCTTAAAATCATCGTGCCGATGGGGGATGGGGATGCATTGGCGATTGGCGGCAACCACTTCATTCACGCGGCGCGACGCAATGTGGACATGACGGCCATCGTCATGAACAATCGCATTTACGGAATGACCGGAGGCCAGTTCTCACCGCTGTCCGGGTCCGGCATCAGCGCCTCCACAGCGCCCTATCGTACGATCGACAAGAGCTTCGACGTGGTGGAGCTATCCAAGGCAGCGGGGGCCACCTTCGTGGCGCGCGCCACCACTTATCACGCCCAGCAGGTCACCGAGCTCCTCGCAAAAGCCATCACGCATAAGGGGTTTTCGGTGGTCGAAGTGCTCACCCAGTGTCCGACGTATTTCGGGCGCAAGAACAAGATCGGCGATGCCCCGGACATGATCAAATGGTTCAAGGACCACACCACTCCGATTGGGTCTAAGGCCAAGCAGGAACACCCGGAGCTCATCGAACGCGGCATCTTTGTTCAGCAGGAGGCGCCGGAGTACTGCGAGGAATATGAGAAAATCATCGAGCGGGCGATGAAAGGGCGCAGATGATGGAACGGTGCAGACTGGTGTTTTCAGGTTCGGGAGGTCAGGGGGTCATCACGGCGGCCATCATCCTGGCGGAGGCGGCGGTCTTGTGCGAGGGGCTGAACGCGGTCCAATCGCAGTCTTACGGCGCCGAAGCTCGCGGTGGTGCCACGCGCTCGGATGTGATCATCGCGGACACCCCTATCTACTACCCGAAAGTGCTTCAACCGAATGTCCTGGTGTGTCTCACCCAGGAAGCCTACAACCGGTTTTCCGCAATCATCCGCCCGGGCGGTCTTTTGATCACCGACAGCCGCTACGTGAAGATCCAGCGCAAGGTGGATGCGCTTCAGCGTGAGCTTCCCATCTACCGCACGGTGATGGAGCAGATCGGCAAACCCATCGTCTTCAACATCTGCATGCTCGGCGCGCTGATCGCCCTGACCGAGGTCGTCAAACCCAAGTCCATCATCGATGTTCTGGAGACCCGCGTTCCTTCGGATTTTCTAGAGTTGAACCAGAAAGCCCTGCAGCTGGGGATGGATTTGGGCGTCGGCGCGAAAGCGTGAGGGGGGAGGCGTCCGCGGCTTGGCCCGCGGACGCCTCCGTGTGGCACACCGCGCGCACAAAGCATCCCCCGCTGACATCCCGCCAACCGATGAATCCCATCTCGCTGTTTGCGAACCAAGCCGCCGTGAAGGATCGGCGATCGGAGCTCCACAATGTCTTCTGGTGGGCGTCGAACAGTGGCTCCACGCAGAAATCGCGACCATGCGGAGTCGGCCGGAGCAGGGACATGAGCTCCGGGGTGGTGGGCAGCCTCCAGCCGTCGCGCGCCGCAAACCGGACACGGTTCAATTCTCCCACATACGCGTGCGCATCCCTCCAGGACATCGAATAGCGGCATCCCGCCTGCTGCCAAATCAAGCCGGCGAAACTATCGCGCACCGTGCCGTCCGGAAGCGGCGAGAAGCGGTTGACGATGTAACACGAGGGGCGCCACTGGTCGTCGACCTTGAATTGGATTTTCGCGCGGCCGGGATCGATTTTTATCGGAAGCGACCGCAGCGTATAAGTTTGCGGGTCTGGGCCCGCTGCTGAAATCGATTCCGCCTCCGGCAGGAGGCAGATCTTGGCTTGGCGTGCCCGCCAATCGTGTTCCAGCGCATGAAGGGCATCCAACATCTCCAGCGCGTCGGCATATCGCAGGGTCGGAACCCGGGCAATGCCGCGCAGGATGAATTGATTCCAGGAGTCGTCCAAATCCGAATTGAACTCGGCGGGCGGTTGCGGGGGATCGGCCGGAAGCGTCCCGGTGAGCATGCGGTAAAATGTGACCCCGATGGCGTAAAGGTCGGAGCGCGCATCGGCGCTGTCTGGGGAGTCTTCTTGTTCCGGGGCGGCGTACCAGGGAGAGCCCACTTTCAAGTGCTGCGGGGCGCTCGAGGCCTCCCCCCGTAGGCTCGAAAGGCCGAAATCGCTGATCTTGACCACATTTTGGTCGTCGAACAGGAGGTTGAAGGGTTTAATGTCCCGATGGACTATGCCATGATGGTGAAGACAGGCCAAGCCGGTGAGGGCTTGGCGCATGATATCGATGGCCCGGTCCAGGCGGATCGTGCGCGAGGGTTCTTCGATGTGCCGCGTTTCGCCGATCAACTGTCCAAGGTTGGAGAAAAAGTAATCCATGGTGTAGAAAAGGCCGCCATCGGCTTCGTCGAAGTCCCGGATGGCAACGATGTTGGGGTGGTTCAGGCGTGCGAGCTTCAAGGCCTCGGAGACGAATAAATCGCGGATCTTGGCCTCGCCCATCAGACGGGTGAGCAACGGATGGGGATCGAGCCGTTTGAGGGCGACGATTTTTCCGATCCGCGGGATTTCGACCTTGTATACCTTGCTCATGCCGCCGCGGCCGAGCCAACCGCGTACGATGTATTTTCCGATCCGCTTCATCTCATATACATGTCCGTGCGCTTGCCTGTCAGGCCATGCGCGGGTGAAAAGACCCTTGAGACACGGGTCAGTGGGGTTGCGCCTTTGGTGTTAGCCAGGCTCCAGTAGTCGTCGGGCGTGCGACTCGGGCAGACCGGCCGCCCGGATCTTGGCGGCGGCGGCCTGCGCGTCGTAGGGCACGCAACGGATGTCGAGGAGATTGGCGGCGGTGTCCCAGATCACGTATTTGGCGCGCGGGTCTCCGTCCCGCGGCTGGCCGACGGCGCCGATGTTGATGAGATATTTCAGCTCGGGATGAAGCGGATTCGGCCCGACCCGAAAATCGACCCCGGTGAATTTGCCGCTGTCATAGGCCGTGACTTCCAGAAGATGGGTGTGGCCCACGAAAAAGATCTGTTCGGGGAGCGCATCCAGGACCTTCTGCTTGCGCCGGTTTTCCACCTGAAACAGATAGAGGGTCGGCGAATCGGGTGGAAACCCGTGGACGAAGCGGCAGCCGTGCGCGCTGATATGGCGAGGAAGTCCAAGAATGAAGGCCATGGACATGTCGCTGAGCATGGCGAATGTCTTAACAAGAGATTGACGGGCGGCCGGGTTGAACCATCCCAGGAAGCCGGAGTCCCGAGCCGCCAATTCATGGTTGCCGAGCACCGAGGGGATTCTACGACGTTGCAAGGTCTGAATGACCGGTTCGGGTTCGGAGCCGTAGCCGATACTGTCGCCCAGACAAAATACGGCATCGGCATTAGACCTGTCCACATCCTCCAGCACCTTCTGGAAGGCGTCCATATTCCCGTGAACGTCTGAAAATACGGCGATTCGCATGGCTATCGTCAGGCGTTTGATTTTATCGCACCGCGGCGATATACCATAACCAGAGTTCCGGTCCCATGAACAGGTAGGCGATGGCGCCCAACGCCAGAAAAGGACCGAAAGGGACCGCCAGTTTCATATCGCCCTGCCTCCGGAAGATCAAGGCCATCCCGGCCAGGGTGCCGGTGAGGGAGGCGATAAAAATAGTGAAAAGAACGCCTTTCCAGCCGATGAAGGCACCGATCATGGCAAGCAGTTTGATATCGCCGCCGCCCATGCCTTCGCGCCGGGTGATCAGCTGGTATCCCCAGGCCACCAGGAAAAGGCTGCCGCCGCCAGCCAGGATGCCGATCAGCGATTCGGATGGGGAAATCCAACCAGGGTGGTTGACGTTGATAACCGGCGCAAGGAAGCTCGCAGCCAGGCCGATTGGAATCCCCGGCAGGGTGATCGCGTCGGGGATGATCCGGTGGTCCAGATCGATGAAGGTGATGACGAGAAGGGCGGCGATCAGCGCATAAACGAGCAGGGCCTGCCAACTCAGGCTGAAACGGGCGACGGTCATGGCGGCGAACGTCCCGCTAAGAATTTCTACGATCGGGTAGCGCAGGGGGATCCGTGCCCCGCAATCGCGGCAGCGTCCCCGCAGGATCAGATAGCTCAGCACCGGGAGGTTGTCGAAGGCGCGGATCGGATGGCCGCAGTGCGGGCACTGGGAGCGCGGACGGACTATCGATCGCGAGGCCGGCAGGCGGTAGATGCAGACATTGAGAAAGCTGCCGACGACCAGCCCGAAAATGAATCCTATCCATTCCATAACCGCTCCAGTGTCATCATAGGACTTGACCGGTGCCGCTTTTTCGCCTAGAACCCATTGTCCGCCAGCGGATTGCACCGCGCCGGTTGTCATTTTAGAAATATGTGTTATTGTTTGTCTTTTAAAAGATTCAGCGCTATAAATGATTGAACAACGGAAACGCCGAGAAAGGCGTTCCTCCCGCTCGGAAAAGCGCTCAATTTTTGCATTATAAGCTGATTTCGGACATTTGCCTACCAAAATTTCCCGCGCAAAGGCTTCCCGAACGGCGCCATCCCAGCATGTGTGGCAGGAGCAACCATGGCCGAGGCAGATCGCGACGATTTGATCAGCATTATTGAAGAGGAAGACAAAACCACCGAAATTCCCACAAACCTTCCGCTGCTTCCCGTAAGGGATGTGGTGATTTTTTCAGACATGCTGCTGCCGCTCTTTGTGGGACGTGAGAAATCCGTGCGCTCGGTGGAAGATGCCGTAAACGGAAACGGTTTCGTGTTTCTGGCGACTCAGAAGGACCCCACGACCGAAAATCCATCCCAGGACGACATCTACCATACGGGCACCGTCGGACGGGTGCTGCGCATGCTCAAACTGCCAGACGGCCGCGTGAAGGTGCTGGTTCAAGGTCTGGCCAAAGGCACCATCGCGAAATTCTTACGCAAACGCTCACCCTACCGCGTCCAGATCGATCTATTGCCCGAGGAGCCGGTGGAGAAGGTGACGCTGGAAGTGGAAGCGCTCATGCGCAATGTGCGCGAGCAATCCGAAAAGATTCTGACGCTGCGTGGTGAAATCAATCCCGACATCATTTCGATCCTTCAAAACGTCGACGACCCCGGAAAGCTCGCTGATCTGGTGGCCTCCAATCTTCGACTCAAAATCGAAGACGCCCAATCCCTGCTGGAGATATTGGAGCCGGTGGCGCGGCTCAAGCGCATCAACGACCTGTTGTCGCGGGAGCTGGAGCTGTCGGCTATGCAAGCCAAAATCCAGTCCGAAGTGAAGGACGAGATTTCGAAAAGCCAGCGCGATTATTACCTGCGGGAGCAAGTAAGGGCCATCTACCGCGAACTGGGCGAGCAGGACGAGCGCTCGTCGGAGATAGACGAGTACCAACGCAAGATCAAAAAAGCGCGCATGGCCAGGGAGGCCAACGAGGAAGCTCTCAAGCAGCTCAAACGGTTGGAGCAGATGCACTCGGATTCGGCTGAATCCAATGTCATCCGGACCTACCTCGATTGGCTGGTAGAGATGCCCTGGAGCAAATGGTCTGCGGATGTCATCGATATCCGCAAGGCGCGCCAGATCTTGGAGCGGGAACACTATGGTCTGGCGTCGGTCAAGGACCGCATTCTCGAATACCTCAGCGTGCGCAAGCTCAACCCCCGCATGAAAGGGCCCATTTTGTGCTTCGTGGGCCCGCCGGGGGTGGGGAAAACGTCTCTGGGACAGGCGATTGCGCGCGCCGTCAAGCGCAAGTTCGTGCGTATTTCCCTCGGAGGGATCCGGGATGAGGCGGAAATACGAGGCCATCGGCGTACCTATATCGGCGCCCTGCCGGGACGGATTCTGCAGGGGCTCAAGCAGTGCGCCACGAGCAATCCCGTTTTTATGATGGACGAGATCGACAAGCTGGGAGCCGATTTCCGGGGGGATCCTTCTTCCGCGCTGCTGGAAGCTCTGGATCCGGAGCAGAATTTCGCGTTCAGCGACCACTACCTGAACCTGCCGTTCGACCTGTCGCGAGTCATGTTCATCCTGACGGCCAACCTCACCGACACCATCCCCTCGGCGTTGCTCGACCGTATGGAAGTCATCTCCATCTCGGGCTACACCGAAGAGGAAAAGGTCGAAATCGCCCGCCAGTACCTGATTCCGCGCCAACTTCGCGAGAGCGGACTCAAGGCCAAACAGGTCGCCATCAGCGAGAAAGCCCTGCGGCAGATCATCGCCGAATACACGTCCGAGGCCGGCGTGCGGAATCTGGATCGTGAAATCGGCAACATCTGCCGCAAGGTCGCCCGGCGCATCGCCGAGGGGCAGCGCCCGCCGTCCGGCATCACGCCGCCGCGCTTGGCGAAATACCTGGGCCCCGCCAAATATGTTCCGGAAATGGACCAGGAGGCCAGCCAGATGGGATTGGCGACGGGCCTGGCGTGGACCCAGGCCGGCGGCGAGGTGCTTTACGTCGAGGCGTCGCTGATGAAGGGCAAGGGCGACCTCATTATTACCGGCCAGTTGGGAGAAGTGATGCAGGAATCCGCGCGCGCGGCCGTCACCTTTGCGCGCAGCTATGTGAAACAGACGCGCATCAAACAAGCCGGACTCGACACCCAGGATGTTCATATTCACGTGCCGGCGGGAGCCATTCCGAAAGACGGTCCCTCCGCGGGAATCGCCATGGCCACGGCGCTGGTGTCGATTTTGAGCGGGCATGCGGTGCGAAACGATGTCGCCATGACAGGCGAGGTCACGCTGCGGGGGCGGGTGCTGCCCATCGGCGGCCTAAAGGAAAAAGCCCTGGGTGCCGTGCGCGCAGGGATCAAGGCCGTGATCATCCCCAGGAAAAACGTGAAAGACCTCGTGGAAATCCCTCACAACCTTAAACGCCGGCTGAAATTCATCCCTGTCAAAACCATGGAAGAGGTCCTGGAGAACGCGTTGGAACCCGCGACGGCCGAAAAGCCTCGATCCCGGAGCCGGAGCAAACCCGCGCCGCGCTGACCCTCCCGTGGCGGCAGACATCGGCAGGCATCTGAAATGCAACTGGAATTGAAAATTCTGGCCGTTGACACGGCCACCCGCTGCTGCAGCGCGGCTGTGCGGGTCGGGGACCGGCTGACGGCCGAGATGACCGTCGTATCGGAGCGGACCCATTCCACGCATCTGATGACGATGATCCGGGAGACGCTCAAGATGGCGAATCTAGCGCTTCAGGCGATCGACGGATTGGCGGTATCCATCGGTCCCGGGTCGTTTACCGGTCTGCGCATTGGAATCAGCACGGTCCAAGGGCTGGCGTTCGCCGGCCAGAAGCCCTGCGTGGGGGTCTCGAGCCTGGAGGCGCTGGCCTGCGCGTGCCTGCCCTGGCCTCAGGGCGTCTGCGCGCTCATGGATGCCCGTAAAGGCGAAGTCTATGCCGGCTATTACCGCGAACGCGCTGGCCGTTTGGAACGATTGGCACCCGAACGAGTGCTGTCGCTCGAGAATGCGCTGCGGACGATCGATACGCCGTATCTTTTCGTGGGAGATGGGGCTGAACGCTATCAAACCCGTATTCGGTCGATCCTGGGCGCGCGGGCTGGCTTCGCTCCACCGGACCGCAATCTCCCGCGAGCCGGGATGGTGGCGCGGCTGGCGCAGCCGTTGCTGGCGGTAGAAGCGGGCGATGACCCGGGGCCTCTGATCCCGCACTACCTGCGCCCACCGGATGCCGAGCTGCGTATACGCAGCTCGGCATCCGGGCGCGCCGCGCCGGACATCTAATATATCCATTAGTTTTTATTGACAAAAGCATAACGGAAAGCTATAAAAGAAAAATTTTGGCCAAAATAGTAAATACGACCTCAGAGACTTGCGGGCATGGATGAATTCATCTGGTCGGACCCCCCCAGTCGATGGGCGTTCCCGATCGCGAAAGCCGGCTATCCGCTTTTGTTCGGAGCGGGTTTCATCACGCTGGTGCTATCCCTGTTGGCGTTGACGCCGCTGGCGCTGGCGGCGCTCCTGGGAACGTTGGGCATTGCTGGTTTTTTCAGAGACCCCGACCGGCTGATCCCCAACCGGCCCGGGCTGGTGGTATCGCCCGCGGACGGGAGAGTGATTTCCGTAGCGAAGGTCGGAGACAATCCATTTTTCGATGATCAGACGACCAAGATCAGCATCTTCATGTCGGTCTTCAACGTGCACGTCAACCGTATTCCGGCGGAAGGCCGTGTCTTGCGCATCCGCTATCAGCCGGGAAAGTTCGTTGCAGCGGACCGAGCCGAGGCCTCCATGCGCAACGAGCACAATGCCGTTTTCCTGGAGACCAGCCATGGCAGACGCCTTTGTGTGGTTCAGGTTGCGGGGCTGATCGCGCGTCGCATCATCTGCCAGGTGCAACCGGATGAGCCGGTGCGCCGGGGCCAGCGGTTCGGCATGATTTGTTTCGGCTCGCGTTTGGATGTTTACCTGCCTCAGGACGTCTCTTTGGCGGTGTCGGTGGGCGACAGGGTTCAGGCGGGGACCTCAATTCTCGGCCGTTTTCCCGAAGCAGCCGGCCAGCAGTGAGGCGCCGCGCGTTCGGGGCCGGCGCCAGCGAGACTGGCTGGACGGCAGCTGGTGGCGGTGGGGAACCAATTCGAATGTCATGCCTTCAGTGGGCGGGCGTTGAGGCGCAGGAGGGATAAAATGGGATCCAGACAGTTTCATGTGGCCGTCGCGGGGGCGACGGGGGCGGTCGGCAACCAGATGATCGCCTGCCTGGAAGAGATGGACTTTCCGGTCAAACGCCTTTCGCTGCTCGCGTCGGCGCGGTCGGTCGGCCGACGGTTAAAGTTCAGGGGCGACTCGATTGAAGTGCAGGAACTGACGGAAGGGTCATTCAAGGGCGTCGACATCGCGCTTTTCTCAGCCGGTGGCGGCATCAGTGAGAAATTCGCTCCGATGGCGGCTCAAGACGGTTGCGTCGTGATCGATAATTCGAGCGCCTGGCGCATGGATCCGCAGGTGCCGCTCGTCGTGCCCGAAGTCAATCCGCATGCCGTCGCCCAGTATGCGCAGAGGGGCATCATCGCCAATCCCAATTGCTCCACGATCCAGATGGTGGTCGCTTTGAACCCGATCCACCAAAAATTCGGCATTCGACGCATCGTGGTGTCCACCTATCAATCGGTTTCGGGCACCGGCAAAAAAGCCATCGACGAGCTGTTCAACCAGACCCGGGCCATGATCAACTTCCTTGCTGTCGAGCGGTCGGTCTACCCGCATCGCATCGCGTTCAACTGTCTGCCGCACATCGACCAGTTCCTCGACAACGGCTATACCAAGGAAGAGATGAAGATGGTGAACGAAACCCGCAAGATCATGGAGGCCCCGACGCTGGCCGTCACGGCGACCACGGTGCGGGTGCCGGTGTTTTATAGTCACAGCGAATCGGTCAACGTGGAAACCGAGCGGCCTTGCCCGCCGGAGGAGGTGCGCCGGATCCTATCCTCCGCCCCCGGGGTTCAGGTGGTCGATGATCCCTCTCAGAACCGCTATCCGCTGGCCATCGAAGCCGCTGGACAGGATCTGACGCTGGTAGGGCGTATCCGCAAGGACGAATCCGTGCCGAACGGCATCAATCTATGGATCGTTGCGGACAACATTCGCAAGGGTGCGGCCACCAACGCCGTTCAGATCGCGCGGATACTGGCGCAGAGGCACCTGTAGGCCGGTGGTGCAAACCCTGCTTGAGACAGCCATTCGACATCAGGAGTGAAACCTTGGAATTGGAACGAATCCCCGTCACCCCGGAGGGCTATGAAGCCATCCGGCGAGAACTTGAGAACTTAAAGCGCGTGGAACGCCCCGGAAACATTCGGGCGATCGAGGAGGCGCGGGCCCACGGCGATCTGAGCGAGAACGCGGAATACGCCGCCGCTAAGGACCGCCAAGGGTTTATCGAGGGCCGCATCATTGAGCTGGAATACAAGCTGGCGTGCCTGGAGATCATTCATCCTCACAATCTGCCCAAGGACCGGGCGGTATTTGGCAGCCGCGTACGGCTGGAGAACCTGGAAACCGGACAGGGCGTTGAATACCAGTTGGTGGGTCCGGACGAGTCGGATGTGGGAAACGGGCGCATCTCCATCGCCTCGCCGCTGGGAAGGGCCATCCTGGGAAGGAAGCCCGGCGATGAGCTGGTGATCGAGGTGCCGGGCGGCAAACGCGCTTACGAACTGGTTGAAATTTGTTAGGACGCAATTTTATCGTGGAGGTTACGACGTGGCAAGGATTACGGTTGAAGATTGTCTGAAAAAAGTCCCCAACCGCTTCCAGCTGGTCAACATGGTGGCCCGGCGGGTGCGGCAGATTCGAGAAGGTTCCGATTATTTGGTCAGCTCTCCCAAGAACGAGGACGTGGTCATTTCCCTGCGAGAGATCGCCGCCGGGCGAATCGTTCTCAAGCCGCCCAAACAGGATGAGGAGTAGGTGCCGCTGGCGCGCGCCTCCGGCTACGCATACAAGGCGCTGAACCGCGCCGTCGGCAAGGCCATCCACGATTACGACATGATCCGGGACGGCGATCGAATCCTGGTGGGGC
Organism: uncultured delta proteobacterium; assembly: GCA_963700055.1. Lineage (GTDB taxonomy): Bacteria > Desulfobacterota > Desulfobacteria > Desulfobacterales > SpSt-501 > SpSt-501. The sequence continues at coordinate 61,061 of CAVOWH010000020.1, read as the reverse complement.
TTTCCGGCGGAGGCGACAGCCTGACCCTGCTGTGGATGCTGGCCGAACGTCGGGCGCGCGTCCGCGTCGCCTACCAGCTGGAAGCGGTCTACGTCGACCCGGGCTTCGGCAGCAGCGCCGTCGAAGCCCTGAAGCCGTTTTGCGAGCGGCTGGAGGTTGCTCTGCGGGTCGAGGTCACCGATTTCGGCGTCGTCAGCCACGGCCCGCTGAATCGGGAAAACCCGTGTTTTCTTTGCGCCCGCCGTCGCCGCCAGCGGCTCTTTGAAATCGCAGCGGAGCGCGGCTGCCGGACCCTCGCGCTGGGGCACAACAAGGATGACGTGATCGAGACCCTGTTTCTGAACATTTGCTATGCGGGGGAGATCAGCACGATGCGGCCGGCTCAAGACCTGTTCAACGGCCGTTTCCGGGTGGTTCGACCGCTGGCCTACGCGGACGAGCACCTCATCCGGCGTTTTGCGCGCGAATGGCGGCTGCCGGTCACGGCGAACCCCTGTCCATCGGCCGGCCGGTCCCGGCGAGCCGACATCAAGCAGCTCCTGCAGCAGCTTTACCTCAGCAACCGCAAGATCAAGGGCAACATCTTCCGATCGATGCGCCACGTCAAGCCGGAGTATCTGTTGAAATGAGCATGCGGGACGTCCAGAACGACAGGGATTTTCGCAACATACCGATCAACCAGGTGGGCATCAAGAACCTGCGCTATCCCATCCGTGTGCGGGACCGGCGCGACGGGTTCCAGCACACCGTGGCCACGATCAATATGTTTGTCGACCTGCCCCACGAGTACAAGGGCACCCACATGAGCCGATTCGTGGAGATGCTGCACGTCCTGAAGCCGGAGGTGTCGCTTCAAAAATTTTCGGTCATTCTCGAGCACATGAAGAAATTTCTAAACGCCGCCAGCGCTCATCTGGAAATGGCCTTCCCCTACTTCATCGAGAAGAAGGCACCGATCAGCATGGCCACCGGCCTGATGGATTACGCCTGTCGCATCGTGGGCTCGAGCGACGCATCTGGAAAGTTGGATCTGATGTCCGAGGTGGTGGTGCCCATCACCTCGGTTTGCCCGTGTTCGAAAGAGATCAGCGATTTCGGCGCGCACAACCAGCGCGGCGAGGTGCGGCTGCGCCTGCGGTTCAGAAAGTTCATCTGGTTGGAGGATATGATCGAGCTGGTGGAGTCCACGGCCTCCAGCGACGTCTACTCGGTGCTCAAGCGGGTCGACGAAAAATGCGTCACCGAACGTGCCTACCAGAACCCCAAGTTCGTCGAGGACATGGTCCGCGATGTGGCCAAGCGGCTGGTAGCGGACCCGAATATCACCTGGTTTTCGGTCAGCGCCGAGAACTTCGAATCCATCCACAACCACAGCGCCTACGCCCATATCATTTCCGGGTAAAGCCGGGAAGCGCCGCCCGAAGCCATGCGGGCGGCGAGCGGTCGGATCAGCTCTCGATGAGCAGCGTGACCGGCCCATCGTTGACGAGGGACACGGCCATGAGCGCCTGAAACCGTCCGGTCTGGACGGAAACCCCCAGGCCCTTCGCCTGCCGGACGAAATGCGCGTACAAGTCGGCGGCCTGTGCGGGCGGGGCCGCATCGATGAACGAGGGCCGGCGGCCCTTGCGGCAGTCGGCCAGCAGAGTGAACTGGGATACGACCAACAGCTCTCCGCCGGTTTCAAACAGCGCTCAAGGAGATCGGAGCATCTGCCGATAGGTAACCTAGGCCCCAATGGCCAAGATCGCTGCGTCAGACGGTATCCGCGCAATGAACTGGAACTCCTGGCACTTTCCCAAACGCCGCCCCCAGACCCAGTTGCAGCGTAAGCTGTATCTGGCCTTCGGGCTTTTTTTCCTGCTGCCGGTGGGCGGCTTTATCTTTCTGAGTCAGCGCTACGGCATCCTGGGCGATGAAACCGTGGCGTATTTTTTTCTGGGGTTCCTCGTCTGCACCTATTTCGGTTTCGGAATCCTCAAGAACCTCTTCCAGCGCATCGCCGCCCTTTCGGATGCGGTGCGATCGGCACCGGTGGCCACCCCCAACGGTGACCCGGCGGCGTTGCCCGCGGATGAACTGCATGCCATCGCCCAATCCTTCCAGTCGATTCACCATCGGTTTGGTCAGGCCGTTCAGCAACTGGAAAAAACATCGGCCGGCATCTCGGTCCTTAAGGATCTGTCCGAGCTTTGTTATGTTACGTTTGACTGCGAGGAAATTCTGTGTATCGCCTTGGAACGGGCGCTGTTGCTCACCAACTCGGATCTCGGATCGGTGTTGACGCTCGATCCCTCGCAGCCGAAGGCGTTTTGGGTCAAGACCACCATCGGGCTCGGAGAGCATGTGAAATCCGGGGATCGGATCGATTTCGACTCCAGCATCGCCAAGTACGCGGTCATCAACAAGTCACCGCTCGTGGTGGAAGACATCGAAACGGACAAGCGCTTTGGCCGTGCCAATCTACCCCACTACGGTTCCAAGTCTTTCATGTGCATGCCGATTAAGACCAGTAAAAGCATTATCGGCGTGCTAACGATTTCAAGTCGGGACCCCCAGCGAAAATACTCTCAAGAAGAGATTGAGCTGCTGACGCCGCTGCTGAGCAACGCCGCCTTCACGTTTGAAAATCTGCGGCTGCTGCGGGAGAACGACCGCGCGGCGATGAGCCTGCGGGCCATCGATCGGATCGTCACGCTGCTGAACTCGAGCTTTCGGGACGGCGATCTGATGCACACCGTGCTGCACGAGCTCCAGAGCGCAGTCCCGTTCGATGCGGCCGGCGTCCTCGTGCGAGATGAAACCAAGACCAAAACCGTTCACGTCAAGGTGTGGGTCGGTTTTTCAAGCAACACGGTTCTTAAGCACTCCGAGCATACCTACGAGGGCTCGGTTGTCGAAAAGGCGCTGCAGCAGGAAGCCTGCATGATTCTGGACGTTCCGTCCGAAGACCTGGCACCGCTGGACCAGGCCATTTTCAGCGCGCGCGGCGCGAGCAGCTGTTTCTTGGCACCGTTGAAAACGGCCGGGCGGATCCTGGGGGTCCTGGTGATGGTCGGCCGCAGCCGAGAGGCTTTTCTCGCGGCCCAGAATCTGGTCAGCTGGATCGCCGGCGGACTGGCCTTGGCGGCGGACCGCAATCGGCTGTTGAGCGCCGTGCTCAAGCGCACGCAAGAGATGGAAACCATTCGCCAGGTCGGCAGCGCGTTGGCGTCCTCCACCTTCGACATGAACAAGGTCCTGCAGTACACGATGGACTTGATTCGAGAGGTGGTCAATGTCGAAGCGGGATCCCTGCTGTTCCTGGAAGGGCAGGAACTCGAAGTGGCCGTGGCGTTCAACGGGAGCCTGCCCGCGCTCCAGACGTTTCGGCTCAAACTGGGGCAGGGCATCGCCGGCCATGCGGCGGCGCGCGGTGAGGCCGTCATCGTCAACGACACTGAAAAATCGATGCAGTTTTTTCCGGTGATCGATGCAGTGTCCGGATTTCGCACGCGTTCGGCGTTGTGCGTTCCCATGGTCTCCCAGGGCCGGGTGATCGGCGTGATTGAAGTGCTGAACAAGGTGTCCGGGCACTTTGACACCAATGACCGCGACCTGCTGCAGGCCATTGCGGCCTCGGTCAGCATTGCGCTGGAGAATGCGCGCTTGTACAAGAAAACGGTGGCGGCCGCCGAGCATGAACGCGATGTGCGCCGCCTGTTTCAGACCTTCGTGCCCAAGGAAGTCGTGGACAAGATCATCCATGGGCTGGAGGGCGGAAAACCGGTCATCGAAGAGGTGAAGACCATTACGCTGCTGAACATCGATATCCGAGGATTCTCGCGGATCGCCAAACAGATCGGCCCGCCCAAAACGGTGGCGCTCTTGAACCGCTTCTTCGAGACGATGGGTGGTTTGGTGTTCAAGCACCACGGCATCGTCGACAAGTATATCGGCGATGGATTCCTGGCGGTCTTCGGGGCGCCGGTTTCCAGCGTCGCGGATCCGGACAATGCCCTGCGGGCCGCCCTGGACATGAAGCGCTCCCTGGCAGACATGAATCGGCTGTTAAGCCGTGAACTGGGCCGGAGCATCGAAATGGGGATCAGCGTGCATACCGGTGAAGTGGTGGCCGGAAACATCGGCTTCGAGAAAAAAATGGATTACACCGTGATCGGTGATGCGGTCAATACGGTCTTTCGGCTGCAAGGCCTCGCCAAAGCATTTCCCAACGGAATTCTGATCAGCGATGCGACCCTTCGGTCGGTGCGATCACGACCGGTGGTGCATGCCGTCCCTCTGCCGATGGATTTTCCGACCGATCTCGGAAGTCTGAAAGTCTATGAACTGCTCGAACTTGACAAACCTGCCTGATCCTTTTAGGGTCCTACATTTCAACATCTTTTTTCCATGATCCCCTTGGAGCAAGAATGCCGAGTCTCTACGCCGGATCCCTGAAGGGACACTTTCTCGTCGCCATGCCCGGGCTGAGCGATCCCAATTTTTCGCAGACGGTCACGTGCATCTGCGAACACACGGAGCAGGGCGCCATGGGAATCGTGATCAACCGCGTTCACAACGACCTGCACGCCATGGATATCTTCGAGGAATTATCGATTGAAGCCGGAAGGCACGCCGAAGCCATCCCGATTCATGACGGAGGTCCCGTGCACCGGGGGGAACTGTTCATCCTCCACGGCTGGCCGTTTGAATGGGAAGCCTCTCTGATGGTGACGCCGTCTCTGGCGCTGACCAACACCCGCGATGTGCTCCAGGCCATCGCGGCCGGGCGAGGGCCGACGGCCTTCATGATCAGTTTGGGCTGCGCCGGGTGGGGGCCGGGCCAGTTGGAAGCGGAACTCAAAGAGAACGCCTGGTTGACGCATCCGGTGTTCGCAGACCCCATTTTCGTTCTCCCGGTGGCGATGCGCTGGGAGGAAACGCTCCGCCGAATAGGGATCAACCCGGCCATGCTATCGGACACTGCCGGTCATGCCTAAAGGGAGCCTCAGTCCTTGGCGGCGTCTTTGGTTTTTGGTTTCTTCTTTTTGAGGCAGGCCTTGTCCCTGCGGACAAAAGCACAGAGCTTTGGATTGTAGTATTCTTTGCAGTTTAGCGGGTTGTAGAGAGGACATTCAGGATGTTTCTCGGACATACGCCGACATTCCCCTTGCAATCGATGGCTCCTCGCCGATGCGCTGACAATCGACCGGGGTGCCGCCATCTCTTGATACCGTGTTGAGCGTATACCACATCCGAGGATTCCAAACAAGGCGATCACGAAGGGCGACCGTCACTGGCCCCCGGCGGCCGGATTCTCGGACCGACCGGAAACCATGGTGATGACGGGCATGGACGTTTACGGATCCCAGAAAAACAGCATACTTCAGATCAATCAGGATGTGCGGTGCCTCTTCCAGACCGCCCGATCGATTCCCGGGCTTGCGGACGTTAGCTTCGGCGATTGGGAGCAGACCTGCGCCGCTGTGCCCGGGCAACTGACCGAGCCGACCATCCGCGTCGCCGTAGTGGGCCCCATCAAGTCCGGCAAGAGTACGTTTCTGAATGCGCTGCTCAGGGGCGATTTTCTGAAACGCGGCGCTGGCGTGGTGACGTCGATCGTGACCCGGGTGCGCGCGGGCCGGCGGCTGAAGGCGACCCTGTACTATAAATCCTGGAGGGAAGTGAACGCAGACATGGAGCAGGCTCTGGTCCTGTTTCCTTCGCTTCACTGGCGTTCGGCGGAGGACGCGTTCGACATCCGCCGGGAGCAGGAACGTGCGGAGCTTCAGCAGGCGCTGAACGCCTTAAATGCGGATTTGCGCATTTCCGAAGATGCTCGCAACCATAACATGGTGCTGCTTTCCTGCTACTTGAAGGGGTATGAGGCCGTGCGCCCTTTCCTCACGGACCATCAGGCCACCCAGCATTATGAGGCCGAGCACTTCATGGAGCACTGGAAGTATACAGGGAACGAGTCGTTGGCAGTATACCTCCGGGATATCCAGCTGGACATCCATTCCGGAGCCGTCGGCAGCAACATCGAAATCGCGGACTGCCAGGGCAGCGACTCCTCCAACCCCCTGCATCTGGCTATGATCCAGGACTACCTGCGGCTGGCGCATCTGTTGATCTACGTCATCAGCAGCCGCACGGGCCTGAGGCGTGCCGACATCAAGTTTCTCAGCATGATCAAGAAGATGGGCATTCTCGACAACATCCTCTTCGTGCTGAACTGCGATTTCAGCGAACACCCCTCCATCGATGATTTGAAAACCCTTGCCGGCCGGGTTTGCGAAGAGCTGGCGCTCATCCGGCCCCAGCCGAAGGTATACGCCTTCTCCGCCCTGTTCAATCTGTTCGGCGCTCTGGACGGTCAACTGACGGAAAGAGACCGGCGACGGTGGGATCATTGGAAGGCCGAGGCGGAGCTTGTGGGCTTCTCGGCTCAAGAAACCCGTCGCTTCACCACGGTCTTCAACGAGATCCTGGAACGTCAGCGGTACACGCTTCTGTTGCAGAACCCCATCGAACGGCTCAGCACCGTCTCCGTCGGCATGTCGCACTGGATTGGGGTCAACCGCGACATCCTCTCGCGCGATGCCGAAGGCGCTCGGGAGATCGCCGGGCGCATCCGGCGTCATCAGCAACGCTTCGGGCAGATTCTGACCGCCTTGCAGAGCTCGCTGTCCGGGGTGGTGCCCACCATCCGCCAAGCTGTCGCCGCAGACGTCAATCGCTTCCTTGAACCAGGTTCCGGGAAGGCCATGGCCTCCATCAACGCTTTCATCGCCGGCTACCGGCTGGTGCCGGACAGCTACGCCGAGCGCCTGCGGCATGCGGGCTTTTTCCAGACGCTGTACCAGGTGTTTCAGATGTTCAAACAGGCGCTGGATTCGTATATCACCGAGCACATCAACCCGGAGATCATACGGTTTATCGCCGCGCAGGAGACCAGAGTCCAGGACGCGCTGGAATCCATTGCAACACCTTACCAAGAGTTGATCGCCGACGCCTACCAGGAGTTTTGCAGCCTCATGGACCAATTGGGCATTGCGATCGACTGCACCGGTCCGCAAGGCATCGGGGTGCCGAGCGTCGAATTGCTGCTGCGCCATACGGGGCTTCAGGTACCGCCGTTGGCCACGACGATCGGATATACCGCCCGGATCCGAACCGAGGCAGTTTTGCGCCGGGGGCTATACCGAACCGTGAGCGGTTTGAAAAAAATCATGAAAAAACCGGTGAAGCACGGTGAGGACGATACGCGGGCGATCCAGGAAGCCATGCGGGCGATCAAACGCGAGACCCGGCAGTCGCTGGAGTTTCACCTCAAAGATTACCAGGAGAACCTCAAATTCAGGTACCTGTTCCGACTGGCGGAGACCGCCGCCCAGCGCTTTGAGCAGGCCGTCATCCAGCAGCTCCAGGCTTATTCGGCCGATTTCGGCGTGCTGGCCGAGCGCTTGGGCACCCAGCAGGGCGACAAGGAAAGCGCTGAGGCCCTGCTGGCCGACATGGACCGGCGTTGCCGGAAGATCGGCGAGTCCCTTGCACGGCTGAAAGAGAGCCTTTCGGGCGTGGCGCACCTCAAGGCGTGAACCGGTCCGGCTTCAATGGTCCATTTGAGACAGACGCGTGCGTGCGAAATCGATGTCAGGATCTATCCTCAGCGCGATCTGATAGCAGTCCCTGGCTTTCTCCGTTTGCCCCAGCGCCTGGTAGTTGACGCCGAGATTGGCATAGTCGATGGCGGAGCTCGGATCCAATTCAATCACCCGCTGAAAGGCGGCCACCGCGTCTTCATATTCTCCGCGTTTGAAGTGGCAGAACCCCATCAGGTTGTGAATATCCGTGCGGTCCGGATCGATCGCCGCCCCCCTGCGCAGAAATTCGAGCGCTTCGTCAAACCGGCCGATATCTTTGGAAGCCACCCCCATGTAGCTATAGATGCTGGGGACTTCGCTCGGATCGGGGCTGAGTTCCAAAGCCCGTCGGAAATGGGCTAGCGCCGATTGCGGCGCGACGGCCCTCAGCCGGACGAGACCGAGGTAGAACTGTACAAAATATTTTCCGGGCAGCGCCGCATCGATGCGTTCCAGCGCGGAGATCGCCTCGCCGGTGTCCAGGGTTTCGGCGGCATGCTTGGCCGCGAACATCAGTACGCTGTTGCTTCGCGATCTTTCCCGGAAATGGGCTCCCGGAACAATGGTGTAATAGGCGGGGAGCTGAAGGATGGGGTGAGTCGTCTCGATCAGGAACACCTCTAACCCCTGCCGGGCCAATGCCTGGACGCAGTTTTCGATTTCCTTGCGGATGTTGACGTTTGACAGGTCCGGCAAGCTGGACAAGGCAACTTCGGCGCCGGAATCGGTCACGTGGCGGGCCTCCTCCATCTGGCGGAACTTGGGCAGGCCGCTGGCGACATAGTTGGCGGCGGTATTGAAGTCACCCGCCAGTTGGGCCACCTCCGTGAGCGCCCGGCTCAAAGCCTTTTCAGGGCTGGGCGTGGTACCGGCGGTCCAGATGATTTCACTCGTTTGCGGATGGGTCTGGGGGTCGTATGCCAGCACGCCCACGGTGGGGATTCCGGTATCGAGGGTGAAGTCCGAAAGGAACAGGCGGATTCCGCATGAGCGGTATTTGGCCAACATGTCGACGACCAGAGGGTCGTGTGCGGATTCGGGAAGGATCGCCGGGACGCGGCGTTGTTCGTGGCTGATGATGGACGACACATGCCGTTCGACGACTTCACAGATGCCTTGCAGAATGGCCTCTTCTCTGCAATTGCCTGCGGAGGATCCGTTGAACTCGTTGATGGCGAAAAACCAGTCGAATGGAATCAGGACAGCCTGCCCCCGGGTCAAGTTGAAGGCCCGGGTCCATTTGAAAGGCAGAGATTCAAAGACGCGTCGACTTTCCGGCAGGTCCTGCGAGGCATCGTGAACCGAACGGGCGATCGCCTCAAAAGAGATGGCCGGTTCGCGCCGGGCGGGCAAGGGGCCGAAGGTGAAATGGGACCGATCTTGGATGAAACTGAAAAGACTGAACCGCTCGGCCAGTTCCATGACGGCGCTCGCTTCGGCTTGCGGAGGCGTAGCCCCCTTGCCCATCTGTTTGCGATTGCCGATGACGCGCTGCGCATCCTGCCCGCATCGGCTCAAATAGACCGGAATTCCGAGGCGGCCATTATCAATTCGGACGGTGTCTTTGAGGAGGTCCAAGCTCACCGCTTTGAGTTTTTCGCGAAAGCGCCGGAGGGTTTCCTCCGGTGGGATGATCTTGTCCTGGTCGCGCGTAAACGTCTTGAACGCATCCTCTAAAATCAGTTTATGCATAACGGACTCCTCCTGCTGGCCGTCCCACCGGTCGACCGGGGCCTGCGGCTGGCGGGGTGCAGTCGGTGCCGGCGGAAAAATCGTTATTTTTCGTTGACCGGATAAGAATATTTTGTTAAAAAGAAAATTTGTGTGGGGATGTAGCTCAGCTGGGAGAGCGCGGCGTTCGCAACGCCGAGGTCAGGGGTTCGATCCCCCTCATCTCCACTTTTCGATGGAACATCCCGAGCGGCATGAAATTGCTAAGGATTTGCTATATAGCACAAGGCTATGAAAATAGAAACGGGTTTTGATGGCAGCGCGATTGGCGCCCAGCGTTCAAACCGCATGTCGGGTGGTCTTGCCAGGGCCGCCCGACTTTTTTAGCAGGGACGGACGCGGCCGACGACGGTCAGCTGAACGCGCCGCACCCGAGAAGGCAGCAAACACCCATGAATCGAAAAGCCGAGCTGGAACGAAGAACCCGCGAAACAGCCATCCGCGTTAGCCTGGACCTGGACGGCGCTGGACCGCCTCAGGTGTCCACCGGGATTCCCTTCTTCGACCACATGCTGACCCTGTTTGGAATTCACGGGTTTGTCGACATGACCCTCCACGCGCAGGGCGACCTTGAGGTCGATTCCCATCACACGGTAGAGGATGTGGGCATCGTTTTGGGAGACGCCCTTCAAACGGCGTTAGGGGACCGAAAAGGGATCCGTCGATACGGATTTGCCGTTACACCCATGGATGATGCGCTCGCCAATGTGGCCGTCGACCTGTCGCGTCGGCCCTATCTCGTATTTCGGCTCCCCACCTGCGAGGTGGCGGACCGGGCCTTCAATCGCAGCCTGGCCAAGGAGTTTTTTAGATCGTTGGCCAACCATGTCGGAATGAATCTCCACATCATCGTGCCTTACGGGGAAAACGAACACCACATCCTGGAGGCCGTCTTCAAATCCTTCGGCCGTGCTCTTCGGCAGGCGGTGAGCACCGATGAACGCATCTCCGGTGTGCGTTCATCCAAGGGCATGCTTTAAGCCGATTTTCCATCCATCGATCTGGCAGACATTGACGGTGTTGCAATGCTGATCATCCCCGCCATCGATCTTAAAGACGGCAAGTGCGTTCGACTGATCCAGGGCCGTATGCAAGACGAAACCGTATACTCGAACGACCCGGAGGCGGTCGCCCGGCGCTGGGCGGATTCCGGAGCGCAGATGCTTCATGTGGTGGACCTGGACGCCGCCGTGCACGGAACTTCTTTCAATCAAACATGTATCGCCGGTATAATTCGAGCCGCCGGCATCCCGGTGCAGGTAGGCGGAGGGATGCGCGATGTCGGCGCGGTGGCCGCGAGCCTGGAGGCGGGTGCGCAGCGCGTGATTATGGGGACGGCCGCCGTCGAGAACCCCGCCTTCGTCCGGGAAGCCTGCCGGATCTTTCCAAACCGTATTGCCGTGGGCATCGATGCGCGTCAGGGGCGGGTGGCGATTCGCGGTTGGACCCGAACGACCGAGACGTCAGCGGTGGATCTCGCTCGGCAGCTGGAAGACGCGGGGGTGTGTGCGCTCATCTTCACGGACATTCAGCGGGATGGGATGCAGATCGGCCCGAACATCGAAGAAACGCGAAAACTGGCTGCATCCGTAGGTACGGAGGGAGCCACTGTATCTACTACAGCTCCGGTTCCTCCGTCTGTATCATTTACTGTTATTGTTACTGTTCTTCCATCTTCTATCGCTACCACTGTAGCACTAATTGTTACGGCTGTTTGGCGTTCCGTGAATCTGTTGTCTCCCATCAATGTTGCGTCAATGCTATGCTACCTGCTGTATCCATGTGATTGGCTGGTTGCTAGTTCTAGTGTTTGCTGGCACGTCGCTACTGAAACATCTATTGTGGGGGGGGGTAGGGGGGCACGGCGGGGCGGGGGGCAGGCGGGGGGGGGGACGGAGCGGGGGGGGGGTTGGGTGGGGGTGGGGGGGGGTGTGTAGTTGTCGTTTGTGGTGAGTAAGGTGCCAGCACACGTTTAACGCCCTCTTTCAACGTGTACGCTCATCTCTATCGCTATCACTGTATCACTGTACAGCTGTTCTCTACATTATCTGTATCTCACATCTAGTCTATTCCTATACTTCCTGCTGTATCCATTGTGTTTGCCTGGCTGCTAGTTCTAGTGTTTCCTGCCTCGTCGCTTACTGTACATCTATTGTCTTGTTCCATCTGTGAGTGAGCTTTAGTCTTCAGCCTTCGTATTGCTCCGCCAGCTACCGCCACTGTATCTACTACAGCTCCTTTCCTCCTTCTGTATCATTTACTGTTATTCTTACTGTTCTTCCATCTTCTATCTCTACCACTGTACCACTTATTCTTACCTCTTTTTCTTCCTTTCCATTCTATCTTTTATCTCCCATCATTTTTCCTTCTATCTCTTTTCTTCCTTCTTTATCCATTTTCATTCCCTCTTCTCTCTCTCTGCTTTTCCTCCACTTCTCTTACTCTCACATCTATTCTCTTTCTTCCTTCTTTTCTTCCTCTTTCTTTCACACCCTTCTTTCACTCTCCCCCATCTACCTCCACTCTCTCTACTACATCTCCCTTTCCTCCTTCTTTCTCATTTACTCTTTTTCTTACTTTCTTCCTCTTCTTCCTACCACTTCCACTATTTACACTTACCCCTGTTCACATTCCGGTCATCGCCTCCGGCGGAGTCGGTACCCTCGATCATATCCGCCGCCTGATCGAGTTGGAAGCGGTCGGGGTGGCGGGAGTCATTACGGGCAAAGCGCTATACAGCGGGGCGGTTCGCCTTGAGGAAGCATTGGCTCTGAGCCGGTCCTCTTTGGCGGCGCCGGGAGCTTCGGCGGTTCGCACCTGAAGACGGAGGGCGAGCGTTGGCGGGCCACATTCCCGAAGACAAAATTGCCGAAATCCGGCACGCGGTGGACATCGTGGAGGTCATCGCCGAGTCGGTCCTGTTGAAAAAGAGCGGTAAAAATTTTTCCGGTCTCTGTCCGTTCCACGCCGAGAAAACGGCGTCGTTTACGGTGAGTGCCGACAAGCAGATTTTTTACTGCTTCGGGTGTGGTGCGGGCGGCAATGTGTTCAGCTTCATCATGAAGCGGGACGGTGTTGGCTTTAGCGAGGCGGTGCGAAATTTAGCCACGCGCTGTGGAGTGACACTCCCGGAACGCTCCCCATCGATCCGTGCCAAGCGTCAGGTGAGTGAACAGGCGACTTTCTTCGAGCTGAACCGATTGGCCACGGATTATTTTAAACAAGCGCTTTGGCAGCAGGCCATAGGCCAGCCGGCGCTCGACTATCTCGACCGTCGAGGGGTGACGCGCCAGACCATTGAGCAGTTCGAACTCGGATACGCTCCCAAGGGATGGGATCATCTGTTAGGATATATGATCCGGAAGCAATTGGCTCCGAGCTTGCTTGAAAAGGCGGGCCTGGTGGTCCCGCGCCGGGACGGCAGCGGCTATTACGATCGCTTTCGAGAGCGCATCATTTTTCCGATTCATGACGAAAGTGCGCGGGTGGTCGGATTTGGGGGGCGGGTGATGGATGACTCCACCCCAAAGTATCTGAATTCTCCCGAGACCCTCGTTTACACCAAGCGTCGCGTGCTTTATGGTCTAAATCAGGCCAAGGATTCCTGCCGGACGTCGGGATCGGTGTTTATCGTCGAAGGCTATCTGGATGTGATCGCGCTGCATCAGCACGGCGCCGGCAACGCGGTGGCCACGCTCGGGACGGCATTGACAGCCGAGCAAATACGGCTGCTGACGCGCTATGCCAGCCGGATGGTGCTCGTCTACGACTCCGACGAGGCCGGAATCCGTTCGGCGCGACGCTGCATCGACCTTTTCTGGAAGGAGCACGTCGATTTCAGCCGTGGCGACGTGTTTCGCGAGGAGCGAGCCGATACCCATATCCTGGTGCTGCCCGAGGGGCACGACCCAGACTCGTTTTTGCGGAAGCACAGCGTCGATGCGTTCCGGCACTTGACGCACGGTGCTCCGGGGATCATCACGTTTTTGATGGAACAGGCGGTTTTGCGACATGGGTTGAGTACCGAAGGCAAGATCCGGATTGTGTCCGAACTGCAGGCCTACCTATCCGCGATCAACGACAGCGTCGCTCGGGCGCTCTATGTCAAGCAGTTGGCCGAGCGCATCCGCTTGGACGAAACCGTCATCCTGGAGCGGCTGAAGACGCATGTCGCAGCGCGGTCCGCGCCTGGATCAGCCGAGCGGGTTGGCGAAGCCGAAAGCCCTCGCCCGATCGGTATCGATGAGCAGTTCGAGCAGCGGACCATTGCCATGATGCTGCAATTTCCAGAAATCGTCCCGGAGATCGTCCAAAGCGGAATTCTAGAACATTTTTTTCACCCACTGCTGAAATCCGCCGGGGAGACCATCCTGCGCCATCGTCTCGAAACTCCGGAACAACTCCCGGAATTATTGGCAAAAATAGAGGAAGGGGTACTCAAACAGACTCTGGCGGGCTTGGCCATGAGCGATGAGAGCTGGACCCGCAAAGGGTGTAAGGCCTTCCTGCGGCGATTCCTGGAAAGCCGGCAGAAACGGGTAAGCGGGCTTTCGATGCAAGCGGCGATTGAAGCGGCCGAACGCGAGCATAACGAGGCGGAAGTAATGCGTCTTTTGAGCGAAAAACAGAAAATGGCTGTTCGACGCGAGAAACAGAAAATGTCGGCGCTACGCGAAAAATAGTGCGTGCGACTTCGGAGGATTCGGGGAGACACTGCGACATGGCCAAGAAATCTTCAACTAAAAAGAACCCCGCCCAGAAAACCGCCAAACGCGGGGGCGCCCTCAAAAAGGCGGTCCCGGCGAAGGCGCCCAAAGTCGCCAAGCGACAACCAACGACAGGTCTGGACACGGGCGGCGGAAAACCACCTGAAACCAAAGTTAGCAAAAAAGCCATTCAGGAACTTCTAATCAAGGGGAAAAAGCAGGGATTTCTGACCTATGAGGAGATCAACGAGCTGCTTCCAGAGGATATGCTGTCCCCCGAACAGATCGACGAAACCTTGATGCTGTTTGACGACAACGGCATTGAGGTGGTGGATGAGAAGCAAAACAAGAAAATGGTGAAACCCAAAAGCGTTGCCGAAAGCAAAATCGTCAACGAGGAGGCCGATGGGGGCGATTATGGAACCGTGACCGACCCGGTCAAGATGTACCTGCGCGAGATGGGAATGGTCACGCTGCTCAGCCGCGAAGGCGAAGTGGAAATCGCCAAAAAAATTGAGGCGGGCGAACAGGAAGTGCTGCGCGCGCTGCTGGAGTCGATCATCGGGGTGGACGCCATCATCGAACTGGGCGATCAGATTGAAAGCGGGGCTTTGAGGCCCAAGCATGTACTGCGGGATATCGACGAGGGCGATACTTACAACGACGAGTTGGTTCAGACCGAAAAATTTCTTGACACCATCCGGCAAATCAAAGCCCTCCATCAGCAGAACCGAGACCAGCGTGAGAAGGCGTTCGCCGCCAGCAGCGATGCGGAAGAGCAGCGCAAGGCCAAACGCAACTTGCAGCGGCTGATATCGGACATATTCAATCTTCTCAAAGACTGGCGGCTGGAGGCCAGTGTGATCGAAGATATCGAGAGCAAAATCCAGCAGGAGATCGAGTCGTCCGAATCCATGACCAAAAAAGTGGCCAAATACGCGGACAAGTTCGGTGCTTCCGTCAAAGATCTTCGGGATCATCTCACCTCCAAAACCGCTTTTCTGAAATGGGCGTCCGGGCGCAGCGACACAACGAAAGACGAACTCACGGGCGCCTATGCGGACATCCGCCAGGGGATCGAGAAGCATGCCGCGCGGGAGATGCAAATCTGCGCCAACAGTCGGGCGCTGAAACGCATCATGACCAGCGTGGAAGAGGGGCGCTTGAAAGCCAAACTGGCTAAAAGCGAGCTCACCAAGGCGAATCTGCGGTTGGTGGTCAGTATCGCTAAGAAATACACCAACCGCGGGTTGCAGTTTTTGGACCTGATTCAAGAAGGCAACATCGGACTGATGAAGGCCGTGGATAAATTCGAGTATCGACGCGGCTACAAATTCAGCACTTACGCCACGTGGTGGATCCGGCAGGCCATTACCCGTGCCATTGCCGATCAAGCCCGCACCATTCGCATCCCGGTGCACATGATCGAAACCATCAACAAGCTGATTCGCACGTCGCGTTACCTGGTGCAGGAGCAAGGACGGGAGCCTACCCCCGAAGAGATCGCCGAAAAAATGGAAATTCCTTTGGAAAAGGTTCGCAAGGTGTTGAAGATCGCGCGTGAGCCGATTTCCTTGGAAACCCCGATCGGTGAGGAGGAGGACAGCCATCTGGGCGATTTCATCGAGGACAAGAAATTCATGCTTCCGTCCGAAGCCGCCGTTAGCATAAACCTGGCGGAGCAAACCCGAAAAGTGCTCGCCACGCTCACGCCGCGTGAGGAGAAGGTCCTGCGGATGCGCTTTGGCATCGGCGAGAAGGCCGATCACACCCTGGAGGAAGTCGGTCAGGATTTTGCGGTGACACGCGAGCGTATCCGGCAAATCGAAGCCAAGGCGCTTCGAAAGCTCCGACACCCGACCCGCAGCCGCAAGCTGAAGCATTTCATTGAGACCTAAAACGCCACGCTCGGCCCAGCGGAGGCCTCCGCCGGTGTGCTGATCTTGACAAAGCCGCGGCCAGCCGATAAACAGGTCCCGGCGGCAGGCCTTGGGGGCCCATAGCTCAGCTGGTAGAGCCACCGGCTCATAACCGGTCGGTCCCTGGTTCGATCCCAGGTGGGCCCATCGCCCCGCGTAAACCCATCCGACGGCTTTCTTTGAAATGCCTCGAGGCAGAGGCGTGGGTGGATGCAATCCGCGCCTTTTTTCATCCCGGTGCCCCGGGAATCGACATATTCGCGAAGATGAGAGGTTCAGCATTGTCGTGTCATGCAGCTGCTGCTCGCCGATATCATTAACGTGCTGGAGGACATCGCTCCGCCATCGCTGGCCGAAGCGTGGGACAACGTCGGTCTTCAAATCGGAGATTTGCGCAGACGCGTGAACTCGATCTGGGTGGCGCTGGACCCCGGGCCCGACGTCGTAGCCGCGGCCTGCCGTGGCCAGGTCGATTTGCTCATCACGCATCATCCGCTCTTTTTCCGTCCGCTCCAGCGGATTGAAACCGACACGCCGTCAGGGGCCGTCATCGAGCAGTCCGTGCGCCACGGTCTGGCCATCTACAGCATGCACACCAACCTGGATGCCGTCGCTGGCGGGCTCAACGACCTGCTGGCGCACCGTCTGAAATTGCGCCGGCTGAGACCGCTGGTGCCACCGCGTGACACGACCGGCCGCCGCCGTCACGGCATCGGCCGGGTCGGAGCGCTCACGCGGGCCATGCGTCTTTCCGATCTGGCGCGGGAGGTGAAACAGCGGCTCGGCGCCGCCGCGGTTCGGATGGCCGGCGATCCGGGGCTGCGGGTCAAATACGTGGCGCTCGCGACCGGAAGCGGAGGTAGCGTGGTCGGCGACTTTTTAAACTCAGAGGCGGAAGCATTCATCAGTGGCGACCTTCGCTACCACGAGGTTCGGGACATCGAGTACGCCCGGCGCGGGGTGGTGGATGTCGGCCACTTCCATTCCGAGCACCTGATGACCGACGCCATCGCGCAGCGGCTGCAGCGCGCTTTCGGCCAGCGTCACCCCCGGCTCCAGGTGCAGGTTTGTCCGTTGGAAAGAGACCCTTTCTCGGTGGTGTGACGTTGCTGCTGCCGCGCCAGAGGGTCCTGACGGCATTCGACGAGACCCACCCCGGGGAGAAGGAGGACGGCACCCATGCCCAATAACATCCGGCACCAGATTTCAACGCTGGTCAAACTCCAGGATGTTGAATCGAACATTCATCGGATCCAGCAGGATCTGAGCCTGGTGGAGGGGCGCACGGCTGAGCTGGACGCTCAGCTCAATGAATTTGTTTCGGCCGTTGAATCCGGGAAGGCGCATATCCAGGAACTCAGCAAACGGATTCGCACACTTGAATCCGATCTACAGATGAACCAGGGACGGATCGAGAAGAGCCAGGAGAAACTGCGCTCGGTGAAAACCAACAAAGAATACCAGTCCGGCTTGAAAGAAATCGATGACCTTGGCGCCATCGGATCCAAAATCGAAGAGGAGATCCTGGCCGGGATGGAGCAGGTGGAATCAGTGAGCGCTTCGGTCAAGGAGCATCAGGCTCGGTTGGACGCCCAGGCAGGCTTGATTTGCTCTGAAAAAGAAAGGGTGCTGCAAGACGCCGCTCAGGCCAGGAGCCGGCTGGAGGGGATGAAGGCCGACGCGGCCGCACTTGCCGAAAAAGTTTCCGTGGAGGCGCTGACCCTTTACCGGCGGGTGAAGGCCAAGAAAACCAATGGAGTCGCGATCTGCTCTGTTTCGGCCTTGGTCTGCCGCGGCTGCCATGTGAACATTCCGCCCCAGATGTACAACGAACTTCAGCGGGTGGACCGCTTGAAGAATTGCCCCAACTGTGAGAGGATCATTTACTGGGACGACGACCAGCGCCGGTCGGAGTAATTCAGACGATCGCCGGTCCCAACGGACCGGAGGAAAGTCCGAACACCGCAGGGCAGGGTGCTCCATAACATGGAGTCGTGGCGACACGAAGGAAAGTGCAACAGAGAGCAGACCGCCGTCGAACGCCGGCCTTTTTGGGTCGCCGTTCGATGGCAAGGGTGAAACGGTGCGGTAAGAGCGCACCAGTTCCCCGGGTGACCGGGGAAGCTCGGCAAACCCCACCCGGTGCAAGACCAAATAGAGGGGCGTTTGCGGGTGGCCCGCCCAAGCCCCCGGGTAGGTTGCACGAGGTGCCGGGCAACCGGCATCCACAGAGGAATGATCGTTGCCCGCAAAGGGGTAACCCGATGCGGGAACAGAATTCGGCTTACGACTTGCTCCGGCCGGCACTGGCTCATCCCACCGTCGGAAACGCAAACCGAGCCGCCGATGTGAGACGTTCGTCGGCGAGCGTCCTCTAACCATCAGGACTTCATGGATCCACTTTCGCGACCTTCCCCCGATCTGCCGCTATCCGCGCACGGTTCGTCGTTTTCTGAAAAGATAGGCGTTTTTTCGCATGACTTTCTGAAGTGCATACTTTATATCGTCGGCCGGTCGTCGGGCGAAGTGCGTTTCACGCAGAAATTCTATTCCACGCTGGCCTCTTCCTCGACCCTGCTGGAAGATTTCCTTGATTACCACGGCGCCAAAAACAACAAGAACTGGTATCTTTTTCGCGAGCTGACCGCCGGGATGCGCCACCTCGGACTGGCCTCCAATTTTCAGAAACATATCTCCAACCGGCTACGTTACTATGACCTACCGGATAGTGCGGATTTCGAACGCGAAGGGGAGGAAAGCCTCCATTTTCTCAACCAATGCCTGCAGAAGATGGCGCCGGTGGCGCTAAACGAAGCGCAGCGGTTGGAAATTCGCCCGCCGGCGGATGGATTTCAGGATGCCGATTTTCCCAGCATCCAGACCGTCGATCTGCTGGAATACGACATCGATGACGAGAACCGCAACCAGCAGAAGCAAAACATCGTCAAAATCGCCAGCGAATTTTTAAACCTTGTAAAGAGTTTTGATCAGATCAAATTCTACGAGCGTTACAGTCACCCGGAGATTCTGGGGATTGTGCCCGACAAGGTGAATGAAGTCGAAATACGCCGGTACGAGATGCTGGTGCACAACCTGCAGTCTTCCTTTGACACCTATGTGATTCACGGAGGGTTTCGCTTTGGAAACCGGAAGCTCAAACAGCTGCGCGGATTCTTTTCCGTGGTGTTTCACTTGCTGCAAATGGTCGGGCGGCTGCTGCATTTTTACGAGCGACACCTGCATGAGGCCGGATACAAGAACACCTATAAACGCGTCCAGGACGAGTTGGCGGGCGTGGTGGCCCCCGCGCAGCTTCTCGACTGCACCATGAATTACGGCCTTTATTATGTCTGCCATTTTCTCGCGCTGGGCAAAGAGCACGCCCGGATGATTCTCAATGAGAACATCGAGCGCGGATTGATTCGGGTGGGCGTCCCCCAGAAACTCGGCTTCCACGCTCGACCCAGTCTGCTGGTGGCCAAGGTCGTCCAGTATTACGGCGGCCAGGTCGAACTCGTCATCGGGGAAGACCGGTTCGACGCCAGCAGTGTGCTGGACATCCAATGGGCCGGTGGAAAGATCCAGAAAGAAAACCTCAAAGAGGTGGTCTTCGAAGGAGATGCCCGCACGCTCACGGACATAGAGATCCTTGCCGCCGTCAACTACGGTGAAGACCTGATGGGCAAGGGGGTATCTCTGCCGAAAGAGCTCAAATATTTGAGGTGAGGATGGTTGTGCCCTCCGGTTCGACCGTCGAGGCAGGTTGGGGGGGCATGGGATGGGGTTCGATTCATTCGGCGCAGCCATGGTATATGCTCTCATCGTCGCGGGTGGAAAAGGGACCCGCTTCAGCAGCCACATCCCCAAACAGTACGTCGCGTTGGCGGGGGTGCCGATTCTCACCCGCACGCTGCGAGTCTTTGACGGCTGTGACGCCGTCGATCGCTTGGTCGTGGTGGTGCCGCCAGCGGACATCGCCTTTGTGCGCGATGTGATCATCGCTGCCGCTGCTCTGCGCAAGGGCGTTTCGGTGGTTGCCGGAGGGCCGCGGCGACAGGATTCGGTTTATAACGGGCTGGCGGCCATCCCTCCGGAGGCAGTGCTGGTGGTGATCCATGACGCCGTCAGGCCCTTGGTGACCTGCGAAACGATCCGGGCGTGCGTGGACGCCGCCCGGCAGCATGGGGCGTGCATTGTGGGCTTGCCCGTCGGGGATACCCTCAAGCGCATTTCCGCCGCCGGCTGCATCGAAGCCACCCTGCCGCGGGAGCGAGTGTGGACGGCTCAGACCCCACAGGTGTTTCACGCCGCCGTCATCCGGACGGCCCACGAACGCGCGCGCTGCGAACAAGTAGTGGCCACCGACGACGCCAGTCTGGCGGAGCACATGGGAGCCATGGTCCATCTGTTGCCTGGCAGCCCCCGCAACATCAAGATCACCACGGCGGAAGATCTGGCCCTGGCTGCGGCGCTGCTGGACGCGCTCGAAGCGCCCTCCGGCAGCGGCGGATGACAGGCCCTGCCGATTGACACGCGCGGGCAGCGTCTCTATCTTCCTTGTCCTTGCCGTTATTGTTCCGGCGGATAAACCGATGCACTCCGGGCCGATGCCTGGCCCAGCGAAGTGCCGGAGCAATAGCGGCATCATTGGATTGGTTGCTGAACAGCGGCTCACCCTGGCGCCATTGGGTCAGCGGGGCGATGGGGCGTATTTTCTTCGAGTATGTCCGGCAGCTGATCCGCCCGGACGAGAGGAGGCATGAACATGCAAGGTGTGAAAAGGGATGAACCGGTGAGAGACATGGCCAGCGAAGCCTATCTGCGGCAGCTGCGCCAGACATTTGAGCAGTTGCCCAACGACATCCCACTTTTGCTATTCGTTGACAAGGCCCGCGACGATGTTTTTGCCCAGGCGTCCCGCCAAGTGATTCGTGCGTTCCGCGAGCTGAGTCCCCGGATCACATTGAAGGAATACGATCTTGCGCACGAGATGGCCCGGCGCCACCAGGTCACCAGCTCTCCAACGCTGCTCATCGCGCCCGGCAAATACGCCCTGCGTTGGCTGGGAGCCCCGATGGGTGAAGAAGCGCGGACCTTTCTCGAGACGCTGATTCTCGTCGGCATGGGGAGGAGCAGCCTCAGCGAGCAGGCGTGCAAGGTGATTCGGCGCATCGAAACGCCCCGCCAGATCAAGGTGTTTGTCAGCCCCACGTGTCCGTATTGCCCGCAGCAAGCGATCAACGCCGTGAAGGCCGCCATCGAACTGCCGGAACAGGTTTCGCTGGAAATCATCGATATCCAATCTGAGCCCGAGTTGGCCAACCAGTATTCGGCGCAGAGCGTCCCCCAGACCTTCGCCAATGACATTCTGATCGGTCACGGCGCTCAACCCGAGGAGGTCTTTGCCCTGTCGCTTCAGAAACTGGAGGCCCAGACCCTTTTTATTCCCGAAAGCGATGCGGAACAGGTGGAGACCGACCTGCTCATCGTGGGCGGAGGCCCCGCCGGGCTTACCGCCGGAATCTACGCCGTGCGCAGCGGTTTGAAAACCGCTATCGTTGAACGTCAGGCCCTGGGCGGGCAGGTGGCGACCACACCGATCGTCGAAAACTACCCGGGATTTACATCGGTGGGCGGCAAAACCCTGGTTGATATCATGGTAAGCCATGCGCTTCAGTATGTGCAGATTTTTCCGGGGGAAGGGGTGTTGGACGTTCAGCACGGTTCACCGATGGTGGTGCAGACCAGTCGCCGCAAGTTTTTTACCAAGACCGTGCTGCTGGCCACCGGTGCCAGCCACCGCCATCTGAATGTGCCCGGCGAATCGCGGCTCGCCGGTCGCGGGGTCAGCTACTGCAGCACGTGTGACGGTCCCCTGTTCAAGGGCAAGCAGGTGGCCATGGTGGGTGGAGGCAACAGCGCAGTGACGGAGGCGCTGCACCTCTTTCACATGGGGGTGAAGGTGACCCTGATTCATCGACGCGATACTTTACGCGCGCAGGAATTTCTCGCCCGACAGCTGACCGAAAACCAGATCCCCGTGCTCTGGAACACGGAAATTCGCGAAATTCGCGGCGAAGAACGGGTGCGCGAGATCGTGCTTTTCAACCATGCCACCCAACAAACGTCGACTCTTGCCAGCGACGGCGTCTTCATTGCCATCGGCTATGAACCGGCGGTGGAACTGGCCCAGAAAATAGGGCTCGATCTCACCGCGGACGGTTATATCAAGCGGGACGGGCGCCATCGCACCAGTCGTCCGGGCATCTATTCGGCGGGGGATGTCGAGGGCGGCTACAAGCAGATTGTAACCGCTTCCGGACAGGGTGCCGAAGCCGCCATGACAATATTCGAGGACTTGATCAACCCATCCTGGTTGCACACGAAGTCGTCGCCGCTGTCGAGCGAGCGGCCGCCGGCCGGAAGGTCCTGAGTGGGGCGATCAAGCCACCGTTGACAAGAATCCGCGGAGTCTTCGCGCAGACCGGCGGTTTCGAAAACGTCCGCCATCACTAAATGGCGTTCAGGCGTTCGGCGGCGGCGGTGAGGGTGCCGTCGGTCGTAGTCATTATCTCCGACTCAGGGTCATAGACGGCGCCGTATAATTTGCGGGTCTTGGCGGCGATGGCCTCCCGCAATGCGCCGACGCCTGGCATGGGTGCGTACTGGTTGTGGCCGGCGCGGATGTACTTGGCAACGAGGGCTTGCAGTTCGGTGTGGGTATCAAAGTCCGGAAATCCCTGGGAGAGGTTGATGGCGGCGTGTTGTAGCGATGGATCCATGGGGGCGATGAGTGGGAATGCTTATCCGGATCGGCCGCGGGTGGCGGTCGGCGCAATCGTCTTCAAGGATGACCGCATTCTGCTGGTCCAGCGGGGCAAGCCGCCGGCCCAAGGCTGCTGGGCCATTCCCGGCGGCAGCGTTGAAATCGGAGAAACCCTCCAGCAGGCTGCTCAGCGCGAGATTCTTGAAGAAACCGGCGTGAGCATTCAGGCACGCGAGCCGGTGTTCACCTTGGACATCATCGAGAAAGATCCTCACGGGGTCGTCCGGTTTCACTATGTGGTTGTGGATCTGATGGCGGATTATGTGGCAGGGACTCTGCGGCCGGCCGGCGACGCCACCGACGCGCGCTGGGTTTCCTCAGCGGAATTGTCCCGGCTGAGGGTCAGTGGCGCCACCCTGGATCTTCTCAAGGAAAGGTTTCGTTTCGGCGCTTGAAAGTTCCGACGGGCTCAGCGCCTGTCTTCATTCCAGGGCGAGTTCAATTTCAACCCGCCGGTTTTGCTGTCGGCCTTCAGGCGTGTCGTTAGAGGCAATGGGGTTTTTGGGCCCCAGACCCACGGCCATCAGATGGCCGGTGTTGACCCCTTTGCCGGCCAGATAACTCTTGATCGAGTTGGCTCTGAACTGGGAAACGCTAATGTTGTAGGTGATGGAGCCCACGGAGTCCGTGTACCCGCGGATGCCGACCCTCATTTGGCGGTTCGATTTCAGGTACCGTGCAATCTGATCAAGGGCGGCCAGGGCCTCCGGAGTCAGCTCGTTGGAATTGTAGGGAAAGAAGATGATCACGCGTCCGCGGGCAAAGGGGTTCGTGGCGAGTGTCTCGGAGGTAACCGCCTCCGGCGCGCTCCCTGCCACGGCGACGGCGACGGGCGGGACCGGCGTCGGAGCGGGCTGAAGATCGGAAGGCCCCTCGATTTCAGCGGCCGCCGCAGGTTCGGTCGCCATCGGTTGACCGGACAGGCCCTTGTAGGTCTGAGGTGCAATGTCCTCCAATGACCATCGCTGGGATTCCTGGGAACGGTATTGGTAGATCATAAAACCGGTGAAACCCAAGAGAAGCAGGAAGACCAGCCCCGCCGACATTTTCCAACCAAAGGATCTGGCCGGAGCCGCCTGATCAACCGCTTCTGCCGTGGAGGTCGCGAGGCGGCCCCTGAAAGCCTCCGCGCCCGGCGCCGCTGGCGTATCCGGCAGGCGCAGCTCCTTTTCGCATTCCCGTATCAAATCCTGATCGATGGATTTTGCGCCTGCCGCGTATCCCGTCAGTAACGCATGGTCGCAGATGATATTGATCAGCCGCGGATAGCCGCGCGAAAAGGCGTGAATCTGCCGAATCGCCCCTGGGGTAAAAATTTCCCGGCCCGCGCCGGCCACTTTCAAGCGGTGACGGAGATACAGCGGGGTTTCGGTTTCCTTCAGCGGCTCGATGTGGTAGCTCACCGAAATGCGTTGACGGACCGCCTTACTGCGCTCGTCCAGCAGGATGCGGTTGAATTCAGTCTGGCCGACGAAGAAGATGTTGATCAGTTTGCGGTTTTCAAGCTCGATATTCGACAACAGTCGGACCTGCTCGAGCATCTCAATGGTGAGTCGTTGCGCCTCGTCAATCACCAGCAGCACTTTTTGCCGGGAGGAGTACGCTTTGAGCAGGAACTGCTTGAGTTCGATCAGGAACTCGCCCTTGGAAGCGAAGCGGCGGTTCATATGGAGCTCTGCAGCCAGAAAATTGAAGAAGTCGATCGTCTCCATGCCGGGGTCCGGTATGGTCGCCACGATCGCCGCCACGTCGATGGTCTTGACCAGCAGTTTGATCAAGGCCGTCTTGCCGGTGCCGACATCGCCGGTTAGCAGGAGGAACCCTTTATCCTCCAGGATACCGTACTTGAGAGTGGCCAGCGCTTCGGTATGCTTTTCTCCCAGCCACAGGAACTTCGGGTCCGTGGTTATCTGAAAGGGTTTAAGGGTTAGCTGGTAAAAAGAGAGATACATACAATGTCCGTATCCATGGGATCCGTCGAACGATCCCGGTCCTGCCATGGGGGTTGACTATTGCCACCGAAGGCCAGCGTTCATCGGCTTCGGATGAACCCTCGTCCGTAGTAAAAGTAGATGGCGATCCAAAGAATGAAAAACAGAAGCAGGTAAGCGGTCCGTTGGCGGACCAGTTTTTCCTTGCGCTTGTCGATCAGATTTACTGAATTTTTGAGCTCACGCTTGACGATATCGAGCTCGTTCAGCAGGCCTTCCACGTCGGCCGTTTCGGAATACGAAACCAGCCGTTTGGACTTGTTCTCGAAATCGCGCACGCTGTAGGCATCAAACATGATTTTCTGCTTTTCCGTCAGATACGATACTTCGTGGATCTCCTTGGCCAGCTCTGAGCAGTAAAATTTCCGATAGGGATTTTTTTTCGGCGCCTCGCCCAGTTGTCGAGTCCGTCGATCGATCCCGCCGTCAAGCTCGGCTGAGAATTCCCCCAAGATCCGGTCCAAGTCTTTAATAGTGCTGTGATTCTTGAGCAAGTCTTCGCCCGAGAACGCGGAAAAGAAAAAAATAAGGAACCCGGCCGTCAGGCAGCTAGCGACGATTCTTAAGACAATGACCAGGTCCCGGTTCAATGTAGGCATGTCCCGGTTATCCTTTCACAGCACGATGCCGACCTCAAAAAAGTGAATATAACTGTCTTATATTACGGAATAAAATATTATAGATCTTATCCAAAAGCATGCCGCCTGTCAATACGAAGGTCCCGCATTCCGGGAAGCTGCAGGTGCAATTGCGAATTCATCGTGCTATTTCGGTCTCTTGGGCGTTGCTTAGGTTTTGGCGGATCTGATCGATGTCGTTGGATTCTCCCATGTGTCGCTCCACCCAATCGACCGGCTTGTTGAAATCCCGCGCCAAAGCATCCAAGGCGTCACGGAAGCTGTTGTGATGGGCATCCGGTCCGGTCATGTATTTCTGAGCGCGTCGCGGGTGGTAGAACTCGATGGCGGCTCCTTGTGAGGTGACGGACGTGACGTCAGCAGCCGAGGATCCCGCCAGGCGCGCTGCGAGCGTTTCCCGTATGTCGCTCAGCTCGTTGCTGTCGCCCAAGTTTTCCTCGATCCATGCGGCCGGACGGTTATATTCCTCCGCCAGAGCCGAGAGGGCATCACGAAAGGTGTCATGATGACGGTTTTCGCTGCTCCAGTATTTCTTGGGGCGACGCGGGTCGTAAAATGCGGTGCCCGCAGGGCTCTTGGGCGGCGTGGAGGAAGCGGTTCCCGCCGTCGGCGCAGGGATAGGCGGCATGGGGTGCGCTCGCGGAGAATCGAGCGCACGGGCGGGCTCGGAATCCTGCCCCGGCTCGACCGGCCGACCTTTTTCAATGCTTGCTACGTCGGACTTTCGATAGATCAGCAGCCCTCCGTCATATTCACAGTGAACCTCGTCGCCCTTTTCCCATGCGTTGCCGCCGCATATAGTCCGCATTCCATCCTTGAAATAAATGGTGTCGGAGGCCTGTGCCCAGGCAGGGACAACCAGGAGCGACAATCCGACAAGGGCAGCCATCCGCAGGTTTAGGCGGCAAAGCTGCTGCAGATCAATCCGCGTGTCCCGCAATGGAAGACTCATATCGTGAAAGGCCCCGAGAGACGGTCGCTGCGCATGTTAAAAAAATATAACATACCAGCTTTTGGGGCCGAACGAAAGATCCTGACATGCGCATCCGCAATTGTCGGGGATGGATCGGGCAGAAAGGAGACTCAGGGCGGGGCCGCAGCGGGTGGTGTTTTTAGCGTGTCTTTGACGGCGCGGAGGAGCTCTTGGCGGTCGATAGGCTTGGATAGTGTATACGCCGCTCCCAGTTTTTGGGCTCCGCGCAGATAGCCCTCCGGCCGATTCAGACCGCCTCCGGACATGGCAATGATTTTTGCGCCGGAGAACTCTTTTTTTAGTTCCAGGATCATGCCGATCCCATCTTTGTTGGGCATGATCAGATCGGTGATGATCAGGTCCGCCGGCGCCTCCCGGAAACATCGGAGCCCTTCCACACCGTCCGAGGCCTCGGCTACCGCATAACCCGCGCGTTCCAGGATGAGCCGGATCATGGAACGAATGGGAGCTTCATCATCAATGATCAGAATGCGTTCCATAAACATATTGTTTTGACGGAGATCAGTCACTTGAAGAAATAGAACATTTACTTTTATTACACCACAATTCGGCCTGCGTTTCAACCTTGCAGCAGGGAATTCGTTTGTCAATTGTATGCCGCACCGTTACCTGAGGGGTGATGCATCCAATCTGCGGAGAGCTGATTTTCTAAAGATTTCAAGAAAGTTGCCGAAAATAGAACCATGCGCCGGCAGATCCTGTAAGGGGCCCCGTCAAAGGGCGACGATGGTATTTAAGCGATGAACGTCACCTCCTCAAATCGATACGATGCCGCCCATGCCATCGGTATGAGCATCGGCAACGCGACTATCGTAAAGGAATTGGCGCGTGGAAACATGGGGATCGTCTTCATCGCCTATCAACAGAGCTTGAAGCGACGAATCGCCGTGAAAGTGCTGCCGAAATGCCTGTGTACGGAGGACTCCATCCGCCTCTTTGAACAGGAAGCCGAGGCCGTCGCAGGGCTATCGCATCCGAACATCGTACCGATTTACGACATTGGAGAGAACGAACATTTCCGCTATTTCACCATGCAATTGGTCGATGGCATCGACCTTTCTGGGGTCCTTGAAAAGATAACGAAAAACGTGCTCCCCTCCCGGCGCATCCTTCCCTTGAAAACGACCTTGTCCATTCTCCGGCAGCTGCTGGAGGCTCTGGAGTACGCTCATGGCCGAGGGGTGGTCCATTGCGACATCAAGCCGGAGAACATTCTGATGTGTACCGGCGGACAGATTCCGATCATTACCGATTTCGGGATTTCCAGACTGGTCGGCCACGCAACCGACGTCGGCTCAGTGCTGCGCGGGAGCCCGCTCTATATGGCGCCGGAGCAAATCAGCGCGGCAGGAAGCGATGCCCGCAGCGATATCTACGCTGCCGGAGTGCTGCTTTTCAGGCTTCTGGTGGATAGGCTGCCACTGGTCGCCTGTTCGTCCTACGAAGACATCCTTAGAAGGAAGTTCAACGGCCAAGCGCTCTTCGTTCGATCGCCGTCCGAGGCCAATCCGCGGCTCAACCCGGAGATGGACGCTATCGTGGCGGTTGCGACGGCCAGCGACCCACAGCAGCGCTATCCTTCATGCAGACAATTTATGCATGCGTTGCGCAACTATGGACGGAAGTTCTTAGCGTTCGAAGACAAATGATCAAACGGCAATCCATCCGCTTGGGCCATCACAAGGCAGGCAAGTCCTTCGTGCTCATGTTTAATCGTGTCTCCATGTATGGCATCGGGCATCCTTTCTCGGTTCAGGCGGTGGATGAGTTCTATCGTTCCATTTGCGACTTGCTCAAGATGACTTCACCGGTTGTGCTGCTATACAACCGAGGTCAGTTTTTCATCGAGGACGAACCGATAGACCCGAGCCTGAACTATTTCAAGATGGCGTCCCATTTTAAAAATGCGAAGGTGTCATCGATCGACGTGATTCAAGAGGTTGAAAAACGTGAAATTGAGGATTTTGTAAGAATATTTTTGGACGCCCGCAAGTACCCGACGGCGGAGCTGATGAAAGCCGCCGCCGGCTTGTTGCAGATCACCCGCATTCGCATCAATCATGTCTCTTACAAGAAGGTGACCGAGGACGATCAGATCGTTTCAAAATCGACCGCCTCCCGGTCAGCGGCGCTCAGCGATGAGCTGGATGCTTCCAGACAATATCAGGAAGCCTTGGGCATGATCGCGGGGAAATTGCTCCTGGAAGAGGTCGACCAGGGGCTGTCGCTGAAAATGCTCATGGTCGACCCAGTGGGTTTTTCGAAGAACGTGGTGGCCATCGGTGTTGCCGAAAGCAGCGCCGAAGTGGCTGCCGCCCCACAGCCTGCCTCCGCCATCGCCGCGCAGCTGGCAACGCTCGGCTGTGAAATCAGAAAATTCGTTTCCGATAGCTCTGCACTCAGCCTGTCCGAGTTGGCCGAGGCTGTGGTCAAGATGAGGCACGAACTCCAGCAAGCGATCCACACGCAGAAATCACTGGGAGTCCTGCTGGACCCGACAGACGAAATTAGGCAACAGACCGAAGATCTGGCGGATACGGTCCTGCTGGAGTTGATTAAAAAAGAGTACGCCAAAGGAAAAACGCCCATAGAACGCTTGGCCTTTGTGCTTGAGCGAATCGTCACGCCGGCCGAGGAGCTGCGGCGGCTTTTGCCCAAGATACGAGATAGCCTCATCAGCGAAGGCATGCCGCAGTCGGATTTCTGGAAATTGATCAAACACATGGGCAAGGCCAGTCAAACCAGTGAACTGGTCGAATGGGTGAATCAAGGCGCCGAGACCATCGGGGTGGACGGAACCGATTTGCTGGATCGCTGGAAGGCGGACCCTTCCGGTCTGGCCCGTTTTTTATACCTGGCGACCGAGATCGATCGACAGTCGGGCAGCGCCAAGCCCTTGTGCGACATCTTGGTGGATTATGTCGAACAGTTCGGGCCGAAAATGCTTAATTTTGGCTCCGACCCGGAGCGAGCCAGCGACGAACGGTTTCGAAAGCTGACATTTTTTTTCAATTCAAAACTGGTCGAAGGCCTCCGCGGCGAAGGGGTCGACCCCCAGCTCGTCCAACAGGTGGAAACCCGTTTGAAGGCTCGGTTGGATGCCAGTGTCGCAGCCATACGCGCCGAGTTTGCGGCGTACAAGGCATCCCTCCACACCAGAGATCGGCACCCTGAGACCTTGTTGCAACGCCTGACGGCAGGGCTGAGCGGAAATCAGGAGCTGAAGCAGATTCTCCTGGAGGTGCGCGCCAATGCCGTCGAACAGCGTTGGGATGAAAATGACTTTCAACAAATTTTTGAGCACATCCAGCAAGTCAAGCAAGACCGCTTCAAAGCCGGCTTTACGATTCGTGACCTTGTTTTCAATAAGAAAATTACTTGCGCGTTGCTGGAGAAGGAAATCTCACGTTCGGTGCGATATGGAACGGATTTAAGCGCAATTACCTTCTCTCTGCTGCGCGTGAGTTCCCAAACGACGGTTCCGGAGAACTCCGCGGTGCCCATGGAAGTGACCCTGGCGTCCTTGTTAGAAATAAAGCAGCTGCTGCGCAACGCCGATTGGATGGGGACCTTAAAAAGGGCTCTTTTTATAGCGGTGCTGCCGATGACGACGGTGAAAGAGGCCCACCTCACCGCTCGCCGTTTGTTGAAACGTATCAACTCAAAACCGGCCGGCGCATCCTGCGCGACCCTGCCGGCAAAAATCGCCGGAGCCGTGATTCATTATGACAAGCAAACCATTGCCACCGTGGATGCATTCGTTCGTTGTGCTTGCAACGAACACGCTGAAATGACCCACCGGTTGCGGAATTTGCACGAATTCATGTAAAGCAAGAATGGGTCGCCTCAAGAAGGCAGTCGTAGGGGCATCGCGGCGCCTGAGAAGTGGGCAACCCCATCCATTGGAAATCACGAGGAGCTGAAGATGGCCGTTCTATCATTGCAGTATAATGGCAAGGAATTGCGTAACTTCCCCATCGGCATGGGGGATTCTTTCGTCATCGGCCGACATCCGGTCAATGACATCGTGATTGACAATTTGGCGGTGTCGTTCCAGCATGCCAAAATCGAATCCATCGGGGATGACTTTTTGCTGATCGATTTAAAGAGCGACAACGGCTCTTTCGTGAACGACCAGCGCATTAGAGCACATTGGCTGATCGATGGGGATGTGATCACCATCGGCAAACACAGCCTGCTTTTTTCCAACCCGAGAAGCAACAAGAGTTCGGATCGCTTTTCGGAATCGATCATCAAGACCATGCAAATCGACACCGAAAAGTTCAGGGCGCTGCTAAAGCAAAACCGAGCAGAAGCTCCGCTCGAGACGGGAACCCCCCCGGCGGCTCCGCTGGACAAGCGACCTGGCCTCAAGGGCCTATTGACCATGCTGTCCGGCGAGAAAAAAGAGCTGTTGTTGGACCTTGCACCGGTTCGGATCGGCAAAGCCCCGAACGCCGATATCGTCGTGCGGGGGCTCGGAGTCGGGTCAACGGCGGCGGTGATCAACCGCTTGGAAGACGGCTGGTATCTCAGCTACGTAGGGGGACTCGCCCGAGTCCGGGTAAACCGCGAGCCTGTCAAGACCTCTGTAAAATTGAATCGGCTGGATGTCATTCAGCTGAGAAGGGCCAGGATTCAATTTCTGCTTCTGGCCGGCGAATAAGCGCTGTCCGCGATGCCGACAAACCGATTGAGGCTGTTCATCAAAGCGCTGGACCTGATACGTCGCCACCTCGAGCTTGGATCGTTAAAGGCGGCATGGGCGGCGTTGCGCCGGATGCTTTCAGTCAGCGGGTCGGTTGAGAAGAGGTTGCCGATGCAGCCTCTCAGCCTACCCTTAAGCATGAGCGTGACAAAGGTGCCTCGCAGGGCTTGTGACAGAGGGCCCTTCAGCGCGGACTGCAGGCGCGCGTCCTCGGCCGCCGGGAGCCTGCGGCCGAATTTCTCCATCAGGGTGCTACGTGCAAGCTTCAGGAGGAGTTCGCCCTTTTCGGCATCGAGGGGTTGGAGACCATCTTTCATCGCAGCTTGAAACCTACACCGACGGAAAGTCGGCGTCAATAAGGCTCCGGCATTGAATCGATGTCCCTTGAATGCATGTCGGGCGCAGCGGGATGCGGGCGTTACCGGTTTACGGTTTTAGATCGTGGTGGCCAACGACAGCTCGCTGTCGGACGGCAGATTTGGGCGGGGTGTCTCTTCCACAAAAGGATACCAATGCTCAAGGCACATGGCCTTCAGTACGCTGTTGAACATGAGCAGAAGTAACTCATGAGCGTTCAGCCGGGGTACGGCCGTGGCTTCCAAGGCCACGATGAGCTGAGATTTGCGTTCCACCAGGGCTTTTAAAATGGAGAGGCGGTTCAGGAAACGTTCGATTGCCGGCAGCGTGTCCGACACCGGGGGGTCGAGCTGTTTTTTGGTCTGAAGCGCCTTCAAAATCTGGCAGATCCGTTTATGGGAGGATTTCAGCAGCTGTTCGCGGCTTTCAGGCGATGAGAAATGCTTTTGCGCGTCGACGAGCTGGCGCATCGATTGATGGATGGAGGCGATGTCGCGTTGGAGAACTTGAACTAGCAGCGCTTTGGCGGTTTTCGGTATGTCGATTTCCACCGATCGCAAGGCGCTTTCATGCGCCTTTATTTTGGTGCGAAATTCGCCTGCCGCGCTGCGCCAGAACCTGCGGCTGACGTCTTCCATGAGGGGCTCCAAGGGGGTCCGCTGGCGCATGGTGTCGGCCACTCGATTTTTTATGTCGCCAAACAGCTTGGCGGTACGATCAAAAAGAAGATCCCCCGTGACGGTCTTGAAGACCATCACCAGAACCGCATGCCAGTCTTGAAAACGCAGGATCCAGGCGGCGTCGGTGAAACAGGCGTGCAAGGCCGGGTTGGGAAACAGGTGCGACGGGGTCGCGTAATAGGGGGTGCCTCCCAGCAGGGGCTGCTTAATCCTGGCGTCTTCGGAGGGGTCGAGATAAACCGCCGTTTCCACGTCGATGAAGCCCAGCGAATAGTCCGAGGCTGAGCGCAGAAAAACCGGGTAGTTCTGCGGATCGCCTGCCACCAGAAGATTGTCTGGCTTAAGATCCCGCATGGCCACCTTCTTTTCGCTCAGCCAGGCGAGAAGGTCCAACAAATTAGTAACGATGCCGGATATGATCTGCCGGTTCTGCTCCAGGCAGAGGCGTGCCGTAAAGGTGCGGATGGCGACGAGGTAAGCCTCCACGGCGACACGATATTTCTCGAACCAGCGCGCGAAGATGGCTGCGACCTCATCCGCCATTCGGCTGGATATCGCCGCATCGGCTTCGCCGATGCTTTTCTTTTCCAGAAAGCTCAGGAACCAGACTTGGATGCGGTAGGGCGTCACGGTGGCGGACTTTCCAGCGTTTTTAAGAAGTTGGACCACTTCGGCCTCGCATTGGTGATAGAGGTCCCGAATCTCAAAACCGACCGATTCGTTCTGCTCCCCGTAGCGCTCCTTGAATTTCGCCGGATAGCGGATCAGATCGGCAGTGGAATGCATTTCCGATCGAATCGGATCCACCAGATCGTGGAGGCTGTCGATGATATGGCTCAGGAAGTAGTAGCGCGAGAGGTCCATGAAGAAGACAAAGGTGCCGTTGATCTTCAAATACTCCTGATGAACGGGGGTTTTTCGCAGCCAGGCGATGTACTTCTCTTCAAGCACGTCGGGCAGGGAGCCGGGCGGAAGCGACAGGCGATGAACCTGGCTTAAAATAACGGACACCCGGGGGACGATGCACTCCTTCGGGCTGAGGCGCTCGACGATGTGCCGTTCTTTTTGGATACTGGCGACATAGTCTTCGAAATCCGTGATCGGTTTGGGAGGTATCTTGACCACCAAATGCTGATCGAAGATGATGTAGTAGCATTTGCTTTTGCTGCCGCTGTCCTCGCCCAACGGTCCCAGCGTCATGCGGCGCTTGATCCATTCGCTGCCGTTCTTCACCCGCAGTTCATAGATCTGGTTGGATCCTGCAGGGGAGGGGGACGGCAGCTGGACAAAGTCCGCTGGCACCTCTGGTCCGAACCCCAGCTGATGACGATAGAGTCCCAGAAAAAAGCGCACCACATCGGCGCGATGGGGCATCTCCTGGCTGGCTTCTTTGGCCGGGGGGGCAACGCCTATCGGTTTCTTTTCCTTTGAGCGCTTGCGAAACCCGCGCAAGGCATACACGAAACCGACCGGGACCGCCATCGCGCCGATCAGCAGCCACTGGAAGGGGCTGGGTCGGCGCGCCAGCTCAACGCCGTCCGTGAGCAGCGGATTCAGAAACTTCACCGCCCGGCCCGCCAGGGTTGCAACCCGATCGCCGGCCGTGCGCCCCCAGATCAGGAGGCTCTGTTTTTCGATGGACTGGATATCCGCCAGGCTGACGAAGTGGATTTCTTTGTCGTTCTCGTAGAACAGATCGGCGCCGGACTCCCAAACCCGGTCGACGGGGATGATGCGTCCGTTCTTAAGCAGGATGATATTACGGTTCAGCTGATCCTTGGCCAGAACAGCCGCTGCAACAGCCATGACCACCAGAGCGACCAAGAGGATTTTCGTCTTCCGCATACAATGTCCCTTGGAGCTCGTCAGAGGAGAGGTCAGAGCCCCAGATTCATAATCGGTATTACGGGCAGATCCTTGAGGTCTATTTCAACTGAACGCCGCCTGCCGAGGTTGTTCTGGACTGCTGGGGTTTCGGAAAAAAGGGCTTGATCCGCTGACCTCGGCATTGACCCCTACCCGGCAATCATTGTATGGTCGAAGCATAGATCAACGTTTCGAACTCACTGCCTTTCACCACACGCATGCCAACCATCTTTGCGGCGGAAAGAACCTTGGGTCGGCTGGGAAAATGGCTTCGCCTCATGGGGTTTGACACCCTGTCGGAGAGCGAATACCCCAAGGGTTCGTTCATGCAACGCATTGGACCGGAAAGGGTATTTCTAACCCGGACGCAACGGTTACAGGGGGCGGCGATCGGCCTGAAAACGATCTTTATCCAGGCCAACGACCCTGCGGAACAAGTCTTCGAGCTGATCTACAAAGCAGGCATCCGCTCGCAGGACCTGCGGCCGTTTTCGCGCTGCATCATCTGCAACGAACGGATCGAAACCGTTGCCAAGCATGCTGTTGCACGGTCGGTTCCGGATTACGTGTGGAATACCCGAACCGATTTCAGCACGTGTCCGAAATGCGGCCGAGTGTATTGGAAGGGGAGCCATACCGAACGCGCTTTGCAAAAGTTAAGTGATATTTTCAGCGCGTCGGACGCCGCTCATAAAAGATATGTATAGATAATATTCTTAATTAAACCATATGAATAAATAATTTAGCTTCATTAAAAGGATGAATGCAAATTAAGCGTAAAGTCATTGCACTTGAATCACGTCTGAGGCAGTGCCGCAATGTCGTCACCCTCGGAGTGCGTACCAATTTCAATGAATACCCACCGCTGGAACAAGACGAGATCCGAAAGGCGGATACGGTCTACTATCCGACCACCTTTTATGCGGACTTGTTCGATTCGATCGGCAAGCATACTTTTCCCAGCTACCACACCTACAAATGCGCTCAAGACAAGATCAAGCAAACGGCTCTTTTCGACTTGCTGGGAATTCCCCATCCGCGCACCCGCGTCTTCTATGGAAAACGCCAGCAGCAGACCATCACCCAGCACTTCGGATTTCCTTTCATTGCCAAGATCGCCCGCGGATCGGCCTGCGGACGCGGCGTTTATCTGATCCGCGACCAGGAAGGCCTGGATCACTACAATGACCGCAACACCGTCGCCTACGTCCAGGACTATCTTCCCATTGATCGTGACATGCGAATCGTCGTCATCGGCCAGCGCATCGTGCATGCATACTGGCGCATCTCGCCGGAGGAAGAATTTCGGTCCAATATATCCATGGGCGCCAGCATCTGCCTGGATCCTGTGCCTGAAACCGCGCTGGCGCTGGCGGCGTACACGGCCCGGGCGTGCGGCTGGAACGACGTCGGCATCGATATTTGCCGGTCCAAGGGCGAGTTCTATGTGCTGGAAGCCAATATGAAATACGGCCGGGAAGGATTCCGGATAGCCGGGATTGACTATTGCCGTCTGATGGAGGCGATGATTGAACGCCGTGAAATCTGAGCCGCTGGATTTGAGGTCGATTCGCATCCGCCTCGACCGGAAAGAGGCGCAGAACCTGTCGGCCCATGCCACTCCCAACCTGCGCGCCGTCCGGCGGTGTGAAGAGGAGTTGCTGACCGAAGGGTATCGGCAGGCATTCTCCGTGGATGTGGATCGGATCCTGCACTCGCGCGCCTACGCCCGCTATATCGACAAGACGCAGGTTTTTTATTTGATCCGCAACGATCACATCACCCACCGGGTGCTGCATGTCCAACTGGTTTCCAAGATCGGCCGGTCGATCGGCCGTTTTCTGGGGCTGAATGAGGATCTGATCGAGGCGATCGCCCTCGGCCACGATATCGGCCACACGCCTTTCGGTCACGACGGCGAGCGCTTTCTTTCCCAGCTCTGCCAGGAGCACGGCATCGGTTCGTTCCATCACAATGTTCAGAGCGTTCATTTTCTTGACTCCGTGGAGCGCAAGGGCAAGGGCTGGAACTTGTGCCTGCAGACCTTGGACGGAATTCTATGTCACGACGGCGAAGTTCACACCCCGGCGCTGGCGCCCCGACGAGAAAAATTTTTTACTGACCTGCAAGCGGAAATGGCGGCCAAAATTGACCACCCCGGCACGGAGTTGGTCCCCATGACGCTGGAGGGTTGCGTCGTGCGCATGGTCGACACCGTCGCCTATGTCGGGCGGGATATCGAGGACGCCATTCGCCTTGGGCTCATTCGGCGATCTGAGTTGCCTGCGACCAGTGTAGCGGTACTGGGCGAGACCAACGGGACCATTGTCTTCAAGTTGGCGACCGACATCATCCGCACTAGCCATGAAAAAGATTTTGTCGCCTTCAGCCCCGAGGTGTCCGAAGCACTCAAGCGGCTGAAACAGTTCAATCTCGAGCGAATTTATCTTAACCCCCGCATGAAACCGCATACCGCTCTCATTCGAGAGCTTTTCAAACGCCTATTTGAGCGTTTTCTGGAGGAATTGGAAAAACAGCGTACCGAATCGGTGATTTTCAAAGGCTTCTTAAACGGAATGTCCGCAGACTACCTCGGACGACATCGACCGGCCGAGGTGGTGCGGGATTTCATGGCCGGCATGACGGATCGCTATTTTCTGGACTTCTGCCCCGAGGCCATGCGGCCCGGATACTTGCCAAACGCTGAGCATGAGGGCTGAGCCGGCGCCTGGCTTGCCCGCGCTGCAGGCGCCGGTCGTCGGATGGGTATGGTGGAGCCGCGAACCTATCGCACCCGCGTCGATAGCGGACGCTTGAGAACCTTTGAGGTCACGGTAAAGGAGACCGACCTTCACGTTCAGGCGCGGTCTGATTTGAGCGCATTGACGCGGGGCTTGGTCCTGGAGCAAAGGGGATACATCGAGGCTTACATCCGCCGGTATCCCGAGTTCGCATCTACGCTGAATCCATGGCCGCTGACCGGCCCGGCAGCGACCATCGTGCGCGATATGATCGCGGCCGGCAACGCCGCCGGGGTGGGACCCATGGCAGCCGTGGCCGGTGCCCTATCCGAGCACGTGGGCCGTGGGCTTTTGGCGCATACCGAGGAGGTGATCATTGAAAACGGGGGGGACATATTCCTCCAAACCGTCGAAGCGGCCACGGTAGCCGTTTGGGCCGGGGACTCCCCGCTAAGTCTTAGGATCGGCATCCGCACGGGCGGGCGGAACGATCCCATCGCCGTGTGCACTTCATCGGGTACGGTGGGGCACTCGCTCAGCTTCGGCCGGGCGGATGCCGTTTGCGTGACGTCGCGTTCCTGCGCGCTGGCGGATGCAGCCGCTACCGCCATCGGCAACCGTATTTATTCCAAGCAAGACATCACCATCGGAATCGAAATCGCCAAGCGAATCGTCGGGGTTCTCGGCGTGGTCATCGTGGTGGCCGAAAAAATGGGGGCCTGGGGAGCTGTCGAAGTGGTCGTTTTCGATCGAAAAAAAGGTTGAGTTTTTGAGGCAAACCGACTAAACTGCATTATTATCCTAACTTATTGGTAATTTTAAAAAAGTTCGTTAGTTTCAAAGGCCGGCCACGTTTAATGGCCGAAACGTGAAGCGGTCCCGGAAAAGGCACTGAGCATGAAGACCATGTGGGCCCCTTGGCGAATTGAGTACATCCTCGGCACCAAAGAAAAGGGCTGCGTATTCTGTAACGCTCTTTCCGTGAGTGGTCAACTCACCTTGTACAAAGGAAAGAGCACGCTGGTGGTGATGAACAAGTACCCCTACATCAACGGCCACTTGTTGGTGGCGCCCGTGAGACACATTTCGACGCTCGACCAGCTCAGCCAAGCGGAGATGGGGACGCTTCTGGCGACCGTAGAGCAGTCCGTCGCCATTCTCAAGAAAGCCATGCGCCCGGAAGGCTTCAACATCGGGCTGAACCTCGGAAGGGTCGCCGGGGCGGGAATCGAAGAACACCTGCACTTTCATATCGTCCCGCGCTGGTCCGGCGACACCAATGCATTGGCCGTCTTCGCTGACGTGCGGGTGGTCCCGCAGCATCTCCAGGAAACCTTTGCACTGCTCAAGCCTCATTTCAGGGCCATCGACCTTCAGGCTGCCAAGGATGGCGCGCCGACGGTCTCTGGATTCGCTGCGACCAAAAAGCCCAATTGCCGGAGGCGCGCGGCGCCCGTCGGGCGTGACCGCTGACGCGGCGCTTGGCTGAGTTGGCCTTTCTTGTTTGGAGGGGTGGAGGACTGGAGATGAAAAAAGTGAAGCTGATATTTTGGCTCTTGATCCTGGGAGGAATGGCACTGGTCGTCTTTCAGAACGAGGGGTACTTCCTGGAAGCCCGGCAGGTCCTGCGCCTGAATCTCAAAGCGTTTCCGGAATACCAGTCACCGAGCCTGCCGTTGGTGGCTTTCCATCTGCTGTTTTTTGTTTTCGGGCTGATCGTAGCCTTTCTTTTCGACGCGCTGGACCGCTGGCGCCGTCGCAAGGCCATTTCACGTCTGACAGCGGAAACCGTCGTGCAACGCCATGAAATCGAAACCATGCAAGCCGAGCTGGCGCAGCTGAAAGGTACGCCGATGGCCGGCCCGGCGGCCGGACCGGTCGAGACTTCCGTCACCTCGCCGGTCAGGAAAAGCTGAGGTACCTCCGATTTGATCTCAACGCCTCCGATTCGTTCATGAATCTTACGAAATCAACCCCTATGCTCAAGCAGTATCTGGCCATCAAGGGCGATTACCCGGATGCCATTCTCTTTTACCGTATGGGGGATTTCTACGAGATGTTTTTCGAGGACGCCGAGGTCGCCTCCGGCATCCTCGAAATCACCCTGACGTCGCGCAATAAGAACGACCCTTCAGCCATCCCCATGTGCGGGGTTCCGCACCGGGCCGCGTCCGGCTACATCGCCCGACTCATCGAGCGCGGCTACAAGGTGGCGGTCTGCGATCAGGTGGAGGATCCTGCCACGGCCAAGGGTTTGGTCCGGCGCGAAGTGGTGCGCGTCATCACCCCCGGCATGATCATCGACGAGGAATTCCTGGATGCACGCACGAATAACTTCATCCTGGCGATCTCCCCGTCCGGGCGGGCGACCGGGCTTGCTTATATGGACCTATCCACCGGGACCTTTCGCGTGACCGAATCTCCCGAGCCAGCGGCGGTTCTCGACGAGGCGCGGCGGGTCGGACCGCGCGAAATCCTGCTCGCGGAAAGCGTTCGCCGAGACGGCCGCGAGGAGTGGCTCCAACGCCTGCCGACCCTCTTCGGTCATGCGGCCTTCAGCTATATCGAAGACAAGGCCTTCGACTATCGCCGCTCCTACGAACGGCTGACCGAGCAGCTGAACACCCTGAACTTGGAGGGTTTTGGTTGCGAGTCCTTCACGGCCGGGGTGAGCGCCGCCGGGGCGCTTGTTTTTTACGTCGGCGAAACCCAGAAACAGAAAACCGCCCATCTGCGACAGCTTGAAGCCTACTGGCTGGAGCACTGCCTGGTGGTGGACGAGATCAGCCGCCAGAACCTGGAGCTGGTCCGCAATATCCGCACCGGCACCCGCCGCGGGACGTTGCTGAGCGTTCTCGACCATACCCGTACGGCCATGGGGGCACGGCTTCTCTCCGACTGGCTGCGACGTCCGCTGCGCGAGCCGCGGGAAATCGAAATGCGCCTGGCGGCGGTCGCCGAAGGCAAGGAACGCGAGGGACTGCGCCGCGAGCTGCGGGAGTGCCTGAAAGACGTCCATGACATGGAGCGCGTCGGCAGCAAGACGGTGATGGGGCACGCCCATGCGCGCGACTTGGTGGCATTGAAATCCTCGCTGCTGACCCTGCCCGCGCTATGGACGGCGCTCGGCGGTTTCAGCGCCGAGCTCTATCGGCCTGCCGAAACGATCGATGATCTCATGGCACTGGCGGAACTGATTCAGCGCGCCATCCGTGAGGACGCGCCGCTCACGGTGCATGAAGGCGGAATGATCCGAACCGGTTTCAACCCGGAGCTCGATGAGCTGGTGCGCATCAGTTCCGATGCCAGAGGCTATCTGGCTCAATTGGAGGTGCGTGAAAAGGAGCGCACCGGGATTTCGGCGCTCAAGGTGAGTTTCAACAAGGTGTTCGGCTACTACATCGAAGTGCCCAAGACCCGGGTGGGCGCGGTGCCGCCGCATTACGTGCGCAAGCAGACGCTGGTGAATGCCGAACGGTTCATCACCGAAGAGCTCAAGCAATTCGAATTGAAGGTCATGGGCGCCGAGGAGCAACGCGCCGATCTCGAGCACCGGCTGTTTCAAGAGATCCGCGCGGAGGTCGTGCGGCACCATCCCGAGATTCAGTCGGTCGCCCGTTTTCTTGCCCGCTTGGATTGCCTGCTGAACCTGGCGGAGGTGGCCGCTCAGAACGGTTACTGCCGGCCGCGGATTTTGGAGGACGGCGCCATCCGAATTGAAGACGGCCGACATGCAGTGGTCGAAAAAATGATCACCGGCGAACGCTTCGTGCCCAACACCATCGAGATGGACGATGTCGCCCGTCAGGTCCTGATCATCACGGGTCCCAACATGGCCGGCAAGTCCACGGTTCTGCGCCAGGTGGCGCTTTCGGTCATCATGGCGCAGATGGGCAGCTTCGTTCCGGCACGCAAGGCTGAGATCGGCATCGTCGACCGCATCTTTACCCGCGTCGGCGCGCTAGACAATCTTTCCCAAGGGCAGAGCACCTTCATGGTGGAGATGCAGGAGACCGCCAACATCCTGCACCACGCGACCGAACGCAGCCTGGTCATCATGGATGAGATCGGCCGCGGGACCAGCACGTTCGACGGACTGAGCATCGCCTGGGCGGTCGCCGAATACCTGCACGACCTGCGCCATAAAGGCGTCAAGACCCTTTTCGCCACCCACTATCACGAGCTCACGGAGTTGGCCGAGCTCAAGCCGCGGGCCACCAACTTAAACATTGCCGTCCGGGAGTGGAACGACGAAATCATTTTCTTGCGCAAACTGGTTTCCGGCGGCACCAACCGCAGCTACGGGATTCAGGTGGCACGGCTGGCCGGCATCCCCGCCGAAGTGATATCGCGGGCCAAAAAAATTCTCTGGCGCATCGAAAACGGGGAACACGGCTTCGCGCTGCCCGAACCTTCCGCCATGAACGACCGGCCTTCACCGTTGCAGCTCGGCCTGTTCCGGCCGGCGGACACCCAGGTGATCGAAAGACTGCGAGAAGTGGACATCCCCCGGCTGTCGCCGCTCGATGCGTTGAATCTGCTCAACCGGTTGCAGGAAATGGTTCGTCTGCCTGGCGCCGGCGGCGCGCCGCCAGGCAAAAATTAGATGCCTGCCTATGGAAAACTTTCGTTTTTTGCGATAAACTTTTTGATACAAAACATTGGCGGCCACCGACACGGTTCATGATGCATAGATCGTTTTTTTTCGTTTTAACCAATCTCCTTTTGTTCAGCCTGATTCTGGGGGGCGGCCCGGCCGCCGGCGCCGGGCTCAGCGATGCGTTTTTCGACGCCGAAGCCTGCGCCCGAGAGTTGCGCAAGAGCCCCCCGAAGACCAAGATCCGTTCGAACTGGACCCAGTGCATCGACAAGTTCCAGGCCGTCTACCGGCAGGACCCCAAAGGCCCATGGGCCCCCGCCAGTTTGTTCCATTGCGGCGTGCTCTACCTGGAGTTGTCGAAAGGCTTCCGCAACGATGCCGACAAGAAGGCCGCGGCGGAGCTTTTTGAACAGCTCCAGAAAAAGTTCCCGGACAGCGGCTACCGCGACCGGGCGGCTGCCGAGCTGCAGAAAATGAACGCCGCGGCCTCTGCGGCCAAGGAAGAACCGCCGGTCCGAGAGATCTCCCGCGGAACACCGGTTACGCCGGAGAAGGATAAACAGAAAAAGCCTGCGGAAACGAAGGGCGTGCCGGCGGCAGCCGCCACGCCCGCGGGCGCCGGGAGCCAATTGCAGAGGGCGGATGCGTGTTTCAAAAAGCTGCGCGGCAGCCAACCCACCGAAAACACCCGGCGCGAGTGGATGCTTTGCATCGGCCGCTTTCACAACGCCTACCTCGAGGACCCGGCGGGACCTACGGCGGCTCAGACGCTTTATCTGGAGGGCGTGCTTTACCAGGATCTGCATAAAGGTCTGAAGTTCAATTCGGACCTGCGCGCGGCGCGCGAGAATTTTGAGAAGGTCGTCAAGGAATTTCCGGAAAGCCCGTTCGCAGCCAAGGCCTCCCAGGAGCTCAAGGCCATGCGTCCGGTCCGGACCCTGCCGGAAGCAGTGGCGCGCAGACCCTCTCCGCCGCCGGTGGCTCCCATCCCGAGCGAACCGGCCGCGCCCGTCCCGGCCGAGATCCCTCCGGGGTCCGTCAAACCGGCCGAAGGCGAAGAGGGCCTGGCGGTGGTGCAGGACCTGCGGCACTGGTCGAACCCGAACTACACCCGCGTCGTGGTCTATGTCGATCGCGAAACCGACTTCACGCACCGGCTGCTGAAGAAAGACCCGACCATCGAAAAGCCGCCGCGGCTTTACGTGGATCTGAGCAACAGCACGCTGGGCGGCGGCAAGCAGAAGACCATCCCGATCAACGACGATCTGCTCAGCGACGCGCGCGCCGCTCGTTACACCTTGGACTCGGTGCGTGTGGTGGTAGACATAAAGTCCTTTGACACTTACAAGGTGTTCTCTCTGCGTGACCCGTTCCGCATCGTCATCGATGTGTGGGGCCGCAACGGCGCGGCGTCGATCGCCCAGGACCGGGACGAGGACTCCGCGCCAGCGCCTCCCGGTACGGCGCTCGACCGCAGCAAGCGGGTCCCGCGCGGCGCCCTGGCCCGACAGTTGGCCTTGGGGGTCCGGCGCATCGTGATCGATCCCGGCCACGGCGGCAAGGACTTCGGCGCCCCCGGGTTCATCCCGGGCGTCCATGAAAAAGACCTGGTTTTGGAAATCGGCAAGCGCGTGGCCCGCAAGATCCGCGAGGAGATGAATATAGAGGCCATCCTCACC
Organism: uncultured delta proteobacterium; assembly: GCA_963700055.1. Taxonomy (GTDB): domain Bacteria; phylum Desulfobacterota; class Desulfobacteria; order Desulfobacterales; family SpSt-501; genus SpSt-501. Next base: position 17,997 of record CAVOWH010000020.1, on the reverse strand, counting down.
CGCAGTGACGACCGCTACCTGACCCTGGAGGAGCGTACGGCCTTTGCCAATACGCGCGGCGCCGACCTCTTCGTCTCCATTCACACCAACGCCTCGCGCGACCCGCGCGCGTATGGGACCGAGACCTATTTTCTGAACCTCGCCACAGACGACGAGTCCATCCGCGTCGCGGCCATGGAGAACGCCACCTCCACCAAGAACATCAGCGACCTGCATTCCATCCTCAATGATCTGCTCAAGAATGCCAAGATCAACGAATCCAGCCGTCTGGCCGAGGTGGTGCAATCCTCGCTGGTGGGGAACCTGAATCGCAAAGGCTACGACCGTGTCAAGGACAAGGGGGTGAAACAAGCCCCCTTCTATGTGCTGCTGGGGGCGCGCATGCCCTCGATCCTGGTGGAGACCGCCTTCATCAGCAACCGTGAGGAATGTCGCCTGCTCACCACCGCCAGCTACCAGGAGCATCTGGCCGAATCCATCGTTCAGGGGCTGCGCGGTTACATCAAGGAAATCAACCCGACGGCCTTCAACGAGCCCGTGCCGGGGTCGTCGGGATAAACCCGTCTTACGCATCACTTGCTTTGAGGAAGGAGAACCATGGCCTACGAAAACATTGTGTTTCAGGTGGAGCAGGGGGTCGCCACGATTACCTTCAACCGGCCCAAGGCGCTGAACGCCTTGAACCAGGCCTTGTTGGCCGAACTGTCCAAGGCGCTGGATGGCATCGCCGCGGACGAAGACATCCGCGTGCTGATCTTGACGGGCGCCGGGGAAAAAGCCTTTGTGGCCGGAGCGGACATTACCGAGTTGGCAACCTATACAGCGCTGCAGGCCAAGTCCTTTTCACGGGCCGGGCATGCCATCATCGCGAAGTTGCAGGAACTGCCGATTGCCGTGATCGCCGCGGTGAACGGCTTCGCGCTGGGAGGCGGCAGCGAAATCGCGCTGGCCTGTGATTTCATTTACGCCGCCGAGAACGCCCGATTCGGGCTGCCCGAGATCACCCTGGGGCTCATTCCGGGCTTCGGCGGCACGCAGCGCCTGCCGCGGCTGATCGGCGCCAACCGGGCCAAGGAACTCATCTTCACCGGAAAGATGATCAGCGCGGCCGAAGCGGCTCAGATCGGTCTGGTCAACAAGGTCGTTCCCTCAGCCGCTCTGATGGATGAGGTGCTGAAGACCGCCCGCGACATCGCCGCCAAGGGCCGGGTTTCGTTGCGGGCGGTCAAACAGGCGGTTAATCAAGGTCTGAACACGGATCTTGCCACCGGCTGCAGCATCGAAACCGATGCCTTCGCCCTGACCTTGGCCAGCTCCGATGCCAAAGAGGGCACCGCCGCGTTCCTCGAAAAGCGCAAAGCGGTATTCACGGGGAAGTTGAACGGATAAAAGACCGTCGCCGGGCGCAAGGCGCGAGCCATGGCCCACCACCTCCCGGCGCCCTGCGCCGCATGCCGTTTTTGGTATGGACGATCTGAAAATCAGATTGCAGTTGATCTGGGGCGTTCTGCTCGTGGCCGCCGGAGTTGGGCTTTTCTTCCGCATTCCGCAGGTGATGCCCCAGATACGGCAGATCGAATACTTCTCCGGGGTCCTCCCGTTTGTCTATTTCTGCATGTATTTCATCGCCGTGTTTCTGGTTGCCGGCGGGGCTCGCAAGCTCTATCTCAACGGCCGGCGGCTGATGTCGAAAAACCCACCGCGGAAGTGAACCGGCTGGCGGTTGTTCCAGACCGATTGAGCGTTTGCCCCCGCCGGCGCGACTCTTCCTCCATCGCCTGCATGAATCGGTGCAGCTGCGCTTCATAGTGGCTGCGGTCGCCTCTGGCCAGGGCCAGCGCGCGCTTGGCGGCCTCCACCGCCTCGGCATATCTCCCATTCACAAAATAGCTTTCGGCCAGCGTGTCCAGGATGAAAGCGGATGGCTCCAGCTCCGCCGCCCGCTGGGCGAGCGCCAGCGCGCGGGGCGGGTCGCGCAGGCGCTCGTCGGCGCAGGTGGAGAACAGCCAGGCCAGGTTGTTGAGCACCTGGGGCTGGTCCGGGCGCAGGGCGAGCGATTTTTCATAGGCCTGTTTGACCTCGACGAAGTCCTGGCGCCGGTAGTGGAGGTCGCCCAGCAGGCCGTATAGGCTGGGGTTCTCCGGGGAGCGCTCGATCTCGCGCAGGATGACGGTGGCAATCAGGTGATCCCCGAGCTTGGCGCCCATCGCCCCCATGTTGAGCTGATAGCCGAATCCGGCCAGCAGCGCCAGCCCGGCCAGATAAAGGCCGATCGCGCGCCGGACGCGTGCATCGTGGCGCCGGATCCAGCGCCGGTCTCGTTCGCATTGACTGAGGAAATCGATGCGCTCGCGGATGCTGAAATGGTGCCAGTTGGGGCGGTCGGCCGACTGGCCGTTGGTCAGGGAGATCTTGTGAAAGGTCGCGATCAGGGGGGCGGCGCTGTCGAACAGCGTGAAGACGTAGGCATCCGCCTGGCGCTCGAAGTTGCGCATGAAGAAGCCGAACACAAACCGGAAGTACACCAGGAACACGCAGATGATCATCGCGCTGAAGACGATGGAGGTGACCATCCCCGGGTTGGCGCCGGAGCGGTGCACGAGCCGCCAGACCGGCTCTGCGAAGACCATCGCATACACGGTGACATCGAAGGTGACATACGAAAGGACCAGGTAGCCCGCGAAAAACAACAGATAGAACAGCAGGTGGTTTTTCTTGATGTGTCCGATCTCGTGGCCGATCACGGCGTCGATCTCCTCTGGCGCAAGCAGGCCGAGCAACGACGGGGTGACCAGAATGTAGCGGAAGCGTCGGATCAGGCCCATCACGCCGGCGGTGATCATCTTCCCGCCGAACAGCGGCCAATACAGGATGTCCCTGTAGGCCATGCCGGCCCGTCGGCACAGCCGGTCGATACGCTCCCGCTGCCGGCCGGGGTCCATCGGCCGGCAGCGCCAGAACGTCTTGATCATAACCGGCCCTGCCACGGCCACCAGGCTTAGAAAGGTGCAGAAATAGACCGTCTGGCCTTCCGCGGTGGCCAGCAGCGCCTTGACGCCCGAAAGCGGCAGCGCGTCGATCAGGTCGGCGACGCCGGACAGCAGAAGCCAGGGCAGCAGAATGGGCGCCGAAAACGAGATGTTTGAGCCGATGTAGTCCCAGCGCGTGAACTGCGGATGGTACAGGTTGCGGTAGGCGTCGTAAGCGCAGCCCCAGACCAGGCTGAGATAGCCCATGAAAAGCATCAGGAAGACGAGTGCCTGGAGGGTCGGCCAGCGGGCGAGCAGCGGAAGCTCTTTCACGTATGCGGGCAGATTGAGTGCGTAGATGTTCAGGGCGAAGATCGCCACGGCCAGAATCGAGCTGCGCAGTTGCGTCGAATGGAAGAGTTGGTCCAGGCGCGCGAAATCCATCCGCCCGACCCGGCGTTCGACGCGCCGAAACATGCTGCGCGTGAACCCTGCGAAAGCCAGCGCAAGCCCTCCGGACAGCAGCAGACTCTCCAGGCCGCTAAGGGTGGGATCTTCGGGCGGCTGGTAGGTCAGGTAGATCAGCAGGACCAGGATGAAATAGATGAAGTTCCCGAACATGGCATGCCCATAGAAATAAAAATGCGCCCGCGGTTATTTGCGGAAAAAACGTTCCTTCTCGCTATAGATGCACCCGCAGTAGTTCTGGCGGTAGAGCCCGATGCGCCGGGATTCCTCGACGCCCTGTTTCCAGCCGGGGCGGAAGTCGCGGTAGTGGAAGGCAACGCCCAGCGTGCGTCCGAGCGATTCGCCGATGTCCCGCAGCGCATCGTGCTTCTGGTAGCGGCTATAAAGCAGCGTGGTGGAGTAGGTGTCGAAATTGCCCTGACGCGCCAGAGCGGCGGTGGCCAGCAGGCGCTGCCGGTAACAGATCAGGCAGCGCTCCTCCTCGCGATACACCACGCTGCGCATGAACCCTTCCAGGTCATAGTCCGCCTGCCAGATCATCTCCAGGCCGATCCGGCGGGCGTAGCCCTCAAGGGTCTCCTGGCGGCGCAGGCACTCGGAGAAAGGATGGATGTTGTGGCGATAGAAGAAGCCGGTGACGGTCATCCCCGCGGTGCGCAGCTCGCGCACCGGCACGATCGAACAGGGGGCGCAGCAGACGTGCAGCAGGAGTTTCATGCGCGTTCCCCGAACAGCGCCGTGCCGATCCGCACGAGCGTGGCGCCCTCGGCGACGGCGGCTTCGAAATCGCCGGTCATGCCCATGGAAAGCGCCTGCATGCCGATGCCGGCGATCTGCTCGGCCTCGATTCGGTCGCGCAGCCGGCGCAGGGCGGCGAAAAACGGCCGGACCTTTTCCGGAGCGTTGAAATAGGGCGGCAGGGTCATGAGTCCCTTGACGGCGATGTTTTCGAGGGCTGCCGCGCGGCGCACCAGCGGCAGGGCCTCGTCGGGCGCCACCCCGGATTTGGAAGCCTCGCCGGCGACATTCACCTGGATCAGGACGGCCTGGAGCTTGTGGATCTTCCGGGCGCAGCGGTCGATTTCGAGGGCCAGCCGGTAGGAGTCCACGGTGTGGATCAGGTCGAACATCCGGACCGCATGTTTGGCCTTGTTGGTCTGGAGGTGGCCGATGAAGTGCCAGGTCGCCGGGGTTCCCTGAAGGGCTTCGAATTTAGCGCGCGCCTCCTGGATGTAGTTTTCTCCGATGTCGGTCACCCCGGCGCCGATCGCCTCCCGCACGGCGGCCGCCGGGAACGTTTTGCCGACCGCCACCACACGGATTTCGCCGGCGGACCGGCCGGCGGCCTCCGCCGCGGTGCGGATGCGGGCCAAGAGGTCGGCCAGCCGTGCGGCGATGCTGTTCATGAACCGCTCGCAGCGCCTGCGCCGTGCGGGCAGGCGGCCAGGGGGTGCGGTTGGTCGAAACCGATCACCTGCTCGCGGATCAGGAATTCGAGGACTTCGCACACCGGCAAGCCGACCACGTTGGTGTAGGAGCCGTTGATGCGTTTTACCAAGAACGTGCCGATGCCCTGGATGGCGTAGGCGCCCGCCTTGTCGAAGGGCTCGCCGGTCTGGATGTACCATTCGATCTCGGCGTCTGTCAGTATTTTGAAAAGAACATCCGTGCGTACGGTGTCGGCAACCATGCGCTCGGCAGACAGGCAGCAGATGCAGTAGCCGGTCAGCACCTGGTGCGTGCGGCCGCTCAGCCCGCGCAGCATGTCGCGAGCCTGCGCGGTCGAGGCCGGCTTGCCGAGGATGCGGCCTTCGGCCACCACGACCGTATCAGCGCCGATCACCCAACTGTCCGGATGGTCCCGAGCGATGTCTCCGGCCTTTGCAGCCGCGAGCGTGCGCACATAATCGTCCGGGGTCGAGGCGGAAACGGAGCTTTCGTCGAATCGGCTCGGAATGACGGCAAACCGCAGGCCGGCGCGCTCAAGCAGGTAGCGCCGCCGCGGCGACTGCGAGGCCAGGATGATTTTAGTTTTGAGTTCAGGTACTTTCATGAATTTTGTTTAGCAAATGGCGCCGTGTTTGACAAGGCCGCGGCCTGGCCGTAAGAGTTAATGGAGAAGATCGACGCGGGGAGCGGAAGGGCAGGGGCACATGCAGGCGGTCTGGATCATCGGCGGAGGTCGATTCGGGCGCAGGGCGGCCGAGACCCTCCGGCGCACACCGGCGGGCGCGGATATTCTCATCGTCGAGAAGAAACCGCTCCGCTGCCGAAAGATCGATTCCAAGGGCTTGCGCACGCTGTGCGCGGACGGTATCGATTTCCTCGCGGCCCGCCTGGAGAGCCCGACGCAGCAGGTCTGGATCGTGGCGGCCGCGCCCGTCCACGTGGCCTACGAATGGGTGCGTGCCCGGGCTTACGCCAGCCTCCGGATCGCCCCCTTGCCGATGCCGGCCGAAGTCGCCCGCCTGCTTCCCAACGCCATGCCCGGCGGCGACGGACAGCTCTTCGCAAGCAACGCCGATTTCATCTGCCCGCCGGACTGCGCCGAAACCGGCCGCGTGTGCACACTCACCGGCCGGCGACGGCCGCGCAACATGCATGGCTTCATCCGCCGGATCGATGCCGCAGGCGTCAAAATAATAGTGGTCAGAAGCTTCCAGCTAGCGCCGGGTGTTGGCGGTTTGCGGCCCCGGGACCTCTTTGAAGCGCTCCGGCAAATAGAATCCGCTGCGTCCGCTGTCGTGCTCGCCACTGCCTGCAGGTGCCACGCCGTATTGAATTCATTTAAAATAATATCATAGCGTTGGCGCTTAAAGCGCCCGCTCCAGAGGCTCGACGGGATACGGGCGGATGCGTTTTGAACTCAAACCCATTTGACCCAAGGCAGCTGGTTTCAAATTTGCATGTGCCTGTTTCGATGCAAATAGGTGTGGATAAGGACCAATTGTTGCCTTGAACCCGAACTCGTTTAACGTCTTGGCGGTGGATGATGATCCGGCTTTGCTGGAGATCTACAGAGATATCCTCGAGGCCATGCCGCAAAAGATTTCGACCCTTGCCGGCTCAAGATGGACGCCAGGCCCGGAAGCGCCCAGCTTTACCGTAACCTGCCGCTGCCAAGCGCAAGCTGCGCTCGATACGGTCGCGCAGTCTTTTGAGGCCGGAACCCCGTATTCAGCGATTTTTCTGGACGTGAACATGCCGCCGGGGCCCTCTGGAATCTGGGCGGCCGAAAAAATCTTGAAGATCGATCCGGCAGCGAACATCGTGCTCGTGACCGGCTACGTCGGGGGCGAGTCCGATCATCTTACGCGGCATTTGAATTTATGCGACCGGCTGCTGTTCCTGCAAAAACCGTTTCATCCGCGGGAAATCGTCCAGTGCGCCTCGGCCCTGAGCGCCAAGTGGCTGGCTGAGCAGCAGGTGCGGGCCTTGAACGTCAACCTGGAAAACTTGGTTCACCAGCGCACCGCCGAACTGCAGCTAAGCAACGAACAGCTGCGGCGTGAGATCGAGCACCGCAGGCATGTGCAGCAGGAGCTTCAGGAGAGCCTCGACTACCTGAAGAAGATCATCGGCGGCACCGTGATGGCGATCGCCATGACGGTGGAGAAGCGCGATCCATACACCTCGGGTCATCAGCAGCGGGTAGCGGGGCTTGCGCGCGCGATTGGGCGGGAGATGGGGCTCTCCCAGGGCCAGCTCGAGGGGCTTACCATCGCTTCTGCCATCCACGACATCGGCAAGATCTCGCTGCCGGCCGAGATCCTGACCAAGCCGGCGCAGCTGAGCAGCTTGGAAATGGGGCTTGTTCAGGCCCACTCGCAGGCCGGGTATGACATCCTGAAAAATGTGGATTTCCCCTGGCCGGTCGCACAGATCGTGCTGCAGCACCACGAACGGTTGAACGGAACCGGATACCCGCAGGGCCTGTCCGGCGAAGGGATCCTGAAGGAAGCCCGGATCGTCGGCGTGGCCGACGTGGTGGAGACCATGTCTTCGCATCGCCCTTACCGCCCCTCCGTGGGACTGGGCAAAGCGCTCGAAGAAATTGCCGCCAAGAAAGGCATTCTTTACGACCCTGATGTTGTGGATGCCTGCCTGAGCCTGATGGGCGAAAAGCGCTTTGAGTTCTCCTGCCCGGTTTTCGCTTGAAACGGCAATGAGATTTAGATAGGTTGCAAAGACTACCGGCCGAAGGTTTTCGGCCGTACGCTTGCCATGCCTGGGTGGCGGAACTGGTAGACGCAAGGGACTTAAAATCCCTTGGGACTATGTCCCGTGCCGGTTCGATTCCGGCCCTAGGCACCAATGATATCAGGGAGTTAGCCATTTTGGCTTTCCTCCTTTTTTTCTGGGAAAGGGCAAATTGTGCCCAAATTGTGCCCGCGGAGCGAATCGAGGTATGCGGAATGCTGTGAGGCGGCCATTTTCAGATCGTGATCGCTGACGATGTTGTAGCGGTCGAAGACGGACCGCGTTTTGTGGCCGGAGATCATCATGGCGACCCGCTCCGGTATTCCTGCCCGGATCATGTTGCGGACGGCGGTTCTGCGGAAATCATGGAAGAGTCGTCTGCCTATCCCGGCCTTCTTGCAGGCAGCGTTCCACGGGCTTCCGTAATCCCCGATCGGGCTGCTGCCGTCCCTTGCTGGGAAAAACGAGAGGGCACAGCTTGCCGCTGCGTTTCCCGGTTTTCCCACTGCTTGTTGGTGAACCTCCTGCAGCTCAGGGTCCATGAATACAGTCCGCCCCTCTTGGTTCTTTGTCTCGCCGGGTTCCAACCGCACGATCGCACCTTTGAGGTCGACCCGCTCCCATGTAAGATTGGTGATCTCGGAAAATCGCCAGCCGGTCTTGTAGCCGAAGGTGACGAAGCCCTTCATGAAGTCAGGCAGGGCATCTCGCAATGCCAGAAAGTCGGCGTGCTCGAAGAAGCCCTTGCGAATGTTGTTTTCACGGAGCATCGGGATATACGGAATGCGCTCCACTTTCGGGGGAGTTTGTCTGAACCCGATATTCAGCATGCGTTTCAATGCAGACAGATCCCGGTTGACTGACGCATTGGCCGCCTCTTCGTTTAACCGCATTTCGACATACTCGTTGATCCGGCTGGTCACGACCTGAGTGGCCTTGTAGCCTTCGAAAAATTCTCTTGAGGTGGTTCACACTCCTTTCAGCTCGTGCGAGCGATTTTCTCTGGTTGATCCGGTAGTCCCGCAGAAAGTCCTTGGCCAGCTCCTCGAAGGTGACCTTTTCGAAAAGGATGCTCGGCATCTTCCCCTGAGCGATCTCGCCCTCGCGGCGCTCCAGGAGTTTTTGGGCCACCATCTTCTTGGTGGTCTTGGTGCTTTCCCGGTAGTACCTGCCGTTGCGGTAATACTTGATCCACCAGACGTTGCCTCTTTGATAGATCATTCCCATAAGACCCTCCATCCTGACACTTGACGGGCACAAGATGGAACAATGGAGCCTTCCCGGCTCCTGCGATGTAGAGCAGAGACCGGGAATGGCTTCATTCGTTTGTCTTGTGCCTATCCCATGAAAAATTATCGACAAATCACATTTATTCCGTCACTTAGCTTGCCTGATCTTTCGCGATCTCTGATTTAATACCTATTGCAAAGGCTCTGATCTTTATTGAAATTGAGCTTTATCGCACTTGCGAAAGCATGATGCACAAGCGAAAGCCATGCTAAGGTTACCAAAATGGTCTCCTGCATCACGATTATGGCTCCAAGTATCGGTGGTCCGACCTTCTCGTTTTTCGAGAAAATTGTCTGTCACTCCACAATATGGGCAGACTTTTTTTCAGGATCAGCATTCTTAACCGAAATCGCCAACCCAGTGTCTGCACCATTCTTCATCGTTCTGAGGGATGAGGCGTCCGTCTTTCATAAAGCAGTCTTCCAGCTGACGACTTGATGTCGCCCTCGAAAATTTTGTCTTTCTTTTTCATTTGCGTTTCTCCTTATTGTCAGGGTCAGTTGCTTGATTTGTTTTTCTGAATGAACGCCTCTACGTCCTTGTGATCGATCAGCATCTTGCGACCGACCTGAACGTAGGGGAGAAGACCAGCCCAGATCTGGCTGCGCCAGTACCAAGGCGTTACCCCGAAATAGGCCACCAACTCTTTGATCGAGTAGAGCCGTTTCGCGGGCACAGTTTGGGCACACCTGCTTTCAACCATTTGTATTTACCTCCTTATTTATCCTACCAAAGGATTGACAATCCTCTTGGTTTTTGAGTTGAGGCTCAGGGCATGGGAGCCGAAGCCCCCATGCCCTTAGGTTAGTGGTTTAGCCCTGGTTGCCTGCCTTGAGTTCTTCCTCATCCGTGCCGGTGTCCTGGCTTCCGGAGTTGAGGATCGCGGCCTTTACCTTGGGGCTCATGTTGCCGAAGACTTCAGGCTGAGGCTTTTTCGCTGCAGAGGCCTCCTCCTTGTAGTCATCGGCGGCCATGGCCTTCCCGGCGTACTCGACCATGCTCTCGACCGGCTGCTTCTGGCCTTCACCAGGAGCGATGCCGAGCTTCTGCATGATCACGGCCTTGTACTGAGGCTCGCGCTCGTAGCCGATGGCCTCCCGGTTGAGTTCCCGGGCGACCTTCACCGTGGTGCCACTTCCCAGGAAGGGATCGAGAACCGTGTCGCCCTCGTAGGAGAACATCTTGACGAGCCGGCTGACGAGTTCCTCCGGGTAGATCGCCGGATGCCCGTCGTTCTTTCGGATCCGTTCGATCTTCCAGACTCCCGGCGCCCACTCGGCCCAATCCGCCTTGGAGAGGCGGGATCTCAGCGCCACATCCCCCTCGGGCACCTCGCGGTCCCCCTTGTTCCGGAAGATGTAGACCGGCTCGTGGTTGCTGATGATCCGGTAGGCGGTATGGGGAGTTTTTTCCGAGTAGGCCTTGCCGGCTTCCCTCACAAAGGCAACGGTTGACTTCACCCAGACGATCGTGTCGGTCAGGTGGATCTGGTGCTTCCTCAGAAACCCCTGGTACTTATGCCCGACCAGTTGGATCTGGGTGTAGTCGTTGTTGCCCTTGACACCCTTGAAGTTCTGGATGTCGGCGACGTTGAGGGCGATGATCCCGCCAGGGACGAGAACCCTGGCGCACTCTTTCATCACGGCCTCGATGTTCTCCCAGTGCTCGGCATAGGTCATGCCCTTTTCATATTCCATCCCAACGAAATATGGCGGGCTCGTGACCACCAGGTGCACCGATTTGCTCGGCAGCTCGCTCATATCCCGGGCATCCTTGATGTAGACGCCAGGGATATCGGTTGCCGGAACCGGCGCCACCGCTTTGGCCTCCTTCTTCTTGCCCTTGGCCAGGTAGGTGTCGATCTGCAAGTCGGCGCGCTTTGCGCTCATCTCGAAGTCGACAACCCGCTTGGCCATCCGCTCCATTTCTTCCGGATTGGACATCTTCAGAAGGGAGAGGCCGTGGGCGATGGTGAGCTTGCCTTTCCGGATTTTGGACTGCACCGGCTTGGGCAGTTCCAGGAGCTTGATCTTGCTTGCGATGGAAGGCGGCGTGCCGTAGCCTTTCAGCTCCAGATCGCGCAGGCTGAACCCGAAGGTTTCCTGCATCGCCTTCAGGTGGCAGGCGATCTCGATCGGATTGAACCCCTCTCGTTCCGTGTTTCTCACGTAGGAGAGGTGCGCGGCGTCTGCCGGCTTGATGTCCTTCTTGATCAAGCACGGCACGACCTTCCATCCGAGCCCCTGGACTGCCTTGAACCGGCGGCAGCCATCGATGATGGCAAACCGGCCCTCGCCGACCTCATAAATCAGCAAGGGTTCCTGCAGTCCGTCGCGTTTGATACTGCCTTGAAGTTTCTCGATGTCCCCGAAGTCTTTCCTCGGGTGATACTGAACTTCAAGCTGCTCCATCCCAACTTCCTTCACTTCCACTTTGTTTCTTCTCTTTCATTTTGACTTTCTCCTCTGGTTGTTTGGGCCGGCCCAAGTTTTTGTTGTTTGCATGCGCCAACTGATAGAGCACAGCCGGTGCCAAACATGGATCGGAAGCACGGAAAATTTTTTATTAGTATTGATTATAATATGTTACGGTATTGTTAAGAGCTGGGCTGGTGAGTAAAGGAGGGGGCTTCCAATATTACATTCGGGACGAACGAAATATTACGATCGATATTACAATCGTTGAATGTAATAAAAAGTATGGAGTCGTGCTAATGAAAGGCAGGTAATCGCTTTAAAATTTGGAGAGAGGCAATTCGTAGCGGCATCTATATCGAATGTTATGCTTGGTTAATTTATAGCCCTATTTGTTTACATCGCTGCCAGATTGTTTTGTAGGTAACACCTAATTGCTTGGCTACGCGGGTTTTATTATTTCCGAGTTCTTTCATCCAGTGAATGATGTCATCATCAGTAATTTGTGTGTTTCCTGGGAGTTTCTTTTTACTTTTTGAATTAAAGCCCATGGTTTTCCTATTACTTTGGGTAATGTCATCAGGCAATTCGGATTCAGAGATTTCGGATCTATCTTCATTGATTTGTCGCATTAGCACGATTTCTTTGATCACCTGCTGAAGTTCACGAATATTCCCGGCCAATCGAACGCTTTAAACATTTCGACGCAATCTTTCGATAAACGAATTGATTGAAGGTCTTTATTGGCTTGACGATGCGTATCGTTGTTGTCGATAAAATAATTGGCCAATGGAAGCACATCGTTTTTTCTTTCACGAAGAGATGGAATTGTGAATTGGGGCCTCTTAAATCTGTCATAGAGATCTGGCATAAAGAACCTCTTCAACCATTTTATTCAAGTCCCTGTTGGTTGCGAATATAAATTTAGCATCGATTTTCTTAACCTCCGCACTTCCAACCGGCACATATTGGCGATCTTGCAGTGCACGAAGGAGTTTGGGTTGAAGGTTCAATGGTAAATTCCCGATCTCATCAAAAAACAATGTGCCACCCATAGCGAAACCGATTTTACCGATTGTGTCTTGCAAGGCTCCAGTGAATGCACCTTTCCTATAGCCGAATAGCTCACTTTCAAATAATTTTTCAGGAATCGCACCGCAATCAATCTTTATAAACGGGCCATTCGTTTGCTTGCTTCATGTATTGCCTGTGCAAAAAGATCCTTGCCTGTACCTCTTTCACCCAAGATTAGGAAAGAGTCTGCTAATTTTAATGGGGCCATCTGGGAAATTATTATTTTAATTTCGTCTATGTTTTTGTGTTCTGATACAATTTTTACATTTGAAAAGCTTTTTCAGCTTCTACAACCCTTTTTCGCAAATTGGCATTTGCTTTTTCTCTTATTTGTCTCGTTTATAGCGTGATGAAACAGCATCAGAAATAGCCTCTAAGTAAGAATCTTTCAGCTATCAATCGATGAGAAAGTGCAACTAATATTTGCTGTGGTACTCAGATAATCTGAGATGAAATCTTCTGCCAAGTTGTCCAGAAGTTTCCGCATCCATTCAGTGTGAAAAGCTGACCAAACATGATTGCCTACCATCTCATTCTGCAGGGTACTAATTTGGGCCGGAGATGTTTTAAATGTTGAACGCGCACCGGATTTGTCTTGGGAATTCGAAATAATATTTTGAAATTCTTTTTGAGATTTTGTTGATAGTTTCCATGAACGCAGGAATTCGAGAAAGTTAAGGAAATCGACAGCTTTTCTTATCCGGTTTTTCTCGGTTTTGATGAAGAATTCGGTGAACTCGAATGGAAGATTGCACGTTTTTAAGTATTCGAGGTGAAGGCGGTTTTTCCAGCAGAAATTGTCGATGGGTGGATACACTTTGCTCTGAATTACGTATCGTGGAAACAGCTTAAAGCCCGTTTCGTTTTCTCTCTCTACGAGCTTTTCGATTTGTGAAATAGAGTACCACCAAACCCAAAATGCTGGCCCGACAGCTTCAGTTCCAAACTCATAACTGCAATACGCCTCCGATTTTTCAGTTTGCAGTTCTTCGTTTAAAAAGGATTTTCATGAATGGTTTCAAAATCAGCATCAAGCATCTGACATGCATCGGTGATAAAATCCGTCTCTTTCAAATCGTATCGGTAAGGAAACGAGCGATAATAAAACCTTCCCATGAAGTCATTGCCGTTTTTAAGGCAGCTTCGATAAGTAGATAACACCTGATTTAATGACTCTTTTTTCAATTGGATTAAATTTATCTTGTGTTTATTGCAACTGGGCATGACCAGCCAATAATGCCGTTGCTTTTACCGATAAGAATAATTAGGCCATATACGCCGGCCGTTCCTAAAAAATGAATCAGAGGTCAGCCCAACATTACATTTTTTACATCGGAAATCATATTTTGTCATAATATCATTAAGTTCAGCCATTTCCCCTCGATTTTGTTAAATCGATTTAACAGACGATTCTGCCCTGATGCCGCCTATATCGTTTTTTCGGCCAACCAAGCCAATTTCTTGAGGTATTCCAACAGGGTTGAACCCCCATCAAAATAGGCTGAACACTCGGCGTCCTGTTCCGGAGGCTAAAAAAAATGAGGGGAAAACACAGGAATAGAAGGAGGTTACACTCGGTCCGCTATGCCAGGGGGGCGATTCGCCGGAATTGGGATGACATCCTTTGCCATGTTGAGAAAGGGGAGGGGGCCCGGCGGCGGTTGTCACTTGTCACATATAGACACAATTTTTGATGTTTTTTATAAAATCAATCTCTTATATATAAAAACATTCATTCATGTGACAAAAAGTGACTGGTGACAGTAACGGTTGATAGATCTATCCCATCCCATCCACGTGCACCTTTTCCGGTCCTGCAGTCTTTGTAACCCTTGTCGCGCATGCCGGCGGCGAAAGATCTGCTGTTGACCTGCGCCTGGCCGTCCTCTTGGCACCATTCGACATAGGCGTCAAAGAGCGCCTTCCGCGAAATCCTGGCATCGGCTCTCAGCACGCAGCGGTCCTTGATGAACTCGGCCAGAGTATCCATCTCCTCGCGGTAGCTCTCGGTTGCGACCTTGACCTCCTCAGGCTCTCCCAACTCATGCGTGCGCCATAACAGGCACCCCTTAACCGCCCATGCGAAGATCCCCTCAGCCTCTTTCTTGAGCTTCTGGAAAAGGTTTTTGTCGCGTTCGGCTTCGGGTATGGTCACCTCGAAGGGGACCAGGCGAATTCTGCGCCAGATGGCGGGATCGATGCCCTTGATGACCGGCTTATGGTTTGTGCCGAGAAAAATTTTATGCGTCGGTAAAAAATCGAAGAACTCCTGGTGCAGGAATCTCGCCGAAATCACATCCCCGCCGGTCATCTGCTTGATGAGACTCTCGGCCAGCCGCTGCCCGGCCTCCGCCTCCGAGGCGGTTACAAACCGCGCGCCCTTGAGCCTCGCCACATCGTTCGAGATGGCTCCCTTTTGTTTGACCAGGAGCGTCTCCGTCGGCGTGCTCATCGCATAGTCGCCCAGGACAAAGGCGATTGTCTGCAGAAAGGTGGATTTGCCGTTGGCGCCCGATCCATGCAGGATCAACAGGCACTGCTCGGAGGTCTCGCCGGTCAGGGCGTATCCGATTGCGCGCTGCAGGAACGAGATGAGTTTCGGGTTTGCCGCCATGATGCGATCAAGAAAATCGAGCCAGCGCCGGCTTACCGCCTTCGAGTCGTAGGCGACCGAGGCAAGCTTCGTGATGAAATCCTCCCTGCGATGGGGCATGCAGGGTGTTGGTCCTTAAATCCAGCGTTCCGTTGAGACAGGTCAAAAGCCATGGATCCCGGTCCAGTTCCTCCGGTGTGATGGGAAGCTCGCTCTCTGCAAGAGCTATCATGGCTCTAATCCGTTTGTCGGACTCCGATGACATAGCGTGCTTGGCGATAGCCTGTCGCTTGCTTGGATCGGAAACGGCCTCGGCCTCCCTGTAGATTTTGCGAATTACCTTCTTGGCTAATTGTCTGATCTGGTCAGTATGGTCCACCACCCAGCGCACACCGTCCCAGATGAGCCACTTTTTCCAGGCGTGGCAATAGCGGATGCGGTCTCCGAAGTGATGAACCAGTCGCTCGGCGTTGCCGAGATCGGTCAGATTAAATTCTCGCTGTCCGGCCGCGCGATTTGACGATTGACCATGTCTGGCATAGCGTTCATCCGCACTTGAGACGGCCTTCTCGATGGTTGCCTGGCCGTAGGTTTTGCCGCCCGCGAAATGGGGCTCGTCCCACTTGGGCCGGTAAAGGCCGGACTCCCGGAACAACCGGTCAATCTCCCCCGCATCGCAGTTCGTATAAAACGCGAGCAGCCGGCACAAGGCGAGATCCGCCTCGCTCTGGGAGGGATAATCTTTATAATCGCCGCTCCAAAGGCGTCCGATTTTGTCTTCGTGTCCATGGATTTTAGTGGCTGGGTTCAATGCCCAGCTCATCGATTTCATCGGTTTTCGCTGCAGGTTGGATTTTTGCTGAAGGCGACCGAAACAGTTCGTCATAGAGTTGAAGAAGCTCGGCATGGCGTTCAATGACGGCGCTGGGAGCGCCTTCGACGACATTACCCGTCACCGTAAAGAACCGCTTGCTGTCGTATATCTCGACCTTGCCGTTTTTTCGCGGCCCTTCGGGAAGCCCACCTCGCACGAATATATGCAGGCCCTGGCCGGAAGGGCTTATCTCGGCGTAGCTGTTTAAGCGATCCACTATCTCTTTCGCTTCGTCATTCATAGCGCCGGTATCCGGGTCGATGCAGTGGTCGAGGTCGATCCCGACAAACTCATCGGTTTCCGAAAACACGAATCCTACTCCCGGCAGATTGTGTAGGCGGCTGTATGCAAGGGCTTCGTCAAACGATGTCCAGGTTTCTGGGGCGTTTGTTTTGGCCGGTTTGCCTGATTTTGGATTAATGGGGATTTTGGCGGTCTTCCCGTTGCGGCCGGCCGTTTTAGACCACGCCACCCACTGGGGAATGCTCGTCAGATCCTTCGGCACGTTGTTTTGTATGGTTTGGTAGATGTTGGTGTTGATTGAGTTCATCGCATATAATGCTCCTTTCGAGAATTGTTCGTAAATGGCCTGCCCGGAGTTTCTTCAACCTCGGGCAGGCGGTGTTTTTGTCTATTTCAACCCAAGTTTTTCAAAATTCTGCTGTAATGTCGAAGCAAGCACGTACAGGTTGTACGCAAGCAGCCCGATCTCGCAGCGGTCCAGTTTTTCGTTGTAGATTTCGCAGCCCTGTTTTTGGCAGGGCTCATCGCGGAACGGGCAGGATCTGCTCTGGTTTTGTCTTTTACGCATCATGAACGGCACCTCCTTTCAAAGATTCGTGATCCTCTGTGGCGGGAGGGGTGACCTCGATGATCTTTACGGTGAGGCCGACGATGTCATGGCGCGGATGCTTGTTGACGCAGACGAACTCCGCATCGAACTCTTTGCCGGCATCCATCATCGGAGCCAGATGAGCGGCAGTTTCCTTGGGGATGTATCCCATGAAAAACTCGCCAAAGAGCGCCACACGGATTGCATTGGCGTCATGGGGATTGTTCGACTCGCGGACCAGGGCAAACCAGCGGATATGCTCGCTGCCGAAAGTTTTGATATTGGCCTGAGCTTTGCCGAACGATACCCCGACCAGTTTAACGGTGATTGGAAGTGTGAACATTTTAAGCCACCTCCTTGCGATTTGGATTTTTTGCCACCGGGCCGCATGGGCCAGGGTGAAGCCCTGATCGAGCATCGCCTTTACGGCCTTGATCTGTTCCACCTGGTTTTTGGAAAAATACCGGTAGGCGCGCTCTCCGCAGACGACTCGCATGGCCGGCGGGATGTAGCCGCGGCTTTCCCAGTGACGGATCTGTTTCTGGCTGACACCGGTCATTCTGGCGGTGTCGCCGATACTGAAATGTTTCATGTTTTTTAGCCATATACGTTCTCCTGAAAAAATTTATTTGGGGCCGTAAATAAGCCCCTCTATCTATTAACGAGGTTAGTTTATTCCTAGCCTTGGAAATCCAATGCTCTCTATCTCAATAGGCAGGTTAGTTTATTCGCTGGAATGCTATTTCTGGGATAGCTAAATGATCGGGAATAGGGGACTGGAGGAGAGAGAATGGCGGGTCGGACGGTCTGTACGATGAATTTATATGCTTAGCGGACCCTTTCGGAAACAAAAAGTCCCGAGCCTCAATTGTGATTCTGCCGGTTCCGGGCTTTTTTTTATTCTAAGTGAGACCGTATCTGTCACAATGGCCTGATAAACTCGGCTCAGAGAATCAAAAAGTGTTTTCCCGTCCAACAAACTGAGCGGAGGTCGCACATGGACAAAAGCATTCAGAGAGATATCTGGGGTCTCTAATCTTGGGGAGGTTCAGCTGTTCAAAAACCTGGCTATGGTTCCGGTAGTCTCGGATTATGACGACGGCTTGGGATACATCACGCTTGGGGAGGCTCTCAGCGCTGGCTCAATCGAGATCCGAGAGGTCAGTGAGGGCGGGTCGGTGCCTGAGCTGCGGGTGGTCAACCGTGCCGGGAAGATGGTCCTTATTCTGGACGGCGAGGAACTCGTGGGCGCCAAGCAGAATCGCATCGTCAACACCACCATA
>CAVOWH010000019.1:0-20096 GCA_963700055.1 uncultured delta proteobacterium | reverse complement strand
ATCCACGCCGGATGCAACCGTTCTTACTCGACCTTCTTCCATGTCCGATCGGGATCGAACGACGTCATCGCCTTGGCGGCCTTCGCGGTGTTTTTGCCGAGGTCCTTCTGGTAAACCGCCCCTTCGTGGCCCACCATGAAAGTCATGACACCGGGACTCCCGTATGCTGCCGGATAGGCAACCACGGCGAACCCGGCGATCATTTTGTTTTTCGCTACGTAGTCAAACGCACCGCCGGCGGCATGTTTCCCCTGCTTCTTCAGCATCCTGAAATAGTAGCCGTGAAAAGCCGAAATGCGCAACGCGCGGAGAGCTCTTGGTTAGTCGTCCTTGGAACCATGTCCGTCCTCTCCCTTGAGGGTCGTATTCTGCTTGGCCCAGCGGTCTGCCTGCACGACCTCGAGGGGATAGGTCGAGGCCATAACGATCGGTGACAGCAGCGAATCGGGATAGAGGGCGATCGGCGCCAGAATCTGCTCCAGCTCCTTCGGTTTGAAAACAGGTGGGGCCGCCTGCTGCCCGAACGTTCCCGGCGGCATCGCCAGCATGAACAAGAGGACCAAAATCAGGGCATTTAAGCCGCTTGCCGGTATTCTTCCGATTTTCAGTCACCTCCTTGGATTCCCTCAAGCAACTCGCCTGTTCTCGGCATTCTGCTGCGGCACCCGCTGTTGGACTATCACTTCACCCCATGAGTTAGAAACTCATAAATTCCATCATTGGCACGGGGCCATCATAATTGCTGAAGGGGCTGAGAGGAAAGAAAGGTCCCGGCGGTTCAGCTTCCAAGTTCTTTTTCATTTCCGCGTTAACCTGTTTGGCGATGGGCAGGTAGTAGAAGGAGATTTTCATCTGGCCGGAGGTTTCATGGTGCTTGAACTTGATTTGGGTCTGTTTGAGCCTCCAGATATAGGTGGTCAGGTCGCCCCGGGTTTCGCGGCGGCTGGTGAGGGTCGGCAGGTCGCTCCGGGTTTCGCGGCTGATCTTGCTGGGCACGCCGTACTTGCGCTGGATGTAGCTCTTGATCTGGCTGAAGATATCGATCTCTATTATATTGGCATAGACGGCAAAAAATTTATCGTCATAAAATCCATATACCACGTGATCCGAGACCTCGTTGCCGAAGAAGGTGTACTTCCGCTGGGAGTTCACGTAGTAGGCAATCTTTTCGCTTCCTCCCACCTTGGTAAAACCTTTCAGGTCCTTTGCCGGCGTGGACCATTTCGTGTCCATAAAACCGGATTCGAGTTCGGCGGCCTGCACCGGCGCGAACAGCATTCCCAGAAAGGCCGCGACCATGATTGTCTTCACCGCAAATGTCATGAGAGCACTCCTCTTCGATCGCAGCCACGGCAGCCCCGTAGTCCAGGTCGATATTCGTGAGGAAGCCGAGCCGACACCGTTACAGGTTCACGGCATCGGCTCGGGTTGGGTCGAAGCGCGTTCGGACGTCGGTTTCAATTATCGATCTGGAACTGCCGTTTGATCAGGTACAGCTTCCGGATGAGATCGTATTCAAACGGGGACCCGGTCTTGTAGTAGCGGAACGGCTCGTTGGAGCGCTTGTCGATCGCGTAAATCGCCGAGAGGCTGTAATTCAGGATATCATCCTCCGGGCTACCCAGCCCCGTCAGGTCGATCAATTCCCCGACCATCAGGCTGTAAACAGCCGTGTCCACCACCAGGCCGGCGGTGTCCCGCAGGTCGGACGGGCCCAGGATGGGCAGCACCAGGTAGGGGCCAGGCCCCAGGCCGTAGAAGCCGAGCGTCTGCCCGAAGTCCTCCTCCTCGCGCGGGATACCGTCGACCGTGGTGGCCACGTCGATGAGCCCTCCCAGACCCACCGTGGTGTTGATGGCGATCCGGCCGAACGTGTTTACGGCCTTGACAAACTTGAACTGCAACAGCGAGTTCATCAGGTTGGTGACTTCGGTGAGGTTGTTGAAGAAATTGGTGATCCCCTTCCGCACGATGACCGGCAGCACGAACTCGTAGCCGCTAACGACCGGCAGGAAGACGTAATTGTCGAAAATGGCGTTGAAGATGTAGATCCGGCGGTTCATCGGCTCCCAGGGGTCGTAGGCGTCGATGGCGTAGGTGACGTCCGGTTTGACGTATTCGCTGACGGGCCGCTTGGCGGGTATTTCCGGTTCCTTGCGCACCGGCGCCGTCCCGCAACCGGTAAGAAAAACGAAAACCACGAGCAGCATCAGGCATAGAGCACGTTTCATACGAGCGAGTCCTTTCAGTTCTTGAAGACGTTGAGCATGTAAGCGACATTGTCCCTGAACGTCATGTTGCCGCAGTGGCCGCCGCGCGAGTATATCTTCGCGCGGGCGCCGAACACGTCCTTTAAAAACGACAGGTCTTCCGGCGTCAGAATCAGGTCATCCTCATTGTCCATCAGGACGATCTTGGGAGTATTCCGGAGGTAAGACTCGATGCTGCGCAGGCTCGTGCTTTCGATCAACGCTTCCTTGGTGAGACCCGGGTTCCGGGACTGGGAATAGGGGTAGAGGAAGTCGTTGAAGTAGTCGATGAAGCTCGTGCGGTTGGCCACCTTGAAATAATCGGTCAGCGAATCCGCACTCCCCAGCACACGGTTTTTCGGAACGACCAGCCCGTAGTTCGCCATCACGTCCGCCGTGAAAACCATGTTGCTCGACGCCAGCCGGAACACGGTCCCGATCATGCCGGCCAGGTTTTCCCGCCGGGGCGTCTGGCCTTTTTTATGGAGAACCCGGTAGGCATCGTAGAGGAAGTCGTGGTCGAGCTGAGGGTGTTTCATCAACCGGTAGAGTTCGCCGAACTTGGCTATCCTTTCGTCAAACCAGCGGTCGAATACCTCCGGGGTGAGATTGGGACTGATCTGGAGCAGCATGTCGTCCAGGATCTTGGCCGAGGTGTACAGGCTCACCGCCGGGTTGATCATGCAGACTTTCTTGAAATTGAAAACGCGTTTTTCTTCGTCCAGCTTGGCGACGAACGCCGATTGGGACCCCCCCAGGCTGTAGCCGGTCAGGTAGAACTCCGAGACCTTGATCCGGTCTTTGACCTGCTCCCAGGCCATGGTCATCACCCGGTACAGGTCCTGCGAGTCCTCGACGATGTTGCCCGGGACACCGGTCGCGGATGCCATAGTAATGAAATTCATCTGGGTGGGTGAGGAGAGGCAAATGACGTGAAAACCGGCCCCCCAGAAGGCCTTCTGCAGGAAGATCATGTTGGATGAGTAAAAGCTGCTGCCGGTTCCGGCAATGATGAAAATCAGCGGCGCCTCCTGCTTCTGATAGCTCAGGGTGTACAGGAACTCCCGCTGATACCAGAACACGTCGGGCGTGGGACGGTCAGGGAAAACCTTAAACCCTAAGAGCTCATAGTCGATCTTCTCGGGCACCTTCCACTCGAGCACCTCGGGGGTCCCGGCGATGGTCGCCACGTAGGGATCGTCCACTTTGTAGTCATAGGCCCCGGCAGGGCCCCCTATGACTCCCGCCAGCAGGCTGCATACCAAAATCAATAAACTTTTCTTCACGCGACCTCCTTCCCTGGCTCCAGGTTTTGATTTAAAGCGGCTTATACACCGATTCCCCCGATTTCGACAACCAATATTTGGGCATTAGGATCGTTACGAGCCGGTTTCTTGTAGATATTTGTTGTGCAATTTCGTGAGCAGAATGAGGGCAACCATCGAGCCGATCAGACACAAGAACATATCGCTTTGCGTGTCCCAGATGTAACCCTGTGTCCCGAGAAAGGCTTCAGTATCCGTCGGATCGGAAAGAGAGGCCAGCCATTCAAAAATTTCGTAAATGGCTGAAAAAGCCAGAGGTACTGCTATAGATACAAACCCCAGCCACTTGCCACGCCTCAGCGGCGATGTTCGCGATATAATTTCGCGTGTGTATAAGGCCGGGCCAAAACCCTGCATGAAGTGCCCGATCTTATCATAGTTGTTACGAGTCCAGCCGAACCAATCTTGCATCCAAAAGCCTAACGGCACCTTGGCGTAGGAGTAATGCGCGCCCAACATCAGGATCATGGCATGGATGGCGATAAGTGTATAGGTCAACCCGGTCAGCGGAAATCTCTTATAGGTAAGCAGCAAAACCGGCAAAGCCATTATTACCGGTAAGGTCTCCAAGACCCAGGTAAGCCGGGTATCCAGCGGCTTAACCCCCGACCAAACCCCGAACATCAAGACGATTATCAATAGTGTTAACGGGTAGTTTTTTGATGACATGTCATACCTCCTATTGGTTCACTCTCACATCGTTTTTATGGTCGATTTCTTCGGCAGCCATCGGGCCAGGACATGAAACCCCCAGGGGGGAAGGTCCACGTACATCCCTGGGTTGCACATTTCGTCTCCACTGCGTTCATACATTTGCCCGGTAAAGAGGTCGTTCATCTGCCATGACTTGCCCCTGAGTTCATCCCAGGGCAGCCGCACTTGTCCCTGTGCACTCGAGTCTGAGAAATTTACCACGATCAGGTGATGCTCTCCGGCGCTGCGCCAGCACCAGGCACATGGAAGAGTTTTGCCCCCGGAATCGTCGCCTCGAGGTCCCCGAAATGAAGGACGTCGGATCGTTTCTCGCATCGTCGGCGTTCCCCTGAACGAGGTCTTCGGGATGATCGATGACCCATGGATGGTCCGGCGCCACGTGGTTCGGAACAAAATCGAGGATGAGCTTGAGCCCCCGCCGGGCGAGTTCTCTCCGGGCAACCTCCAGGCCTTTCCGGCCTCCCAGGTGTTCGTCGACCACATATTGCCGCACACAATAAGGAGACCCGTGGGGTGGATGGACTCCAGGAGCTCCGGCATCTGGCGCAGGCGCTCCATGAGCGAGGCCAGCGCCCGCGGAACGCGCTCGCGCTGCCACTTCTCGATCACCGTCGTGGCGCACAGGGGCAGGAGCCCCACCATCGAACGCACCTTGAGCCGCATGCCGCTTCCGTCGGGGAGCTGCAGGAAATCATAGTAGAAGCCGTCCTCCTCATCCCACATGCCGTCCTGCCCGGGCTTGTTCATGGCCGCGGCGATATAGTAAAAATGCTCTGCGAATTTGTGGACCATGTCCTCGTAGGTGCGGTCGTGGCAGGCGAGCTCGACCGCCAGCTCGAGCATGTTCTGCGAGAAGAGCGCCATCCAGGCCGTGCCGTCCGCCTGTTCCAGGTAGCCTCCCGTCGGCAGCGGGGCGCTCCGGTCGAAGACGCCGATGTTGTCGAGGCCGAGAAAGCCGCCCTCGAAC
The DNA here is from genome assembly GCA_963700055.1 of uncultured delta proteobacterium. Taxonomy (GTDB): domain Bacteria; phylum Desulfobacterota; class Desulfobacteria; order Desulfobacterales; family SpSt-501; genus SpSt-501. The sequence continues at coordinate 14,841 of CAVOWH010000019.1, read as the reverse complement.
ACGTTCTTCCCGAAGCGGTCCTTGCGGTTCACCCACCAGGTGAAGTTCAGCATGAGCTTGTTGAAGGCAAACTTGAGAAAATCGTTGATGCCGTCCTTAAGGTACGGGCCCGAATTCGGGTAATTGAGGCCAAGGCGGGCGTGGTTAATTTCATTTTCGGTAAAGAGCAGCGGCACATCGTCTTCGCAGTGCAGGCAGTACTCCCCCAGGATGGGATGCGTGGCCGCTGTGATCTGCACCAGGATGTCCTCGGGGCCGGCCTTGGCGTATTCCACGAAGATGTCGAAGTAGCGGTCCTCCTGGAAGACGCCCGTATCGAGCAGCTCGTATTCCATCTCCTCGCGGGTGCGCCGCCGGTTCCTTTCCACCAGGTCGACGTAGGGATAGGCCGCCTGGGGATACTTGTAGAGGTACTTCATGTAGGAGTGGGTCGGAGTGCTGTCGAGATAAAAGTAGTACTCCTCAACGTCTTCGCCGTGGTTGGCCTCGCTGTTGGTGAGCCCGAAGAGTCGCTCCTTGAGAATGGGGTCCCTGCCGTTCCACAACGCCAGGGCCAGAGCCGCTGCTTCTCGTCGGAGATCCCTCCGAGGCCGTCCTCGCCCCAGTGATACGCCCGGGAACGGGCATGATCGTGGGTGAAGAAGTTCCAGGCATCCCCGTTCTCGCTGTAATCCTCGCGCACCGTTCCCCACTGGCGCTCGCTCAAATAGGGACCCCACTTCTTCCAGGGGATCTTTTTCCGCCGCTCTTCGTCCAATCTTTTCTGCTCCATATTCTCCATCCTCTTGCTCCTTTCGGTGCCTCGTATTTTGCTGTCCGATTGCAGCCCTGAGTGCCTTAAGGAGCTGCCGGTAAACATGGCTCTTCCATTTCGTTATCTTAGTATAGCGCCGGGCCTTTTATTTCTCTTTCGGTTTGGCTGCCGCCAAGGCTTTCGCCAGCTCTTCCTCTTCCTGCTGGATTACGGCCAGCGCCGCAGCCGCACCCGCCTGGCGGATATTCTGATCAACCGGTTGGGCCGACGCGGCCGGCTGTCCCCCCTCGGTCGCCCGATCCCGTGGTTCCGGCGGTATGTAAACCGTGACGTCCCGGTGCGCAAACTGAATGCCGCTCGCGCGAAACTCCTCTTGGACCATCCGGTAGACTTCTTTCTGGATGACAAACTGCTCCCCGGGAAGAGTCTTGAACTTGACCCTCAGGATCATGGCCGAGTCCTCAAATTGCTTCACCCCCTGGGACTTGAGATCATCCAGCATGACGCGGTTGATGGCTTCGTCTTTGCGGAGGTTCTTGTTGATCTTCTTGATGATCTTGCGCACCTTCTCCAGGTCGGTGTCTAAGCGCACGCGGAAGTCCAGCTTGGTGATGGTGTAGTCCCGGCTGAAGTTGGTGATCGATTTTAAAGTCCCGAAGGGAACGGTGTACACCATTCCCCGAGGATGGCGCAGCTTGACGGAGCGCAGCGAGACCTTCTCGACGGTTCCCTTGATGCCGGCGGACTCGACGTAATCCCCCACCCGAAAGGAGTCGTCGATCAGGAAGAACACGCCGGCGATGATATCCCGCACCAGGGTCTGCGCACCAAAGCCGATGGCCAGGCCGATGACCCCGGCCCCGGCGATCAGCGGGCCGATGTTCACCCCGATGGAGGAAAGAACGATCAGCGCGACGATCACGAACAACACCGCCGAAACGAACTTGCGGAAGAGCAGCAGCAGGGTCCCGGCGCGCGAGCCGCCGGCGCCGCCCTCCTCATGGTCGTCGTCGACTTCCGGCATTTCCCGCCGCAAGCGGCTGTCGATGCGGGCCTTGATGAACTCCCAGGTGATAAAGCCCAGCAGCAGGGTCACCACGATGCTGAGCACGTGCGAAGTGAAAATCCTCCCGACGGCCACATCTATTCCCCACAATCGCAGTACGATGAAAAACAGAAACGCGGCCAGCATCAGCCGCCACAGCTTCTGGATCAGCGGCGCGTAGTGCTTGATCTTGTTCTGCTCTCCGACGGGTGGGACTTCCCGCACGTGATCCCCGCTCAAATCAACGACCTCCGTCATCTCGCCCGAGGCGAGCTTGAGAAGCCGCTTCCCCCAATGGTCCAGACCGATGTAGAGCGGAATCACGAACAGGCTGAGGAGCAGTTTGATAATACTGACCTTGCCCCCCAGCAGGACATCCGCGACCCAGTAGGTTCCCATGCAGAGCACATAGACGATCGCAAGGTAGTGCCAATAGCGCGCGAAGGTTGCCCGAGCGCTGCCTTTTCCGGCTTCGGGGTCTGCCGGCCGGATGGCCTCGGCAACCCGTTGACGGCTCTGCCAGATCATGACCATGAGGGCGATGGAAATGTAGACCCCGCCCAGGCTATAAAAGATCAGGGAGAGGGATTGGCTGACCTCGAGTTGGCCGAGCACGGCACTCGCTCCGGCGAAAACGGCTGCACCCGTCGAGATGTAGAACATCCACCGGTAGAGAAAGGCCGCGTCGGCATCTTTCATCGGGAACAGGCGCAAGCCGGGTGCGTCCGGTGAAAATATCAACTTGGCCAAAACCATGATCAGCAGCAGGTAGTAGCTCGCGAGCACATAAACCGAAACGAACTCGAAGCCCAGCTCGCCTTTCTGGAAAAAAAGAACGAACAGGATGAAGGTGGCGACGCCGAATAAGACAACCCCCGCGATCTCCAGGAGCAGGCGCGATAGGACCCGGCCGAAAAATTCCAGCCGCCCCGATCTCACGGAGGTGAGCAGCCTTTCGCGTATGCCCCGGGTCGAGCGGAAAAGCAGCCATCTGAGCAGCAGGCCCGTTGCCAGGATTGCAAGCAAGGCCAGCAGGTTCAGCAGGAAACCACCGCTGCCCTTGCCGCCGGTCAGCTTCTGCCAGGCATCCCCCAGCTCATCGGATTCACTTTCCGCCTCGCTGAGGGTCCCGGACAGCCTTTTTATCAAGGACGAAGCGTTGTCGACCATCCGGTAGAATAAAAGACCGAGCTGGCTTTCGCGGAAATTGATGACCAGCCCGCTTTCGTCCAACGCAGCCTTGGCAGCCGCCTGGCGTTTGAGCACCTGGGCCAGCTCCTTTCGCGCCTGCTCGTCGGTCAGGGAACCCATGTGGGCGTCAACTTGCTCAGGGGTCTGTAGTTGCGCCGGAGGAGCAGCCTCCTCTGTTTTTGCCGGGGGCTTTTTCGCCTTGGGCATTGGGATTTTCTGAGTCCAACCGGTCCCACTGGCAAAAAAAGTGAAAAGCAGCAGGCAAACCAACGCCGATACGACTCGTTTCGCAGTAGGATGCATATGGCCTCCTTTAGAAAGTTACCCGCCCCTCAGGGATGACCCGCGGCAGCTGTGGAGCGTCATCCTCCTCATGCGCCGGGACAAGGAGCCGGTCAGAAGTTTGCGAAATTCATTATTAGAAGGATATTACTGCCCAAATATTGGCACCAAGACGCTATTTGGGCATTACGAGCTTGATCAGCGATCGGTTTCCGGTCCGACAACTCTGTTCACCAGGGGTTACTCATGGAAGCATCCTCGTCCAGGCTATTCAATTTCAGTACCGCTCATGTGTCTGTTTGTTTTGAAGTCTATTGAGGCACTTGATTGGTCCAAAGAAAAACCCCGATGCTTTCGGCGCCGGGGTTTTTCCCGAGAGGGTCAGGCAGGCAGGGTCGCCGCCGCCGGGTCCGATCAGAAATCAATCTGCCACTTGGCGCCGGCGTACCACCTGTAGCCTTCGTCGTCGCCGGTATTGTTGTCCATCCAGTCGAAGTAGCCGACTTCCGGGACGATGTAGACGCCGGGAGCCAGCGTCACCACCGCTTGAACGTAACCCGACCACGCATCGTCCGGGTCTTTGGCCGCGTCGTTATCATCGCTGCGGTAGCCGGCGCCCGCCTCAATGGTGAGTGCATCGGAGAGCTTCATACCTACCACAAAGGCCGCCATCCAGCTCGTGCAATCTTCGATATCATCGCCATCCGCGTTAAGGGCCGCGCCCGCGTTCTGGTTGCTGGTGTAGCCGTAACGGTTCCAGTTGGCGTTGCTCCAGTTCTGACCGAAGCTGACCGACGGCTTGACGTAGAACGCCCCGATATCAAGACTAAGCTCCAGGCCCAGGATGTAGGAAATGATCCGGAACCCGTCGTTGGTGCCGATGCCGGCGAGGCCGTTGTCCACGTCAAATACCTGGGCAGTTTCACCTCCTCTCGTGTCGAGATAGAGCCTACGCCCACTTATCACACGAGGATCGGTTGGTTTTTCACCAGGGCAGCGATGATCTGCGGCAAATAGCCGGCGGCCTTGGACGCCGGAAACCGGGCGGAGGCGGCGGCGCGGTGGCCGCCGCCTCCGAAGGCGGTGAGCAGTCTGCCGACATGGAGGTTGCAGTTCCGATTGAAGATGCTGTGGCCGATGTTGACCACGACGGTCTGTTTCTGGGGATCTTCGTAGCGGATGCGGACGCTGACGACGGTTTCCGGAAAAAGGGAATAGGACAGGAACCGATTGCCGGATGGGGGCTGGCCCAGGGAGCGAAAATCCGTGATGGCCACCTGTCCCTCGATGCGCGTGTATTTCTTCAGCCAATCGGCGTACTCGCTGTTCTCCCTGATCACCGTTTGACAGCGAGCCTCGACATCCGGATCCGCCATCGCTTGCCCAACATCTCTTTCGCGCAGCAAGCGCACCAGCTTGTTCCAATACTTCTCTTCTTTCCCTTTCTCTCCCGACACGGTCATGGAAAGCAACACGTAATCGTACTTTTCCGGGTGCAGCACCTCGTCCTGGGTAAAATCGGCCGAGTCGATGCGGTCGGCCCAATAAACCAGATCAGTGTAGTCCCGCTTGAACTTGCCCGGAAAATAGTCGAACACGTTGCGGGCGGCCGAGGGTGCGTCGCGGAACAGACCTTTAAAAGGCCGATCGGTTCGATTCGTGGAGTGGTGATCGAACCACGTATCGCAATCGGGATGATAAGGAAGGTTGGCGACGATATCGCCGGGCCGGATGTCGGCCGTGTCCTTCGACAAGTCGTTCGGCTCAACCCAATGCACCGGCTGTTCGATTCCCAGGGCATCCGCAATCAGGACCGCACAAACGACGCCGTCGAAGTCCGGTCTGGTGACAATCCGCATTCAATCCCCACCTGTGTCGATGGAACCGGTTGAAGCTATTTGGCGCTTGGGTTATGTTATCCTTACAAGTGCAGAATGACAAGGAGGCATGCCATGGCGCTTTATCTGGTGCAACACGGCAGAAGTCTGCCGAAGGAAATCGACCCGGACCAAGGTCTATCGCCGGAGGGGATGGCGGACACGGAGCATACCGCCCGCCTGTCAAAAAATTTCGGCCTGAAGATCGACGGCATTCTTCAAAGCGGGAAGACCCCCGCACGGCAGACCGCCGAAATCCTAGCAGCGACGCTTGATCCCCCTGACGGCATCAGGGAAGCTTCTGGCCTGGGCCCGCTGGATGATGTTGCCCCATTGGAGTTCTCTGAAACCAGGCAGCAACCTCATGCTGGTCGGCCACCTGCCCTTCATGGAGCGGCTGGCGGCGCTGCTGGTGACCGGATCGCAGGAAAAACCGGTCATCGCATTTCAGAACAGCGGCATCGTCTGCCTGAATCGCGCCGACTTCAGCGAAAACTGGGTGATCCGTTGGGCCCTGATCCCCAGGCTATGATGCGATGCCTTCGAATTCGCCCGCGCCTGGCCCTCGATCGGGATTCGAGGTCGCAGCACCCTGCTGCTAAGCTGTGTTTTTTCGATATTGGGGTATATGGGTATTCTGCTGGTTCCAGACAACCAAACACCAGAACACCCAAATACCCCATCAGCTACTTCCCGCAGATCAGCGATACTTCCACCAGCACATCTCTCGGCAACCTTGCCACTTCCACCGTCTCCCGCGCCGGCGGGGTATCACCGAAATAACCACCATAGACGCCGTTGAATTTGGCGAAATCACCCATGTTCTTGAGGAAGCAAGTAGCCTTGAGTGCATCGGCTAAAGTCAGGCCCGCCGCTGCGACGACGGATTTGAGGTTTTCCATGACCTGTTTGGTCTGCGCTTCGATGTCGCCCGGCACCAGGTTACCGGTCTTGGGGTCAATTGGAACCTGCCCGGATACAAACAGCAGGTTGCCGAATTGAATCGCCTGGGAATAGGGCCCGATCGCATGAGGCGCCTGGTCCGTTGAAATTCTTTTCTTCACGTGTCCTCCGTGTTTAAAAAGGGTTCAATGGCGCCGCATGTCAAAACCAAACGCGGGCAAAAGAAGCACGTCTCTTGGTTTGAGCCCATGAATCTTCGGTCCCTTGAACTCTTTTGTTACTTCGCAGCCTTGATTTTCTCGGTCAGCTCCGGCACGAACTCCAGCACATCGGCCACCACCCCCACGTTGGCCACCTGGAAGATAGGCGCCTTGGGGTTCTTGTTGACGGCGACGATGAAGGGGTTGCCCTTGAGCCCGCCCATGTGCTGAAAGGACCCGCTGATGCCGAGCGCCAGGTAGACCTTGGGTTTCACCGTTTTGCCCGAGGTGCCTACTTGGCGGCTTTTCTCCAACCACTTGGCGTCCACCACCGGCCGCGAGCAGGACACGACGGCGCCCATGGCCTTGGCCAGCTCGTCCGCTACCGGGAGGTTCTCCTTGTCGCCGATGCCCCGGCCGACCGACACCAGGACATCCTCCTTGGTGATGTCCACGTCGCCGACTTCGGCCTGCAGCACCTCGACAAACCGCCGCCGGGCCGCGAGCTCGCCGACCTCGCCGGACTTGTCGACCACCCGGCCGCCCGCGGACCCGGGCTCACCGGCCGGGAAACACCCCGACCGCACGCTGATCACCGCCCCCCTGGACATGTCGCAGGCGAGATGGGTGCTGACTTGTCCGTTGAATTCCTGTCGCACCGCCTTAAGCGTGACACCGTCCAGCCCGTCGACCGCCGTTACATCCGGCACATAGACGGCGTCCATCTTGACGGCCAACCCCGGCCCCAGGTCCATGCCGAAGGTGGTGTGCGGCAAGAGCAGCGTACCGCCTTTGGGCAGGACCTTCAGCAACAGCAGGCGGATGATTTCAGCGTTGGGGTAGGCCAAGGCATCGTTGGCGAACTTCCATACCTCCGCGAAGGCGGCGGCCAGTTCCTGACACACGCCGTCAAGTGCCGCCCCCGCGCCGGTGACGATGGCGACGGGGGCTGCGCCGGGAGCAATTTTTTGCGAGGCGGCCAGCAGTTCCAGAGCCGTGTCGTCCGCTTTGCCGTCCTTGTGAAGTACGAATGCAAAAACCTGCGCGGCCATTACTTGAGCCCTCCTTTGACTTTCAGAAGATCGACCAACTTGGCGCTGATCTCGTCGGTGCTGCCCTCCAGCATCTCGGCGCCGACGCCGGCCGGCGGAACGAAGTAGTCCATACGCTTCACGCGTGCGCCCGCCTGGCCCAGACCGGCGGGTTCCATACCGAGCGCCGCCGCATTCATGACCGGAATCTCCACCGAGGCCACCTTGCGGATGCCGCGGATGCCCACATAGCGCGGCTCGTTGATCCCGGTCTGAATCGAGAGCACGCAGGGCAGCATGATCTCGTTGATCTCTTGGTTGCCGCCCTCGATCTCGCGGCCGATCCGCAGCTTGTTATCCTTTACCTCGATCATGTTGACCAGCGAGGCATACGGCCAGTCCAGCAGAGCCGCCAGCATGCCGCCCACCTGCCCGGCGCCGTCGTCGGCCTGAGCGCCGGTGAGCACCAGATCGTATTTCCCCTTTTGCACCGCCGCTGTTAGAACGGCGGCGATGCCGCGACCGTCCGAACCTTCGAAGATCGGGTCGACCAGCATCAGACCGTTGTTCGCACCCATGGCCATCTCGCGCCGCACCACTTCCTCCGACTCGTCAGCGCCGATCGTCACTACCGTCACCGCGCCGCCGACCCGATCCACGATCTGGATCGCTTCCTCCACGGCATAGTTGTCCCATTCGTTGACCGAATAGACGAGATCGTCGCGCTTGATGTCCGCGCCGCCCGGCTTGACCTCGATCTCGTTTTCGGCCGAATCCGGGACCCTCTTCACGCATACCAGAATCTCCATCGTGTCCCTCCCTTAGGATTTCTTTGCTGGCGTCATCGCTGAAGATGACGATCAATCAATTCACAAAGATCCACCGCTTCCAGTTGGCCCTCCAGCCCCGCCACCTTGATGGCATCTTCGATGTTGACGAGACAGAAGGGACAGGCGGTGACGATCACATCCGCGCCGGCATCACGGGCCATTTTCACCCGCACCACCCCCATGCGCATCTCCTCCTCGGGCTCGTAGAAGAGCATCAACCCCCCGCCGCCGCAGCAGAAGGACCGGTCGCGGCAGTCGCCGCTCATCTCCGCGCGCCGGATCCCCGGGATGGCGTCGATGGCCTGGCGCGGGGCGTCGTAGAGCGCATTGTGGCGCCCGAGGTAGCACGGGTCGTGGTAGACATAGGCCTTGGACCCGTTATCCGTGGGTTGGAGTTTGAGCCTGCCGCTGCGCACGCCGTCCACGATCACCTCGCTGATGTGCTGGACCGGCGGCAGGTTTTGGTAGTCTTTTTTGAGCGCGTTGTAGGCGTGCGGGTCGGTGGTCACGATGCGCTTGACCTCGGCCGCCTGGATGGTCTCCGTGTTGTGCTCCTTCAGCGCCTGGAAAAGCATCTCCTCGCCGAAGCGCCGCACCTCGTGACCGCTGTCCTTCTCGTCCTTGCCCAGCACGCCGAAATCCAACCCGGCCGCGCACAGGATGCGCGCCGTGGCCTGGGCGATCTTCTGCATGCGGTCGTCGTAAGAAGTGATGCTGTCGACAAAGTAAAGGGTCTCCGCCGCCTCGCCCTTTTCAAGCAGCTTCACGCGGCATCCGTCACCCACCCCGGCCACCCAGTCCGTGCGCTTCTTCTCCAGCTTGCCCCAGGGATTGCCACGCTTTTCCAAGGCGGAAAGCGGCTTCTGCAGCGACTGCGGCACCATGCCTTCGTCCACCATGCCGCGGCGCAGATCCACCATCTTGTCGATGTACTCGATCCCCAGCGGGCACTCCTGTTCGCAGGCGCCGCAGGTGGTGCAGGACCAGATCTCGTCTTCGCTGTAAATGCCGCCGATCAGCGCTTGGGACTCCGCGGGTTTCTGGCCCCAGAGCGGATAAAGCTGGAAGCACCGGTCGCGCGCCTTGATGGAGATGAACCGCGGCGAGAGCGGACGCTGGACGCGGTTGGCCGGACAGCGGTCCGAGCAGCGGCCGCAGTCGGCGCAGCTGTAGAAGTCCAGCATGTGCTTCCAGGTGAAGTCTTCGAACTTCTTGACGCCGAAGGATTTGAGTTCGTCCAGCCGGCTCTCATCCACGCCGTGGCGCACGGGCTTCACGTTGCCGGTGTCCAGGCGCATGAAGAAGACATTGAAAAGCGATGTGATCACGTGAAAGTGCTTGCCCATCGGCAAAAAGCACAGAAAGAAGAAAAAGGTCAGGTCGTGGACCGTGTAGGCCGCCAGGTGCAGCCCCTGCAGCGTCGGTAGCGCGGCGCCGGCCAACAGGTGGCGGAAGAACCACCCCAGCGTCAGGGGGGACAAAAAGTGGGTCGGCTGGCCCTGGGCGGCCTGCGCCGCGACCAGACTGGCGTCGAACACGCTCTCGCTGACGAGCAGGGTGCAGATGAGCCCCAGCACCAGAACCGCCTCGGGGGTGTGGTCCTTGCCGTAACGGTCGGGAACGGCATAGCGCGCCGGTTTGAAGGCCAGGCGCCGCACGGCGAGAATCACGGCGCAAACGAAGACGGCTGTGCCGGCATAGTCCTTGAGAAGGTTGTAAAGGTGGCCGAAAGCGCCGCCGAACCCCGGCAGAGCAAACCCGTCGACGAACCCGAGGATGACCAGCTGGGTGGAACGGGCGGCCAGGGTCAGGAACCCGAAGAAGACGATGATGTGCAGCACGCCGGCCAGAAGGTAGCGCGGGTGTCGCCACTGGCCCAGCCAGATTTTGATCACGGCCTGAATGCGTTCCGGATAGCGGCTGAAGCGCTGATCCGGGGCCGCCTTGAGCAGCGGCGCCATCCGGTGCTTCATGATGTAGGCAAAAACCCCAATCCCCACCAGCGGGATAAGGATATAGATGACCGTCGCCGGTATTCCAAGAAACGCTGCGTTGGGGGGAGAGATCAGAGCCGGCTGCATGTTTCTCCTTTCACTCTGGTTTCACTCTGGGCAATGGCTGGACTTGGTTCGGCCCACCGCAACGTCCGCAAAGCCGCCCGCCTGCTCGCTTGCGCCCCTGTGACGATACGGGGGTCCCGATGGAGACCGCCGGCGCTCCCCGGCATCCCGGCGGCTTCTTGTGAAAGATGTCGTATAGCATGAATGGCCGTTCCGGACAATGGGTGCCGTGGCGCTTGGACCGCCCTTCCCGGGAGAGAAACGCGCCATCGGAGAATGCGTCCGCCAGGCCGGGCTATTTGCCCCCGAAGGCGTCCTCGGGAATGTCCACGACGGCGCTGTTCGCATTCAAGATGGCCTTCATCTTGCCGAAAGTCACCGGCAGGATGGTGTGCGTGAAAAATTCAACGCTCTTGAGCTGGCCTTCATAGAAGAGCGCGTCCCTCTCCTTGGCTCCGGCAGCAAGCTTTTCCGCAGCGATGCGCGCGCGCCACAGCAGCATCCACGCCATCACCACGTCCCCGCACACCTCCATGAACGGGTGAGCGAAGGCAAACGCGGTCAGGATCTTGTCGGACATGGCTTTGGCGCCCATGTGCATCGCGACCTCACCCAGCTTACCGATCATCCCCTCCAATTTCTCGGCGAAGGGCGCGGTGCGCGGAGCGGCTTTGGCGGCGGTCAGGGTGGCCTGGATCTCGGATAGCAAATCCATCATCGGCCGGCCCTTGTTCTGGCCCAGTTTGCGGCCCAGCAAATCCATGGCCTGGATGCCGTTCGTGCCTTCGTAGATCGGGGTAATTCGGCAATCCCGCAACAGTTGCTCCATTGGGTATTCACGGATGTAACCGTAGCCGCCATAGACCTGGATGCCCAGATGGCAGACCTCGCAGGCTTTCTCCGTGACATACCCCTTGGCGATGGGGATCAAAAAATCGATCATGCCCTGATATTTGGCTTGCGCCTCGGGGCTGTCGGCAGTGGCCTGGCGGTCCTCCAGGCGGCCGACGTAATAAAGCAGGCTGCGCATGCCCTCGACGTAGACCTTCATCAGCATCAGCATGCGCCGCACGTCCGGATGCTGGATGATGGGAACCGAGGGGGCGCTCTTTTCCAGGGCTTGGAGAAGGTGACGCCCCTGGATGCGCTCGCGGGCATAGTTCACCGCGTACATGTAGGCCGGACTCGCGCAGGCCAGCCCCTGCGAGCCCACCAGCAGACGGGCCTCGTTCATCATCAGGAACATGGCACGCATGCCTTTGTTTTCCTCGCCGAGCAGCATTCCCCGGCAGCGGCCCTTGCTGCCGAGCGCCATGGAGCAGGTGGCGTTGCCGTGGATCCCCATCTTCTCCTCAACACCGGTGCAGACGATGTCGTTCGGCTCCCCGAGACTGCCATCGTCGTTCACCCAGATTTTGGGCACCAGGAAGAGCGAAATCCCGCCGGTTCCGGCCGGCGCGCCTTCGATGCGCGCCAGAACGGGATGAATGATGTTCTCGGCCAGGTCATGCTCGCCGGAGGAGATAAAGATCTTGTTGCCGGTGATGGAATAAGTGCCGTCCGAATTTCTTGCGGCCGAGGTGGTGAGGGCCCCCACGTCGGATCCGGCCTCGGGTTCGGTCAGCAACATAGTGCCTGTCCAATGGCCGGTGTACATTTTCTTCAAGAAAAGCTTTTTCTGTTTTTCCGTTCCGAAGTGCTCTAGGAGCTTTCCCGCGCCATGGGTGAGCCCGGCGTACATCATGAAGGCGAAATTGGCGCCGTTCAGATAGTCGGCGGCCGCCATGGCCACCGCGCGCGGCATGCCCTGTCCGCCCCATTCAGGGTCTTCGGTCATGGCCAGCCACTCGCCTTCCTTAAAAGCTTTCCAGGCCTTGTGGAAAGACTCGGGCACCGCGACCTTGCCGCTGTCGAACCGCGCGCCCTGACGATCGCCGTCCTTCTGGGTCGGCATGATCTCCTTGATGGCCAGGTTGCGCGCCTCGGAGATGATGAGGTCCACCGCTTTGCGGTTGAATTCCGCAAATCGTTCGTGCTGGGCCAGTTCAACCACGTTCAGTTGTTCGTGCAGAACAAAATCGACATCCCGGCGGTCGGCAATCAGTTGAGCCATTTCTCTACTCTCCTTTCATATCTTCTCAGATGGGCGTGCGGGCGCTCCGATCCCCGTTATGAAAAGCTCCGCCAGGGGATCGGCCATAGATATCAAATCGTAGCTGCGTCCGGAGTGCAGCCAGGCACCGATGGTCTCATTCACCGCGCCGAGGATGAGGCGCTTGACCAGGCTGAGGTAAAGGTCACGGCGGAGCAGGCCCTTCTGCTGCCCCTCCTCCACGATATCGGAAATGATATCGTGGTACATCTTGCCCATCACCCGAATCTGATCCTCGGCTAAGCGGCTGATCTGGTGCGTCTCGACATGATAGACGATCGCCATGTCGGGATCGCGTTGGAACTCGCTCAGGTGCACGCGCACAAGGTTGCGTAACTTCTCCAGACTGTCGGCTCCGCGGGCGACCTCTTCGCGGAAACGGTCGAATACCTGTTTGGCTTTAAAGCCGAAAAAATGAACCAGAATATCGTCTTTGTTCTTGAAGTAAAGATAGATGGTTCCATCGGCCACACCAGCTTCCTTGGCGATCTGGGCAACAGTGGACTGGTGAAAGCCTTGGCGGGCGAAGACTTTGACCGCGGCTTCGAGAATGCGATGATATTTTGAATGCTTGCTCGAATGATTTTGAGTATTCATCGAAGCTGAAATATTAAGTTGAATGATTATTCATTTATTTATCAACCAACGTGTCGAGTGTCAATAAAAATAATAATATTCATATTATATTGATATTAATGTATAAATATTTATATTGGAGATAATCCTGATGGCTTTAATTACCGTAATAACAATTGAATATTTATTCATAAACTTGGCTCGGCGGCGTTTTTCATAAATAGAATCACGAATGACACCATCCCATCACCCTCCACCCTACCTCCTCTAACTCAAGAGGGTAGGCAGGAAACGGACGGCGAAACGCATGCAACCGTATTTATGAAACGATGCACTGAGCAGGTGGGTTCGGCTTTAGGACACTTGAATTCAAACGGAGAGTGTGCCAATATGGCGCATTAAATTTCATTGAGGCAGATAGAATGGAATCCCGGCTCATCGTTGTTGACGACGATAGCGATTCGTCAGAGTTTATCCGCAGCGTTCTGCTATCCAGCGGATTTAATGCAGTGGTCACCGAGGAAGATCCCTCGCAGGCCGTCGCGCATATCGAATCGCCGACACCATTTGATGCCGCACTGATCAATGTGAGCATGCCGAATGGGTGTGGGCAAGAACTGCTGGTGTCCATCAAGAAAAACAGTCCGGCCACCGAATGCATCGCGATCGCTGTTCTCGAAGACAAGGCCACTGCCATTCAGTGCCTGCGCACAGGCGCATATGCTTATCTGGTCAAACCGTTCACTAGCGAGGAACTGGTGTCGGTGGCTCGGCGGGCTTTGGAACGGAAACGTCTCCTGGACATTTTGCAGGCGGAACGTGGCAGCATCCCCCCGGCCTTGGTTAACCCTACCGCCTTCAAAGAGATTATCACAAACTCACGTAGCTTCTTGCGGGTGCTGAAGACCGCCGAGCTGCATGCGGCCAGCGACGGCCCGATTTTGATTTCGGGCGAAAGCGGCGCCGGCAAAAAGCTCCTTGCTAAAGCAATTCACGACGCCAGTTCCCGGGCGGGGAATCCTTTCCTATCCGTTGATGCGGCGGCCTGGAGCGATGAAAAGTCCCAAGAGAACTTCCGGGACCGCTCGGATGAGATCGCCTCTGGAACAGCCCCGCCGCCCGGCGGTTATTTGAAACGCTGCCATCAAGGCACCCTTTTGTTGGACGAGATCGCGAACCTGTCGATCGAGATGCAGGACAAGCTGCTGCGCTGGTTGCAGGAGAATGAGTTATCGTGGCCGGCAAGCAGCGCCCCGCAAAAGATTGACGTGCGCTTCATCGCCACCACAAAGGCGGACTTGGCATCCATGATTAGCGCCGGGCAGTTCCGAAGAGATCTGTTATACCGGTTTCGAGGAGATTGGCTCCACCTTCCGCCGTTGAGGGAACGGCCCGAGGACATCTCTCTTCTGAGCCACTATCACCTAAAGAAATGGGGTCTGAAAGGCAGGGCGTCGCGTTTGGATGCGTCTGCATTAACTGCGCTTGGAGCCTATCCATTCACGGGCAATATCAACGAGCTCCAGGCGGTTCTGCGGGCGGCCGTCGAGTTGGCGCACGGAAAGGATATTGCAGCGGAACACCTCCCGGCTCACATGCGCCGCCCTGTCTCCGCTCCTCCCCAAAGCCTGTCGCCTGGCAGCCCGGCCTTGTCGCTCGAAGAGATCGAAAAACAGCACATTCTAAGCGTCTACCGGCAGATGAATCACAACAAAGTCCGCGCCGCTCGTGCCCTCGGAGTCGGCTTGAACACTTTGCGCCGGAAACTGAAGTCTTACGACGCAAAGTAAAAGGCAACGATGGTCCGTTTCAGTCCAACGGCATGCCGCGCCTAACTCAGCGTAGGCCGGGGAAGCACGCCGGCCCTTTCGGCAATCTCCGGAACCCGGTGCTCCCACTCGATGGCCATGAGATGGACGCCGGCCACCCCTTTCATTTCC